>CAMCIC010000006.1 GCA_945874895.1 Akkermansia muciniphila | reverse complement strand
CTCCCGGAGTTGGTGGTGAGGAAAAGATTCGTGCCATTAAACTCCACCGCACCGAAAACGGGCGTCGTCAGGTTGACTCCAGTTGCCAGGCGCAGGGGCGCGGCCGATGCCGTTCCCGTTGGCAGAACCACCGTTCCCGTAAAGGTCGGGCTGGCGGCATTCGCCTTGAGAGCATCATTACCGTTGAGCTTATTGATCGCGCTTAGAATCGAGTCGGTGGCAGTGATGGTTCCCGCGGCAGAGGAATAACCCGTCAAAGCTTTTCCCGTCACCGTGGTGGCGGAAATTGAGGTGGTTCCTTGGTTGCCGGTTACGTCACCCGCGAGCGCGCCTGTAAAGCTTGCTGCACTTCCCGAGACGTTGCCAGTCACGTTGCCAGTCACGTTGCCGCTGAACGTGCCGGTCGTCGTGCCGCTAAACGTCGGACCATCGGTGAACGCGAGCGTCCTGCGGGTCGGAGTTCCGGAGTTGGTGGTGAGGAAAAGATTCGTGCCATTAAACTCCACCGCACCGAAAACGGGCGTCGTCAGGTTGACCCCAGTCGCCAGGCGCAGGGGCGCGGCCGATGCCGTTCCCGTTGGCAGAACCACCGTTCCCGTAAAGGTCGGGCTGGCGGCATTCGCCTTGAGAGCATCATTACCGTTGAGCTTATTGATCGCACTTAGGATCGAGTCGGTGGCACTGATGGTTCCCGCGGCAGAGGAATAACCCGTCAGAGCTTTTCCTGTCACCGTGGTGGCGGAAATTAAGGTGGTTCCTTGGTTGCCGGTTACGTCACCTGCGAGCGCGCCAGTAAAGCTTGCAGCACTTCCCGAGACATTGCCGGTCACATTGCCGGTGAGTGGACCGCTGAATGTGCCTTCCACTGTTCCGGTGAAAGTAGGGCTATTCAGATTTGCCTTCAACTTGCTGTTGCCATCCAACTTGTTGAAGGCCGACAAAATCGTGTCGTCTGCGGACAGCAGACTTCCAGTACCCGAGACATAACCTGTCAGTGACTTGCCGGTGACGGTGGAGGCGGCGATAGAAGTCGCCGACTGTGTGCCTGAGACATCGCCTACCAGAGAGCCGCTGAAGGCGGTTGCAAGCGCAGCGTTTTCCGCCGCCAGCGCATAGGGTGCTGCCGCTAGGCGTTGGTCAGGGGAAATTAACTGGAAGCCATGGGTGCCGTCGTTGAACCACACCCGCAGCCGGACATCCGTGTTGGTAAAGACAGCCGCAGGCACGGTGGTCATATGGAGAAGTGACGCATCACCCAGCAGGACCGAGTAGAGTCCGCGGACCACGCTAAGAGAGACAGCGGTGGTCGGTTGGCCACCCGCGTTGCTGGTGCCATCGTTGCTCCAAAAAGTGGTGGTGCCTGTGGCATCCACCAGCGCGAACTTGAACTGTCCGGTGCCGTCAAAATTTCTACCATCGACAGCGATCCGCCCTTGGTGATTGAGCACCTGGGGCACCGCCGCTTGCAATGCCATCGATAGCATTAGCAGCAACGAAGCACCGCAAGCGACACTGCGGCAGAAGGGAAAAAAGTTGGGATTCATGGTTTCGGATGTGGAGGTGGCGTAGTCGGAAGACGCCCTGGAACGGGGACTTGTTGCGGAGTGGTTTTGATCGGTTCAGGCGCACCTGGTCGGAAGCCGAGCCCCGAATCGGTCGCATACAGTGCGTGATCGCCCTTGGAAAAGATCAGTTGCAGCTTGGAGTGCGGAGATTTCATGACACTGACCTTATCGACGTCGAAGCGGAACCAATCCGGAGCGTGGCCGATGACAGTCGCCGATGCTGCGGGGAATAGACCGAAGGCATTGTCATCTCGCAAACGCTTGAGCAAGGCGGGAGAGGGCTCGACCACCAGAAACCATTCCCATTTCTCCAGCCCATCCGCGTCGCTCCACTCGCGGCGCTCAGCGTGAAGAATCCTATCCTCGTTCGTCGGACTAGCCCAAAACGCCCGCTGGAAAATTTTCACGGGATCATTCTCGATCTGGGTCGGAGCATCGCCCTTCGCCATGGCAACCAATGGTTTGTCAGCCTGGGTTGTGCGCAGCGAATCCATCCAACGCAAGCCAAGCCATGGCAGCAAGACGAAGATCGGAACCCATGCGAATGTTAGATTTTTCATAAACAAAAACGATGGATTCGGGCAATCCGAGTTATGACTTGGAAGAGATGCGGGAAAATGTCGAAACAGAAGGTCCTGATCCTCATGATTTCTTTCGGTCTCCTAATCAATTCCCAGAATGTGAGTAGGTGCGCAGGAAAAGTTGGATGTCCTTCACGCTCGCAGCGAAGCGGTTGAGGCCGGTCTGCTCGTCCTTGAGCAAGGTGTAAGCCGGAATCACAATCTTCCAGCGGCTGTTCCATACGCTGCGCCCGATCAAGCGGGTGTTGGTGAATTCCTGAGGCACGGTGCCGTAAAACATCGTCGCATCGGCCACGGGCCTAAAGGCCTGGTGTTTGCGGATGATCCACGGCTGCTCGCTGAGGGTCCCGTTGGCACTGAAGAACTGCGTGCTGTTGAAATCCGTGCCACCGAGGTTATAAGGTAGTGGCAAGGCTTGATCCTGGACAGTCCAAGTGCGAGCCGTATTGGTATCTCCCAGCGACGGCGCCAGCATGCTGTCATTGCCGCAGGGAATCAAATAGACATAGGGTGTGGCCCCCAGTGCGTTAGAACTAGTAGTGTCCGCCTCGCCGGAGCCCGCATTGCCGTTGGCATAGCTATCCATTCCCATGTAGCCCGGCAGTGCGATACCGACACTGTAGATCTTGGTGGCGTAGTTGCTCGGCGTGTAGTTGTGATCGCCCGCCGCATAGTCCAGGCCGAAGAAATTCAAGCCGTGCTGGATGGTACTGCTGAACGGAATGATGATCCCGGGCACCGCCGTTCCGTCAGGCTTGTTGATGTTTCGGCAATACTTAGCCACATCGCTGTCACCCGCCACGTTGGCCACCATGTGCTGCTCGAGCGTTTGCTGCCAAGCATCGTCGTCGCTCGTCGTGGTGGGATTGTTTAGCAAGCGAAACAACTCGGAGCGGAGCGAGAAGACCGTGCCGTATTGGTCGGGGTTGTTGATCCCAAGTCTGCCCTTAGCCACCGAGAAATCAGCGTTCACCTGAGCCAAAGTGCCAGCAAGCCCAGCGTCGCCCAGAGTGCTGGTCGTCGTCTGCGGTATGCCACCGGTTAGATCGCCCAATGACCGTGAGGCGACGATCCGATTGAAGATCTGCTCGCCATGGCTGCTGCCGAGCAACCCGGTTTCGTAGTCGTAGCTCTTCACCGCAAGGTAGCTGTAGCGGCTGGCGAGATCGAACAGGCTGCGGTATTGCTCAAGTGACTCGTCACGGAACAAGCGGAATGACAAATCCTTAGTGCGGTAACCCTGGATGATCGCGGACGCCCGGATCCGGAATGACTCGCGCTCAGCGAGTACTCGCATCCCTTTGGCAAGTACGGCACGCACCCGCTCGTTGGCCATTTGCAGTTTGGCTGCAGGGCCTGCCAGCGATGTAAGCATGCCTGTCATTTCCCGATACTTTTGCTCGACCTCGTAGGCCAGTTGCACGGCCTCGAGCTTATATTCCTGTTCGAGCAAATACGAATCGAGATCCATTTGCTGGCTTTCCATTTCCGTTGCTAGCCCGCGGATGGTGTTGTTAAACGCCAGCGAAGTGAAGACGAGGGCATTGTCCAACATCACGCCGCTGAGTTTGATCGATCCCCGCACCGCTGAGGTGGCATCGAACGAGAGGCCTGCAACTTTGGGCAGGCATTCCGCCAGTGCATCGGCATTATCTTTTTGAAACTCACCAAGCGCCTCAGTCCCTTCCACCGTCGCTTCCAGCGCTGTGATCACCTTAGCTTTGAGCAACAGGTTGGCGTTGATCTTGTCGCTGGTAGCCAGTTGTTTTGCGTGGTTGTCAATGGTGTCGATGAGCAACTGCGCCTCACGCTGGAAATCACGGTTGCAGTCTTCGATCCCGCCTATGGCATTCAGCAAATCAAGGTAAGCCAGGTGCGACTCCATCAATGCGGTCTGCAGCTCGCCGACCTCGGCACGAGCTCCCATCCCCGTGCGGTAAACATCGGAGTATTGGATGAAATCATTGGGATTCACTTTCACTTCCTGAACCTTCACTTGTGTCGAATCGTTGCTCTGACGAACGATGTCTGGAATCGATTTGCCCGTGAAATCATCGATCGCGGTAGGCGTCGGCACCTTGATCGCGACGGTGGCGGAACTGACCGTATCGGTGAGAGCCAGCGGGGTAGATGCGAATGGCCGGTCGACCACGAACCAATTGACCAGATCCGGCCCGGCATACCCCTGGGCGTAAACCTTGCCAGGCCCGATGTCGCCCGCGTAGGGCTTGCCGTAAATTTCGATCAATTGGCTCACGTAAGCTGTTTCCTGATCTCTAATGGCGGAGCTGTAATCATCCACCGTATTCTGCTGGCGCCTGAGAGAAGCGGTCATCCGACCCGCTTGTTCGAAGGAGCCCGCGGCATTGTTCAGCGCGGTCAACGCGCGGCTGTAAACTTGCTCGTAGTGGGACTTGCCGGACTGCATCTCGACGGGCGAGATATCGAAGGCGATTGCGCCGGGACTTAGCCCCAGCGGATTGATGTGCGCGTCAGCATTGTCCATCGTCGTCTGGAAGCTGCTCGCCAGTGCCTCGAGCTCTCCGAGTTCGGGCACAGTGGAGCGGTCGATCTTTTGAACCCCGGTGTGTAAGGTATCTTCCTCCGGCAGCAAGGCATTGCCCATCGCCCAGTTGAATAGCGCGCCTTGGCTTGAGCGGCTCACCGTATCGTCCAGCGCCCAGCCGGATGCGTCGCCCAAGAAATGCTCCCACCCGCCGGCGGCATCGTCCTCGTAGTTTTTGCGGTAAACCAGCTCGCAAACTTGCTGCGAGGTGCGGGCTAGACTGACGGCCGTCGCGGCGAACTTGCGCTCGTCCCGATAGTCGATGGTCACCGCTTGACCCATCACCGTGACCGCCTCGGCACGCGGCGTCCAAGTGAAATTGGAATTATTCAGCAAGCGGTAGTAGCCAGTCAACGCCGTGAGGAAATGTCCGTAGGCGTCGCCATGACCTTGGGGGAACATCCACTGCGCGTCGGACTCATCAATCACGCCATTGGCCGTGCTGCTGCCGGATTTCTCCTTGATGTTATAATTGGTGGCGTAGAGTGACTCGCCGCTGTTGATGCCACCGGTGTAGTTCCAGTAAAGGCGATTGTAAGCGGGAGCGGTCACCACCCCTGGGCTCACGCTGTCGTCGCGACCACGCAGCAGCGCAAGTTCCTCATCGATCGAGCTAGCGACCTGACCCTCAAAGCTGAAACGACTGGTGTTGACCGACCCGTCATCGAGCGAGATCGTAGGATTCGCTGCATCAGAATATGCCTCGTTGCCGAGAATCATGTAAAGATCGTTGAGGTAACCAGCGGCGAGAATCAAGGCGTTGTTGGTGTCCGGATCATTGGTGTTGGCATCGATGCTCATGCCCTTGGCACGATTGAGAACCGTCTCATAAATTTCGATTAACCCAACATCATCCATGTTGTCCATGGTCAGAGCGATGTCGCCTTCCCAACGCTTGCCAGCCTGCGTGACCACGCTTACGTCAGTGTTGACCGCATTGTTATAAAGATCGGTCACGCGCTGGGAGAACGGATTGATCCCGGCGAGCACGCGCTTGATCCAGCCCTCGTTGAACTGCGCGGGCATCCAGCGCGACCAATCGGTTGATCCGAGCACATTGCCCGCACTGGCCTTGGGACGATAGCGCACGGTGAACCAGCGGTCATTGAGCACAAACGGAGGGCCACCGAACGGATTGGTGACCTCGCCGCCGATGATCGCGCTGTTGCTTAGCACTCCATTTGGGTCGCTCGGGATTTGCCACACGCTGCCGCCGCTGGAGACCATGTCGGTCTCGGTAGCGGCCTCGATCCAAAACTGGACCGAACTGGTCGAGTTGACATCAGCCGTGGTGTAAAGCGCCACTTCGATGGTATTCGCACCTTTGGTGAAAAAGCTCGGTGCGATTTTAAACTGCTTGGAGAGGCCTGCGGTAGAAAGCCCGGTTCCCGCGTTGATCTGCTCCAACCCGGTAGTTGGTGCGTTGTGGGCCAATGCAGCGTTGCCGTTCACATAAAGAACCATTCCGTCATAAATTCCAAGGGTAGCACTGAAGACAATGTCGCCTGGGACACCCGACGTGAAATCGACACCTGAAATGGATTTCAACACCACGCTGGGATAGCCACGGGCCGCGTCCTCATCGCTGTAAGTCGGCGTAACCACAGAGATCTGCGAGGTGCTGTCACTCGGGGCCTGTGAAAGTTGGATCTGCGTGTTGCTGATGACCTTCACCACCGTCGCCCAACCGTTCAAGCTATTGCCACTGACAACCATCCCTGGTTCAATGGCAGATGTATTGGCCAAACTGACCGTGGTGCCATTCACGTTTGTCGGGGTGTAAACGCCAACGACCTTGGCTGCCGGCCGGATCTCCACGCTGCGCGGCAAGGTGACTGCGCGACTGGCGGGCATGCTAGCGTATTGGGCGGCGGTCGGCAACCTGGCTCCGGGGCAGGAGTAGATTTGCCAAGTCGCAGCCGCACCCAGCTTGCTTTGCAACTCAGAGCGATACACCGCAGGCGCACTCGCGGCGCCCGTCGTCCACCGCCAATCGAATTCATACTCCTCGGGCTTCGCGGCAAAGTCGCCGCTGTGGCGCATGCTCACTTGCTCGTCCAGCGGGTTGCTGGAACTCACCACCTTAAGATCGCCCGTGTAGAGGCGGTCCGCCACCTTGAAGACCTTAACTTGCACTGGATCACCCTCAGGAGTGAAGGCGTTGCCATTGCCAAAGACCATCGTCACATATCCCGTGCCTTTGCCGGTGGCGGTCACCGCATAGCTATCGACCGCCGTGTCCGGGTTGGTGATTTCCGCAAGGGCCGTCCCACCTACCGTGGCGGTGCTGCCGACCTTGTAGGTGCCAAGCTTGGCAGGGTCTTCAATGAAGGTTTCCAGCGTCGTCGTTAGACCATCGAGCGCGGCATCCCATGAGGTTTTATCGTTGTTTCCTGCGGGCACCAGCGCTTTGAGCTTGGCGAGCTCGGCGGTGGTGAGAACATTGAGATCAAGGTAGTCTTCACCCGCGATCGCGTCGTGGAATTCCCCCTTGAAAACGAGCGTTCCCTTGCCGCCACGCAGCGGATCAAAGTAAATGCGCTTTTGCAACGATGGCGATAGCCCCTGGAAGTAGGTCTTACCCTCGTAGCTAGTGGTGGAAATGGAGGTCGGCAGACTGACCAAACCATTATCGCTGAGGGCGTAGATCTTCTCGCGGGTGGGGTCATGCAGCGTCACACTTGCTTTGGCGGTGGCGCTGTTGGTGGTATCCTTGGCAACCGACCCCTGATAATAAATTTGCGCGCTGGCTTGGCCGCGCACCTGGGGCAGGCCATACTTGGCGAGAGTAAGGGACTCTCCCACAGCGAGCTCCGGCACCGCCGTCGGCCAGGATGGAGTATAGGTGATGGCCAGCGGCTCATCGATCTGACCAGCACCACCCGTGGGATTCGCGTCAATCAAATTGGTCGTTAACAATTGGCCCGTGCGTCCGGCATTGCGCAGGAACGGCAGGATGGTTCCCACCGGCGGTTGGGTGCTCATTCCCGGGATGAAGAACCCATCTTGGCTCTTGTAATAAAGTTTCATCGTCAGGGTCGGCGTGCCTGTCGCATGCGGTCCCCGGTGTATCCAGGTAAAGCCCTTGCGGTCCTTGAAGGTAAATCCTTTGTAGGCGTCCGCAGACTGCACCGCGGTGTTGACCGGCGCGTCGGAACCGACGATTTCAAGATCCTTGGCGGTCGCCGCATCACCCGTGCCCACCATCGCAAGAGGCAGCAGTGGCAAGGGATAAGGTTTCACCAACAAGGTTCCTGCCGTAGCGGTGTAGTTGAAAGTGTAAGTCGCGTCGGTTCTCGAGACCTTGTAGGCTTTCATCGCTGGCCGCTTGTCAACCGCGTCGGTATGTGCCAGCAGCAGGTAGGGCTCCGAGGTGTAGGTCGCACCCGCCGTCGTCAGATTGAGATCATCGCGCAACGCATAGGCCCTGCCACCGAGCATAAACGCATGCTCTTCGTTCGGATTGTAACCAATTTGGGTCGAATCGTTTTGATAATAAACTGAGCCCAATGCCTCCGCACCGGTGAGATCACCCGTGCCCACGCCTTGGGCGATGACGAGCTGCCTTGGATTGGTTGGGTAGGAAACCGTGTAGCGACCGATTTTGCCAGGCACGTAAAAATCGCCAAACTGCGATGAGGGCGCAGGCACCTTCTTAAACCACCTCACGGTGAGTGTATTGTTGCCCGTCTTGGCATTGACTGGAATAATTGCACCCTTGTTTGCGGCATCCATCCCTTGAGTGAAGGGATCGACATACCCAGCGGGATAGTAGCAGGTTCCACTCGAAATGTAGCCTCCCAACTCATGACCACTTGGTGGTGCGATGCGATCACCCACCGTCGCCGCCGTGGTCTCCGCAATCCTCGCCGTTTGATCGCTTTCCACGGTGTAAGTCGCGGTTGACCGAATGTGCAAGTTGTCAAGCAGTAGGGTAGCATCGCCTACTGGCGCGATGGAAATGCTTAGGTTGGCGGTGGATCCGGTGGCCGTAAATGACACCGATTTGGCTGAAAATACAGCAGAAGTGCCAGAATATACCAACGTTTCACTTAACTTGATGCTGCCGTCCACAGAAACCGTGTAAGGTAACGGCACATTGATGTTATGATGTCTTCTGGCAACGCTTAACTGGATTTCGTAGGTCATACCGGCGATGAGTCCGGTCACAGTTGTCGTTGCCGAAGCGGTATTCTGCATAAACACCGCAAATTGTCCGTCCGGAACAATACTATT
Source organism: Akkermansia muciniphila (assembly GCA_945874895.1). Lineage (GTDB taxonomy): Bacteria > Verrucomicrobiota > Verrucomicrobiia > Verrucomicrobiales > Akkermansiaceae > UBA956. The sequence goes on along the minus strand of CAMCIC010000006.1, from coordinate 191,965 downwards.
CTCCATCATAACAAACCCATTGCTCCTTTGCACGCCGCGCTGCCCCACAAATGTCCAACCGGGGATGTCTTGAGACGATTGATACCAATAATGATCCAACGAATACTGTTCAAAGCTCGGATTGGGAATCGTCGGAAGAACCGCCGACACCGCTTGATGGAGTGTGAAGCGAGTCCCATCGATGATACTTGCGATGGTGCCGGAGTAACCAGTGCCTGAAACATGCATCCCCACCTCAAGACCCTCGGTGCTGGCCACAGTAACGGTGGTCACGTTGTTGTCCGTCCTAAAGGAAGTAGCCAGCTGGGTGGCACGCGTTTCCGCCTGCGTATAGAGGTTCACATACCATGGTGTGCCCGCGGCGGTGAACTTCAGCAGGCTGCGGTTTCGCCCATCAGCGCCAGGGTTCACGATGATGGATTGCGTCAGCGCATCCAAACTCGCCTCAGCCCCAGCGGGATCGTCCTGATACACAATCGACGGCAGAGATCCACTGGTGAATTTCAAACCGGTGTCTGCCGTGCTACCTCCAGCATCCACTGTCTGAAAGGTGTAATCCGTTAGATCTGGCGACCAGCGTAGCCAGTAGGCATCCTTGTAAACCGGCCAGTTGATCCCGTAGTCGCCCTTTTCGAGCCAATAAAACTTGACATCATTGTAGGCCGTGGCGCTGATGGGATTGCCATTATCGGGATCGTTGGCGCTACTAGTGGCTCGCTCTGCATAATAACTCGTGGAGCCATCGCTTTTTGTCACGCCCGCGTAGTAAGCGGTCGTAGAACCGTTATTGACCGGCGAGGCGATGAGCTCACCCGAGCTGCCGTCGTGCGGTAGGATCTCCTTGCCGAGACTGACCATGGTGAACGATGTATCCGCCTGACGCACGATTTCTACGATGTCCGATCCGATGTAAGTGAACACGGTATTGCCGACCCGTGCCTTGCCAAGGTATTCGACAAAGATCCGGCCTTCCACGTTGTAGGCGCTCAATTGGGCTGTCGCACCCACCTTGGTGAATTTCAGCGTGCTATAAATTGGCGGTGCGGACGGACTATCACCCGGTGAGACCACCTCGTTGGATACGGCTTTGGGCACGAATAAATTAAAAACCGGATTCACCGCCATGATGTTGGGATCGGTGATGGTCACTGGCGGTGCGTCGAATCCGCGCTGGTTCCAGTAAATCGTCCGGATCGGCTTGGCTGAGGTGGATGACACCGAGAACGTCTCGGTCATGATTTCGTAGAATCCGCCGCTGGCCACATTAGAAACCCAGCTGATGCTAACCTGCCCAGGCTGAGAGGCAAAGCACTTCTCAGCGTGCGGACTGTAGTAATAATTCAGCGCCGGTGTGATGGTGCTGGCGACGCTGCCCGTGATATTGGTGTTGGCAAAATCCGCCAAAGTCACCGTCGTACCCGTAATGTCGATGATCGGCTGCCCCAGCAAGAAAGCCCCCTTCACCAAGGCTACAGGCACGCTCGCCACCGTCACCAGGCGCGAGTCCGTGCTACTGGAGGTGACGTTGACAGTGCTGGTAGGGATCGTGACCGTGGGAACAGTCCCCGCTGTTAAAAATCCCTCGCCGGGCTGCACGGGCATCGGACGCCAGTAGCCGGCGGGTGCTACCGTGATGAGATCCGCCCTGGTGAGAGGTGCCTTGATTTCATCACCCATCATGTAGCGAGGTAGGCCTGAGGCGAAAACACCGCCAAACGTGCTACTATGCAATACCAGCGTGGTACCCGCCGGTGTGCTGAGGTCACGGGTGGTATTGCTCGGGTAATAGGGCGCGGTGGTCGTGCTTGCCCGCGACGAACCGCCACTCTGGCCCATGCCTTGGTTGTTGCTGCCAAGTGTGGCAGGCAAGGCAGCAGCGTTACTGATGGATAGGCTCGCGCTTCCGGGCGGGCCAAAAGCAGTGGCGGCAGTCGCCGCGACGGTTCCTGTTCCCGCGCCATTGAAGGGATGATACAAGCGGTTCTGCTGCGAGACGTTCAGCGTGAAAGTCTGCGCCAGCGCCAGCGGAGCAAACGCCAAAAGCATTAAGTTGAAAGTCAGATTGCGGGAGAGCGGATTCATTGCAGTGAGTTACGATTCTTCAGGGAGCGACGGGTGCGACAAGCGGGCGGTTGGACTCAGACATCCATCAATCCATCTTTACTTGCCGGCCTTATGCGTGACTGTTTTGAGATCGCCCGCCTTCTCGTTGAGCAGTTTCTCAAGCGCGATGAGTCTTGCATTCTGGGCCGCATCCGCATCCGCCTGAGCAGCGGCGCGCTTTCCATGTTCCGCAATCTCGCGACGCAGCATGGCATTCTCAGCCTGCACGGTCTCCAGCTTACGGGCCAATTCCTGAGTGGCGGATACATTGAGCATCGAGATGGCATCGTAGTCCACCGTACGGAAATCCTTGACCTCGCGGCCGTAAACGAACACTTGCTCGTCATCCAATTGGCCATCCGGGCGAAAGGCACCGTTGCGGATTTCCAGCACCTCGCGAATCGACTCAGCCTTCTTGCTGATGAGTTTGACCCGATCACCTTTCTTGAGATCAGTCGCAAGCTCCACCCAGCCGTCCTTCACCACCGCCTTCTGGAAGAGATCCGGCACCACGCCTGTCGTTTGGACCACCGCCTGCGGATAAACCGTCTCAACCTGCTGAGCGATCACCTTCTTCTGCGGACCCTTACCGCTAGCAAGCTTATCTTTGTAATGGTAATCGGTAATTTCGATTCCTTTCAGAGTTTCCAGATCCTTCGCCGTATCGCTCACATGAAGATCCGTTTTGATCCGGAGATCCGAGAAAACGGCGACAATATCTGCAGCAATCATCCCTTCCGCCGAAATGGACATGTCGCGGGCATGGTTTGAATCACCCGATTGGCCACCGTTGGTGTCGAGGTAGCCGCTGATATAAATGGGATTATGAGTTTTTTTTCCAATACAGAGCCTGGCAGAAACCCCCCACGTTCCCATCTGGACAATCCCATCATTGGTTATTTGCATCTTAGAGTTATTCCCATTGTCACGGATGAAAAGACCACCGACGCCGTAGTTAAGGTAAGTACCATTATTGGCTCCCCGTGGCCATAAACAATTCTCAGAGTTACCCAAAGAGTTTTTGCCCACCAGCGCCGCGTCGTGTGTTTGCATGTAGATATTACCTCCCAAGGTGAGATGACTCATCAACGTCGCATCCCCATCTGATTGAAATGAACCCGCCACTTGCAATTTGGCGCCTGGCGTAGACGTGCCGATGCCGACCTTGTTATCGGTGGAGACCGTCAGCGCGGGATCCGTTAGGATGGACCTCAGATGGAGCTTTCCTGAATTGGCCGCGATCACCAAATCTCCGACGGCTGACGATGTCGCATAAGAGCCTGCAGACGAGACAAGGACATAGTCCGCAGTAGCATCGTTCGCCCTCAAACCCACTGCTGGATTGGTGGTGCTTTGGACAAGAAGATTGCCCCCATTGACATGGAGTTTTCCCCATGAACTTGGCGTATTGGTACCAATCCCCACAACACCACTAGCATTGACTCTCAAGCGCTCAGTACCATTCGTGTTCAGAGTTACAATCCCGTCGCCGGGTGAGAACAAGCCGCCGTCGACATCGCCCCCGGTACCAAAAATGTAGCCGCCCGCGCCAGTTGCACTGATCGATCCTTCAACAGTGAGGCGAGCTGAGGGAGCACTGGTGCCAATGCCGACCAGACCGCTAACGGGATTGAGCAACAAGGAACCCGTGGTGCTGGTCGCGGTGTAGGACTGGAGGGTTGCGCGATTGTTGGTGGTGTCGAATCCGATGAGAAGCCGCTTACTGGCGTCGGAATTGCCACGGATCATCAGCTGTTGCGCGGGAGTGTTGGCATCATTCCCTTGTAACACTAATTTGTTCGTGTCCCGAAAGTCACCGATGGCACCGATGCCGACCCGACCCGACGCATCCCATAGCAAGGCGGTATTGCGGTTGCCACTCGCGTTGGAACCTAAAACACCACCGCTGTTGCCATAGAGCACCGGCCCATCAACCGAGATCCCGTTCCATTGCCGGCCGCTGCCATACCAGCCGAGGCCATAGTTGGATGCGGTGCCGGATGTGGGCGTGATGGTCAGGTCGGAACCGCTGAGGATCGATTCGGCCACCTGAGAACGGAAAGCGAAGGCTGCCGAGGTAATCGCTTGGCGTGGGCTGATCGGAGTATCGCCCGCTGTGATGCTGGAGTCGCCGTTGTCCACCATGATTTCGATGAAACGGCTGGTGGCAGTTGCGGTGAAAACCGTGTCGAGCGCGGGGCGGGTCTCTGAGGAAGCCGTGCCGGTGGCGGTGGTACCCGCGCCCAGAAGCACGCTAAACTCGCCCTTGTAAATCGTCACCGTTTGCTCCTCCGTCCAAAGGCGATTGCCGCCCGTGGAGGCATCAAAAATCCGAAAGATGACCTTGCGGTTGATCGCCCCACTCGCACCGAGCAGAGTCCCTGAGGAATCGGCGACGACGCCTTGGTAGTTGATGGTGGCTGGAACAGCGGCAATCAGCGATGCCCCAGACAAGAGCAGGAAGGCGAGGATACGAGAGGTCGTTTTCATGGTGGTTTGGAGAATGTTGTGTGAGAGGTGGTAGTGGTTACTTTTTTTGAGTGGATGCTTTGATTGGAATGTCTGCTTTTAGATTCTATGGTTGCTCCGAGAGGGTTCCGATTTCCGAAACGCGGCGAAGTTCGAAGGTTCCATCCAGCTGGATTGAGCTGCTGTGGAGGCCGGTGATGATTTCCTGATACGTGCCTCCAATCACACTGCTACCCCAGCCAGCAACGACCCCGCCGGATGGCGGCGTGCTGGTAAAAGTAAAAGTGGCAGCACGGTTCACGGTGTAGCTTTCCACCCCTGCACCCACCGGCTCGAAGCGGGCATCTTTGTTGTCGTGATCTGGATGAAATGGGTGGACAAAGGGGTTTGTCGGATCGTTGTAAGGCAACGAAATGGTGCAGGCCAAGCTGCTGCCGCTGGCGACGTTGCCGCTGCACGGGAACACCTGCCCGGTGGGCAAATGCGCTGCAGAAATACGTATCGAAGATGCTAGATCGGACCGCTTCAATAAGCTCTGTGAAGTGGCGATTCCCCTATCATTTGGAGCCACCGCCAAAGGACCGAGATAGGCCTTGGAGAGCAGTTTGGCCACGCCGCCATCCGCCACATGGAGCAATGTGCGCAACTTGAAACGACCGGGAGTAGCCGTCCCCGTCTGGGCAGGCGGCGCGGCAATCGTGACCTTGGGAGTCAAGCCATATCCGCTACCGCCCGTAATGATACTGAAACCCGTCACTCTACCGTTGCTCACCTGGGCCACTGCCGATGCCGACTGCGCCCCAAGACTCGGAGCTGCCAAGGTCACCGTCGGCGAAGAAAAGTAGCCTGAACCCGCGTTGGTGAGAGTAAAGCCCGTTACGCGATTGTTGCTGACTGTCGCCGTCGCGGTCGCCTGCACCGAGACCGGGGGAGCCGAGAAGGTCACCGTCGGCGGGGTTATGTAGCCGGCCCCAGCATTACCTCGGGGGGTGCCGTTCACCTTGTCGCCGGAGAGGGTGGCGGTGAACGTCGCCGTGACAGGCGAGACGAAAGCACCGCCGCTGAGGTTCACCGTGGGGGGACTGGTGTAGCCGGTCCCGCCATTGGTCACGGTGAATCCCGTAACGATACCGCTCGCGATCGACGCCGTCGCCGTGGCTTGCACCGCAGCGGGTGGTGCGTCGATGAGAACAGTGCTCGGAATCACTGAGTAAGTTCCGTTCGCTCCCTTGACCACGGTGCTGACGGTAAATTGAGTGGCATTTCCCACCGCACTGGGCGCGACATCGCCGCCGGTGGTCGTTCCCCCAGTGAAGCCGAGGGAGGGTGCGGTGGTGTAACCCGATCCAGGGTTGGTGATGGTAATGCTAGTCACCGACCCGCCGGTAAGAACCGCCGTGGCGGTGGCACCCGTGCCGCCGCCGCCAGTGATGGTGACGGTTGGCGCCACCGAATAACTCATGGTTCCCGGAGTGATTGAAAAACTGTCCGCCGTCAGTCCGAGACTGGCGGTGGCCGTCGCGCCGCTGCCCGTGCCGCCAGAAACCGTCACCGCTGGCACCGTGGCATAACCTGTGCCGGCAGTAGCCCTGGAAATTGTCCAGTTAGCCGCAGTGCCACCGAGTGTGGCGGTGGCTCTCACCCTTGCAGGCGGCGCGGCGATCCCCACCGTAGGAGCCGACGAGTAGTATCCACCAGCATTATTTACTTCGATAGCACCCACGCTTTTTCCCGTCAGTCGAGCCGTTGCGGTGGCGTGGCTGCTGGAAGCGGGTGCACTGATGGTGATCGTCGGCGCGGTCCGATACGCGGAACCGTCGGAGCTTCGTGTCAAAGAGGCCACTGTTCCCGCCGACAGGACAGCGGTGGCCTCCGCCGCAACCGAAGGTGTAGGCTCGCTAAGCGTCACCTGCGGGGCGGTTGGATAGCCGAATCCACTGTCCACCAGTGTGATCGAACTCACCACCCGAGTCGAGGAGTTGACCGCTGCTGTCGCGGTCGCCATCTTCATAGCGTTGTTCGCTGGCGCGGTGATGGTGACTGCGGGGGGCGAGGTGTAGCCCGAACCGCCCGATCCCTCCAGCCTCAAGCCGGTAACCACCCCGTTGGTCAAGGTCGCGGTGGCGCTGGCGGGGTTGGATACTTTGTTGCTGACTCTGTTTAAGCTAATGTCTCCCACCCACAAGCCAGCGAGCGAATCTTTTTTCGCGCTGACAGGCAGATAAACATCCATCAAACTCGAGCTTTCTGTGATCCGCAGCAGCGAGGCGTATAACGCCCCCACCGGCCCCGTCATCGTATTACGGTTTATTCCAAAACTCAGCTCCAAGGTAGACTGCGGTGAAATCACTTCGGTGGCCGCTGCGCTGAAGGACACCTCGCTCCACGTGGCCGTGGCCGCGTTAAAGGTGCGGCGCGTCAGTGAAACCGAACCAGCAATGGGGGTTTGAAAAGCAGGTTCCGCCTCACTGGCCGTGGGGGTAAGGGTGACGCTGACCGGCGCGGTCGTACGGTTGCGGATGCGCAGCTTGAGGTCCGAGAGGCCGCGGCCAAAATGAAGACCGCCACTGGTGCTAGGGCTGATTTCCAATGGTGCGTAAAAGTCACCCGTGACTTCGGCGGAAAACCAATAGGCCTGGTTCGGATCGAGACGCTCCGAGGCGGTGGAGAATACCTGCAGCGGATTGCCGGGACCCAGATCGCCGCCAACATATTTATAAATTTTGGCATTGGCTGCGATCGCCGCGGGGAAGGTAGCAAAGTAGGACAACATCGTCGGGTAATTGCTGCCGTTTTTATAAGTGGGAAAGCCGAGCAAGTTGGCTCCATTACGAACCCAGCTATTGGCTGGCAGTTGTGGCGACTGCTTGATCGGCACGCTGTAGGTGTCAGAACTGGTGCCGCTGCATTTCACCAAATACGCCATCTGGCCGATGAGCTGCGTGAGGTTGCTTTCGGCAGGCATGCCGCGTTTCCAAACACTCCACTCCGAGGTGCCAGACGAAGGAATCAGCGGCGATTCGGTAAACCCGACCTGATTGGGATTGGGGTTCCAGCGCCAAACTTCCAACACGGAAGCTGGCAGTAGGCTATCAAGAGTAGCATGGTTCGCATCGCCATGCAGATAGATCGAGTTCCAACCACCTTTGAGCGAATAGGTCGTGGTTTTCCACTGCGCGTTTGCCGTGGCGGCGAAAAGAAGCGAAACGAGGGCAAGGAGAAGTTTTTTCATCGGACGGATAGGCGGTAGAATTCGGAGGTGCTGGAGCGCGGCGCCGTGAATACGGAGACAATCCCCACACTCGTAGCCTGATAGCCGTTCACCTCGGTGCTGGGAGCCCCCACGGAGAATGCCACCCGCGTCCAGGTCTTCATGTCCAGCGTGCTCTCAATCGTATAAACTTTCCCGGTGATGCCGTAGAACTCGAAGCGCACGCTCTGCGGCCGTTTTTCCTTGATGGTCAGCCCGAAGGTCTCGGTGGCATCGCCCGCGAAGGTGCCGGCAATGTATTCCAGCAGATTACTCTGGCCATCTTGATCGAAGTCGCCGTTCTTGTCGAGCAGGCTGAGATCCCAGTTGCCATTCTCATCCGGATAAAGCCCGGCCTGATAGAGCTGCCAAGCCTCCCAAGTATCGGGGAGGCCATCCTTGTCCTTGTCCTCACCGAGCGTGAGGTCCAGCTTCACGCGTTCGCCCCCCTTACCTGCAGTGAGGTTGCCGGAGACTTCGATCGGATAAAACAGCTCGCCGTTCATGGAGACTACAAGGCTAAATAGACCCTGAGCCGCTATTGCTTTTTCTGTATAGAAAATCGTGCCGCTTCGGTTTTGGTCGATTCGAACGTTGAGCTCGTAACTCTGATCGGTCCGGCTCGAGGTGATCGGAGTGCGGCCGACCTCGACACCGCCTTTCAGCAGTATCACCTGCGCGCCCTGAGCGGTGACAGTCTGACCGACTTGGTCGCGCACCACGCCGTAGAGAGTGTAGTAGGGCGCGGGCGGGAAAGCACGGGCGATACCCATGGCCAAAAGCAGGTTGCATAGGCAATGCAGGACAAACGTGAGACAGATTCCATGACTAACCTTGTTAGAGAACATTGATTTTTTCAGTGATAGTTTGTTTGTGCTTAAAATTTTAGATGCAGTAAATTTTCCATTATAAGGATCTTTGCAATGGAGATTCGACGAATCGCTTGAAATCGTCGATGAATCGCATGGAAGGTCGCTTTCCATCTCGTTTTAGCAACTCGTGCGGGATTTTCTTCTTGTGAGTCGAGCAACGAATCGTTTAGTTGCTTACACGATCTGACATGAATGCAGAACGCCAAGGAGACCGATGATGATACATCAACATTTGGATGATCGTGGGGCTGAGAGCAGTAAGTCTCCCTACTTTTGGAAACTGCAGATCGTCTACTGGGCTGCTTACACGATTCTGCAGGGAATTGCCATATGCCTACTGATCGCTGCGGGAATCATCTTAATCGGATCAGAATGGTTGCTCCTGGAATGGACTCTCCTCAAGTCAGCCTACGGATTTCTGATCACCAGTTTCCTTCACCCGCTGTTTATTCGGATTCATTCGAGGAAATGGCATCCCCTGCGAATGGCCACGTTACTTCTCGGGATTTCACTCTCTTGCACAGCAATTGAAATTCTCCTCACCACTCAGATTCCCTTTCTGCGAGAGCACTTCGAGTCACTGACAACCACTCTTTCGATAGGAACCAGCGTGATGGTGCTGGGATTCTATACGGATCTATTCTTTTTAGCATTTTGGATCGGTTTCTATTTCGCCGGCTCGCTCTTTTTTGATTCTGTTGAGCTGAATCGTCGCCAGCAGAAAAGCGAACTTGCTCTTCTCAGATACCAGATGCAGCCTCACTTCCTCTTCAACGCGCTCACCGCAGTCATGGCGGTGAGCAATGACAAAGACAAAGTGGAGACGCTCACCCAGTCACTGGCTGATTATCTCCGCTTCTCGCTGAGCAAGAGTGATGAAGATCAGGCTCCTCTGGGAGAGGAGCTGAACGCTCTGGATAACTATCTCCATGTGGAAAAGGTCCGGTTCGGCGCGAATCTGGTATGCCGAATCGATGCGAATCAAGAAACACGCTCCTTGAAAACTCCCAGGCATCTGGTGCAACCACTGCTCGAAAATGCGATCAAGTATGGCCAGCAGACCAGCCCAATGCCACTCTCGATCCTTATCCAGACACAATTCGCTGCAGGAGAACTCCATCTCACGGTGGAGAATACAGGATCGTGGGTAGAGCCCGCTTCCGCAACATCTCGTGAAAAAAACAACGGAACGGGTATTGGAATCAGCAATCTCCGCCGACGCATCCAACTGATCTATGGCAACCGCGCTTCGCTGACCTATGAAAACGTCTCAGGCCGGGTGCGGGCACGCGTGACGCTTCCGATCGTTGTCGCGGCAAAGGGACGCTCCACCTTCTAAAGCCATGAATACGAATACTCCAACCCTGGCTTCGACACCGCGTTTCCGCGTCATTCTGGTGGATGACGAGCCCACGGCCAGAGTCCAACTCACCAACCGGCTCCAATCCCATCCCGAGCTCGAGATCGTGGGTGAGGCGGAAGATGTCAACTCGGCAAACGATCTCGTGCAAACACTCAAGCCGGACTTGATTTTTCTCGATATCCAGATGCCCAAAAAAAATGGCTTCGCCCTTCTGCCTACTCTTGAGAATCTCATACCGCAGCCGGCGGTTGTCTTTGTCACCGCCTATGACGAGTATGCCATCCGAGCATTCGAGGCAAACGCCTTAGACTATCTCACCAAGCCGGTCAGCGCAGCGAGGCTAGCTAAGACGATCCTCCGCCTTTCCAAGCCGCGGATCGCTGAAACGGGAGTCCCTCATCCGGTCGCCAAAGCAGGAGAACGGCTTGCCGTAGAGGACCTCGTATTGCTTCGAGATAAATCTCTTTCGATGATGGTGAAAGTAGGGGAAATCAACGCCATTGAGGCCCATGGCGACTACACACGGATACTCCTCCATGAAGGTAAAAACCTCATGATGAAACAGACCTTATCCCTCTGGGAGAGCAAACTGCCAGCGGGTCTCTTTTCCAAAGTCAGTCGCAGCCTGCTAGTAAACACTCAATCCGTGGCCAAGATGGTGAAAAAAAATCTCCTCACTTGGGAGCTCCATCTTAAGGGTGCCAAGGAGCCGATTCAACTCAGCAATCTACAGAGCAAACGCCTCCGGGCAGCTCTGTAAAAAGTCATGAAGGATCACACATACTCCCAGCCGCTGCGGTTGGTGCGGGTGGTAAGTGCATTCGCATCGGCATCGTCCTTGAATCTCTCGTTGACCGGATCCCAGATCAAGGGGCGTCGGAGTTTATAGGCGATGTTAGCAAGATGGCAGACGGTCGCCGAGCGATGACCTGTTTCCGCCGTGCAGATGGGAGATTTGCGAGATTTCATGCAATCGATCCAATCGCGAAAGTGATCAGCGGGTGAGGTGAAACGTTTCGCTCCAGCATCCAAGGGAAGAAGGATGTCTGGTTTGCTGCTTTTCAGAACAGTGCGATCCACAGAGATGGAGCCTTCGCTGCCCTCAAAGGTGCATCCACCGGGGCCACCGTGATGCATTTCGGTGCCATTCGCATACGTGAACTTCAGACCACTATCGCCCTGCGCGGGTGGTTCGATTTTCACTGGACCACTGGTGTCCATTCCCATCGCCCATTGCGCAATGTCAAAATGATGAGCCCCCATGTCCGCCAGCATGCCACCGGCGTATTCCTCATACTTGCGGAATGCAGGATAATGACTGTGAAGTCCTTTGGGACAGAGATCCTCGTGATATTCGCGCCAAGGAGCGGGTCCCAACCACAAGTCCCAGTTCACGTTATCAGGCTTGGGCTGAGGCGGTAAATCGCAGCGTATCGGTGACGAGCCCACACCCACGCGAATCGTCTTCAATTGCCCGATCCGCCCCGCATGAATCATTTCTACCGCCGTGCGAAACCTACCACCAAACTCGCTGCGTTGCTGACTGCCCGTTTGGAAAATCACCTGATTCTTCGCCACCGTGGATACGAGCAATCGACCTTCTTGTATATGGTGCGTCAACGGTTTCTCACAATAAATATCGATCTTATGATTTGCCGCCAGCAGCGCGGGATGAACGTGCAGATGATCTGGAGTCATGATGACCACTCCATCGAGGTCTTCCTTCTCGAACATCTCACGATAATCGACATAAGAGCGGCAACCTTGGTAGGCACCGGATTTCCTATCCTCAGCATAGCGTTTCTCGACCACTTCCTGCGCCTTGGCGCGGCGCGTGCCCTCGACATCACAAACCGCCACGATGCGCACATCCTTTTGTCCCAGCGCATGGTTCATCACTCCGTAAGCACGTTTCCCATAGCCGATGAAGGCGATTTGCAGCCTCTCGCGTCGGGGTGCGGCACGCAGTATCATGGGAGCCATCACCATCGTGGCGGCAAGGCTACCGAGAAATTGACGACGGGAGTGAATTGCAGATCGGTTCATCATCCATGATGATACGCTAGATCAACCCATGGTCTATCGGAACAGTAGCTTACGGAGCAGGTAGGACGCGTAGAGCTCAGTCACGCGGCTCGGTCAGGGCAAGTTGATCCATGATCCACGGCCGCAGCGCAGCGTGGGTGTTATCCAAGAGAGGATCGGCCGCCATCACCGCATCTGCAAGACTTCGGGCCTCCCTGAGCAAGGTGGGATCTGCCAGAAAATCGGCAAATTTCAGGTCAGCCATACCGCTTTGCGCGGTGCCCAACACATCGCCCGGTCCGCGCAGTCGCAGATCGACTTCTGCTATCACAAAGCCGTCGATGCTATCGACGAGTGCTTGCAGTTTTTCGAGCGCTTCGGGCTGCTTCGAATCGGTCAACAAAATGCAATAGGACTTGTGTTCGCCGCGACCGATGCGACCGCGCAATTGGTGCAACTGCGCTAGGCCGAAACGTTCGGCGTGATGGATGATCATGATGTTGGCATTGGGCACATCGACTCCCACTTCGATGACGCTGGTGGCGATCAGTGCTTGGGTTTCACCCTCGCGAAAAGCCTTCATGGTCTGCTCTTTTTCCTCGCCGCTCATTTTTCCATGGAGCAATGCAACGCGATGAGGTTTCAGTCGCTTCTGCCATTTCTCAAAGGCCTCGGTGGCGGATTCTGCTTTGATGTTTTCCGATTCTTCTACGAGCGGATAAACCAGATACACTTGTCGTCCTTCCTGCATGTGCTGCTTCAGGAAAGCGGTGATGTCTGAGACCTTCGGGTCCTTGCGCAGGGCGGTGACGACTTTACCTCGGTTCGCCGGGCGCTCATCGAGCACGGAAACATCAAGGTCCCCGTAGAGCGTGAGTGTCAGCGTGCGCGGAATCGGCGTGGCTGTCATCACGAGGACATCAGGTTTGACCCCATGAGAAATCAAACGTGCCCGCTGGGAGACACCAAATTTGTGTTGTTCATCGATGACCACAAATCCTAGGTCGGGGAAAGCACTGGCGTCATAAAGCAAAGCATGCGTACCGATGATGATTTGCGCGCGGCCTTCCTTCATGGTGTGGGATTGCTCCTCGCGAGTCCCCGTGCGCAGCGAAATTCGCATGCCTAAGGGTGACAGCCATTTCTGAAATGTGAGATAATGTTGCTCGGCAAGAATCTGGGTGGGTGCCATCAATGCAGCCTGGCATCCGGAATCGATAGCTAGCAGCATCGAGGCCATCGCGACAAAGGTCTTACCCGAGCCCACATCACCTTGTAACAACCGGTTCATCGGACGCGGACTGCGCATATCCGCCAGAATTTCCTTGATCGAGCGCTTCTGCGCATGGGTCAGATCGAAGGGCAAGGATGCGTAAAACGCTTTGAGCAAGGTGGTTTTCGTGCCTAACACGCGACCGGCATGATCGAGATGACGGGTTCTGCGCCAGACCACGTTGAGTTGCAGGATGAAAAATTCCTCCAACGCGAATCGCCGTCTTGCCGCGTGAGCGGCTTCCAAAGAATCAGGAAAATGCACGGCGCGCAGGTCGTCGAAACGCGATCTTCCGGAAGCCACATCGTAAGCATGGACCACACTTGCGGGATCGAGGCGCTGCAACAAGAAGTGCATGATGTCACGCAGGCGGCGTTGCGCTATACCACTGATGTTTTTGTAAATCGGCACGATACGCCCGACGTGGATGGACTCGGTTTCATCGTCACGCATGATCTCGAACTCCGGATGATCGATCACCATCTTGCCTTTGAAATCCTTCACCTTACCGAAGACGATCACCTCATGTCCTGCGGCCAGCATTTTCGAGAGAAACGGCATGTTGAACCATCGGCATGTGATTTTGTTAGATCCAAACACCCCACCCGCGCCGTTGAGAATCACCGCTTCGTAGGCGGCGTATGAGGACGAAAACCGCATGGCGCGCGCATCGATCACCATGCCGCGCAAACAAACTGCGTGAATCGTAGGCATCGCAGGAAAAGCATCGAAACTTCTCCTGTCCTCATGACGCTTCGGCAGATGCATGATCAGATCACCGTAGGTCGAAAAGCCCGCGGCCTTGAGCGAGGCAATTTCCTTCTGTGTCAGAAAAGAAGATTTTTCTAACAGGTAGGAAGCGGACAAATGCGGCGGCACTTCGGGCATGACGGTGTGGTAGAATGATCGCAAATAAGAGTGATGCCAACTCCAAATGCTCATTTGAACATACTTTTCCCTCATCTCTTGCTTGCGAACCAAATGAACCCGAAGTAGATTCGCTCATGATCCGCTTTCTTCACACCCGCATTCGCGTCAAGGACATCGAAGCCTCCATTTCCTTTTACAAAAAACTCGGCTACCAAGAGGGTGTGAAAAAAGCCTCGCCCCAAGGCAATCAATTGGCATTTTTGGAACTTCCCGGAAACGACGTTTTTTTGGAACTATGTTATTCCCCAGAATACGATGCCCGTTGTCCTGAGGATCTCATGCATACTTGTCTCGGCGTGCCGGATATCATTGCGTATTGTGATCAATTGGAAAAATCAGGGATCGAGATCTGGCCCACAGGATGGCGAGAAAAGTTTCTTCAGAACGAGAAAAGAATGGCCTTTGTTACCGATCCAGACGGCTACGAGGTGGAAATTCTCGAGAGACCGTAGTGCCATCAGCATCAGCGCGCGGGAGCGAGAACTTTCACGATCGCGCCAATGTTGCGGTGCATCATGTCTTCGTAGCTATCGACGTTGGTGCCATCAGCGATCAATGGTTCCGCCAAAACGATGCCGCTGTCTTTGGTCAGTGTTTCGAGGATCTTGGGGTTGGACTCCTTTTCTGGAAAAATCGCTACGACGTGATGGTCCTTCAGTGCCTTGACCAAGGCCGCCAATTCCGTAGTCGCTGGTGTTTGTTCGCGGTTGATCCCCTGCACAGGAAAAGCGGTGAAATGATAGTCATCGCAAAGATAGCCGAAAGCATCATGAGCTGTGGCGAGATGGCGGTTTTCTTTGGGAATTTTTGCGATTTCTCTTCGCGCCCAGCGATCGAGTTCCTCGAGGCGGAGGCGGTATTGCGCGGCATTTTTTTCAAAGGCCACCTTGTGCTCGGGATCAGCCAAAATCAGTTCGGCCAATACGACTTGAGTCGCACGGCGGAAATTTTCGATCGAATGCCACCAATGGGGATCGACCCCATGATGATGCTCTCCTGCATGTTCATGCTCGGAATGCGAGCATGAACCCTCCCGCGATGGCAAGGTAGCACCAACCTCCACCACCTTGGCGCTCGCGCCGACGATGTTTCTCAACGTGGGCAAGTAGGGCTCCAGTCCCTTGCCAGAGACAAAATACAATTTCACTCCCGCAGTGGATTTCAACAGCTGGGCATCCGGTTCGAAATGATGGGGATCTCCGGTTTTGCCGATCAAGTCAATGATGGTCACATGTTCACCTCCGATGTTTTGCAACAGATTCGTAAGCAACGGATGCAAGGTTACAGCTTTGATCTGAGCCGATACGCAAAGTGACATGCATAACCAGAAACACAGTGTTTTCATGAGTGGAGCATGACATAGTTCAAAACTAACGCAACACATATGCGATAAAACGTGCGATTCATCGGCGCAAAACGATACTCTAACGCTTTTTGGCACGACTGTTTTCCAGTGATCACAATTCTTGACAGAAACATCGCTCTCGCTACCCTTCGACTCCTGTCATGAAGCCTTCATCCATCGCCAAATATCGACCATTTCCTCCGGTTTCGTTGCCGGACCGGACTTGGCCGGATCAATCCATCACGCAAGCTCCGATTTGGTGCTCGGTGGACCTACGCGATGGCAATCAAGCGCTGCCGACGCCGATGTCGATCGAGGAAAAACTCGAGTATTTCGATCTACTGGTGCGGATCGGATTCAAGCAGATCGAGGTGGGCTTTCCCTCGGCGTCCGACACAGAATTTCATTTCGTGCGCCGATTGATCGAGGAAAACCGCATTCCTGCCGATGTCACGATCCAAGTGCTGGTGCAGGCGCGTGAGCATTTGATTCAGCGCAGTTACGAGAGTCTCCAAGGCGTGAAGCAAGCGATCGTGCACCTCTACAATCCCACCAGCACATTGCAGCGCAGGGTGACTTTTCACAATGCCTCGCGTGAGGAGACCCGTGCGATCGCCGTGCAGGGAGCGCAGTGGGTGAAACAATATGCCGCGTTGGCTCCCGAGACCGAGTGGACTTTTCAATATTCGCCGGAAAGCTTCAGCGATACCGAGCTCGATTTTGCACTGGAGTGCTGTCATGCGGTGATGGATGTCTGGCAACCCACGCCCCAGAAAAAAGTGATTCTCAATTTGCCAAATACCGTCGAGTGGTGCTTGCCCAACGTTCATGCGGATCAGATCGAATGGATGTGCCGTAACATCCGCGATCGCGATCGTGTGATCATTTCCCTTCACACACACAACGACCGCGGCACCGGCACAGCATCCACCGAGCTCGGTTTGTTAGCCGGTGCGGACCGCGTGGAAGGCACGCTGTTTGGCAATGGCGAGAGGACCGGCAACCTCGATATCGTAACGGTCGCGCTGAACATGAACAGCCACGGCTTGGAGACAGGATTGGACTTTTCTGATCTGGCATCCGTGCGCGAGGTATACGAACGCTGCTGCCGTCTGGTCGTGCCGGAGCGTCAGCCATACGCAGGCGAGTTGGTCTTCACCGCATTTTCGGGATCGCATCAGGACGCCATCAAAAAAGGTCTCGACCGCCGCGATCAGGAATGTGCGTCCCACTCGGAAGTCATTTCTTGGGCGGTGCCTTACCTGACGATAGATCCGCAGGACATAGGCCGCAGCTACGAGGCGATCATCCGAATCAACTCGCAATCAGGCAAAGGCGGTGTGGCTTACATTCTCGATCGCGAACATGGTCTGGACCTGCCGAAAACCATGCACCCGCAGGTAGGGAAGTTCATTTATGATCTGGCCGACCAGTGGGGTCGAGAAATGTCTGCCGACGAGATCGGCGAGGCGTTTCATCAACACTTTGCCAATGTCTCCCATCCACTCGATGTTACCGAATATGAACTCATTCACCTTACCGATGAACGCGGCGTGGTCGAGTGCCGGGCGACCATCGTGCACGAATCTAAGTCGAAGGAAATCATCGGTCGCGGCAATGGACCGATCAATGCCTTTGTGCACGCGCTGGAGGGAGCCGGGCTGAAGGACTTCAAAGTGACGGATTACCGCTCGCATGCGGTGCGCGGTGGATCGGATGCCAGTGCAGCGGCCTATGTCCAACTTCAGTCGGACGACGGGCGTTTGTTGTGGGGAGCGGGCATTGACAATTCCATCGAAATGGCCGGCTTACGAGCCCTTGTCAGTGCGTGGAACCTGCTGCACCCCGCGCAAGCATGACTCCGCAGTTGACGAATCGCTTTTCATGAGTAAAGAAACGGGCGTATGAACGAGAATCAGAGCACAGAAACAGAACAACCAGAGGATCCTAACGTGGCCTCTGCCGAAGAAATGGACGCTGGCGATCAAGCACAGGCCATGGCTGAGGAAGTCGCGCGCTGGCGCGATCTCGCCTTGCGCACGGCAGCGGATTTCGACAATTTCCGCAAGCGCGTCGCACGCGAACGCGAGGAAGCTGTACGTTTTGGCAACCAGGATTTGTTAGAACAGCTCATCCCCATCCTCGATAATTTCGAAATGGGGATGATGGCAGCTGCCAGTGATACCAGCTCGATGATCTACATCGGCATGGATATGGTGCGCAAGCAGTTCAATGAATTTCTCTCTCAGCAAGGTGTGGAGGAAATCGTCGCACTGCATGCGGCTTTCGATCCCAACATGCACGAGGCCGTGAGCGAAGAAGTGAGCGCCGAACATGCACCGGGCACCGTCGTTCGTGTGTTGCGCCGCGGTTTCCGTCTGCGCGACCGTCTGTTGCGCCCGGCGAATGTGGTGGTGGCCAAAGCTCAAGAAGAATCAGCCCAATAACACGACATGGCGGAAAAACGCGACTATTACGACATCCTCGGCGTGGGCAAATCGGCCAGTGCCGATGAGATCAAAAAAGCCTATCGGAAATTGGCGATGCAGTGGCATCCCGATAAGAATCAAGGCGACAAGGCGGCTGAGGAAAAATTCAAAGAGCTGGGCGAAGCTTACGATGTGCTCAGCAATGAGGACAAACGCGCGGCATATGACCGCTACGGTCACCAAGCCTTCAGTGGTCCGGGCGGCGGTGGTGGTGGCGGTGGCGGCTTCCATGACCCGATGGACTTGTTCCGCGAAGTTTTCGGCGGCGCATTTGGCGGAGGCTTCGAAGACATGTTCGGAGGTGGTGGTGCACGGCGCAAGAGCGGCAAACAACGCGGTAGCGATTTGCGCTACGATCTGGAACTTTCGTTAGAAGAAGCCGCGCGCGGGGTGGAAAAGGAATTGCTGATCGAGCGCTACGTTTCCTGCGAGAGCTGCGGCACCACAGGTTCGAAAAGCGGTAGTGGCACAAAAAAATGCCACACTTGCGGCGGTCGCGGTGTGGTGACCCGCTCGGCCGGCATCTTTGTGCAACAAAGCGAGTGCCCCACCTGCCATGGCACCGGCGATCTGATCTCGGATCCCTGCGATTCCTGCCGTGGCGAGGGCCGCGTGCAGAAGGAAACCAGCATCAAGATCCGCATTCCAGCGGGTGTCGATACTGGTACGCGCCTACGCTCCACGGGACATGGCGATGCGGGACTGCGCGGTGGCCCCTCTGGTGATCTTTACGTATTCCTCATCATCAAGAAACACGATTTCTTCGAACGCGATGGCAATGACCTCATCTGCGAAGTGCCGATTTCGTTTGTCACAGCGGCCCTCGGTGGCGAGACCCAAGTGCCCACACTCGACGGTCAGGCCTCGATCAAAATTCCCGCAGGCACTCAAGGCGGCACCGTCTTCCGCCTGAAGGAAAAAGGTATGTCCAACCTCAGTGGCGGACGTCGCGGTGATTTGCACGTGTCTGTGCAGGTCGAAGTGCCCACCAAGCTGAATGGCGAACAGCAGGAAAAACTCCGCGCTTTCGGGGAATCGATCGGCGAGAAAAACAAACCGATGGAGGAAAGCTTCTTTGCTAAGGCGAAGAGGTTTTTCGACAGATAACGAATTCGATCATGGCGAGATTCCATCTTCCTCCCGCAGCATGGCAAACCATCGCCCGGTTGGAGGAGGAGGAGTCCCGTCATTGTTCGCAAGTGCTGCGTCTTTCGACAGGTGATGACATCACCGTTTTCGATGGTTGCGGTCGCTCGGCGAAGGCAACCATTCGCCAAGTCAGCAAAAACGCCGTCGCAATCGAATTGGGCGAGGAAATACTGGATGATACGCCACGCCCCATCATTACCTTGGCCCAGGCCGTGCCCAAGGGGAAGACGATGGATTGGATCATAGAAAAAGCCGTGGAACTCGGCGTCTCGCGGATCATCCCACTCGTCACCCGCTATACCATCGTTAAATACGATGCATCCGAGGCGATCAAAAAATCCGAAAAATGGCAGAAGGTCGCGCTGGAAGCCTGCAAACAATGCGGGCAAAACCGCATGCCTCAGGTCGAGCCCCCTGTGGATGGCCGAATATTTCTTTCACAACCGCGCGCGGGAGGCCGCATCATCGCCTCGCTGGCACCGGGAGCCCTTCCTCTGAAACAAGTGATCGATGAGCTGGCGACCGAAGAGGAGATCACGATCATGATCGGCCCAGAGGGCGATTTTTCCAACGAAGAAACGCAATGGGCTCTGGATGCCGGTTATCGCCCCGCAGCTCTCGGATCCCTTGTGCTACGCAGCGAAACGGCAGCTCTGTATGCGCTCGCTTCCTTGCGCTGCCTGCTCAGCTGTTAGCACCCATCCAACCGAGGATGCGTTGCCGGTGTGCGGTGACTTCATCGGCACCGTAGTTTTTTTTCTCCGCGCACGACCACACCACGCCGGGCCAAGCGATATCCGCCTGATGGCGACCGACGATATGAATGTGCAACTGGGATACCTGGTTGCCGATCGCGGCGACGTTGACCTTTTCCACCCCCGGCCACTCCGCCATGCCTGCGGAAAAAAGCCGCATGCTCTCGCATACGGACTGAAATTGCGCGGACGAAAGCTGGTGCAGTTCGGTCACAGATGCATCCACTTCCGGCACTAACAGAATCCACGGGAAATGAGCTTGATCCTTCAGCAGCACACGACAGATGCCATGCACACCGAGATCAAAGGAGCCGCGTGCCAAGCGATCATGTAACGCAAAAGACATGAGCGAACTTTGTCTTTTCATCACAGAAATGCAACCCTCGAAAGATTCGATGGGCCTCGAGCGCTGACTTCAGTCCGCTTCCCTCTCACGCAAAAGCGGACTGAAGTCCGCGCTCCCATGGGAATCCCGCATAAGTCACGCATTGCCAAAAGAATCGCTCGGCGATACCTTGGCGTTGTGCCCTTACCCACCCGCAAAATCCTCTTCGAACAGCTATCCCCGCGACGCCGATATCTCGTGGGCGTCTCAGGCGGCGCGGATTCCGTGGCGTTGGTGCATCTTCTGCTGGAAGCGGGCGTGAAACGTCTCATCATCTGCCATGTCGATCATCGACTCCGCGGAAAAGACTCGACCGCGGACGCGAGATTTGTGGAGGTCCTATGCCGGAAACTCGCACTGCCTTATTGCAGCACCCGGATCGACGTGAAAAAAATGGCCACCGAGCGAGGCGAATCCATCGAAACGGCGGCTCGTCATCTGCGCCACGAATTTTTTGCCAGCGTCGCCCGCGAGCACAGATGCCCGCGTTTGCTGCTCGCCCACCATGCCGATGATCAGGCGGAAACCATGCTATGGAATCTGGTGCGTGGCTCGCACGGGCTCAAAGGCATGAGCGCCAAACAACACCTTTCGATCGGCTCACAAAAGTTGGAAGTGATCCGGCCTTTGCTTTCCACCCGACGCCAGGAACTGCGTGACTACCTACTCGAGCATCAGATGGCATGGCGGGAGGATGCCAGCAATGCCGTGCCACGTGCCACCCGCAACCGCATGCGCCTCGAAGTGTTGCCTCTGCTCTGCGACGTTGCTCGCCGAGACGTGACACCTCTACTGTTACAACAAGAAAAGGCGCAGGATGATCAACAAGTGCTTGATTCATGGGCGCTGGAGCAGATTCATGCGCTCGATCCGCAGGGCCGCTTGCATGTGCCGGTGCTCAAAAATCTCCCACCCGCCCTGCAGCGTCTGGTGTTCCGCGATTACCTGCAACAACATCGATGCGGAAGCATTTCCCGTGATTTGTTAGACCGCTGTCTTTTGCTACTGAACGATGCCAACATTCATTGCGTCAATCTCCCGGGCGGGCATTTCCTGCGGCGCAAAGCCGGACGCATCATTTGGCAATCGGCTTCCTAGGAAGAATCCAAATGTTACGATAGACCACCGGGTTGCCGTGATCTTGCAAAAACACCGGACCAGCGGCGGAGTCGAGTGGCTTCGCAAGCGGGGCCGATGCGGTGAAATCCTTTTTCAACTCCAGATCCTCATGCACGACCACGCCATTCAAACGCACGGTCATGCGCGGCCACGTCAGGCGCTTGCCATCGGCATCGAAAGTCGCTGACGTGAAATCAACATCGTAGGTTTGCCATGACAATGGAGGATAGCACATGTTCAAAAGAGGTTTTGATAGAGAATACACTCCACCGCATTCGTTGTCGCGCCCATCGAGACCGAAGGAGTCAAGCACCTGCGTTTCCCAGCGTCCGTTCATGTAAATGCCGCTGTTACCGCGCTGCTGACCGCGAGCCAGTGGTTTGTAGGGCGTGCGGAACTCGACATGCAATTGGTAATCGCTGAACTGTTGTTTGCTGAAACAACTGGTCGCATGCAAAAAACCATTTTCAACCTTGCCCTTGTCCCATGCATCGGCGGAGCTGCCGTCGAACAACACCACGGCACCCGCGGGAGGCGTAGCGCCCAGCGTCGGGCTCTTGCGTTCGATGCGGCTCAGAGTATCGTGTTTGCGATTGGAATCGGTGATGACCATGGTCCCCGCTTGAAGGGAAACTTGGATGTAGGGTTGCTCTTGGCGAAAAACAACGAGTTCGCCCTTACGCTCACCGGACAATCGATGACGCGATTGACCCGAAGTCCAGCCATCGCCGGGAAGACCACCTTCCAGCATGTAAAGATCGAACTTCCCCTGCCCCAATGCCACCACCTGAGCGCCCTGTCCGATCGGATCCTTGCTGCGATATTCGCCCTGAATGGAAAAATCAGGATCCTCTTTCGCTGCGAGCTCGGGTTCGATCCAAACCTTTTGGTTCGAGGCGGGAGTGTCCGCCAGTAAGGCGCCGGTCAAAGCCATGCCGAAAAAGAGAGAATGCATTTTCATAAGAAAAATCTTCTTCTGGCTACGATTCATGCCCATGGCATCTATCGAAGGATATCTTACAACAACCACCAACCACAGGGTTCATCCTGGGTAGCGCAGCACAAGCTCACATCCATCAGGCCTTTTTTTTGGAGAACCTCACGCATGGTATGTGTGGCGATGTCACGGCAATTGCAATCGCTGCTGAGATGCCCGAGCACGACATGTCGGAGATCAGAGTGAGTGATACTGTCTAACAAATCAGCGGCCTGGCGATTCGACAAGTGTCCGTGTCGCGAACTGATCCGTTGTTTGATTGACCAAGGACGCTTGGTATCGGCATCAAGCAATTCCTCGTCATAGTTCGCTTCGAGGTATAGCCCGTTCATGCCCTGCAGGCGCTGGGTAACACTGTGAGTCACATGGCCGAGATCGCTGATAAATCCAAGGCTTTTTTCCGCGCTACGCACCACATAGCCCACCGGATCCACTGCATCGTGAAGGATGGAAAAACTTTCCACTCGCATGCTGCCGATGGTAAAATCCTGCCCCGCCTCAAAAGTGTGCCAACGCCCGTTGATGCCCGACTGTCGCAACACGTGGGCGGTAGCGGTGGTGGCGTAAAGGGGTATGTCGTATTGTTTGAGTAATGTTTTTAGACCCTTCACATGATCCCCGTGTTCGTGAGTGATCAAGATGCCGTCAATAACCTCGCTGCCCAGCTGCCGAGCGCGCGCGACCAACTGCCTGGCACTCAGTCCGGCATCGATGAGGAGGGTGGTTTGGGCGTATTGGGCCAACGTGGCATTACCACTGCTACCGCTGCCGAGAATTGCAAATCGCACGGCGCGAATCATGCCCGAGATCAGGTCACGAGGTCAAGCTTGAGAGTGCGCGCGACATCCGATCCTTGCAATTCAGATAAAAACAGCCATCGTAGCGCTGATGATTCGTTTTTCCTTTTTCGGTATCCCGGTGGAGATTCAGCCATGGTTCTGGGTGATTCTCGCGCTCATTGGATCGAATTTTGGCCGGATGGATGAGGGCTCCAACCAGGCTCTTCTGATCGCATTGTTTGTCATTGCCGGCGGTTTTTCGATTTTTGTTCATGAACTAGGTCATGCCCTTACCGGAAAAATGTTCCGTGCCCGGCCTTTCATTGTGCTGCACGGATTTGGTGGATACGCCGCCTTTCCCGGATCCTATTTCTCCCAGTGGCAAAGTTTCCTGGTGACGGCCGCAGGGCCGGCGATTCAACTGATGCTCGGTGGATTGGCTCTTTTCGCGAATTACATGATGCCTGAGCTCTCCGATATGTTCCGCATATTCCTGACAGACTTAGCGCTCGTGAGCATCTTTTGGGCCTTGCTCAACTTGCTCCCTGTGATTCCGCTGGATGGAGGGCAGATGATGGCAGCCCTGCTTGGTCCCCAACGGCGCAAGCTGAGTTTACAAGTGAGCATGATCGCCGCTGTGGTCTGCGTGGCGCTGATGTGGAAATTCGGCATCGGCACGTTGATGCCGTTTTATCTTCTGTATTTCGCCTGGTTGAATTACCAGGAAATGAAAGATACCGGTTACTAACCGTTAGAAAAAACACAAGCGCAATCCGGCGGTCAGGGAAAAGGCGATCACCAAGCCCTCGAACCAGCGCTGCGGCACGCGCTTGACAAGATATTTCCCCATCGCCACGCCCAGCCATACACCGGGCACCAGAAGCAGATTGATTTTCAAGGTCTCCCACGTGGTCAGCGATAGATTCACCGTCATCGGTATTTTGAGCAGGTTGATCAGCAGGAAAAAACGCGCACTGATGCCGATCAGTTCCATCTTGGGAATGCGGCGAGAAAGCAGAAACAACTGGATCACGGGGCCGGCGGCGTTGGCGATCATGGTCGCCATCCCACCCGCCACTCCCGCCGCGATCCCGAACGACGGCGAATCCGCGACGCGATGAAAGAGCGGTTGGTTTGCCCAGCGCAGTCCTTGCACCGCCACCATCAAAAGCACGGAGACGCCAATGCCCTTGCGCGCTTGTTGATCATCGATCGACGCCAATACCAGATAGCCGATGCCCAGACCGATCAACGTGGGCAACAACAACTTCCCCACCGGCTTCCACGAACCATGCTCGCGAAAAGCCGGGTAAACCGTCAGGTCCGCAATCACCAGCAAGGGCAGGACCAATCCCACGGATGTTTTCGCCCCAAACAAATCCGCAAACAACAGCACGGAAATCATCGAAATCCCTGTGAAGCCGGTTTTCGACAAGCCGACGCACAAGGCGCCGCACAGCGCCATGGTCCAGGCCGTCGGATTGTCGGGCATCATGTTCACCGCCCGATTTTCACGATGAGATCGAAGTGTTTTTTCACCACGGGAGTGATGGAAAGCCGTGTGCCTTTTTGCAGCACGAGCATGCCTTCGAGTCTCGCTTCCTGACGCAGCATCTCCAGCGTCACCATCTGCGAAAACTCTTTTTCAAAAGAAAAATCCACCAACCACCAGCGCGGCTTGGCCTCAGTGGATTTTTCATCGAAGTATTCCGATGCCGGATCCCACTGGGTCGGATCAGGATAGGGCTCCGATGCCACGCGGGCGACGCCGACCACGCCCGGAGGAGTGGCATTGCTATGGTAGAACAGCGCCAGGTCGCCGATCTGCATCTCGCGCCACATGAAATTGCGCGCCTGATAATTGCGCACCCCACTCCAGGGTTCCTGTTTGACTTTTTTCAGATCGGAAATGGAAAACACATCCGGTTCGCTCTTGATCAGCCAGTGCTTCATGCCGCGACACCATAAACGCGAAGTTCCGGAAGCTCAATGCATTCCTTCCGTCAAAATACAGCGAAATTCACGCCCCTTTGCATCCGCGAAAAACCTTGAATATCCGCGTTCTTTCCCGCACCGTCTCGCCTGTCCTATGCTTTCCGTTCACAAATTGACCAAAACTCTTGGTGGCCGCACGCTGCTGCGCGAAGCCGAAATGACCATCAACTGGGGAGAACGCGTGGCGCTGGTGGGACCCAACGGTGCTGGCAAATCGACGCTATTTCGTATGATCCTCGACGAGGATTCTCCCGACGAAGGAACGATCGAACGCGATGAATACGCCATCACTGGTTACCTCGCTCAGGAAGCGGGATCGCCGGGGGACGAGACGATTCTGGAAATTGCCATGGGCGTCACGCCCGAAATGGTGGGTCTGCTGCGCACCATGCGCGAGCACGAGGCCAAGGACAATCACGGCGATCCCGAATACGCTAAGGCGCAGGACCAGTTCAATCACCTCAACGGCTACCAACTCGAACCGAAGGCGAAAAAAATTCTCAATGGACTCGGCTTCAAAGAGGAAGATTTTCACAAACCCGCTTGCGAATACTCCGGCGGCTGGGTGATGCGCGCCTATCTCGCGCGACTGCTCGTCATGGAGCCGGATTTGTTGATGCTCGATGAGCCCACCAACCACCTCGACCTGCTTTCTTTGTTGTGGCTCCAGCGCTACCTGATCAACTACTCGGGTGCGATTCTGATGATTTCCCACGATCGCGATTTCATGGACGCCTTGGTCGAATCGGTAGTGGAAATCGATCCGGATGCCGCGAAACTCATCACCTATCCCGGCAACTACAGCGCGTATCTGCAACAGCGCGAACAGCGCTACGAACAGCTTGTGCAGGCTTATCGCAACCAGCAGAAGGAAATCGAGGGGCATCAGGAATTCATCGATCGCTTCCGCCAAGTGACTTCGAAAGCATCCCAAGTGCAGTCACGTGTGAAATTCCTCGAAAAATTCGAACGAATCGAAAAACCACGCGCACCGCGCAAGGCCTTCAAGTTCAGTTTTCCCCAACCGCCACGCTCGAACCAGAAAGTCATCGAGTTGCAAAAAATCTCTCAGGCTTATGGCACGAAGCAGATTTACAAGGACCTCGACCTCACGATCGAACGCGGCGACAAGATCGTGCTCGTGGGCCCCAACGGCGCGGGAAAATCGACCTTGCTCAAGATTCTCGCCGGCGTTTTGCCCATCAATGGCGGGAAAATCGACGTCGGCTACGCGACCAAACTCGGCTACTACTCGCAGCACCGCTCGGAAGCGCTCAACGAAAACAACACGGTATTGGAGGAAGTGATGTCTGCCTGTTCGACGCTGCGTGAGGATGAGGCACGTTCCATTCTCGGATCCTTCCTGTTCCGCCGCACCGATGTGGAGAAGCGCATTCCCGTGCTCTCCGGAGGAGAAAAATCGCGTTTGAACCTGGTGAAATTCCTCGTCAACCCGCCAAATCTCCTGCTCATGGATGAGCCGACGACCCACCTCGACATCCTCTCCATCGACTCCCTCGTTTCTGCTCTCAAGAGCTACGAAGGCACTCTGGTTTTCATCTCCCACGATGTGCACTTCATCCGCTCGCTGGCCGAAACCACGCTGCACATCAACAACGGCACAGTCACTCGCTATGCCGGCGGCTACGAGTATTTCCTCGAAAAATCCGGTCTCAACGACGACCGCGGTGCGGTGACCGCGTGAGTAGGAATGACGTGTAGGCGGATTACCACAACGAGAAGATTCTGCTCCGATCGGAGCGCCACCACAGTCCTCACCGCCGACAAAACCGGAAACCGGGCAGCGCTTTGACCAAGCGACGCATTTCCAGTTTCATCAAGGTGGCAGTCACTGTGGCTGCTGGCAAACCACTGAGCCCGATGATGCGGTCTACACTTTTTTCCTCGCTATCCAGGACCGCGTAAATCGTTGCCTCATCACCTTCCAACAAGGGCATTTCCGCTTGCGACTCATCTACTACGTTCATCGTACTTTTGCCGAAGGAAAACACGCCGAGGTCATCGATGATGTGTGCGGGATCAGCGGCTAGCGTGGCGCCGTCACGGATCAGTTGGTGGCAACCAGCGGAGGTCGGTTTATCAATGGGGCCGGGAACGGCGTAGACGGATTTGCCGTATTCGCTGGCGAGATGGGCGGTGATCATCGCGCCCGACCAGGCCGGACATTCCGTCACCAACAAGGCCCGGCACCACGCGGCGACGATGCGATTGCGCTGTGGAAAGGTTTGTTTGTCCGGCTCGGTATGGAGAGGAAATTCGGAGACAACGGCGCCGTGACCGTCGGCAATTTTTTCAGCCAGCGCGAGGTTTTCCGGCGGATAGAGTTTCGCCAAGCCCGAGCCGATCACCGCGATGGTGCGACCACCAGCAGCGACGGCGGCTTCATGAGCGGTTGTATCGATGCCGCGTGCCAAGCCAGAGAGGATGGTATAACCGGCGTGGGCGAGTTGATAAGAAAACTTTTTCGTCGCTTGCGTCCCATACATCGTGCTGCGCCGTGAGCCGACCACGGCGACGGAGTGCTTGTCGCGCTCCTCCAGCTTGCCCCACACATACAAGACATTGGGAGCATCATACACCTCACGCAGAGGTGCGGGGTAATCGGCATCGAACTTCGACAGCAAGGTCAGCCCTCGCGATTTCACCTCGGTCAACTCGCGGGTCACATCGCAGTGTTCCTCCCAGCGGTGGAGGAGGGCAGCGGTTTCCTCGCCGATGTGGCTCACGCGCATCAGCACATCCATCGGAGCGCCGAGAACATCGGATGGTGAGGAGAAATGATCGAGCAACTTTTGCACCCGCACCGGTCCGATGCGAGGCAGTAGATTGAGGGCGACGAAGGCTTCGGTGTCGGTCATGATTGCCATTGGGAAAGTTGTTCGGGAAAAGGACAGTGAGCGCAATCGCTAGTATCTTCCAAGCAAAAGTCGCGATAGATCTGCAACAGCGCCTGTTGGTGTGCGAGTGTTCGTTGCCACGGCTTCGCCAGGGTTTCGTGGCCGAAGAGGCGAATGCCGGCGCGGCGCACGGTCTCATTGCAAGTCGGTGCGCGCAATGTCTGATAGACCTCGTAATCGTATTCCGCATCCTCATGCAAGGCCAGTGGTGCAAGGTGATTTGCAATCCACTCAAGGGCTTGGGTTTTACCGAACAGCACGATCGGTGTGGCGGAGCGAACCGAGGCAAGCGTGTGATGGTGGTTCCAAAACTCGTGGTGGAGTTGGTTCAGAGCCGCGAGCAAAGGTTCCACACGAAACGGTCGGGCATAGGCAAGCGATCGAAATGTGGGCCAATGCTTTGCCAGACAAGCTAGGGCCGCGACGCGCCGGTGCGGATGATTGGCCGGACGATGACCATGCATTTTCCATGGGATCTCACGGGTGGATTCAAACAGGGCCCGATGTTTCCACCAGGTTTCCCATAACGCGCGGAGATACTCGCGTGTAGCGCCCGTAGCTCGTTCGTGAATTTGGGGATGCAGAAATCCCGCGCTCCCAAAAAGGATGGCTTCTATGGCATCGTGAGATTCACGGAGTTTCCTCAGACTCGCCCTCTGTGCGAGTATCTTCATCGACAAAGCATTGCCACGATACCCCAGCGTCTGAGCAACCGATTGGAACAATGCGGCATCACGACCATGCGCATCAACATTTTGCAAAAAAAGCCGAGTCTTGTTTTGGGCCCGATGAAGTGAGGCCTCGCGCAGTAGTGTTTGCACATGGACCGCACTCATGTCGCGAAGGGGTGCAACACAACGACCAGCCCTTGCGATTGCCGTTTCGCGCCTGGGAACTTGCAAAGCACGCGCGATGGCTTCGTCATCGATGATCACCTGCGGAATGAGCGTGTGCTCGTCATTGCGGATGAAATGAGAGCGCTCTTCACCACGGAAACTCACATGCAAAACCACATTCCGATAAGCGGGATTCGTGGCGTGCTGATGATTTTCCCAATCACCAGGATGGGGATCCAGTTCCAACGAGCCATGAAGTTCTCTATCCCCGATTCTGACCACTGCGTGCTGAAAGTCGGGCCCCGCACTGCGGTTCCACTCGCCGAATTGCAGGATGCGTACGTCATCGCCAGCCGTCGTAGTGAAGTCCCTGCCAAAGGCTCCCGAAAACCAGAGGGCCTGCAGTTCGATCTCCGCTGGCAAAGTGACTGGACCACTTTCCGCCACCACGGAGCCATGGTTCCATACCTGCTCGATCAACGCGTCGTATTGCACAATGACATAGTGCGGATCGCGGCATTTTTGTCAATTCCCGCCTTCTTACTGGACGACAAAGGGCTTTTCCGATTTATCTCTGCCATGGCAATCAACACACCCTTACTCGCACGCATTTGCGAAGCTCCCGGCGCACCAGGCTTCGAAAAAGAAATCCGTAAGCTCGTGCTCGAGGAAATCAAAGACCTTGCTGATGACATCACCGTCGACAACATGGGCAACGTCGTCGCTCTGAAAAAAGGCAAATCCTCTGAGAAAAAAATCATGGCCGCTGCGCATATGGATGAGATCGGTTTCATCGTCACGCACATCGATGACAAGGGCTTCGTGCGCTTCAACACGCTCGGCGGCTTCGATCCCAAAACGCTCACATCGCAGCGTGTAATCATTCACGGCAAAAAGGACATCATGGGCGTGATGGGAAGCAAGCCCACCCACATCATGCAACCGGAGGAACGCAACAAAGCCGCTCAAATCCGCGATTATTTCATCGATACCGGTCTAACGAAAAAAGAGCTGGAGAAGCACATTCACGTCGGCGATTCAGTGACACGCTACGGTCCACTCCTCGAGCTCGGCAACTGTGTGAACGTCAAATCGTTAGATAACCGCGTTTGTGTTTTTCTTCTGATCGAAACCCTGCGCGCTCTGAAAAAAAACAAGCGCAAACCATGCTATGACTTTTACGCCGTATTCACGGTGCAAGAGGAAGTCGGCCTGCGCGGCGCTCATGTTTCCGCCTTAAAAATCCAGCCAGATTTCGGCTTCGGCCTGGATACCACCATTGCGTATGATGTTCCTGGTTCCACACCGCAGGAGCAATGCACCGCTCTGGGCAAAGGAGTGGGCATCAAACTGATGGATTCATCGGTGATCTGTGACTACCGCATGATCGCGTTCATGAAAGAGACCGCGAAAAAACACAAGATCGCTTGGCAACCCGAGATCCTTGCCGGGGGCGGCACCGATACCGCAGGCCTGCAGCGCATGAGCGCAGGCGGTTCCATCGCCGGTGCCGTTTCCATCCCTACACGCCACATCCATCAGACCATTGAAATGTCAGACAAAGATGACATTCAGGCGGGCATCGACCTTCTCGCCGCCTGTGCATGCGAAATGGATAAGTATGATTGGTCATTCTGACGGATCACAAACGGCATTTGACCTCAACGGCGATGGGATTTTTCTCATCGCCGTATTTTTTGAAATTTTATTCCACTAAGAAAAATCAATGTTCCACAGCCATCCATGGCTCTTGCACAGCATCTCACCCATGGCATCAACGGGAATTTTTTAGAAAATCGCTTCAGTGCTGTTAGATCAGAGGGTATGCAATTTTTTTTCTACCCCTAGATCCTCCACTCCAGAGCGCAAAGATGCTTGCGGTGGTGGGATTTTACATTGCAAATACAAAACCGAATACACAACATATGGTATTGTGAATAATTTGTTGATACCACATGAGCAAAATTCCTTTGACCTGGTATCGAACCTGCTCTAGTTTTGTTTGCGCTGCAAATGAAGCATCTGAAGCGATCTTCTGATGTGTTTTGCTGCCGTTCCCTCTTCTCCAAATTTGACCATTATGAGCACCGCAACCTCTTCCCATACCACCAGCTACACGCTGGGCCAGCGCACATTCATTCTTGATAAAGAAAAAGCCGAAGCTGCCTATGCAGCGAAAAAAGTGATCAACGGTCGTGAAACGATGTTCTTCAACATCCTTCCGCTGAAATACTCTTGGGCCTACGACCTCTACAAGACCATGAAGAACAACCATTGGGAACCAGAGGACATCCCGATGCAAAAGGACGTGGAGCAATGGCGCTCCAATGACATCTCGGATGTGGAGCGCTGGATCATCAAGATGGGGATTGGCTACTTTTCGGCAGCAGAAGGCATCGTCGGCGACAACATCCTCCACGTCGTTCGCGAAGTGATGACAGCTCCCGAACTCAAGCTCGTGCTCGGGCGCCACGCTCACGAGGAAAACATTCATGCCGACTCTCTCGTTTACATGATTTCCTCACTGGGGCTCAATCCGCATGAGTGTGAAGCCATGTTTGAGGACATTCCCACCATCACCGAGAAGAATCATTTCGTCGTCTCCAATAGCCGCAAGCTACGTCGTGACATCGATCTCACCGTTACCGCCAACAAGCAGGCTCTTGCAAAAAACATTTTCCTTTTCGGCCAAGTGATGGAAGGCACGCAGTTCTACGGACTCTTCGGCATGATTCTCAGCCTCTATCGCCAAAACAAATTTCCCGGTATCGGCCAGATGTTCCGCTATACCCTGCGCGATGAATCCAACCACATCGAAGTGTTCCGCAACCTGCTCATGGACCTTGTCGATGAAAATCCCGACATCTGGACCGAGGAGTTCCGCGAGGACCTGCGCGCCACGATGGCAGAGGGCATTTCTCTTGAGAAAAAATTCATCCGCGACTGCCTGCCAGTGGCATCGATCGGTCTCAGCGCCGATGAATTTGAGGATTACATCGATTACATTGCCGATCGCCGACTCGCCTCCTGCGGTCTCGCTCCGCTTAACGAGAGCGTCTCCAATCCTTTCCCATGGTTGGCGGAAATGATGGACATGAAAAAAGAGCAGAACTTCTTCGAAGGTCGCGTCACCGAATACCAAAAAGCCTCCGCCCTCGGCCACATCGACGATGATGAGCTGTAAGTCAAAGTGGCTGCTTTGGGCTAGAGGGCAAAATTCGACAGAATTTCAGAATTGGAAAAATGAACCGAATGATAGGTAAGAACGCATACGACTTGGCGGGAACTGTGATCGGTATTGCGATGACAGTTCACCGCGCGCGCGGACATGGATTTCAAGAGAGTGCCTATCAAAATGCGCCAGCTCTTGAATTTGCAGAACATGAACTCGCTTTCGAACAATACGTCAAACTTTCCGTCTTTTACCAAGGCCGCCTCGTCGGTGACTTCGAAGCGGATATGGCATTGGAAAAAGAGCTGATCATCGAGCTCAAAGCTGTCTCAACCATCATGCCTGCTCACAAAGTGCAACTTGTCAACTACCTCAAAGCCACCGGAGTCAATCAGGGTCTGCTCCTTAATTTTGGCACCGAATCACTCCCATTCAAAAAGAAAGACCTTCACCCGAAAAAAACCAAATAAAACAATATCAGAAATTCGGAAAATTCCGAAATTCTGTCAAAAATTGCCGCCATTGTTCTCCTACTCTTTTCTGATCTCGACCATTCATTTCGAAAAATCACTGATCACTCTGCACTTAAAAAACGCACTTGCCTCCCACACTCCTTTTCCAACTCAAAAAAGCAACTTATTACCATGTATCGCTCCCTTAACTTAGAAGAAGATCTCGCCCTGAAAAAGGTCATCACAGACCGTGCCAGTATCACCGATACGCAGTTCGCGTGGCGCGAGGTTTTGGGCAAGGACTTTCACGCCACCCATCCGGAAATCACCGTCACCTCCGGAGCAACGGAAACCCAGTTCTCCCTCGCTCAGGTCGCTGACACCATCGGCAGCGCTCTCACCGACCTACTCATCTCACGCCAGACGAAACAGGACAGCATCTTTAGCGAAACCAACCGCGCTTTTGTGTCCGCCGTAGCCCATTCCGTGGCAAAAGATCTCACAAAAAACATCGAAGAAGGCGGACGTCTTCGTCTCTCCGAAAACGATCTTTACCTGCTCATCGAAAAAGCCCTTGTGGAAAATGACGCTTACGATGTCGCCAAGTCTCTGGCGTTCCGCCGCTCGTTCGAACGCAGCGGTGATGTGGACGTCAACACCGCGCCACAAACCATGCCCGTGCGCTTGATCCGCCGCAACGGCAATGTCGTGCCTTGGTCAGAGACCAAGATCGAGATCGCCGTTCGCAAGGCCTTTCTTTCCATCCGCGAAAATCCCGAACCCTCCCACGACATTGCGAAAGCTGTCACCGATCGCGTGCGCACCGGAGAGCAGGCTTTTGTAAACATCGAGGACGTGCAGGACATGGTCGAAGAAGAACTCGGCCGCGCCGGATATCTCAAAGCGATGCGCGCCTACATGGCGTATCGTTTCGAGCGCGCACGCTATCGCAGCGAGCAGCAGGAAGTCGTCGAGGACATCAATCAGGAGTCGATGATCGTCGTCACTGATGAGGAAGGACAATCGGCATTCTGGGATGGTGCCGACCTGAAAAAACGCATCGCCTTCGCTTCGATCGGTCTGGATCTCTGCCTCACGGAAAACGAGATCGAGCGTGAGCTGCGCCGCTCCATTGGCTCGGAAATTTCCGCCAACGACCTGAAACAAACCATCATTCTTAACGCGCGCACCATGATCGAAAAGGATGCCGACTTCGCGAAGTTCGCTGGTCGGATTCTGCTCACCTACATCTACGAGGAAGTGCTCAACTGGAATATCATGCGCGATGGCATCGCTGGCATCAAGACCGCGCACCGCAACGCTTTCCGACGCCACCTGACTCACGGCGTCACCATCAAGCGAATTCACCCGGACCTTATCGAAGCCTTCAATCTCGATATCCTCGCCGATGCGCTGGACCCCAGTGCTGATCTTGATTTCGACTACCTCGGTGTGCAGACGATGTATGACCGCTATCTCATCATCGACAAGACCGGCGCCAAACCACGCCGCTTGGAAACGCCCCAATTCTTCTGGATGCGCGTCGCGATGGGACTGTTCAAAAACGAAGTCGAAAACCGCGAGCAGTGGGTCGTGCGTCTCTACAATCTCTACAAAGGGCGTCGTTTCTGCTCTTCCACTCCTACTTTGTTCAATTCCGGCACGCTGCACAGCCAGCTCTCGTCCTGCTACCTTTACAAAGTGGACGACTCCATTGAGTCCATCATGCAGCGTGGTATCGCTGAAAACGCCTACCTCTCGAAATGGGCAGGCGGTCTCGGTGGTTCTTGGACGGCCGTGCGCGGAACCGGTGGTTACATTCAGGGCACCAATGGTGAGTCACAGGGCATCATTCCTTTCCTCAAACTTCATAACGATCAGCTCGTCGCGGTGAACCAAGGTGGCAAACGCCGTGGTTCCGGCTGCGCCTATCTGGAAACCTGGCACAACGATATCGAGGATTTCCTCGAACTGCGGGTCAACACGGGCGACGAACGCCGTCGCACGCACGACATGAACACGGCGAACTGGATTCCCGACCTGTTCATGAAACGCATGGAGGCCCGCCAACACTGGACGCTGTTCCGTTCCAATGAAGTTCCTGACCTACACGACCTTTACGGCAAAGCCTTCGAGCAACGCTACGAAGAATACGAAGCTCTCGCCGCTGAAGGAAAACTGTGGTCGCGCCAGATTCCCGCGATCGATCTGTGGAAATCGATGCTCAAGATGATTTTCGAAACCGGTCATCCATGGATCACCTTCAAGGACCCTTGCAACGTGCGCTCACCGCAAGATCATTGCGGAGTCATCCACTCGTCCAATCTCTGCACCGAGATTACACTCAACACGAGCAAGGAAGAGACCGCTGTTTGCAACCTCGGCTCCGTCATCCTCGATACGCATATCACCGAGGACGGCACGATTGATCACGAGATGCTCAAGGAGACCATCACTGTGGCCATCCGTGCGCTTGACAGCGTGATCGACATCAATTTCTACCCCACCGAGGCCGCCAAGACAGCCAACATGCGCCACCGCCCCATCGGCCTCGGCGTCATGGGCTTGCAAAACGCGCTCTACAAAAAAGGCCTAGCCTTCAGCTCGCAGGCAGCCGTGGAATTCAATGACGAGTTCATGGAAGCTATCGCCTACTATGCCTATAGTTCTTCGTCCGACCTCGCTGCCGATCGCGGCACCTACTCCAGTTATAAAGGATCGAAGTGGGATCGCGGTCTCATGCCTCAGGACACCATCGACCTGCTGGAGCAAGAGCGCGGCGTGAAAATCGATACCCCTCGCGGCGGTAAGATGGACTGGTCCTTCGTGCGTGAAAAAATCACGAAGCAAGGCATGCGCAACTCGAACGTGCTGGCCATCGCCCCCACCGCCACGATCTCGAACATCATGGGCACCACACCCTGCATCGAGCCGAACTACAAGAACCTGTTCGTCAAATCCAACCTCGCAGGCGACTTCATCATCCTGAATTCCTTCCTCGTGAAGGACTTGAAAAAAGCTGGGCTGTGGAACCAGGAAATGCTCGATCAGCTCAAGTATTTCGACGGCGAACTCGATGACATCCCCACCATCCCCGAGCACATCAAGGCCCGCTACCAAACCGCGTTCGGCGTCGGTTACGAGTGCATCGTCGATGCCGCAGCGCGTCGTCAAAAGTGGATCGACCAAGCCCAGAGCGTCAACCTCTTCATCGCCTCGCCCGACTTCAAGGCCCTCAGCCACATGTATCGTCGTGCCTGGAGCAAAGGCCTCAAGACCACGTATTACCTGCGTGCCCTGCAAGCCAGCAACATCGAAAAAACCACGACCACGGTCGCCAAGGAAATCCGCGGCACCATGGCCGGCGAGCCCAAGCTCACTTACACCGAAGCTGAAAAGAACGCCTGCAGCCTAGATGCCATGCTGAACGGCGGGACTTGCGAGGCTTGTCAATGAGGATGATCTAACGGGCAGCCTAACACTCCGCCAGACATCTGAAAGGAGTCTTGCATCAAAATCTCATCACGCTAGCACTGCGTGATGAGATTTTTTGTTGGATCCAAAGTCGGCCCTATCTGATTCGACCGAACAGAAAACCAAGAACAAAGCATCAGAAAAAAATTCCGTCTCGGCGGAGGATGCGAGGAAATGGCGAGTTTCCATGCGGAGCCCATCTTGTATCACGCGACGTATGGGTTTTGTGAGGCAACACGCCTGTGGATTCATCAATTTTTCTTTTCAGCCGTTGGAAATCCCTGCAACGTCATGGGCAGAGATGACCAGCGTATTGGAATGCATCAATGCCGGAACTGCTTACTTGGAAAAACGGGGCGTTGAGGATGCGCGGCGCAACATGCAGATGCTGGTGGCCCACCACCTGAAGTGCACACGGATGGAACTCTATCTGCGCTTTGATGAACCGCTGGAAGAGAAAGTGCTCGCCCCATTGCGCGTAGATCTCAAGAAACGCGGTGAGCGCATTCCGCTGCAGCATCTCTTAGGAACCGTAGCCTTTCATCAACAGGAATTCAGGACCGATGCGCGCGCTCTCATCCCGCGTCCTGAGACCGAAGAACTGGTCGAGTGGCTCATCGCCAACCTGACGCCACCGCCCTCTTCCGTGCTGGACATGGGCTGCGGCTCGGGGGTGATCGGTCTTAGCCTAGCAGCCGCCTGGCCCAGCGCCGTGGTCACCTTAGCCGATGTCTCGCCAGACGCTCTCGCACTCGCACGGGAAAACGCCGAGTTGCTTGGGCTCAGCAAGGTAACTTTTCGTGAAAGCCCGCTATTTTCCGCAATCGATGGCGGCTATGATCTTATCGTCGCCAACCTCCCTTACATACCGGAAAAGGACCGCAGTTCCTTGACTCCGGAAGTGATGCACGACCCAGCGCTGGCATTGTTTTCTGGAGACGATGGTCTCGATCTGATCCGTTTGTTTTGCGCGCAAGTAAAACCGTTTGTTCGGCCTGGTGGACTGGTGGCGATGGAGATCGGCCATGACCAGGCGGATATCACAGCCGCACTTCTGCGCTCAGCAGGTCTCGCGGAGGTGACCGTCATGAAAGACATCTCCGGCATCGCACGTTTTCCCCTTGCCAAACTCCCCCATTCCCCGAACGCTGAACTCACGGGGGCGACCTCATGATTTTCCGACTTTTATGGACAAACTTCTCGTACACGGTGGCTCCCCTTTGCACGGCAGCATCAACATTTCAGGCTCTAAAAACGCATCCCTGCCCATCCTAGCAGCTTCTTTGCTCACCGACGAGGAAGTGATCATACGCCGCGTGCCCGATGTATCGGACACAAACTACATGGTCCAAATCATCTCGGCCTTGGGTGGAGAAATCGAACGCAGTTCGGGCACGGTGCGCATTCACAACAAAACCATCGTCGATACCGCGCCGTATGATCTGGTGCGCCGTATGCGTGCCTCCATCTGTGTGATGGGGCCACTGCTCGCCCGCACCGGCCGCGCGGTGGTCTCCTTACCGGGGGGCTGCATCATCGGTGATCGCCCAGTCGATTTGCATTTGCGGGGATTGGAAGCGCTGGGTGCGACGACAGAATTTGACGCAGGAAACATCATCATCACCGCCCCGAAAGGTGGGCTGAAAGGCGCAGAAATCAACCTGCGCGGCACTCACGGTCCGACCGTGCTTGGCACCGATAACGTCATGATGGCTGCTGTTTTTGCCGAGGGCACGACGGTAATCGAATCCGCTGCCGCAGAGCCGGAGGTCGAGGATCTAGCGAATTTCCTCAATGGTCTGGGCGCAAAAATCGAAGGCGCGGGCACCAGACGCATCACCATCCAAGGCGTGACCTCACTGAGTGGCGTGGAGCACACCGTAATTCCCGATCGCATCGAGGCCGGCACTTTCATGGCTGCCGCAGTCATTGCTGGCGAGGGCGTGACCTTGCATCGCATCAACCGTTCGCACATGACTGCGATCACGAAAATTTTCGAAGACTGCGGACATCGGCTGTCGTTCAGTGAGTCGGGAGAAAGTGTCACGATTCATCGCGGAGACAACCCAGTAGGAGCGGAAATCATCACCGCACCCTATCCTGGATATCCCACCGACATGCAGGCGCAGATGACAGCGGTATTCGCTACCACCCCTGGCATTTCCGTGGTCAAGGACACGATTTTCCCCCAACGTTTCATGCATTGTGCAGAAATGAAGCGGATGGGAGCAGACATCAACGTCGATGGCGGTACGGCCATCATCAAAGGTGTGAAGCAACTCTCCGCGGCACCGGTGATGGCGAGTGATTTGCGTGCTTCCGCCGCCTTGGTTTTGGCGGGGCTCACTGCCAAGGGCAGCACTACCATATCACGCCTCTATCACATCGACCGCGGATACGAGCATATTGACGAAAAGCTGCTTCAACTCCACGCCCGGGTAGAGCGCGTCAAAGAGTAATATCGACCTGTCACAGAAAAAGGCGGCCATCGGCCGCCTTTTCTCTTCTTCCACTATTCGTTTTTGCCCATCAACCAACGCGGAAAACGATGCGTGCCTTTGTCGTATCATAAGGTGACATCTCCATGCGCACTACGTCACCGACCACCAGGCGGATGAAGCGCTTGCGCATTTTGCCCGAAATGTGAGCCAATACCTCGTGACCATTGGTCATCTTCACTTTGAACATCGTGCCGGCCAGCACTGCGGATACCGTGCCTTCCACCTCGATGGCTTTGTCTTCTCCGCCTTTGATGCCTTTGCGGATTTTAGGACCGGAGTCGGGACGTGGCCCCGAGGGTCTTGCCGAGGATCTGCCTTGAGGTCTGCCTGCCGGTCTGTTGAAATTAGCCATACGTGATGTGTTGGGATCGATGCGTCAACATCCCATTGAGGGTCATGTGCGCTACACCACTATTATGAAATTTTAGCATTTGGCAATCCTAAAATAAAAAAATCGCGGATATTTTGAGATTTTGCATTGACATCCCCTGCCCTGACCGCTAGTTTTCGCGCCCCGCAGCGACCCAAACGGTGGCCGCGAGATCACTTCACACCAATCGCTATCTCTCTGTCTGTATGAAAACATTTTCCGCCAAGCCACAGGATGTGCAACGCACATGGCACATCATCGACGCCAAGGACAAGATCCTCGGTGCCGTGGCTGTAGAAGCTGCCGTATTGCTCCGTGGCAAGCACAAGCCGATCTTCACCACGCACATTGATACAGGTGACTTCGTCGTGATCATCAATGCAGATCAAGTGAAACTGAGCGGCACCAAAGAAAACGACAAGATTTACACTCGCTTCACAGGGTATGTGGGCGGGAAAAAAGTGGAGACACCTCGCATGGTTCGCAAGCGTCGCCCCGTCCTTCTTCTTGAGCGCGCCGTTTGGGGCATGCTTCCCAAAGGCAGCCTTGGTCGCCAGCAGTTCACAAAACTGAAAGTGTATGCCGGTGCCGATCATCCCCACGCTGCCCAACAACCCGTAGAGCGCGTCATTGCCTAATTTTCCGATTTAACATCATTTCTCCAATTCCATGAGCGAAATCACCACAGCATCCGCCACCGGTCGCCGCAAGAACGCCATCGCACACGTCTGGTTGTCCGAGGGCTCCGGCCAAATCATCATCAACGGCCGTACTTTTGAAGAGTATCTTCCCACCATCCCTCTGCAAAACTCCGTTCTGCTTCCCTTCCAACACGGTCACTTGATCAACAAGTTTGACGTGAAAGTAGTAGCCAAAGGCGGTGGCATTCATGGTCAAGTCGGAGCGATCAGCCTCGGCATTTCCCGCGCCCTTACCCAACTCAATCCTGAGATTCGCAAACTGATCAAGCCCCACGGCCTGCTCACACGCGATGGCCGCATGAAAGAGCGCAAAAAAGCTGGTCGCCCTGGTGCCCGCAAGCGCTTCCAGTTCTCGAAACGTTAATCCGTTTCCTGCTCAAGAAAAAAACCGCACCCTCATCCGGTGCGGTTTTTTTGTTGTCCATTTTTCTGGCAATGGGAATGCACCCCATCTGCATCGAGAGTGCGTATCACTGCACCTCCCTGCGTGAATGTGGAGTTTTCAAGATAACCTGAAACGAGGTTTATCGTAGATCGAACAGCAGCGCCTCGCTATCGGCGATGGCGCGGAATGTCCAAGCTCCCGCCGTTTCCGTGCTGATGGCATCCCCCGCTTCTACGGTCTTACCATCCACTTCGAAGCTCCCGCGAATCACCTGCAGCCAAAGACCGCGATCGACACTCAAAAAGTGATCCACACTTTGCCCAGCCGCCAGTCGCAGGCGATAGACATCCGCATCCTGATGAATGGTGGCTGAGCCATCGCGGCCATCGGGCGAGATCACCAGCACCTTGGCCTCGTTTTCCCTTGCAGGATCGGGATGCCACTCGGTGTAGGAAGGCGTAAGGTTTGATTGCCGTGGCAGAATCCAGATTTGCAATAAGTGCGCCTCCTGATCGGCGTTGGGATTGAACTCGCTATGCGTCACGCCGCTGCCCGCGCTCATCAACTGAATCTGCCCTGGCGATAGCACGCGACCGTTGCCCATGCTATCCTTGTGCTCCAACTGCCCTTCGAGCAGATAGCTGAAAATTTCCATATTGCGATGAGGGTGCGTGCCGAACCCACGCCCTGGAGCAATGCGGTCCTGATTGATCACACGAAGACTGCGAAAACTCATGTGTCTTGGATCATAGTAATCGGCAAAACTGAAAGTATGCCAAGAATCAAGCCAGCCATGGTTGGCGTGCCCCCTATCGTTTGCTTTTCTAATCGTCGTTTTCATCATTGAATGCATTGTTACGCACATGGCGCTGCTAGGTTCAGGATCAATGGACAAATGCTGCGCCTACTGAGTTATCACACGATTTGCTTCATGTCAAAATTCCGCATGAAATGAAGCCACGAACGATGACAGGAATGGCAATCAAATGAATCGTAAATAATGATCCATCGGTTTTTACGATTGAAATGGAACTTAGCCTATACCTCAAAACTGCTCCATCCATTCCAGCATTTTCTTGCGATATTCGCCATGGTTGCGCGAGAGCGAGTCGCCGTGGGTGCCGCCCTTGACTTCGAAAAACGTTTTGCGCTCACGGGCCGCGGCAAATAGGGACTTACCCTGCGATATGGGAACCACCTCATCATTGCTACCATGCACCATCAACAGTGGCGCTGGAAGTTTCGCTACCAAGGAACGTGGAGCGAATTCATCCGAAACAAGATTTTTGCCAAAATTCCCCGCCATGATTTCAGCCATTTCCTCATAGGAAGCAAAGGTGCCATCGGTGATTACGGCGCGAAGTCCTGGGACTTTTGCACGAGTCAGGGCGGCGATCGATTTGGCGCCTCCCATGCTGTGCCCAAGTGAGTAGATCTTGCCACTCGCGACATCATCACGCGAGCACGCGTAGGCGAAGGCCGCTTCCGCATCGCGAATCAGCCCTTCGCGCGAAGGCGCGCCCGCGGATTTACCGAAACCCCGATAGTCATACATCAGAAGCTGATAACCGTGGAGCGGCAACCAATCGACAAAGCCGAGATGATGTCCGATCGAACCGGCGTTGCCATGAGAAAACACCACAGTTCCTTTCAGTTGCTGCCCCTTGGCCACAGGGAGAAACCAACCGTGCAAGCTCACATCGTCTGCCGTTGTGAAAAGAACGTCTTTGAACGCCAAGCCCCGTTGATTTGGAGTGGCGGGCATGTCCTTGGTCGGAAAGTAAAACAACTTGTTGCCTCCATTCGGACCCAACATCATCTGCGCCATGCGGGTCAACTGACCATCCTGATCTTTCTTCAACGCATCCAACAAATTCGCGAGATCCGGTGACATCCCCTGAGCCACAATCGGCAGAGGCAAGCCCATAAGAAAAGTCAGAAGCAATGATTTCATAAATGCAGCAGAATACTCACTAGATACCTGAAGCTGCATTTGTCAAGGGAGTCAGGAATTCGCTTATGATCATCGCGGATTGCTCCAATGAAAAATGATTTGCACGGACCCATGCGTCTGGTATTCGATCTGCCCTTCCCTCGCACTCCGTTTCGTGGACATCGCATGCCCATCAGTCCCACCCCACGGAATCATCAACCGGAATCATCCCTAGCCTTATGATCGTTTTTCCTGACCCCTCCGAAGCGGACGATGACGGGCTCGTGGCAGTAGGCGGAAACCTAGAGCCGGACAACTTGCTTGCAGCCTATCGTCAGGGGATTTTCCCGTGGTCGGAATGTCCCATCACCTGGTGGTCTCCAGATCCACGCGGGATTTTCGAACTCGCACGCTTCCGTGCTTCGCGCCGATTGCTGCGGAAAATGAGGCAGGAAAAATTCGTTTTCACTCGCGATCAGGCTTTCGAGGAGGTGATCCGCGCCTGCGCCGAACCGCGGGCCGATGATGGTGGCGCTTGGCTCGGCAAGCAATTGATCGATGCCTACATCCGCTTGCATCAGTTGGGTCATGCGCACAGCGTCGAATGTTGGTATGAGCAAAAACTGGTGGGGGGAATCTACGGCGTGGCGCTGGGCGGCTTATTCGCCGGAGAATCGATGTTTTCTCGCGTGAGTGATGGTTCGAAAATGGCGCTCACCTATCTCGTCCAGCATCTGAGCGCGCGCGGCTTTGAACTATTCGACGTGCAAGCCACCAATGCCCACACGATTTCGTTAGGAGCCATCGACATTCCACGCGAGGAATATCTCCTGCGCCTGAGCCAGGCTCTTGCTATCGACGCTCGGTTTTAAGGAAAATACTACCCAACCCGATCAACTTAGGTTCCAGCTCAGCTTCCGCTTTTGAATTGCCGACTGGTCCGCTGATCGTCCATATTGCGTGCCGATGGAAGCAGGCATCTTTTTTTTATTCATCATCATAGTGATCGGAAGCATTCTTTTTTCGATCCAGCAATCCAAACAACTGGATCAGACTTGGTCAGCAGTGGCTCGTTCGCTCGGGCTGATGTATGATTCAGGATCGATGATGAAGGATCGGGTCATGTCGGGCAACATCGATGGTTGCGCAGTGACCGTGCAAACATTGACCCGCGGTAGTGGCAAAGATTCGAAAAAATACACCCGCTATCAGGTCAGTTATCCGCGCACCATGCGGGTGAGTTTCCGCATTTCTCGACAGGGATTCGTCAACAGTCTGACGAAAGCTTTCGGCGCGCAGGACATCGAGATGGGAGATCGCGAGTTCGATCAGCTTTTCATGATCAAAGGTGACGATGCTCATGCCGTGGCCCAATTTCTCACACTTGAGCGCCGGGAGAAAATCACCCGCTTATTCCATGAGTTCAACGATGTGGAAATGGATGAAATTTCGCTGACGTCGGTTTACTATGGAAGGGAATCATCCGGGTCGGTGATGATTGAAAAAATCCAGCGTTTGGTGGAATTTGCCGGATCGATGGCCGTGGAACAAGTGAACCCCGTTATGCCATCCAGTCCGCCACCTTTGCGTTTCAAGCCCACGCTTGCTCATCCCGGCACCATTCTCACTCAAGCAGGGACTGTCGTGGGACCGCCGCCACTGCCGGGCTCGGCATCGCCAAGCTTGCCCGCCACTCCTGTCCAACCGACGACGAACGAACCGCCCGCGGAAGGAAGCGAGACTTGTGCGATGCCATCCACAGCTTCAACTGCATCAGAGAGCGCATCCATGATAGGACAAACATTGTTTGGGCAAAGATGGGGAATCACGGAGATCGATCAAACATTTGCCAAAAAGTATCGGGGGATCCACGTTACGGGTGAGGGTACATTGCGGTCGTGGGCGGAAAACAGCTACGACTTTGTCTTTGGCACCGGTAAGTTCGTCAAGGCCACGATTGAAATGCCATTGGAAAAGTCCGCAACGAATCTGCATGGATCCTTTCAAGTGATTCTGAAACTTCCTCTTTCGTCACGCACCACCGACCACGGCAGAGAGTTTTCCTTTGCAGGGAAGTTGGTCAAAGCGGACGCACTGAT
Source organism: Akkermansia muciniphila (assembly GCA_945874895.1). Lineage (GTDB taxonomy): Bacteria > Verrucomicrobiota > Verrucomicrobiia > Verrucomicrobiales > Akkermansiaceae > UBA956. The sequence goes on along the minus strand of CAMCIC010000006.1, from coordinate 147,826 downwards.
GCGGCAATTGTATGTGGATGCCTATGAGGAATCAGTCTGAGACCGAAACAGGAACAACTCGCGTCACTTTTTCTCTATCGCCGCCAACACATCGGCCGCTTGCTGATCAGTGGAGGCAGAAAGATCTCGCCACACGAGCTTGCCATCAAGAAAGAGAAAGGCTTGGCGTTTGGCGAAGCCTGCCATGTGTGGCACACCGAAGGCATCCGCCACTTTGCCTTCTTTGTCCGCCAGCAAGGAAAATGGCAGTTTGTATTTTTCCGCAAAAGCTTTCTGTGCCTCAATGGAATCCATGCTCACCCCAAAAACCTTGACTCCCTTGTCGGTGATTTTCGCGTAGGCATCGCGAAGGCTGCATGCCTGCTTCGTGCATCCTGGAGTGTCGGCCTTGGGGTAGAAATATACCAAGGTATAGCCCTTGGCGCCCGCTTCCTCGAGTTTGACATCCTTGCCCGCTTGATCGGGACAAGAGACGGATGGCATCATGCTGCCCTCGGTGATGGGTTCAGCAGAGCCTGGAAGCGTTAGACCCACCACAGCAGCGACAGGTGCGAGAAATTTGAAAGGATTCATCGCCCTTACGCTCGCACGGATGCGATGAAATGCAACCGTGAATTTTTTCATTGGACAAAATCGCCAGATTCGTTCACTCTCCGCGCCCGTTGCTGCTCCTGGTAGCAACTTCTCACGATGGCAGAGTAGCTCAGTGGTAGAGCAGAGGACTCATAAGCCTTTGGTCGGCGGTTCAAATCCGCCCTTTGCCACCATCGTGAGATTTTTTTTTGCACGGCACTTGCCATGCATCCACGCCCTCCGCTAGGGTGAGTGCGCACATGTCGGACTCCTTCGTTCATCTCCATCTTCACACGGAATATTCCACTCTGGATGGCATGACGCGGGCTGCAGATGTGGCAAAACGCGCGGCAGAATTGGGCATGCCAGCCGTTGCCATGACGGATCATGGTAATATGTTTGGTGCGATCGAATTTTACCAAGCCTGCAAGAAGGCGGGCGTAAAACCCATCCTAGGTTGCGAGATTTACCTCTGCCCCACCGTGAAGGAGGATAAAAAGGAAATCCCCGGCCGCAAACGCAATTGCCACATGACCTTGCTGGCGGAAACCAACGAGGGGTGGCAAAATCTCACAAAACTCGTCACTGTCGGACATCTGGAGGGAATGTATTACGGCAAACCCCGCGTCGATCGCGATGATTTGCGCAAGTTCGCCAAAGGCATCATCTGTCTCACTGGTTGCATTTCCGGACCGCTCAACGAGTGGTTGCTCGCAGGCGATCGTGCCAAAGCCGCCGAGACTCTAACCGAATTGGTCGGGATTTTCGGCAAGGAAAACATCTACGTCGAGCTGCACAATCACAGCCTCGGACCGCAGTTGCAGGTGTTGCCGCAGCTTGTTGATCTGGCGCGGGAATTCAACCTGAAAACCGTAGCGGCGAATGACGTGCACTTTTTGCACCGCAACGATCACGAAGCGCACGATGCCCTGATTTGCATCGGCACGGGAAAGCAACTTATCGATGAAAACCGCATGCGCTACACCCCCGAGGTGTATTTCAAAACCGCTGAGGAAATGCGCGAAATTTTCGCCGATTTGCCTGAGGCCTGCGATGCCACATTAGAGATCGCCGAGCGCTGCGATGTCACGCTCAAGCTCGACCCCTCCAGCTCGGAAAAATACCCTCAGTTCGGCACGCCCGACGGCTCACCTCGCGAAGATTATTTCCGCAAGCTTTGCTTCGAGGGCCTAGAACGCCGCTACGGCAGCGAAAAAGCGGCTGAACCCGATGTCGTAGCGCGGCTGGATTACGAGATCAATACCATCAACCATCTCGGCTTCGCATCATACTTCCTGATCACCGCCGATTTCATCCAGTGGGCACGCGATCATGATATCCCCGTGGGTCCCGGCCGTGGTTCGGCAGCTGGCTCCCTCGTGGCTTACACCATGGGCATTACTGATATCTGCCCGTTGCGCTTCGGTCTTCTGTTCGAACGTTTCCTCAATCCTGAACGTGTCAGCCCGCCCGATGTGGACATCGACTTCTGCCAGTCGCGACGCAGTGAGGTGATCGAATATGTGAGAGAAAAATACGGACGACGTAGCGTTTCGCAGATCATCACCTACGGCACGCTGGGCGCCAAAAGTGTGATTCGCGATGTCGCCCGTGTGATGGGGGTTTCTTACGGGGAGGCCGATCGCATTGCCAAGATGATTGAGGCCAAACCTGGAGTAACCTTGGAAAAGGAGTGGAAAGAAAAAGCCGAACTCCGCGAATTGGTCGATAGTTCCACCACCTATCACGAGCTCTGGGACTACGCTCTCAAACTCGAAGGTCTGGTTCGAAATACCGGCGTCCATGCGGCGGGAGTGGTGATCGGTGACCGCGAGCTCGATGAACATGTGCCTCTCACTGTAGGCAATGAAGGCGAGGTCGTGACACAGTTCGACATGGGTGCTATCACCTACGTCGGTCTACTGAAGATGGACTTCCTCGGCCTGAAGAACCTCACCGTCATTCACGACGCTGAGGCGCACATCCGTAAAAAAATCCCCGGCTTCCGCGTGGATCAGGTTCCGCTCGACGATGCGAAAACCTTCGAGATTCTCAATCGTGGTGAAACCATGGGCGTGTTCCAGCTCGAGTCCGGTGGCATGGTTGAAACGTGCCGCAAGTATGGCATCGATAAAATCGAAGACATCATCGACCTGCTCGCGCTCTATCGCCCCGGCGCGATGCAGTTCATCGATCAGATGATCGAGGTCAAAAAAGGCCGCACCAAACCCGTCTTCGAACATCCCCTGCTGGAGCAGGTCGCAGGCTCCACATATGGCATCATGATCTATCAGGAGCAGGTGCAGAACGCTGCCAAACTCCTCGCCGGATACACCCTCGGCGGTGCCGACCTGCTGCGCCGTGCCATGGGCAAGAAAAACCCGGAAGAAATGGCAAAACAACGCGCCGTTTTTGTAGAAGGATGTGAAAAAACGAATGGTATTGGAGAAAAGCTCGCGAATGCCATTTTCAACAAAATCGAAATGTTCGCCGGATACGGCTTCAACAAATCACACTCGGCTTGTTACGGTCACATTTCGTATTGGACCGCATACCTTAAGGCAAACCATGCGGTCGAGTTCATGGCGGCCTTGCTCTCGAACGAGATCAACAATACCGATAAGATTTCCGTCTTCGTCGCCGAGTGCCACCGGATGAAGATTGAAATTTTGCCACCGGATCTGAACCGATCCAGCCTGCGATTCTCGCCTGAAACCACCCCCTCTGGCGCGGCCGCGATTCGTTATGGCCTTGCCGCCATCAAGAACTGCGGTGAGGGAGCCATGGCCATCGCAATCGAGGAGCGCGAAAAAAACGGACACTTCCTCTCCTTGGAAGATCTGGCCAACCGCCTTGACTCCCGAGTGATCAACAAACGCATTCTTGAGACGCTCGTGAAAGCCGGCGCGCTCGATTGGGTGGGTGAGACACGCGCCCACATGTTCTCACGTCTCGAGTCCGTAGTGGCAGCCTCATCCTCGTTGCAAAAAGACCGCGCCGCCGGTCAGGTATCGCTCTTTGATTCGCTCGATTTCGCTCCGCCTGCGGCGCCGACCAAACGCAGCGAAATGATGGAGGAATGGCCGAAGGAGGAACGACTGGCGAATGAAAAAGAATTGTTAGGTTTTTACGTTACAGGACATCCCTTGGACAAATTCCGCGGCTTGCTCGATTCCGATAAATTCTGCAAAATTGGTCTCATCGATGAAATCGACACCAGCGATGCCAAGGCACGCTATCCCTTCGCTGGTATGATCCGCAGCATCGAGGCGAAGACCACCAAAACAGGCAAACCGTTTGGGGTTCTTACGATCGAAGATTTCACCGGTTCGGTGGAAGTTTTGCTGTGGGGTGAGTCCTTCGTGCCAGCCCGCGACAAAGGATTTCTGGAAGCGGGCAAGATCATCAAATGCAAGGCAGCGATCCAGGTCGACGACCGCACCAACAGCCGTCGTCTCACGGGCTATGAGGTCGATGAACTAAAACCGCGCAAGGCTTCGAAAAACGATAAAGGTCCCGTCGAGTTGCATCTATGGACCACGCGTCATGGCGAGCATGACTTGCAGGACATACGCCACATCATCGCCGGTTATCCCGGTAAAACACCGGTCTGGATTCATTTCCAAAATAGCTCCGGTAAGCGTTGCACCGTGGAGCTCCCGGAACTCTATCAAGTCAAACGCAGCGATGAACTTCTGCAGTCACTCGACAAATGGATCGACGACTGAAGTAACCAACCAATCTCACGATTGCGCCGGGCGTCAAAGCGTCTTGAGATAGCTGATGCTTTGTTTTACGCTGGCAAGAGGATCCGGAGATTGATCCTGCTCGACGTGGCAGTGTTCCACTCCGGCGATTGCTGCAGCTTCCATGATGGGAGCCATGGCGATGCTTCCATCCCCCAGTTCCTGAAACGCGTCCTGCGGCACATCAGTCTCATAGGTTGGTGTTTTGACGCCCGCTTTCAAATCCTTCAGATGCAACTGTGTCACTCGCCCTTGGAGTTTTCCTAACAATTTCACGGGATCCAATCCCGCGGCCACGATCCAAAAGACATCGAGCTCGAATTTCATGTCGGTAGAAAATTCCTCGACGAAAACATCAAATCCTGATTTCCCCGCCTCGAGCGGAGCAAACTCGAAGTTGTGATTGTGGTAAGACAAGCAGATGCCGGCTTTTTTCGCCATGGCGGCGGCGTAGTTCGCATTTTCCGCGACCTTGCGGTAGTCGTCGAGTGTTTTGCGATTGTTCGGCAACAGGTAGGGAATCACAAGGTGGCTGAGACCGAGTTCCTTGGCTTTATCGAGCATGCGAGTGAAGTCCGATCGTTGGCTGTCCTTGGGATTCACCACGCAATCCCATTCGATATGGCTAGAATGGATGGCCAGTCCCGCATCGCGTGCGGCATCGATCTGCGCTTGGCTTTGCGGAAATCCATACATTTCCACCTGCTTGTATCCGGCCTCGGCCACGGCTTTGAGTGTGGCTTTGGCATCTTTCGCGAGCGGGTTGCGTAAGGTGTAAAGCTGGAGGCCGATTTGTTGGCGATAGCGATTGTCGGCAGCGAGGGCGGGAAAAGCTGGACTTGTGAGGAGAGCGGCGGAGAGTGATTGCAGCAGAAATGAGCGACGATCCATGTCCTGAGCCTAGCGCACTGGCGCACCTTGCCAAGGCGGAAATCGGACAGCCAAGGAATCGGTATCAGCGCAAAGCCTTGTTGACGCTGATGGGTGGATTGTTTAGAAATGGCTATGCAGTTAGCGGTATTGGAAGCGAGTGGCCTTGTCGAACAAGGTGGTCCTATTGTCTGGATACAACTGGTGCTCGCGGTATTGGGTGCGATTTTTATCGTGGAACGCATGTTTTTCTTTCATCGGGCACGAGTCAATGTCTCTGATCTGCTCATCGGCCTGGGCAATCATATCAAAAAGAAAGCGTTTGCCGAAGCGCGCCACGAAGCGGCAAGAGCGCCAGGTCCGGTTGCCCGAGTGGCGCACACCATCCTGCTGCGCGCCGATCTCCCCCGCAAGGATTTGCGAGACATCGCCCAAGAAGCGGGGCAACTGGAAGTGCCTCGCTTGGAACGCAACGTGCGCGCCATCCTAGGGGTCGCTTTGCTGGCGCCCCTGATGGGAATGCTGGGAACGATTCTCGGTCTGATCGACGTCTTTCAAAAAATGAATGAACGTGGTGGTTTTGCTGGACCGGCGGAACTTTCCGGCGGTGTATTTCAATCCCTCATCACCACAGCCCTCGGACTGGTGATTGCGATTGTGATGTATCTGTTCTACCTGTATTTTCTCGGTCGTGCGCGGCGAATGATCCATCGCCTCGAACGAGCGGGAATCGAAACGGTCAACATGATTGTCGATGCGCGTATGGAGGACCTCACCGCCCGCGCTCAAGAAGCCGCCAGAGAGGGACGCGTATGAAATTGCAAACCACATTGCCCGAGGGAGTGGGTTTTTTGCATGCCGTGCCGCTGTTCAATTTGTTCGCGGTATTGCTCATGTGCTACACCCTCGGTCCCAAGTTGGAGGAAAAAACAGGTGTGTCGATCGAGATGCCTGCTTCTTTTTTCCAATTGGACCGCTTTGAAGAAGCTGCGGTCGTGACAATGACAGCCGATGGCGGCGGCGAACTGTATGTGGGCACGCAGCGCATTCAGATGAACGAGCTCGACCTACGTCTCGATGAGCAATTGCAAAACTCTAGCGGCACGAACCGTGCGATCGTCCTGATGGCGGACCGTTTGGTGCCGTCCGAAAATCTGCGTCAGGTCGCGGAAATATGTCTGCGCAAGGGATTGCGAGTCGTGATGGCTGGATCGGGACGCGGCAAGCCCGGAGAAACCAAAGAACCATGAATCAACAGGATCGCCCATCTGGCATGCAATCGGCGCGCACCGAAGCGTGGATCTTTCCTTGGCGTCGTAGCTTCCGCCGACGCTGGAGCATTCTTGCGTCCTTCTTGCTCGTGATGCCGGTTGTTGCTCTGCTGCTCAGTGTGGTAAGGGTGCGAGTTTTTTTTACTCCGCCAGTATTGAACCGATCCGCGGAATTGGTCTTGATCCCCGACCTAGTGGCCAACCGCACATGGTTGGAAACAATCGCGAAAAAGACACCTTTTCCTGCCGTAGGACCTCCCCGCCCAGTGGAAGTGTGGAGTGACGCAGCGCTGCGTGCGGAACTGCGTCCCGTCTTTCATCCTGGATTGACATTGCGTACGGTGGACGAGCCCGATGTCCAACCCGCCTTCGAACAAAACTGGTGGTTGCCCCCTGTGGAAGAGTCCATGACAGCGGCGGTGACTCCTTCTACCCCCAGTCATGGAGATCAAATTCTGCAACCGAGGTTGCGATGGCTTTCAGCGCTGAAACCCGAGCAACTCTCGATGACATGGCCGGACTACGTTGGACCCGTGACCGCAGTTCCCGGCATCAAATACATGATGGAAATCAATGCGGATGGGCGAGTCGTCACCTGTGTTTCCACCGCTAAGGAAACCGATTCACGATTGGTCGCACTGGAAAACTGGTTACGGCGAATTCGCTTTTCACCTACCAAGGAACCACTGGGCTGGTTAGCCTGCGAAATCACATGGGAATACAAACATGATTGAGTTGAGTTTTATGGAGTATTGCATGGCCATCGTCATCGGCTCATGGATGCTGGTGGCGCTATTCAGCTGGATCTCCCGTTTCGCGCATTTCAATGATGAACGGCGAGGCCGACGCACGCGCTTCGTATGCGCACTCTGCCTCACCGCCTGGGAAGATCGGGGGCGCGAAAAGCTCGTGGATTGTCCCCATTGCGGTCGTTCCTGCCAACGCCCGCAATAAGAAAAACCCTCCCGATTGGGCGCAAGTTGGGCTTGCGCGAGGGGGATCGACTGTATAGGAACGGTCGGCAACAAGCGCCAACATGGATATGAACGAAAGACGCGTTGTGATAACAGGAATCGGCTGCATCAGCCCGATGGGAAATGATTTGACCTCGACATGGGATGCCATGAAGGCCGGCCGCAGCGGGATCGATCGCATCACATCCATGGATACGACGGGCTATACCACCCACATCGCCGGCGAGGTGAAAAATTTCGATGCCACCCCGTTTTTCAACAATCCCAAAGACTGCCGTCGTGCCGATCGCTACGTTCAATTGGCCGTGGCCGCTGCGAGAATGGCTCTCGTGCACTCTGGACTGGATGTGGAAAGTGTCGATAAAAACCGAGTCGGCGTCATGGTCAGCAGTGGCATCGGCGGGCTGGGAACTCTCGAAGAAGAGCACACCAAACTCATCCAACGTGGTCCAGGTCGAGTCTCTCCGTTTCTCATTCCGATGATGATCGCGAACATTTCCAGCGGCATCATTTCCATGGAATACGGTTTCGGCGGTCCTAACATGGCGATCGTCACTGCTTGCGCCACCTCGAATCACTCGATCGGCGAGGCCTGGCGCATCATCAAGTTCGGCGATGCCGATGCCTTCCTCTGCGGTGGTGGTGAGGCCAGCGTGCTGCCCTGCGGTTTGGCCGGCTTCGGCAACATGAAAGCGCTGAGCACTCGCAACGATGAACCGCAAAAAGCTTCGCGTCCCTTCGATGTTGACCGAGATGGTTTTGTCATGGGAGAGGGCGCCGGTGTGCTGATGATCGAGGAACTGGAGCACGCCAAAAAACGCGGTGCCACGATTTATGCCGAGCTTATCGGTTATGGCTTAAGTGCGGATGCCTATCACATGACTTCCCCGCATCCCGAAGGCGAAGGCGCAGCTCGCTGCATGGACATGGCCCTACGCCATGGCAAGATCAATGCGGAAGAGGTTAGCTATGTCAATGCCCACGGTACCTCTACAGGACTGGGCGATGTGTGCGAAACCAAGGCGATCAAAAAAACCTTCGGCGCTCATGCACAAAACGGCCTACTGGTCAGCTCGACGAAATCCATGACGGGTCACCTGCTCGGCGCGGCCGGAGGTGTGGAAATCGCCGCTTGTTTGATGGCGATGCAAGAAAACATCGTGCCTCCCACCATCAACCTCGATCAAGCCGATCCTGAGTGCGATCTCGACTACGTGCCACACGTGGCACGCGAGGCAAAAGTGGACATCGCGCTCAGCAACAGCTTCGGTTTCGGCGGTCACAACGCTTCCCTGTTGATCAAACGCTTTGCCTAAGCTACCGTCTCTTATGCCAGCCACAGCCATCGATCTCGCCGCTGAAATCAAGCGCCTCAAGCAAGAGCACAATGCCGTCATTCTTGCGCACAATTACCAGACCGGTGATATCCAGGACGTGGCGGACTACGTCGGTGATTCCTTAGGCCTCGCCTATCATGCCAAGGAAACGCAGGCAGACGTGATTGTGTTCTGCGGTGTGCATTTCATGGCAGAGACGGCGAAGATCGTGAATCCAGGTAAGATCGTCGTGCTGCCCGACAAGGATGCTGGATGCTCTTTAGAGCAATCCTGCCCCGGTCCTGCATTGGAAAAATTCCTCCAAGATAACGCGGAGAAAAACTACTACGTGATCGCTTACATCAATTGCTCGGCTCACGTGAAGGCCCTGTGTGATGTAATCTGCACCTCGGGCAATGCAGTAAAAATCGTCCATAAAGCGCCACAGGATCGACCCATTCTTTTCGTGCCTGATCAAAACCTCGGTGCCTGGGTGATGGAGCAAACCGGTCGCAAGATGGACTTGTGGCAAGGCTCCTGCTACGTCCACGTCGAATTCACTCGCGACTCGATCCGCAAGATCAAGGAAGAGTATCCCGCAGCACTGGTTGTCGCCCACCCCGAATGCACCCAAGCTGTCCGATTGTTGGCGGATGAAGTTTGCTCAACGGAAAAAATGGTGACCTATTGTCAAAACGCACCGGTGAAAGACATCATCGTCGTCACCGAAAGCGGCATGCTGCACCGTTTGCGCCGCGAATGCCCGGATAAAAATCTCATCCCCGGCCCCACCGATCGCTGCGCCTGTGCGGATTGTCGTTACATGAAAATGAACACACTGCAAAAGCTGCACGATTGCTTGCGCGATCTTACGCCAAGAGTCGAACTCCCCGAGGACATCCGCTCCCGTGCCGAGACTCCCTTGCTGCGGATGTTAGAGCAGTCGCGCTAACAGACGATTCACCCCTGAAAGCGCTGCACGATGGGCATGCGGCGGCCGATGCCGAAAGCCTTGCTGGTGACACGTAGGCCGGGAGCCGCTTGTTGGCGCTTCCATTCATTGAGGTCAATGCGGCGCTGCACCCAGCGCACCATGGTTTCTTCAAAACCAGCGGCGATGACTTGCTCGGGGTCTTCCTGCAGTTCGATCAGACGATGGAGCAGCGCATCTAACACATCGTAGGGAGGCAGAGTGTCTTGGTCTTTTTGGTCGGGCCGGAGTTCGGCACTAGGAGCCTTGTCGATGGTGTTCCAGGGGATGATTTCCCGTTCGCGATTGATCCAGCGGGCCACTTCGTAAACCTTCGTTTTGGGGAGATCGGAAATGACGGCTAGACCGCCGCACATGTCGCCATAGATCGTGCAATAGCCGACAGCCAGTTCGCTCTTATTGCCAGTGGTAAGCAGCAGATGACCGAACTTGTTCGAGAACGACATCAGGTAAAGACCGCGGATGCGGGCCTGCATGTTTTCCTCAGTGACATCCTCTTTTTTTCCGGTAAAAAGATCCGACAGGCTTTCTTTCACGGCGGCAAAGGGTGATGCAATGCCGATTTCGTGGCAGGATATGCCGAGGGCGCGAGCAAGCTGGAAGGAGTCATCCACACTACCGCGTGAAGAGTAGGGACTGGGCATGGTCAATCCATGAACATTTTCGGCACCGAGAGCATCGGCAGCAATGACAGCGGTAAGGGCGCTATCGATTCCGCCACTTAGTCCGAGGCAGACACTGTGAAATCCGCATTTGTGCGCGTAGTCGCGCATGCCCAGCACCAGTGCCCGATAGAGTTGCTCGGGCTCGGCGGTTTCCGCCAAAGATTCGGTTAGGCTCTGCATGTCCACGGTCTTCACCTGCTCCACAAAACCCTCGAGCTGCGTGGTGGTTCCTTGAGGAGTGACCACCAGCGAATGCCCATCGAAGACCAGTTCATCATTGCCACCAACGGCATTGCAATAGACCACGGGTGCTTGGATTTTCTGAGCTATATCGGCGATGAGAGCACGGCGCAAGGCGGGCTTGCCGGCATGAAAAGGCGAGGCGCTCAGGTTGAGCAGAAGGTCGATCTTCTGTGCCGCCAGCTCCGCCACGGGATCGCGATCGTAGAGCGGTCGCGGGAGAAAGTCCTCATTCCAGATGTCTTCGCAGATGGTGACGCCGATGCGATGACCATTCCACACGATGCATTCGCTGCGTTCGCCGGGCTCGAAATAGCGTAGCTCATCGAACACGTCGTAGGTAGGAAGTAAGGTTTTCCAGATCTTGTGCACGATTTTCCCTTCATGCAACCAAGCAGCAGCATTGCGATAGGGACGACCAGGAGCGGGTTCGGTGTGATAATCGACGTAACCCACCAACAGCGGCACGGATTTGATTTCCTCGCTCAGGTAGTCGAGCGCCTGCAGGCACTTCGGTACAAACTGTGATTTCTGCACCAAATCGCGCGGTGGGTAGCCCACAAGAGAAAGCTCCGGCGTGATCACTAGGTCGGCCCCTTGATCGAGGCACTCGCGATAGGCAGCGAGAATTTTTTTGGCGTTTGCGGGAAAATCTCCAACGGTGCCATTGATCTGCGCGATCCCGATCCGTAGTCCTGCTTGCATCGGCGCGAAGATAGCACGCGGGTCGCCTTCGACAAGGCGTTTCCCTATCGATCGATTTTTTCGTTTCCTCTCGCGAGTGATCCGCGAGAAACGCCTTTACTGAGGAGAGCCGTATGCAAATTTGGATTGCGGATTTGAGTCCGCTGCTTTTTTCCGAAACCGGTGCACGGAAGTTGCGCTCCCTTTTCCTCTGCTTTCATTAACTTGCGAATGGCTCGATCTTAGCGACCGTCCAGTTCATTTGCTGCTGATTGTCGTGATCGCGCAATTGCACTTCATCACCCATCTTCGCGTGAAGCAAAGCGGCGCCGGCTTCTGACAGATAGGAAACCCAGCGTTTTTCGGGATCGCTGTCCCAAGCTCCGAGCACGGAGAGTTGATAGCTTTCTCCCTTGTCATTACTGAGTGTCACCACCGTGCCGATGTTGACCAAAGAACAATCCACTCCTTTGAAATCCGTGCCGCGGGCGCGCGCCACATCGCGTTCGAGATCGCGGCGGCGGCTGTTGAGGTATTTTTCCATGTCCTTGGCGGACTTATACTCAAAGTTCTCACGCAGATCGCCGTATGAGCGAGCAATTTTTACATCCTCACGATTTTGGGGAATGCGAACCGAAACGAGTTCCTGCAACTCGGCGCGACGCGCTTCCAAGCTCGACCAAGAAACCAGCAATTCCTCCTCTTTGTTTTTGTCCTCGCCGCTGACCAATGTCTCCGTCTCTGGACGAGCCTTAATGACGCGAGCCATCAGGGATTTTTTATCGAGCTCATTGAAGACCGGGCATTCCATGAGACGTCGTCCGAAATTGCGAGCCTCGTTCACGTCCATCATGCTGACGAGATCGGAGAGCAATTCCTTGTCCTCGCCCAGCAACGATTGCAGTCGCTGCGACTTGCGCGGCCCATCGGCAATGAAGTCGGACTCGAGCTGGTTCAAAATGGCGGCACCGACATCTGCGTTGAATACCCTGGCTCCACTGGCTTCGCGCTCGCGGCAGACCCAGATGAGGGCCTCGTGACCGAGGGATCGGCGTGTGATCGCACGGCGAAGGTAATCCTCAAGAGCGGCGAGTTCGCCACGAGCTTCAAAAATTTTCGCAATTTCTCCCAAGCCACGAGCACCAGCTTTTTCCACGACTCCCATGAGTTTTTCGACCCATTGTCCCCCGAAAGCGGAAGGAAAGGCATCATACACTTCACGCTGACGTATCGCGCTCATGCTGGAAATCGCTTCGGATACTCGGCTGTATTCCGCGCGGATCACCTCGGAGAGTCTGGTGGCATCTTCGACTAGAGGAATTTTGGAAGCTGCGACCATCTGATCGCGGATCAACAACAACTCGAACACATTGCCCAAATGCAGGCGCGTACCGCGTTTCACTTCGGCTTCGATATCATCGTAGAGACGACGGAGTGTCGATTCATCATCCGCCAACAAATGGATTTCCGCGGCAATGGCTTCGAGCGTTTTAGCTTTCACCTTGAGATCGCGGGCAGCCTCGAAATCGGCCACTAAGGCTTCCGCAGGGCTCATGCCGCCGGCACGCAAGACGATCATGTCGGTGCGACGTGGTGGCACGACCACACGCTTGCTGGCAGCCATAAGCTTTTTGGCTGCATCCCACCATTTTTTAAAGTCAGCAGTGCGAATGACCGGACCGTTCAGTTCTTTTTCAAAGGCATCGAGGGTCATGCTATTGCCATGGCTTTGGAGCACATGGGCGGCGAGTTCCACGGGATCAGACTTCGCGAGGTGACGGAGTTCCTCGATCTGCTCGATTTTTTTTGCCCTGAAGTCATCCGCTTGCAGTGGTTCGGTTTTCTGTAACACGAACTGGAGATCCATTTCCTGACCTGATTTTTCGGCGAAATCCACAATGAGTTTTTTATCGCGGAGGCTCCAAGAGACCACCTTGCCCGCACCCCAAGATTTGCTGAGCAGATAGCAGCCGGGAGCCACTTGAGACAGTCTCTCACCGACTGCCGAGTTGATTCGACCCGCTTCTACCAATTTTGCGACTTCAGGATGCATATGCGCGACATTGGCGGCAAACGCATAAAATTGCAAGGCAACACTTGGAGGAAAATCCTGACAAATATGAGGTCATCGCCTCAGCGCGACGGTGTCGAAACGGGAGTCATCGGAGCGATTTCCCGATGCTTGGTGGCAGGTTTGCGCGCCTCATCGGCGGACGCTTTGTGGCACATGCGATCCTGCAAGCTACGGTGCAGCGCACCCACGCGATCCAACCAGACGGAGGGGATTTTCTTTTGACTTTGTTCGTCAAAAAATCCATCGAACACAATCTCGCCCTGCTGATCGGTAATGGTCAACCAAGAGCCCTCGGCACGGCTTTCCATTTCAAGCACCGCGTTGCCATCTTCCAGTCGTGCCATGCGTGCATTCACATCAAGCGGACGAGGTGATTGCAGCTGAGGCACCAGAGTGGGTCTCTTAATGCTCTCCATGGTGGGACCTACAGCGACCGCTTTCGGGTCGGGCTCGGCGCCAAGTACTACGTTCATCGTTTTTTCCTCACCTGCGCGAAAAATCGTGAGTTGAACGGTTTCCCCCATGGCTCGCATCTCCAGAAGGGCGGCCAGCTGTGCTTCATTGACAAGCAATTGATCATTCCACTTCCACAGCACGTCAAAGGCTTGGATGCCCGCCTGACGTGCCGGTCCCTGAGCAGCCACCGTAGTGATCACAAAACCGACTCCCTTCGGCAGTTTGGGTAGTTGGGCGCGCACGACATCGTCAACCCGCGTAACCTCGAAGCCTACCCAGGGCGCGCGACCTGTTGTGGCATTGATCACCGCGGGCTTCGCATTCCATTCAGGCAAAGAACCCACTTCCTGAGCGCTTAACCACGAAATCACACAAGGCGACAACAAGACCATTGACATGAAGCTGCGCAAATTCATTTTTCTTCAGGCATCAGAAACCTTTTTTGGGAAGATACACTTTTTCATCCCGCGTCTCGGAAATGGTAATCAGGTATCCTTTTTTCGCATCGCGATACCGTTCGCGCGTTTGCACGCGACGGTTGATTTGATTCATCACACTTCCATCCGCAGCGGTAAGTGTCCCCTCAACTGTCATCCCATCGGTAACCAGCATGCGGTCAATGAGTATCGGCGCCGTTTCGGCATCGGTCGATGCAAGTTGCGATGACGGCTTGCTGCTGGCCATCGATTTCTGTGCAGACCGTCCACGCAAAGTCCATGTCGTAATTGACACGGATGCGATGGCCATGGCCGCGGCGATGGCAATGGGCAGGCGCAAGGAAACCCTGCGGGGCGATACTGGGGTGTCCACGACGGATGACGATGCCGCGAGAGAAGTGAGCATCGACGACACATTCGTATGGGCCCGCTCGCTAAGGGCGGGTGGAACCAAGCGTTGAAGAGCTTTTTCGATTTCCTCAGGCGATTTCATGCCGGGCCTCCTTCACCGATTGAAGTTGTTGAGAAAGCTGCATCAGCGCATAACGATAACGCGATGCACAAGTGTTAGGAGGGATGCCAAGAGCTTGGGCGATTTCTTGGAAAGTGAGATCACCCCAGATTTTCATCGTAATGACATCGCGCAACTTCGGCGCTAAGCGCTGCACGGACTCACGCAGGAGAATGGCCTCCTCATCGTCCTCGAGTGCAGGGTCTAACCACACGTCCTCGAAGTCATTCAGGTAAATGATCGACTCCTCGCGTTTTTTGCGGCGTGAATCCGTGCGCTTCTGATTCAGTCCACAAAAGCGTATCGTTGAGAAAGCCAATGCGAGATCGGGCGGCATCCCACCGCGCTCCGCCTGATAATGCCACATGCGCAGCATTGTTTCCTGCACAAGATCTTCCGCCCCCTCGCGCGATGTGCTCCATCCGCGGGCAAACAACAGCAGACGTGGTCCGTTTTCATCGAACCAAGCCTGCCACATTCCTGCTGCCGAAGTTGCCATCTATGAAAAAATGCCACAAACCCCGTGCTTTGTCTCCAAAAACATGGGAAAAAAGATTTTTGGACTTCGAATGCCTTACCTTCCGTGAAGTCGGAGGCTGACAGGGCAATGATCGGAGCCATGCACATGCGGCAAAATCTCAGCGGCGGCAATGCGATCACGCAGAGCTAGCGAAGTGAGGAAATAATCGAGACGCCAGCCGACGTTGCGTTCACGCGCACCGCCGCGATAGGACCACCACGAATAGGCGTCACGCTTGTCAGGATAAAGATGGCGGAAGCTGTCGATGAAACCCGCCTCGATCATACGGGAGAAGCCCGTTCGCTCTTCATCAGTAAATCCAGGATTGCGGCGGTTTTCCCGCGGTCGGGCGAGATCGATTTCCTGATGCGAAACGTTGAGGTCCCCGCAAAAGATGACGGGTTTCTGTTTCTCGGACTCGATGGTTTTCACAAATGCGAGAAAATCCGCATCCCACTGCATGCGGTAATCGAGCCGGCGCAATTCATCCTGCGAATTCGGGGTATAAACCGTGACTAACGAAAAGTCCGCAAACTCCGCCGTAATCACCCGGCCTTCGGTATCGTGATGGTCATGACGGATGCCGTATTCGATTGCCAGCGGTTGGGCTTTGCAAAAAATGGCCGTGCCCGAATAGCCGGGCTTTTGTGCGGAATTCCAGAAGCGTCGATACCCGGCGAACTCCAAAGGAAGATCCACCTGCTCCTCGCGCGCCTTGGTTTCCTGTAAGCACAGCACATCGGGTTGTTCCGCGCTGACAAAATCCGCCATGCCCTTGTTGAGCGCGGCGCGGATGCCATTGACGTTCCAGGAAATCAGCAACATGGCCTTAGCTCAGTCGTTTCATGACAGCCTGTGACAGCGTGCGCCCATCGGCACGGCCATCGACCAATTCCTGCAAGACTTTCATCACCTTGCCCATGTCCGCTTTGGAAGTGGCACCCGTTTCTGCCACCGCTTTTTCCAGCAGCTCGGCGACCTCGCTTTCGCTCAGTGCGGCGGGGAGGAATTTCTGTAAAATGGCGAGCTCGCTTTTTTCATTGTCCGCCAATTCCGCACGACCGGCTTTTTCGAATTGCTCGATCGAATCCTGACGCTGCTTGATTTGCTTGCGCACGATGGCGAGGCACTCGACCTCCTCCAGTGGCGTGCCGAGGCCACCTTTTTCGATCGACGCATTCGTCAAGGCGCTCTTCAATGCGCGCAGGGTATTCAGCGCCACACTGTCCTTGGCGCGCATCGCGTTTTTGATATCTTCCGAGAGAGTTTCCACAAAGTTGCTCATGCAAGCATCATGATCGAGAAACCGATCTGCGACAAGACGGATTTTTTCGTGATCGGCGCTTGACTGCTGCCGCCGTAAGCATGCCTGCTCTTGGCTCTCCCTCACAACCTCATGTGCTAACCTCACTACCTGACAGGCATCGGAGGAATTGACATTGCGATCAATACTCTCGCACTAACAGAAAGTCGGCGATTTGGTGGAGGTGATCGGCTTTATTACCGAAGACCTCCAATGCGGCCATGGCTTTTTTCGTGAGAACGGCGGCTTCCTTGCGGGATTTTTCCAGGCCCACAATGGCGGGATAGGTGGCCTTGGCGACATTCGCATCCTTGCCCGCGGTTTTGCCGAGAACTTCGGTGCTTTGGGTCACATCGAGAATGTCATCGATGATCTGGAAGGCCAGCCCGAGACATTCGCCGAAGGTGGTGAGCGCGTCCAGTTTGGCCGGCGTGGCATTCACGGCCATCGCGCCCAGACGCAACGAAGACGTGAGCAAGGCCGCGGTTTTTGCCTTGTGGATCAGCACCAACTGCGCCTTCGTCAGCGATTTGCCCTCGCCTTCGAGGTCCATCACCTGCCCACCGATGAGATGGCGGCTGCCACTGGTGAGCGCGAGTTCCTTGATCATGGCATCGACCTTGTAGCGCGGTGTAGCGGCGGTTTGCGCCAACATCAGAAACGCCTCGGTAAGGAGCGCGTCGCCGCACAACACCGCCATGCCATCGCCGAAGACCTTGTGACAGGTCGGCCGACCGCGACGCAGGTCATCATCATCCATGCAGGGCAAATCATCGTGGACCAGCGAATACGTGTGCAACACCTCTACCGCGCAAGCAGCGGGCATCGCTTTTTGCGGATCACCGCCGCAGGCTTCCGCCGCAGCCAGGCAGAGAATCGGACGCAGGCGTTTTCCCCCAGCGAAGACCGAATAGCGCATCGCCTTGTGAATCGTCTGCGGCGCGGTTTTTTCTTTCGGCAAAAAACCATCGAGCGCCTTGTCTACGCGCTTGGCGGAATCACTGAGGTATCGGGCGAATGCTGCGTCGGCCATAAGAAATGTTAGAGAAGTTCGGCGATTTGCACCGCGTTGAGCGCGGCACCTTTGCGCACTTGGTCGCCCACGACCCAGAGGTCGATCGCATTGTCGAGCACCAGATTTTTCCGCATGCGGCCGACCAGACAATCGTCCTTGCCGGTGGTGTCGAGAGGCACAGGGAAAACACCATTCGCGGGATCATCTCTGAGTTGCACGCCAGGTTTGCCCGCATAGACCGCACGTGCGGCTTCCACGGTAATGGGTTTTTCAAACACCGCGGTGATCGATACCGAGTGCGAACGATAGACTGGCACACGCACGCAGGTGCAGGAAACCTTGAGATCGGGAAGGTCGAGAATTTTCCGCCCTTCGTGGAGCATTTTCATTTCCTCCTTGGTGTAGCCGTTGTCGGTGAAGCGGTCGACCTGCGGAATCACATTGAACGCGATTTGGCGGGGGTAGACTTTTTGCTCGAGCGGAAGACCATGCGTAATGGCATGCACCTGCTGCTCCAACTCGGCGATGCCTTGGGCACCACTGCCCGAAACCGCTTGGTAGGACGATGCGATGATCGACTTCAGTCCGAAGGCCTGATGCAAGGGAGCGAGGGCCATCAATGAAATGATGGTCGTGCAGTTCGGATTGGCGATGATGTTTTTCGGATGATCGAGCGCAGCTTGCGGGTTGATCTCCGGCACTACCAAGGGCACGCCGTCGAGCATGCGGAAGGCCGATGAATTGTCGATCACTACACAACCAGCAGCCGCTGCCGAAGGGCCGAATTCTTCCGAAATCGAGCCACCCGCGCTAAACAGCGCGATGTCCACTCCAGCGAAGGAATCATGCGTCAGTTCCTGGACAGCGATCTCCTGACCACGGAACGGAAAAGTTTTTCCGACCGAGCGTTTCGATGCTAGCAAGGTCAATTGACCCACAGGAAAGTTCCGTTCCTCGAGGCACAACCGCATTTCTTCACCTACAGCGCCCGTGGCACCGACAATTGCTACATGTTTCAAATCGCTCATAAAAAACGGGGTAAGGGGGTTCGCCATCGTAATTATTTTCCACCCACTGGCAAATCATTTCGTCACAGCGTAAAAACTCATTCTGCGCGATGACAGGCAGACTGGCACAATGATTACGTAGCCTCTGGCCCATTACCTCGCCTGCTTGGACTTCACCTCGGGCACTACGTCCGAATGACGATTCGCGGACGTAGAGAGTTGGCGCACATCCTCAGCTATGATCCAAGCTCCGTGCTGGGGCGGCGACGAAGAAGCGAAAGAGTTGCCCCAGACAGTCACGTCCGAGCAGTTCCGTAACGAGATGGCGGCGTCACGGAGCTCATGAATCCGATTGTCACGGATGATATAGCGACCACCGAGCGGGGTCCTTGAGAAACTCGAGATGGGCGACCAACCACAGCGTGTAATACGATTGCGCGCGATCAGGACATCGCTCGCACCGAAGCCTTCATACGCGTCCTGCCAGTTGTAACCGATCTCGATCGCGTTGCCCGTGATGTTTTCGAAGTAATTGTCGGCGATCAAGCCGCGTCGACCGTTGAATTTCACACCATGTCCGCGACCACCCACATGCCGGTTGCGGCGATAAACGAAGTCTTCACAACAAGGATTCACGCGGTAGAAGTAGACCCCACTCCAGTCGCTCACGCCGATCTGCGAGGCCATGCCAGAAAGCGCTGAGTCCACTTCCACGCGCATGGGATGGTCATGCGAAGCGCTCACAACTTTCGCCGTTGCAGTCGCCCAAGTCCGCGGATGGGTGAAAGCGACCGTATCGCCGGAACGCAAATCCGTGTTGGTCCAAGACTGCTCCAGCAGCACCACGCGGTCGCCCTCTGCCTTCGCGATCTTCATTCGCATGGTACGAACGTTCGGTCCATCATCGGCTAGCATCTGAAATTCGCAGCCCTCGATCCACTCGCCCGTTCGTCCATCGCCTACAGCGGAATGACCACCCTGGTAGTCATTCCCTGAGCGAGTGATCACGCGGCACCCGAGATAACTCTTCGCGTTGTTCTCCGCGCCACCACAGAACGCTCCGGGCATGTCCACAAGCGTAATATCGCGGAAAGTCAATGCATCGGTATGGCGCGCGTTGACGAAAGGATCCCCGTAGAGTGTGAGCACATTCAGCGCACCGGGTGACTGCAAACGCAACGCACTCTCTGGCACGGGTGCAATGCGGAAATGTCCGGCATCCGCTGGCTGCGCGCTTGAGGACTGTGTCGAGACAAAGCCCCCGAGATGTCGACCACGGTGTTCAGGATCCACACGATTCAAAAATCCCTGCCCACCGAAGAAGCGCGCCACATCGGAATCATAGCCAGGCTCAGGCTTCACACATATCGCGGCATGGGCGGCATCGACCGCCGTCACGCGCACGAGCGTATGCCCAGGTTTGTCACCCGTGACATGAAAGTTGCGGACTGTAACCCGCTGCGAATCGTTGACAGAAAGAAACGTGCCCCGCACGATCAGGCGAGCGCCATGCCCATCCAGCGTCACATCACTCACCCCGCGCAGACGCAGCACACCGGTCCAGTCTGCCGCCGACCATCGGTATTCACCTGGCTCGAAATTCACCAGAGCGGGGAAATGCGTCTGAGCCTCAGCCATCACGCGGGCCGCTTCTTTTTCATCGCTACCCGCACGAATCGTGAAAACGTGCTGCGGCTGACGAACCTCCAAAGCCGCGCGCTGCGACCACTCAGCCTCTGAGCGTCGCACCCGCCACCAGTATTTCGCGGCAGGCAGAGGTTGCAACGGCACAAAACGCGATACGACTTCGATCCTTTCCTCACAGACCATCGAAGCAAAGTTCTCATCGCGCGCAATCTGGATGGTATGAACATCCTCCATCTTCGCTTCCGCATCGCTCTGCCACAGGAAATGAGGATGCGGCGCATAAGTCACCGCGCCTGCCGCAGGCGCAATAGGCTTCGGAGCTGCGGCAGCAAAAAGCGAGAGCCATGACACGAGGAAAATGGCAATCTTAGCAACTTGATTCATGGACTTCTGAAAACACTCGAAAAAAATTTTTGAAGAACAGACGACTGTAAAGAATTTTCCTCTTCGTGACAAATCATTTCGTAGCTGGGAAAGGACAACGATTTCTCCGACGCTTGCCGTGCCTGTCCATTATGACCGACTTCACGCAGTCACTTTGTCACAATAACGTCACAATGACGATGTCGTCGTCTTATTCTCGAAGAGAGCATCATTTCCAGTTTACGTGAACTCTCTCCTTGTCATATTTTCTGCGATATTTTTCGCTACCTTAGCCACCGCCCAGACCATCAGCCTCAAAGGCAGTGACACTCTGGGCGCGAAGCTGATGCCGCAACTTGCAGAAAAATACAAATCTCTGGATCATCCATCGATCCAATTCGAGATTGCCGCCGAAGGGTCTTCGACCGCTTTTCCCGCACTGGCGAACGGGACAGCGCATATCGGCATGTCATCGCGTCGCGCGCGCGATGAAGAGATCACGAATTGCAAGGCGAAGGGGGTCACACTGGAAGAACATCTGATCTGCTATGACATACTGTGTGTGGTTGTGAACAAACGCTCACCCATCCAAAATCTGAGCAGCGCACAAGTGGCAAAAATTTTCACCGGACAAGTCAAGGACTGGTCAGAAGTGGGCAGCACCCCGGGCAAGATTTCGATCTACACTCGCAACACTTCCTCGGGCACCTACAACGACTGGCAAAAGCTCGCCATGAATGACCGCGACTACCCAGCAAGCTCACTCAAGATGGCCGGCAATGAACAGATCGCACAGGAAGTGGCCAAAAACAAGGGAGGCATCGGATACGTCGGTCTCGCCTATGCGAAAAACCGTGGGCTCCGGGCGATTCGCATTGATGGCATTCTCCCAACTGCCGAGAACAAAAAAACCTATGCTTACGCGCGCGAGTGCTTCCTGTATCATCCCGTCCACGCGTCGCGGGATACCAAAGCTTTCGTCGATTTCATCTTCACCCCGATTGGACAAAAAATGGTGGAGGACACAGGCTTCCTTCACTTCAACTAAATGCCAGATCTCATGCGTGATCGCTTTTATTTCGATTTCATATCTTCACAACAGATGAGCCGCCAGTCATTCTCGCAGAATGGTCGTAAGCGCCCCTGAAACCTAGTCATCTCCCGAACTGATTCCTGCCTTCATGCCCGACTTGTCCCCAGCTGAGACTCCTCCGACCACACTGCTGCGCAGGGGCTTTTCTGCCGATCGGCTGATCCGCTACTTTTTCGCCTCCAACGCAGGACTTACGCTGGTGATCCTGCTGCTCATCATTGCATTCTTGCTCAAAGAGGGACTGGGATTTTTCCCTGGCTACCGTCGAGAACTGGAAATCTATCGACTATCCGGCATGGAATTTGTCGATCTTTCACGAGTCAATCAATCTTCCCACGAACAACTCGCCTCTTTATTCAATCGCGCTTACTACGCCGAAATCAACGGCCGGGCGGATCGCGAATTGCGGCGCACCACTGAGTCGATGTCACTGGTGGCGGACTTCGAGGATTTCACAGCTCCCCCCCGCGATTCCTACTTAGCTGTGGTGAAAAAAGGGTCCGTCACGCAGGAAGTGATGAAACGCATCAAAGAGCGCTACCAAGAACTGCTCCCTAAAGCGGTATCGATGCTTCCGCCCACCCCCAGCCTGAGTGCGGATGAGCGTCGCAGTATCATCGATGATCTGCTCTCGCGAGAAATCGAAAATGACAAGGTTCCCGCTCTTGCCGCTCAACTTGCCGATGAATACGCGATCGCAAGAGAAACCTATGCGCAACCTTTGCGTCAGGCGAGAGCGAGGATTGACGCTTTCGAAGAGGCTGGCCATATCGTAAGCCGCATCGTGGATGATCTCACAGCCAAGGTCAAAGCGTCCCAGCAAGCACTGGCAAAAGCGGATCGGCTCGAGCGCGATCGTGCTACATTGCTGGAAGCGGCAGCGGAAAACAAAAATCCGGCTGAACGGGAAAAATTGTTAAAAGAAGCCGAAAAAAAAGTGGTTGTCGTGACGGATATTCATCCCATCACCGCCGCACTCATGGAAAAAAAAGCCGAATGTGAGCAGGCTCACAAGCACTTGAGAGATGTCCTGAGCGCGATGCAGGCTGACTTGTCATTCGACTACCAGCAAGCGGAGGCGAGGAAACTCCAGCTCGCGATCGGAAAAGCCATGCCCGTCTATCTGAGCGAACTCGAGACCACGCCGGAAAGATTGAGAGCATGGGATGCTTCTCGGCCCGTTCCGCTCAGCGATGCCGTGATCTCGTTTCTCACTGACAAGCGCTGGCTTACGGGCGGAGAATGGCAAGATTTTTACGGCATACTTCCCCTGCTGATTGGCTCCCTAATGATTGGGATCGTCGCCCTCACCATCGCCATTCCCATGGGCATAGGTGCCGCGATCTATACCAATCAATTTGCCAGCAAGCGGGAAAAAAAAATCATCAAGCCGGTGATCGAATTTATTCAAGCGATCCCTTCGGTGGTTCTCGGATTCATCGGCATTTTCATCATCGGCGAGCCATTGCGCGAACTCTCCACCATGCCCTTTTTGTCATGGATGCCTGGCTTTCCCATCGAGGAACGCCTCAATATTTTCACGGCGGGCTGCTTATTGGCTCTCATGAGCATGCCCACCATTTTTTCCCTAGCAGAGGATGCCCTCCATCATGTACCATCGGCCTATGCCGAGGCCTCTGAAGCGCTGGGTGCCACCAAGTTGCAAACCACCTTTGGCGTGGTCGTGCCAGCTGCATTCTCTGGTATCCTCGCCGCAGTTCTGCTAGGATTCGGTCGCGTCATCGGCGAAACCATGGTCGTGTTGCTGGTAGCGGGAAATCGCATCAACATCCCAGACTTCACGGCGGGAATCGGTGCCTTCTTCCAACCTGTGCATACCATGACGGGGATCATCGCCCAAGAATTGGGAGAAGTGCCCGCTGGCAGCGTTCACTACCGCGCTCTCTTCATGGTAGCCATGCTGCTCTTCGCCATTGTCATGGGAATCAATTCCACCGCACGTCACTTCACCCGCAACATCAAGCACTAACATGATTTCTGAGGAAATGCTGATTCGCAAGGGCTCTACGCGACACAGACGCGCGGACCTTGCCATTCGGTCGCTCTTTGGCGGCCTGACTTACCTCGTCGTATTCGTCGCCATCTTGATCTTTGCCAAAATTTGCTGGGATGGGGCACCCACCCTTTTTTCTAGCAAGGCACCGTATCTCAATCTGTCATTCCTGTTGGATAAAAACGAGACTTTGCACGTGTTCGATACCGCTCAGGGCGAGCGACTGCAATTGGCTGCCACGGAATTCATGGCCTATGTCAAAGAGAAGGGAGAAGATTCCGTATACAATCACCAGAGCTTTTCTTATTCCGGTGGCGGCATCATCGGTCCCATCGCAGGAACGCTGTTGCTGACGACGGGCTCCATCCTGATTGCGCTTTTTTTCGGAGTGAGCGCGGCGATCTATCTATCGGAATACGCCAAGGATAGCCCCTTTATCCGCGCGGTGCGCGTGGCCATTTTGAATCTCGCGGGAGTCCCCTCGATCGTTTTCGGGTTGTTCGGATTCTCTGTTTTCGTGCTCGCCGTTCCTATCATCACCGAAGATCCAGCCAGCCGCTCGCTGCTGGCGATCCCATTGCCCGGGACCGATTATTTCTTCAGCTTCCAGGGCTGGAATTCCTCGCTACTGGCTGGATGCGCCACTCTCGCCTGCATGATTCTCCCGGTAATCATCACCGCTGCGGAAGAAGCACTGAAATCCGTACCCCAAGGTTTCCGCGATGCTTCATCGGCCCTTGGAGCCACCCGCTGGCAAACCATCCGCACCAGTGTCTTACCTTACTCAGTGCCCGGCATTCTCACTTCATCCTTGCTCGCCATCACCCGCGTTGCTGGAGAAACAGCGCCCATCATGTTCACCGCCGCCGTAGCAGCAAAGGATGAATTGCCTTGGGAAGGCATTCGTCATCCCTTGGAAGTCCTGTCGTCCCAAGTACAAGCACTTCCCTATCACATTTACACCCTCGCCGCTCGCATCCCCAACTCAGAATACACTCAGCGGGCCCAGTTCGGTTCGGTCTTTGTGTTCCTGCTACTGGTCGCCATGATGTCTTTCGGCTCCATGTATTTGCGCTCCAAAATGCGCGCAAAACTCCAGTGGTGACTCCTTCTCTCTCCATGAATCACGCCATTCAGATCGAACACTTGGATTTCTGCTACGGCACCCAACAAGTGCTGTTTGATGTTTCCATGAATATCCCCGCGCTCCAGGTCACCGCCCTCATCGGACCATCCGGTTGCGGTAAATCGACCTTGCTGCGCTGCCTCAATCGCATCAATGACCGCAGCAGTGATGCGCGAGTTACTTCGGGATCGATCAAAATTCACGGCATCGATATCATGCGGCCCGACATCGACTTGCTGCAACTGCGACGCCACGTCGGCATGGTATTCCAAAAATACAATCCCTTCCCCAAATCGATTTTCGAAAATGTCGCTTACAGTTCCCGAATTGCTGGCATCAAGGACAAGGCGAAGCTCAATGAGATTGTAGAGACTTCGCTCCGCGATGCAGCGCTATGGGAGGACGTGAAGGACCGACTGCAAGACAGTGCTCTTGGGCTCTCTGTGGGGCAACAGCAGCGCCTCTGCATCGCCCGCGCGATCGCCAATCGCCCGGAAATTCTTCTCATGGACGAACCTTGCGGTGCTCTTGATCCGCTCGCCACTCTGAAAATCGAACAACTGATTCAAGGTTTGAAAAAAAGTTTCACCATCGTCATCGTAACCCACAATATGGCCCAAGCGAGCCGTTGCTCGGACAAGACCGCTTTCATGCATCAGGGAAAAGTGATCGAATTTGGGGACACTACCGCCCTTTTCTCCCACCCTACGGAGAAACAAACTGAGCAATACATCACCGGAAGTTTTGGCTGAACGTTTCGCCAAGCACCGCAGTGCTATACCTCTCGGTAGATGCGCATTTGCCAAATGATTCCTGTCAAAACGGCGAGTCTCACCGCATTGCCCTTACTTCCAGTTCGAGATGTTGTCCTGAGCCTGGGAATCCGTGCCAGCACTGTTGCCACTCATGCTATCAGGACCCAAGGACCACAAATCGAAGTCCGGATTTCTGCAATCCGTGTTGACTGCACCAGTGGCATTCACACCCGAGCGATATCGGTAATTTTGCCCCCATGGGTCGCGGATGGTATTCTGTGCAGAAGCCATCGAGTTGCTGCTCCAGCCTTGCTTGTTGCTGGAGGGGTCCAACTCGGCAAGGTAAATGCGCTGGTTCGGGTCGGCCCCTACACCCGCAGCGTTGCTGTCACTGTCCCAATACAGGGCGAGAAACAACACGTTCGAACCTTGATCACCAGCGGCACCCGTGTCATTAGCCACTGGATAGCGACCGAAGTCCAATTTGTATTCCTCCAGACCAGAGGAGAGCATACCGATTTGGGCCTTGCATTTCTGCACCGCCTGATTGCGCTGCATGTATCCCAGACCACCCATGGTCAGGGCGGCGAGGATCACGATGATGGTGATCACCACCAACAATTCCATGAGCGAAAAACCGCGACTCCGGGACGAGGACGACAACGAGACATTCATAACTTCGAGTGGTTGACCGAGGGCCGCATTACTGCTGGCCCATTTGGTTGATGATCTTGATGAGCGGCAGGAATAGAGCGAACACGACCGAGCCAACGACCAAGGCGAGGAACACAATCATGATAGGCTCGAGGATGCTGGTGAGAGCGGTAACCGCATTGTCGACCTCATCGTCATACACGTCAGCGATTTTCAGCAACATTTCGGGAAGTTGACCGGTTTCTTCGCCGACGTCCACCATGGAGATTACCATGCTTGGGAATACACCGGAGGCCTGGAGAGGAGTCACGATCGATTCCCCCTCTTTGACCGCCTCATGCACCTGGCCGATGGCTTGTGAAATGACCACATTGCCTGCGGTTTCTTTGGTAATATTGAGGGCTTGCAGAATCGGCACACCCGAAGTCACCAAGGTTCCCAATGTGCGGGAGAAGCGCGACACGGCACTCTTGCGCTGAATGTCTCCGAAAATCGGCAGCTTCAGCTTGAGGGCATCGAGGAAATTGCGTCCTTTCGGCGTGCGGCCCCAAGATGCGAATCCTAGATAGATGCCCGTGAAAGCCAAGAGAATCCAGACGATGTTGGGAATGATCCAGATGGAGGGCTTGATCAGGAAATCGGAGAAGCCGAAGACCACTTTGGAAATCAGCGGTAGTTCTGCGTCACCCATTTCTGAGAACATGTCCTTGAATTTTGGCACGATGAACACCATCAAGAACAGCAAGATCGAAACAGCGATGAACATCACGATCACTGGATAGACCATGGCGGAAACAATCTTGTTTTTCAGCTTGTGGGCTTTCTCTTGGTATTCAGCCAGACGGTTGAGCACCACTTCCAGCACACCACCCAGCTCACCGGCTTTCACCATATTGACATAGAGCTTATTGAAAATCTTGGGATGCTGGGCGAGAGATTCAGAGAAAGTAGAACCGCCCTGCACCGAGTCCCCCAGAGCGTCGATGGTGCTTTTCAAAACCGGATTCGGCTCCTGCTTGCCCAATACGTTAAGACCGCGCAGCAAGGGCAGACCGGAGTCAATCAGAGTGGCCAACTGACGAGTGAAAATCATCAGCACCTTGGGCTTGATGCGGCCACCGGTTTTTGCTTTTGGAGCTGCTTTGCCGGCAGTGGTTTTTTTCGCACCTTTTTTGGCTGGCTGTCCGGTTGCGGCAATCTGGGTGGGATAGAGCCCGTTTTGGCGCAGCTTGGCAAGAGCGTCGGACTCATTGGAAGCTTCGATTGTGCCAGAGGTCTGTTCACCTTTGGCATCCATGGCAATGTATTGGAAATTCGGCATGATGGGGCAACGGGTTTATCGTGATTCGAAGTCAGAGCGAGTTAAAACAAAAGTTAGAGGATTGGCGATGAATTTTTTTGCAAGGTAGGATTTTTTGACAAGCGGTTGTTAGGTATACTTGAGCACTTCCTCAATGGTCGTGTTACCCAAATAAATGTTGCGGAGGCCATCCTCACGCAGCGTTTGCATACCCAGCTCCACCGCTTTTTGCTTAATGACCACAGATGGGGCACGCTCGATGATCAGATCGCGAATGGGATCGGTAATGTCGAGCAACTCATAGAGTCCCTGACGGCCGCGGTAGCCGGATTGTCCGCAGGAATCACAGCCACGACCGGTGTAGAAACTCTTGTCGCCGATCTCATGCGAAGAGACCCCGAGTTGGGTGAGAATCGCCTCGTTGGGTTCGTAAGGAGATTTGCAATCTTTGCAGATCGTCCTCACGAGACGCTGCGCGAGCACCCCTTCGAGCGAGGCCGCGACCAAGAAGGGCTCGCAGCCCATGTCGATCAAACGCGTCACCGCGCCGGGAGCATCGTTCGTGTGCAAGGTGGACAACACCAAGTGCCCCGTGAGCGCTGCTTGAATGGCGATCTGGGCGGTATCGATGTCACGCATCTCCCCGATCATAATACGATCCGGATCCTGACGCAAAAATGCGCGGAGGATGCGCGGGAAATCGAGGCCGATGCTCTCTTGCACGGGAATTTGCACGATGCCATCGATGTCATACTCGACGGGGTCTTCGGCCGTGAGCAATTTCGAATCAATCGTATTGATGCGACGTAGCGCGGCGTAAAGTGTCGTGGTCTTCCCTGCACCGGTAGGACCGGTGACGATGAAAATGCCGTTTGGCTTCTCAATCGTTTCACCGATGTATTCGTAAATGTGCGGCGGCAATCCCAGGTTTTCGAGAGAAAGATTGACCGACGAGCGGTCGAGCACGCGGAGCACCACGGATTCGCCATACTGCGTGGGCAGCGAGGATACGCGCATGTCCACCTGTTTGTCACCAAACTGCTTGACGATACGACCGTCCTGCGGGATGCGTCGCTCGGCGATGTTCATGTTCGACATCACCTTGACGCGGGAAATGATGGGAAGCGCCAGATGAACCGGAGGCGGAGCCATCTCGTAAAGTGCTCCATCGATGCGGTAACGAATCTTGAACTCTTTTTCGAAAGGCTCAAAGTGAATGTCCGAGGCCTTTTCCTTAATCGCCTGATAGAGCACGAGATCGACGTAGCGGATGATGGGTGCGGAATTCGCCTCGGCCTCGACATCCATGGCGCTCGGATCAGCGTCACCGCCAAATTCCAACTGGCCGAGAATGTCCTCCATGGCCTTGCCGTCGCCACCGTATACTTGGCTGATCCGGTCTTCCACGATGTAGTCCGGAGCCACCAGAACTTGGATATCGCGACCGATGGCAAAGCGCAGGTCCTCGACGGTTTGTGGATTGAGAGGATCTACGAGGCACACTTGCAAGCCCTCGTTGGTGACCGCGATGGGCAGCGCGCCATGCAAGCGGGCCAAGCCAGCAGGCAGCATGGCGAGCACTTCAAAGGATGGCGACCAGCCGGTTAAATCGACCAACTCCGTGGAGAGTTCCGCAGCCACCATAGGCCAGATGTCGTCGCGATGATGAATGACCTGATAATCGGCGAGAATTTCTCCGATCTCCTTGCCGCTGTGATCGATTTCCGCGAGAATATCGTTCGCCAGGGCATGATCGATCATGCCGCGATTGATGAAAAGGTCGAGAACCTGTTGGTTGTCCATGATATAAAGTTTTTTTAAGACGAGTAAAAATTCTGGAAGGATGATCAATCGAAGTCGGCCATGGTGACGTGGATCACCTCCTCGGCGGTGGTGAGTCCGGCGAGTACCTTGCGGATTCCGTCTTCACGCATCGAACGCATGCCCATTTCCCGGGCTCTTTTACGCAACTGGGAGGAGGAAAGGTCCGCATTGATGAGATGGCGGACCTCATCGTCGATTTCGAAAATCTCAAAGATGCCCATACGGCCGCGGAATCCTTTCTTGCGGCATTTTTCGCATCCTGCGGGACCGTAAATGGTGGCATCTGCCATGCGCGATGCATCCAGGCGAAGGGCGCGCAGCTCTTTGTCTGTCATGGGCATTTCCGTTTTGCAAGCGGGGCAGAGTTTGCGCACCAGTCGTTGGGCCAGCACGGCGCGAACGGCGGAGGCAATGAGGAAGCGCTTGATGCCGATATCGGCCAAACGAGCCACAGCAGAGGGAGCATCATTGGTATGGAGTGTGGAGAAAACCAAGTGACCTGTGAGCGAGGCATTGATGGCAATGTTGGCTGTTTCCGCGTCACGAATCTCACCGATCATGATGATGTTCGGCGCCTGACGCAACATCGCACGCAAGGCATTGGAGAAGGTCATGCCGATATCCGCCTTGACCATCACTTGGTTGATGCCAGCGAGTTCATACTCAACTGGGTCTTCCACGGTGATGATTTTTTTGTCTGGGCGGTTGATTACGTTCAAGCAGCCATAGAGCGTGGTGGTTTTTCCGGAACCAGTGGGGCCGGTCACCAGCAAGATGCCATCAGGCAGTGAAAGCAAGCGCTCGAAGGTTGTCTGATCGTCCGAGAAAAATCCCAACTCTGGCAATCCCAGCACAAGACCCGACTTGTCGAGAATCCGCATGACGATGGACTCGCCGTGGTTCGATGGCACGGAGGAAACACGAAGGTCCACCTCTTTTCCCGCAACCTTGATCTGGATGCGGCCGTCTTGGGGAAGACGCTTTTCCGCAATGCTCATACTGGTGCTCATCACCTTGAGACGAGCGATGATGGCAGGCAGGAGTTTTTTCGGGTGATTGGCAACCTCGATCAATCTGCCGTCGACGCGATATCGTATGCGGACGCTGGTTTCCAAGGGCTCGATGTGAATGTCGGAGGCGCGGTGATTGAAGGCCTCGACCAGCATGTTGATCACCAATTTGATGATAGGAGCATCTCCCTCGGTGGTCTCGATCGAATCATCGGCCGACTGCGTGGACATTTCCGCTGAGCCATAGACTGCTTTGAGCACATAATCGATGGCCGATGGTGTGGCGACGACGAAGTTTAATTCTCGCGACAATACGTGCGGCAGGGCATCGAGAGTCTCGAAATCAAAGGGATCCGCAATGGCTACGGTAAGGGCATAACCATCATCGTAAACGGGAATGGCTTTGTAGCGCCGCGCCAATTCATCGGTGATCGCATTCGCGACCTCGGGTGCTATGGATGCGTGGGAGAGATCGAAAAAGTCCAGAGCATTGCTGGATGCCAGCAAGCCTGCAACCCCCTCCTCCGTGATCTGGCCGGACTGCACGAGTTTTTCGATGACGGAACCAGAACCGGACGACTGGCGTGCCGAGTCAACGGTTTGCTCGCTGACCATGCCAGCTTCGGTGAGCAATTGCAAAATGTAGTCTTCGTTGGAAAACACGGGAATGGTTTTATTGGTTGATGAATGATGGAAAATCAAGTTTTCCACGGTGGGGAGCGGAATTTTGATCGGACTGCTTCCAAATGTCAACTGACGAGAACGATGGGCGCGCAAGAAAATCTCTTCGCACCGGAAAAAAATGCGGTGGAATGCGGGCTGATGATTGATAAATCGGCGTATTTACAAATAAGAAAAATTTCATCCCGCCGCAGCACTGATCGCATTTTTCTCTTCAGTCATCTGAAGTATCCTTTCAACGCCATGTCAATGAACGGATGCAATGCTCGATCGAACGTTCGTCCTCCGCACGTGGGATACGAGCGCTGCGCAGCAGGATCAGCGCACGGTCCGCTGCGTGCTTGGCTACACCACGAGAAGTGAATTTCATCACGGCCACCCCAGCATTCGCGAGAACGGCGATGGCGATGCTCACCCCTGCTGGACGATGTACCAAAATGGCAAACACCGCGATCATGATGCTGAAGGGAGCAACGATCTGCGCCCACGCATCGGCCCGCTGACGAATGCGCACTGGTTGCGGATGATCCACACGCAAGACCTGATAGGAGGCCATCATGGACAATTCCGCCAAGGCCGATGCCGTCCGACGCCCCGCAAGGGAACGAGGGATTTTTCCCTGATAGGCGATCTTGCTTGCGTAGTCTTCCACGCTAAGTCGACAATCAAGGTCACCCCAGCGACGCTGTGATTTTTGATAAAACACATATCGTCCCAGCCAATACGCTGCCATCGGCAAAAGTCCGATCAGAATGATGATTTTCCAAGGCATTCAGAGAGGCATCCTACGGGCTTTATCGCAGAAAGCAAGCGCCCCCATCGCCGCAAGGCGACCCATCGCGAAACAGCCTTGCATCAAATAACCACCGGTAGGCGCTTCCCAATCGATCATTTCTCCCGCCATAAAAACAGAGGGAATCTTTCGCAGCGACAAATCATCATTCAACTCGCTCCACGCCACACCGCCAGCCGAGGAAATCGCCTCTTCGATGGGACGTGGTCGCAAAAGCGGCAACCTCAGGCATTTCACCAGTCGCACAAAATCCTCCGCACGTTCGCATCCATCGCGCTCCGCCGCCCATCGCAACAGAGCATGAGTGGAGGGAGACAATCGCCAGCGAGTAACCGCTTCCGATAAAAAGTTTTTCTTTACTGATTCGATCTTCCGCAACAGCACGGCCTCGGAAAAATCCGGTTTTGCATCGAGAACGATTTCCGGCACAGGCATGGCCCGCAGGGCCGGGCCCAGCTGATACAGGATGCCCCCTTCTAGCCCATATCGCGTGAGCATCAACTCGCCCACGACACGCTTTTCACCCGCCGCAGCCGCAAGGTTTTTCATGGGCTGCCCCTCGATCTCCGGGATCAATTTCTCTGGCCATGCGACTTCCCACCCGCAATTTGCAGGCTGCCAAGGGCTGACCTTGACCGCGGCATCTTGCATTATGCCTACCCATCGACCATCCGAACCCGTGATCGACCAAGAGGCTCCACCCAGCGCGAGAATGACCGCATCCGCCACGACCCGAACCTCACCATCGGGAGAGGAAAATCGCAACTCAGGCGAAGTTCCCTCGCCCCATCCCACCCACCGATGCTTGACAAACAATGTCACTTTCTGCGCGCGCAAGCGCTCAACCCAGCGTCGCAGCAATGGCGCGGCCTTCATTTCTCGGGGATAGACCCGGCCAGTGCGTTGCTGAAATGTTTCGATGCCGAGCCCTTTCGCCCAAGCACGCAACATTTCCGGTGTAAAGTCCGTCAAGCAATTGCGCCACCAGGTTTCAGGCATACCGTTGCCATCATAACGAGAAACAAATCGCTCAGGAACCTCGCCATGTGTGAGATTCAAACCGCCTCTTCCTGCCACTAGCAATTTTCTTCCCACCGACGCTTTCGCTTCATAAAGACTCACACGCGCACCTGCTGCCGATGCGGTTTCCGCCGCGAACAAGCCTGCAGGGCCGCCGCCAATTACAACCACATGCGGCGGCGAATCACGATCCATGACCACAGTCTAAAAATCCACCAACCCGCTGTCAATGCCGCGTCCCCAGATGCTCGCGGCCATCGCATGGAATCTCCTAAAATCATGGAACTGACTTATCAAGCAGCCCTGTGACATCTCCCCACACATCCATGGATTCCTCTCACCACTTGCTTCGCCATTGACACCGCGCGCTGTTCCGCTATGGGTGTCTTATGACACAGCATTCGAACTTCTCGCGCAACGCGATGACCCTTTTTCCAATCATCGCAAGTTCCGATGCGCCTCTCGAGGTAGGAGCGGCGGCTGGATGTGCGGCGCGCGAAAATGGCTACAAGTGGCAATCTCCCATCAAAAAATCTGACTCTCACAAGAATGAATGACAGGCTTGGTGACATGGCCTGATACGATCGGCGTCACGGAATTTGACTTTGTCGCTCCATGGCACTCCCGATCCTCAGCCTAGCCTTATCGCTTTTTGATCCCGCTTTTTTCTAACAACCATGAAATTTCTTCCTCTCTGCCTCATCCTCTGCCTATCTGCTCTCGGGCAAGAAGCCGCGCCCGCAACTCCCACAAATGCCGCGCCCACGGCCTCGGAAATCTACCGTTCCGTTGTCCGCATCGAAGTCGCCACCCAAGTGCCCAACTACAGCACTCCCTGGAATGCGGGCCGTTTCGGCGGTGGCATCGGCACCGGCTTCTTGATAGGGCCCAACAAGTTTCTCACGAATGCCCACGTGGTGTCCAATGGCCAACGATTTCTCATCAACATTTATGGATCACCGGAAAAACACCGGGCCAAGGTGGAACACATCGCACACGATTGCGACCTCGCCATCCTGTCAGTGGACGACTTCACCCCATTTGAAAAACTTCCGGTTTTCTCGATCAGTCAGGCAGTTCCGCAATTGGAATCACAGGTCAGGGTCATCGGCTATCCCATCGGTGGCGAAAGGTTGTCCGTGACCCGCGGTGTGGTATCACGCATCGACTTCCAACCCTACTCTCACTCGCGCGCCGACTCTCATCTCATCGTGCAAATCGATGCCGCCATCAATCCCGGCAACTCGGGTGGTCCGGTATTGCAAGACAACAAAGTGGTGGGAGTGGCCTTCCAAGGACTCACCGAGGCTGACAACACCGGATACATCATTCCCACCCCCGTCGTGAACCGTTTTTTGAAGGATGTGCAGGACGGACGCTACGATGAATACACTGACCTCGGGATCTCTGAATTTCCGCTGATCAACCCCGCGATGCGCGAGGCACTCAAACTGCCCAACAACAGCAATGGAGTATTGGTTACCAGCGTCACGGCCACCGGGAGTTGTGACGGACAATTGAAACCAGGAGATGTTCTGCTCTCCATCGACGATCACAGCATTGATGCCAATGGCTCGATCCTGATCGATGGGGAAAAGGTCAACATGCATGAAATCGTGGAAAGAAAATTCGCTGGGGATCAGGTCAAGTTGAGAGTCATTCGCGATGGCAAAAATCTCGAACTAGCGGCAACCCTCAAGACACTGCCCCAGTCGCGCATGTATGCGATCAAGTATGAGGAAAAACCACGCTACATCATCTTCGCAGGCCTGCTGTTTCAGCCTCTCGACACCAACCTTTTCGCCACGGCCTCATTTCGCGATGTGACGGTGCGACGTCTTTATTCCGATTACGTATCCAAAGGGCTGTTTCAAGAATATGAGGACGTTGTGATTCTCACCGATGTATTGGCAGATGAACTGAACAGCTCCTTGCCCAGTTATACCGGGAGAGCGGTGAAATCCATCAATGGCAATAAAGTGACTTCTCTCGCGCAGGTCGAGGAACTGCTTCATCCCAAAACGACTCCTGAATATTTTGTCATCGAGCTAATGGGCGTGGATCGACCACTGGTTCTCCCAGCGGCGCAAATCCCCGCCGCTAACGAGCGAGTGAAGAAAAACTACAACATCCCCCGCCTCAGCAATTTGAACGCACGCTAACCGAACGACTTCCCATGAAAATACTCCCATTCCTACTGCTCTTCGTGCTGGTCGCTTGCGAAAGATCCGGTTCCCCATCTGCAGGAAAGACATCTCCTTCCGATCAAGAGATCGCGTCCTCACAGTCGGGCGTCAGCGACGAAACGCACCTCTCTGTAGTCCGTGTCAATTCCACCCTGCAAAACTGGAGCATTACCCAACCCTGGGAAAAAAACCCGCCGCGTCGCCGCCGCTCGTTAGCAGCCATTGTAAACGATCACCACGTCATCACCACGGCCGAGATGGTGGCCGATGCGACTTTGGTGGAACTCGAATCCACCGATGGCACCCGGCGCGCACGCGCCGAGGTGGCAAATGTGGACTACGAGGCAAACCTCGCTCTGCTGCGATTGGCCGATGAAGGCGAGGTGCCAAAATTTTTCGATGGAATGAAATCCCTCGAGATTGCTGACAGCCCCCCTCTGCGCGATACCCTTGAAATCGTGCAAGTCGAGGATAATGGGCAAAGCCTGATCACCAGTGGGCAACTTCTATCGGCAGATGTGCGAGCCACCTTTTTGCCCGGACAACTGTTTCTCACCTTCCGCGTCAAGGCCTCCATGCAATCATCCGCATCCTCCTTTTCTCTGCCCGTCTTCAATGACGGGAAGCTTGCTGGCATTCTCAGTTCCTATGACGCCAAAGATCAAATCAGTGATGTGATCGCAACGCCTCTGATTTCGCGTTTCGTAATGGAATCTCAGAAAGAAACCTATCAGGGCTTTCCTAATTTGGGTGTCAGCATCAGTGCGACTGAGGATTTGCATTTCCGCTCCTACTTAAAAATCCCCGATACGGAAGGCGGCATATACGTCAGCAAAGTGCGCAAGGGATCAGCGGCCGACGTGGCCAAAATCGCACCTGGCGATGTCATTCTGTCCATCGATGGCAAGACCATCGATCGGCGTGGATTCTACAAAGATGAAACCTACGGATCGCTGCCTTGGGTGCAATTGGTTCGAGGGAACAAATCAGCGGGTGATGTCATTCGACTCGCTCTGTGGCGTGGTGGACAAGCCCTAACGGCGGACGTGACCTTGTCACGACAAGAGGAAAGCACCCGCCTTGTGCCAAACTACCAATTTGGCAAAGCGCCGAATTTCCTCATCAAGGGTGGCATGATGTTCCAAGAACTCACACGCCCGCTATTGGAGGCCTATGGCGAGGAATGGGAAGCACGGGCGCCATTGAATTTCCTGGATGCCTTTGCCAATCCGGAGGCCTATCAAGCGGAGCACGACCGCATGATCTGCCTGACTGGCGTGATCCCTACCCAGGCAACGATGGGCTACGAAAGCATGCGCAACCTCATGATCAAAAAGGTCAATGGCAAGCCAGTACGTAACATGAAGGAATTGATTCGCGCCTTCCAGGCCCTGCCAATTTCCAGTGATGCTCATAGCATTGAATTCATAGACGAAAATCTGGTGATCTATCTGAATGACGAAATGTCGAACATGATCGACCAGAGTCTCCTACAACGCGGATTGCAAACACTGTCGCGCTCCGAGTGACGGATCGGTCACAATAATAACCGTGGCGACACGGCACGTATCGTATTTACATGGTGCTGGCATTAATTCTGCTACCAGCCCATTGGTATCCATGGCAATACGAGCCCTCCAGTTGAAATTCCGTTTGCCCCTGCCTAGAAGATGGATTGGCACGAGGCAGGGTTTTTCACTGACCGAGTTGATGGTGGTGATGGTCATTTTGATGATTCTCATGCTGGCAACCGCACCGGTTTTTATGAAATCCAACCAGCGTGCCCGCCAAGGCGCGAGGGAATTGGTGAAGGGGCATCTGCAACGCGCGCGCTCCCATGCAATCGCGACGGGAAATGCCACTGCCGTGATCATTCCCGACTACGCCGCTGGTGCGGATTTGGGCGGAAAAATGCTGGGGCTCGCCGAGGTGAAGTGGGTTGCCACTCCCGGCCATTCCGCTGGCAGCTACCAAATCACTCAGTTGCTACAGCGGTGGGAATCGCTGCCCGGAAATGTTCTGGTGATGTCTCAGGCAGCATCACGCCATCCGCGACCCACGATTATGGAACAATCCCTGCGCTCACCCATGACGATCTCTCGGCGATCCATCACGGGTGCCGTAATTGTTTTTTCTCCTACCGGTCAGATCGTCTCTCCTGCGAACGGGGTGATGGAAATCACACTCGGTCAAGGCAAAGTCAGTGGAGGCCAACTCACGGCCACGGAAAAAAACGGCGGCAAGGTCTCGTATGATGTGCTGCAGATCAATCGCCTCACAGGCCGAGCCCGACAACTTGACCCGCCATGAAGCTGCATCTCCCCCAGATCAAACGACTGCACCGTCGCGGACTCACGTTGATGGAGACAGTCATCGCATTAGGCGTCATCGCTGTCGCAGTACCGCTGGTGCTTTCCGCCACTGCCGTCAGCACCCGCAGTCGCATCCATGCAGAAACCGACACCCGCTCGGCATGGTTGGCACGCACCATACAACGGGAACTCACCGATGCCTGGCGCAATCTCCCCTCGGCCATGTTCACGCCGGCTCCATCGTTTCCGAATTTCGCCTCGGCCAATGCGCCTGAAGTCCTGCTTTTCGATGCCGAGGGCCGTTTCCTCTTTCGTGGCACTAGCCATGATTATCTCAACGGATCTCGCCATCCCCAAGCGGTCTATCTGGTCAGCGTTCATTCCCAAAGGCAAAATCCCGCCAATATCACGACCACCGAAAACCTTCTGGCGAGAGTACAAATCACCGTAGCTCACAATGCCAAGGCTCCATTGGCCAAAAGAAATCCCTGCGCCTACACCGTGCTTATCCCGAGACAGATCACGCCATGAAGCTTTCTCTCCCACCAAAGTCAAAGTCGCCGCGTTCGCCCCTCTGGATCGCGGGGTTTTCCTTGGTGGAATTGCTCACCGCCATGGCGGTGACGTCGATGCTCATGATCGCACTTTTCAGCTTAGTGGGTCAATCCAGCACCAATTACCGCATTTCCCAGCGCAAGGTCACCACTCTCGCCGATCTGCGATCGCTTTTCCACTTCATGGATAACGATCTTTCCTCTCGTTTGGAAGGCACTCGCTTTTTTCTACGAACGAATCCTGCCCAACAATCGGAATTCTGCTTCATCCGCACGCGTGATTCCCAAGAAAGCAATGCCACCGGCGATCTGATGGCATGTGTGTATTACATCTCATTCTCCGCTGATGATCGCAATAGCTCGTCGCCTAAATTGTTTCGCCGCACTCTCAGTGGTGCCGCCACCCAACAACTGCTGGACGGAGGACAAACCGCTCCTTTTCCTTCGTATGATCCCGCTACCGATGATCCCATCGCCTACAACATCCTCAACTTCCAGGTCATCGGTCAGCAACGCGATGCCAAAGGCAACTGGCAAACCTGGAACCCGCAGTTGGAAACGACTCCCGAACGCATCGAGATCACGCTCGATCTCATCGATGACTTCACCGCCCAACGG
Organism: Akkermansia muciniphila; assembly: GCA_945874895.1. Classification (GTDB taxonomy): domain Bacteria; phylum Verrucomicrobiota; class Verrucomicrobiia; order Verrucomicrobiales; family Akkermansiaceae; genus UBA956. The sequence goes on along the minus strand of CAMCIC010000006.1, from coordinate 109,223 downwards.
CTGAACACTGAAAGCCAATGGCTCGCCTTATCCCGCAGCACGGATCTCAAGCAACGGGAGGCCGTAAAACGTCATGTTCACCGCATCGTTCTGAACCCCTGATGACCAACGCCACCACAAACTCCCATCTGCACCTGCGAGGATTCGCTTTGCCCATGACGATCATGGCCATCGCCGGCATGCTGCTCTTGCTCATGAGCTTGCTCGGCTTGCTAACACTTGAACGAAAAACCGCACGTTCGTATTCCGATGCCACTCGCGCCGATATGGCAGTGCAAAGCGGTCTCGCCGATGCCATCGCCACCATCAGCCCCGTGGCCGGACGTGATGACACTCTGGTCTTTCGCATCGACGACCCCTTCTCTCCACTCATTCCCGCCTCCACGAGCCAGCCTTCACGCGAGCAATTTTTCACCTTCGGCGCCCAATACGATACGACTCGTAAGCTCTGGCGCGTGCTTCCCTTCGTCAGTGGATTGCGCGAAATCTCCGGCGGGGCTTCACAGATCGACGGGGCGGCCATCAGCAACCAACTCCGCAACTTTTCGACCGAACAGCTGATTTCTTTGGGCCATTACGACCGTCAGGTTCCCCGTGGCGCCTGGATCGATGTCTCCTCTCCCGACTCTACCTACACCACCCGCTATGCCTGGTGGGTCGAAGATCTGAGGGGGCGCATCGATGGCGCAAACGCGGGGGCAGAACCCCGCAATCAAGGACTCTCACCGCGAGAAATTCAATACTACACGATTTTTAAGCCAAACTCTGACACCGTCACCGCCGGTCCTCACGACTCTCTCATCGCCCGAAGGGACAAACTGCGCAGCGCAGCCAGCATTCGCCCACTCATCGGAGAAACCGAAGCAGCGAAAATCGAACCCTACATCACCTATCAATTGCCGAAAAACTCTCGTTTCACGCCGCTCATTCCGCATGGGTTCGGATATGCAGACGCAGGACAACCGGCAAAAAATCTGACGGAACTCATCCAACAAAAAAATGTTGATGGCATTGCGAGCCACATCACTCGCAACCTCCCCTTGTTCGAGGCTCGCAAAGGTGGATTCCCCACAGGAGAAAACTACTCAAAAACCATCGCGGCTAGTATCATCGACTACGCCGATCCCGATGGCGATGCCACCGTCGGCACGGGTTATCGGGGTGTGGACAGCTATCCTTTTGTCAATGAAATCTTCGATCGCTACGAATGGACTGGTAGCACGGCCAGCTCCCTCACGATCCGTGTGACAACCTATGTCGAGCTGTGGAATCCCAGCAATCAAAGCGTCAACGGCACGTATCAACTGGAAAACATCAATCTTCACAGCATCACCATTCCACTGGTGGGCGTGCAAAACTTTACGGCAGTCACTTTCCCTCCCGAGGCACTCTCCTTGCCAGCCAATGGTTTCGCAGTGCGCTTGTGCGGATCTCGAGAATACACATTTCCTGTCGGTGCCTTTCCACCCAGCACGCTCAATTTCTCCTCCACTACCACCACTAGCAGCTATCGCCTCCGCTGGAACGGGATATTGATTGATTGGGCCCGTGGCAATGCACAGCGCACCTCGGGAACTCTGGGAGCAGGAGCGAATCAAGCCAAATGGAAGGGGAATGCTTCACCCGCTCATGATCACAGCATAGGACAACACGGAGACCCGCGTGCTTCTTATTACATCAATACTTGGATCTTTGCGAACAACTACGATGTCAATAGTAATTGGGGTGGCCGCGCTTTGAAACCTTCGATATCGAATACAAACTATCGGGAAGTGCGCATCACCCGCTGGCCCGATCGCGGGCCTGAGTCGGTCACAGGAACAGTGGCCGGATCTGACTCACGACTTCCGACCGCATTGGCTCTGCCCAGCAACCAGCCCAACATGGCTCCTGCCTACATCGCCAATCGCCCGATGTTGTCGCTGGCGGAAATGGGCAACGTGTTTGACCCTTCCCAATGGACTGCCGTTGAAACATTTGGCACTCCATCCGCCAACGCGGGGGGTGGTTTTACTCTCGCGATCGGGCGCCCCGAATACGCGGTGTTCGATCGCGATGGCCAGCGCGCCGCTCAGTTGATGGATCTTTTCACGCTGACTCCAGCCAGTGTGCTCCCCCCCACGTCGCGCGTGAACCTGAATACCGCTCCGCGTGAAGTGCTCCGCACTCTGGTCGCCGCTCAGGCGCTGAACAATGACCCCCAGCAGGGGCTGATGTATGCGCCGAAGGAATCGATCGTGGGGGATCGTTTTGCCGATGCCGTCATAGCAAGCCGCAATCGCGCGCCACTGCGCGGACTATCCGATCTCAACATGATCCGAAAAAATCCTTCATCTCCAAGGAATTACAGCAATCCAGCGGCGGACACCGATCCATTTTTCGGCAGCCCACTGCAGTATCCCATTGCCAACCAACCAGGTAATACATGGGATGACGCAGGGCGCGAGGAACTGATGCAACGCGTGATTCCACTCGTTAGTTTCCAAAGCAAAACATTCCGTATCGTGGTCACAGGTCAAGCACTCGGAAAAAACGGCGCCATCCTCGGCCGCCGGATGCGCGAGTTCATCGTGGAAATAGCACCTCCGCGCGATGCCAATGGAAGCATTCAGATCGGCAAACCCTTGCAAATTCGGATCCTTACGGAGCGGAATCTTTGAACGTGGATCACGCAGCTGGGACCAGTGGATGATCCGTCCTAGAGTGATGCCACGATGTGCCGCCGCCATCTCGGCCGAACGGTTTTCATCAAGATCTGCCTGCCCTGACCGTCTTCAGGCAACAAAAAGGCGGGAAGCAGAAACCCCTTAATGCTTCCCGCCCGAACCGTGTCCGGAGACACGACTCTGTCCCCCTAAGGGAAATTGCCTGCAACAGTGACTCGCACCATTACCTACGCAGAAAATTGTCAATGAGGTAGGGGAGCACAATCATTTATTTTATTGCAACTTGACCAAAAGTGGGCAGGTTTTTGCAATGCCCCAACTGAATCTACAATCACCCTCACAACAAGTCGCAGAGTATCTGCGTGAACAACTTCTGCGAGGCACTTGGACTCAGCTCATGCCGGGCGCACCGCAGTTGGCAGAAGATTTCGGCATCGATCGAAAGACGGTGGAAGCCGCAATGCAGCAACTGGAAGACGACGGCCTACTGATTCCACGCGGTCCCGGCAAGAGACGAAAAATTCATCTCCCCAAGCATCAGGTCGCACCCTCCTTGCGGATGGCGATTCTGATTTGTGAAAAATCGGACCGAAGCGCGAATTTCATCGTTGCTCTCTATCATGGTTTGCTCGATGAGGGGCACCGTGCCTTCTTCGCGCCCAGATATCTCAATGACATGAATATGGATGTGAAAAAAGTGGCCCGCATGGTGAAGAACACCGAGGCGGATGCATGGATCATCGTTGCGGGATCCCACGAAGTGTTGGAGTGGTTCTCCCAACAATCCTTCCCGTCCTTCGCCCTCTTTGGTCGCCGTCATGGATTGCCGATCGCATCGGTCGGCCCGGATAAGATTCCCCCAATGGTTGAAGCCACACGCAAACTGATACGATTGGGACATTCAAGGATCGTATTGATGGTTCGGCCGCGCCGTCGATTGCCAGTGCCCGGCGGGCCAGAGAGCGCTTTTCTCACGGAACTTGCTTCTCATGGTTTTTCCACAGGAGAATACAATCTACCATCATGGAATGAATCCATCACGGATTTTCACGCACGTCTCGACACCTTGTTCCGTTCCACCCCACCCACAGCCATCATTGTGGACGAGGTGGTTTTTTATGTGGCGACCATGCAGTTCCTCGCGCGACAGCGGATCCGCGTGCCGGACGATGTATCGCTGATCTGCACGGATTCTGATCCTTGCTTCGACTGGTGTCTGCAGGAAGTTTCAAGAATCACGTGGGATGTGACTCCCGTAGTGCGTCGCATGATCCGCTGGTCCAACTGGGTCAGTCAGGGCAAAAAAGACCAGAGACAGACACTCACGCCAGCCAAGTTCATCGTGGGAAACACCATCGGTCCGGCAAGGAAACACCTCGATCGTATCACCTGAGGGGATCTGATCTTGCAAGAACCCTTCACCCCTTTGCGATCATTTTTTCCCTAACAACTCTGTGAGATGTTGCGCCACTTGCGTGGCAAGAATGCGGGAAGCCTCGGGAGTGAAATGCACATCACCCGGTTTGACAAACATACTGGATTCAAACTTCCTGCTTGCAGCAAAGAGGTCGTCGATGCGGATGTCATGTTGTTTCATGACCTCGGCGGCGATTGCGTTGTACTTGACATCGTCGCCCACGCATCGTCCTACCTCACCATCGGGCACGAGCGTGGTGCTGGCCCAGACCAATCTTGCACCCGTCGCCTTGAGTTTCCCCACCAGTGTTTCGAGATTGCGGCGATAGACATCGGGCGGCGTGGAAACCTTACCATTCAACTTATCGCGGTTGCCCTGAGCTTTGGATGCGGGATTTCGGTAACACAAGTCCCAAAGTCCCCAATTGAAATGAATGACGTCCCACTTTTTTCCCGCAAGCCAGGCATCTATATTCGCAAGACCGATCGTAGTATCCCCGCAGTTCGCGGGATTTTTTTGATTTGCCGACATGGGACGATAGACGTTCGCCGTATCTTTCATCAAAGCGCGAACATCACGAGTGTAGGCAATCGAAATGGAATCACCGAGGATCAGCACGTTCGGCAATAATGGATCAGGCTTCATCGCCCAATCTCCTGCTAAGTCGGTGGCAGGTGTGAAAGGCTTCAGTTCTCCAACTTGTTTGTTTTTCGTAGAGGAAACGATCTTGTCGTATTTTGTCCATTCGCGATGGATTTTCTCAGTGGCTTCCGCCGCAGCAGGCTTGTTTTCAGCAGCGGGTGACATCAGAACATCCTTGGTCATCGCATGCCATGTTTTCACCATGCGTTCTACGATATCCGGATACCGCGCGGCAACATTGCGGGTCTCCGCACGGTCGCTAGGAATGTGATAGAGCTCCCACGGTTGGCTTTGGAAACTCACGATTTTCCACTCTCCATCACGAAGTCCGCGGTCACTTCCATAGAGCAGGTGAATGGGTGGGCGCTTCGTGAGCTTCTCCCCCGCGAGCATCGGCGCCAGAGAGCAGCCTGCGAGAGGAGTAAGATCGCGACCCGAAAATTCGTTGGGGATCGCGGCAGCGGCAACCGCAGCAAAGCTGGGAAGGACATCGACCAGATGTGCGGGACCATCCACGATCGAGCCCGCTTTGGTTTTCAATCCTGCGGGCCAGTGGAGAATGGCCGGTGAGGAAATTCCGCCCTCGAACTGATTCTGTTTGTAATAACGGAAAGGAGCATTGCGGGCCCATGCCCAACCGGTGCTATCGGTCCAATGCGTTTCGGGATCATACGGCTCTTTGTCCGTATGAACGTTTGCACGGTCGTAGGGACATGCGCCGTTGTCTGACACAAAAAGAATCAGGGTGTTATCCAACTCTCGGGACGTTTGGAGATCGACAATGAGGCGCCCGAGCTCTTGGTCAACGCGATCGATGAGCGCCGCGTAGGCAGCCATGCGCTTTGATTCCCAATCGCGCTGCTCGGGGCTGAGCATGTCCCAAGGCCGGATGTGATCGGGTCTTGGCGAAACGGGAAGGTCCTGGGGCAGCAATCCGATGGACTTTTGTTTTGCCACACGAGTCGAGCGAATGGTGTCCCATCCGACGTCATAGCGACCGAGGTATTTTTTGTAATCCGCTTCCAAGGGTTGCAGCGGCGCATGAGGTGCATTGAAGGCAATATAGAGAAACCAGGGCTTCTTTTCCGCACGGGCCTCGCCGAGAAATCGGATCGCCTGATCAACGTTGGCGGTAGTGGTGTAAAATCCATGGTCAGGCACGGTCCACGGCTGACCGTTGAGTCTGAATGTTTTGTCACCCCAATAATAATTTGTCACACCCGAGAGGTGGCCGAAGTAACGCTGAAAACCGAAGTCCGTGGGCTGTTGATCGAGATGCCATTTTCCTGTCATCGCCGTGAAATACCCTGCCGGAGCCAACACTTCCGGAATGGTGACTGCGCGCTTCATGCTTTCATCGCCAGCTTGACGGCACCAGCGCCCTGTAAGCAGAGACACCCGCGAGGAATGGCACTTCGCCGTGTTGTAAAACTGCGTCATCCGCAAGCCGTTGGCCGCAAGACGATCGAGATTCGGTGTGTCAATTTCGCTACCGTAACAACCTAAATCGGAAAATCCCAGATCATCGACCATGACCAAAAGAAGGTTCGGCTTCGTTGCAGCGTGAGCCGCGTAAAAACTAAGGAGAAAGAGGATGAGATGTTTCATGGAGGAAGAGGATCACTGCGTCGGATGGTTGTCTTGGCTTCCCACGTCGCCGTATCGGTTTTCGGGTCGTATGTGAGAATGCGAGCGGCACTTTTCGCAGCCAGTGGCAAATCTGGCCGCGGCAACCATTTTTTGTGCTCGGCAATCACGGCGGCATGCTCGGGCTTGGCCGCGAGATTGTTCCATTCGTGGGGATCCGCGATCATATCGTAAAGCTCCTCGCTGGCATCGGCATATCGAATGTAGCGCCAGCGTTCGCTGCGGATGGCGTGATTTCCCTGATTATGGCTCGTGATAGCCGGACGAAGGCGTTTCGTCGTTACCTCCTTGAGCTGAGGCATCAGACTCAAGCCCTCGAGATCCTGCTTGGGTGGCAAACCAGCAAGCTCGATCAGAGTCGGATACAAATCCAGCAACTCAGCGGGTTGAGTGCAGCGCTGCCCCCCTTTGACGCCGGGACCAGCAAAGATAAGGGGCACTCTGGTGCTGCGCTCCCATAAGGTATTTTTGCCACTGATGCCTTTCTCGCCTAGATGCCAACCGTGATCACTCCAGACAACCACAATCGTATTTTCTGTTAGATCAGCTTCCTCCAAGGCAGTCATGAGACGACCTACCTGTGAGTCAACAAAACTCGTACAAGCGAGATAGCTGCGGACAAGGTTACGCCATTGATTTTTCTCTTTGAGCCATGCCAACCGCGGTTCCGGCAGCGACCAGTGAAGATACCAGGAAAAACGCGGAGTGTCATCGCGATCAGACTCCTCAATCTTCGGCAAAACGCTGTCGTCATCGGGATATAGATCAAACCACTTCTGCGTGGCGTAACAGGGCACATGCGGAAGAAAAAATCCGGCAGCGATGAAAAAAGGCTGATCCCTCGGCGCGGATTTGATCTGCTCCACGGTCCATGACGCCACCTTATCATCGCCTTTGGATGTATCGTCATCGTCGAGCGGCCACACCCCCCAATCGACGAGACGATTGTTACCCATCGGGGTTTCTCCCACCAATTTTTTTGGAGGCATCGAACCGACTCCCCCGAGAGCGGCCGTCACCTGAAACTCCCGAGCAGCTTTTTTCCCAGAACCTGCGTTGGTTCCGCTGTGAAAAATCTTCCCGCTGGCATAGGTGCGATAACCCTGCGCAGCAAAATGCTGTGGCAACGAAATGGCATCGCGCAACAGGGGCAAATCACGCGGCAAGGGCGCCAGTCCATAAATGCCCGTGGATGTGGCGCGGCGGCCGAAGAGAAGACTGGTGCGCGATGGATTGCATAAGGGGGACTGGCAATGTGCATTGAGAAAGCTGGTGCCACGTGCGGCCAGTCGATCGAGATGCGGTGTCTTCACCAAGGAATGACCGCCCATGTGACCGACCCAATCATTCTGATCATCGATGGCGATGAACAAGATGTTCGGCCTCGGCTTTTCCTCCGCAAATGCGATGATGCCCCCTGCAGTTGCGAACAGAACAAGCAACCATGATGGCACGTTTTTCATGATTCATCTTTTTTTGTAGGCTGTGTCGTGAAAACCGATGCAGGCAAACCTTCGCTGTTGATCAAGTTGGCTCCCTCGGGATTAGCCGCCCAAGCGTAGCGCACGGCGACGGGTTTGCTCACATCTTTGCAGCTAACGTCAATCGAGTCCTTGCCTGAGATTTTCGCTTGAGCCCAATGCCATTTCCCATCCGCGCCACAGATTTCGAATCTTGCCAATGGCTCTGGGCCACGGGTTTTCAAACCATTTCCCGCGTGGGCAAAAGTAATGCGGACGACATCCTTCATCATCTCGTGTTTCTGATAGAGAGGACCTGAATAAACGAGTTGTTTGCCGTAGTCCTTGGCCAAAGCCCACAATGCGAGACGTTCTCCGGGATCCTTTTTGTTTTTCGGATGAATGTCGCCCGCCTCCCCCACTTCATTGATCACAGCCATTCCCGTTTGAGGCACCTTCTGCAGAACGCGACGCATCGCGTCTTGGACGTTTACCCAGCCATCTTCTCCACCTGGCTCGGTGGTCGGCTTGCCAAAATTGGCCAACTGAACGTAGTAAAAGGAAAACGAATCATTCCAGCGCTTGCGCCAGTCCGCGATCATCAAGGGCAAAGTCTGCTCGTAGGGTGCTGATGTTGCGTTCCGGTTCGCCTCACCTTGATACCAAATCGCACCACGCATGGTGTAACCGATAAATGGATGAATCATCGAGTTGAACAGCACGCCCGGTTTGCCATCGGTGGCCAGCGCACGCCGTCCCATCACTGGCTTCACAGGCAACCGACCACGTTCGGCAGCCGGCTTTTGTTTTGCCGATGCCATCGCCGCCTCCCATTGCGCGAGTTGCTTTTCATAGTTTACTTTTGCTTGATTCCGATCAAACGCCGCATCGTCCTTGATGGCCGTCTCGACGAGTTTTTTGGTCGCAGGCAGAGTGTTCAACGCCTCACGACTGGTAAATGTTTCGATCGGCTTGCCACCCCAGGAACTATGAATCACGCCAACAGGGACGCCCAGTTCCTGTCGCAGTTTTCGCGCAAAAAAATATGCCACGGCGGAAAAGCGCGGAACATTTTTGGGGTCCGCCGATTGCCAGGAACCATCGATATCCTCCATGGCTTCGAGCGTTGCGATGCGGGGGGCGGTGAACATGCGCAAGGCAGGATCCGTGGATGCCTCGACCAGCGGCTGATACATGGGGCTGCCGCTCATGGTGAAAGACATGTTGGATTGCCCTGAGGCGAACCAGACTTCACCCACAAGCACATCCTGAATGGCGATGTTTTTTCCTGCAGAACTGATGGTCAGGATGGCTCCTGAGGCATCAGCTTGGCCCGTCTCGATATTCGTCCGCCACTTGCCATCAGCCGCAGCTTTGGCATGAACTTTTTTTCCTTTGAACGAGACGGTCACCTCAGCATGGGGATCCGCTTTCCCCCAGATCGCGGCAGCTCGATCCCGCTGAAGGATCATGTGATCAGAGAAAAAGTGAGGCACCGCGAGGTCGGCCAAGAGAGCGGCCGGCGCGAGACTGAAAGCGAGAAATAAGGTTTTCATGTTGCGATGAGTCAACGATGAGACAAGGGACAAAGGGTGTCAATCGCATACGCAGCACCGGCCCGAGCATGATCCAACTTGCATACAAAAGCAGACTAGGGCTCGAGATATTTTTTCCGCAAATCATCCATCGTTTTTCTCAATGCATCATCATCGAGGGGATGATTCCAGATCAAAAAACGGGCGATTTCGCCGTCGAAGGATTCGTGGCCTGGATGTTCTATGGCGTCGCGCTCCTGACCAACGGCCATGCGTGATGGGTTAGCCATCGGATTGACGGGAAATGGCACAGTAGCATGGGCTTTGGCGACATTCACAAAGAGCTCCAAAGCAACCGTTCCTTTCCCAGCGCCCATGCGTCCGGCGACGAGATAAAACTGATCGGTCTCCAGTTTCGGGCCAAGCATGCGTGGGTTGTTTCCATCAAATCGACCGAAGGTGATTCCGTTTCGTGTGCCCCACCATAACGTGTTATCATCATTCAAGCAGCCCCAGACTCCTTCGTATTTGCCGCCGTTGCGCAAGTTCCCGAAAAACGAATTCACATCCTTCAGACCCGCGCGCTGCTCGTGCACGGCGATGATCGCCATCCACGTGTGACCATGGCCGGTGGTGAGTGAGTCGAAAACATCCTCATCCATGCAAACCAGTTCCTGTTGACGGAACACCAGCGAGGGATGTTGCTGAAGAGAGGGAATGTTCTTACGAAGCGTGGGGCATCCGCTGCGCGCTTCCTTGCGACCCTTGTCCTGAAGGATGAATTCTTTGGCGGGAGATGAAGCTATTTGATTTTGCCAAGAAACAACCTTGCCGCCCTCCACGACTGTAACGCCCTTGGCCGCATCGAGATCAAGGATCAAACCGTTCGGGGGAATCTCTTGCGCCGCAGCAAGAGTGAGAGTCAGAAATAGAATTTTCATGACCACCCAATAGCGGAGTCCTAGTCCCCGCGCGACACATTATTTCCAACTCAGTCCGTCATGCAGTTGATTGAGGTTGAGGCAACCATTCTCGGTGACAATGACCATATCCTCAATGCGCACAGCGCCGAGATCGCGGCGGTAAAGTCCGGGTTCGACGGTGAGCGCCTCGCCTTTGAGCAAAGGCGGACCTTTGCGATCCAGCAAGGGAGGTTCATGCACATCGAGTCCGATTCCATGCCCCGTGCCATGAGTCATGGCGCAGTAAGACCATGGTGTGTCATCAGACGGAAGACCAAAGGGGTATCCGTGATCGGACAAAGCGGCAATGGTGGCGAAATGGACATCTTCCCCCGTGACGCCGGCGCGGATTTTTGCTTCCGCAGCGGCTTTTGCAGCTCGCACGGCGGCATGCATGCGCATGACCTCATCGGGAATCTCTCCGTTCACCACTGTGCGTGTGCAGTCGCCATTGTAGCGGGACCTGCGGTCGCAGGGAAAGATATCAACGATCACGGGCTCGCTAGTACGAAGTTCACCGGTTCCGTAATTGTGACAATCCGATGCCATGGGGCCGCCGGCGATGATGGCCTTGGGATTAGAGAATCCTTGATCGAGCAGCCAATGGTCCACCGCGGTGCGCACTCGTTCCGAAGTCAAGACCACGCCCTGATGCAAAAGCACACCATCGGCGCGGACATCGGCACGTGCAATGAGTTCACAGGCCAACTGGATCGCCCCCTCAGTCACGCGTTGCGCCTCACGCAGATGTTCGATTTCTTCTTCGGATTTCTGACGTCTTTCATTCACCCACATATCGACATCGCACTCGATGGCAATGCCGGCCTTGCGGGCAAAATCGGCGAAAATCAGGGGCAAAGTTCTATCGCCATACACATGCGTCACACCCGCACGGCGTAGAAACTCGATCGCGGCTTGCGCGTTGGCCGTTTCACGGTCGCCAGACAGTCCGCCTTCGGGCGCGAACATGGGTGGACAACCGACGTGATCGACGCGGGCATACTGTTTGGCGCGCTCCATTTCAATGTCACGGAGGAGAAGTGTAGACTCGGTCTTTTCCCCGTTCGGAATTTCTAACAGAACCACTTGATCACCTACGGCGAAGCGAATGCGCCAAAATAGGCTGCTGTGAACCCCAGGAACTCCGGCCGCAATGCGTGCGACCACCTTCGATGATGCGGATGCCAGTGACATGTTGAATTAGCTTTGAGAAATCGAATGGGAAGGCAGATGATCGAGCAAGTATCGTGTCAGAGTGCCATAGAGATGGCAACGGGTATTCGGTCCCTCTTCGATCGAATGGGAACGGTTAGGATAGACGACCTGGGAGAAATACTTGTTCTGCTTGATCAACTCGTGCACCAAAAGCTCACAATTCTGGTAATGGCAATTGTCATCGCCTGTGCCATAAACCAGCAGCAGATTTCCTTGCAATCTATGGGCATGAGTGATGGGTGATCCATCGCGAAATCCCTCCTCATTGTCATCGGGCAATCCCATGTAGCGTTCCTGATAGATGGTGTCATACATCCGCTGATGAGCTACGAAGGCAATGGCCATGGCGGTGTGATAGAGATCGGGATAACGAAAAATGGCGTTGAGACTCATGGATCCTCCGCCACTCCAGCCCCAAATTCCGACGCGAGAAGCATCCAGATAAGGGCGAGTGCGCAGAATCTCACGCGTCGCATGAGCTTGATCCACAGGGGCGATCATGCCGATTTTTCGATAAACGCTCTTGCGCCAGGCACGGCCTCGCGGCATGGGCGTGCCACGGTTGTCGATGCTCATCACCACATACCCCTGCTGCGCCATCATCGAGTGCCAAAGATCATTGTCGCCACCCCACGTGTCGAGCACCGTGCTGCCAGCGGGTTCGCCATATACATGAAGGAACAGAGGATACTTCCGCGTCTCATCAAAATTCGGCGGTTTGATGCACCATGCATCCGCCGACAGTCCGCCGCCGAGATCGACCTGGAACATTTCACGCGATCCTAGCTTCAAGTGCTGCAACTTCTCTCGCAAGGTCTCGTTTGTCACCATCACCTGCTTCACCTGGTGATCGGGCAGGCGGATCAGCTCGACGATGGGCGGGCAGCCAAAGCTCGAGTAAGTATGGAATGCCCATTGGGCATCCGCCGAAAATTGATAGGAGTGCGTGCCGCGCTGCCCAGCTGGATTGATCTGGCAGATGGCGCCGGATCCGTCGAGACTCGTCCGATAAAGGTGTCGTTGCGTTGGATGATCAGGCGATGCCGTGAAATACACCCAGCCGTTTTTCTCATCCACTCCGGCCACATGGATCACATCGAATTCTCCCGGAGTAAGCCGTTTCACTGATAGATCATGAACAGAAACGGCATACAGATGCCGCCATCCATCACGATCACTGAGCCACAGAAAACGTGAACCGCCATCGATCCAGATCCATTCATTCATGACATCAACCCAGGCATCATCGGAATCGGTAAATATCACTTCCGCCAGTCCGGTCTGTGGATCAGCCGCCATCACTTGGTTGATATTTTGTAAGCGATTGAGTTGCTGGAAAAAAACGTGTCGTGAATCGCTCGCCCACTCCATGCGCGGAATGTAATGATTGCGCGGATCGGAATGGGATCTGATCCATTTCGTCTCGCCGCCACTCGCGTTCACCACTCCCAGCCGGCAGGCGGAATTCATCTCGCCCACTTTCGGGTAGGCGATGTGTTGCATCTTCGGATAGGTGGTATCGATGTAATTGACCAAAGGAAACTCCTTCACGCCGACGGTATCGAACTGCCAATAAGCAATCATGCGGCTATCGGGACTCCAGCGAAAACCGTGACGCAAATGGAATTCCTCCTCATTCACCCAGTCAGCCGTGCCGTTGATCACGTGTTCGTTTCCATCTTGCGTGAGTTGGGTGATTTCACCGGAATGCAATGATTGGACAAAAAGATTGTTGCGATACACATAGGCAACGTTCTGGTCGTCGGGAGAAAAAGTGGCAAACATCATCATCGCGGGATCAGCATCACCACCGAGTTGGGTGAGTGCTCCGGTTGCCCTCTCTAACAGCCAATAATCGCCACGGGTCTTTTCACGCCAGACTCGGACAGCGTTGACAAACACCAGCATCCGGGTTCCATCCCGAGAGATGGCATAATTCTCAATGATCAAAGGTTTCGTCTGCCCCGGGGGAATGAGGTTTGCCGCAGCAATCATGACTTCGCGCACTCCCGTAGCGGGATCGTAGCACACCAAATCTCTCACCTCGTCGTCATCGAACGCGGCTGATTTTTCTAAGGTGGTGTAGCCTGTTCCATCCTTGAGCCAATACGCCGGCCCCCACTTCTGAGTCTTAAACTCGCTTTTCTCGCCAAAGATCCGCTCGACGGTCAGATAGGCCGATCGTGGTTCGGCTCCAGAGGATTCATCAAGCCCAGAGACGCCGCCTACTGATGCTGAGGCAAATGGACGGGGAGCGGAAGATGCATTCATACTTTGGGAGAGGGACATACTCATACCTTACAAAAAAATCCATCATTTACTGAGAAGGAAGAGCCCACAGTTTTGCCAACAGTTGGTGCATAAACGGATCGTGCTTTTTCAGATCATCCTGGTTGTAGGGGAAAAAATCGTTGGTGCCGAAGTAGGCTTCCGTGCTTTCAGCAAAATATTCGGCAGGATTCGTCATCGCATAGGCGCGATCCATACGGGTATTTCCTCTTGCGTCACGGCGTTCGACTCGCTCATACAATCCGCTTGCTTTCGCTTTTCCGAAAGCCTCCTTGATCTCCGCATTGTTGTGACCGTCTGGCAAGAACCGATCGTGATAGGCGTGTGATAGCTCGTGCAAAACAAGCAGTGGCATGCGGCGGATTTCCTCTTCAAACAAGCGCGCGTTGGTGAACTCAACGTTTTTCACCATATCAGGATCGCGGCGGTTCGCCCTCAGCCAATCTGCTCCGGGATGGTATTCGGCTGACGGGGCGATGTTGTGATACTCGGAGGTGAAATACAACCGCACCTGCTGAAGTTTCGCCACCACCTCCCTCGGTAACAGGCGATGAAGTTCCGCGAGCTGCCGCTGCAGTAACAGGGCAGCTTTTGCCATATCGTCCGGCTGTTTTTCTAACAACTCACGACTGATCAGCACTGGCCAACCTTCGATCGTTCGCGCCTCATATTTTTCACTGGCATGGGCTTTGGCATTGCGGCTCACGGCCAACTCGCGGATGGCGGCTTTGACCTTGTCCAATCGCGATGGCCACTCAAATGCGGGGGCCTTGCTGGGATCATAACCTTCCATGTGCCCGACCAATCGCGTAGTGGGCTTGGTGTATTTCAATTCGGTATCGCCGAAAACCTCACGGCACAGTGCGGCCAGTGCCGGGTCATACTCGATCAATTGAGATCGCAGGTGCACATGATTGTGATCATGATCGTTGACGCGGTTATCATCGAACCACGATTGCACGCCTTCGGCAAAATATTCGCGACTGTTGACGGAGGCATACTTGCCCTTCCAGAGTCCCGCCTTCATTGCGGAATCATAGGCTTCGCGAAGTCGGCGATCGAAAGTCGGGTCCACATTCAACAGGCCTCGCAAGTGGATGTTATGGGCCAGTTCGTGAATGAGAATGTTTTCCTTTTCATAGGGATCGCCTGATAGCGCCAGCAAGTTTTCCTCGGCCACCGAGCAGAGGGGATCGTGCTCACTGCCCCCCAATCCGCGCGCGCGCGCGTCCCAGAAATCCTTAGCGCTCACGCCAGGAACTTCGCTTTCCTCAGCCTTCGCCATGCGCTGAAACTCGGGCAAATCGGTCGTATATTCATCATGCGCCATGACGCACATGCGGGCACCACTCCTGATCATTGCCTCACGCACGTCAGGTCGCTTATCGAGCATCATGTTTACCAGATACGCAGCCTCTTTGAGTGCAAAAGGGCTGACCTTGGCGGAAGCCACAATCGGAAATCCCTTGGCACTGACGTGTTGCGTGTAAAATGCTGGAATGCCGTCCCTACCCTTGGGATCAAAGCGGACCGCTTGCACCGGAACCTCGCTCGTGACGGTCATTTTCGAGTGATCTTCTCGCCCCACGATTTCAAACCGATGCCCCAGACTTGTGGAGAAAATGGTGTCATCTCCGGATTTTACCACGCCATTGGCCACGCGCTCGGTTGCAGACTTGAGCCAGAAGATCTCCACGTCCTGATCGCTACCGTTGATGACCTGCAAGCGAGGACGCTCCACGACAGCCTCGGAGATTTTCGTCTCGGCGATATTCACGGCGGACGCTTCTTCTCCGCTATTCCGCAGCTGTGGATCCGCTGATTGATGCGATAGAAAAAACGCGACAATTCCGGCTAAAATCACGAGTGGCACTAATAAATAGACGGGCTTTTTCATGAGGCGAAGGGAATGGTGGCACTGCCACCGGATTCAGAGACCTTATTCATATCTTTCATTGGAAAAGAAAAGCCGTCACCGGCTTGGGGGCTCAGACCGTGGCTGCGGCACGTCGCAATCGATCCATGATGGCCACTCCTAGGCCCACCTCGCTCACTGGTTCGGCAACGATAAAATCCAATTCCGCCTCGTCCAGCTTACGCAGCAGGTGGAACAAACGCAAAGCCGCTTCCGGCAATTTTCCATTTCCCGGGCTGAGGGCCTCGACCGCCGACCAGCGATGGAGTGACACATATCCTTTGCCCGGTTCGCCAGTGTATGAAAGCAATCCGTATTTTTTGCCTGGCTCTGGACGAAAATCAGAGGGATCTGCCAGCAAAAGGAGCGGTGTCCGTGGCGCATAATGACTGGGCAACATGCCAGGAGCCGTCATTCCTTCACCATCGGAAGAGCGCTTGGGACGCTCGACTTTACCAAAGTTTTGCAACATTTCCTTGGTCACTGGTCCAGGACGCAAGATCGTGATGGTTGGTCGTTTTTCCCCTGCCTTCACATGAATGATGGTGCTCTCCAGCCCCTCCGAGCAGGCACCACCATCGACAATCAAAGGGATGCGCCCCTCAAGTTCCCGCATGACCGCATGCGCCGATGTGGGAGAAATGCGTCCAAAACGATTCGCACTGGGAGCCGCCAAAGGCGAACCCAACTCCTTGCCAATGGCGCGAAAGATTTTACCGGCACTTTGCCGAACAGCCACTGTGTCCAGACCGCTGGTCACTAAGTCGGGTATGTCAGGATGCTTCGGCAGGACAATCGTCAGCGGCCCGGGCCAAAAAGCATTCAAAAGCTTATCCACCGTGTTTTGGATCTCTTCGGGAATGATGGCGACCCGCGCAAGATCGGCACGCGTTGCCACATGGACGATCAATGGATCAAAGGAAGGCCTCTCCTTGGCGCCGAAAATTTTGGCCACTGCCGCCTCATCGAACGCATTGCCCGCCAATCCGTATACGGTTTCCGTAGGCAAGGCCACGACCTCACCCGCACGCAGCAAGGGGACCGCAGCCTGAACTGCCTCTTTGTAATTTTCGTCGCTCGCGCTGATGATGGTCGTATGGAGCACGGAAAAAGGATGTAGCATATCCGCT
Source organism: Akkermansia muciniphila (assembly GCA_945874895.1). Classification (GTDB taxonomy): domain Bacteria; phylum Verrucomicrobiota; class Verrucomicrobiia; order Verrucomicrobiales; family Akkermansiaceae; genus UBA956. The sequence continues at coordinate 92,345 of CAMCIC010000006.1, read as the reverse complement.
CGATGTGCGAGAGGAAAATCGCCCGTATTTTCCGTTAGAAGCGATCATCCATCATGCGCTGGGAACAAAAAGAACCTTGCCCCTCCGATCAGGCGCATACTGCCGCTCCAGTGCGTGAGTGTAATCCGAAAGCGCCACCATGCCATCGACGGGCTGCTTCAAGTGACCTGCTAGCATCCACTCGATCAGCTTTCCATACATGCTGACAATGGCCTCGGATGAAGACTGGGAAAGCCAACGTGACAACCAAAAACCCCGACAAGTGAGGTCACGGAAAATCAAAAACTTGTTCGGCACGGAAAGCGGACGTCTGCCCATGGCACCATAGGTAACCTGAACCGCGCCATCTGCCAACAGATCGAACTGACGCATAGCACTCTCCCCACCCACCGCATTGAGCGCCAAAACCGCTCGTTCGTCTCGTTTTCTGAGATAGGCCAGAGCCTCTTGTTTGCCGCTCTCATCATCGGAGCAGACCACATCGGCGCCCCACTCCCGCAATTCCTCCGCAACGGTCGGATTTCTCACGAAATTGATGGTGCGCCATCCACAGATCCGCGCGAGCTGAATGACACAGCGACCGACTCCGGAATTGGCTGCGTTTTGTACAATCACCGATCCGGCGGTCAACTCCGCGTAATCGTGGAGCATGCGCCACGCCGTGGCTGGATTGACTTTGAGCATCGCGGCATCAGCCCATGAAAGCTCTGGCGGCAATGGCAATAATTCCGCCGCTGGGATGATCCTCTGCTCCTGCCAACCATGGGCATAGGAAAGCAACATGACTCTGGCGCCTGGGGCGAAAGAGGCATCCGCAGACTCAATCACTTCTCCTGCCGCTTCTGTCCCGGGCACGTCAGGAAGAAGGGGGCGAGTGCCATATGTTCCTTCGATCCAATTCAAATCCGCGGGATTGATCGGGGATGCAAGAATCTTCACACGAACCATCCCGTTGCGAAGCGGCAAAGGCTCGCGATCCACATATTCCAGAACGTCAGCAGCGGAGCCGAACTGGCGAATTTGCAGGGCTTTCACAGCGCCACCATAGCGAGGAACCGCACCGAGAAAAGCATCAATGGCGGGATTTTTAGCGAACCACTCCGCCCATCAAGATGACTTTTTATGAATTTGATGCCTGATCTTGGCACGGTTCATGCTTTATTTTTTTATCAGTAACTCTGTTTTGCGACATCGTTACTCACAACCATAAATCCACAAAATAACACAACAATCATGAAATCATTATTGAAATTGACCTCAATAGCCGCTCTCACTTCCAGCGCACTGGCAGGAGCAGCCGAAGTATCGAGCACAGCCACCACCAGCGCAGAACCTTGGATCACCGGAAGCATCTCTGCCGCTTATGAGACCAGCTACTACTTCCGTGGTTTGTGGTTCTCCAACAACAATATTTTCAACGGAGTGAGCCTTTCCGCTCCACTGGCTGACAAACTGACGCTCGGCTTCGGTGCACTCTACACCCAGAACGGTGGCACGACCAACGCTGCTGGCTCTGATCTTGAGTATTCCGAGCTCGACCTCACCGGCTCTCTGACCTATGAAACTGACTTGGCGACATTCGGTCTGGTTGTCACCAATTATCACTTCTTCGATAGCTTTTCGGGTGCTGTCAATGGCGTTACCGACGGCGTGAATGCCGACCTTCAAGTGAAGAACGCCATCGACATCGGTCTTACCGCGAAAAAGGCTTTCGGCAGCACCAACGTTTACCTTGGCTCATGGTTCGACGCCAAGATTGACGCTTGGTATTTCGAAGCAGGCATCGACTACACCTATGAAGTAAACGAGAAGCTGTCCTTGGTACCTATGGTGCAAATGGGCTACGGTATCGATTACTATGTAGACAACAGCTCGGATGGCGAAGGCTTGACCCACGTTCGCGCTTCGCTCAATGCTCCTTACAAGTACAACGACACAGTGACCATCACTCCCTACGTTGCCGGAAACTACGCCCTGGAGGCTCGCAAGGGTCAAAACCTCGCTGAGGCCACCAACGATCTGTTCGGCGGCATCTCCGTGAGCTGCGCGTTCTAATTCTCTCAATCTCCCCCCGAACCTACAGATCCCTCACGCGGTCGCGCGTGGGGGATTTTTTTCGGTCGAAAGATCGATTTCCACTGACACCGCTGGCATTTTGAAAATGAAGCCCATACAGATGCGATACTTGCCCGATCAGACAAGATGCGATGACTATTTTTTTGTCTCAAGAAGACTGTTCGGCGCATCGGTCGCAACCGCAGCCTCGTAATCGGCCAAAGCTCGGTAAAAGGCGAGAAAGGCATCGATCTCCAAAAACCTCGCATCCAGTGTGGCCTGCTCGCGGATTTGCAAAGCAAGAAGATCGGCGGCTCCTTCTTTGAAACGATCGCTCTCCGCCGCTTCCAGCTCGCGCGCCAATTTGACGTTGAGCTTGGTTTGATCCAGCGCTGTGAATGCCGTGCACACTTCCTGATACGTATTGTTCGATTCGGCACGGATCTGGTCACAGGCAAACTGTCGCCTTTGCCCGAGTTGACGAAGGCCAGCCTCGATGTCCTGCATGCGTCCTTTGGCTTCGTTGCGGCCAATCGGAACAGAAAATCGCAAAAAGCCGTTGATCTCCGTCTCCTCGATATCCCGTGGCACATCATTCCCAATGGCTTGATTCAATTCCATAGCCAGATCGAGATTAGGCTTGAGATTGTTATTCGCCAACCGTTTGTCGATCTCTCCCTTGCGCACCAATAGATCGATTTCGCGAACCTCGGGTCGACGAAAGGTCGCGCGGGCTCGATCGGATACAAATCGCAATTGGTCCGGGGCTTGAGCTTGGGGAAATGCCGCGGGTAATTGACCGCGTAGGGGAAGAATCGGCTCCGTGGTTTTGGTATCGCGCAAAAACAAGGACAACTCGATGCTCGCGGCTTCGAATCGGCGGTTGGCATTCAGCACAGCAATTTCGCGGCTCACCACCAAACGCTGATTGTCAACCAATACGATGGGTGCGATGGCTCCCGCTTCCGATTGTTTTTTTAAAAATCCATCCCTCTGTCTGGCCACGCGCAACACGTCCTCCGCCACGTCCAGCCGCTGCCCTGCCGCGATCCAATTGTAATACGCGATGCGTGCCGCACGATGGAAAGTCAGATACTGCCGCAAAATCAACGGATCCGCCAGTTCGCGATCAACGGCGGCTTTGCCAAGATTCGCCCGACGCGCATCAATCGTGCGATCCCTCATCAGCGGGATCCTCACGCCCATGACACCTTCTCCCGACGAAGAGGTGCGGTCCTTGCGCTCGTAGCTGGGCAGACTGCCCGTGCTGAGTCGATAACCTGCATACACACTGCCACCGGAGAGGAGCGGCTGATCGATCAAAAAGCTCATGTTCGCCCCCTCATAGTAATCCAACGGGCGGAAATTGAGCGATGCGACCAGCATGGGATCGAAGGCCCCATCCGCCTGGCGAATGCGACCGTTGGCGATGTCCTGCTGCAACCAAGCCGCAAGCAGAGGAGGATACTGACCGCGCACTGTGACCAATACCTCATCCAGCTGCAATGGTGCAGCGGGCGCCAGAAAAGGGGTCGACACGACCATCAGACAAAAGCATGAGACAAGGATGCGCTTGATCATCACTTCTTCGGTTTTGACGTTTCATCCTTGAGCCCTTTGCCAATGGCGGGAAATCCGTTCATCTGACGCCACAGTTCAAACCACAGGGGCACTTCATCGAGAAGTATCCAGCCGTTGGCCAGTGCACCTTGTCGCAACCATCGGTCCCCTGAGGGCCAACTGACCGTCACAGGCCCCTTGCCATCACCACGATCGACCACGTCATCCACAGGCGACACGACCACCCGGAATTTCCCCATGCCGTCGTCCGTGGCATCCACAAACATCACCTCGCCGCCAAAGGAACCAACCGCCAATTGAGGCCACCCAATGATCTGCACCGCAGGCCAGCCTTCGAAAACCAAGCGCACCTGACTTCCCGGCGTCACCACACCATTTTCCTCCTTACGAGAGCGCACGAGAGGGACATCGTTGCCATCGATCCAGATTTCCACAAAACGTTTTTGCGTATTGGGAATCACCACACAGATCAAGTCTCCTGGCTTGAGATAACTGCCATCGGTCACTGGCACCTGCAGCACGATGCCATCACGCGGGGCGGTGACGACCTGACGCATGTTTTGACTCACGCGGATTTCCAAACCAGAAAGTTCCTCCTGCGCTTTGGCCATATCGCTGCGTGCTGATTGCCGCGACGCTGTGGTTGCGGAAATCAGCGCATCAAATTCATTTTCCGTGCGTTTGAGAATGGCGCGCGAGGAAAGCAATGCAGCTGCCGTGGAATCGCGGCGCAAGATCGCAGCCTCATACTCACGTCGCGAATTCAATCCCTTTTGAAACAAGGTTTCCACCCGAGTGAAGTCGAGTGCTGCCGTCTCCGCAGCGATCTGATCGCCGCTGACTTTTTGTCGTGCCGCATCCAGAGCCTGCTCTTTGGCCATGGTTTGCTGGACGATTTGAGCTTCCAGCGCCTCGATGCGAGTCAGTACCAAATCCACACGACTCCGAGCCGCTGACCGCTGGGCCCGCAGGTTTTCCAAAAGATTGGGATCGTTATCTTGAATTTCTGCAATCACATCGCCCTGTTTGATCAACTGTCCTTCATTGACCATGAGCTTGCTGCAACGTCCAGAAACGGGTGCCTCGACATTGATGCGGCGTTCCAGAGGATCGAAGGCAATCACCCGCCCCGAACCGCCGATGAATTGTCGCCACGGCGCAAAGGCGAGCATGAGCATGAGCAAAACGAAAATAACGAGCAAAAACCGGCAGAACAAATGAGGCGCGCGGTTGGATCCCGTAAGATTGATGCAAGGCAGTCTGCCCTTGACCGAGTCCTTGTTCTGTTTCTGGAATTGAGTTTTCATCACGTTTGCATTGAGCTCCAAGAAGCCATCATGACAGGCGGATCCATACATCACACATCTCGCGGATCTCGTTCGCACGGGTCGCCACCACTACCGTCCAAGTGTGCTGACGGTCGAACACGATCTGAGTGAGTTTTGCCAAACTCTGATCATCCAATCCGTCGAAAATTTCATCGATCAGTAAGAGTCTCGGTTTCTGCACCAGAGCCCTTGCCACGAGCAGGGAAACCCGTTGCCTTGGTGAAAATGGTGATCCACCCACCAGCAGCATCGTGTCCAAGCCCTCGGGAAAACGCAGGCAGTCATCGAGAATCCCCACGGTTTTGAGAGCACTGTGGATTTCATCCAAAGTGATATCCATGCGGCCCAACCGCAAATTATCGATCACGGTGCCCGACACAAACTCGTTGGCTCTCAACAATTGCGTCTGGTCGCGCAGACTCTTCAAATGCCATGCGCGCATATCCAATCCATCGAAACTAATGAATCCCGCCGATGTCTCCCGCAATGCGAAACAGAGGTCGAGGAGGGAACTGACTCCACTGCCCTGGGCGCCGCAAATGCAAGCGTGGCTGCCGGGCTGCAGCACAAAGCTCAGATCATTCAACAACAGATCGCCTTCGCTGTATCCGAAGCTGACTCCTTTTGCCTCTACTTTCATGCCCTGCGTTGGGTCCTGCGGTGCGATGACTTCACCGTCCTCATCTTCCGTTTCGAGGTCCAGCAGATGCCCAAGTTTATCCGTGGCTGCCAGAGTATCATACCAAGTCTCGAGTTTTTTACCCAGCTTGATCACCGAGGCCACGATGCCGCTCATGATGATTTCGCTCGCCACCAACTGACCCAAGGTCAACTCCTGGCGCAGCACCAAATACACGCCCAACATCAACAGCACCACACTGGCCAGCACCGATACCGCCAACAGACCGGCAATCTGGCGCAGGACAATCCTAAAGTGATAGCGACGCGCGTTGATGTAATCGGTGGCCAATACGTTGGTGCGATGGTAGGCCATTTCGAATCCCCCGCGGCCTTTGAACATGAATGGGTAGGTGGCTACCTGTTCGAACCATGCCACGAGATTGTATTTGGATAGAGATTCCGTGATTGCCGTGTCCACCGCCTTCCGGCTCTGTGGCCAGGTAAAGGCAACCACGAGGACAACCAGCACGATGACAAAGATCATCAGATAAAAATGATACAATGCCAGGAGTAGGAGCCCGATGAGAGTAGCCACCACCACATTGATGCCATCCAGAAGAAAAAACGCTGTGTTTTTCTGCACCGTCACCGCATCCATGAAACGATTGACCAATTCGGGCGCGTGCAACCGATCGATCGCCTTGGCAACCACACGCGGCAATCGGTAGGCCAAGTCCCCCGCGATGCGTACAAAAATCCTCCGCTGAATCAATTCCGCCACATAGAATTGAAAGCCAATGATAAATGCCTGCAGCAGCAAACACGCGGCAAGCATTTGCCCCAGAATCACCAGAGCCTGGAAATATGGCTGCGTTTGTGCCCCGAAAGCAAGGTTGGTAACAACCCGGTCGATCACCAGTGGCAAGGCCAAGTAGAGAATGCCGGAAAATACCGCAAAAACGAGCAATAGAAAAATCTCGCGTCGCTCGGGTCGGAGAATTTTCAGCAGTCGCCGAAACGGTAACATGTGATGCAACACCCCCTGATGGTCCTCATGTGGCGCGTGATGGACCGACATTTCCAACGACTCGGTGTGCGAACTGGCCAGTTCCGACATCAGCTTCGGATGCACCAAGCCGACTTCTAGCTCGTCATGCACACCCGAGATCCCCAGCATCTCGGCAAGAGCGGAGCGCGACAAGGTCGTCGAGTGATCGACAGAATCACCTTGCCATATCAACCTTACCCGAAATGTGCCGGCTTGCAGAATCATCGCAAAACGTTTGTCACGCTGACTCCACAATACCACGGGAGAATCAAGGTGCGCATGCCAGACCGCCTCCGCCAAGGAAAGCCGCGATAGAGTGAGATGCAATTCCTCCGCATCGAGTGCAGAAGCACAATCGGACATCGGGTCGCGCAGATCGGACTCCGCTGCCTTATTCATTGCCCGGTAGATTCGCTCGATATAATTGCCTGTCACTGCCATGGAAATTCTCGCTTCGATGCAAGTGTCGTACGCGCATTGTTGCAACTCACTTGCAAGACCGAATCTACATCGATTTTTGATGCCATCAAATGAAAACCGCCAAAATCGGCAGAAAAATTGATTTTTTGAGCACAACTGTGGGAAGATATGTGCAGAGCAATCCATCGATCGAATGGAGTTGGTTCATCCGTGTTGTCGGGAATCGGCATTGCCTGACCGACATTCCTGCATTACAAGAGAATCAGATGAACCTTACCCATCACGCCATGCCCCCGCGCATTCTGCTGTCTTTTGATTTTGATGGCACCCTTCATCATCCGGCATCCACACCGCCGATCTCCTCAGATTTCTGGAATGTGTTAGACGATCTGCGCGACCACCATGCCGCTCTCTGGGGAATCAACACCGGTCGATCCTTGCCGCATTTGATCGAGGGGCTGGAGGAAAGCCGTGTTCCCTATCCGCCCGACTTCGTTGTGGCTCGTGAACGAGAAATTTTTTTCTACGATAAAAAAGGGGAGTGGCAAGCAGATCATTCATGGAATGCAGCTTGTGATCGAGCCATCGCTGATCTTTTGCGAGAATCTCAAGCCACAATGAAAAAAATCCGATTTCTGGTTGAAGAAAAAACGGGTGCGGAATGGCTGGAGCAACCCGGCGAGCCCGCAGGCATCATCTCCAGAACCGAGGAAGAAATGGCGTGGATTGTCGGGCAGGTCGAATCCATCGTCCCCACTGCCTCGCTTCTCGGTTGGCAACGCAATTCGATTTACCTCCGTTTCGGTCATCGCGCCTATCAAAAAGGAAGCAGCCTCGCGCATGTGGCGAATCACTTCGCTTTGAAGCCATCGCAGGTATTTGCGATCGGCGATAGTCACAATGACATGGAGATGTTGCAGCGTGACACAGCGAGTATGATCGCCTGCCCTGCGAATGCGGTAGAAGAAATCGCACAACACGTTGCCGGACAAGGTGGATATCAATGTCGGGAGTCCTACAGTCGCGGTGCCGCCGAGGCCATGCGGCATTTTTTGTTAGATCAGAAATGAGTTCGCACTCACGGCATCGGCTATGGGACCTCTAGGGTACTTTCCAGAACAGCGTGAATTCGTTACGATTGTAGGTCAAATGAGTCTGCGCGAGAAAGACCAGGCCACCTATTTTCGCTTGTCTCAAAACGCGTTGATGCAGAGCCAGGATCTCGCTCAAATCCGCAGCACGGTGCGTTTTCATGGTGAAAACCACAATCGCGCCCGAGCGCAAACAGGAGATCTTGCTGATTACGACTTCCAAGGATTCTTCGGCGCTGCCGTTCATATCGCACAATAGGGCGTCGTAGAGTGTTCCTCGCGGAGGTTGGAATGTCCGGGCATTCTCTGCAAAACTTTGCAGACGAGGGTGAGAAGCCACGCGCGCATCCATGGGAGCACGATCCACCGCTATCACCTCGAATCCACGTTCCAAGAGTTCCGCAGTCATTCCTCCCGGACTCGCGCCCAGTTCCAGCCATTGACTGGACTCCGCGAGGGGTGGTCGATGCAATCGCAGGAAGTGGAGTGCCTCTGCCACCTTGGCTCCCGCACGACTGATGCTGTGCGCCGCACGATGGCTGATATGCTTGCTTCCTCCGGCATAAAATCCGCCACACTCGCGCGGAGTGGAGACCGAGGCAAACAGACCCTCCTTCCCTAACAAAACAAACATCGTCAAACCCTCAGGATCCTGCAACTCGGGGTCGCGATCTCGACAGGGCAGCGGAAATTCCATCCGCAGGCGTTGCTGCAATTGCGCTGCCATTTTTTTATACAAAGGATGAGGGGAACCTGAGAGCAAGGGTCCCACCATCACCTGCTGCAGGGGGGCCGTAGCAAATTTCCTCATCAGAGCCATGGCGGATTTTTCGATAAAATCCTCGGTTTTTTCAGGCACACAGGGCCAAGCGTGATCCAGTCGCATATTCCAACGCAGCCAGAGGCTTGCCTCATGCTGTGCCGCGTCCCATGCCTCATCACAGGAAAATAGCCAGTATTCGCGGCCCAATCGTTTCGCAGACCGTATGCCGCAACGCGAGAGGATTTCCTCGTGGAGAGGGGCGAACACCTCGGAGATACGGATCAATCGCTGCATGGAGACAGAGGTTGAAACCATCGAGAAAGAAATCCAAGTCATAAAACACCCGTGAGCCTGTGAAAGGCCCTATGAACATTCGGCCGTCTTTCCCATCATCTTAGCGGGTTTTCATTGTGAATCGTGCAAAAATGAGTAAGGTGGAGCAATGAAGCGTGCTGGCATGCCTGTGCAAGATTTTGCGAAAGATGCATGGCTCGATCCATGGCGTCCCATTTTCGAGGATCGACGCCAACGCGCAGATCAGGTGAGGCAAGACTGCGGAACATCCTTGGCGGATTTTGCGCAAGGTCACCACCACTTCGGCCTGCAAAAAGAAGAGGACGGTTCGTGGGTTTACCGTGACTGGGCCCCGCACGCGACCGATTTATTTCTCGTCGGCGATTTTTCCTGTTGGCAGGAATGCGCGGATTTTCAGGCGCAAGCCCTAGGCGACGGCTGTTGGGAATTGCGCATGAAGGAAGCCTCCATCCAACACGGTCAACACTATCGGATACGCATGAAATGGCAAGGAGGTCAGGGCGATCGGCTCCCAGCATGGGGCAGGCGCGTGGTGCAGGATCCTCACAGTTTGGAATTCACCGCACAAGTGTGGGACGAGCCCAAGTATCCGTGGCAAAACCAGCCGCCAGAAATCCACAGCTTCCCTCTGATCTATGAAGCCCACGTGGGAATGTCCTCGGAAGAGGAAAAAGTCGCAACATGGAGCGAATTTCGGCAACAAGTGCTACCGCGCATCGTCACCGCGGGCTACAACACCTTGCAACTGATGGCCGTGCAGGAACATCCCTATTACGGATCTTTCGGTTATCACGTCGGCTCTTTTTTCGCCCCATCCTCCCGTTTCGGAACAGCCTGGGAGTTGAAAGAATTGATCGATGCCGCCCATGGACTAGGGCTTCGCGTCATCATGGATCTGGTGCATTCCCACGCGGTCAAAAATGAAGTGGAAGGAATTTCGTGCTACGATGGCACCTTATACCAATACTTTCACGATGGACCACGCGGCAGGCACGACATCTGGGACTCCCGTTGCTTTGATTACGCAAAGCCACAAGTTCGGCACTTCCTATTGTCCAACATCCGCTACTGGCTGGAAGAATTCCGCTTTGACGGCTTCCGCTTCGATGGTGTGACTTCCATGCTCTATCACGATCACGGATTCGGCGCTGGGTTCGGCAGCTACGATGATTATTTCCATGGTCGCACCGATGAAGATGCCATCACCTATCTGACCCTAGCAACGCAACTGATGGATGAGTGGAAGCCCGGATCTCTTGCCATCGCCGAGGATGTCAGCGGCATGCCGGGACTTTGTGCGCCACGTGAACAAGGTGGTTGTGGCTTTCACTATCGGCTCGCCATGGGCATTCCTGACATGTGGTTCCGATGTGCTTTGGAAATGCGTGAAGAAGACTGGCACATGGGATGGATGTGGAACGAACTCACCGGCCGTCGACCGGATGAGCGCACCATCAGCTACGTCGAGAGCCACGATCAAGCCATGGTGGGGGGAAAATCTTTTCTTTTCTCGCTGACGGATGAATCGATGTATCACGCCATGCACCGAGGATCAGGTGATTTACGCGTGGAGCGAGCAGTGGCTCTGCACAAAATGGCGCGACTGGCCACAATGGCCACAGCGGGCCACGGATACCTGAATTTTATGGGCAATGAATTCGGTCATCCCGAATGGATTGATTTTCCTCGTGCGGGAAACGATTGGTCTTATCACCATGCACGCCGCCTTTGGAGCCTGAGGGATCGTAGCGATTTGCGATTTCAGGCGCTCGGGGATTTCGATCGCGCCATGACGTCGCTGTTCGGAGAGCCATCATGGGCCAACCACCCGTGCCACTTACTAGCGGAGCACAATGCCGATCAAATCCTCGTCTGGCAACGGGGGGATTGCCTCTTCGCTTTCAATTTTAACGGTCATCAATCATGCGTCGATTGGGAGGTTTTGGTTCCCACCGGTTGCTGGAAACTGATACTGGATAGCGACTCGGCAAACTTTGGTGGTTTCGGCAGAGTGCAAGCAGAACAAGTCTGCCACGTAAAAAGTCACGGGGAACCATGCGGAATCATGCGTTTGTATCTCCCTTCACGAACCGCCCTCGTATGGAAACTCATGGCAGCGGATGAATTCGCGCCGTAGAACACGACTCTTCGCTGATCCTCTCTATCCCATCGTGGCACCGAGCGCAGCCATCATGATTTTTTCTCCACCAAAGATTTTTTGCCTTGCACTGCTCGACGCGTCCGCTAGTTTTTTTCTGACTCCTTGTGAGTGGTTCATCATGAAATTCCTCGTTTCGTTTGCTATTGTGCTGCTCGCTTGTTGTGGGATTCAGTCCTGCTGTGCCAGCAAATCCGTCGAGGCGCCGCCAAAGCCCACTTATCAAGCTCCCCATGTCTGACGTCAATTTTCACCCTCTCAACCAACAAAAAAACACTACCACCATGATCCGCACCCTTACCCTCATCGCATTGGCCGCCACCGCCATGATTTCGAGCTCATGCTGCTTTTGCTGCACTAGCGACTCCAAGGCACCCAAGCTGAAAAAACTTCCTCAATTCCGCAATTTCCCTGTGGCTCCAGAGGTCACCAACGAGAAGTAAGGATCTCGAAGATCTTCTTCGCACGCAGACTTTCCCTAGGGGAAGTCTGCTTTTTTTTGATGTCATGAGACCTATGGTGATAGTGCAACTTCTGTGCGCTTCATCTCACGCATGATAGCAGCACCGTCTGTTTACCGGACCATCCGAGTGAATTCGTCGCACTTTTGCTGCCAGTATTCGCTCAGCCTCCGCAGTGTGAGCGAGTCTTTTTCCGCTAGGTTGTGTTGCTCCGCCCGATCGTTTTTCAGATCGTAGAGCTCCCAATCTTTACCACGCAGGGAAACGATTTTCCAATCGCCACAGCGTGCTGCGCGATGTCCCTCATGCATCCACCAAAGGCCTTCACGTACGATGGTGACATCGCTTCTCAGCGCGGGCACGAGACTTTTGCCGGGCGCGCGCGGAACTTTTTCTCCCTGCCACTCCGTCGGCTTTTCGACTCCTGCGATTTCCAATATGGTGGGCACGATGTCGATGACATGTGCGGGCGTGTGGCGCAGTTCGTTTTTCGCAGCGATTCCGCGTGGCCAGTGGGCAATCAGAGGAGTGCTGATGCCGCCCTCATGCACCCAGGTTTTGTGGCGTCGGAACGGAGTGTTGCAGGCACTGGAAAATCCAGGACCGAGGCATAAGTAAGAAGCCGCGCTACCAGGTGCTGCATTCTTATCATGTCCTCCGTCCCTAACCATGACCTCAGCACTCGCTCCGTTGTCAGAAGCAAAAAGAATGAGGGTGTTATCGTAGGCATTCATCGCCTTAAGCTGCGCGATGATGCGCCCGATCTCCTGATCCATGCGATCGACCATTGCCGCGTGAATCGCCATCTTGGTCGCCTGGAAGCGCCGCTGCTCCGCCGTCAATTCAACCCAAGGCAAGGGGAAAAGAACTTCTCCGTCGCCCAGCTTTTCACGGAAATCAGGAAACCGCGCGGGAGGACCGACGTCTTTTTCCAGTGCGGACAATGCGTTGCTCACGAGACCCATTTCGCGCTGACGTTGGTAACGCCGCTCACGCATCTTGTCCCAGCCGTCCAGGTAGTGATCCCGATATTTCGCGATATCCTGCGGCAAGGCATGCAGAGGAAAATGTGGTGCGTGAAAAGCGATGTATTGAAAAAATGGTCGGTCTGAGGTCTCCTTCGCATGATCTTTGAGACATTGGATCGCGTGATCCGCGGTGGTGATGGTAATGTAGTGTGACTCACCCACTTGCACCGGCTTTACCGCCATATCATTCAGATAGCCACCGGCCGTAGTGAAAAAATTCCCTGGGCTCGCGATGTTGAACGATTTTTCAAATCCACCCTCTAGCACTTTCCCATCGATATGCCACTTTCCCGAATGGTAGCTACGATAGCCGGCTTTTGTGAGATACATCGGCAAAAGTGGTGCCCAAGCCTGACGCTTGCCCGCCACTCCACCACGCACGGACGGCAGGGCATCGCGATGGATCTGCTGCGCATAGTATCCCGTGAGCAATGAGGCACGCGTCGGCCAACAGCGCGCGGTATTGTAAAACTGGGTGAATCGCACACCATCCTTGGACAGAGCATCGAGATGGGGCGTGGCGATCTCGCCACCGTAGCACCCGAGATCCGAATAGCCGAGATCATCGGCCAGAATGAGCACCACATTCGGCTTTGATGCGGCATGCAGTCCCGAAAGAACAATCCATCCTAACAAGATTGTTTTGGAGAAAAAATGCATCAATGCTTGGACTTGAGTTGTTTTGTTCCGGGCACCATGACGGCCTTATGCTTGCGCACGGTCTCATGGATCATGTTCATCACTTCCGGGTGCCGCGGCGCGACATTTTCGCGTTCTCCCGGATCATCGCTCAGGTGATAGAGCAGCGGCGGTTCATGAGATTGCTTAGGCTCTCCGCCGAATCCGCCTTGCGTATGAAAATGCGCCTTCCAGGGGCCGATGCGGCAGGCGAACAAATGCGGACCGCGATAGAAAAAATAAGGTCTTTCTGGCAATGTCTGATGATCAAACAAAAGCGCTGATAGATTGGTGCCATCGAAAGCTACTCCTTCCGGCAGCTTGCCCCCCGCCATCGAGATCGCTGTGGGAAACCAATCCATCGCCTGCACCACCTGCGACGACACCGCAGGCTTGATCCGACCGGGCATCCACGCAAGACAAGGCACGCGCATACCACCCTCCCAGGTGCTGCCTTTGCCATCGCGCAGAGGTCCGGCCGAACCGCCTTGCGATCCCATGATCAACCAAGGACCATTGTCACTGGTAAATACCACGAGAGTATTTTCCTGCATCTTCTCCTTGCGCAATGCATCCAGAATTTGTCCTACACTCCAGTCGAGCTCTTCCACTGTATCGCCGTAAATCCCAGCCTTGCTCTTGCCGCGGAAATCTGGTGAGGCAAACAAAGGCACGTGGGGAAAGGTGTGAGCGAGATAGAGAAAAAAAGGTTTGGTTTTGTGATCACCGATGAACCTCACCGCCTCCTCCGTGTAGCGTTTGGTGAGTGTTGTTTGGTCCGCAGGTTGTTCCATGACCTTGCCATCTCGCATCAAAGCGACATTCCAGCCATCGGCCGGAGGCGTTGCCGATGACGTTGCACCCTTGGGCAAATCTTTCCGCGCATCCATGTCGTTCGAGTAGGGAAGCCCGAAGCTGTGGTCAAAACCCTGATCCAGTGGGCGCGAGCCCTCGTGAATCCCCAGATGCCACTTGCCGATGTGCATGGTGGAGTATCCTTCGCCTCGCAATGCCTCGGCGAGGGTTGTTTCCGCAGGCGGCAACCCGCCTTTCGAGTTCGGGAAAAGCACGCGTTCCACATCGCCACACATGCCACTGCGGAGCGGATAACGCCCCGTGAGCAAGGCCGCACGACTGGGAGTGCACACTTCCGCCGCTGAATAAAAATCCGTAAACCGCACACCCTCCGCCGCCATGCGATCGAGATGTGGCGTGCGGATTTTTTCCGCTCCGTAGCAACCGAGGTCGGCATAGCCAAGGTCATCGGCAAAAATCAAAATCACATTGGGTTTTGCAACCGCAGGGGCGGATCCGCAAGCCAGGGCGATGCTCAACAATGGCATCCATAAAGAAAGTTTTTTGATCGTTTTCATGGTTCTTGTAGTTGGTGAATGGTGCCATGCAGAATGCTGTCACCGATTTTCCATTCATAACATTGCGTGGGGGCGAGGTCGGGAATCTCCAACGTAATCGTACGTTTGTCACCACTGAGTTTGCTGCTGGCAATGGACAGCGGCTTTTCGTCATAGTGCTTGGATCCATACTGCGCCGATCGTTTCAGGCTCCAGATCTTGAAGGAGCAGGCATCGGAGGCGATGGCCTCGGTGAATGTCACCGACATCCTTCCTTTCGCCGCGTGAATGGCGATCGGCACAGCAACGGACTTGCTACCACGACGAATCCGATAGAGTCCGCCGGGCGATGTGGCATTGCCCGCCCAAGCAAACATCCCGCAACCGTAGAGCGAGCCATCGTCACCAAATCGCCCTCGCATGAGCCCCGACTCAAAAGCCGGCAGGGGCAACTCGCAGATCGCACCTTGCCACTGACCCTTCACTTCCTCGTGCGGCACAATGAATGCACGACCCATGCCGTAGCTCAGATTCAGCAGGCTCCCCCCCAGATTGCCCCAGGCGTTTTTCGGCACCCACAACAACTCGGCGGGACTGCGGTCCTTCGCATTGGTCATCCACACCATGGGCGTCTGCATCGCGGCATCCGAGGAATCCTTAACATCCGAAAATCCATACATATTCCCGTAAAATCCACCGGGCTTCACGCGATTGATCCGGTTTTTCGGCGTCCAGTGACCTTCCTGATCGGTGACAAAAAAACTCCCGTCATCATTCAAACAAACCCCATTCGCCGCGCGGAATCCATTTGCTACGATATTCGTAGTAGTTCCATCCGCAGATACTTTCAGCAAGGTTCCGTGCTGCGGCACCACGCTATCGAGCGCATGGCGCGCGGATTTGGCATAGTAGAAATTGCCTTCCTTGTCGGTCTGCAAGCCCATCGCAAATTCATGGAAATGTTCCGTTACTTGCGCATCGTTATTGAAGCAGGCGACCTGGTCGATCTCCCCATCGCCATTGAGATCCACGAGTTTCGCGATCTGATCGCGGCAGGTGATGAACAGTTCCTCGCCGCGGAATTTCACGCCCAGAGGCTGGAATAAGCCACTCGCGATGCGACGCCATGTCAGCGTAGCAGGCGCTTTCTCTTTGATACCATCCACACGCCAGACATCGCCATTCCACATCGCCACGATCGCACCTTTTCCATCCGGAGTGAAATCAAAGCCACCGGGCCGCATCCAGCTGTGATAGGGATTTTCGATAGGCAGCGGAAATTCATCGGCGACAAATGGCGCGTCTTCCTTGCCCGCCACCGAGGTGGTGGTGACCGTGGCGGAGGATTGAGCCGGGCCGCCTTTTGTCAGGGCGACAAGATCAATTGTTTCAGGCATCGAACGGGCGAGCGCTGCAATCGATGCCGCATCGCTACGAGATAGGAAAAACCGCACCTTCGCCTGACTGGGCAAGCTCGCCACCCAATAGCCACCTTCTTTCTTTAGGGTGCCCTCACCTTTCATCACCACCTCGAACGAATCCGGCGCCACGCGCAGCTTCAGCATTTGCCATGGCGTGAGCCCGTGAATCGTGCGCACAAAAACCGGCTTGTCACCGTTCTCGATCCATGACGGCGATTCCAGCATACGCGCGCCGTAGATTTCCTGTTCGATCACACACTGGTTCTGATGAAAATAAAGGCCCAGATATTTCAACCCCGGATGCGGGCCATACTTTCTACCATCCTTCGCTGTTGCCCGTTTGTCCTCAAAGTCCGTCATCGTCCAACCTGGTCCCTCCGGCAGCACGATGTGTTTTTCGCCACTGAGAGACGTATGGGTGCCGTGACTGCCGTCAAACGCAATGCCGCGCCAATCGATGAAGTCACCCGTGGTCGCAGCGGCGAGACGCATGGTATCATGATCATACACCATCCACGCCCGACCTTTCGTCACGCCGCCAGGACCAGAATCCAGCCGAATGGCGATGCCCTTTTGCGCGATGTTGCCTTTTTCGATCTGATAGGTCCACAGCAGCGCGGACCCCAGTTCCATGCGCTTGAACGGTGGCTGCGAGCGATCCTCTTTTTCCACCTCCGCCGAAAGCATAGCCTTAGGCAAGGATGCCAGATACTCCGGCGTCACTGGCGTGTATTGCGAGGGATTGTGCACTTTCAGATAGGCATCTCGGATGTATTGGATCACCGCGTATTTTTGTGCCGTGGTGTATTGCGGCTGCGCGACCATCTGGTTGTAGCCATGCGTGAGCGTGAGATACATCGAGTAAGGATCCGCGCCATTCTTGAACGAGCCTTCCGCAAAACGCAGCGCCGTAGGGAGCGAGCCGGGTTTGTCCTTATCGCCATGACAAACGATGCACATCGCCTGATAGATCTCAGCACCCTCTTTCAGCGATTTCTCATTCCATGATTGCACGATCTCCGCGTGATCGCTGCGCTCCAGCGCCTGCACCCATCCCGTATCACCCTCCAGCTTCGGCTTCTTCGCTGCCTGCGGCACATAGGTGAAGTCGGGCGTGTTCGCTCCCTTCGCGTCGTTTTGAAACAGCAATGCGATCTCCGCAGGTGGCATGGCGCGTTTCCATACCCGCAGTGCAGAAATGGTGCCACGCTGGAACGCCCCACCGAAGTCCTTGCTGGCCTGCCCCACCTTCCACACATGCCCCTTGACATCGGGCCGCTGGAACGACTCTTGTTCCACGACCTTTTTCCCATCGAGCCAGATCTGCACCCCTCCCTTCTGCGATGTCAGGACCACCGTGTGTGGCTTGCCATCCGTGACTTTGCGACCACCACCGCACTCACCCAGCCAGCCAATGTCGTAGATCAGTTGCCCCCCACGCAGAAACAAAGCCTTGGCTCCCGGCGACCACGGGCCTTTGGCATCGCACATCGCGAACAAGGTGCCATCCGCCGTGGTGGAAAAGGCCGCCATCGCCGTGAAATCAGCACCCAGATCGAGCTGCGCATCAGCATACACACCACCTCGACTCCCCAGTGCAGGAATTTTTTCTGGCCCACGCACCAACTTCCCCGCACGCCACACCCGCAGCAAAGGATCCCCCTGAGCCGAATGCTCCAGCGCGATGTCATGCGAGACGGCGCGATCCAACGAAATGGAAACATCCTCACCCCACGAAATCTTACTCGCCCCCTCCACATGCAGCCGATAGTTCTCCGGCCACTGCTCCGCCGTAAGCGGCAACGCATTCCGCGGCGGAGCTGCGTCAGCGATAACGGCGAGGCTCAGCAGCCATAAGATACGTTTCATCATCACAAAAAAGTCTGTAACCTGTCCCTGAGATTTGCGCAAGGAGATCGTGATGTCGTCAATGAGTTCAGCCCTCGTGAAACGGTTGTTATTGCGCACCCAGCCCGTTGCGCTGGGCTGGCTTGTTGCTGGATCGTTGACCCTCAAGAACGTTCGTAAATCAGGACAGTGATTCGGAAAAGCCTCGCGAAGGCACCATCGCTTTATGAACGAATCATGCACTCAATTCCGAGGCTTGAAAGCGATGCGCAGGCAGAGTCCGATCCACAGGACAAACAAGGCAGCGACCCACAGCGGAACACCTAGGCGAGCACTGAGAGACAACGCGGGATCAGAGCCTTTTGCGGCAGGAGATGAGCCTGCATCATCTGCAGGCGGGCTCGCCGGTGTTGGTGGTGTGATCAGATCGGCGGCCGTAAGCATGGGCTTGCCGACCTCGCTGCGCAATGCGGCGACTTGAGCGGAAGTGACCGGGCTGGCTTGGTTTCCGAAATTGTTACGAATGTAGGTCAACACCGCCGCGATCTGGTCATCGTTCTGGTGTGCTTGTGGTGGCATCACCAGATTGTATTCGCTGCCCTTGACCTTGATCGGTCCCATCAGGCCGCGCAGTTGGATGCGGATCAGATTTTCCACAGGTCCGGTCACCCACTCCGATCCAGCGAGCGGTGGGCCTACCCCGGGCGCACCGCCACCATCGGCACCATGACAGGCCATGCATAGTGCGAACTGCGTTTTTCCCATGGCCATCACTTCTGGCGTAAGCGTGGATGCGGAAGACGCGGGTTCCGAAGGCTCAGCGGTGGACACCATCATCAGACCGGACGAATCCTGATCGGGCTTGACGCGTGATTGGCTCACTTTCATCGGCACAACCTTTTTCGGACTTTTCTTCACCGGTGTCTGTTTTTTCAAAGTGGTCAACCACTCGACCAAATCTCTGACCTCACGTGGCTTGAGCAAGCCCATCATCGGCGGCATGGCGGACAGCGGTGGCGTCATTTCCTTAATGTCCGTGCGATTCACCCGCGAGATGCTCTCGCCCACATCGATATCAATGAAGTCTTTGGTTTCCTGCAGCATGATGCCACCTACCGACTTGCCATTGTTCAATGTCGCGGAAACCACGCCATAACCGGCGGCCACCTTAGCACCGGGAACCATCATCGATTCGATCATAAAATGGCGGTCACCCCGTGCGCCCACACCGGCGAGATTGGGACCGGCTTCGCCGCCCGCCTCGTGTCCTTGACCGGCGCGATGGCATCGCATGCACTCGGCTGGATGGGAGAGATAGATCTGCTCCCCGCGTTTGGCATTGCCGCCTTCCATGGCGATTTTCCAAGGAGCCAGCATGTCGTCCGCTGGCAACGAAGCTTTCCAATCGGCCAGTGCTTTTTTGACCGATGCCTCGTTCCGAAGCTCGGCGGTTTCGAGCAACTCGATGGCATAGGGCAGTAGCCCCTTGGTCTGCGTCAGAGCACCCAGGCCCTGCACGATTTCCGCAGCCGCGCTATCGCCCGGGATTTTCGCCATCAGCGACCAAGCGCCCTGCGCCATCACCACATCCTTGCTCTGCAGCCATTTCTTTAATGGCACAATCGCGGATTGTGGCTGGCGCTTCACCATTTCCTGCAAGGCAGCGAGAGCCAGAACCGGCTCCGCATCCTCCGCCCATGTGGACAGCGCGCGATCGACGGCGGTGGGATTCTTCTGGCAGTAAAGCTCGAGCGCCTTCGCACGCGCCGCACCGAGAAGAGTCTTGTTATCGACCAATTGCTGCAGATCGTCAGCACCCAGCTCGGCGAGATTCAATTGATATTGCTCGACCAAGCCCAAGGCCTTAGCAAGCACCGCGCCACCACCACGAATCAATGCGGGCAAACCGGCACTCAACACTGGCTTGATCTCATCCGCCGAACGCTCGGCCAACGGAGCCCAGCGACCGATCGATTGATCCACCGGAAATGGTTTGCTCCACGTGGCAAGAAGTCGAATCGCTTCCTGACGAACGTTGACCGGAAGCTCCTCATCACTGGCGGCTTTCAGCAGACGCTCGGCATTTTTCGCCGAGCCCAAACGATAGGCGCTGTGGAGCAATCGACGCCACATCATTTCCGTTCTTTTCACACCCTTCGTCTTATCCAACAATGCCGCAACAGCGGGACGGGATTCCTCCAGCATCTGATCGTGAATGGCGCGAATCGCCTCATCGGCCACACGGGAGTTTTCATCGACCACGAATTCTTGCAACAAGGGGCTCTTCTGGCGGCGCAGTGCCACGACCATCGCCAAACGCACAGAGGGATGGGATTCGGCGCGCAGGGCCTTAAGTTCCTGATCTTTGAGAAGCAACGAAAAGGCATATGATCCCGCGTGACGCAAAAATGGATCTTTGTCTTGGTTCGTTTTCAGCATATCCACCATTTGCGGCACGAAGGACTTGCTACCCTGACGAGCGATCAACAAGGTCGCGTAAAATACCACACGGGGTGACTGATCCTTAAGCAAAGAGCTCATCGTCGTGTTCGACATTGGTAGACCCTTCACATCCGCCAGCATTTTCAAAGCCTGCGTGCGGATCTCTGCATCGGGATCCTTGAGCAACTCCATCAACAAGTGGGCGGCCGATTTCATTTTGCTCGCATCGGAAACAACAGCACGACCATCGGCACTGGGCGCTGGCGCAATGCCACGACGCGCGATGATGCCCATACCCCATATGGAATGCAGACGCTCCAAGGGCTTGCGCGATTGCAGTCCGGTTTGGAACACCGTGAAACCATCGGGACGACGCGAAAGCTCCACCTGGGCGCGCAGACGAACCCGCATGTCAGGATGGGCCAACATGCCCGCCAGTTCGGCATTGCTGCGTTTCTGGAAGCCCTCAGCAAACCACTGTTTCACTTGTTTCACCGCATCTGGCAGATACGTGTTCTTTTCCGCATCAAGCGAATAAATACGACCATCTTCGTGAGAGGTCCAACCGCCCTTGTAATCGGCGACGACGAGCTTTCCGTCATACGAATACTCCACATCAGTGGCGGCCACGCCCCAGTTGAATTCACGGGCATCGACCAACTTCATGCCAGCTCCTGCTGGGGCGACGCTGAACGAATAAATTCCCGAGCCGGCGGAAGCGCCGCGATAATCGCAGATCAGGAAACGTCCCACCTCCGATTCCAAAAATCCAGCGCCTGGGTGATAAGTGAGTCCGGAGGGGCCGCTGGTGAGGTTGGCCATCGTTGGCACGATGAAAGCGGGTTGCTCGTCATTTTGCGGCTCCCACATGCGCTCCGCCATCCAGCGGTTCACCGGATGCGCGTCGAGACCGATCTGCTTGTAAAACGTGTGCATCGCCTGGTGCTCCATTTGCCAACCGCTATCACCACCGGGCACAATATAGACCACGCGGGCCTTGTCGCCTTGGTCGGAATTGTTATCGACGCTGATTGCATTGCCCTGGGCGTCAAATGCGATTTCCTTGGGATTGCGCAGACCCGTATGGATCAGTTCGAAGTTTGAGCCATCAGGCTCGAAACGGAACGCCGCACCTTCGTTGGGATAATGATAGGATTTCCCCTCCTTCGTCGTGAAACTGAGTGCGCGATCCCCCACCGTGCCGTAGATCATGCCGTCCGGGCCTAACGCAAATCCGTTCAGGTCGTGACCACTCAAGGAAATGCGCACGCCAAAACCACCTTGCAGGATTTTTTTCTCATCGGAAATGCCATCACCGTTCTTGTCGCGCAATGTCCAGATGTTGGGAATGCTGGCAAGATAGACCGTGCCCTCCATCGCAAAAACCCCGGCGGCCGTGCCATCGAGCACGTCATTGAATCCATCGGCAAACACTTTGTTCGTTTCGCACACGCCGTCGCCGTCCTTGTCGATGAGCAAACGCACGATCTCGGATTTCTCCGTGAGCTTGGCGATCGGCTTTTTCTCCTTCCACTTCTCGTGCAACTTGCGCCTGTCCTCGACCTTCTGCGCCGCGAGATCATCGAGATACCAGTAAAGATTGTCGCGGTCATCCTCCACCCCGTAGCGGAAGCGATGGGTTTCCGAAACGTAGATGTTGCCCTTTTCATCGAAACAAAGCGCGGTGGGCGAAGTGACACTCTGCGTTTTGTAATCGGCCATGACCTGGGCCGTCACGCCTTCGGGAATGGTCACGCCGGGCAACACGGGCGACGACACTAGGCCTTTGGTGTAGGGCTTGTGCCCCTTAGTCACAGGAGGGAATTTCTGATTCATGTAGTCGGTGAAAATGATGTGATCCACCGCGATCATACCCCAAGACCCACGCTCCTCATCGACGAGGCGAATGCGTGCTTTTTTCCCTTTCCATGCTGTGACGTCCCATGTCGCACTCTCGCAGCGCAGCGAGTCTTTGCCCGTGGCCTCCCGTTCCACCTTGCCATCGACGAGCAATTGCACGCAAGTCTTGCCCGCATGATTTCCCCCTGCGAGCAAGAAGACAATGTAGGGTTCCTCGATCGTGAATTCAGCGGATGTGAGGGATCCCGTGGCCGCATCTCCCTCATGAGCCGAGCAAGCGAGACTCTCGCCCGAATACGCCGTCAGCTCCGAAGTCAGTCCCTTGGTGATGCCGGGAACGGGAGCCTTGCCGAAAGCGGTGCCTTTCTCCTCCCAAGATCCAAAACCATCTCCTTCAAACGATTCGAAAATCTTGGTGGCGGCCACGGCCGGTAACGCGCTGAGAGCGGCAAAAATCGCTAGGGTGCGGGATGCGTGTTTCATAATCACCGCCAACTTAGGCAATGACTGCGTCAACGCAAGGGCAGATTTCCCTTATGTCAGCGATTTTCTACGATGCCGGTATGGGATCCGTCTTCGCACTCGCAGGACTGATGAAACCAGCACTCACAGCACTGGTACGACGCACAACAGCACGCACGAAACTCGTCAGACCGCGGTGCACCTGCGCAACGAAATCCCCATCGCGCATACCCAGCGCTCGGAGTGCCCAGCCATGACCCAACCACAGCACCGTCGCACAGGCATAGCCGAGAAAATAAAACCACGCGCGTTGCAAGAGATTCCAGCCACCGGGATGATCTTGGCACAGACGATCGCGATGGTAGCTCACATGCCCGCTTTCATCGCGCAAGATCAGCCTGCACATGGCAGCGATCGGCTCATCCCCGCAATGCTTGCGGATGATGCGATAGTAGACCGTGCTGATGATTTCCACCTGAAGCAATACCAGCATCTCGAACTGCGCTCCCATCAAACGACGCACGCGCTGGAATTGACGGAAGGCAAAAGTGTCCGTGACGAAAGTGCCGCTAAGACGTTGCACCGCTCCGCTCAGCAATCGCGAATGCTCGGCTTCCTCGCGAAACCAGTGATCGGTCACCATCTGCGTATAAGGCGAACTTTGCCGGTAGCTCTCGGCATCACGTGCGATCAAACGACAAGGGCCCCCACCGTCGCCCAGTTGATACTCCGCCAGCGACCAAGCCAATGCGCGACGTTTTTTCTCCTCCATGTGGAAAGGTGCATTCCAGTCCGGCTCTGGACGATGCAGTCGATTGTTTTCAAAATGCCGGATCCATTTTTGCTGATGTGCGTCTCGTTGTGTTTTCATCATGGTGTTCGCCCTTAGGCATGAAAACCATGGCAGTCTTCTGTGAATCCATGAGGAGGGATACATGAAAATTGCGTGAATTCACCGACTTTATCGAGGAAATCCAAAATTCTTCCCTTGTCGCTGCGTCCGTCCCTGCTAAGTAATCGGGAAAACCATTATGAAACCATTTTCCCGTCGTCAGTTCATAACCCTTGGCGCACTGAGCACCCTCCCAGCCGCTGGACGATCCTCGCCCTCCATCATCATGAACAAAGCCCATGGCATCCGGATCGAAAGCGTGCGCTCGGAATTCCAAGAGTTCCGCTATCGCAGTCCCTACAAATTCGGTGGTGTCGCGGTCGACCGAGTGACGCTATTGAATGTCAGCATCGAAGTGTCCACCGCAGCGGGAAAAACCGTCAAGGGCTTCGGCTCGATGCCCCTAGGCAACGTGTGGTCCTATCCCTCGAAAGAAATGACTTACGATGCCACGCTCAGCGCCATGAAGGAACTGTCGAAACGCATCGCGCGCATCACCGAAGGATTTCGGGAACGCGCCCACCCCATCGAGATCAATCACCAACTCGAACCCGAATACCTCAAGGCCGCCGCAGATCTCACGAAGGAAATGGCATTGGTCGCTCCCATTCCCAAACTCTGCACGCAGGTCACCGCCAGCGCATTCGATGCGGCGCTTCATGACGCAATGGGGAAATCGTTAGACGTGAGTTGTTACGCAACCTACACGCCCGAATTGTTAGGCCATGATCTCTCACGCTACCTGAATCAAGACTTCAAGGGCGAGTCTCTCGCAGACGCAGTGACAACCAACCCGCGCGACTGGATCTGGATGTTTCACTCGGTGGGCGGCGTCGATGCCGTGACCGAATCCGATCTCGCCGCACGCCTGAATGACGGCATGCCGGAAACGTTGGGCGAATGGATCAAGCACGACAAACTGCAACGCATCAAAATCAAACTGCAGGGCGAGAATTTGGAGTGGGACATCGCTCGAACGGTGGCCATCGACCGCGTCGCGCGTGAGTGCGGCCCTGATACAGATTGGAAGTATTGTGTCGACTTTAACGAACGATGCCCAAACGTCGATTACGTGATTGAATTCCTGCGCAAGGTCAAGGAACAAGCACCGCTCGGATACACCAGCATTTTATATCTCGAACAACCGACACAGCGCGATCTTAAGCAGAATCGCGGCAATGTCATGCATGCGGCGGCGAAGGATCATCCCGTGGTCATTGACGAATCTCTCACTGATCTGGAGAGTCTGCTGCTAGCGCGCGAGACGGGCTACACGGGAGCGTGCTTGAAAGCCTGCAAGGGACAATCTCATGCGGTGCTCATGGCAGCCGCTGGAAAAAAATACGGCATGTTTCTCTGCGTGCAGGATCTCACCTGCCCCGGAGCCTCATTGGTGCACTCGGCGAGCATTGCATCGCACATACCGGGCTTGTCTACCATCGAAGCCAATTCGCGCCAATACGTCCCAGCAGCAAACGTGGGTTGGGAAAAATCGCATCCGGGGATCTTCGCCAGTCACGATGGCAAAATGCATACGAAGGAACTCACTGGCCCGGGATTAGGGGCAGTGTCGTAGCCTACGGATTTCCCTAACAATCGGGCTCGGGTACAGGTCATCGATGTAGACGAACAGTGTGTGAGAGCAACGGTGAAATGAATGCTCAAGGATTTGTCACCTTGACGTCGACGAAGAGGCGATCTGGCAAATTACCAGTAGCGGTAGCCGTGACGCGGGTGATACCGGGTGATGGCGTGTTTGCCTCGGTGGTGAAGTTCACTGTTGTCCCGTCACTTGTGGCGCCTCCGTGGTGAAAATTCGCGAGATCTCTCGACCAACGGTAATTGACGGTGAGGTCGCTCGTAAGCGAGCCTTGCGGGTGCGTGAAGGTGAAGGTGTTGCCATTCTTGCTACCTGTGACGAGCCCCTGTGTGAAACTGCCGGGGTGGGTGCCGAAAAAGTTTTCCACACCGTTCTTCACGCCATCGCCATCAGGGTCGTCATGAATGCCTCTCTGCTCACCGACTCCTGAAAACCCACGGATCCAATGGGAATAAGTTCCCGGTCCGATTTCGAGTGCCTCGATGGCATCGAACCAAACCCGCGCCATCTTGTCGTAACCCAAATGGCTCGGGTGATTGATCCCATTGGAAAACAGTAACTGGTCAATGCTTGTGAGATCAGCAGGATTGGTGAGGAAAGGAGCGTATTGATCGACCACCACGACTTTGCGACCTAAGGCCTGCTGCGCTGGCACGAGAGTATCACGAATCCAGGTATTGTAATTCACAACTTCCTGAACGTAGGTGAATCTTGGCATGATTTGCGCAAGGATCAGATAGCAGTTCGGCTTGGTAGTAGTGATGGTGTTAACCAGCTTCTGCAAGTCTGAGCGGTCCGATGCCGCATAGCCGTTGGTGCCGATTTTCAGCAGAATGATGTCTGGGTCATGAGTCGAGAGCCATGAGGAGATTCCGCCATTGAGGAAGTTCGCGTCCTTTCCGGCATAGCCATTGTTCGCAGCCTGACCCAGCGCGTCAAGGTTGAGGGTCGGTGGCCATGCGGGGTCGGTGGTGCGGGGATCCCGGAATGTCCACGGTTCCGTAGAGTTTCCAACGAAGCGAAAATCATAATTTTTA
Organism: Akkermansia muciniphila; assembly: GCA_945874895.1. Taxonomy (GTDB): domain Bacteria; phylum Verrucomicrobiota; class Verrucomicrobiia; order Verrucomicrobiales; family Akkermansiaceae; genus UBA956. Next base: position 65,884 of record CAMCIC010000006.1, on the reverse strand, counting down.
TTCGACAGTAACGTATAAAGACTTGAACGATAGCCGAATTCAAATCCACCTCCAGTCCAGTCAGCATTGGTGTAGCCGACCGTGATGGAGTCGCCCATCGGCATAATGCGCAGTGGATTCACAGGAATGCTAAAATTCCAGGTGGTTTCGTCCGTTTCCGAAATGCCGGCGAAGGGCAGATCGCTCAAATTCTTCACCGTACCGGCGGCGATCTGAACCGAATAGGTGCGACCCGCCGCAAGCGGAGTGGAGGGAATGATGGTGAGCACTTTGCCGGACAGGGTCACTTGAGAACTATCAGTGACGGAAATGATACGGGTAGCCGACCCGTCCAAACAATCCTTGATGACAATGCTTCCGCTGCCCAAGGCCAGATTGTCGTCGAAGACGGCAACGATGTGACTCGCGATGGAGACACCGGTTGCATGGACGGACGGAGTTTTATGGGTGATCATCGGCGGCGTGGTATCGCCACTCACCACACTGAGTTCAAAGGACTGGAACCTGGCAGATCCATCGGCGTTATAAACCCCGATCCCTGCGCTTCCGATCGTCACTGCATCCAAATCCGCCACGGAGGCCAATCGAATGAAGCCGCCCAAACCATCGCCCACATCGTAGGTGGCCGACCAGTTTCCGCTGCCACCGGTGGTGTCGAGCTTGATCCGAAGCGTTGAGGGCGCGGACGCATCCTCCATAAGAGTCGGGATGGCATTTTTATTCCCTGCTCCGCCGGTCACGTTGTAGTGAGCCGTCTGATCATCGGCCCCTGGGTCTCCCGGCCGTGTCAGGGCCCACACACCCGCGCCGGTAGCGGAATTGATATTTCCGGTGAAGCCAGATGTCTCGAAAAAGCCCATAGCATGAAAAGCCGCAACGGGGATCTGCACAAAACTCGTGGTCATGGTCAGGTAGTAGACATACCCATCCTGCGGAGAGAAAACGAGTGTGGCACTGTTCCTGTTATTGCCTGTGGGGGTATTGTTGGTGCCAGATTCCGTGTATGATCCATCCGCCTTGAATTTTGCATCAGCGCTCCAAGTGGCAGAAGCGCGAGTGCCATACTGCATGTGTTCGGCCTCGGTGGCACCGGAAGTATCCACGGCTTGACCGTTCAGGTCGGTGCCGGGTGATCCACTGAAATTGGCAGAGTAGAGCACGATGGACGCCATAGCGGCCAATGGGTTCAGCACAAAGACAGCGAGTAAGCCGGGAACTGACAACCATACCGCACACAAACCGGAGGGAGGGGAAAGGATATTTGTACGATGCATGGTATGGATTTGAGGTTGACTCTGGAATGCTTTCATCCGAGCGAATGTGGGCTTCGAGAAAATCGGTTCATGGCTGAGTCACATGCACACGAATGAAGAGTTTGGTAGCGGCCGTTCCGCTTGCCGTGGCGTTGACGGTGGTGATGCCAGGCGAGGGTGTGTCAGACTGGATGGTGAAACGAACCATAGTGCCAGCTCCATCGGTGGCGTCGTTGCCCAGAAAAGTAGAGAGGTCTTTCGACCAACTGTAGCTGGCGGTCAGATCGGGGGCGGGAGTGGCGTTCTGCGGGTGCGTGAAGGTGAAGGTTTTGCCATTCTTGCTACCTGCGACGAGCCCCTGTGTGAAAATGCCAGGGTGGGTGCCGAAAAAGTTTTCCACACCGTTTTCGATGCCGTCACCATCGGGGTCGTCAGCGAGATCTCGGTCAGCAACAGCAAGCCCGAAGGTGGGATTGGAGATCCAGTCCGCGAAGGGAAGATCGACCGCAAAAGCCACGGCGGTCGCCAAGACGGAGGTGCCTGAGAAGTTGAATTGGTAGTTGTTCGTCCCGGCAGCCACGTCCGCATCATAAGCGAAGCATCCTTGCGCGCTGCCGAAGTCGCCCCTTAGGAGGGTTGTGAGATTGGCACTGGTGGTGATGCTGCTACCGCTGCTGGAATCACCAGAGCTAAAGCCTGCGACGACGAAGCTCGCATCCGTAGGGACGACGAGAGGAATGTTGTCTTTAGCAGCCGCTCCGGTTTGCACCCGATACGCGGTGGGTCTGATGGGTAAATGACCAGCATTGCTCAGGGCCATGACGCTGAAACCAAGACCGCTAACGTTGGCGCCGGAGCCTGAGGAGATGGTCACATCAAGATTGGCCAGACCGAGATTGGCGGGATTGTTGAGGTAATAGACACCCACCGGATTGTTTCCTGAAAGGGGAAACACGCGGGTCATCGGCACACCACCCCATGTGACGCTGGCAGAGAGGCTACCACTTTCGGTAGTGAATATCACCACAAGGGCATCGGCGTCGTCGTCCGGATCGAAAGCAAGGGTGTAAGTTCTGGGAGTAGCTTCCGACGTGTAATTCGATGGAGTCGTAAAATTCGCTGAATTGAGAAAGTTGATTCTGGAAGGGGGCGGGATGACGGTGAAACTCCAGTGGGAGAGAGCTGGCGGAGCGCTGAAACCTGCGAAGGCATCGCCGCCCGTGGTGTCGACGATGGCGGTAACAGGAATGACGATGTGATACCCGACGCCGCGTAGAAGATCGTTGGTGGGATTGATGATAAGTGTCGAGCCGCTGAATGTGAGCTGTGGCGAACTGGCCACGTTAAAGGATTCGACCAGTGAACCATCGGACTGTCGAAGCTCGATGAAACCAGTACCCGCGACCACTTTTTCGGAGAAAGTCGCTACCAGATTTTGCTCTGGCGTGACGTTATTGGCTTCGTCATTTGGTGTCAGCGAGACAATCGTAGGTGCGGGGTTGACGACGGTGGTAAAGCTCCATGCGGTGGTGCTGGAAATGCCTGCGAAGGCGTTGCTACCAGAGATATCAATCACAGCGGTTGCATCGATCAAAACATAACATTCTGTTTGATAATCGAGGTTAACGGTAGGATTAATCGTGAGCGTTTGGCCACTAAAAGTGAGAGCCGTAGAGGTAGCTACGTTAAAACTTTCCACCGTGCTGTTGTTCGATGTTCTCTTGATGGTGATCGTGCCAGTTCCTTTCAACACCGGCTCACTGAAGTTCAGGACGAGATTGGCTGCAATCGGCACCGCGGTCGCATTGTCAGGCGGACTGCTAGCGATCATTACCGGTGCGGCACTTGCAGGCACAAAGGCAGCAAGCGCGTGGCTATCTTCCACAGGATTGCTGACCGCCCATGCATAATGGGAGCTACCCGCTTCTAGCATCACTTGGTAACCCGCATTTCCCGCAGATGAACCCGAATCTCCATTGTAAAGAGTGCTGGAGAAAGGGCTGCTGATCGAGGGCAAGCCGTTGGAGGTGTAAACGCCTGCCACGAAGCTACCATCCACTGGGTGGTTCAAGCTTCCAGAAAAACCCGAAGAAGTTCCGGTTCTCGCTACGCCTGGTGCTACGTCCACCAAGCTCAGCACTCCCACGCGTGACCGAGTCGAAGAAGGAAAGGTGACCACAATATTGCCGGTGCCCGCAGTCGGGGCATCGAGGTAGAGGATGGCCGCGTTTCTATCGTAAATGGAACTGACTGCCGCTGTGAAATTCTGGGTTCCGTTCCACGTTGCACTGATGCCCTGATTTCCATTTTCCCAACTGGCCATCAGCACCAGCTTGCGGTTGCTGCCACTGGGCACTGTGAAGTTGGTGATGGTGTTGGTGGTCTGCGCGGTGCTCTGATATCGTCCAGTGCTGGCATTGACTCCGATGAAGTGGGTGGAGGCAGGGTCGAAGTTCAGCAACAGATTTTGATAGCCAGGATAGGAAACGGTAGCCAGATCCGTGCCATGGGTCATCGACAAGTAGGGGCTGTCATAAGTCTTTGCCGGGTTGAGGATCACAGTGCTTCCATTGACCTGTGGGGTGGTTTTGCTGTTGGCGTAGCAGGTGAAGGTATCGCCAGCCTCGCTGGTGTAGTTGAGTGTGTTGTTAGAAAAGCTTAGTGCATTGGCGATGACCGATGACCTGAAATCGGCGAAGTCGGCATAGCTCGACGCCTGCCCCATCTGGATAATCACAGGTGCCCAGCTATTGCTCAAGGAAATGTCCACACCGTAAGCGGCGGTCATGGCAGTGTAAGTGCCACCCGCAGGACGGACCGCGCAGTAGGCATTGCCGCTCTGCAGGAACAACCAACCGCTCGTTTCGATGCGCGCGTTCCAGAGAGCTTGCGGAACGAAAATCATCGTGCCGCTACCGCCGTTATTGGCGTTCTGATCGCGTTGCACCACCATACAGTTCGCACGAGTCACGCCAGTGAGATCTGCATAACTTTTGTCATTGATGGAGGAACCCTCACCAAAGACCAACACCCGATTGTTGGGACTGGAGGCAAACATCACACCCATCGCGCGATTCTGATCGGTAATCTGGGTGTATGCTTTGTTCATGTCAAAGGTAAGGGTGCCCATGGTGTAATCGGGAGTGACCCAAGTGTCGCGGCGTAGGTTTGAGTTGCCGCTGTCAAAGGTGATGAAGTTATCGTCGCCGACGACACTGCCGGCGCGGCCGAAGCGGCGGGATGAGTAGAGGTAATTCGGGCGGGCGGGATCGATCGCAGAAGCGGTGATGATTGCGGGTATGCGGTAAGAACTGGTGGCGGGAATCAGTCCATACGTGCGGACCGTGCTGGAAGTGGCGTGCCATCCATAGCCATAGAGCAGTGAGTAGAAGGAATACTGGCTGCCAAGACGGAGGTAACTGTCTTTATAGCAGCGCGCCTCCCCACCGCCGCGCACGCCGGAAAGGGTCCAGTCTGACGCAGTATCCGCCCAATACAGTGTGACGAAGCGCTGTGCCAGAGTGCGCAGTAATGGCGATTCCGCGAAGTCCATCAGGTTGTAATAAACACCTACACTGTATTTGGCATAGATTGGACTGGCGATCTCGGCATTGATGCCCTCCCCAGCGCGCGCGGTGAAGTAGCGTTGGAAATAGCCGCTCCATGCGGCGGCGTGCTGGGCAAGGGTCTGTCCATCAGCAAGAACCATGCTCTGGCCATAGCCGGGCGCATCCTTGAGCGCCTCCGCACAGAGCAGGAAGCTACTCTTCTGCATAGCATCGTGGTTCTCACTGTCGTGATAGACCCAGGTGTCACCCACCGCATCGCTGGTCCTGCTGCGCGTGCGGATGAAACTCCACATCATATCCTGAATATTGGCGCGAGCCTGCGAAGTCAGTCGCGCGTTCATTGCAGGATCATGATAAATGCGCCAGATCAAGTGCAGCCAGAAATAGGAGTCGAAGCCAATGGTGTCACTGTCCGGAATAGGATACTGGGAATGAAACTGATTGATGAAATCGTTGGCGGCCACCAGATCGGTGCCAAGATGAAAGGTAGCTAGCACATAAGAGGCGAGACCCGCTGAACTCGTCGTGCTGGGATAAGGGTTGGTGAGGTTTTTCTGAATCGCCCAAGTGAGCCGTCCATCCACCGTGGTCAAGTCTGGCAGCACGGTGAAGTTCCACTGGGTGGAGTCCGAAATGCCCGCGTAAAACTGGTTGGCATTGTTGCGGAATGCGGTAGAGTCGATTTTCACATAATAGCCAGCACCGGCGACGAAGTTGTTGACGGGATTTATCGTCACCCTCCCGCCAGACAAGCTGACTGCGGCAGAGGTCACATTGATGGTTTCAAACACCGTGCCATCGTTCCTGTAGATGGTAATGTTGCCCGTTCCCTTCTGGATGGTTTCGCTGAAGGATGCCACGAGATTGGCATTCACATCGACATAATAAGCATTATCGCTGGGAGAGAGCGTGGGCACCAGCGGCGGGTTGCTACCCGTCGAAAAAGACCATGTAGTGGAGTTCGTGATTCCTGTGAACACATGGCCTCCGGATAAATCGACGACTGCGCCAGAAGTGATCTTGACGTAGTAGATGGTGTTAGCAACGAGATTTGCAGATGGATCGATTGTGAGGGTCGATCCCGCAAAAGAGAGTAGAGGGGAAGTGGCCACATGAAAGGATTCAACCGGCGAGACTCCGCCGGATTGCCACAGTTCGATGGTGCCACTGCCTGCCACCACCGCCTCGCTGAAAGTTGCCACAAGATCGGCGTCCGGCGAGACAGCGATAGCGCCGTTGGCGGGGCTGGTGCCCGTGATCACTGGCGCGGCGGAGGCCGGAACGAAGATCGCAGCGCAAGTCGCTGGTGTCGAGGAACTGGTGTCCCCGTATGCATAGGTACGAGAGCCGACGGATTGGCTTGTGGCATAGCCCGCCGCTGCATCCGCGGAGCCGATGTTGGTGAAGTTGTAAATCGCCGTGTGACCTGCTGGCAGCGTGATCATACCGGAGCCATTGTCGGCATAACCACTGACCACAAGACTACCCGACACCGGCACAGGAAGTGTCACGCTATTGGTGGCATTGCTCATGGCGACTGTGGCGTCCCCAGGGGCAGCTCCGGAAACCGAGAGCACGCCGACGGCGATCCCGTTGGTGACACCCTCTTCCATGATGACCGAGAGATTGGCAGCGCCGCCGGTGAACGGATTGTCCAGATAGTAGACCCCCTTGTTGCGCCCCGTGCCGGTGATAACTGGCGTAAGTGCGACTCCTCGATAGGTGATTGAGGCCACATTTTGACCCTCCGCACTGACATGGACAATCAACTTGTTGGCGGCACCGGCATGAAACGAGAGCAAGGCAGTCTTGGGATTATCTGCCACGGTTGATACCACGGCACCAGAATTGACAACGGTGATCTGCGCCGTCAGTGGGCTACTCATGCCGACTAGCAAGGAGATAACGACCAAAAATTTCTTGCTGCGCTGAAATCGTATCATGCCTAAGTAGTTTATCGTCATGGCTGAGTCACATGCACACGAATGAAGAGTTTGGTAGCGGCCGTTCCGCTTGCCGTGGCGTTGACGGTGGTGATGCCAGGCGAGGGTGTGTCAGACTGGATGGTGAAACGAATCATAGTGCCAGCTCCATCGGTGGCACCGTTGCCCAGAAAAGTAGAGAGGTCTTTCGACCAACTGTAGCTGGCGGTCAGATCGGGGGCGGGAGTAGCGTTCTGCGGGTGCGTGAAGGTGAAGGTGTTGCCATTCTTGCTTCCTGTGACGAGCCCCTGTGTGAAAATGCCAGGGTGGGTGCCGAAAAAGTTTTCCACACCGTTTTCGATGCCGTCACCATCGGGGTCGTCAGCGAGATCCCGGTCAGCAACAGCAAGCCCGAAGGTGGGATTGGAGATCCAACTCGAAAAAGTCGGAACAGCGGTGGTGAAGTTCCATGAGGTGGCGCTAGAAATGCCGGCGAAGGCATTTGCGCCGGAGGCATCGATGATGGCCGCTGAGTCCATCAGCAGATGGTAAGCCACACCAGGACTGAGATCGTTGATGGGATCGATGGTTAGAGATTGTCCACTGAAAACAAGCCTCGGTGAGGAAGCCGCATCGAAGCTCTCGACCGTGCTGTTATTGGAAGTTCTCTTCAGCGTGATGGTGCCTGCTCCCTTTGCCACCGGTTCACTGAAGTTGGCAACGAAGTTTGCATCGACAAGCACGTCGGCCGCATTGTCTGTCGGGCTAGTGGAGATGAGGACGGGCGCAGCAGACGCCGGCACAAAGGCTGCGAGAGCATTGTTGTCAGCCACAGGAGCGCTGACCGTCCAAGCATACGTAGCAGAGCCCGCCGTTGGCAAAATCTGGTAGCCCGCATTGCCCGCAGACGAACCCGAATCTCCATTGTAAAGCGTGCTGGAGAAGGGGCCAGTGATCGTGGGTAAATTGTTGGAAGTATAAACGCCTGTCACGAGACACCCATTGACCGGGATGATCAAACTACCGGAAACGCCCGAGGAATTCGAGGTTCTCGCCACGCCACACGATACCCCCACCAAGCTCATTACTCCGACACGTGACTGGGTGGCGGCAGCAAACGTCACAACAATGTTGCCAGTGCCCGGGGTCGGGTCATCGAGATAAAGGATGGTCGCGTTTCTACCAGATGCTGATTTCACCGCGGTCGTGAAATTCTGGCTCCCGTTCCACGTCGCGCTGATGCTCGCCGGATTCCCTTGTTCCCAACTGGCTGCCAGCACCAGCTTGCGATTGGCGCCACTGGCCACGGTGAAATTGGAAATGGTGTTGGTAAGCGAATCGGTAGTCTGCTGCCGCTGGGTGCTGGCACTGACTGCAATAGTGCCATCGGAGCCCGATACAGACTTATCGAACTGCAGCGTGGGCGCAGCAAAGGTTGCGCTCTCGCGGGATGCTACGATGGAGTTGCTGGCTAAGGTGCTGTTGCGCGTGACAATGAATGTCACTCTGTTGTCGGTATCTGCCAACAGGAAGGCATCCAGAGCTGCGGACCGCAACTCGAGCACTTGTCCCAAGGGCTGAGTTCCGGTGACCGCGAGCGTGCCAAGCAGCGTTACTCGGCTGCTGACCAGTCCATCTCCCGTCGTGGTGGTGTTCGCCGGTGCGTTGTTCCAAGTGATAGAACTCTCGACCCAGGATTCGCCAGCATCCGCGTTTTTCAATCCATAGACCTGCCATGGTGTCGCATCATCCCAAGCACTCGCGACGACAAACTGGAGTGCTGCGTTCGGCGTGGATTGTGGGTCTTGGCCGGTAAGATCAAATCGTATGTATGCCTTGCGATAATTGTCGGTGGTCGTGGCGCTTTTCACGACGAGTTGCGTCGCTGTGCCGAAGTTGGTGGATGCGCTCGCACCTCCTCGCACAAAGGCATCCGCGCTGGGCTCCAGCGTGGCCGTGCTGGGAAACTCCTGAGGTATGGCGCTGATGGTCCCGCTGGCCGGACTTGTTCCTAAAGAATTGGTCATCGTTACGTAGTAAAAATAGGACGTTCCCTGAACCAATCTCGCGTCCATCCAGCTCGTTCCAGTAATGCCCGACGCGATGGCAGCAAACGGCCCTGCTTGGGACAGAGCACGATAGACGGTATAAGATGCAGACGTTTCCGCGCCCGCCCAACTTTCCCAATCCAGCGCGATTCTCGTAGCGGAAACTGCTTTCGCCGTCAGGCTTTCGGGTGCAAGGGGAGTAGAAAGTTGTCGGCCATAAATCTCCACGTAATCGACCTTGGCTGGAGTCCCGGAAACGGGAGTGACATCGAGCCGAATTACGGCTCCGGCTGGCAGAACCACCGCGCGCTTGATGCGATGACGGATTTGAAGTCCTGCGCCTGCGGGGGTCAGCTCTGCGGTCCACGAATCAACACTCGTTCCATTGACGCGGAGCACGTAACCCGCGGCGGCGCTGTCCCCTGTGACATAGGCCGCATGAATGTTATAGGTTCCAGCCACACCGGTAAAGGTGGTGCTGAGATTGCCAGCCGCACTGAAAGTGCTCCCTGCATCATTCGAGTAAGATGAACCTATCTCGTCGGTGCCTCCGGTAGCGGTCATGTTCTCCGCCTCGATCTTAACTGGCAGCACGTAATTCGCCTTGCGACCGGCATAGCCCGTGATGGCCGGGTCCGCCGTGGTGACGTTGGAAATCAACCGAATGTTCTGCACACCGCCCCCCGTATTCTGGTTGATGTCGTCGGAGCAATTGACGTTGGCATTGCGTTCATATGTGATGAATTCCGAATAGTTGTCGGCATAGATCCCAGCCACTGGATAAGCACCTGTGAGCTGAGCCCATTGGATCGAGTCCGCCCAGTTGTCGACGACATGGGTGCCTTGCTGACGGGCCAGTGTGTAAAATGCCCCTCCATCGTCGTGAAACTGCATCACGTGATGCACGTAGTTGTTTCTCAGAATGTTGTCCTTCATCCCGACATCGACCAAGCCTCCGGACTGCCCTCCCGTCTGGATTCCCATGTAGGGACCGTATGAAATTTCATTGTCCGCGATGAGCATGCGTTTCGTAAAATAACTGACAATGCCCATGCCGTTGCTGTATTGCTGGCCGATGCGTGTCATGCCGTTGTTCACGATCTGGATATTCTGGCAAGCTTCACCCTCGGTGGGATTGGCGTTGCCATCGTCATGAACCACGATGCCATTTCCCGATAGCCAACGGAACTCGCAGTTGCGAATGGATCCACCCGTGACTCCTTTGACATACGATATGGCGGTAAAGCCGAGGAACCGAAACTTGCAGAATGCGAAATCCAGATTTTCGGCATACTGCGCGGTGATCGCTCCATGCTTCGCAAAAGGTTGGACGAGCTCCCTTGCGCCCTGGGTCATGGCGGAGCCTTTGGAGCTGGGACCATTCCAACCGGCCTGGGTGAACGTCAATCCTTCGAAGCGAACATGGCGCACCTTGTTGCTGCTACTCGACGAGGTGCCGGAGATCTGGATCAGTCTCTCCAGAAATGGCGCTTCGATGGAGGCGGCGGGCATGTATTCCCCGCTGCGCGGCTTGTAGTAAAGCGTAGCGCTGACGGTATCGTGAAACCACTCGGCCTCGGCATCGAGAAAGTCGATCGAGTTCTCGAAAAAATACGGCACCGGATAAGTGGCACTATCCCAGAAACTATCGCCTTTCGCAAAAATCGAATTGTTCTCAGGCGTTTGGAATGCAAAACGGACTTGAGTCGCATTTTGATAGGAAGCATCGGGGTCGATTCTCCCACGGTATTGATACCAATGCGGGTGCATGACCATTTCAACGTTGGCGAGCCCAGCGACACTTCTCCAGCCTTCGACGTCCACCCGTTGAACAATCGCCTCTTGAGCGGCGGAGTTGATTCCAACCATTTTGAAATACGGTCCGAGCGTATCCGGATTGGTTTGATTCGGAGTTCTCGACCTGATGGCAGACGAAGCATTCACCGTGAGTTGCCGAAATGGAAAATTGACGTTGGTCTTCTTGTAGATGTTCTTCGCCGCATCATGAAGCACCCATCCACCTGACAGATCAGCGCCGCCGCTGATGACGGGGACTTCGTTTTCATAATTCCGATAAATCACATCGTAACCATTCGTTCCCGAATCCCCCGGCCCCAGCGTCAGCGTTGCAGAAAGGCGATGAATGCCTCCGCGAAGATGGACGGTGATGTCCTCTACCATATTCCCATTGACCGCGTCCACCGCCTGACGCGCACGCTCCAAGGTCTTGAAAGCAGTGGCAATCGACACGCCGTTGTTCGCATTGTTTCCGGAAACAGGATCGACATAGTAATCCGCAGCGGCGGATGCGATGGTTCTAGCCCATAGCACGCAAACCACCCACAAATGAATGGAAAGAAAATGGTGAATGCGTGTTTTCATAAATGATCGGGAATATCCATCATGGCATGAAAGGCCGGGATGCCTCATAAGAGGGAAATTTTCGCAACAATGTCATTGCGATCTCCTGAATGAGATTCTCCGCGTGACCACGATCTTGTATACTCGCCTGAACAAAACAGGTCACTGTGGGCTGCGCTTGCGTCCACAACTGAGTAAACTTTTTCTGTTGTTCGGTAGTGAGCATTCGAAAGAATTCTCCAGAAATCCTACCCTTAGTGAGCACAAATGTCGAAAAACAAATTCTCAACCAAAAACGCCTATGGATGCTAGCATTTCAACAACGCCTCAACGTTGATACAGCCTATCGACCCGATCCAAGTAGTGCGACAAGTGATCCTGATGCTGCATCAAGCCTTGGTCGAGACGTTGTTTGAGCTTCATGTAATCATCGAACACTCCGCTGGTCTCACGCGCGCGGGTGATTTCAAACCAGTCGAGATAATCGATTGCCCTTTCGCCGCGCTGGTTCATGAGAAGGCGGGATTCTTCCAACTCACGGAGCTTTGTGGAGATATCGATCTTCGGTTTCGTCTGAATCATCGCCCTCAGCAGCACTTGGTAGTCTGACAACAACTTTCGATACGAAGGGAAACAGCGGTAACTAAGGCGAGCGAGAGATTCCTCGGCGTGGCGTATGCTCGGCAGCTTCGCACTCTCCTCCAGTGTTGCCAATTCCTGCCAGGAACTCAAATCGCGATCACGGGGGATGCCCTGCTCATCACGAAAGCGAAGCTTCAAGGCCTCCGTCAGTGCCAGGTCGGTCTCCTGAATCGTCATCACTTCGGTCAAAGTGTTGCGCGACTGATTGGCCATTTGCAAACTCCACCATTTTTCCAAACTCTTTTTCGATAGATTCAAGCCCGGGAAGTGCTTGCGCAACAACACGGGCATATCACCTCCAAACTGCGCCGCTTCGTTCAGAAAAGCATGAAACGCCTGATCTCCCGATGGCTGTTCGAGCAACGCCATCAACAAGCCGCATGCTGATACGCGGAACCCCATGCGAAGCACACTATCAGACTCATCAAATTCCGTTTGCGACATATCGAGCATCTCCTCGAGGTCAAACAATCCACCTGCTTGAAAAACAGATTGATAGAGGCGTCTGTCGCTGTTGCCGCGTCGCCACTCGATCATTTCCGATAGCCCCTCCACCAGCCATGGGCGAACGAGTAGACGCTCCTCCAGTGGTCCCGGCGGGATCGTGCGTAGGGATTTTTCGTAAAGCAAAGTCGCGAGCAAAGCCGAACGAAGCCTCGCCTGATCGACCCCCTGAGCCAAGTGCGCATGCAAGTTCAGCTTGAACCCATCCTCTCCCCACTGCAGATCGATGACGATGCTGCGCCGAGGAATGGGGTCACCCTGCTTGCCGTGCAACATGAGCGAAATCGGCACTTTCCACTGATCTTTTTCTTGTCCCAGCGCGAGGAAATCCGCTTTCACATTCTCCGCGAGAAACGCCATCGAGCTGCGCAAATTCGGCTCGCCACCACTGATGCGAAATTGCCTGCTGGAGCTCGTAGTGATGGTGTGTCCCGCCACCGCTAGGTCAGGAAACTCCGCAGCCGGAGTGGGCTCCAGCGCGGGTGGCGCAACTTCCTGTCCGAGACAGAAATGCCATGCCAAAGCCAAAGACCATGCCGCGCGCTTCATCGGTGGCACCATGACAAAACAACCGCGTATCGGCAAGCGCTTAGAAAAAAACCGCGAGGCGATTCCTTCGCATGTAGTCACCTGACTCGCTTCATGCCAGCGACTTCTAGGATGAATTTATTGCTTTTCATCCCATCTCACGGACCTTACCGTGAGTCGGTAGTTCATGAAAAACCTTCTCACTGCCATCAGGATCGTCCTTATGGCTCTCCTATGCATGGGATGCCTGGAGGCCGCCCCGCCAGGAGATGGCTGGGTGCTTGGTTGGAGCGATGAGTTCAGTGGCAGTTCTCTCAACACCACGAATTGGACGGTGGGCACCGGGAATCGTCGAGATGCCGTGAACACGGCCAACGCGCTGAGCTTCCAAGAGGGTTGTTTGCGGATTAAGACCTACACAGAGGGAGGCGTCCATTACACCGGATGGATTGGCTCACAGGGCAAATATGAAAATTGTTTCGGTTACTGGGAGGCGCGTGTCCGTTACAACTCCTCGGCGGGCATGTGGTCGGCATTCTGGCTGCAACCCTACGGCATCAACAACATCGGTGATCCTGCCGGCAATGGCACAGAAATTGATATCACGGAACACCGGAGCCGAGATGCCGCGGGCGCCAATCTTACCAATAAGCTAGCCATCAATATCCACTGGGACGGTTACGGCACAAGCCACCAATCTGTGGGCACCACGGTAGGAAATCCCGGCGCCAATGCCGCCAGCCTGCAAGGGAATTTCCACACCTATGGCCTGCTTTGGGAATCCGACAGATACCGTTTTTACATCGATGGTGTGGAAGTATGGACCACCACGGCGGCCATTTCACAAGTCAGGCAGTGGATCTATCTCACGAGTGAGGTCGCCAATGGATCTTGGGCAGGACCTACTCCTACGAGCTATGGGGATCGCACGACCACCACGACCTACCAGGACATTGATTATGTTCGGTTCTATCAGCGTGCCGAACAAATCGTGAATCCCAACTTCACCACACGCATGGGACCGTGGCGGCAGATCGGAACCGCAAGCTGGTCAGGGGCTAGTGGCCGCAGTGCGACGCCTGGTGCCCGCCTCAATCCCTCGAATACTTCAGGCGGACGTGTCGCACAAAAAGTCGCGGGCTTGCTGCCCAATTCACCTTACATTGTCAGAGGTTGGGGAAATGTGGGAAGCCGCAGTTGGCCGGATGTACGCATCGGCGCGCGCGACTATGGAGGCAACGAAACATACACGTCCATCTGGAGCAATGGCTTCTCTGCTGGTGAAAAAGTCTTTGTCACAGGATCATCCAACTCTACTGCGGATATCTTTGCATGGGTGCCCACGCAGTATGGTGACTGCTTTGTCGATGACATCGAGATCCGACGAGCGGGACGCTTTACCAATGGAGGCTTTGAATCAGGGGACGACAGCCACTGGGCACTTTATGGCGATGCCCTCGTCCAAAGCTGGGGTGGAATCTATCGGCGCAGTGGCAATTGCGCTCTGCGTCTCAATATGAATGCCGCAGCGCGCGGTGCGGAACAGACCATTTATGGCCTCAAGCCGTCCACCACCTACACGATTAGTGCATGGGTTAAGGGTAATGGTCAGCCGATTCGTCTCGGCGTCAAGAATCACGGAGGCACTGAAGCTTACGCAACCGTTACGGCTTCCGGAGGAAATTGGGCCATGGGCAGCCATCGATTTACCACGGGCGCCTCGAGTCACTCCGCCACCGTCTACGCCTACGCCGCCGCAAGCAGTAGCATCGCCACGGTGGATGTGGATGATTTTCTTTTGCTGGAATCCCTACCCGCAGCGTGGACCTCGGTCAAGATCGGAGCAGGGCATCCCGGCGAGGCGGGAACGGCCGATGGGCGACTCGTCGTACGAGGTTCCGGTAACAATCTTGGAACGGCATCGGATGGGCTTCAATTGCTCCATCAACCCATGGTGGAGAACGGCAGAATCACAGTGAAACTGAATAGCTTCGAAGCGACATCGACCCGTGCCAAGGCGGGCTTGATGCTGAGAGCTTCCACAGCTGCCGATGCTCCTTTTGCCATGGTTCACTGGTTGCCTGAGGGGCAGTGCGAGTTGATCTGGAGAAAAAGCAAAGCGGATGTGTCGAGTTACGTTTGGCCCAGCGTCACCACACCGTGGCCTCCTTTGTTGCGATTGGCCAGAAACGGAGATCTGGTGACAGCGTCTTTTTCTTCTGATGGGATTCATTGGACTCAAATCGGCACAACTCAATCCATTGATTTGCCTGCCACTTCGCTGGTAGGACTCGCCGTAACTTCCGATGCGACGGATGACAGCGGAGAAGCCGTTTTTGCAAACTTTTCCTTCACGGCAGACCGCGATGGTGATGGCCTAACGGACGAAGAAGAAACGAATACGGGAACGTATCTCTCATCCACCAACACTGGGACGAATCCGGATGTCGCCGATACGGATGGTGACGGCATGAATGACGGCTATGAAGTGCAAAACGGCACCAATCCCTTGGCCGCGGATACAGAACTGACTTGGCAGCCGGGGCCTCTCGCAGGAGGAACAGGAATCTGGAATCAAGCGAATGCGCATTGGCGGGTTGGCAGCGGCACCACACCGTGGTTGTCAGGGAAAAAAGCCATCTTTGGTGGCACGGCTGGAACGGTTACGATCTCGGGCGAAGTGAGCGGCATCCGCGGATTGATGTTCCAAACCTCCGGCTACCTGCTGGATGGTACGGGGCCCCTCACTCTTGAGCCAGAAGCTGACATCGGACTCCATGCCGCCACCAGCTATTTGTATGCTCCGATCGCAGGCAGTTCCACCGTTCGCATCACCGGTGGGGTCACGGGCAGCCAACTTTATCTCAAAGGTGACAATGCGCCTTTCTCCGGAGCGCTGATCGTCGATGGGAATGCACTGGTCCGCCCTCATCGTCACGATACGGGAGCACTGAATGGCAATGAGCTGGGAGATACGGCATCGACCGTAGAAGTCGCTGCAGGATCACAGATTGGCTGGTTGAATATCGCCAACAGCGCCACCTATGCGAATGATTTTCACATCAGCGGAGCAGGCATCAGCGGGGGCAATGCGGGAGCTCTCCATCTCGACTGCTCCAGTGCACGCACGATCACCTTCTCAGGAGACATCACCCTGGATGCCAGTGCCACGATTGGCGCGCAAAACAACGGTTCCTGGACATTCAACGGCGCCATGGCTGGCACTCACACGCTGAACCTGGTGACGGGGGCAACAAGTTCTACGATCAATGGCCCAACAAACCTCGCGGGGATTTCCAAGTCCGGAAGCGGCCATCTGATCTTCGCGGGAAATGACATCCGTGCAACATTGCTCACCGTATCGTCTGGCAACGTTCAAATCGGGAATGGTAGCAATGCGGGGACATTTTTCGGCGAGGTCGTCGTGAATGCCGGCGCCACCTTGTCATTCCATCGCAGTGATGTGTTCACGCACAGCGGATCGATTTCCGGCGCGGGCACAGTCATCAAGTCCGGAACAGGAACATTGGTTCTGGCAGGCTCCAATTCTTTCGGCGTCGCAAGTTCCACCTATGCCTTCGGAAATCCTGGAACGGCAAACCTCGGCTGCATCCGCCTGGCACATCCGCAAGCCTTGGGAAATCATACAAGGATCCGCCTCAACCAATCCCAGGGAGGCGTTTCCACACTCGAACTCTCCGGCGGCTACACCTTCCCATTGAGCGTCGATACCGTGGGGCGGAACACCACGGCGGGACAAGTGGCATTGCGCAATGTGTCAGGTGACAATCGAATCTCGGGCGATGTGACAATCGTCGATATCGGCGGCAGCTATTACTTCGATTGTGCGGCAGGCTCATCCCTGACGATTGGTGGCAAGGTCACAACTACCGTGAATGCGGCAGTTGCGCGCGATGTTCGTTTCCGTGGCGAGGGGGTCATCTCATTGCTCGGAAATTTGAGTGACTCATCCACCGCCACTCCCACTCGCTTGAGCGTAGCGAAAGAAGGGACGGGAACATTGATTCTGGGCGGTCAGACCACCCTACAAAATTCTATCATGCTCAACGCCGGTCAACTGCTGGTTCAAGGCGTGATTTTCCAAGCCAGTGTTCTCTGCGCCGCCGGAAGTTCACTGGGCGGCAGCGGCACTCTGGCCAGTGCCACGATCGCCGGGCGATTGTCTCCCGGAAATTCCATTGGCACACTGACCGCCACAGGATCGGTGACGATCACCGGTCGCTGGGAAATCGAGGCCGATGGTCAGTCGGCCGATCGATTGGATGTGGGTGGTATGCTAACGCTCACTGGCTCAGTTCTAGAACTGAAAATTTCCACCCCTAGTCCCCTGCTTTCTTCCTATGTTCTTGCCACCTACGACAACCTCGTCGGCAGACCCGCCTCCGTATCAGGGCTTCCTTATGGTTACGAACTGGACTATCAAGCCCAGCAACTACGGCTGGTTCGTTCCGCCAGTCATTACGCCATCTGGGCCCAACGTCTGGGGCTGGCAGCTGATCATGCTTCTCCTCAAGCAGATCCCGATCAAGATGGCATCGTGAATGCGATGGAATTTCTGCTTTGCGGAAACCCGTCATCCGCCGATCCGTTCATTTTACCCGTAATGGAACGATCGGGATCCCTCTTCACCTTCACCTTCACACGGGATAAGAACGCTCAATCGGAAACAAACGCGGTGATCGAACAATCCGAAGATCTCGTTGCCCCAAATTGGACACCCGTATCGGCGCAGTTCATCCAGATCACGGATGCGGGTGATCGTGAGACCGTCTGCATTACCCTACCTGCTACCAGACCCAAATCGTTCCTGCGAGTCAGAGTGCCCTAGCCATCCATCGCGATGGGACAAATCCAGCAGCGCACGGCGATCTCTTATTCGGCTTGGGACTCGCCGTTCGACGGTTCAGCAGGCTGCTTGGGGGCTTGCTCTTCCGCTTTCAGCTCATTGATCTTCTGAATCGCCATCTCGATGATGCGCTGCACATTTTCTTCGTGGTTGTCATCCCCCACCATAAACCGCAACTGCTCCAGCGATTGATCGGCGATTTCTTGCTCCGGATGATTCATCCACGCCAGATAAGTGTTTAACTGCTCCACGGGGAGATCATTCCAGTTCATTACCTCTGAAAGAAAAATTCCCGACAACTCCATGGGTAGTTGAGGATTCTGCGCGGCCAAGCCCTTAAACGCATGAGGAGACAGATTCAATCCGTGCTCCAACGCCTCACCACGAGAGGACATCGGCAAAGAAAAGTCTTCCATCAAAAGACGCAAACGCCGCGCGACCTCTTCTTCTGGCATTGTCATATCGGTCAATAGCATATCGACCTCAGGACTATCAAAAGAGATTTCCTCCTCCAAAGAAGGCGGCTTTGGTCTAGATCCGTGGGGAGCTGGACTCGGTGATTTTGGATCACCAGGAACGGAATGCGCTTTCCGCGATTGGCTCTTGGTCTGCATCTGATCCGGCGCATTCGCCCCAGAAGCATTCTTTGACTTCTGATCTGGCCACACCAGCCAAGCAGCTAAGAAAACGACGGGAATCCAGAGCAAGCGGAGACGTTTTTTCATAAGGTTTTCTAAGAAAAAAACCCTACCGTTTCCGGTAGGGTTTTGCAATGAGTTTCTCAGGATTTACTGAGCGCGATAGTCTTGCTTGATGGTGTGCGGCACTCCAGCGATCGAGATGGTCACCTCACGTGCATAGTATCCATCATTTTCAGGGAGCGTGATGCGCACCGTTCCATTGCCAGTCCCTACCAGCGGTGTCTCGGGAGCAGCACCTACGACTGCAGCAGTCACCCAAGTAGCTGTTGTGGGAACAACCACCTGCCATGCACCCGTTGTGCGCACTTCCACAGTGTAGACCGTTGCTGCACGCAGAGCGTTCTGGCGAACCGGGGAAATCATGGTCAATTCAGGCACTTTGCCATCATTTGGTGTCACGAAGAAACTACCATTGCTGAACGGACTCACATAGTGACCGCGCACCACAGCACTTCCACGCACGGTGGAGGCAAGCTGTTGATGAATCGCAAATCCCGTAGCCTTCGTGTTAACCAAACCTCGCGTCGCATCGCTCAGGGTTTGTGAATAGCTCAGAAGTCCCGTTTTCGTATTGAAGGAAGCCTTGGCCAGATCGTTTGGTGCGGCAGGGATTACGATGCTGTTGCTGGTGCTCCACGTTCCAATCTTGCTGATACCAGCGAATTCCCCACCATCCATGTTGAACAATGAGTTGTATTGGCTCGTTTCAAAGCCAGGCAATGCGACAAAACCGCGAGGAGGAGCTACGTAGCGAGCACCTGACACCGATCGGTTTTGCGAGAAGCCGCCCTGATACAGAGAACCAAGAACCGCTTTTGGAGCATAGTAACGCACGTAGCCACCGATTTCGCGATCCACCGCAGTATCGTTCATGTCGAGCGTGCCAAGAATTACTGATCCCGTGCCTTTCGTAGATGAAAGTGCGCGCACAGCAACTAGATTTCCATCCAGAATGGATCCCGAGAACGATGCTCTGCCACCGTCGGGAAGATACATCGAGAGAGATATCACACCCGTTGAGCTAACGTTACCAATCGCTACCGCATCTCCTTTGGGTCCAATGCTAAGTCCGTCAGCCAGAGGCATCATGACAGTCACACGACCCGCGGATGGATAAACATTGCCTTTGCGATACTTGGAACGGCGCAATTCTATGCCGATTTTGACGCCCGTGTTGGTCAGAGAACGACCACGAATGATCCATTGATCAGGAGACTCCTCTACCAACCAGAGCTCTACGGAGTCCATGCCAGCTAGTGTGCCCGAAATAGCGCCGAGATAGTATCCAGCTGGATTGAATTGACCACGGAAGCTACCACGAATCCATGAACCCAATCCTGCTACCCCCGAAGAAAAGGCACCGCGGTTGTTGAGACTCAAAGTGATGCGATGAGTATGACCTTCTGACGGATCGATCATCAATCCTTCATAGCTACCTGCAATGCCAGCTGCTTTGTAGTTCACAAACGGTCCTGCAGGTGGGAATACCGGTGGAGTGGGAACACCTGCAAAAGGATCTGCCACTGCTGGATTAGTCCCGCTCTTCAGCTCATCACCATCCAGTATGCCATCACCATCCGAATCAGAGTTCGCTGGATTAGTGCGAGCAAATTCAATGAGATAACCACGCTTGCTTTCCAGCGGCTTATCTTCAAATTGAAACTTATTCGTTAGCACCAAATAATCAGCGTTATTGATATTGTTAGGTCTTCCCAGCAGCCAAGGGACACCGTCTTTTCCAAAAGTGCTTTTGATATTCGCCCAAATACTAACAGGAGGGTTAAGCCACGATGTCAAATTGAGCGAGGTTCCATCAACCCACTTCCAGCTAGACTCGAGGTCTGAATCACTACCGCCAATCCAAAGATCACCAGCAAAATTAGCTCTGAAACGGAAAACCGTTGCCAAATACTCGTCTCGATTCAGGAATGAAGCGAGGCGTCCGCCCCTGGCGATAGCATCTGCATTGGCCTCTTCCCAAGTATACTGACCATTGACAACGTAGAAGGGAGCGTATTCATCACCATCCGTTAGACCGTCATTGTCTGTGTCTGGATCAGTTGGATCTGTGCCAAGATGAGCAAGTTCAATCGAGTCAGGAATGCCATCGAGGTCTCGATCAGATACTGCAGCTCCTCCTAGTTTGTAACTTCTTACAATCGACAAACGATCGCTATTCTTTTCGAAAGTAGTAACGAACCAACCTTCTTCAATAGGATCAGGAGAAATCAATGGAGGCAATGCAACATATCTTCCTTCAATCGGTGGAGTAAGTGGAGTTCCTACGATTGTGCCGCCAGTTCCCACACTGTAATGGTTGATCACGGCGATTGGCACCTGAGCCCCCGAGGAGAGGTCTGCAGGAGAGTCGAAATTCATCCAAGCGATAGCCTGCAAACGATCGACAAACATCGGCTTAGCTTGCGTAGAAGTTGGCAAGCTACGGGCCTCCTGGAGTCTTTCGATGCGCTTGGTCGTTGGGTTTTGATAGCTTGGCAACCATAGCAGACCAGACGGTCCTTCGGATTTTAGAAGCAATGACCCATCCCATGCATTACGGATGGCATCAGTATCATCCAAAACTTGGTCAGGAAGATTCACCGCTGGACCAAGACGTGCGAGTGTCGAATCAACACGATAGAAACTCACCGATGTTCTCAGTGCATTGATCGTATAAACGTAAGGCACCAGACCAGATCTCGTGTAGGGTGTGACAGGCAAAAGTTTGTCCCCCAAGTCGAGCGGGAAGGTGTTAACGATGCTCGTCACACCATTGGAGCGCTGGCGCATGTCCAAAAGTTGATAGTTGCCCGTCTCAAGATACACTGGATTGAGGTTAGCATCAATGCCGGCTTCCTCCACAACAGGAAACTCAAGAAGAGCACGAGTATTCGAGAGATAACCCACATTTTCCACGGGCGGCTGGAAGCGGAGGCTCACCCTGCCGATGTTTTCACTGTTGAGATTGAAGGAAACCCAGTAGGAAGCAGTTTCTGCATTGAAATAACCACCATTAGGAAGGTCACGATAGAAATTTTGTGCGATCACACGGTTGAAAACGAAGGAACCATCCGATCCTGTGGCAGTGACCTGAGTGCTACCGAGATTCGGTGCACCAGGAACAACGTCAAGTTGTTGATTGCCCAATACCTGCAACTTGGCATCCCAAGTGACACGATACATCGTGTAATTGCAGACGTCCCAATAATTCAAACTACGAACATCATAGATGGGCGCTCCCTGATTCGTTGTGCCGCTCTGGTAACGCTCCACTGACTCTTGGAAGTTGTCATCAAAGGAGATACCGGCCACAAGAGTGAATCCGTATGTCGTAGGAGTGATCGGTGCAGTGTCCACCACAGTTCCCTGAACCACAATCGGAGCCGAAGTCTCAATGTTTCCATTGTTGCCTCGACGGTGAATCAACACCTGAGTAGTAGATCCACGTGTATCATAGTCTTCTGCATAACGATTGTTATACATAACGCACTCAGAGTTCGAAACGTAGAGAGTGCGTGCTTGGCTACTGTTAGGAATAACAACCGAATTGCCATTGCTATCCACCCAAATGATTGCACCGTTGCGATCTCTTAGGGCCACCGAACCGTCGTCACCTGTTTTGTCAGTATCTGGTCGATGACCGAATGGAGCATAACTCGAATCAACCGATACGGTAGTTTGCCCCGTGGGAGAGGCAGTGTTTTGTAGACCGTCGCCCGTAAGAGTTGGGCTACCATAGGGGAAGCTGCTTGCGTCCAACGGATTAGTAGGAGGAACCGAATTCACTTCTACATCATCTCTCACTCCATCACCATCAGAATCAACAACCAAAGGATTGGACTTGAATCCGCCAACGAGCCCATTGACCTCTTCTCCGTCTGTCAGTCCATCACCGTCCGTGTCAACAAGCTTGGGATTGATTTTGTGAACAAAAATCTCATCAGGGTCACTCAAGCCGTCACCATCAGTGTCAGCCAAGCTGGGATTGGTTCCGTAATCTTCAAATTCCAATAGGTCGGCAATGCCATCCGCATCCGTATCTGCTGAACGTGGATTCGTTACAGGTCTCTCCAAAAGATAACCCAATCCGGTTGTCACCTGAGCAGAGCTCCACAAGAAATCAATTCCCGAGTTCAAACTTACGCCCTCAGAAACATTCAGGCGGTTCCCAGGAAGCAAGCCGCCTGCCCAACGAGAGTAGATATTAGGCGCAGCAGGAGAATACAAACGAAGCGCGGGATCAGCGATGGTAGCGGTAGCAGCAGCGTCGGCGCCGCCTCCTCCAACCAAA
Source organism: Akkermansia muciniphila (assembly GCA_945874895.1). Taxonomy (GTDB): domain Bacteria; phylum Verrucomicrobiota; class Verrucomicrobiia; order Verrucomicrobiales; family Akkermansiaceae; genus UBA956. Next base: position 43,198 of record CAMCIC010000006.1, on the reverse strand, counting down.
GTGATGGTAGGTGGCGTGGTGTATCCCAGACCAGGATTGATCAAGGTCACGCCGGTCACAACACCAGCATCGATGTTCGCGATCGCACTGGCTCCTTGCCCCAAACCTGCGATCACTACATCAGGAGGCGTCGTGTAGCCTGTTCCACCATTCGTCACATTGATGGATGTAACACGAGAGAGCGTGGAAGCTGATGTCAGAACGGCCTGAGCTGCTGCACCAGCGCCATTAGGACCTGCGATCGTCACGGCAGGCGGCACGGTATATGTGCCCGGATTGGTCACAGTGATTGACGTAATGCGACCCAAAGCAACTGTAGCAGTAGCCGTAGCGCCCGGAGGATTGAAAGAAATCGTCGGAGCCGTGGTGAATCCTGTCCCGGGATTCTGAATGATGATGCTTGATACACCTTGGCTCAAAGCCGCGGTAACGGGAGCGCTGAGAGTCACAGTGCGGGCAGGCGCATCAATGGCGGTAATCGTAGCTGCTGCTGGCAAGCCTGAGCCATGCAAACGACGCCCCACTGTCAAGGAATCCACGTTCACCACATTGGTCACTGTGGCGCTGCCTGGAGTTACATAGCCCAGAACGGCGGAGCCAATCTCGGTGCCGTTGAGATCGCCCACTGGAGTCACCCATTGGAATTTGCCATCGGCAAGGGAGTCATGTCCACCCAGCCACATACGTTCCAGCAGATTTACCTCTGGATCGTAGTTGTTAGGAACAGGACTGGGCAGAGGTGTCGTAAGCAAACCACGCTTGATGCGGTAAAGTTTCTGCGGAGAGTCAATGACAGCAAGATTGCCTCCCGAGTTCAGGGCATCCGTAAGAGCGGCATTAAAACCAAACTGACCCGAAACAACGCTGAAAGGATAGACTTCCTGACGGTCACTGAGGCCATCGCCATCTGTGTCACGGTCGTATGGATCCGTGCCCAAGGCCAGTTCCTCATCGTCGGACAAGCCATCGCCATCGAAATCGCCTGGAGTCGGTGGAGGAAGATTGCCCGTGATGCTGAATGCGCCAATGCTTCCGTAATCGCCGTAACCATTCGCCCAAGTGCCCTCACCGTCACCTTCCACTACGAGAAAGTAGCTACCACCGACAATGTTTGTAGAAATTCGAGTAGAAAGTCCGTTGGTATCATTGGATTCGACAATGAGTCCGCCTGCTGCATCAATGATGCTGAGACGAATATTCAGATTCTGCCCCCTGTCAGGGCCACCTGAACCCGCATCGATCGTGATCGCGCCGCCACTGGTATCAAAGGAATAAACGTCCTTGTCTGCTTGGGTCTCAACAAGATCATTAACCGTGAAATTGCCGTCCTCGTCGACGATCAGAGGCTCGGCGGTGAAAGGGTCGTTACCAACGTTGTCAATTTTCAGTGGGAGGGTATCAGCAATGATCGCGATGTCATCTTCTTGATTGCTGGCGCTGACGTATTCTCCTTTGGACCAATGGGAAACGAGCGACTGGTAGGGAGCGCCCATGATGGGACCCCAAGTCGTAGTGCCGAAATAGTATTCTTCCGCAGGTGAGTTACGACCATCATGGAGAAGGTCAACCGTGTGACCGACTTCATGAGAAGCAGCAAGAGCTGCACTGCTCACACCGCCGTTGAAGACCCAGCAGGGTTCATCGGAATCATCATAAAAACTTCCAAGGAAAGCAACACCACCGGCGCCTGGTGCCGCATCGTCCGTTGGGGTGAAAATCACCATCATGCGTTGCCCGATCGGTGTTGCATCGAACACGGCACGATCTGTCGTCACATTGACGTCGAAGGTGCGGAAGTCTTCAGAGACATGGCTCCAGATGGCTTCAATTTCAGTGACGGTAAACGATGAAGGGTCTGCATTGATATCGCCCCAACCGCTGCCGTTACCGGTGATGTCTTCCCCATCGAAATCGAGGTAGATCACATTGGCAGACGCAATGTCGCTATCCAACTTCGCCACCGTAGTAACGGGTGCTTGTTGGCTAGGAGCGCGATCCGCTGGTGGCATACCTTGCACCAAGCTTTGATCGTTTTGGGACCACTTCGAGCAGTAGTCTTCCACAGCGGCGATCGCCGTAATCACTGGTTCCTGAATCGTGCCTGAGAGGCGATACGACACAGGGTGTTGCGGCTGACGCAGACCCCCGATGATGCGACCGTCGGTCAGCTCAATGTATTGCATCTGGAAGCCAGTGCCGGGCAATTTCATACCAAACACTTGAGCGCCGTCTTTGCGATTCAACCGACCGGTCAATACGGCTTCGACAGGGGCGTCGCCACCCAGATCGACCGCAACCTTGTCTCCCTTGGCTGCCAGCAGAGCCTGACGAGCAAACACGGGCTTCTTCAAATTGAGACCGTTCCAAAAATCAGCAACGGTGGCCTCTGGGAAACGCTTGGTGATGGCATCTCCGCCTTTGCTGGCGAAAGCCTCGCGAACCAGTTCCGATTCCGGATGATGGTGCTTGCAATGCGTGCCGCAATCCGCATGAGCGTCATGGGATGCGTCAGTTGCATGAGCTGGTGGCAATGCACCACCCTGCAGAGCAGTGGTGGAGGAATCAAATTGCGACTTCAGCAACCATCCTCCCGCTGCCAATGCAAAGACAGAGGTGAAAATGATGTAAGGTTTGTTTTTACGAAGCGACATAAAAAAGTAAGTGAGTTTTCAGGAAAAAAATTTAATGCTAATTATGAATGCGAGCAGATTTCCGTTCAGAGCGATCTTCATGAAAGAGGATCTCAAGGAACAGGAAGCACACCTGCCGCACCATCGACCGCTGTGTTAGCAGCAGCAGGATTGCTCAAGTCAGGTTGCGCAACAACACTGTCAGCAGCAGCATCGGTACGCAGAGTGCGACCTGTGGCATCGATGATTTGAGCTGTAACGAAGATGATCAGATTGCTCTTGATGCGATTCTCCGCCTTGGTCTGGAAGAGTCTGCCGACGAGCGGGATGTCTCCCAAGATAGGGATCTTATCCTCTACATTTTGCACATCTTCGCGCATCAATCCACCAACAGCTACGGTGTGGCCGTCATAGATCGAGAGGGAAGTGGAAACGCGGCGGACCGAGAAAACAGGCATTTCAATGCGGTTTTCCGTGATCGTCACGGTGGTAGGATCACCCAAAGCATTGGATGAAGGGGCCTGGATCGGGCTACCGTAGTTGATGAAACCTTCAAATTCCACGATTTCTGGAGCGAAACGCAAATCGATCACAGAGTCATTGCCGGCCAGAGTGGGTTCGATTTCCAGTGTAACACCTGTGTTACGAGGCTCAAACGCTGTAGGAGTCGCAGGAGTCACTGGGAAGCTGCCACCGCCGCCGCCACCGCCACCGATGCCACCGCCGTTGTTGCCGTTGAAGCCGCCGCCGATGTTCTGAGGAAGTTCGGGGGGCTCGTATTCGGTAGGATAAATGAATTCACGAATGATTTCAATCGTCGCTTTCTGGCCCGATTTGGCCATGATGCTTGGAGCCGTCATCATATCGGCACCTTTCTTCTGCGAAAGACCGCGCATGATCATCTGCACTTGTCCTTCTGAGAACAGACCCGTGAGGCTAAGAATGCCAGGGGCAACCGCAGCATTTTGTGAGGTACGACCTGGATTGTTCAACAGAGCGCTGATGCTATCGCGAGTGATGGCGGAGTTGCCAGAGCGATTCCCTGCAGTCATGATATTGCTCAGTGCCTGCCCGCTGACGGTAGGAATGCCGTTGATCGGGGTGCCAGCGACAGGGTTGATAAAGTCTGCCACGTTGCGCGAGGCGCCGCTGCCAATCGTTCCACCACCAGCAAACATTTCAGAACCCATGCCGAAAGGAGAAACGATCCAGTCGAAGCCCAACTCGTCGTTGTTTTCTTGGCTGATTTCGACAAACTTCGTCATGATCTTGATCTGCTTGGGCTGATCAATTTGCATGGCGTCGACAATTTGTTCGATCAAATCGAGGTTGGTAGGCGTGTTGCGCACGACCAATGTGCTGTTCGCAGCGATAAAGTTCGCGGATGCGCGATCGGGAAACGGAACGCCCTTGGCTTTCAACAAGTCCTGCACATTGCCGCGAGGTCTCAAACCACTGCCGCCGCCGCCTGCTTCAGGCGATGCAGCGAATGGGTCAGCAGCAGGCTCAGCAGCACCGCCACCGCCATCGCTCAGTGAATCCAAAAAGTCAGGTGGAACTTGGAAGGAACGCGTCACAATGTCCTCGCCTTGCTCGGATGCAGGAACGAGAGTCACCGCGAAATCATCCACCTTGTATTTCAGCTTCGTGATGTCGCAAATGTATTTCAGTGCGGTAGCCACGGGAACATTGGTCAAGCGCAATTCTTTCACGCGCATGGCGCCGGGATCGGCAACCACGGCGAGCCCGCCAGGAGCGGCATCCAAACCTGCGCCATCTGCAGCGGCGGGTGCCGCGGCGCCTGGCTGTGGCTTGCGGACCACGAAGTTGATCCCCTTGTCAGCAGGATTCGTGGTGGTCGTATCGAGCTCGCGGGAGCGATTGCGCAGGAAGTCAACAGCTTCTTCCACCGATGTATCTTCAAATTCCACCACAGGGATGATGATGGAGCGGAGCTTTTCCATGAGGAGCGCAGATCCGGAGGTGAGACGTGGATCGATCACGCCCGCATTGTCCGTGGTGGGAGCGTCTGAAGGAACGGCGAGCTCCCAAGTCTTATCGACTTCCATCAAAAGCTCGGCGCGTGTATGATCGTAGGCGGAGCGGTAGTAGTCAGATTTGATCACGGCGAGTTTTTCCATCCAACGGCGTGCAGCCTTGTTGTAGGGATCGATGCGAAGCACGTTTTCAAATTCGCTCTTGGCGTTGTCATACTTGCCAATGTTGAAATGTCCTTCCCCAGTGTAAAGCGCACGACGAACTTTGTCCACATTTTGTGTGTGTTCGTAGGTCAGGGCGGGGTTGGTTCTGATCGGGTCATCGAGGTAGCCCAATTCCACTTGAGCGAGACTGTTGCCTGGGTCAACGTCGGCAGAAAGAACATAATCGAGCAAGGCGCGCGCTTCGGTGTATTTGCCTACTTTGCGATGCTGTGTGGCAAGAGCGATAGAAGCATCCACCAAATGAGATTTGATCACAGCGCGACGGTCATCGAGAATCGGAGCCGGTGGCAGTGTATTGAAAGACTCTTTGCATTTGGTCACTGCCTTATCGTAGTCCTTGGCAGCATAAGCTTCGCGTCCCTCGTTCAACAGTTGGTCGGCATCAGCCACAGCTTTTTGACGACGAATCGCTTCGCGCTCGGCGAGACTTGATCCTGTTGTGGGAAGCGAGCGATCTTGAGCATGGGCATGAATCACTGGCATCAGCGTCGCTGCGGCCATCAGTGCTGCGAGTTGGCGAGAACTTCTAATTGCTGGGTTGTTTTGCATGTTCGGGGTGTGTTTTGGCGGAAAAAAAGAGGATTGAAAAGACAAATTTTGTATTGCAGGTAAAATTGATCAATTTTTTTTGATTTCGATGGTTTGCGTGGCGCCCGACGAATCTTTGTACTCAACAGAGATGGCTGTAGGGCTGATTTTCACGAGGCGATAGGCTTTTTGAGGATCGCCCTCTGGCAGAGAGAAGGTGCCATTTTCGAGGACTTTGAACTCTTTGCCTTTTTGTCCGATGGCATCTAACTCCAGAACCGCAGTGCGATCGTAGCGAACTGTGGCAGGTCGATCTTTGCGACTCGGTGACTTGGGAATCTCAAAACTGTCACCTTTGTGCGGTGCCAAGTCTTCAATGATGGCGAACTCGTTCGGGCTCTTGAGGTTGGTGGCCTCGTTGAGGACTTCTTTCACGCTCACGCTTTTCAGACGATAGCGACCCGCGCAGAGTCCATCTTCGAAGATATTCGCTCCAGAGCCGATGTAATTTTTCGTGCGATTGTATTGCAGTGGTGATTCGGCGAGAAATTGCTCTTGTCTGGCAAGGGGAGCTAACTCGAAAGCAGCAGGCAATTCCGCGATCTTAAACTGGTATTGATCGGCGCCGAGCGAGCTCGAGAACCAGACAAAATAGCCGACTGAGTCGTATTTTACGAACTTGAGCTTGTTGATCAAGGCAGGATGGATTTTGGCATCTACAGGGCTTGTCTTGGACTCGTATTCCTCCAAGTTGGTGAATCCGTCATTGTCTTCATCGCGATTGGGCGAATCACCGAAACCGGGATCGAGGCGGTTCTCCAGCCACCACAGATTGGGGATGGGAGGATGAATGGGAGCATCGAGCACGGGGTCAACGGGCTTGGCTACTTTTTCTCCCTTGGCAGGTTTTTTAGCAAACAGAGACACACCGACAAAATTGTCAACTGGCCGTTTGTTCTCGCCGATCTTAGCCTGCTCCAACTGAACTGGCTGGTTCACACTGGCGAGAGTAGCGGTCAGCTTAGCAGCGCCATCAACGGCAGTAACGCTTTTTCCAGAGGTTTTATCGACAAATTCGAAGTCGGTTTCCAAGGAGCTATTCTTCGAATAGCCGAGATAGGTCACGCCTGCTCCCGCAAGCGCGCAAAGGGCAAGGATGAGTTTTTCGTAGTTTTTTTTCATAGAAGAAAAATGAGGTTGTATAAATTATTTGGACGCTGCGGCGGGAGCATCGGGCAGCAGAAGATCGATGCGGAAAAAGGCCTGGACGTCTTCTTTGCCCAATACTTGTTGGAGGATGCGACCCGTTTCTGCTTTCGGAGCGGCAGGCGCTGGTGCTGCAGGGGCAGCTCCAGCTGGCTTGGAATCTTCTGGCAACACAAAGGAATCGGCAGAATCAAAGATGCCACCTGCTGCAGAACCCTCTTTGGATTTGGAGGACTTGTCTTCAAATTGAACGTCGGAAGCTTTCGGTGCCTCTTGTTTTTCATTGTGCACTCTCATGGTGCGGATGGCGAAAAAGTGATCTTTCGACGACTGCAGACCGTTGATGAAATCGCGGATGCAGCTTTCTGGACCGCTAAAGGAAATCTCAAAGGACAGCTTACGGCTGGAGCTGCCTGCCACCGGTGTGTATGTTTCACCTTTTTCTTCCACCAGTTTTTCACGATAGAAATTGAGCAATTTCTTGGGTTTGGCCGCAGCCAAAAGCGCATGGACTTCACTGATGGCAGCGAGTTCGTAGGAAAGAATGCCCGTCGCTGCGCCTTGGGCGGGTGTGCTGACGTAATCCTCAAATCCCAGATAGAAGCCCTTGGGCAGTGCCTTGTTGCTGTCATCGGTGGTAAGCCCTGCTGCTGCATAGGTTTTCATCGCGACTTCGGCTGTTTTGACCAAGGTGTTGGTGAATGTCTGCGGATCTGTGTTGTTGAGGGATTTGGGGCGCTTCGCTTGCAATTTCGCAGCGAGTTGTTCGGCCTCGGTCTTGAAGTCCGATAAGGCCTTTTGCTTGGCCTGCAAATTCTGTTGGCTAGGGAACAGCGTCATGTTCTGCATGCTGTTGATTTCAGCGGACAGAGCATCGAATTGCTCTTTGGCGGCATCGTAGCGGGAAGCGCCTTTGCCGGCAACAAAGTAGAGACCGCCCGCGCAGAGCACGGTAGCGCCAACCAGAATACCGGTGAATTTTTTTTCCTTGGGAGTCATACGAAAATGGGAGTGGTGTGAAGATAAATGAAGAAGGGGAATCAGCGGGAGGGCATGGGCTGAGTCAAGGGAATGACGATCTCAAAAGGCCAGGCGTATTCCTCCTCGGCATCCGCGATCGCCTTCAAACTCTTGACGATCTGCTCGTCCTTCAGAGGTGTTTCCGTGCCATCAGCCGCTTTGGTGCTGAAGCGAAGATAGGGACTGCCGCTCTCGCGCAATGCCTTGATCATCTTATTCACGACGTTTTGCTTGTCATCGTTGTCGCGCCAGAGACCGCGGATGCGAATGGCATTGGCCATGGGGACAGTAGGAGCGGGAGCGGCCACCACCTGACCGGGGCGAGGACGAGGGCCAGGGGCAGGCGTTGCCGCCGCTTCTACCTTGACCTGAGCCATCTGGGATTCACCGTAGGCACCGTCGAGCTCCTCTTTGACCAACAACTCTCCATTTTCAACTTTAGGGTCATTGGGTTTGGTGACATCGTAATTGGCAATGGGCTCGAGATTCGTAATCCACGTGAACTCACTGGTGAAATGTTTTCTCAGATCAGTCAGCACGCCGGGCCAGAAATCCTGAGCGTCCTTGAGAGTGACATAGCTGGTTGCAGTGGCTTTGACTGTGGCTTCCTCTGCGAGGAGTCGTTTGATCGGTGAAGCAGCCGCTTCCAATTCGTTTTTTTTCGACTCCAAGCTAGCGAGCTGTTCTTCCGCTTTGCGAGCGGCTCCATTGCTGAGCACCGCGAACCCAGCACATCCGGCGATGAGAAGAGCGGCGGCGGAAATCAAGATCGGGCGTCGTTTCTCTGAGGCGCGCTCCGCTTCTACACTGGAGGGGACCAAATCGATATTGATCGATGTCTTGCCGATGCCACGCAAACCCAAGCCAACCAACTCACCCATCATGTGCGCTTCTTGCTGAACGACTTCTGGATTCACCGCCTTGCCCACCATGACAATGCGCATGGGATTGAAATATTCCACGGGCAGGCCGAGTTTTTCCTCGAAAAATTCTTTGGCGTAAGGGAGGTTAGCTCCTCCCCCGGCGAGAATGATTCGGCGTGGTGCATTGCCACCGTGATTGCTGCGGTAATAATTGGTAGTGCGTGCGATTTCCGTAGGCAAACGGGTCAGAGCATTACGAATGACAGTGCCCAGAGCTGCCACCGCTTCATCGAGATGACCGGTGTGGCCACCGCCCAGTGTGACGATGCCATTGGTGATTTTCTGTCCTTCCGCTTCCGCGAAACTGATGCCGTATTCCTTGGCAATCGCAGTCGTGAGAGACGCCCCTCCCACGGGGATGCTACGGGTGAAAAATCGCTTGCCCTCCATGTAGAGCAAATTGCTGGTCTTAGCGCCCACATCGATCAACAGGACAGGCTCTGTGACATCGGCATACGAGTAACGGAACGCATTGAAAAGGGCCATGGGAGCGACATCGATTTCCGCTGTCGAAAGCCCCGCGCCGACGACGCAGCTATTGAGCTCGTCAAGAGCATCGGATTTGATTGCGACCAATGCGACTTCTTTTTCGCCTGTTGCTCCATCGAGCAATTCGTAATCCCACACCACGGTTTCGATGGGGAATGGCAACTGCTGTTGCGCCTCGAAAGTCACGAGTTGTTCGATGTTATCGCTGTCGAGAGCTGGGAGCTTGACGAAGCGAGTAAAGACCGATTGCCCGGACACCGCGTAGCGCACTTTGGCCTTGCCGATTTTCATCTTCTGGGCCAACTCGATGATGGCCAAGCGGGTTTGCGGCATACGCACTGCATCCGTAGCGGGATCTGCGAGGAGCGAGGCGGAATCGTAAGCCTTGAGCACGAGGCCGCCCGATTTCGAAGGTTCAAACACAGCCATGCTGATGCGCTGTGATCCGATGTTGAGTGTGACAGAGGTCTGGTTTTCAGCCATAATGATGTGGGAAAAAATGGGTTAGACGGGCAATTGCGCAGAGGTGAAAAGCAGGAGTTACTTTTCCTTTTTCTCGTCAGCGTAGCGATCCCACCACATCGGAGCGAAGGGAGTCTCACTCTTGGTCAAGAGGGGAACGCTCTCGTTGGCGGAGATTTTTTCACTGGAGGATTTCCACCAGCCCACTTGGCCCTTGTTGGTGTCAGAAGCCTTGACCTCACCATTCACAAGAATCTCGTAGCCAACGAATTCCACGGCGTTTTTTCCATTGCGCGGGCTACCAGTCAGACGAGTGACGGATGCTGGGCTGAGGTAGATGGATGAATACACGTCTTCATTCAAAGGAACGTTGATGTGTGTGATGGTCTTGGAGAGCAAGAAAAAGTAGCCTGATTTTTCTGGGTTCTTCACAGCAACATACCATTTGACCACAATTTCCTCAGCGGTCTTGGATTTGGGCTCAGGATTCAGTTCGACTTTGAACTTGGCTTCCACTTCCAACCAGTCTTTGGGCTTGAAAGCTTTCTGTTTGTTGCCGCCAGGAAATTCCGGGGATGGAAGGTCATCAAAGGTCGGTTTTTCTGCAGTGACCTTGGAAGCTTGTCCAAAGGCGGCAGGAGCGCACAGCATAGATGCACACACAAGGAGGGATTTTACTAAACGTTGGATTTTCATGGTTTCTGTCAGAAAGTTTTACACAACTAGAAAATCACACCTGCTTTGACCAGACAAAAACTCGGAGCTCCCAAAATATTTTGCATCGGTAAATACACAAAAAAAACTTTTCCGTGGTTGACAATCGGTGCGTCTTTGCCGTGCCTTGGAACGCATGAAATCAGCATCCAACATTAGCACTGCGACATTTCCATGGGTCGTGGGCAGTTTCGGTCGTCTGCAAGACTTACGTGAATGCACTGAGGCCCATGCGATTGCCGCGTGCGACATGTTGGAAATTCGTCTCGATGTGCTTGCACGGGATGGTTGGGAACCCACGCAGACCCCATGGTCGCACTTGAAAAATCTACCTCTGTTGTTCACCGCACGGAGACAGTCCGAGGGTGGCGTGCTGCCACTGGATTCGGCGGATCGGGAGGAGATGATTCGTGCCGTGATCGATGATGCCGCCGCTGTGGATCTAGAGATCGCCTCCGCAGAGGAAATGCGCGGCACCCTCGCCTTGTTGCGAGAGAAAAACATTCCGTGGGTGGCCTCCAGTCACAATTTCGAGAAGCTGCCAGACCTAGAATGCTGGCGTGAGTGGCGAAATTTTGCACATGCTCATGGGGCAACCGTGGCAAAATTCGCAGCGATGCTGAACGATGCTTCAGAACTCGACTTGTTAGAAAACTTCCAACGAGAACCAGCAACTGGAGCCGTTGCTACCATGGGTATGGGGTCTCTCGCTCCGCTTTCTCGCGTGCGATGCGCTCTAGCAGGATCACGTCTCAATTACGGCTACATCGGCCAAGCCCCCACTGCGCCGGGTCAGTGGCTTGCAGAAGAATTGCGTGCGGCGATTCAAAGAGCAAAACAGTAAGGGGGGAATCTGTAAAAAAAGGATTGCTTCCCATGCTTGGTGAGTGTTTGCTTTCGCCGCTGTCAGGGGCTGTGGAGGTTCGGCAAGCGAACCCCGCCAGGTCTTAATCGAAGCAACGGCAGTTTGTCCGTATTTGCCACGGATTCCCTGACAGCACTTTTTTACCCACGCCGCGTGTGACGTTTCACCGTGAACAGGTCATGCGACAAGACGACCTTGGACTGTGGAAATTCGGCTTCGTATTCTGGAAACCTCGTATCACCAGAAAAGTCATCGTGCACATGAGTGATGAGCAGGGCATCCATACAAGGAAGAAACACCTGATAAATCTCGGCTCCACCGATGATAAAGACGTCACCCTCCCAGCGAATGGCATGCCTCAAATCGGACACGGAGTGAATCACATCCACTCCGGGATGTTTCCACGATTCATCCCTCGTCAGAACGATGTTTTGCCTTTTTGGCAAAGGTCGACCGATCGACTCGAAGGTTTTACGCCCCATGACCATCGCATGCCCGCTGGTCGTCGTTTTGAAAAAAGCGAGGTCGTCTGGCAAATGCCACGGTAAAGTGCCATCACGGCCGATCACACGGTCGCGTGTCATGGCCACGATGCCAACGAGTGAAAATGGAAATTGCATGATCAGACAGAAATCGGAGCCTTGATGGCGGGATGAGGATCATAATGATCCAGACGGAAATGTTCGTAACGGAAGTCTTGGATGGCTTTGACAGCGGGATCGATCCACATTTGAGGCAAGGTCCTCGGCTCACGAGCGAGCTGCTGCTTGGTCTGCTCAATGTGATTTTGATAGAGATGCAGGTCGCCAAAGCTGTGGACAAAATCGCGCGCCTCGTATCCGCAAACCTGCGCGACCATCATGGTCAACAAAGCATAGGATGCGATATTGAAAGGCACACCCAAGAAAAGATCCGCACTGCGCTGGTAGAGCTGACAAGATAAGCCGCGCACGCCATCAGCATTCGGCGCATGGACGAAAAACTGAAACAGGCAATGGCAAGGCGGGAGAGCCATGCAGTCAACATCCGCCACATTCCATGCCGAGACGATGTGCCGCCGCGAGTCAGGCTTGTGCTGCAAATGGCTGATGAGTTGTTCAATCTGATCCACGACTCGACCGTCAGGACACTGCCAAGAGCGCCATTGCTTGCCGTAGACGGGGCCGAGCTCACCTTGCTCATCGGCCCATTCGTCCCAAATTGTGACGCCGTTTTCCTTGAGGTAAGCGATGTTGGTGCTGCCCTGAAGAAACCATAAAAGCTCGTGAATGATGGAGCGGAGGTGCAACTTCTTCGTAGTCACACAAGGGAATCCTTGTCGCAAATCATAGCGAACCTGACGCCCAAACACGGCCAGAGTGCCCGTGCCGGTGCGATCGGAGTGCTCCTCACCATTCTCTAACACATCGCGCAACAATTGCTGATAAGTTTGCATGGAGACGAGCTTGCAAGGAATTTCGCCGCAGTTCAAGAAGAAGGATGACGCTCCATCCAATCATGGAGAATTTCCACGGCTGCCGCCTGATCGATCAGAGCTTTCTGGCGTTTGGCATTTTTGCCTGCTTCATGCAGTTTGGCGGCCGCCGCCACCGTGGAAAACGCTTCATCGATCCACACCACAGGAATCTGCGGATGAAGCCGAGACAATGGCTCGATGAAAAGGCGGGCTTTTTGCGCGGACTCCCCTTCCCGTCCATCGAGATGACAGGGCAGTCCCACCACTAAGGTCTTGATGCGGCGCTCGGCGATGATCTGCGCAATGCGGGCATGAGCATCCTGCTTCTGGCGATGAATCGTTTCCACCGGGTGCGCCATGATGCCCACCGGATCCGTGGCGGCGATGCCAATGCGGGCGTCGCCATAATCAATCCCTAGAGCCGGATGCGGAAAATCAGGCATCGACATCAGAGCAAACGTTCCGGCAGCAGTGGCGAAAGCTTCTTGATCGCGTCCGCCTGATGCCGATTCGCAATCAAGAGTGCGTCTTCCGTTTGCACAACGATCAAATCATCTACACCCAGTAACGCAATCTGACTGTCCTTCCGCGCGTTGAACACGATGTTGTTTTCCGAGTCGATTTCCGCCAAGGTCGTATTGCTGGCATTGTTGTTGCCGAGGATGGGCAGATACTTGGCGATCGAAATCCAAGATCCCACGTCATCCCAGTCGAAGGTCGCCTCCAGATTGAGCACTCGTTTGGCTTTTTCCATCAGGGCGTAATCGATGGAAATGGGAGTCAGTGCAGGAAATTGAGTTTCGATGGTCGCAGCTGGATCAGACGATTGTCTCAATTCGCTGATGAAGTGCGCGAGTTGCGGCGTCTGCCTCGTAAGCTCGCCGATGACCGCAGGGATCGACCAAACGAACATCCCCGCATTCCAACTGAATCCTCCCTGCGCGAGAAATTGCTCGGCAAGATCGGCGCTGGGTTTCTCGCGGAAACGCTTGACCTCGTAGGGCATATTTTCGCAATCGAGTCCGCTGATACTGGCCCGCTCACCACGCTCAATGTAGCCGTAGGAAGGACACGGCCAGGTGGGCTTGATTCCCACGGTGATGAGTCCGTCGCATTTGCCGGCGATGGTCATCGCATCGCGCATCACGGATTGATAGGCTTCCGTATGGGTGATGAGCTGATCAGAAGGAAGAACCATCATGATGGCCTCGGGATCGCGGGCAGCGATCAGGCCGATCCCGAGGGCCACCGCAGGCGCAGTATCGCGTTTAGCGGGCTCTGCGATGATATTGGCTGCGGGGATTTGGGGCGCCACTTCGCGGACGGCCTCAACCTGTTTCTGATTGGTAAGAATGAGAATATTTTCGTTAGGCACCAACCCATCGAGACGAGCGATGGTTTGTGCCAACAGTGTTCCCGTGCCGAAAAGATCGAGCAACTGTTTCGGTTTATGATCACGGCTGAGTGGCCAAAAGCGAGTACCGGAACCACCGGCTAGTATCAAGGCGTAATGGGATGACGTTGCTTTCACAGAGATCTATGTAGAGGATTTGGTCGATTTCAGCAAACAATTCTATGCGTCTGCTCAGGAAATGCATTGTTCTGTGCTGGAAGTATTTCGTGAGAAGATCGATTTCTCCTCCCAATAGAATCAACGAGAGACTTTGAGACGGATGAAGCGTTTGCGAGAGCCTGCGGCGGCGGTATCAACGACAGTCACCGTTTCCCCAACCGCTCCGGGATTCGTAGCGATACTACTCCATGTGATCAAATCATCCGAGCCTTCTACGGTGTATGTCAAATCGCCACGCGCACGCATGAAGGTCATGGCAAGGCGGCCATTGGCATTCACCTGAGTGTTCCATGGAGATTGATCGTTTGGCGCGTTCGCGCTCATTCCGAGAGCATACTTCATGAGGTTTGGCATTCCATCATTGCTCGGATTGGCGTTGTCGGCGGCATTGCCGGAATTTGCAATCGTGCCAAAGTTGCTGAACCGCCATTCCTCATGACTTGTCCATGTGGTGAGAGTCGTAGCCACTTCACTTGAGCGATCGGTGCCGTTCATTGCGGCGATGCGGAAGTGATACAACGTGCCGGGCAAAAGACCACTCACACTGTAGCTCGAGGCATCGGCATCGACGGCATTTTCCGTCCATGTCTCAGACGCGCTCGGTTTGTGCGAAATGAGGAAACCGGTGCAGACGGAGTTTTGCGTGCCGTCGGGCGTCCAGCTGAGATCGATGGTAAGATTGGTCGTTTGTGCCGCGAGGAAATTTGTGGGAGTGATCGGCACTTTTTCAATGATGAGATCGGAGCCGATGTAGCTGATCGCATAATTTGCACCCGCCGTGATGGAGCCCTGAAGGATGGAGTAGGATCCGGCGTTTTCACCGGGGGCTCGATTCAAGCTTCCTGAGATCTCGTCTTCTCCCACCAATCCGGAGCTTTGATAGGTGAGCACTGGATCCACAGCTCCATAAAGTTTCGTCTTAGCGTCCGACGTGACCGTTAGGTTCTTCGGCACGATGATGAAGGGCAGGCTGCTTGATCCCTCGAGGCTGGAATCTGTCGAGCTGGCCGTGACAACGTAGTTTCCGGCATTCTTCGGGGCCTCGGTGGTGGGGCCGTAGGAAGTGATGCCGATTCCCGTGTAGGTATAGGCGAATGTGCATGGCACGGTCGAAGAGGCGGAGAAGACCTTGCCGCTGCCATCGTAAATCATACTCTGTGGCGCAGTGAAGTTAATGCCGTCGTCGGGGGTGAAGACAAGCAAGTGGTCGGCCTGGTATTCGCCTGCGATCAATTGACCCGTGCGATGGTTGCGAGTGAGCCAGGTGGGGTTTTCGATCGTTCCGCCATCGGCGGCCGACCAAAGATTCCAACCTTCTCCGCCGTGCACAATCTCCCCCGTTGCCAAATTGTAGACCTTGCAGCCATCCAACATCGACATGCGGTAAAAATAAACCCCGTCGCAGGCCATGCCGTGCTCATCGGTGGACCAAGTGTCATGGATGACTTGATCCCTCTCCCAAGAGAGTGTGAGGCCATCGCTCGATAGCTGGTAGAGCCTGACGGTGAACTGCCCGTCGACGGTTGGCCCCATCACACCGAGCTTGCCGTCTGGTGTGTCAAAAAGGCTGCCGTACATCCACCAAGCACAGGTGAGCATTGGATGGGAACTATCGACCGCGACCAATGTGCTCGACCAATCCGTCGTCGAAATCCGGTAGAGTGAATCGTCATTCCGCGCATAGAGATATCCACCGGCAAATGCCATCTGATTGTTTCCCAAGGGGGGAAGATTCTCAACGGCATGGCTCTCAATCCATGCGCCATTCAAATCGTAAACGCGTATTTCCGACGCCGACGAGTTGACAAAGATCCGCGTTCCATCACAGGCGATTCCTTGCATACTAGGCATACCTGCCAGTGTCATGACGGAGGATGTCGTCTGGCCGAGCGGATCACCACCGATTCCGAACAGGCGCGTCTGAGCGATGGTCAAAAGTTCGCTCTTTGTGCCGGTGAAATTGGCATCGTCAATGGTGGCTACCACTTCATAGGCGCCTACGTCACTCGGAGCCGTGCTTTCTCCGTTGTAGGTGAGTATTGTCATAAGTCCTTCTGGGGTCGTGCTAACCGATGCGGACTTGGCTGTTCCGTCGTAGCTGGCGTTGAGGTTGCCGAGGGTGATGCTAGCTAAGGCTTTGTGCACCGTGACGCTCACCGTGCCCGCGGCGGCTTGGTAGTTTGTCGTGTCATCCGGCGTAAAGGTGAATGCATGCGTCGCAGTGCCAGCGTCTGGTTCAGTGGCGGGATTGGTCCAAGCGAATGTGCCTGCCACCGATGCGATGCCGCCGTCGAGCGTCGAGTCGGTGAGCGATTGGCCATAGGTGATGGCGGATGCGATGGGCGGGCTCGTCACGGTGGGTGTGGCCTTGTTGACCGTGACACTTACCGTGCCGGTGGTGGAGGTGTAATTTGTCGTGTCGTTCGGTATGAAAACAAAGTTTTGTGTGGTCGTGCCGGTATCGGGAACGGTATGGGAATTTTCCCAAGTGAAAGCGCCTTCGACCGAGGCCTCGCCACCGTTGAGCGTAGATGAGCTGAGCGTTTGACCTGCGGCGATGGGCATAGCAGTCGGACTGGTGAGGATGCTTGGCGTGGCTGGGGCGACAGTGACATCCAACTCAGCAGTGAGGGCATTGTAGTTCGTTGTGTCGTCCGGTGTGAAGGTGACCGTTTGCCTCGTGGTGCCTGCGGAAACGGGAGCGGTCGAGGTGAAGGTGAAGGTGCCCGAAACGCTGGTGATTCCATTGGCGAGGGTTGCTTCGGCGAGGGTTTGACCGTGAATGGCTCTTGTCACGGCGGGGAGGGCCACTAGCAGGGGGTTGGCCTTGTCCACCTTCACCTTCATCGAGACTGTGACCGGTTGATAGTGCTCGGTATCGGTGGGTGTGAAAACAAGGTTGTGCAGGCTCTCACCCGCATGGGGAATGGTGCCGGGATTTTCGAAGGCAAAAGTGCCCGGCACGCTGGCTGTTCCTCCGAGGAGGGGATAGGAAGCAAGTGATTCACCGTAGGTGATTCCGGACCGATAAGGTATGGACAAAATGGTCGGTCTGCCTTTCGTGATGGTGAAGTCGATCGTCTTCGTGGCGGCAAAATCGGGATCCGTGCCGGTGACCGTGACAGTATAGTCGCCGGGCTCGGTCGGAGGCGTGACGCTGGCGGCGTAAGTGGTGCCATCGCGGCCGGTGTAGGTTGAAGAGAATGCGAAACCGGCGGATTCGGCGGCGAGAATCGGAGTGATGGCATATATCACATACGACTGGCCATTGGCATAATAAACTTCCGAATTAGCGGCTGCACCCCACCACACGACCGAACCGTCCGATTTGAGTGCTAATGTTTTGTTGCTCCCAGCGCTGATGGCCACGACGTCAGTGAGATTATAGGGAACGAGGTTAGCTTTGAAGAATCCCAAAGTAGTGTCCTTGCCCCAAGCCACTACGGTGCCATCAGACTTGAGCGCCACAGTATGTAAATCGCCAACCGCCACGGCAACGACATTGGTCAAGCCGGTAGGCACTGTCGCTTGCTCACTGTCGTTCCGCCCCCAACACACCACCGTGCCGTCCGACTTGAGGGCGGCGACGGTGCCTTGACTCCCAGCGCTGATAGCGATCACACCGGACAGGCCAGCCGGAACATCGCACTGCCCATAAGAGTTACTTCCCCAGGCGACGACCGTACCGTTCGACTTGAGGGCGAATGATGCGTTTGAACTTGCTGCAATCGCGACCACATTCGAGAGGTCTGCGGGCACATTGCGCTGCCCGGAGGTATTGCTTCCCCAAGCGACGACCGTACCATTGGACTTGAGCGCTAGCGAGTGTTCGTCGCCGCTGGTGATCGCCACCACTCCGTTAAGGCCAGCTGGCATCGCGCCTGTCCAGGGGTTTCCCCATTCGACCACTGTGCCGTCTGACTTCAAGGCTCTGTAAGAACCTACGCCGGCAGCAACAGCAACGACACTCGTGAGCCCTGCTGGCATAGTGATTGATGGATAGGCGCCTACAGTGCCATCGGATTTGACGAAGAGCATGTTGAAGTTGCGGCACGAAAGGAGCGAGCCACGCGCCGTGCGATATCCCTTTGGCGTGCCATCGTAAGCGAGGCTGGTTGGCGGTATCAGAGAAATGTTGAGCGGGCTGACGATGCCGTCGGTGACGGTGAGCGGTACGAAAAATGTCACCGCCGCATAACTAACGATGTCGGTGGGAATGAATGTTACACTCTGGCTGGCGGTACCAGGGTTTGGAACCGTAAGCGCAGATGAGAAGACAAATGTCCCCGGCACAGTGGCAGCCCCGCCGCTGAGCACCGAATCCTGGAGCCGCTGACCAAACGCGATCGGCGCGGCGGTTGGGGGCGAGAGGATGTTGGGGATGGCGGCGTTGGCTCCCTGCGACCGCACGGTGACAGTTGCCGTCACGCTGGCATAGTTGGTCGAATCAGTCGGTGTAAAAGTAATACTTTGTGTGGTTGTACCGACCGAGGGCACGAACGAGGGTGTGCTGAACGCGAACGTGCCGGGCAGGCTCGCCGCGCCGTCTTTCAAGGTCGAAGCTGAAAGCGCCTGGCCCTCGGTGATGATTGAGGCCTGCGGCAGCGTCGTGATCGTGGGCGTTGCCTTGGCGATGGTGAAGTCGACTGTCTTGCCGTAGCTGTAATTCGGGAGTGTTGACGAAACGGTGAGCGTGTAATTTCCTGCATTTGTAGGAGCGGAGGAACTGGCGGGATACGTGGTGCCGGCTCGGCCGACATAGCTGTAGGAGAAGCTGAAATTCCCGACGCCGCTGAGTGGGCTTGGCACGAAGGGGGCGGCGTCGATGGGGTCGGTGCGGCTATCGTTTTGGATGCGTCCCCAAGCCGCCACCGTGCCATCGGTTTTGATCGCGAAGGCGTGCTGATTTCCTGCAGCGAGCGCTGCCACGCCGGTGACATTCGACGGGACGACGTTGGAATAGGCATACCCCCAGCCGACCACGGTGCCATCGGCCTTGAGTGCGTATGAGTTCCAGTACCCGGCCGTGATTGCGACCACGCCGGACAGACCTGCCGGAATATTGCACTGCCCCTCAGAGTTTTTGCCCCAAGCGACGACCGTGCCATCAGCCTTCAGGGCTAATGAATGGTCGCCGGTTGCGCTTGCCGCCACGGCCACGACATTGCTGAGCCCGGCGGGCACCGTGGTCTGGCCATAGGTGTTTTTGCCCCAAGCCACGACCGTGCCGTCGGCCTTGAGCGCCAATACATGGTCCTCGCCAGCGGCGATCGCTGCGACTCCGGACAGGCCGGCAGGAATGGTCAATGTCTTGGTGCTCCAAGGCATGCCAAACGAGGTCACCGTACCATCAGCACGAAGGACAGCGATAAAAGCGTTGCCGGCGGCTGCGGCAATGGCGTTGGTGACTTGGTTTAAGTTCGTAATAAAATCATTAAGAATATAGGAGCCCCAGGCAACGACCCTTCCGTTTGCCTTGACTGCTGCCGAGAAAGCGGATCCCGCCGCTACCTGTACGACATCCGTTAGCCCTGAGGGAACCGTCGTCTGCCCGGCGGTATTTCTACCCCAAGCCACGACCGTGCCGTCGGCCTTGAGGACGAGGGCATGTTCCGCACCTGCAGACAGATAAGCACTTTGCGAAACTGTGTACGGCTTTGCGGTGCCGTCATAGGTGAGATTCGGTGCTGCGCGCAGCGCGATCGGCAGTTGGGGTGAGGTGACCTGCAGAGGCACGCTCGCCGTGACGGTGGCATAGTTGGTCGTGTCGGTCGGTGTGAACACAGCCTGGAGGGCGTGGGCACCAACGCCAAGAACCGCTCCCGTGTTGGGGGTGTAGGTAAATGATCCGGCCGCATTAGCTGTCGCGTTCAACTGCGTTGCGGAGAGGGCGGTGTAGTAGGCGATGCTGGCCGGCGTGGCCCAGGTGATTGCGGGTGTGATCTTCGCGATCGTGAAGGTCTGCGTGGCGCTGCCGGTGTAATTCGCACTGGTCACTGTCGCGGTGACCGCATAGTTGCCGGCGTTGGTCGGCGCGGTGGTTGTCGGTCCGTAGTTCGTACCGCTGATGCCGCTGTAAATGTAGGCAAAATCCGTTGAGATGCCTGGCGCAGTGGCGGTGAAGGTCTTTGCGCTGCCACTGTAGATCAGGCTGGCGGGTGGGGTGAATGCGATGCTGGCCGAGTTGAGTGTGGCCGCATTCACAGTGACAGATGCCGAGCCGGAGGTGGTGTTGTAATTCAGGGTATCCGCTGGTGTGAAAATGACCGTGTGGCTTGTGCTGCCGACGCTTGGGGTGGTGCCCGGCGTTGCGAAGGAAAAGGTTCCCCGCACGCTGGCGGCGCCACCAGTGAGTGCGGAGGAGGCAAGCGACTGGCCGTAAGTGATGGCTGCGGCAGTCGGATTCGTCGTGATCGTTGGCGTGGCCTTGGCGATGGCGAAGTCGAGGCTCTTTGCGCCTGTGTAATTGACATCATTCACTGTGGCCGTAATGGTGTAGCTGCCCGCATAGGTGGGCGCCGTACTACTAGGTCCATAGGAGGTGCCCGCGCGGCCCGTGTAGGTGTAGGTGAAGCCCGCGACACCTGTGGCGGTGGCAGTATGGGTCTTTGCCAGTCCGTTGAATGTGAGATCTGTCAGAGACGGGAGCACGATGTTCTCGGAAACGTTCGTTGTCTTGGTCACCGTGAGGGTGCCTGCGGCGTAGGCGACTGCCGGGTTGAAGTTGACCGAGTCGGTCGGCAGGAAAGTCACGCTGAGCGGGTGGCTGCCGACTGGTAGGATCGCTCCGATGGCGGGAGAATACACCTTGGAGCCTGGAATGGTGGTGTAGGTGCCTTGGTTCCACCAATAGCAGCTGGTGGAATCGACATGATTGCTGTTGAGAGCTGTGCCGTATGGGACCGAGTTCAACCGATTCAGGTAGCTTAGCGTGGGTGTGACTTTTTGAATCGTGAAATTCTGAGTGATCGAAGCGCCATTGCCGACAGCGGTGACCGTGTAGTCGCCGGCGTTTGTCGGTGCGGTTGAGGAAGCAGCGTAGGTCGTCGCTCCGCGGCCTTCGTAGCTGTAGGTGTAGGCCGCGTTGAAGCTATAGCTGCGCCCGGCAAGGCCAACGGAGGGAAACTGGGCCGAAGCGGGCGGGCTGTTTTTGCCGCGGCTGTTGTCGCCCCAGGCAACGATCGTTCCGTCCGATTTAAGGGCAATCGAGTTTCGCCAACCGGCGGCGAGGGCGATGACGCCTGTGCCATTGACCGTTGCGGGCACCGTTGTTTCACCTCGGTCATTGCCTCCCCATGCGACCACACTGCCATCGGACTTCATCGCGAGCGCGTGGCCGTCACCGGCCTCGATGGCAACCACTCCTGAGAGACCAGCTGGTGGATCCCAGTAGGTTTGGGTGGGCTTGCCCCAAGCGACCACTGATCCATCAGATTTCAATGCCAGCCCGAAGTTGGTGCCGGCCGAGATCGCCGTCACACCTGAGAGTCCTTGCGGCAGGTAGCTGAGTCCGCTCATCTGGTTGCCCCAGAAAACCACCGTGCCATCGGCCTTGAGGGCAAGCGAGCCAAACTCACCTGCGGCGATGTTTCTCACATTGGCCAAACCTGCGGGCACGTTGCATTGGCCATGGGTATTGTATCCCCATGCCACAACTGTTCCATCAACCTTCAGCGCAAGCACATGTTTTGCACTAGCCGCGATTTTATCGACCCCCGTGAGGCCGGCGGGCATCGAGCTGCTGTAGCCACCCCACGCGACCACCGTCTTATCGGATTTCAAAGCGACTGAGAGTGCATCGCCCGCTTGCACAGCGACGACTCCGCTGAGCCCGTTGGGTACGCTTGTTTGGCCATAGGTGTTTTGGCCCCATGCGAGCACCGTGCCATCGGGCTTCACTGCCAGCGTGTGATCGTTGCCCGTGGAAATTCCAGTCAGCGCGCCGAGTGCCGTCGGAAGATACTTCTGCCCGTAGCGAAACCAACCGAAGCTCACCAACGTGCCATCGGCCTTGAGGGCGATGGTGTGTTCGGGGCCTGCGTCGATGGCAACGACCTCCGCGAGACCGGCGGGAATGTTGATGAGGCCATAATTGTCGCGATCGCCCCATGCGACGACCGTGCCGTCCGACTTCACCGCGACCGAGTGACTGGCGCCCGCTGAAATGGCGACCACGCCCT
This sequence comes from Akkermansia muciniphila, assembly GCA_945874895.1. Classification (GTDB taxonomy): domain Bacteria; phylum Verrucomicrobiota; class Verrucomicrobiia; order Verrucomicrobiales; family Akkermansiaceae; genus UBA956. The sequence goes on along the minus strand of CAMCIC010000006.1, from coordinate 20,930 downwards.
TGAGGCCTGACGGAACCTCCGACTGGAACGATCCATTGTTACCCCAGGCGACCACGGTACCATCTGACTTGAGGGCGAGGCTGTGCCATTCGCCGGCGGAGATGGCCACCACATCGGTGAGGTTGGCAGGTGGCGTAGCGTAGTTGTAGAAACCCACTCCCCATGCCACGACGGTGCCATCGGACTTCAGCGCCATGCTGTGGCTGGCGCCTGCCGAAATGGCAACCACCCCGGTGAGGCCGGCTGGCACAGTGGTCTGGCCACCCGAGTTTGATCCCCATGCGACGACGGTGCCATTCGACTTGAGTGCGAGGTTGTGAACTTTTCCTGCCGAAATCGCCACGACACCGCTCAAGCCTGCGGGGATGGTCGACTGACCTTGATGGTTACTTCCCCAGGCGACGACGATGCCATCGGACTTGAGGGCCAGCGTGTGGTAGCCGCCGGCCGACACCGCGACGACATTGTTGAGACCTGTTGGCACATTGGTTTGGCCTGCATCATTGGTGCCGAATGCCGATACCGTGCCATCGGACTTGAGGACGACGGAATGCAGAACGCCGGCCGAAACGAAAGGCTCGTTGCGGGGTGCAATGCCACTTTGGAAATTTTTTGGCGACCCATCGTAGGTGAGGCTGCTCGGCGGATAGAGCGTCGCGGAAGGAGACGATTCGCGATTGGCGATGCCGTAGAGATTAAAGCTGCCGCTGGCGGGATTGATCGTGATCGTGGCCGATCCGCTAGAGTCCGCCAGATACTTATAGTCGATGCGGATGCCGTTGTTGTTTCCAAACTCGTTTTGATTCACGGCAACTTGCCCCATCGCGCCTTGAAAGGTGAAGTCTCGGCTCGTGGAATCTGCTCCGACCGAAAAGAGCGACAAGACATAGCGCGCGCCGGGGATCAGGCCACGGAGCGTCACCGTCTGGACGGCGCTGCCGCCATAAACGAAATCATTGGCAAGGCTGCGGCTGGCATCGCTGAGATTGTTGTCATCGTTGATCGTAAAACTTCCGAAATTTGTCGTGGAGAGTTTTCCCTCAACCGACGGATTTCCGCCAGCAATACCTGTGAAGGAAATTCCGCCAAGAGAAAAGGAATTGGATGATCCAAACGAGTACGCATGCGTGTAGCGATACCTGAGATCTAGACCGCTCGTCGCGGCCGAAGTCCATGGCACAATCGTCCAGCGCGAGGCATCGATCTTCATTTGGACCGCTGTCGCGGAAGCGAACTGGCCATCCCAGGCCTTGATCGTAAAAGCATTCTGCAGGCCGGTAGTACCGATCGCTGGTGTCCAACGTAGCTTTTCACCAGCGGCGACTAAAGTGATTCCAGGCACGACCGCGGCCCAAGCGGAGCTGGTCCATTTTTGCAAGATACCGGAGCTAACCGCCTCGATCCGAAACGAGATCGCATCACCATCGACATCCGCCTCATCGGCCGCAGTGGCGATCGAGGTGTAAGAAATTTCCATGGGCTCGCCTTCTGTCTGACCCGAGATGATATCGACCGCCGTAAGCGTGGGTGCATCGGTGCTTGGTGTAACCGACACGACCGCCTGCACCGGAGTGGCGGATTCCAGCGGGGCATCATCACGCGCCACGACCTTACATGCGGATTGCGGTCCGTTGGCGTTGGGATCGGGAGTCCAGTAGCCCATCAAACTGGCAGTGATCACTTTGTTGGTCGATGCATTCCACGGCGTGGCGCTGCCTTCACTGGTGCCGATTTTCAAGCTGCCAGTCGTGACTTCCTTCACCACGAAGCCGGTGACGGCGCTGTCGATATCGGCCTCGTTGCCCTTCGCCACCAGATCTGCAAAGGTGATCGGAATCGAGGAGTCTTCGGTGCCTGCGGTGACGGGACCCGAAAAACTCGTGAGCGTCGGCGCGTCGTTGACCGCTCCGACGGACACCTTCACCGTCTTGGTTGCCGCGGAATATAGCGCGCCGTCGTAAGCCTTGATCGTGAAAGCGTCGCGCACCCCGTTGACGGAGGCGGGCGGTGTCCAAACGAGGTTTTCGCCCGCAGCGATCGATGTTGTTCCGGCAGTGATCGGTGTGCCGTTTTTCGTGAGCGTGCCACCGAGAAGTGACTCGATGCGGAACGAGATCGGATCGATGGCCCAACCATTTGTGATGGCGATGATCGTGTTGTTCGGATCCGTGGCTCCCACAGCGGCGGCAAGGGTTGCGTAGGAGATGGTGAGCGGCGTGTTCTCGACGCCGCCTGAAATCGTTGCCGCTGATGTGCTGGCAAAATCCGGGGCCTGGTTCGTAATCGTGAAGGTCACCGGCAGATTGCAGGTCCCAAAGCCATTGGAGGCGCGGATGTTCACCTGATACACACCAGCACTGCCACTGCGTGGATAGCCGGAGACGACGCCACCCGTGCTCATCGTCAGACCATCAGGCAACCCGGTGGCGGTGAATGTCTTGGGATCCGTGCCGGCCACATAGTAGTAGTAGCTGAAGCCACTGCCGACGGCCACCGTGTGTGCCCTCGCTGCCGCTGGAGCGCCATAGAAATAGGGAGCTTCGATCGGCAGGTTGTGGGTGGTGCGGTCGGACCAGATGGTCGGGGTCCCTTCGCGCGGGCTAACTGAAATCCGGTTGTTGCCAATCGAGAGCGGGAACGTGGCGGTGAATGTTACTCGCGTGAAGCTGCTGCTATTGCGAGGGACATTGATGTATTTACTCGCAACTTGAATGTTGTTGCGATACATGTAGACATAGCCATTGGTCGACCAGTTGTCGTGTCCGACATAGAACTCGCCGCGCAGGTCGAATGCCATCGTCACGGTGGCGGTGCCGTTCTGGTTGTTGGTCCAGCTCGTGATCTGGGAATTCCAAGTCTCGATGTCGTTCCAATGGATGCTCGCAATTGCGTCGATTTCATCGCCAAAGTCCCCTTGCAGGGATACATCTGCCCTCTCGTAACTGGCGGCGCTGGCGAGAATCCGATCGCTCAATCTGCCAACTTCAAACTCCAAATTTGTATCGCCACCCATGCCAGTGACATCCGTGCTGGCTGCAACGCGGGCATGCATCGATGTAGCCAACTGATTGACGAAGGATCGTCCTTGGTCTGTTTCCGCAACGCGGCAGCCGTAGAGGAGAATTTGCGCGTCGGCGGAGAGCGATTTGCTCCATGCGGCAACCTGCGGCGAATGGGCGTGAAGGGTGGTGGCATCGAATGCCTGCTTGCCAAACCAGAGCTTTCCATCGCTGCCGTGCGAAATGACGCGAAGTACATCGATGTCTGTGAGCCCATGGAGTGCCGCCGTGATCTGCTCCATCACATCACGCTTGCCGTCGATCACAATGATTTGCGAACCCACGAGTTCACCCCTAGGGATGCATGTGACAAGTTGCGATTCGATCAACACCACGCTGGCTGAAGGCTCCTTGGCAGTCATTTCCTCTGCGATCGATTGATGCATGCCCACGGCTTGCAGACCGATGAGAATCCACAGCAGAAGAAGCGCAAAACGATTCCATACGAACCAGCGATGCGCGTGGATCGAAAATTTCGCTGATCTTCCAAGGGGAGGTGATGTTCGCATGAAATGATGACGTTGGATATTGGTTGCATCCTAGGCGACGCGCTCTGTTAGGCAACCAGTTATTTGAAACAAAGAAATTTTTGATGGGCGCGCGCCCATATCCGAGAGTGCCTTGCACTGCATCGCAAGCGATCAGGGCAGGTTTACCGGACCAATCGTATGTTGGGTTCCATCAGGATCGCGATACTTGAGAGTGTAGAGGCCGGGTGAGACTCCTTTGACTTCGACATACCCCGGATAAGCGCTCTTGCGATGGGCTATGGTAAAGCTGGCAGTGACCAAAAGATCTGATCCCGTGACTTTGACGCTCACAACATCAAGCCACTCACCCGAATGCACGATCGCCGTGTCAAATTTGATCGGGATTTGATAGACCCCAGGAGTAAGAGCCACTGGAGCCCCCACGGTAATTCCACCTGCAGCAAAAAAATCTCTCGTCTTCTTGCCAGAGCATCCTGCCATCGCGCCAGCCACCAGTAACAGAGCAAAAATGATGACGTTTTTCCTATATTTCATGTTCTTGCTAGTCCATCGTTCACCCGCAAATGTGCAACATTTCAGCGCCAAAATCTAGAGAATGAAATGAGTGTATGAGATGTCGCATGTGAGATTACCTGTTTTGATATCCCGTCGAACGTCCATTTGCATCACGGAAGATGGTGCGCTTTTCACCAAGAATATTCGGCTTCGAAGTTACACCACTGCCATTCACCCGCCCCGTGGTGTCCCGAAAAGTGGTGCGAGTCTCACCCAAGATGTTTGGTTTTGATGTGGTGGCGGTTCCCGTGACTCGCCCAGAACGATCGCGAATGACCGTCTTTTGCTCCCCCAGTATGTTGGGCTTGCTCGTGGTCGCAGTTCCCGTGACCCGGCCCGATGCGTCACGAACCACTGTTTTCTGTTCTCCCAAAATGTTCGGCTTGGAGGTCGTGGCGATTCCCGTCACCCGGCCAGAGCCATCACGAATCTTGGTCTGTTGCTCACCTAGAATATTGGGTTTGCTGGTAGTCGCTGTGCCAGAAGGTATTTGTGCAGTGAGAGATGTTCCCAGAACTGCCAATACCATTCCGATTGTTTTGAGTGTTTTCATGATAGAAATGTTTCAAAATTTTTTCTTACCTCAACAACGTATCCAATCATTCACTCTTTTGCAAGCAGATAGAGAAATCATCAAAAAATCATCAATCAATTCCTTTGTGTCGTTATTTTCAAACCATCTATAAAAACAACATACTCATTGTGACGTTAGAAATTCGCCATATTGACCATCTGGCTGTCGCAGAAAATTGATTTCAGACTTCGCTTTAGGGTGATTGCGTGACTTTCAAACGCACGAAACGTCTTCCGCTACCAGCAGGAACGAATGCTTTGATTTGCTGGTTGGTGGCGATATCGGAAATCACGCGACTCGTCACGCCTGCGCTGCTCCAATCATTCTGCAGAGTATCACTCCATTCAACTGTGTAGATCACATCAATCGCAGCTGAATTTTTTGGATAAAGGAATTCTAAGCTATTTTCATTCTTAGTGAGAAGCGTCACGACGCGACTGCTGCTGAAAGGGTTCTGGCCGGTGGCAAATTCTAACAGATTGGTTTCCCCGTCATTGTCGGCATCAAAGCCATCAGCGGCAGCGCCTACGCTTGCGGCGGTGCCGAAATGCGTACTACGCCAAGCTTGATACGGGGTCGATGGAGAAATGACGAAGGTGCCTGTGCTGGATCCTTGATAATTCGGGTCTTCCACAGTGGCTGTCACATGATAACTGCCGACGTCCCACGGAGGATTGGGCGATCCGTCATAGGCAGCGACAGCCTGAAGATTGGGCGGGGTTGTAGCTATGGTCGCTTCTTTGGTTGTGCCATCATAAAGCGTATCGGGATAGGCTAGGGAAATGCTGGCCTGAGCCTTGGCAACCAAGAAACTTTGTTCGACCGACTGAGCGGGAAGGTAGGTAAAATTTCCCGTTTGCAATGCCCGTATGACGACAGTGCCAGCACCGGTGATGGTGAGATTATTGCCGTTCAGGGTCGCCGGACCGCTTACCACACGGAAGCTCACGGGAAGACCTGAACTGGCAGTGGCACTGAGCGCGAATGGCGCATCGAGATACGTGCGATCCGCCATAGAAGAGAATTGAATGGTTTGTGCGCTACCATCTACCGCGGGAGTATACTGAAGTTTTACATCTTGGAACTGCGCCATGGCACCAGTGTTGCCGATGTAACTTTTGGTGAAAGCAAAACCTGCTGTATTGAATGTAGGGCTGTAAACGGGATTGGTGCTCGTATTTTGCGATCCGCTCAGCAATCCATTGTTGTTAGGTGTCGTGTCAGTGAAGCTGTAATTCATCAGTATCGCATTGGTATCGGTCCTCTTGATCTGATGAGTGACAACAATCCCATTGCTAACACGTGTGACACTGACCTCGAATGCGAGCAAAGGATTGCCCGTAGGCGAAGTGGAACTGACCGGAGCGGGTGAACTGCTGGGCGAGCGTTGGGTGGCACCATTGCCCGTGCTGTAGAGACCGGTCGACGTCGTCCGCTCATACAACGAAGTCCCCATCCCCGTCAGCCCCAGCCAACCCGTACTGGAAGTAAGTGGCTGATTCAACCGATCATACAGTCCGAAACGAAACCAATTGCTCTGCGCGGAGACTGGCGTTGTGGTCATTTGGAAACGTCCCGATAGAACGATTTTATCTCCGGTATTTGTCATCGTGATCGGGGTGAAATCAGCTTGAAGAGTGTTGGTGCTGCTAGCATCCGTGGTGTCGTTCGGATTGAGCAAGGGACTGGAAGGCGCCGCAGGATCCCATGTGACTTTATGGGATATGTTCGAACTCCAATGAGTGAGATCACTGGTGATGGTTCGTTTCTGGATGACGAGCGTTCCTGACGCCGTTCCCTGGTAATTGATGTCATGGATGGTGGCCATCACTGGGTAGCTTCCCGTCGCCGCGGGAAGCGTGGAACCGCCGCTGTAGGTCACTTCCACATCAAGAGCAGAGGGAATGGTGTTGACCGTCACGGACTTCGCTTGGCCATCGAACATAGGGTCAAGATCGCTCAATGTCACGAGAGCCGTGGCTTTCGCAACAACAAAGCTGCGTATCACATCTGTAGCTGCCAGGTAGTTGTTGTCGCCACTCTGAGACGAACAGACTACGACAGTTCCTGCTCCCGTCAGTGTCACCGTGGATCCACTGATGGTAGCAGGACCACTGACGACACGGAAAGTCACGGGCAAATTCGAACTCGCGGATCCGTTGAGCTCAAATGGCGCATCGCCAAAAACGCGCGGCGGCGGCTCCCTGAAATCGATGGTTTGTGCGGCTTGGGAAATGACGAGCGTGCCCGTCGCCGATCCCTGATAAGTAGGATCATTGATTGCGACCACAACGGGATAACTTCCGGCATCGACGGGAGCAACGCTACTGCCGTTGTAGGTCACGTCCATGAGCAAACCCGGTGGCTGAGTGGTGGCTGTAATGGATTTCGATGTTCCTGTGTATGTCGTGTCGAGATTCCCTATGACGATGGTGGCGATTGCCTTTACGACGTTGAAGTTTACCTCGATGTCGGGTGCGGGTAGATAGCTCGCATTACCCGATTGTGAAGCGCGAATCACAACGCGACCAACGCCGGTGACAGTGACTGTGCTGCCATTCACGATCGCTGGACCACTTACGAGAGTGTATGTCACCGGAAGACCCGAACTGGCTTCAGCGGATAAATCAAATGGCACGGAATCCACCGAACGATCTTCGGGTTGGGAAAAACTGATGAATTGTGCATTCGCTGTGCTGCCTGGGGCGAAGGAAAGCCGTATGTTCATGAATTGTGCATTTGCTGTGCTCGTTCCAATGTAATTGCTGCCAAACATAAAACCGGCAGCGTTGTAGGTGGGATCATAACCCGTGTTGGCTGTGTTACTCTCACCAGTGATGACACCATTGTTGTTAGGCGATGGGTCCGTGTAGGTGTAACTCATGCATATGGCATTCGTATCCATTCGTTTGAGAAGAAAAACGACATCCACTCCGGTATGAGTCCGCGTGATGTTTTCCTCAAAAGATAAGAGTGGTGTGCCTGATGGAGAATTCGTGCCGATGGGATTGAGAAAACTATTGGGCATTCGCTGAACAGCATCGAAGCCCGTAGGATAAAGGCCAGAGCCCGCCTGATTGACGCGCTCCCACAGGCTGGTTCCCATGCCTGTGTAGCCGAGCCATCCCGTATAGATTTGATCCGCTTGGGCGCGGTTGTCATAAAGCCCGTATCGGAACCAATTGACTTGACCACTCACACCCGCCGCACTCAGCTGAACGCTCCCGGTCAGAGTGATTTTGTCACCCACATTTGCCAGCGTGATCGGCCTGAAATACGTCTGGAGTGTGCCACCCGCTCCTGACACGATGTTATTAGGATTCAGCAGTGGACTGGAAGTCGCTGCGGTTGTCGATGTTGGTGCAGCAGCAGGAAGATTCGATGTCCAACCAGTGAGATCCCCCAATGATAGCGTGGGTTGGCGGATGACAAGCATGGAGGAAGTGGAGCCCTGGTAATTGGCATCAAGAATGGTAACGGCAACATCGTAAGTGCCTGCTAGAGTCGGCACTGTGACAGATCCATCGTAGGTGATTTCCGTAGTGAGGTTCGGAGGATTCGTGGTGATGCTCACCGGCTTCGGCATACCATCGGCTATCGACGCAAGATCACTCACCGAGATCGATGCACGGGCTTTTTCTATGACCAAAGCGCCTGTGACGGATCCGTTCGAAAGAGAATCTGCCACAAAAGCGGAGACATTATAATTCCCCGCAGCAGTGGGAGGCGTGGTGGAGCCATTGTATGTCACAACAACGGCGCGCCCCGCGGGGGAGGTAGTCACGCTGACCGGCTTAGGCGAACCATCGTAGGTAGCGCTGAGATTGCCCAGTGTGAGCGTCACGTTGGTTGAGTGATTAAAATCATCCGCTCCCACAAGAACAAGGTCATCGATTGAAAAAGCCACCTGACTTTCACCTACTGTCTCCATGCGCAATCCGGTCAGGTCATCAATGTTCGCAAGTCCAATCTGAGACAAAGGGACCACGATGCGCTGCCATCCAGGGCTTGCCTGAACGGAAACAGGCACCGCTTCGAGTGCGATTCCTCCACGCGCTCCTCCTACACGCAACGCTGGCGGGGCAGATGTGCCACTATGGATCCAAAATGACAGTGCAGCATAGCCCGATGTGGATTTTTTCGCGGAAGAAAATGACACCGCACGATTGGCTCCCGCCGCAATCGATATGGCCGTTGTGCCTGTGCGCACTTGGGAAGTGCTGCCGAAGATCGTGCCGCTGGGACTGACATTTTGCCAATCACTTTGCAGCACATCGTCGTAAATGATTCGGGTCATTTGCGATGGGGGCGTGGGTGTGAGCAAATCACCGACGATGACTCCGCGCCCGCTGGTGCCTAGGTAGACACGCCCGTATACGCGGGGGTCTCCCGTCATCACATTGATGTAACCGAATTGATGGAGGCTATCGTTGATCCTCGTCCAAGACGTGCCGGCATTGTCGCTACGAAAAAATCCGACCACGCCCGAAACCTTACCCCATAAGAAAACAGCAGGGTAATTGCCTGTAGGAGAAGCTTTGCCAAATCCAAACATATATGCCTCGCTGACCGTTGCGATTTTTGTGAACGAAGCGCCAAAATTCGTGCTCCTGTATAGTCCGCTGCTGCCAGCGCGAACCCAGATGTGCCCATTGTTTTGTGGCGCCGTCGCAAAAGAACTAAACGCTGAATTCACCGCAGTGGCGCTTACGGAAAAGCTCTGACCGCCATCACTGCTGGTGAGTAATTTTTTATTTGTCTGATCCCACAAGTAGAAACGCTGATCATCCACCCGATCCGCGAAAGGCGTCAGGGAATAATAGGATGTCGCTTTTATGATCGAGTGGTTTCCTGTATCTGTTAGATAAATGTTCACCCCCTCTGACTCCACGGCAATGCCTGCGGGGCCACGAAATTTTGCGTTGCTACCTGTGCCATTCGCCGCGCCCGCACTACTACCAGCCAGAGTCGTAACCACCCCCGCAGGAGTGATTTTACGAACCGTGTGATTCCCCGTGTCCGCCACATAAAGGATGCCGCTTCCATCTATCGTGATGCTGCCCGGAGAGTAGAAACGAGCAGAGGTGCCAGCCCCATCAACGGCTCCGCTCACACCCATGCCACCAGCAAAGGTGCTCACCTCTCCTGATATGGTAATTTTACGAATCACGTGATTGCCGGTGTCTGTGACATAGAGATTTCCCGCAGCATCGATCGCGATGCCCCTAGGCGCGTTAAACTGAGCGGAAGTGCCTCTCAGATTTGCAACACCCGGTGTCCCCAACGTGCCAGAAAGTGTCGAAACCACACCGTCGCTCGTAATTTTACGAATCCCATGATTGCCGGTGTCTGCGATATACAACTGGCCCATGCTGTCCGCCGCGATGCCACGTGGTGACTGAAAGCGAGCACCAACTCCCGTTCCATCCATCGCACCGTGCAAACCAGCACTGCCAGCCAAAGTCGTGACGACACCTGCTTGAGTGATTTTACGAATCGCATGATTCCCCGTATCACAAACATATATGTGAGAACCACTCGCAACAATGCCGGTAGGCGAGCTGAACTTTGCGGCGCTGGTTCCCACAGTATCGATCGATCCCGCCACACCGGATGTTCCTGCCAGAGTGCTAACAGATTCATTGGCAATGATTTTACGAATCAAATGATTGCCCGTGTCCGCCACGTATCGTACTCCCGTAGGTCCGACTGCCACTCCTTCAGGCGCGGTAAAGCGGGCGTTGCCACCCGTGGAGTTGACCATGCCCGCAGTGCCTAGGGATCCCGCCCATGTTACACAGCTCAAAAGACCACTTGCATGTTGCGCACTGCCTCCAGCTGCTATCGACCAGGTGCTTCCATTGTCGGATGAATGATATGCCGGCGCACCGCTCGGACACCATAGGAGTCTCTGACCACCGGTCGACCATACCGCCTTCCCTGCCCCGTTGATCGAAGGGACAGGTGCAGTGGGAAACTTTGCCCAGCTGGCACCCGCGTCTAGCGAAAAATACGTGTCATCGCTGTTTTGTCGGATCATTTTTTCAGGTGCTAGATCCGCTCCGCTTACGATGGAATTTGTGCCGTTCCCGGGTGAGTGCCGTCCCCGCAGAGGAGAACGCATCAGGTCATCGTGGCGGAAACCAGTGTAGTCTCCGGTAACGCTGATCAACGGCGGACCAGCGGTGGGGCTGAGTAAATCAAGCGGCACGAGTTCCTCCAAACCATCAGAGAAAAATGTCCACATGCGCGCTGCGTTCGCAGCATTCAGGTTCGTCGTTGAAATCAAACCAAATCCATTATTAAAAATCGCACGATTCGAATGGAATGGATCAATGGCAATATCTGTAATCCAGTGCGCACCGATGCCAGATGACCATGGTGAGTTTCCTGCCGCACGGGCACCGCTGCGCAATACACCAGTCCACGAGACACCTCCATCCGTGGAGCGATAGACTTCATCGCCCGGATACCAACGTTGCTGCGTGGTTACCAACACATGCCCCGCGATTTGAGGATCGGCACTGATCCCTGCGAAGAAGCCCTGCCCAGTGGGTGGCATGATTTTCGTCCAAGTCACCCCATCCACATCGAGTTTCCAGACCTCATATTTCGTGGCGTAGTTCCCAGGTCCCGTTTGGTTCGCCCAAGTCATGTAAAATGTTCCCGCGGCATCAAAAGAGCCCTGCAACGCAAACATCTCCGCACCCGCAACACGACCGGGTTGATTGGGCACTGCCGTCCAAGTCGTGCCCCCATCGGTCGAACGCCACAAGCTAGGGCCCTGCGTGGTGACCTTCGCGGCGGCGTAAAGCAGATTCGAGCCTGCGATGGACGGAGCATACATCACGAAGTTCGTCCCGAAACTCGTGGTTCCAAAATTGTCAAATCCTGTCAGGCGCGTCCAATTCGAACCTCCATTGATCGAACGCCAGAGCCCTTCCCCCGAGCTACCCATCACGATCCTTGCACTATCCATTGGATCAACCGCGATGATTTCCCCCGCTCCACGCCCTTCACCATTGCCAGCAAATTTCACTCCACCATACGCAGTGGCTCCAGAGATCGTCGCCCCATTCATGGTCACGTAATTCCACGTCGCACCACGGTCATTGGATCGGTAAAACCGCCCAACCAGCTTCCATGTTTCGGCTCCACCGTATTGTCCCGTGGCGAGATACAGTTTGTTCGCATCGGCTGGATCTACCCCAATGCTCAATACCCCCAAGTGTTGGAATTCGTTATTAAGACCACCAATGTCATCATTCAACGCGATCCACCGCGAGCTTACAGGATCCAGTCGATACGCGCCGCCGACATCCGTCCGCGCATACACCAAGTTCGGAGTCGAAGGATGAAAAACGATACCCGTCACAAATCCGCCGCCGCCGATTTCCACATTGCGCCATGAATACGCCTGTGGCCACGCGAGAATTGTGAAAAAGAAAAAAAACAAGCTGTAACCGAGCGATGGCCAAGCCCTACAAAATCCTCCGATCGCTTCCCATACAGGCCATCGATTGAGCAGTGTTAGGAATTTAACGTCACAGGTCATTCTGTTTTTTCACCTATTCAAAATAACACCTATCATAAAAAACGATGGATTGCATGAAGCATCATCTACGGGCAGACATACTCTCTCACGACGAGTCGTGTCCGTTGATTGTTCGGCCTCGAAAAAGTGAACGTAACATTCATACAATCAGACCATCCGAATGTCTATCGCAAGCTGAATGTTGAAAAGAAGCCATAACTGGTTTCGGTTTTCTAGCACTATTTCACCCAGTGAACTGACGATCGCTCGTGAGCGGATGACCTTATGCCATTTCAAGCAGCGGTGTTTTCATACAAGTGCAAGATCAGCGTGCTGGACTGAGTGGTATGGGAGCGAGGATCATAACTTTGCAGAAAACTCTCGATCTCCAGACGCAGCCTCTCGCAATGCTTGTCCCATTTGCCCGCGCCGCGAATGTGCATGGCCGCTTCCCTGATGTGGAGAAATCGGATTTCGTTCGCTCCCACCGCACAGAGCTCGTCAATTTCGCGGCGCAACAAGGGAAACAATGCCAGTTCCACAGAACACTCTTGCTCCTGCATCAAACGAAGCAGACACACCTGCACTGGCGGTGCCATAGGCTTGAGGGCCTGCGCGATGGTCTCACAGCCGATGTGTTCAAGCATGCGCCGCATTTTATCATAGAGCGCGGGCAGCGGCAGCAAACGCAGCGGGCACTTGTTCTCCAGATAGTGGAAAATGCCCTGGCAGATTTCATCAATGAACGGAAAATCCTCGCGGTGCGCATCTTGGATCGCACGGCACAAAGCATCGCGCAGCCATTGGGAATCGTAGCACGAGACCTGATGACGGCCGACTTGAAGAACGGGGCGGTTGCCGATGAGTGCGATCACTTGGTTATGGAAAGAAAGTAAGGACCTGGGTTGAGAACGGAAGCGGACGGGAGTGTAGCGAATGACAATAAGGACTAATCTTTGAACAAACGACGTTGGAGCGGATCGCGCGCGGCGCGGCGCTCGAGCGCCTGAATCTCATGAATGAATTCGCCGACGTTATCGAACTGCCGGTATACAGAAACGTAGCGCACATAAGCAACGGGATCGATGGAATGCAGTTTGTCCATGACCTTGGCGCCGATCGCCGCAGATGGAACCTCGGTCAAATGGTCTTTGTGCAGCTCGCTCAGAATCTCTTCTACAGCGCGGTCGAGGCGATCCATGGGGACGGGCCGTTTTTCACAGGCCTTCACGAGACCACGAAACAATTTCTCGCGATTCAGAGCCTCGCGCGTGCCATCGCGCTTCACCACTCGCAGTTCGGTGCGCTCGATCTGCTCGTAGGAGGTGTAGCGATAGTTGCAAAGCAGACATTCTCGGCGCCGACGGATCGTGGTGCCATCCTTCGACATCCTCGAATCGAGAACCTTGTCCTTAAGAGAGCCACATTGGATGCACCGCATGATCAGAAAAAAAACGACGCGCAAAAGTTAGAAAAGAAGATTTGGTGGTGTCAAAACGATTTGTGTAGCAGGTCTTGTATGTTGCTACATCAAGGGTTTGTGAAATTACTAAATATCTAGTACTGCTTAAGTAATTTGCAATCGGGCCCGAGAAATCTCACTCCAATACTACCGTAACAGAGACGGGGACCATATGATAAAACGAGCAGGGCCATTTCTGGGCAATGAGCCCCCAAGCACCCTTCCCCCCCGTTCTCGCAAAGAATCGATTGGCCACGGATGACACAACAGATTCTCGATTTCTGACAAGGATTCGATATCATCCCCTGTATTCCCAAGACACATTCCGAATATGCGCCTGATCCTTCCTTTGTTGCTCTGTCTATCCGCGCTCGCGGCTTCCCTGATTCAACCCAAAAAACAAGCACGTCGTCTCGAAGTGCTCTTTCTTGGGGCACCCACGGCGGCCCACCCCGGTCATGATCCGGTAACTCGCTACCGTGTGATCAAACGCAACCTCGGTAGCGAGGGCATCAATTTCACCTATTCGGAAAATCCAAGCGAGGTCTTTCAGTCCGATACCTTGCGTCGATTCGATGCCGTGATGATGTATGGCAACTGGAACCAGAACCAAGCGATGCCGCCCGAACAACTGAAGGCGCTCACGGAGTATGTGGAAAGCGGGCACGGATTTTTGCCCATTCATTGCGCTTCCGCATGCTACGGTGGATCACCGGAATTCATCAAGCTTGTCGGCGGGCGTTTCAAGTCCCACACGACCGGTGTTTTTGAACCAAAGACGGTCAACACTCAACACCCGATCACAGCCGATTACCAAGGATTTTCGGCGTGGGATGAGACCTACGTTCATGACAATCACGGTGATGGCCGCACCATCTTGCAAACACGCGATGAAGAACCATGGACTTGGGTGCGTCAACAGGGCAAAGGTCGTGTCTTTTACACGGCCTCGGGTCATGACCACCGAGTATGGGATCTGCCACAGTTTCACGAATTGCTGAAACGCGCCGTTTTTTGGGCAGTGGGCTCCGATGCCTACGATCAATGGAAGGCACTGAACTTGCCGAAATTGGAGATGGAGTCGATGAAATTGCCCGGCTACCTCAAACGTGAATTGATTCCCCAAGGCCAAAAACCGCTCAAACCCGAGGACTCGATCAAAATGGCGCAAATCCCCGTAGGATTCGAGATTTCTCTTTTCGCTAGCGAGCCCGATATCGTTAACCCGATCAACGTTGCTTGGGATCACAAGGGTCGCGCATTTGTCCTGCAGACTGTCGATTACCCCAACAATCTCCATGATGATAAAATGGGCAACGACAAGATCACCATCTGCGAGGATACCGACGGCGATGGACGGGCCGACAAGTTCAAGGTATTTGCCGACAAGCTGTCCATCCCCACCTCCCTTTGTTTCGTCGGCACCCGATTGCTGTGCACAAATGCCTCCGAGATCCTGCTGCTCGAAGACACCGATGGCGATGATAGGGCAGACGTGCGGAAGTCCATCATCGAAGGATTCGGTATCGGAGATACCCACGCGGGCGTCTCGAACATGCGTCTGGGCCTTGACAACTGGGTCTATGCCACGGTCGGCTACAGTGGATTCCGCGGCACAGTGGGTGGAAAAAACATTTCCTTTTCCTCGGGTCTGTTCCGCTTTCTCGCCGATGGATCGAAGCTCGAATACTTGCAGAGCACGACCAATAATACGTGGGGGCTTGGTTTTACGTCGAACTTCGATATTCTTGGTTCCACCGCCAACGGCAATCCTTCATGGGTTTACACCTTTCCCAAGGAGCGCTACGAAAGCCTCGGTATGAACCAGCCGAAAACGCCACGTGCCGATGACAACCCGCTGTTCAATCCCTCCTCAAACGATATTCGCCAAGTCGATCAGTTCGAGCGCTACACGGCAGGAGCCGGTCACAGCTTCTACACTTCCACGCGTTTTCCCGAGGAGTATCGCGAAAAGTATGCATTTGTGACCGAAGGCACAGGCAAGCTGGTCGGGCAGTTTGTCGTAGAGCCCAAAGGCGCCAGTTACCAATCCAAGCAGTTGTATAACAATCTTTACAGCTCCGCCGATGCATGGTCCGGCCCTGTGGCAGCGGAAACGGGTCCTGACGGAGCGGTGTGGATCAGTGATTGGTATAACCTCATCATCCAGCACAACCCCACTCCTAACAAACAAAACTCCGGGCTCGATGCCAAAAATGGCAAGGGCAATGCCTATGAAACTCCGGTGCGCGACACGCAACACGGCCGGGTCTATCGGATCTATCCCAGCGGCACGCGCGATGACAAAAACCCTGGCTTGGATCTTGCCAAGCAAGATGCATTGATCGCAGCACTTTCTCATCCAAACTTGTTCTGGCGCATGTCCGCCCAAAGTCTACTGATCCAGAGAGCGAAGAACGACGTGGTCCCCGCTCTAAAAGAACTGGTGAAAAAATCAGAAGCAGCATCCTCTCACGCGTTTGCGGTATTGGCTTCGTTGCGAGCACTGGATGATGCAAGCATCGCCACGGCACTGCGATCGTCGAACCGCGCGCTGCGTCGTATTGCGATCGATCATGCTGGCAAATCCGCTCCTGCCGTTTTGCTGGTCTCGGTCAAAGGTCCAGACCTAGGAACAAAATCAACCCGCGAACTCGCGGAAAAATTGGTCGCCCTGTCCTACGGCGAGCCTTCTGAGGAACTGGCGAAATCACTCTATACCATGGTCACGGATGCTTCGAAAGAATGGTTCTCGGACGCCGTTCTCACTGACGCTTGGCAGATCGCAGCACGACGCAATGCCGCCGCCATCATCGCCCTTGCCGATGCGCGGGAGGGGAAAAAACCTGCTAAGATTTTACCCTCCAATCTCATACCCAATGCCGATTTTTCCGAAAGCGCTAGCGGCATTCCCAAAGGCTGGTCACTTCACATGTATGGCGGTGATCGGAGTTCCGTGAAAATGTCGATGTCCGACCAAGGACGCAACCAGAGCAAAGCATTGCAAATCACCGCCACGGAATCCGTGGATGCAGGAGCGGGTATTGAGTTGCAATTGGAACCAGATACCAACTATCGCTTTTCGGCATGGGTGCGTACACAGAACGTGAAACGCACCGGTGGACTGGGAGCCATGATCAATGTGCATGGGGCACAAGAGAAATCCAAGGGCATGGACGGCACGAAGGATTGGCAATTGCTCAGCTTCGATTTCAAAACCGATGGCGATGGTCGGGAACTACTGCATTGTCTGCTGGGTGGATATGGAGGCTCCACCGGCACAGCGTGGTTCGATGACCTGTCTCTGACCAAACTCGGCGGTGGAGGCAGTCCTCAATCTGCTGTCGATGGATTGCGTTCCTGGTATGCCAGTTCCAAAAAACCCGCGAATCTTGCGGAAAAGAAAAACAAGGTCGATCCAGAAGTCGTAAAGCGTGGAGCGGAAACCTATGCTCTGATCTGCACGGCCTGCCACCAACCCGATGGTCAAGGTACTCCAGGAGCATTTCCTCCGCTTGATGGCTCGGATTGGTTGGTCAACGACCCAGAGTTGCCCATCAAGATCGTACTCAAGGGACTGCAAGGACCGGTGACAGTCAAAGGAGTCAAGTATACCAGCGTCATGCCACCGCACAACACTCTCGATGATCAGAAAATCGCCGATGTCCTCAGCTATGTTCGCCACAGCTGGAGCAATGATGCCCCCGCCATTTCAGCCGATCAGGTCAAAGCGACCCGAGAAAAAGTCAAAGCACAGATTCAACCATGGACGGCAAAGGATCTGGGGAAAGAGTGATGAGTCATAGCCAAGAGTTGCAACCCGTAGGTCTAGGGTCGTTTCCCGCTGTTTCCACCCATCATTGATGCGCCTTTCTCGCGTCGAGCGTCGAGGCGACTCAAACCCACCATCACTTGACAGCAGCCCCGTTTTCTAACAGAAAAAAACCTCTGTGTTGGTCTCTATGATCATCGTTTCCTCCCGCTGGTTGGATCCATGGTGGAACACGAGACAGGGGCGATGGTCGCTGTGCGCGGAAATGCTCAAGGTTCCGGAACAGCCCGGATCGTTTGATAGGCATCCAGCGGAGCGCGCGCCGGGACAGCGGTGAATAGTTTTTCCGGCGATTCGAACACGACCTGATACAGTCGGTTCACGACCTGATCTGTTTGCGCAAAATCGGGAAGTCGCAACTCGATCGATTGACGATCTTTGGAAATCACGATTGCTTCGATCGCATTCTCACGCTTTTCATTTTCTCGCGATCCGTAGGTGACGGCATCGATGTAGGTCCATGAGGTGATTTTACAAGCGGCTCGCACTTGATCGGAAGTCACCTCCTGTTGCAGTGGAGTGGTAAAGTGGACCCTCAATCCTTTACTCATGGTATGGATGTGATGGATGTCGGCGGGTATCGTTTTGCCATCCCATGTCACACGTTGCAGCGCGGCCTGATTGCCACCTTTGGATTGCCATCCGCGGCCCGTCTGACCTAACAAGAGTGAGGAGTCAGGAACGAAGCAGGGTCTCATCACTCCGGAGGCGAGGTCGCGACTGAACATCACCATCGTTCCCTGATCCATCTTGCCCACTTTTTCAAACTGGACACGTGCCAAGGTAGAAATCGTTTGATCGCCAACAAACATCTGCCCAGCGTAGGGTCCGAACTTTCCTTTGCTCTGATCCCATGCCGGATTGCCAGGAGAGTTGGCATATTTGCTATGCGGGAACCAGAGAGCGCTGACGTGGGTTTTGGGCTGCCATTTTGCAAAAACAATTTCCGGTGAGCTGGGAGTCATGCCCGGGAGCGACACCAATCCCGAGGGATGGCCATAAAAATGATCCTTGATGAGATAGGAGATTTTCGATGAACCGAAATACTCACCTTGATTATCGATATAGACGATTCGACCCTCTGGATCCATGCCCAGACCTGCAGGACTGCGCACTCCGGAAGCGTAGGGTTCAAAGACGCCGGCAGGTGTGACACGGCAGGCCCAGCCGCGGAATCCACCCATGCTACCCATGAAATTGCCCCCAGCTTTGTAGGATGCCTTAACGTTGTTGCTGTGGCAGAGATTGAGCGTGAAATAATAATTGCCTGCGGCGTCGCGCACCGGTCCGTGCGTGTATTCGTGGTAATTCCCGTGAAAGCCGAAGTCGTCGCAAACGGTTTGGAATCGGTCGGCCTTGCCGTCGCGATTGACATCGCTGATACGCGTGAGTTCGGGTTTTTGTGCGATCACGATGACATCGCCACGATGATCTTCGATCACCAGGCCGAGGCATTCATACATGCCTTCCGCGAACAATTCCCATTGTTTGTTCTTCAAGCGCCAGATGCCCGCGGTGCGGGTGCCGACGACGATCGTGCCATCTTTGGCCACAGCGATGGCGGTGGGTTCGAACAACTGCTTGCGCCCAAAGGTATCGGTGGGAGCCAGCCAATTCTCGATCGTGTATCCCGGAGGAAGCGCTGCTTTACTCTGCTCGACCACGAGTGCCTGAGGTGCGAGGTTTTCCGCTTTGCTCACGGGAGGGCGCGCTACAGGTACTTTGCCTGTTTGGGCCACCAGTCGATACGTCGCTTCCTTGGCCGCGGGCAAGGTCCAGCGATTTTTTTCGAGCTTGCCACCCTCCACTTTCACGGAAGTAAGGGCGTCTTCACGCAGTTGAAAAACTTGCGGGGACTTGGTGGTGGCGACGAGAGTGATCACGATCTCACCAGAACCAGTGAAGGAAATTTTCTGACGAAAGAGATTTTTACCCATGCGGAAGAGGAATTCCGGTTCACCGTCTGCGTTGATTTCGTAGCCTTTGAATTCGCAATCCCAGGAAGCCAGTTCTTTCATGAAGTCGCCGCCTTTCCATAAATGTTTTTCGACAGCACTGTCGTCGGCCACATCAGGCTCTTTGAACTCGAGGTCCAGCACTTTGCCATCAGCGGTCAACGGGGTGAGGAAGGGCTTGGAATCGAGCATCGTTTCGCTGCCCTTACCGCGCTCTGAGCCCGGTGTGCTTCGACCGGTGCGCTCTTTTTTTAAATTCAAAAATCCGCCGGTCCAGACACCGCGCAGCGAGAAAAAGCGTGGGTCATAGCTGTAGTTATAGCCGTTCGGCAGACCGACGTGGATGGCGCGGCCGCTGGCTTGCAACAAGGGAGCACGGAACATGCGGGGGCGTTGGCTCACGATCACCTCATCAGGATCAGCCAATGGGTTGTGATTTGTCGTTTGCTTTGGTGCCGGACCCATCACTTTGGCGGGACCGTTTTTCCCTTCGTCCGCCGCATGATGAAGATAATGCCAGATCATTTCGAGATCCGCATCGCTGACCAATGCAGGCGTAAACTGCGGCATGATGGCGGGATATGTCGTGCCTTTTGTGGGGCCACTTTCCGAAATGGCAAGGTGTAGGGCGGGTTGGCGAACAGATTTGAGGAAATAATCTTTGTCGGCCTTGATGGTTCCCACCTTCCCATCGGCATCGTTTACGGCGCGATCACGCGGCTGCAATTGAAAAAGGTTATAAAGAGGCGGTCCTGTTTTGATCGAGTTATCCTCCTTCGTGCTTACATGGCACTCCGAACATCCCCACAGGCCAAAGGTTTCTTTCCCCTTGGCTACATAATCCATTTCCTGCGCGCCCAGCGTCGCGATCAGTAGTGGCAGCGTCATGCCTATGATTGCTTTCATCAACATCAACTTGCCACCTACGCCAGAACTGGTCAAAAAGAATCCTGACTTATCAAAAGAATTTTCCTTGATGTAGGCGAGCGCTTGCAACAGTCACTTTCTTCTCAAAGATCCCATCATGGGGATTCTTGCTTGGCGTCAAGAAAAAGGAGATCGTCGCTGTCATTTCTCTCGTAAAGTGATGGAACCATCGCTGGGCTTTTCATATTCAAGCAAGCGATTCACCCTCACGAATGACTTCCTCCATGGGGCGTCCAGCGTAACCTCCCCTTACCCTCACCCAATCCGAATAAAAATGAACAACATAGAGGATTAATATTTTGTCTGTCCCCATGCAAAGCAGAAAACCAATTATTCTAATAAAGGGACAGACAAATTATTGCAAATCTTCTTGTCATCGGGCTTGAATCGGCTAGAATGGGGGCATGAGACGTTCCCGATGGTTGGCTCCTTGGAAGGATTCGTTGGTGAAACCGGCGATTTACCATTGTGTTTCTCGCGTCGTGGATCGCAGATTTGTCTTTGGGGATGCGGAGCGGGAGCAGTTTCGCATTTACCTGCG
>CAMCIC010000005.1 GCA_945874895.1 Akkermansia muciniphila | reverse complement strand
TGCGGGCGCTTCTCCGCTACGCTCCGAAGCGCCCGCAAGGGCAACCAAACCAACCACCAAAAACAAAGCCGCTATGGTGTCTCAATTATGAGGCAACGATCCCGATCATTCAGGAACCTTTCGGTGTGCTCGATTTATGAGGCAACAGGCGCGCTACAAGCCCGTCTCGACGTCGGCCTGAGATCGGGAGCGAAGCAGGAGAGAAGTCCAATACCAACGTTCACGGATCCAACGAGCCTAGGCGCGATCCATTTTCGCCGAGCGATCGTCAGCTCGCTGAGTCAATTGGCACCAAAGAAGACAGAATCAAGCAATGGCTGCGTATCAAAATTCAGCTTGCCTTAGCCCTCGTAAGGATCTGATCATACGCCCATACATTCACTTTGTCTGGAAGCAAAAATGAACGGCGACCCATCTTACGAAACATCGGACTCATCAACCATATGACGAACTACGTGCTAACGTTCGCTGGTCGTGGAGCGACTGGGGTTTCATGTCACATCAACAAAGGATCCATAGGATCCTCCTCCGTGGATTATGATCGGAAAATCAAGCAACGGAGCTGGGTTCTATGGCATCTGTTGACTGGTCACTTACGCCAAGCCTTGTCCTAGAATAGAATCCCATACGAAACCCACATGATTCGTTCTTTATTGCTCCTCATGGTATTGTTGGCGTGCGTTCGTGCGAACGACGCCGGTGGCGGCGCGCCGGGCGTGGGTGCGAACGTGACCCTATCCACTACCACGACCACTGCCACCCTTGACAATGGCGTTATCCAAGCGGTTATCGAGAAAGCCACAGGCAGAGTTACCTCCTATAAGCTGAACGGCTTCCAGATGGTGGATCCCGCCAATCCCATCTACTACAGCATGGACGGTGGGGCGTCCTTCGATGTGCCAAGTGGCTGCGTTTATTCATTGATCAGCAGCAGCTCCGATCAAGTCGAGATCTCGTGCAAACGCACCTGGAACGCAAGCGCCGGATATCGGCACAATTTCGACATTGATTTGCATTACGTGCTCCGCCGCGGCGATACCGGACTTTATGCCTATGCCATCCTCGACCACCCGTCATCCTACCCTGCCGCTACGGTGGGGGAGTGGCGCATCGTGTGGAAACTCCCGCGCAGCTCCACCACCTTCACATTCGAGCGTGCCTATGTCGATGAACAGCGTAACTGGGAGATGCCGTCTTACTACGACTATCAGAACGCCTCGCCAACAGGGATTGCGGAGATCGTGAAGCTCAATACCGGCGTAATGGCTGGGAAATACGATGGCAAATACACCTATTCGGTTCGTTATTCGGAAGTCGGTACCTGGGGGCACGCCAGCAATTTCGCGAAGAAGGGGGTTTGGTTCGTGCTCGGCGGACATGACTACTTCAATGACGGCCCGACCAAGCAGGACCTCAGTTCGTCGGAGAGCTACATCCTCATGCACTTCGGCAGGAACCATTACGGCGGTTCTGGCACCAGCGTCGCGGCTGGTGAGAGCTGGCGGAAGATGTTTGGCCCCTTCTTGCTTTATTGTAACGCAACGACCGCCGCCAGCAATGCCGGAAATGCCTTGTGGGCGGATGCCAAGGCGCAGGTAGCCGCGGAAAAGGCGGCATGGCCCTATTCTTGGCTCACGACTACGGATTATCCGGCGGTGGCGGCACGCGGAACGGTGACGGGACGTTTGCTGGTGAACGATCCGCTCAAGACGTCAATCACCGGCGCCAACGCGAACATCGGTCTCGCGGCCGCCGAGGAGACGGACGGGAACTGGCAGTCACAGTCCAAAGGCTATCAGTATTGGACCAAGGCCGATGCATCGGGAAACTTCAGCATCCCCGCCGTCCGGCCAGGCACCTATACACTCTATGCGTTCACCGATGGAGTCGTGGGCGAGTTTTCGAAAATCGGAGTCACAGTCACTGCCGGCGGAACGAATGCACAAGGCAACATCACGTGGAATGTCTCGCATCCTGGAACCAGCATCGCATGGGAAATCGGCGTGCCGGACCGCACGGCGAAGGAGTTCAAGCATGGCAACGACTATTTCACGCCTTACCTGTGGGATGTTTATACCAAGGAACTGCCGAATCCCCAAGTTTACAACGTCGGCTCCAGCAATCCGGCCACAGACTGGAATTACGTGCACAGCAACTACACCGGAGCCACCGCTGGATCCACGGTTCCCTGGGAATGGGACGTGAATTTCAATCTCCCCGCCGTCCCGCGCAGTGGCAGCGCGACTCTGACGGTAGCGGTCGCCAGTGCGAACTACGCTGGGCTCTTTCTTTATCTCAACGACTCGCCAGCATCGTTTGCTCGAATTTCACCGCCCGTGAGCGGTGGCAACGCTCTGTTGCGACAGGGAATCCATGCGAAATATTCCTACGTGGACATTCCGATTCCCGTTTCCTTGCTACGGACTGGAGCCAACACTTTCACCTTCCGCTTCTCGGGTGGTAGCGGATTTTCACCTCACTTGATGTATGATTATCTGCGTCTCGAACTACCCGATTTCCCGCCACCACCGCCGGATTCCAAGCGATCCATCGTCTGGGCAGGTGGAACGAATGCTGCAGCCAACACATGGGACAAAGGCACTACGAATTCCTTCCGACTGAGCGGAGTTGCTACGTCGTTCGCAACCGGCGATGCGGTGACCTTCAGTGATACGGGATCCAACACGACTAGCATCAACCTCACGGGCTCGTTGCAGGCAAACTCGGTGATATTCTCCGGCTCGAAAAATTACACCCTTGCCGCCACCGGTGCATTGGATGGATCAATGTCACTGCTGAAGAGCGGGACATCCACACTCACCATTAGTCAGGCGAACACGTTCACGGGGGATACCGCCATCAACGGCGGAGTCATTTCGCTTGCCAACGATACCGCCAATGCGAGTGGTCTCGGAAGCGGTTACGTCAGTCTCAACAATGGCACGCTCAGAATGCATTCCAATCTCAACACCTACAATGACGCGCCGTGGAACCTGGACGTGCCGTCGGGTGCGACCGGCACTTTGGAACTAGACGCACGCTGCGATCTGAGAGGCAAACTCACCGGTGGCGGAACGTTCCGCTTCCGGCTTCCATCGGGGGCCGTCCGGGCCTCCATTTTGGGCGACTGGTCTGGTTTTTCCGGAACGGTGGAGGCCACCGCCATCTCGGGAAGTGCTGATTTTCGCATCTCGCCTGATTACAACTGGCCTGGACTCCCCGCCGCTGCACTTTCGCTTGGAAACGGCATCACTGCCTACTGGTCCGGCAATCTGAACTCGGGATCGGGCACCTTCGTCAACTTCGGTCAGTTGTCCGGCACCGCGTCCTCGACTTTCAAGGGAGGAACTGTTGGGGGGCGACAGATCACCTACCGCGTCGGAGGTCGTGGAACCGATGCTACGTTCGCCGGTACGATTTCTGAACAAGCCAACGGACTCACTAACCTGATCAAATCCGGCGGCGGCACGTGGACTCTATCAGGCACGGGAAACGTAAACGGCGGTCTCACCGTGGAAGCCGGCACATTGGCCATCACCGGCTCCTTCACTCAACCCTCCACCAAGTCCACTCTCGTGCAGGATTCGGCGGTCCTCATGCTGGATGGCACTTTGGTCTCTGGAAACCTTGAAGTCGCCGATGGCGGTAAGCTGGTGGGCCAGGGTTCTCTCAACGGCGCGCTCGTCAACGACGGTTTGGTCGAGCTGTCCTCTGGTTCGTTCGATATCAGCGGAGCCTTGACCAACAACGGATACTTCCGCGTGAAATCTCCGGCCACTTTCAGTGCGACTGGAGTCGTCACCAACAACGGCACACTCAACCTCATCGGATCCACCCAGCCGATCCCACTGGGCATCGTCAATCACGGTCTCATTCTCACCGACCGCGCTCCCGCTACGATCACGTGGACCGGTTCGGTAGACTCCACATGGGACGTCCAGACCAGCGTCAACTGGACTCATTCGTCCGGCCAGTCGGACGTTTTCTTCCCGGGAGATACGGTGCTTTTCAATGACACGGCTGCGATCAACGCCATTGAGCTCGCCGGCACTCTCACTCCCGCATTCGTTTCGGTCGACACATCCCAAACGTTTAGCCTCAATGGCGGTGCGCTCGGTGGAGCGGGTGGTCTTGCCAAGTCAGGGAGCGGATCTCTCACGGTTTCGTCGGCCTTGAACTTCACCGGCCCCGTCCATGTGGCAGGAGGAAAACTCGCCCTTGCCGATGCAATGTCATGGCCCTCCGACAGCAGTCTTATCGAGGTCGCCCAAGGTGCGATTCTTGATCTCACCGCCTTGCCAGTCGTCACCGTGAACACGGGCCAAGCCCTGCGTGGCGCGGGTGCTGTGCAAGGCACCGTGACCGTCAATGGCT
Source organism: Akkermansia muciniphila (assembly GCA_945874895.1). Taxonomy (GTDB): domain Bacteria; phylum Verrucomicrobiota; class Verrucomicrobiia; order Verrucomicrobiales; family Akkermansiaceae; genus UBA956. Next base: position 206,160 of record CAMCIC010000005.1, on the reverse strand, counting down.
CGCATGATCCCAGCCCCGGCGCGTCGTTCACTGGCAGCCTCTCCTATGGCTCTACGGCTCGGGTTTCATGGTCGCTAACGGCGAACAGCACCACTGCCGGAACATTCGACTCGATCCAGGCCGAAAACGTGACGATTTCCACGGGGGCGGCATGGGATTTGGTGTTCAACGACTCCAGCAGCGGCGTGAACTTCTCGGATTCATTCTGGGCGGCTGCTCGCTCATGGACGATTCTAACATCCAGCGCTAGGACAGGCGTTTTTTCCATCGGTAACCAGACCACCGATCTGGCCGGTCGATCGTCGGCTGATTACGGCACATTTGCGATCAGGGAATCCGGAAACTCGCTGGTGCTGACTTGGCTTCCGGCGGACCTCGTCTGGCGCGGCACCACCAATTCAAATTGGGATTTGGCCACCGCCAACTGGCAGAAAGGCACCTCGACCACTGCGTTCCAAGACGGTATCTCAACCCGCATTGACGATGGGACCAATGTTACGTCCATCAACCTGGTGAGTGTCGTTTCACCAGCTTCGATGGTTTTCGATTCAACGAAAAATTATTCCATCGGAGGCGCCGGTTCCATCAATGGCGCGATGATTCTCGAAAAGAAGGGATCTGGAACGTTGACACTGTCATCGGCTAACGGTTTTACCGGCGGCACGGTTATCTCCGGTGGCGCGGTGGCGATCGCTAACGCTGCCGCGCTCGGCACCGGACCGGTCACTCTGGCAGGCGGTTCGTGGGATATGGGCGCGCTGACACCAGCGAATTCCGTAGTGGTCACGGCCGACTCCACGATCATCGGTGGCAGTGGTAGCGGAGCCCACGGAATCAAGGCGGTCTCGGGAAGCGGTGTCTTAACTCTCAATTCAACGAGCATCTTCGATCTGGAAAGCAACATGACTTCATTCTCGGGCACGGTGCGGCTCACAGGCAGCGGAAGTTTCCGCCTATTTGGAACCGGCGGTTCTGATTTCGCCTCGTTCGATCTCGGTACCCGCACGCTCACGGCACGCAACGGTGGCACCTACAAAATAGGTTCTCTGACTGGTGCGCAGGGCTCGGTTCTATCCATCTCCTCTTACCCGTCCGGAGTCACATTCAGCATCGGAGCTAACAACCAGTCATCCTCCTTCCCCGGTGTGATCTCGAATGGATCGGGAACGACTTCCGTCATCAAGGTGGGAACAGGAACCTTGACTCTCTCCGGCGTATGCACCCACTCGGGGAATACCTCGGTGAATGCCGGTGAGCTCTCTGTCACCGGATCACTCGCTGGCACCGCGGTCGCCGTTGCGTCCGGTGCTACCCTGTCCGGCACGGGGTCGATCGGCGGGGCGGTCAGCGTTTCCGGATCGCTCGCTCCCGGTCCTGCGGTGGGCACGCTCTCGGTTGCCTCGCTTCAGATCAATCCAAATGGTGCGATCCTCATGTATGTGGCGCCGTCCGGAGACAGGATTAATGTCGCGGGAAACCTTATCCTCGCGGGCTCACTTCAGGTCAACCTGGCCGCCGGTGTGAATTTCGGGCGATTCCCGCTCCTTGTCCACGGCGGCAGTCGGACAGGATCAATCACTCTAACAGGCGTGCCATCTGGGACTCCGGCGCATCTTGCATACGCTGCCAATCAAGTTGTTCTGTTCATCGATGATCAAGATGAGGATGGGCTGCCGGATACTTGGGAACAGCAGAATTTCGGCGGTCTTATGCAAACGGCTGGAAGCGACTACGACAGAGATGGAACCGGCGATCTGGTAGAATACCGACTGGGGCTTGATCCGAAAAACGGAACCAGCACGTATCGCGCCGTTTGTTCCGGCCACACTTTGGAATGGCCGAGCGCTCCCGGCATTGTTTTTACCGTCAAGCGCACCGTTTCGCTGAATACGAATCAATGGGAGGTGATCGGAACCGTCATGGGTGGCGCGGAATCCACTGCCACCTTCACCGATCCCGCCTCGTTTCAGAAAGCGTTCTATCGAGTCGAATTCACCCCATAATCCACCATGGGGTCAGTCCTCGCATGGTAACATTTTTTCTTGACGAACGAGAAGGATATGTTAGCAATAGCCATGGCTCGACAACTTCGTTTTGTGTATCCGGGAGCGGTGTATCATGTGATGGCGCGTGGCGATGGTGGAAAAAAATTGTTTCTCACGGATTCCGATCATTTGCTCTTTCTGGACTGGCTCGACGGTGCTTGCAAAAGCCACGGTTGGCGGGTGCATGCTTGGGTTTTGATGAGCAATCACTTCCACCTTCTTCTGGAAACGCCTGAACCGAATTTGGTATCGGGGATGAAATGGCTACTCGGTGGTTTTAGCCAAGCTTGGAATCGTCGCTACAAACGCTCGGGTCATGTGTTTCAGGGGCGCTACAAATCCATCCCTGTATCGGGAGAACGCGCGTCCGATCCTTACCATTTCCGCAACGTGGCGGACTACATTCATTTGAACCCTGCTCGCGCCAAGCTCGTGGGCGGAGCGAAGGGCTCGCTTTCTTCTTATCGTTGGAGCAGCTTGCCCGCTTATGTCAAAGGCAAAGGTCCTGAGTGGTTGGTGTTTGATCGCGTGCTCGATGCATTTTCCCTCGCGCACCAAGGTCGCGGAAAGCGAGCCTATCATGAATGGTTGGAAATTCGAGCCACTCACGATGGTGGTAGATTGCCTGATGAAGCGATGAGGGCCTTGCAAAAAGGATGGTATCTAGGAGAGGATTCGTTCGGTGATAAGCTTCTAGCGCTTCTGCAAAATGGTGCCAAAACGCTCAAAGCGAAGGGGAGTCATAGCGGAGCGGCCTTGCAAAAGCACGATGAAGGAGCGGCTGAAGATCTGGTGCAGCGGGCATTGCGCCTCTGGGACATGCCTGACGGTGAGGGCTTGAGAGAGGGCATCCGTAAGGGGGACCCACGCAAAGTCGCGATTGCCATCATCATCAAGCGTCATACCAGTGTCAGCAATTTGTGGATGGCTGAGCGCTTGGGGATGGGGCATGACCGATCGGTAAGTCGACTGATCAAGCACGGGAAATCCGATGAAACCATCCAAAAACTCTGTCAAAAACTCAGAAAAATGTTACCATGCGAGGACTGACCCCAAAGAGTGAGGGGGTAAAAAATCTTTCATTCATGTGAAATTTTCCTTGTGAAATTTTTCACAAGCATCCATTGTCCGCGCACCGCAACTCGCTATGGCCAATATTTTTCCTCGCTGGACCAACTTGTTACCGTTGAAAATCGCTTTTTGCGCTGGGACTGCCGCCGTCGGGGTGGTGGCTGCGTTTACGGTATATGCCACGCCGAAATCCACGGTTGTGGGTTATCAGCCTTCCCAGCCGATTCCTTTTTCTCACAAAATTCACGTCGATCAACTCGGTCTGGATTGTCGGTATTGCCACTCATTTGTCGATCATTCCGATCACTCGAACCTGCCATCGTCGAACACCTGTTGGAACTGCCACCAACACGTGAAACGCGATAGTCCCAAGCTGGAGCCGCTGCACCGCGCGATGGACAAAACGCATCCACTTTATGACGGTAAGCCGATCCAGTGGGTGAAGGTTCACAAGGCGCCCGATTACGTAAAATTCAGCCACAGCGCGCACGTCAACCGCGGAGTCTCCTGTGTCAGCTGCCACGGTCAAGTCGATCAGATGGAGGTTGTGTATCATGCAAAAGCGCATTCGATGGGCTTCTGCCTTGAGTGCCATCGCAACCCGCACAACGAAGTGCGTCCACTCGAAGAAGTGTTCAATTTGAAATACGATGCCGCCGAGTATCTCAAACAGAATGTCGTGAAAAACGATAAGGGTGACCGCATCACCGATCCGAAGGAATTCGGCAAGAAGCTCACCGATGTGTTCCAACTGCAGCCACGCGAAAGCTGCGCCACCTGCCACCATTAATTTTTTCCAACCGATTTTCCTACGACCATGAGCAAACGCATTTGGCAACATCCAGAAATTCCTGCGGAGGAAACGACCGTATCCTGGCGCAGCGTCGGGCAGCTTGAGGCCAGTCCCGCATTCCGAGAATATTTGGATCGCGAATTCCCCGCAAGCGCTGCGGCGATGGCTGACGAGGCGGATGCCGAAACGTCGCGTCGTTCGTTTTTGAAACTGATGGGAGCTTCGTCAGCTTTGGCGGGCCTGAGCATGGTGGCTTGCCGTCGTGCCGAAAAATACACGGTTCCCTACACGCAGGCACCTGAGTGGGTGATTCCAGGCAAGGCACTTTACTACGCCTCCGCCATGCCTCGCTCCACGGGAGCGGTGCCATTGGTGGTTACGACTTTCGAGGGGCGTCCGACCAAGCTTGGTCCGAATACGCTTCACCCCGACTCCGATGGCACAGATGCTTTTGCCCAGGCCTCGATTCTGGACATGTATTCGCCCTCGCGTTCACAAAACATTCTCCATCATGGCAAAGTGATGAGTCCGGGCGATCTCGAAAAAGCCTTGGCGGAGGCCACGGCATCGGGAAAAATGGCATTCGTTTTTGGTGCCGATGAGTCTCCGACCCGCACCCGCTTGAGCCAAGAGCTCGCCGCCAAATTCAGCGGTGCCAAGTTTTACTCTTACGAGCCGTTGGCTCCCGCAGTTGCGGCTTCGCGCGCAGTGGCTGACTTTTCCAAAGCCGATCGCATCATTTCCTTCGACTGTGATTTTGCCTCGCTCGATCCGCAAGGTCCAGTGACCCCATTCTTCGATCGCCGCAAACCAGAAGGCAAAGGCTACAAAGCCAAACGCAACGAAAAGACGATGAATCGTCTTTATGCGGTGGAAAGTATTTTTAGCCTCACGGGCGGCATGGCGGATCACCGTCTGCGTGTCGAACCCAGCAAAGTGCTGGGCATTGCGGCTGCGATCGCGAAAAAGCTTCATGTTTCGCATCCTGCCGTTTCCGCAGCGCCGAGCCTGGATAAGAAAGTTCAGCAATGGGTAGATGCTGCTGCCGAAGATTTGTTGGCCTCCAAAGGCAGGGCTTTGGCTCTCGCCGGGTCCCGCACGGCTCCTGCACTGCGCTCTCTGGTGCAGGCCATCAATGCCAGCCTCGAAGCCATGGGGAAAACTCTTCAGGTGTTGAAGTCTGACAACGCTGGCTTTGCCGATCTGGCTGCCTTGAAAAAAGACATCGACTCCACGGTTGTTGAGTATGTCTTCGTGCTTACTCCAGCAAATCCTGCTTATGATGCGCCTAGCGATCTGAGTTTCGTCGCCACGCTTCAAAAAGCCAAAGCGAGTTTCCACCTCGGTCTTCGTACCGATGCTACCGCACACGCAGCCACTTGGCACATTCCTGCAGCCCATTACTTGGAGAGCTGGTCGGACGCTCGTTCGGCTAAGGGCCTGCACACCTTAGTGCAGCCGATGATTCTTCCTCTCTACGATGACTGTGTCTCCGAGTTGGAGTTGCTTTCCGCTTTGCTTGATGGCAAGCTCACCGTGGGTGAAGATTCTTCCGCCTTTGCAGCGGTGCGTAAGACTTTTTCTGGGGACAACGCCGCTTGGAAAAAAGCTCTGCGAGAAGGTTTTGTGGCAGGCACTGCTGTGGCGGGCACACTTACTACCGAGTCTGCTGCTGCCCCTTCGTATCAAGCGGCTAGCATTACCAGTCTTGATGTGATCTTCTCTACCGATGGTTCGGTGTATGACGGTCGCTGGATCGATAATTCATGGCTTCAGGAGTCGCCAGACCCCATCTCCAAACTGACCTGGGACAATGCCGCTCTGATCGCTCCCAAAACAGCCAAAGATTTGGGCATTTATGATCAAGTCATTCTTCTGGAAAGCCCTCGCGCCGCCAGCCCCGTGGATGGTGAGGCTGGCAATCGCAAGGCTCCTGTGATCAAGGTCACTCTGGGTGGGAAGGAAATCGAAATTCCCGTGCTCATTGCCTTCGGTCTTGCCGAAAACACCATCGTGCTGCCCTTGGGCTACGGTCAAGGCTACGATCAAGAGGATGAACTCGGGCGTGGTCCTGTCAACGCCAGCCATGTTGGATTGGTCGGCGTGAACCGTGGCGTGAACGTCTATCCACTTCGCGATTCTTCCACTTCCTACATGGCGCAAGGCGCGAAGGTGACATTGACTGAAAAACGTTACTCCGTCGCACTCACGCAAGAACACCATGCCATGTATGGTCGTGCTCTCGCGCGCGAAATTTCCACACTGGACGGTGAGAAGGGGAGTTTCGAGAAACAATACGATGCGGTAGCGAAGCAGGGCAACGACGCTCACGCACCACAAAACATCTCTCTCTATCGTCAGGAAGGTTCTTCCACATGGGATCCTGACAAAAATGGCAATGCCAAGCCGCACCTCAGTGATGACCTGCATCAGTGGGCGATGAACATTGATCTTTCTTCGTGCATGGGTTGCAATGCCTGTCTCGTGGCTTGCCAGGCGGAGAACAACATCCCCGTCGTGGGCAAAGAGCAGGTAGCCAAGGGGCGCGCCATGCACTGGATCCGCATGGATCGCTACTTTGCGCAGAATAAAGAAAATACCTTTGATGCCGAAAGTCCCGCCATGGTGCCACAACCCGTGGCCTGCGTGCAGTGCGAAAGCGCTCCTTGTGAGACGGTATGCCCCGTCAATGCCACGGTTCATACCGAGGATGGACTCAATGCCATGGCCTACAACCGCTGCATCGGCACTCGTTACTGCGCTAACAACTGCCCATACAAGGCCCGTCGCTTCAACTATTTCGACTACAACAAACGCAACCCGCTCATTGCTCACAACCTTTACAAAGGTCCTTTGGGAACGAAACAAGTAGGCGAGGCTCCGCACTTGCAGCGCAATCCAAACGTTACAGTCCGGATGCGCGGTGTCATGGAAAAGTGCACTTACTGTGTGCAGCGCCTCAAGGACGCGAAGATTCGCCAGAAGCGTGGCCAGAAACAAGATGTGCTGCTCTCTGGAAAAACATCGCCCGAAGTGCCTGTCACCTCGGCTACTCTGCGCATTCCAGTCGACAGCGTGAAAGTGGCTTGCCAAGAGGCTTGCCCTGCCGACGCCATCAGTTTCGGCAATCTCAAAGACGAGAAGGCTGCCACCGTCGTTCGCGCCCGCGAGTTGGCTCGCAGTTACGAACTTCTTCATTACATTGGCACGGTTCCTCGCACGCTCTACATGGCACGCGTCAAGAACCCGAACGAGAAGATGCCGGATGCTCCATTCGTCGGCACCGCAACGATCCACATGGCCTAACCGATATCCTCTAACACCTCATTTTGTATTATGGCACACGCTAGCAACTCTCACGAACCAAGAAACGGACCGAAACTGCCCGTCTTGGAACGCGAGCACTTGATTCTGAACAATCGCTCCTATCATTGGATCACGGAGCGCATCTGCGGGATTGTCGAGAACAAACAACCACTCTTGTGGTGGATCTTGTTCCTACCCAGTGCATTGATCGCGATGCTGGGCGTAGGTGGTGGTTTGACCCTGCTGGTCTCCACGGGTGTGGGTGTCTGGGGCATGACCAACACCGTATTCTGGGGCTGGGATATCACCAACTTCGTGTTCTGGATTGGTATCGGTCACGCGGGTACCCTGATCTCGGCCATTCTTTTCCTTACTCGACAAAATTGGCGGACGTCGATTAACCGCGCGGCGGAGGCGATGACGATTTTCGCGGTCTGCTGTGCCGGTATTTTTCCAGCCTTCCACGTGGGTCGAGTATGGATGGCGTGGTTCCTCGCTCCCATTCCCAATGCCAATGCGATCTGGCAAAATTTCAAGTCGCCCTTGCTTTGGGACGTATTCGCGGTGTCGACCTATTTCACAGTCTCACTGATCTTTTGGTTCCTCGGCATGGTGCCTGACCTTGCTACCATCCGTGACCGAGCCAAGCCAGGTTTGCGCAAATTTCTCTACGGCATTTTTGCACTCGGCTGGCGCGGAGGCAATCGTCAATGGAGCCACTACGAGATGGCCTACCTTTTGCTGGCTGCTCTCTCGACGCCGCTGGTTCTCTCAGTGCACTCGGTCGTTTCGTTCGACTTCGCCACCTCCGTGGTCCCAGGTTGGCATACGACCATTTTCCCACCCTACTTTGTGGCCGGTGCGGTGTTCGGTGGATTTGCGATGGTGTTGACGATCATGATTCCTGCTCGTGCGATCTACGGTCTCCATGACATGATCACGATGAAGCACATCGAAAACATGGCGAAGATCATCCTTCTTACAGGCACCATCGTGGGCTACGCCTACCTGATGGAGCTCTTTGTGGCTTTCTACTCGGGAGCGATCTACGAAATGGAAGCGTTCAAGTATCGAATGACAGGTCCCTATTGGTGGGCCTACCTCGCGATGATGTCTTGCAACGTGATTTCACCGCAGGTGTTTTGGTTCAAGAAATGCCGCGAAAACCTCTGGGTCATCATGGCGGTATCGATGGCGGTAAACGTGGGCATGTGGTTCGAGCGATTCGTGATCATCGTCACCACTCTCGCCCGCATGTGGTTGCCCGGCGATTGGAAATACTACTCGGCGAGTCCTTACGAGATCATTCTTTTTGTGGGAACCATTGGCATGTTCCTGATGCTTTTCTTATTGTTCCTGAAGTTCCTGCCTTGCATCAACATCGCAGAAGTGAAGTGGACCCTGCGCGAGTCGGATCCGCACTTTGACGACATCAATGACCATCCTGATCACGACACAGTGAAAATCCCTGCTTATCAGGCTGAGTTGCCAGAAACCACCGACAAAGGGACCACGGTCTGAACAAAGAAATTTTGAAACGCTGAAAAGCTGAAACCATGAGTACGACACGGAAAAAAGTTTACGGATACCTGGCAGAGTTCAAGAGCGCATCGGCACTCTATAAAGCTGCCGAGAAGGTGCGCGATGCAGGCTTTACCAAGTGGGATTGCTATTCTCCCTATCCCATTCACGGTCTCGATAAGGCCATGGGCCTCAAGCGGTCCGTGCTTCCTTACATGGTGTTCTGTGGCGGCATGACGGGTACGATCACTGCGTTTTTGCTGGCATACACCACCCAAGTATTTCTTTATCCTACGGTGGTGCAGGGGAAACCCGCTAATTTCTTCACACTGCCCGCATTTTTCCCCATCATGTTTGAGTTGACGATTCTGTTTTCCGGTTTCACGACTTTGTTCGGTTTGCTGGGATTGATGAAATTGCCTCGTTTCAATCACCCATTGTTTGCTAGTAAGCAGTTCGAGCGGTCCACCGATGATGGATTTTTCATCGCTCTGGAAGCGCGTGATCCAAAATTCTCTGCTCTGGGCACCAAGGATTTTCTCGGTGAAATCGGCGGCATTAGCATCGAACTCATTGAGGAGGAACCTGCCTAATCCCTGAAAATTTTTCTCTCATGAAATACTTTTTTCTCATTTACGCCATTGTCGCTGTATCCGTGGTGGGCATTTTTCAATATCGCGGTCACAGTTTCAACGAGCCTCCCATCCAATTGTTGCCTGATATGGATGATCAGGATGTTCTGAAAGCGCAGAAGCAGGAGGCCTTTTTTGCTGATGGACAAGGCGCGCGCAAGCCGGTAGCGCAAACCGCTCCGCGTGGTTTTCAAGCCGATGGCAAAACCAAGCTCGGCGGCATTCCTGAGTATGAGTTCTCTGGTGGCACGGGATACTACTTCACCGGTCATATCGGCGATTATTTCGGCACAGGTATGCCTGAGGAGCTGAAATTGACCGCTGAAAACTCTCGCGAGTTGCTCAAAAGGGGAGAAGAGCGCTTCAACGTGTATTGCTCTGTCTGTCACGGTAAATCCGGAGACGGTGCAGGAGTTACCAGTCTCTATGGTGTTCCCGGCATCGCCAATCTTGTTTCTTCTCCCTATTCGCAAGCGACGTATCCTGACGGCCGACTTTTCGAAGTCATCACCAAGGGCAAGGGCAACATGTCCGGATATGGTTATAACGTTCCCGTGCGCGATCGTTGGGCCATCATTGCTTACATTCGCGCCTTGCAGACGGCGCGCAGTGCTCCCTACGAACTGGTCAAGGATGCCTACGAAGCAGGCAAAAAAGAACAAGAAGCTGCCACCAGCGACAAGTAAACGATCAACATTTTCCCCATAGCACGATGGCACATCACGTCACATCCCACGACATCCCCGCAAACGGCGAGCATCTGGATCCCTCCAAGATCAGCAAGGTCAAAACCATAGCCCTAGCGGTCATGGTGATCGGTGGCCTGCTGAGCGTCTATCTTCTGTTTTTTGCATCGAAATCGCAACAAGGCTGCTACGCGTATTCTTGGGTTTTCGCGCTGTTCTACTTCTTTACCCTTGCGCTCGGTGGTTGCTTCTGGACCCTGCTGCACAATGTTTCGAACAGCGGTTGGGGCACTAGCGTTCGTCGCGTGATGGAAAATCTCGGTTCGGTTTTTCCGTGGCTGAGCATCTTTGCCATACCCTTGCTCTTTCCAAGCGTGCAGCACTACCTTTACGAGTGGATGAACACTCATCGCAAAGTCGGCGGCGACATTCCGACCATGACGCTGATCACCGAATGGCTTGCTGGTGCTTGGAACTGGGTGCTCAATGGATTTCGTTACATTTTCACGGGCGAAACCGTTCCCATGGCATCCAGCATGGCGGAACGCTTGCACCATGCCGATCACCTGATGTTCAATAAGCATTGGTTCATGAACCTGCCGTTTTGGTATTTCCGCACGGTGATGTTCTTTGTGGCTTTGGGCTATGCCATCCACCGTTTGCGCAAGCTCTCCACCGCACAGGACACAGACCCAAAACCTGGAACGGTTCATCTGTTCAAAGCTCGCCGTCGTGCGGCAGCTTTCCTACCCATCCTCGCGCTAACCGTGACCTTCGCTGCTTTTGATTGGCTCAAGGGGATGGATTACACGTGGTTCTCGACCATGTATGGCGTATACATCTTCGCCGGTTGCGCCATCAACTCGATGGCAGTGATCATCATCACAGTCTATTTGCTGCGCCGCTCGGGCTATCTCAAGCACGTGGTAAGTCAGGAGCACTTTCACATCATGGGCAAACTGTTGTTCGCCTTCACGGTGTTCTGGGCCTACGTGACTTTCTCCCAGTTCTTCCTCATCTGGTATGCGAACATCACAGAGGAAACCAAGTATTTCTTGATTCGGAATACCGAGGGCTGGAACATCGCGAGCATCGCCTTGGTCATCCTGCACTTCGTGTTACCCTTTGTGGTGTTGCTGCAACAATGGCTGAAGAAAAAGCCACATCTGCTCAGCGCTGTTGCGATCTACATGTTGCTCGTGCATGCCCTTGACCTGTATCTCATCGTGATTCCTGAACGCGGCATTTCATTGGGGAATATCGATCACAAGACCTTTGGCGATATTGCTGTGACGATACCTAGGGCATGGCTCGGTGATATTCTCGCTTTCGTGACCATTGGTTCTGGGTTCGTGTTTTTCTTCCTTCGCGCGATCGGTCAGCACGCTTTGTATCCTCACCGCGATCCTCGCATCTTGGAATCTGCGAACCTTTCTAACTGATCAATCATTTTCTTCTTACCATGGACCCGTCCCAAGACAACCCTACCGTTCGCTTCAAGGCATTTTTTTGGGCCTTGGCCCTGTTTGCCCTGTTTGGTGTCGTTCTCGGCATTCTGGCTCTGACGAATCGCAAGCAGCCTCAAACTTTGGAAGACATCGCTGCTGTCTCTCGATACGAAAATCTCGACAAAGTGAATGGTGCTCAGTCCGCACAATTTTCCTATAAGGAAGTGGAAGCTGGGAAAACCGTTCAGGTCAAACCCCAGGACGTTTTTGCTCTTGTCGGCCAGAAGTTGGCTGCCACCAAGCCCAGTGCGGTGGAAAAACCGGAGCAAGTGATTCCAGGAACAGCTGCTGCCAAGTCCATCGAGGAAGCCGCCAAAAACGCCGCGCCTGTAAAAGTGGTAGAAACCGACCCCAATGCACCCATCGATCCCGCTGTCATGGATGCTGGTAAAACCGAATATGCACTCTGCCAAGCCTGCCACGGTCCCGATGGCAATGGTGTTCCTGGACTCGCACCGCCGCTCGCAGGTTCGGAGTGGGTCAACGGTCCCGTGGAAAACCCCATACGCATTACGCTGCGCGGTCTTGGGGGACCGATCGAAGTCAAGGGTGTCGATTACAATCTGCCCGCACCCATGATGTCCGTGGCTCACCTTTCTGACGCCCAACTGGCTTCCGTGCTCACGTATGTGCGGAACTCCTGGGGCAATAAGGCCTCTGCTGTGACGGCCGAACAGGTCAAAGCATTCCGTGGCGAGGTGGGTCTGCCAGCCTTGCAAGCCAGCGATCTCAAATCGCCCCACTGATTTTTTCAAACGCTACCTTTACCATCCGATGTCTCAAGATCCTACTCCATCCGCAGAACAAGATGCCATCCTTCGCACGGCCATCGACCGTTCGATGCGTCATCCAGTGATGTTCTTTTTCACCAGTGGTGCCGTTTGGCTGGTCCTTTCTCTCCTACTGGGTATTGTGTCAGTTGCGAAAATGGTGACTCCCGAGTTACTGGACGGTTGCTCGGTGCTGACACAAGGTCGTGTGTTTGCCGCGCACGTCTCCACGTTGGTCTATGGTTGGGGTTGTCAGGCAGCGTTCGGCGTTTTGATCTGGTTGGTCGCTCGTTTGACCCGCCAAGAAAATCGTGCATCGGGCATCGTTCTCGCCGCAGGACATGCTTGGAATCTGGTGATCGCCGTCGGCACACTGGGAATCTTGTTCGGCTACGGCACTGGTGTGCCATGGATGGAGTTTCCCAAGATGGTCTGGCCTGCGTTGTTGCTGAGTTACGCGCTGATTGCTGTCTGGACGATGATCCAGTTCCGTGTCCGCGCTGCGGGAGATGTGTTTGTTTCGCAGTGGTTCGCTGTAGGTGCTTTGGTCTGGTTCCCCTGGATTCTCGCTACCGCATTTGTCTTGATTTTCGTGATCGGCGGGAATCCCCTGATGTCTGCAGCCGTGGCCGCTTGGTTCCGCTCGGGATTGACCTACCTATTCTTCTTGCCCACGGCTGCGGCGGTGGCGTATTATCTTGCTCCGAAAATTACGGGTCGTCCGGTCCACAGTTACTCAACCTCTTTGATCGGATTTTGGGCATTGGCAATCATTGGTCCTTGGGCAGGCATGCAAAAACTCGCTGGTGCACCGATTCCGTTTTTCCTCCCTTACCTTGGTGCCGCTGCCACCGTTTTGATTGGCGTTCCCACGGCAGCCATTGCCTATAGCACTCTGCGCACGATGCTCGCTGCTCCCGACAAGTTTGCTTCCAGTCCCGCTCTGCGCTTTTCCGCCGCCGGTGTGATTTGCATGTTGCTGCTGGGGGTGACAGGTGTGTTTGTCAACCTTCCTGACTCAACCTTGCAAATTTCACAATTCAGCATCACCTCCTACGGTATGGACATCCTGGCCCTATACGGCTGCTTCAGTTTTTTGATGTTCGGTGCGATCTACTTCATTGTTCCCCGTATCACACGTCGTGAGTGGTTATCGAAGCGTCTCATTAAGATGCATTTCTTGTTCTCGATGTATGGTGTGATCGCAGTGGCCTCACTTGCCGTGCTGGGCGGTCTGATCCACGGTCAAGCGCAAGAGGACTTCAAATTCCCTTGGGCCAATGCGGTGCGCAATGCCTACCCCTACCTCATCGCTACTCTCATCGCATGGTGCTTCGTGCTGTTCTCCAATTTCTTCTTCTGCATTCACTTGCTCTTGATGTGGATGCGATTGGGACGTAGATCCTCCCATCCTACATTGCTGGGTCACGCCCACTTGACGAATCCACACGGTCCCGAAGGTGATATCGACAATGCCGGCCCTGGTTCTGTGATCGCCCACTAACTTTCTCGCAACTCTCGATTTTTCCCGCTATGACAATTCGCTTTTTCACTCTGGGCATGTCAGCCACCTTCGGCGCCGCTTGGTTGTTTGCCGTGGTGTTGCCGTTTTTCAAAACCCGCGAACTGAAGCCAGTTCCCTACGTCGAGGCCATTGATGAAAAGACCGGCGTGTATTTCCCCAAACGCACGGGGCAGATCGCCAATGGGGCCAAGGTCTACGCTCAGAACGGTTGCTACGTCTGCCACACGCAGGTGGTTCGCCCCACTTATGCCGGAAATGACATCCACCGCGATGGATGGGCCGGCTTCAAAGCCGATCCCGATCGTGGCGATACACGCCGCGAGTCAAACGCCTTCGATTACAAGGACGAATCGTTCGCTCAGATCGGCTTGATGCGGATCGGTCCCGACTTGTCCAATGTCGGATCGCGTTTTGCAAAATCGGCAATCGATCAGAATCTCGCGAAAAAAGAGCAACTGGGTGATGCCTTTACTGATTCGATGAAGGTTTCTCCCGAATCCTTGCTGTATGCCCACCTCTTCAACCCTCGTGCCACAGTGGACATGCGCTGGTCAACCTGCCCGTCGATGTCGTTCCTGTTCGAGGCGCCAAAAGCAGGACAATCGATACCGAATCCGAAGCCTGAAGCCCGTGCTCTGGTGAGCTATCTGATGTCGATGAAGAAAAACGACACCGTTCCCGCATCGATGAACTATGCGCCACCCAAGCCAGCGGAGAAATGATTTCTTGAGATTTTTCTAACACCTTTTACCTTTTCCCATGTCAAACGACTCTCTTCCATCATCCAACAGCCGCCCTGATCTGGACGAAGTGATCAACGTTACGAGCGTGCACAGCAACCGTGCTACGGCCGCTGCTTCGCGCGAGTTTCGCAATCCCGGCGCGGACAAAGAGCCTCTGTCCATCGCGGCATTTGGTCTTTGCGCCTTCATGCTGATCGTCGGTGGTGCCGTGCTCGGAAAAACCTCTGGTGGTATGTTTGACTACCAAGCTTCGATCAAGCCGAACTACGTCCGCGGCAAAGCCCCAGGCATGGCTGATGATGTGGCTCTGCCACCCAAGCCCATTCTTGATCTCTATGTGAAAAAAGGACAATCGCTTTACAGTGCCAAGTGCAACGGTTGCCACGGCGCCGATGGCAAAGGTGACGGTGCGAACTATCCTTCACTCGCCGGTTCGGCATGGGCCACAGGTCACAGCGAGCGCTTTTCCCAAGTGATTTTGAATGGCCTTCAAGGCCCCACCAGCACAGGTAAGGTATTTGGTGCCGGTGTGATGCCAGCCCAAGGTGGCGGCATGAGCGCTCAGGACCTCGCTTACATCATGACTTTCGTCCGCAATAGCTTCGGCAATTCGGTAGGTGATGTGGTTTCTCCGGAAATGGCTCAGGCCGCCATTGATCTGGCCGCTAAACGCCCTAACCCCTCAGCTCCCGTGAACGCGGAAGAATTGAAATCCTACGAAAAAACCTTACCAGGTGAAAAAGTTGATCCATCTACCATGATCGATCCTATCTCGATGAAGCCTGTGGCTGCGAAGTAATCCGATTTCCGCTCTAGTAAGAAATCATAAAAAAGCGACTCCCTCTGGAGTCGCTTTTTTTGTGGATGCGGAAGGGGATCCTCTTGCCATCGTCTCGGGTCAATCTCCCCTCGATCCGAAGCGTGCATGCTTCGTCGCGATCGATGGCATCTGGGAACCTCACTTCGATCTGTCGAGACTTGATGATACGGCTCGTTCCTTCCGATCTGAATTGAAGATCTTCGCTATACCTGTGGAATACACGGATGGGTCGTTTCAGCGCTGCAGTTCCGGGATCGACAGATCCATTCGCATCGGTAGTTGTCACTTTCGTGAATTCTGCGGAGGATGCTGCCTTTTCTACTTCGTTAAATACGACTGTATCGTATTTTACATGGCATGAGGGAAAGATAAAAAAATGTGGCTAAAAAGAGGAGGCATGCCTTGGTTTCGATTTTCATGGTGTTGCTTGGTTCAACTGGGATGCAAGGTGTTGATCATTCGGGTTGTGAACACAGCGGTGAAAATCGATTCAGATTTCGCGTTGATCTGTTGCGAGTAGTTCGAGGTAGGCCTGGATTTCCCTTGCAGGATCGTGCGCGCGCATCAGAGACTCGCCGATAAGAACTGCATTAGCACCGGCATCGAGAACGCGCTGGGCATCACTGAGCGTTTTGATGCCGGATTCAGAGACGAGAAGAACATCGTCTGGCACTTCATCGACCAGCGCTTCGGTAGTAGCAAGGTCGATCTCGAATGTTTTCAAATTGCGGTTGTTGATACCGATGAGATCAGCTCCTAGTTCCAGTGCGCGTTCCATTTCTGGGAGGTCGTGTACTTCGACGAGCACGTCGAGTGAGAGGTCCTTGGCGGTGTGATAGAGATGGTTCAAGGTGTTGTCATCGAGTGCGGCGACAATGAGCAAAATGGCATCGGCACCAGCGACAACGGCTTCGTGAATTTGCACTTCATGAATCGTGAAATCCTTCCGCAACAGAGGGGCGGGGGAGAATTCCGATATTCTGGTGAGATAGGCAAGCGAGCCTTGAAAATATTCCTCGTCTGTGAGGATGGACATGCACGAGACTCCGCCCTGAAGGTAAAGTTGCGATTGTTTCACGGGATCGAAGGACGGATCAATCACGCCCACGGATGGAGATGCTTTTTTTACTTCAGCGATCACGCCCAGTTGGTGAGGACCGCGATCGAGTGCGGCGCGGAATCCACGGAAGTCATTGCGTTGCAATGCCGCGGCTTTCAGTAGGGCGGCTTTGGGCAACAGTGTTTCCAATTCCCGATGTTTGGTAGCGATGATTTGCGCGAGTTTGTCTTGCATGCGTAAGGACATCTAAGCTTGAAAAGCGGCGAAGAGCAAGGGCATCAGAAAAAAGTTCATCATTTGTGATGTTTTTTCTTGCGCGTTCGTGGAAAGTTTCTATCTTCCTCGCACGCGAATTTCGCGTATCGCGAAAGCGGGCGTAGCTCAGTGGTAGAGCGCCACCTTGCCAAGGTGGATGTCGTGAGTTCGAATCTCATCGCCCGCTCCATTTTTGATCCATCCAAAAGTTCGGATGATCCCAGAGGAAGTTTTTCCTAGTTGCTTTAAAAATTGGATTTTTGTGATGCAATGGTTGGTCACGGATATCAAGTTAAGGAATACCCTACCCTATAAGACGGTAAAAGAGGATCGGTTTTTCTCGATACGGGCAAGCCGAGTTGACAGAATTTCTGAATGATCCGAATGCTTCGAGAAGGAGATGCCCCCTTACACAGGAAGCTTGCATGAATCGGTTCGGAATGGTGATAGCGGCACCATGGCCATGGCGAAATTCTGAAAAATTCTGAAATTCTGTCAAAACTTGTTTTGATGGCCATCCTGCGTTTCTCTCAAGGAAGATTCTTTCCCTCTAGGATCGCCTTGAATGGTTGCATGTGTTTTTTTATCGACTGTTTACGGTTTTTAGTTAGATTCGTAGTCCATGAACAGATTCCCCCGCATCGGTTTTTTGGTCCTGTTTTGTATGACTTTGGCAGCCACGGCTCAACAGCCCGATCCAGTGGCAAGCTTGTCAGAAAAGAAGCAAGCGGCCTTGTCGCGATTGGATGTGAATACCGCTACAGAACTCCAGGCATTGGCGAAAAAAGCGCTGGATCGGAATGACACGGCACTTGCACTTGCAGCCAGCAAAACAGCAACGGGTTTGAATCCATCTCCTGATCTGGATCCTGAAGAAAAAGCCGCTGTGTTATCCGCTATGCCCAAAGAGGAGGCTCTGCCGCGTGAGGCAAAGATGATTCTGGAGAAGCGTGCTGTGAGACAAAAGGAGATCAATCAGGTGTATCTCCAAGAACTGGCAAAGTGGAAGGCTAAGTTCATCGCGGAAAAGAATATCAGGGGGCTTGCTGACGTGGAAGATGAGATCGTGAAATCCACACCTGTGCCCGAAAAACTGGGCAGTGATTTGCTGGATCGTGATCAAGGCAAGAATAAGGTGGTGGTCTCATCGAAAGTCATCGAAGTGCTCGATGAAGGTTTGCTGTTCATGGATGCAGGACGCATCTGCATTTTGAAAAATCACCCAGAGCATCGCAGCGCTTTGCAAGGGATGGCCTTGAATTGTTATGCCATTCGCACTGGTGAAGAGTTGTCCTATGGCCATCACACGGCAGCACAACGCAAAGCCCAGCTTTATCACTATCATGCCCGCAGATTCGGCAAGTGACACGGTTCTGCGAGTAGCTTTTTTCTCATAGGATTTGTAGACAAAAAAAACACCGCGCGGCGAACCGAGCGGTGTTTTGAGATGAGTGCTATGATACTCAGAAGTGGATCAAGCGGCGGCTTTCGCTTCCAGGGCTTTCTTGACCTGTGCCACGATGGCGCTGAACGCGGCGGCATCAGTGATCGCCAGATCCGAGAGGATCTTGCGGTCAGCTTCGATACCAGCTGCCTTGAGGCCTTCGATGAAACGCGAGTAGGTAAGACCTTCGTTGCGGACGGCGGCGCTGATACGCGCGATCCACAGACGGCGGAATTGACCTTTTCGCTTTTTGCGGTCGCGATATTCGTAAGTCTGCGCCTTACGAACAGCGTCTTTAGCGTAGCGGAAAAGTTTCGAACGGAAACCGCGGAAACCTTTCGCACGGAGCAGCGTACGCTTGCGGCGTTTGCGACTGGCCGGGGAATTGGTGGCTCTTGACATGTAGGTGTGTTTTCTATCGGCAGGCTGTTTGTTTTCTTAACTCCCACAGTCTCGCCTGACGAGTGACCCTTGTGACGGGGTAGGCTGTGTGGAGTCCACCCGAACCGCGGGTGGGTGCGCAGTTGTCACTGCGACTCAATTAACCGAAAGGCAGGTTCTCTTTGACATTTTTGATGTCAGCATCGGAAACCAGACCCGCACGCCCGAGGGCGCGCTTGCGCTTCGAACTCTTCTTCTGAAGAATGTGGCGCTTGCCTTGTTTGCGACGTAGAACTTTGCCTGTGCCGGTGATCTTGAATCGTTTGGCGACAGCTTTTCTTGTTTTGGATGTGCCTGATGGACCTGGCATGGGGGGCGGATTCTAGTCCTGCGTGCCATTCTGGCAAGAGAAAAATGCCATAAAGGAATTTTTTTCTAGGAGATCATCCTCCGCATCCCGTGCTTGACGCTGCCCGTCGCCAAGGCCATACCAAGCACATGCAAATTTTATGCGTGATTTTTACGTTCCTTGGATTGATGTATGGTGCTCATTCGCAGACCACCGCACCGCTGGAGGTAGTGAATTCCGCCATTGCTGCTGTCAATGACCTGGGCCGTCAGGCAGTGTTGGGAAAAATGAAAACATCCTTGGATCGAATGTATCCACAGTGGAAAGAGCGATTGAGTCGCAAGTTGGGCAGTGAGCAAGCACTCGAGAAACAGTTCGACGAAGCAGTGGCCGAAATGGTGCGCCAAGGCACGAGCATGATCTCCTTCAAGACATACGGCTTCCCCAAGGTGTATGAAGTCTTTCCCGGTAAAAAAGTGGAATTGGTGGATGGCAAGCAAGTGGAAACATTGGTCAATACCAAGTGGTTGTTGCTAGTTCCCACGGAAGTCCGTTATCGCGTGATTCAAAAACAAGAGTCGATGGTGATCGAGAGCAAAGGATTCCAAGTTGCGATTGCTGACAAGGATAAACCACAATGGACTTTCATTGATGGTGCTGGTCTAACCGTACAAGACATGCGCAGTCTTTTCATCAGTCTCCCAGCAGACATGGAACTGCCTGCGATCCAGCGACGCGCGATACCCAAAGAGGAATGGTTGAATCAGTAATCGGAAAACGAGAGGGCATGGGCAAACAAAAATCGAAGGCGGAAAAAACGGCTAAGCTGATCCGCAAGATGAAGAAACTATGGGAAGAAGCGCAGAGCGAACTCTGTGAAGTGCGGAACTCTGCGATTCACGGGCGGGGCGTGTATGCGAGCCGACCGATCAAAAAAGGGGAAAAGATCATCGAGTATGTCGGTGAGTTGATCGACAAGGAGGAGAGTGATCGGCGTGCTCACATCCAAGCGGAGCGAGCCGAAAAGCATGGTGATGCCGCCGTTTACATCTTCACCGTGGATGATCAATACGATCTCGATGGCAATCTGCCATGGAACACCGCCCGCTTGATCAATCATTCATGCGAACCGAATTGCGAAGCATGGATCGATGGATCGCGTATTTTTATTCATGCGCTCCGCGCTATAAAAGAGGGGGAAGAGCTATCCTTTGATTACGGATTTGACGTCGATACATGGGAGGAGCATCCATGCCGTTGCGGCAAAAAATCATGTGTGGGTCATATCGTAAGCCGCACCCAGTGGGCGGAACTGGAGATAAAAAAACGGGCAAAACAAGCCGAAGTGGAAGCCACTCACCAGTCGCGCAATCGCAGGCCCAGGTTGAAATAAAAGCCGTTGTCGTATTCTGTATCGCGCAAGGTATCGCCCGATGCGTTGAGCCAACTCGCTTCATTGGCGAGCGTGTAACCAGCACCAGCGATCACCCACAGATCGTCTTGGACTTCGTGTTCGAGAGTGAATCCCATTCGATACCTTTGCAAGGTGAGATAGTCTGAGCTCGGCGTATCGATGTTCCAGTAGCCACCGGCCGCTTCGCTTTTTAGGCGGAAGATCCATGACTCGCTGAGGTGGCAGCGGGCTTCGAGGGAAAATCCGCGCCATGCAAATTGCCATTGGTCGTTCATTTCATAGACAAATCCGAGGTAAGGAAAGATCTGAGGCTCTCCGATGGCGCGCGTGTAGGAAATTCCGAAATTGATGTTGAGGCGGTCGTTCACTTGATAGGTTGCGCCGAGTCTGGCATCGCAAAACACATCATCCATGCTAATCGAGTGCATGTCTGACGAAATGCCTGGGCTCAAGCGCGCATTGTAGTTCCAGGGTGATTCCCCGGGTTTATAAACAAATAGCAGCGGTAATTCGACCATATGCAATTCATCTTGGAAGGCTCGTTTTTCTGGATTTACGCCTTCGAAATCAATGATTTCATAACGGATGGCGGGCATCAGGTAGAAAGAATCTGCCAGTTTGATGGGTTGGCTGAAGGGGGTTTGCATGCGCCATTGCTGCATCTGCAACTCATGGGAGCGATCGCTGGCGTCCAAGCTTCCATAAGAAAACCACTCCGCTTTGGATACCCCGTAATCGAGGTCATCGGCGTGGGAAATGCAGGTAAACGCGGCCATCAAAGGGAAAGCGATTTTCATAGGTTGTTTCATATGGGTTCTGCGCTATGGTAACGACATGGCGACGGAAAACAAGCTCTCAGTTTTTGCTCAAAGCGTGTATGATGTGGTGAGATCGGTTCCTAGGGGTAAGGTCGTCAGTTATGCGGATGTGGCGCAGGCGCTGGGGATGCGTTCGGCCCGAGCTGTTGGACAAGCTTTGAGGCGCAATCCTTTCGCTCCTGAGGTTCCTTGTCACCGGGTGGTGACAAGTGATGGTGGGCTGGGCGGTTTTTGGGGTGGCGCAGACGAGGTGAGGCTGCGGCAGAAAGAGTCACTCTTGTCTTCTGAAAGAGTTGCGGTAGCGCACGGTCGAATCGACATGACACTTTTCCGTCACAGCTTGTGAAAAGAAGATTTTTTCGCTTTCGTATGAGTTCTCGCATGAAGTGGTGTTGGTGGTTGCTGTTGTCTGTTCTTCCTTTGCATGCTGATTTGGCAAAGGAGTGGGACAAGGAAATCGTACCCATTCTGGAAAACTACTGCTTCGATTGTCATGCAGACGGTGTCAAAAAAGGGGATTTCTCTTTTGATGCTTTTACCAATATTGCCACAATGCAGGCCAAACGCGATGCATGGAAACGAGTGAGAGAAAATCTCGCCTACGAGCTCATGCCTCCCATCGACAAGGATCAGCCATCCACGGATGAACGGCGCAGATTGATTGCTTGGATTGATGCCGCGGTTTTTCCTGTCGACCCCAAAAATCCTGATCCCGGTCGTGTCACGCTCCGCAGGTTGAATCTTTTCGAATACCGCAACACGGTTCGTGATTTGATCGGTGTGGTTCCTGATACCCAGTTGCTGCCTCCTGATGATTCAGGATACGGATTCGACAACATGGCAGATGTTCTTACGCTCTCGCCCACACACCTCGAGGCCTACTTGAATACGGCGTCGCAAGCACTGGATAAGGCCTATGGAATCGCCGCGGTTCCTAAAAGACTGATTGATCCACGTATGATGAAAGGTAGTCCGGCCTATGAGGACGACATCTTCACGATGTGCATTAGCGGCCGTAGGTCCATGCAGCTCGATGTGAAGCCGGGCAAATACCGCATTACTTTTCGTCTCAGTGGTCAACAGGCCGGCGATGAAAAGGTGAAGGCCCGCATCTTGTTAGGTTCGGTGATCAATGAAATTACGGTCGCAAACACGGACAGCAAAGATTTTGCCATCACCGCCGAATTGACTGAGGAGCAGCATGCGATGGGGGTAGAGTATCTCAATGATCACTGGGACGAAAAGACCCAGGCGGACCGCAATCTGCTCGTGCATTCGATCACTCTCGAAGGGCCCCTCGATCAGCAACGCAAGCGCAACCTGTTGCTATTTCCTGATCGCAAGGATGGTCAGAACGATGACGCATACATGGCAACGATCCTGAGAAATTTCCTCTCCCATGCTTTCCGCCGTCCCGCAACGGATGCGGAAATCGCCAGTTATGCAGGACTCGTGAAAGCCCAGCGGAAAGACAAGCAGAGCTTGGAAGATGCTATGCGTCCCGCATTGGAGGCCGCGATGATATCGCCCCAGTTTTTGTTCCGGGAGCTGCACGCCGTCTATTCGCTGGATAAGCCCGGGACGATTCTGCCTGTGCCCGAACTTTCGTTGGCGTCGCGCATCTCCTATTTCCTGTGGAGCTCGGCGCCGGAAGATTCTACTTTGTCGCTTGCTGCCAATAAACAGTTGCGTCCCTTGCTCAAGGAAGAAGTGGATCGTATGATTCGCAGTCCCAAAACATCGGCATTGGTCGATCGATTTTTTGCTCAATGGCTGCAGTATCAAGATGCGGCATTCATCGCGATCGATAGCAAACTATACCCAGCGGCGGCGGGTTCCTTGCGCGATGAAATGATCATGGAAACCAAAGTCTTTTGCGAAGATATGTGGAAAAACAATCTTCCTGTGACTCGGTTGATTGATGCGGATTATACGTTTGTGAATGAATCGTTGGCCGGGCATTACCAGATATCAGATGTGCGGGGGAGTGAGTTCCGCAAAGTCAAATTGCCTGATCCAGCGCGACGTGGCATCCTCACTCACGGTTCGATTCTAGCCGTGACGTCGAACCCCAATCGAACCTCTCCCGTGAAGCGCGGAAAATGGGTGCTGGAAACCTTGTTGGATGCCGCTCCACCGCCCCCCCCTCCCAATGTACCCTCCTTGCCTGCATCCCATCAGGGGATCAGCTCGGCCAGCTTGCGGGCCCAGTTGGAACTTCACCGCAAGGATCCTGCCTGCGCTTCCTGTCACAAGTTGATGGATGGAATCGGTTTTGCGTTTGAAGCATTCGATGTTGATGGCTCGCGTCGCAAAGGCCCCGATATCGATACCAAAGGCAGCCTCGCGTCGGGCGAAATGGTAGACTCTCCCGCCTCGTTGTCAAAAATCCTCGCCACCAAACGAGCCGATGAATTTCACCGAGCCTTTGCTGTGAAGATGCTGACCTTTGCCCTCGGGCGCGGTCTGGATTATTACGATAAGCCTGCCGTGGATAAAATCGTAGCTCATGCGGCAAAGAACAACTACAGCTTGCACAGCTTCATCCACGCCACGATTTATTCCTATCCGTTTCAGAACTATCGACGCTGATTTTCACGCGACTACGCGGTGGTCACTCAGGGGATAGGCAGCACGGGAGGAATCGATTCCGTTTGTCCTGCATCGCGATCGACCAGAGGTCTCGCGAGCATTTCCTCATAGATGGCGATGTATTGCTCTGCCACTTCTTGATGGTTGAAGCGCAATGCGGATTCCTTCATGATTCGGCACAGATGGGCTTCTTTCATTTCCATGGGGAGGCGATGGAATTCCATGGCACGATCGATGGCCCAGCGCAATGCAGCTGGATTGTAGTGATCGAAGCGGAATCCGTTGCCTGTTCCCGCGTGGAGGTCGATGTGCTGCACCGTGTCGTAAAGACCGCCGGTGGCGTGCACGATAGGCAGCGAACCGTAGATCGGAGCCGTCATTTGCGGTAGACCACAAGGCTCGAACAAGGAGGGCATGATGATGAAATCAGACCCCGCATACCCCATGCGGGAGAGACGTTCTTCAAAATCCACGATGGCGACTCTTCCTTGCAGTCCGAATGTGCTGACGATCTGATGAAAATATCTTTGGTGTGGACCATTGGCAATGATCGCGACTTGTAGGTCTTCCTGCCAGTAATCCGATACCAGCTTGTAGAGAATGTCGGATAACAGTTGCGGACCTTTTTGGATGGGGTCCAAACGCGAGGGCCAAAAGAACAGCGGTGCGTCCGGGTTGACCTCGAGCTGCAACTCCCGCTGCAATGCGATCTTGTTGGCGCGTTTGCCTTCGATGACATTCGCGCTATGAAAAGGGTGGGGGATATGCGGATCGGTTTCAGGATCATACGAAACATCTGGGGCGTTCAGGATTCCACGTGCACATCCAGCCGCATATTTTTGTCGCAATTCCTGCCGCACGGAGTCAGGTATCATGGTATGCCAGCCCTCGACGATTTCCCATAGGAAACGAGGACTTACGCTATTGATGAAATGGGCCGAAAAAATCCCGCTCGTGAGTAGATCAACATAGGTCGAGTTGCGTGCATTTTCGTAGTGATACGGCATCCCGTCATAGTAGAGGTTGGTCCAGAACTCCGCGGCATCAATTCCATGCTCTTCGATCTCGGGAAGCCGGACTTTCTGTGTGTGAATGTTGTGCACCGTAAAAAGGCTCTTGATGCCCCTGCGTCGTGCCATGGCAGGAATCAACCCCGTCATCCAGTCGTTGCAATGGATGAGGTCAGGTCGGGCATTTGGCACGATGTGGTTGATCACTTCACGTTGAAAAACCAAGGCGATTTTCATCGATTCATCGTGATAGCCGCTGTAAACTTGTTCGCGATAATAAAAGATTCTGTCTTCTGCTAAGTGAATGTGGGCGTCAGGAAGCACTTCGTAATACTTCCGCAATTGTTTTTCATGGAAGCTAAAGACATCTCCATGAAACATCCGGCGGTAATTGGGCAGCGCCACATGAACATCGGCACCCAACTCGAACAAGGCCGACACGAGGGAGGCGGATACATCCGCCAGACCTCCCGCTTTGGCGGACATGTGCTGGGCGAAGTTCCCCATGCCCGAGGGCAAATATGTGATTTCAGGTGTGACGATCAGGATTCTGGGGCGTGCAATGGGAGGCATTCGTAACTTCCTTGTAGAATGTTCCGTGCCAGTTCCTGAGAATTCTTCGGAAATTTTTGACCTCGCATGAACTTACCGAGCAAGGGGCATAGGGGAAAAGATTGGCCCCATTGCCTTGGCGACTGAAGCGCAACGCAACCAAGCGTACTTTTATCGACGTGCCATACGAATCGCCTGGCAAACAGCAGGAAATATCTGTTTTTTCCGGCTTACAACGCCTGGAGCAGAGAAGGAGTGCTCATGGATACGCTGGTAAGGCAGGGCATCCATCAGCGTAGGATTCCCTACAGCGAGGATGTGGCTGAAGTGTTCCGTTACATCCGTAATCACCAGACAGATCAGATCCAACCGTTCTTTGTCCGCTAAGTGACTGAGATGCTGGAGAAGTTCTTCTTCTCTTGCAGGCAGAGCCTCCATGCCGAGCTCCTCCACCTGCGCAATGGAAATCTTGAGACCATCATCGGAAAATTCCTTGCGATCGGCATTGACGATGTCATCCACGCTGCCATTGGCTAGCAATGATCCAATTGCGAAAAATTTACGCGTAAATTCTGCGGCATCGACACCTGCGAGCCCGGCGAGCCAGATCAGCATGTCCCGGTCTAGGTCTGTGGTAGTGGGGGAGGTGAGATTTAGCGTATCTGACACGATGCCCGCCAGGAGACAAAGCGATACACCTGGCGCGGGGGTAAGATCCCTATGGGAGAATTTTCTGGCCACCAGTGTGGAAGTCGATCCAACAGGCTCGTTGAGATAACGGATGGGTTCTCTTGAGACCAGATTCCCGGCGAGACGGTGGTGATCGATCACTTCGACAATTTCCGCCTCCTCCACGCCTCTCACCGCTTGCGCGTATTCATTGTGATCCACCAATGCCAAGCGCAGGCGAGGTGGATTGATCAGGTCTGATTTGGATACCACACCTAGCAGTTGCTCATCATCGGAATCTACCACTGGGAACAGTTCCTGCGCCGTGGTGGTAAGGCGTTTTTTCAACAAGGATACGGGCTCGTGTTCGGAAACGTTGATGAATCCCGAGTCTAACACATGACGCACCGTGCGAGAGCAGCGGATCAGTGTAGTGCAGGATGCCGTGTCCTGTTTTGCCATGAGCACGCAAATGTTTTTTTCGCGCGCGAGCTTTTCCAAAACAGGATCGATGCTGTAACCACCCGTGATTAACAGTGCACGCACACCGGAATCAATGGCCATTTTATGCACGTAGGGTCGATCGCCGCAAATGACAAGAAAACGACCGATGGTGCCGTCTTCACAAGCTTTCTGGAGGCGCTTTTCCACGGTGTCTTGTGAGGATGCACCCACGAGGATGATGAGATTTTCCTCGTCTTCGCTCTCGGGGCAAGTGGCGCCGATATTTTCTGCATTCAAGGTAGACGCCATGTTTTTTAAGGCGACTTGAACGGTTCGAACAGCGATGCCTTCGGTCTGTGCGGGAACCAATAGTTCCAACAAATCGAGATATCGTAAGATACCAGCAACTTTGTTCTCTTCATCAACAACCGGCACGGCGCGCACTCCAGCTTCCACCATGCGCTGATATGCGGTCAGAAAAGTATCGTGCGGCAAAACCTTCACGACATCGCGGCGACACATCATCCCTGCAGTCGTGCGAACGTCGTCGATCAACACGGGGGCATCCAGACCTGCTTCTTGAAGAACCCATGCGGTTCGCAAGGTGATTTCTCCGCAGCGTGCAGCGGTAGCCGAAGGTTCTCCGGTGAGACGGAGCAAAGCAGCGTGTCCGATCGCCGAGCAGATGGCATCGGTGTCAGGATTGCGATGACCTATGACGTAGAACGGCAGATCGCTTTTCCAGTTTTCCATGACGATCGGAGGGGGAGAGGATGGATCGTAAAAAAATCATGTGGGCTGCTCGCCTCGCGCCATCACCACTTTGCCAGTACGAACGGTTTCGATGATGTCGAACTGCGAGAACATCGTGATCGCTGCATCTGCCTTGGAGCTTTCTCCGGTGATCATGATGATGATGCTGGTCGGTGTCAGGTCCTCCGTTTTTCCATTGAAGTGCTCACAAATCTGCAATACTTGTGCGCGGTCGGAGGGTGTGCAGGCGATTTTGATCATCAGCAATTCACGCACCACCGAATCATCGCTGGTGTGCTCGAAACAATGAATGACATCGATCAGTTTGTGAACCTGTTTGATGATCTGTTCAAGTCCGTTCGGGTCACCCACAATGCCGATTGTCATGCGGGAGAAACGCGTATCACGACCTTGGGAAACGACCAGGCTGTCGATGTTGAATCCGCGGCGGGCGAAAACCTGGCAAATGCGCATCAATACGCCGGGGCGGTTGTTCACAAGCACCGAGAGCGTATGCACCGCTTGGTGTTGGGAGGGAGCGACGGGAGTATCGGTGGTAACGATGGTTTGCATAACGTGATGGGAAAGAGTGGTTTCGATAATTCGTTAGTAAAAAGTTGCGTAAAGATCACGTGGAACCGGTGGGTTTTGCCATCTTGTGTTTCGGAGGTTCGGTCAGCATGTCCTCGAGCGCGGCACCAGCAGGAATCATGGGGAAAACATTGTCCGTTTTGATGCACTCAGCATGAATCAAAATGGGACCATCATTGTAAGCCAAGGCTTTTTTGATCATGCGGGAAACATCCGCCGGACGTTTGATGTTAACGCTGGGGATGCCGTAGGCGGCGGCTAGTTTGCAGAAGTCAGGATTGCCCACGAGATCCACTCCACTGAGTCGATCATCAAAGAACAATTCCTGCCACTGGCGCACCATGCCGAGATAGTGGTTGTTAAGAACCACGATTTTGAGGGGCAGTCGATGAATCGCTGCGGTGGCCAACTCAAACAAAGTCATTTGAAATCCGCCGTCTCCGGAAATGGAGATGACCGTTTTGTCAGGACAAGCGAACTGAGCGCCGATCGCTGCAGGAAACCCAAATCCCATCGTGCCGGCTCCACCGGAAGAGAGCCACTCGTAGGGACGGTCGTTGAGGAAAAACTGTGCTGCCCACATTTGGTGCTGCCCGACGTCCGTGGATACGATGGCTTTGCCCTTGGTTTGTTTGTAAAGCTCCTGAATCACCTGTTGCATGCGCAGACCACCTTGCTTTTTGTAGCTCAGTGGATATTTTTTCTTGTAGCCATCGAGGTGGGTGTTCCATTCCGCTGTATCGAGCTTCGAAATGCGTTTGTTCAGTTCGCGCAGAGCAGCCTTCGCATCGCCCACGATCTGCACATCAGGACGGATCATCTTGTTCATCTCGGCGTTGTCGATATCGACATGGACGATTTTTGCATTACGACCGAACATGTGTGGCTTGCCGATGATGCGATCGTCGAAACGCGAACCGACATTGAAGATCAGATCCGCTTCGCAAATGGCCTTGTTGGCGTATGCGGTGCCGTGCATACCGATCATGCCCAGTGAGAGACGATGAGTTTCCGGGAAGATTCCTTTGCCCAACAATGTGCTGGTTACGGGGCAGTTGAGGGTCTCAGCGAATTTCAACAGTTCTTCGCCCGCCCGAGAAATCATGGCGCCTTGACCAGCCAAAATGACGGGACGTTTTGCCTGAGCGATGATTTGCACCGCTTCATCGATGGCCTTGGGGCAAATCTCGTAGGCCTCTTCAGGATGATAGCCTGGGAGGTCGATTTCTGGCTCCATATCGCCGGTGAAGGGTGATTGAGAAACATCCTTGGGGACATCGATCAATACCGGGCCAGGGCGTCCGGTCGTGGCGATGTGGTAGGCCTCGCGAGCAACCTTGGGCAGATCATTGGTGTTTTTGACCAGGAAGTTGTGTTTCACCACGGGCATCGTGATGCCGAAGATATCGGCTTCTTGGAAAGCATCTTTGCCCAGCATCCACGTGACCTGTTGGCCGCAGAGAACGATCATGGGGACCGAGTCCATTTGGGCTGTCATCAACCCCGTTACGGTATTGCCCGCTCCTGGGCCTGAGGTAACCAGAACGCATGCGGGTTTCCCCGTGGCGCGAGCATAACCATCAGCCATGTGAACAGCACCCTGTTCATGACGAACCAAGACAAACTTCATGTTGGTCTTTACCGTCTCCAGCGCGTCAAAGATGGGGAGCGCGGCGCCTCCAGAGTAGCCGAATACATACTCGATGCCTAATTCATCGAGAGTTTTGATGAGTGCCTGGGCACCGTCCATTGGTTCTTGATTTGCCATGATGATCGAAAATTGGGGTTGAGGACCCAAACATGGGGTGGTCTTGATGGAAATGCAATCAAAAATTGAAACTTTTTCGGTAAATGTCCGATTTTATGGGTGGTGTGGTGTCGAAAACGCGCATTTTTTCTCGAAATTCGAATTGTAGAGTGCCGAAATTCTAGAGAGTAGCGATGGGCAAGGTGCTGGACTCCTCTGGTGGAAAAATGGAGTCTGATTTTTTCAGATCGGCCGCTAAGAGAAAAAGTGGTGCGCAAGGCATGCTCTTTCCGATGTGGATCAAGAAACAAAGGAGACCCGATTTTTTGGGGTGGTGTGTGACTTGTCTCGATGCCTTAGTTCCAAGGGAGAATCTGTGGGCGGGTCAATGCTTGCGGTCAAGGACCTCGACTTTGACGGATGCAACACCCCGTGAGTAAAAGCCGAGTCGCTCCGCGCAACCGACCGTCACATCAATGATGCGTCCATGGGTGTAAGGGCCTCGATCCGTAATCCGAACGATTTCTGATTTCCCATTCGTCATGTTGGTGACTCGAACGCGGGTTCCCATCGGGAGCGTCTTGTGGGCGGCGGTGGCGGCATGGTTGGATAACCGTTCTCCGCTGGCGGTTCTGGTGCCTGAATTGGTTCTCACCGAATACCAAGATGCCTTACCGTGCTGCACGGTGCTGACTTGCCAATCTTCCTGGGTTTTTCCGTGAAATGCATGCGACAGGGCGTCAGATGCACAGGAATCAAGAAGCACGCACACGGCTGCTATGAAGAAGGGAAGGATGATCTTTCTTTTCATGGCGGAACCTTGGTTACGGCACGAATGGAGCCGATGCAAGTTCTTTTTTGCCCCTTGGATCTTCGACCCGTCACTCCAGAATCACTCATGCCATGAGGAAAAAAGCCTCAGATCGCTGGTCGGTGCGCCGTTGTTGCGAACGGCTTGTTGGGCAAGGAATCCTACTTTTTGCCGAAGCCTCGCATGATGTTCCCTAGATCTCCCATGCTCTCCGCGCCGCCGGACATGGCTTTCATCATGTTTTTCATTTTGTGAGGTGAACGCATCATCTCACGCATTTGTCCGAATTGTTTGAGCAGGGCATTGACCTCTTGCAAGCTGGTGCCCGAACCATTGGCAATGCGTTTGCGCCGGCTGCCACGGATGATTTCAGGGCGGCGTCTTTCATCGTGGGTCATGCTCAGCACGATCGCCTCGGTGCGCTTCATTTTCTTGCCGTCAAAGGCATTCGAGGGCAGTTGTTTTTTGATTTTGCTGAAACCGGGTAACAATCCTAGCAAGCCTTCGAGTGGACCCATGTTCTGGATCATTTTCATCTGATCAAGGAAATCGGTGAAGTCGAACTTGCCCTCGGCCATGCGTTGAGCGCTGCGCATGGCATCCGCCTCGTTGATTTTGTCGGCGACTTTTTCCACCATGCCGACGATGTCACCCATCCCAAGAATGCGATCCGCCATGCGGACGGGATGGAATTCTCCTAGTTGATCGATTTTTTCGCCTTCGCCGATGTACTTGATCGGTTTGCCAGTGACTGCACGCATGGAGAGTGCGGCGCCGCCGCGGGCATCGCCATCGAGCTTGGTGAGAATGATGCCGGTCAATCCAACCGCATCGTTGAAATGGGTCGCTACCGAGACCGCCTGCTGTCCGGCAGCGGAGTCGGCCACCAGCAGAGTCTCCCGTGGAGTGAGGAATTGATGGAGTTTTTTCAGCTCCACGATCAAAGCCTCGTCCAATTCCTGACGTCCGGCAGTGTCAAAAATCATCACGCTGTGGTCCTGAGTCTCGGCCCATTTCAAGGCGTCTTTGGCAACCTTGACCAGATCGGTTTCTCCTGAGGTGGGCGTGTAACAGGGTACTTCCGCCTGTCGTGCCAGCGTCGCGAGTTGTTCGATGGCGGCGGGTCGATAGAGGTCGATCGCAACCAGCACGGGGCGACGACCTTCTTTCTTGAGGCGATACGCCAGTTTGGCAGCCGTAGTGGTCTTGCCGGCACCGTTCAGTCCGCAGAGCAGAATGCGAGCGGGAGGATTGAGATCGAGAGGGGCATTGTCACCGCCGAGCAAGGCAGCCAATTCATCGTGGAAAATTTTGACGATTTGCTCGCCTGGTTTCAGGGACTTCAAGACGTCCACTCCTTGGGCTTTCTCCTTGATGCGATTGATGAAATCGCGGGCTACGGAGAACTCCACATCGGCTTCCAGTAGCGCAAGACGAATTTCCCTGAGAGCGTCACTGATGTTGGACTCGGAAATTTTTCCTACGCCGCGAAGGTTGCGGAAGGTTTTGTCGAGGGAGTCAGCAAGGGATTGAAACATGTTCGGATGTGTAGGAATGATCAGCGTTGCATCGAGTCGCGCAGGACTTGGATCGCGTGTTTGATAGGAATTTGGCGACCTTGGGTCGTGGCCAGTCCGGAGAGGTGCATCAGGCAGGACATGTCGCCGCTGATAAGAAGATCAGGCTCTTGCTCGAGAATGTGATCGAGCTTAAGCGTGCCCATTTTTCCTGAAATGTGAGGAAAAGTCACCGAGAAGGTGCCGCCGAAACCACAGCACTGCTCGCTCTGTCCAAACGGCAACAAGATAACGTTTTCAATCGAGGAAAGCAGTGTGCGGGTGGATTCACCGGAGCAAGTTCCTCGCGAGTGGCAGGAGCGATGAAAGGCAATCTTCGTCGGTTGATCGCATTTGCCTTGCCATTCTGTGACGCCAAGACCGTGAACGAGGTAGTCCATGATTTCCCATGTGCGTTGAGCGAGCGAGTCGATACTGGCATCAGGACACTCTTCAAATTGCAATTTGTTGCCGTGGAAATTCATGGCCGCGCAGGACCCTGAGGGAACGATCACCGGCAAATCTCCCGCAAATACCGAAGCGGTATGAAGTGCGACCTTGCGAGAAGCATTCCAGTCGCCGGAGTTGAATGCGGGCTGTCCGCAGCATGTCTGGTTTTCTGGGAAAATCACTTCCACGCCAAGATGCTCCAGCACTTCGACAGTGGCTTTTGCCACGTCATCAAAAAATGCGTCGCACAGGCAAGTGCCCATGAGCAAAACTTTTTTACCAACGGGTCGTGAGGTAGGTGAGGACATGCGCGCGGGAGCATCGCGTGCTTTGGAAAAAAATTCAACTCGCGATTCCGCCAATCGTAGGATTTTTCCGCAACCAAGGTAGCGTCAACAGAGTGAAAAGAATCCAACCGATGACCTCGAACCAAATCAGATAAACCGGCCATGGTCCCAGATGATCGATGAGGCTGGGATTTTCCGGTGGATGCGCCACGAAGCCAAAGTTCGTGCCTAGCGTTGCGTTCAATATCCCTGCCACGAGGAGGTAAAGATTGACACATACAAAAGCTCTGCGCGGCCCCTTCCACCATGGCTGTGCAGGTTTCCATCCATCGCACAGTGGAATGAACAGCGAGGATCCGACGATCGCAAAGTGATGGAGGAAAAAGGTGAAAAACGTCAAATGGGGAAAATCATACATCAGGGCAGGTGTGATGAGTGCCTGCAGGGTGGCAGCCAGTCCCCAGTAATAAGTGAGTTCCTGCGCCCAGGACCTACGACTCAGCAGAGCGTAGCCCGCAAGAAAAGCCGTGATGTCACAAAGATGAAAGGGCAGGGAGTTATCCAGATCGACGGGATGCGGACAAGTGCTCCATGCAAACTGGGAGTATCCGTAGGCGGTGAGACAAAAAAAGGCGAGAACCGCGCGGGCGATCGGCTTTGCCACCTCGGGCGAGCGACGCGCCGAAACGATCAGCACGCTCATCACAAAAAACCCCACCGCTACTGCCGTCAGGTGGCTTGGAGAAAAAACCGCGAATTGTCTCGTCACACAGTGAGGGTGGCATGGAGAAAGATTTTTTTCGAGAAAATTTGATGACGGGCGACTGGTTAGTTCGCTCTGGATAAACGTCAGCGATCCGATTAGCATGCGGTCTTGTCACGCGAGGACATCGCGAACGATGGGAAACGAACAGATGTTATGCGAGTTTGGATGAATGCACGATGGGTGTCCCGAGCGATGGTGTTTGCTTTGATCGCGATCGGTTGTCAATGGCTCTGTTCCTGTGTTCCGTCGAATGTCCGCGAACTGTCCCAATCTCGAGCGCGGAGTGATTTCCATTTTCGGCATTCGATGGCTGATTTGCTAAAAAACCGATCCGCGAATGCAAGGGAAACCTACAACGAGCAGGTGCGTGAATGTCTGGAAATGATCCTGCACCAGCACGAGCTTGCGGCATGGCGTGGGGTCATTTCCGCGGGAGCGCATGAGATCCGGATCGATGGCGGCACGAACGAGTTGTTGCAGCTTGATCCCAAGGATTTTGATGAAATCAGCATCATTCACCAACCGGAAGGAGGGGACGAGGTTCATTCTCTTGCCGCGCAAAAAGGCTGGGGCATTCCTGTGGTGATGAGTCAGGAATTCCGAGCGGAAAAGGCAACAGGCAAAAAACTTTTCCCACTCAATGGTCGGCACTTGCCCGCCACCGCTGTTCTAGATGTTGATACGTCGGGGCACATGGCGTTGCGGTTTTACCACACGCGCAATGTCGATCACGCTTGGTTAGGCGGGAAGATGTATCCTCTGGCGTTCGATCTCACCACGCCTTTGCATCGCAGTTTGCGCGGCAAGTTGTTTCAGGATATCGCATTTCATGGATTGATCGATTCCGACCGCTACCTCGAAGATACGGGAATCTATGTGCCTGATGTCTATGATCCGGAAAAAATCCCTTTGGTTTTTGTCCATGGCTTGAAGAGCGATCCTCGTGTCTGGCAAAATGCGATGAACGAAGTCTTGCGGGATCCTTACTTGAGAAAAAAGTATCAGTGCTGGTATTTCCTCTACCCCACAGGACTTCCTGTGTATGCCTCGGCTGCGAAGCTGCGACGCATGCTTGCCATGGCCCGCGACCATTACGATCCGAGTCATCGGAACCCGCAGATGAAACGCATGGTTCTCGTCGGACACAGCATGGGCGGATTGTTGGGTCGGATGCAGACGATCGATAGCGGAGAAGACATCTATCGCGCTTTTTTTACTCGTCCGCTGGAGCAACTCCCTTTGAAGCAGGGGACGAAGGATTTGATCCGCGACTCCATGGTTTTCAAACGCGTCGACTTTATCCAACGTGTCGTATTTGTCGCATCACCTCACCAAGGGAGCTCTATCGCTCAGGTTCCGATTGTTCGAGCCATAGGAATGCTGGTCAATCCTACCCACAGTCTGGACGCGGTCACTCTGGACATCCGCCTGAATGCCCATCATGATTTACAGCCGGAGCTCCATAAATTTAGCAACATGGGATGTCGCAGCGTTCAGACCTTATCTCCGCAACACCCGATTCTCAAGTCTCTGCAAAAGCGACCGATTCAGGTGCCGTGTCATTCGATCATTGCGCGCTTGCAGAAAAAGCGGGAGTTGCTGGACACCAGTGACGGTGTGGTGGCTTACTGGAGCTCGCACGTAGCACAAGCGAAATCGGAATGCGTGGTGCATGGTTCGCACGGTTGCACACGTCTCCCCGAGGTTTCTTCGGAGATCCTGCGGATTCTCCGTCTCCATGTGCGCGAGCTGAATGAATGGGAAGGATGAAGGCATGAGAATTTGCACCGATCGGATTGCATTGGATGAGTTTTACGCATCTTCGGAGGCGCTGTTTCGATCATTGGGTTTTCACCGGGAGTTGATCGCTGCTACAGCAGCTGGAGAGGTTTTGGCGTGGTCACGCCATGCAGGAGCCGGGAGACCCACGGTTTATCTCTCGGCGGGAATCCACGGTGACGAGCCGGCAGGCCCGCTGGCCATCGAGAGATTCTGGCAAAAGGAAAATCCCTCGGATGTCAATTGGCTGGTTTGCCCCATGCTCAATCCCACTGGTTTTGCTTCTTTGTCGCGCGATAATCGCCATGGATTCGATCTCAATCGTGATTATCTTTTGCGGCGCTCTCAAGAAATCCGTGGTCATGCGGATTGGTTGGAAAAACAATCCGTGCCGGATTTGTTTCTGAGCCTTCATGAGGACTGGGAAACGCAGGGATTTTATTTGTATGAAATCAGTCTCGGGGATGACCTACCCCATCGTGCCCGCGGACTCTTGGAGGCTGTGCGAGAGGTTTGTCCGATCGAGGAAAATGCCGTGATTGATGATCACGTGGTGCGTGAGCCGGGCTGGATCCATCACGAGCCTCATGCGGATTTTCCTGATGCGTGGCCCGAGGCGATCTTCTTGGCCAAACGCGGCTGCCCGCTTTCTTTTACCTTCGAGACACCCAGTTGCGCGGCACCTGTGGAAAAAAGAATCGCCGCTCATGGAGCGGCGATTCGCAAAGCATTGCAGTTTCTCGTGTGAAGAGGAAGGTCTTCGTCAATCAGCGTGGACGGCGCTTGAGTTTGAGCTGTGCCAGCGACTTGGCGATCATGGCTTGGAGGTGAGCCACCTCTTCGGCATCAACGCTGTGATCCATGGACTGCAACTGTTTCTCCGCGCGCTGCATGGCTTCTTCCGCCGCAGCTTCATCGATCTGGTCATCTCCCATCGCCATATCCGTGAGGATATTGACTTTTTCCTGCGTCACTTCCGCGAACCCGCTGCCAATAGCGAGTGCCGTGATGACGCCTTCTTTCTCGTATCTCAATTCGCCCGGTGCCAGCGCCGTCACCAAGGATCCGTGCGCAGGCAGAATGCCCAATTCACCATCGGCTCCAGGAAGGTAGACGTTGGTCACGGTATCCGAAAACACCTTTTTTTCCGGTGTGACGATTTCTAAATGTAATGGCATTTTTGAGAAAAGCTGAGTGGTTGGGAAGCTGAAACGCTGGAACTTCGGTTAGCTGCGGGATACGGTATCGATGCCGCCGCGCATGTAGAAGTTGCCTTCTGGCACATCGTCCCACTTGCCGTCGAGGATTTCACCGAAGCCCTTGACGGTGTCTTCGAGGGAGACGAGCGCGCCTGGAACGTTGGTGAAAATCTCTGCCACGTGGAAAGGTTGCGTCAAGAAACGCTGCAATTTACGGGCGCGGAACACGGTGAGTTTGTCTTCATCGGACAACTCGTCCATACCCAGAATCGCGATGATGTCCTGAAGGTCTTTGTAGCGCTGAAGAACCTGCTGCACGCCGCGAGCCACGCGGTAATGCTCGGCACCAACGACTTCGGGAGCAAGAGCTTTGGAGGTCGAGGCGAGGGGATCCACAGCAGGGAACAAGGCTTGTTCTGCCAAGGAACGCTCAAGCACCACGGTGGCGTCAAGGTGAGCGAAGGTGTTGGCGGGAGCAGGGTCGGTCAAGTCGTCGGCAGGAACGTAAACGGCCTGGATGGAAGTGATCGATCCTTTGTTGGTGGAGGTAATCCGCTCTTGCAGTGTGGCCATCTCCTCGGAGAGGGTCGGTTGGTAACCCACGGCAGAGGGTGTGCGTCCGAGCAGAGCGGACACTTCCGAACCAGCTTGGGAGAAACGGAACACGTTGTCCACGAAGAGCAGCACGTCCTGATTGTCTTCATCGCGGAAATGCTCGGCCATGGTCAGGGCGGAAAGAGCAACGCGCAGACGAGCACCTGGAGGCTCGTTCATCTGACCGTAGCAAAGGGCTACTTTTGAGCCTTCGGTAAGAATCGGAGTGCCTTCTGGCGAAACCTTGACATGACCGTGCTCGTCCTTCTCGGTGGCAATAACGCCTGACTCGATCATTTCCCAGTAGAGGTCGTTGCCTTCACGAGTCCGCTCACCCACACCAGCAAACACGGAGAAACCACCGTGTGCTTTGGCGATGTTGTTGATCAATTCCATGATGACCACGGTCTTACCCACACCGGCACCACCGAACATACCGCCTTTGCCCCCTTTGAGCAGCGGGCAGATGAGGTCGATCACTTTGATGCCTGTTACCAGAATCTCGGTATTGGCGCTTTGCTCGGTGAGCGTGGGCGCGGAGCGGTGAATGGGGGAGCGCAGTGCGGCATTTTCCAGTGGACGGTTTTCGTCCACCAGATCACCGGTCACGTTGAAAATACGACCGAGAATCTGCTTGCCGACGGGCACGGAGATCGGCGCACCGGTATCAACGATGGTCAGACCACGCTTGAGTCCATCTGTCGAGGACATGGCGACGGCACGCACCCAGCCATCGCCGAGGTGTTGTTGCACTTCTAGAACAAGCGTAGTCTCGACGCCATTTGCATTGTAACGAACTTCAAGCGCGTTGAAGATGGCAGGAAGGCTGCTTGCTTGGGAGAAGTCGGCATCGACAACAGCGCCGATGACTTGAACGATGGTTCCTTGGTTGCTCATAGTATTGTAAGTGGGAAGTGAGGAGTGATCAGTTTGGTTGGTAGACTATCAGAATGCTTGTGAGTTTTTATGGAGTGAGCACTGATCACGGATCACTGCCCACCCGGCACTTTGTTATTCCATCGCCTTCATAGCGGTGGTGATTTCGAGGAGTTCGGAGGTAATTGCGGCCTGACGGGCTTTGTTGTATTCCAAGGTGAGTTCCTTGATGAATTTCTTTGCATTGTCTGTGGCTGCTTTCATGGCAACCATTCGTGCGCTGTGTTCGGAAGCGCGGGCTTCGACGAGGGTTTGATACACTTGGAAGTTGATGTATAGTGGCAACAAGGTATCCAGCACTTGCATGGGTGATGGCTCAAAAAGGTAATCCTTGCTGAGGGCTGCGGACTTATCCGTCTCCACAGCCTTGATGTTGGCATCCTCGTAGCCTTGCTTTTCACCGACCTTTTCGCTGCTGAGAGGCAACAGCTGAATGATGGTAGGCTCCTGATTCATCACCGTTACGAAATTGTTGAAGGCGATGGAAATTTTATCATAGTGACCGTCGAGAAATTGCTTGGTGAGCAAACGGGAAATCGGTCGGGCCTCGGAAAAGGGCACAGGGTCCTTGACTTCAAAATCCGCCAGCATTTCCTTGCCCATTTTGGCCAAGATGCCACGCAGTTTCCGACCCACCGTTACATAATGGGTCTCTGTGCCGCTCTCGCTGCGCACTTTTTTCAGCAGATTCGTGTTGAGCGCGCCGCAAAGTCCTTTGTCGGTGGAAATCACCAGCATCAGCTCACGATGACCTTCCCGGCTCTGCAGCAGGGGATGGCTTTCTTCCTCAACGTTCTCCTTGAGGTTAAGGAGGACTTGGTTGAGTTGATTGGCGTAGTCGCGCCCCGCAATCGCTTGGTCCTGCGCCTTTTTCATCTTGGCGGCAGCCACGAGCTGCATCGCACGGGTGATTTGGGCAGTGTTCTTGACCGATTTGATGCGTCGGCGAATGTCGCGAAGGTTGGCCATGTGTTAGAGAGATAAGAATTGAGAAACCAGAATCCAGAAACCAGAAAAGGTTACTTCCACGATGCCTTGAAGTCCTCGATGGCTTGTTTGACAGTGGCAACGGCATTCGCGTCCTTCTTGAGGTCGGGCTTGTTGTTGCGGATGTTGTCAAGCACATCGGCCTTGCGGGTTTCGAAGAACTCACCAAGAGCTGCTTGGAATTCACGCACTCTGTTAACAGCTACATCATCGAAATAGCCGTTCTGCATGGCGAACAGGAGAACCGACTCCATTTCCATGCTGAGTGGGTTGTATTGGTTTTGCTTGAAGAGCTCTACGATGCGAGCACCGCGATCGAGTTTCTTCTTGGTGGAGGCATCGAGGTCGGATCCGAACTGGGCGAAGGCTTGCAGTTCGCGGAACTGAGCGAGGTCGAGTTTCGTTGTGCCTGCCACCGATTTGATGGTCTTGGTTTGCGCGGCGGAACCCACACGTGACACCGAGAGACCCACGGAGATGGCGGGACGAATGCCTTGGTAGAATAGGTCGGTCTCCAGATAGATCTGACCGTCTGTGATGGAAATCACGTTGGTAGGAATGTAAGCGGAAACGTCGCCGGCTTGGGTTTCAATGATGGGCAGTGCGGTCAAGGAACCGCCGCCAGCATTGTCCGACAGACGAGCGGAGCGCTCGAGCAAGCGGCTGTGAAGGTAGAACACGTCACCAGGATAGGCTTCACGACCGGAAGGACGCTTGAGAATCAATGACACCTGACGGTAGGCGACA
This sequence comes from Akkermansia muciniphila, assembly GCA_945874895.1. GTDB lineage: Bacteria > Verrucomicrobiota > Verrucomicrobiia > Verrucomicrobiales > Akkermansiaceae > UBA956. The sequence continues at coordinate 166,549 of CAMCIC010000005.1, read as the reverse complement.
GCGTGTTTGGAAAGGTCATCGAACACGATCAGGCAGTCCTGCCCTTTGTCCATGAGATATTCGGCAATGGCGCAACCGGCATACGGGGCCAGATACTGCATCGCGGCGGAGTCGGAAGCCGATGCGGTAACAATGGTGGTGTATTCCATCGCGCCCGAGTCTTCGAGGGTCTTGATGATACGCGCCACGTTCGAGAGCTTTTGGCCGATCACGACGTAGATGCAATACAGTGGCTTGTGATTCTGCAGTTTGCCTTGCTCAGCAGCCTTGTTTTGTTTGGCTTGGGAAATGATGGTGTCCACGGCGATGGTGGTCTTGCCGGTGGCGCGGTCGCCAATGATCAACTCACGCTGACCACGACCGATCGGAATCATTGCATCGATGGCCATGATACCCGTTTGCACAGGAACCGAAACCGACTTCCGTTTGATGATGCCGGGAGCGATCTTTTCCAGTGGATACGAAGCGGAAGCGGCAATTTCACCTTTGCCGTCCTGAGGTTCGCCAAGAGTGTTCACAACGCGACCGAGGAGTGCTTCGCCAACGGGGATCGAGAGCAGCTTGCCCGTTGTGGAGCATTGGTCGCCTTCTTTGATGGCGGTGTAGTTGCCGAGCAACACGACACCGACGGAACCTTCTTCCAGGTTCATGGCCAGACCGGTCACGCCGCCAGGAAACGAGATCATCTCGTTGAGCATCACGTCGGAAAGGCCTTCGACGCGAGCGACGCCGTCGCCGATTTCACGGACGATGCCAACGTTGGTTTTGTCGATGGAGGAAGAAATGTTGGCGATCTCTTTTTCGAGTTCTTGCAGGATGGTGCTCATAGAATAGTGAAGTGTGAGTGGTGGAGAGTGAAGGGTGGGAAATTAAAATGCTTTGGCGAGGCGGTTGATGCGGCCTTGTACGGAGCCGTCGAGGACGTCATTGCCGACCTGAATGCGAAGTCCTCCGAGAAGCTCGGGGGTGACTTTGTAGGAAAATGTTAGGTCCTTGCCGTATTGGGCAACGACATAATCGGCGGCGCGATTGCGCTCTTCGAGATCGAGGGGAGCAGCGCTCTCGACTGTGACCTGTTTGCGTTCCATTTCAAGACGCACAAGTCGCTTGAGGGTTACGAGAATGGCTTGATAGTCGCGGGGTTTGGAGCTGACCAGTTTCTGGATCGCGCTGCGCATGAGGCTCTCGTTCAGAGAGCCACCGGCCATGCAAAGGCGGAAAATGCGGTTGGCGGAAGTTTTGGCGACTTTGGAAACTTTCATGAATCAGAAAAGAGTTAGGCTTGAACCTTGGCGAGTGATTCCTCGTTGATAGCGCGCTGCTGATCGGCGGTGAGTTTTCCACCTGTGGCGTTTTGCGCGGTGCTTGCGACAAGGCGTCCGAATTCGCGTTTGAGGTCGGCAGCAATTTGGGCGCGCTCGGCTTGGGCAGCGGCCTCTGCCTTGGCGATGATGTTTTGTGCGGAAGCGATCGCCTCTTGGGCTTTTTGTTCGGTCAGTGTGGAAGCGCTGGCTTTCGCTTCATCGATCATCCGTTTTGCATCGGCGTTGGCCTTCGCAATCACATCAGCTGTGTGCTGTGCAGATTCGGCGAGTTGTTTTTCGATCTGCTTCAGCTTTGCTTCTCCATCGGCAATGCGTTGCTTGCGCTGTTCCAGCATCGCTTGCACAGGACCGAAAGCAAATTTCTTCAGCAATACGGCGACCAGCAGGAAACTGATGACCTGTGGAATAAAGAGCTCGGGAAGAATTTTGAAATTGGTGGCAATCTCCTTGACGGTTCCGGCGATGCCTGCGTCCTGGGCCGGTGCGGCAGCGGTGGTGGCGAGTAGGGTCAGTGGCGTGAACATAAGATCGGAGTAAAGCGAAAGTGTGCGATAGTAAGAAGAAGGAAACAGCAAGAAAGGGGAGGGCTCTTATCGAGCGAAAGGAAGAAAGGGGAGCACCCCGCAGGGTGCTCCCGAGAAGGCAATTACTTGGCAAGGAAGATCGCGAAGAACACGATACCTTCGATCAGGGCAGCCAAGATGATCGAGAGTGTGAGGATGTTGCCTGCAGCGCCTGGGTTACGGCCGGTTGCTTCGGCGGCTTTCGAGCCGAGAAGGCCGATGCCGATAGCAGCACCAATAGCGGCGAGAGCAACGTGGAAGTTGCCGGACAATTCAGCAAGGATAGGAAGTGTGGACATAGTAGTTTAGTATGGTTGTTGTTGGTTTTCCGTTTCCCACGGTTCATTCCATGGTCAAAACGGGAAAGGATTAGTGATGCTCGTGACCTTCTTCCTCATGATGCTCGCAAATGAGCTTGAGGAAAACGGCAGTGAGCAACATGAAAACGAGCGCCTGGATCAGACCGACCAGCAACTCCATGAAATAGAAGGGGAGTGGTGGTAGCCATGCGGTATACCATTTGCCTGTGATGGCGGTCATGGTTTCCAGAGTGGTTTCTCCGGCGAAAATGTTGCCGAAAAGACGGAAGGAGAGAGCGACGGGGCGGAAAATGATCGAAACCAGCTCAAGGAGACCGACAAAGCCGAAGACCACGAGCATCATCACGGCCATGATGCCGGAGAACTTGCCCTTGGGGGCGAAGATGTGTTTGAAGAAGCCTACGAGACCGTTTTCGCTGATGGCCCAATAGAACCACAGAAGAGCGAAGGAGATCGACATCGCTAGGGTCATGTTCAAGTCGGCGTTACCGCCGCGCAGGAAGGGGCGGAAGTTATCGTGGCTGTCGCCACCGAAGCCATCGGGGTTGAATTGTCCGATCGTGCCCACGCCGGGGATCAAGCCGAACCAGTTCGTGAACAGAATCAGCACGAAAATGGTGCCGAAGAACCAGAATGTTTTTTTCACCAGATGGGTGCCGAGAATTCCTTCGAGAAAGTTATACAGGCTCTCGACCAGCCATTCGACGAAATTTTGCAAACCCGAAGGAATCAGGGTGATCTTGCGTGTGGCCATTTGAGCGACCAAAATCAGAACGGCGGCTACGATCCAGACCATGAGCATCGAGTTGCTGATGGTGATGGGGCCCAGATGATAGAGTTCCTCAGCGTGAACTGGCAAATGATCATGGCCAGCGGATGCGGCGGATGCGGCGTGTGATGTCACCAGCAAAGCAAAAAGAGAGAAGAAATACTTACGCATGAGAGAATGGGAAGCGGGCGCGCGATTTTTATTCGAATTTCCGTAACATTGACAAGTTTTATTTGTGAAAAATTTCACAAGCTCAATAAAACGTTGATGCTCAATGGTTATTATTTTTCTTAATTGTCGAATTTTCGGTTATTTCCATCCAGAAAGAGATTTTTTCTTTTTGACGCAATGAATTCTTGTCATCTGTTTCACAATTGCGTAGGAGTTCGTCCCCCCACGGAAAAAACACACGAACACATGAGTAACTCACATGACACAATGACGGCGTCCAACGCAAAGCGATTGCTATGGGCGGGATTTATGGCGATTCTCGCCGCAGGCGTTGGATTTGCCATTCGTAATGGCATCAATGCGGCCTGGGCTGCTGAATTCGGATTCACCAACTTGCAAAACGGATTGATCGGCGGTGCCGGCTTCTCCGGTTTTTGCTTTGGTATCATCATCGGTGGTATGATCGTTGATAAAATCGGATACGGCAAACTGGTGATCGCAGCATTCTTGCTTCACGTGCTCTCGGCCGTGGTGACACTGATGCCCTCATCAGGTATGGGCCAACAGACAGCATTTTTGTTGCTGTTTTCCGGAACGTTTATTTTCGCTCTCGCCAACGGAACTCTCGAAGCAGTGGCAAACCCTCTGGTAGCCACTTTGTTCCCGCAAAACCGCACGCACTATCTGAACATTCTGCACGCCAGTTGGCCCGCAGGTATGATTCTCGGTGCCGTGATCACCTTGTTGGTGGGCAACCACTGGAGCTGGAAAGCTCAGCTGGGTCTCTACCTCGTTCCAACATTCATTTACGGTTTCATGTTCTTCGGACAAAGCTTCCCTAAATCGGAGGCTTCCAGCAAAGGATTTTCTCTCGGTGAAATGATGAAAGACGTCGGCATCCTCGGTGCTAGCGTGGCAGGCGTCCTGCTCTACCTTTTCACCCGCGACGCACTCGGCGCCAACATTCTTGCAGGCCTGACCGGTTCGGAATTTTTCCTCAGCAAAGCTTGGAACACCATCTCCATCGCAGTGGGCGCAGGCTTCGTGCTTTGGGTTGCCGTGATCACGCAATTTTCCATCGGTCACTGGCTCCTCTTCGTCTTGTTCCTTGCTCACGGCATTCTGGGCTCGCTGGAATTGGGCACCGACTCGTGGATCGAAAACATCAACGGCACCATCCTGACTCCCAGCCTCGGCAAGATTCTCTTCATCTTCGCTAGCTCGATGATGTTCGGCCTGCGCTTTTGCTCGCACTGGATCGAGAGCAAGCTGAAGCTTTCTCCCGTCGCTATCCTGTTTGTTTGCGCTCTTTTTGCGATCGCGGGATTGTATCTCGCAGCCGGTGCATCAGGGGTTGCTGCCGCGTTCGCCGCCATGTTTGTTTACAGCATTGGCAAAACCTTCTTCTGGCCCACCATGCTGGCCGTAGTAGGTGACCGTTTCCCTCGCACCGGAGCTGTGGCCATGTCCATCATGGGTGGCATCGGCATGCTTTCCGTTGGGCAGTTGGGTGGCCCAGGTCTGGGCTACGCCAAAGACCGTTTCACCGCTGAAAGCATGATCGAAACGGGCAACCAAGCGATCCTTGAGTCCAATAAGGCAGAAAAATCCAGCAAATGGCTCGGATTTGAGGAGGTCAAAGCCCTCGATGGCAAAAAAGTCGCTGCAGCCAAGGAGATGGAGAAAGAAAAACGTACTCCTGAGCAACAAGCCATGGTGGATGCCGAAATCAGCGGTAGCCGCAAAACTCTGCGTCACGATGCTCTGCTGCCCTGCGGCATGGGTGTGATCTATCTGCTGCTGTTGTTCTACTTCAAAGCAATCGGTGGCTATCGTCCGCTGAGCGTGGAAGAGTCCACGAAGTGATCGACAAATTCCACGGATCAAAGATTCAGGGCGGCCCAAGCGGGTCGCCCTTTTTTATGCGGTGAGACGACGACTGGCTTTTTTCCAAAAAGTGAAGAAGCCGCTAGTCGCATGTGGGAAAAAGCGGTTGTCTTCTTCGCGCCGCAAACACAGGAGTTGTATGCCTTTGTTGCTGAGCGAATCCGGCAACGCCGTGAGGGCGTCTCGCAATGGACCGACCATGGGTTGCATCATGACTAAACGTTCGATCCTGTGTTCGATCAACCATGCCACGATGTTAGCAACGGACGAGAGCGAGGCGACGGCGCGACCGAAATGGGCTTCGGCTCGGCGGTTGGCGTCGGCGAAGGCCATGTTGCGCCACTCGTGCCGCGGGGATGACGATGATTCCTCATCGTGGCGATAAAAGGCCACGATCTCGGGCCTGAGATGGGATAATTCCGTGGTTTCCACCGACAAGTCTTCCGCATGCAAGAGCAGGGCCGTGCGCTTGTCATCGGGTGGGCAGTTCGACGGCAAAGCGTGGTAGGGCAGGAGAGGGGCTAAGGCAGAGTCCCTGATCTCGGCAGCCTTGGTGTGTTCTAACATTTCCATGCCAGCGACTCCTGGAGCATGGTGGTAGTGCTCGATGTTATCGCGGCGGACGAGGTAGGTTTTTCCGGGGGTGTGAAGTCCAGCCACCCAGCGCCAACTGAGAGTGTTGCTGGCGGCATCGGCATCGAGCAAGTGATTCATGAAATGCTTGGCTCCTAATGCCCAAGGTAGTTTTTGTTGATGGATCCAGAATGAGGCCCACCACATCCGGGCATGGTTGTGGAGATAGCCGGTTTCGATCAATTCCCGGGCAAAGTCATCCATCACCGCGCAACCGCTATGGCCCGTGGCGATTTGCTCGGCTCTCTCGATTTTTGCATCCGTGCCACGGGCGGCTTCATCAAGGTAGCTGTGCCATACGGAAGGCCGCATTTCCAGCCAACCTTTCCAGTAGCTGCGCCACAGCACTTCCTGCACAAATTTTTCCACCGAGCCCAGCGGGTGATGCTGCAAGACCACTTCCATGACCTCGTTTTGGCTGATGAGCCGATGCTGGATCGCGGCGGAGAGGCGCGACACGTTGACGTGATCGGCGACCACAAAATTTCTCTCCCGGCCGTAGCGATGGGCGCGGCGGGCGAAGGCTTGCAGTTGTTGCAGCGCATTGGCTCGGGTGGCAGGGGGAAGCGGAGGAGGAAAAAGCTGCGATGGCATGAAAAGAAAACAATCTATCCCTGATGTGATTTCCTGCAACGTGGATTTTCCCTGCGCTTCGTTCTTTCCCGCTTGCATTCGGGCGAGCTCGTGCAAGCGTGGGGCGTATCATGAGTTCTGAATGCGACCACTTGATTGAATCGTTTTTATCGACCCATCGCTGTTCTTTGAAAATTTGCGGTGTGACCAGGGATTCTGATGCTCGAGGCTTAGTCGATGCGGGGGTCGCCGCCTTGGGGGTGAATTTCTGGCCGCTTTCGAAACGTTTTATCGATCCCGATGATGCCGCCCCTTGGCTCATGGAGTTGAAAGGATCCATCGTTCGTGTCGGAGTGTTTGTCAATGCGGATCTGGATTTCATCACCGAGCTGCACAGCAAAGGCTGGATTGATATCGCTCAGTTGCATGGGGACGAGACTCCTGCCGAAATGACGATCCTCTTGGATCGGGGCATTCCCTGCATCAAGGCGCTGGGCATCCGCGATGCGGGAGATTTGTCGTCCTTGCGCGATTACGAACAAGCGAATGCCTTGCTCCTTGATACAGCTGCTCCCGGTGTCTACGGCGGCACGGGGGCCACGTTCGATTGGTCGCTGGCGAACGAGGCGAAGAAGGGTTTCCCATCGATGCCCATTCTGCTGGCGGGTGGCATTACTCCCGCCAACGCGGCTGATGCCATTGCTACGGTGCGTCCTGCGGCGATCGATATCGCGTCCGGCGCGGAGATTTCGCCAGGAGTGAAAGATTTTGCCAAAGTGGGTGCGCTGCAAGCGATCGTGAACAGCGGGACCTGCGAGTCAGTTTGGTAGCCTTTTCTCTCTGCGAATTCGTTCCTCCAAAACTGTGTGAGCATTTTCTTGACGGAAGCTGCATTTCTTGGCAGTTTGCGCGCCCGCCGTTTCTCCTGTCATGAGTGGACGGCATGATCCGACACCCGACTTACACATTATGGCTGCTAAAATTTATACCAACAAAGATGCCTCGCTTGCTCCCTTGAAAAAGAAGACCCTTGCCGTAATTGGCTTTGGTTCACAAGGTCACGCACACGCCCTTAACCTCAAAGACAGTGGCTTGAAAGTCATCATTGGTCTCTACAAGAAATCCAAATCCTGGGCGGTTGCCAAGAAGCTCGGCTTCGAGGTGATGGAAACCGCAGATGCTGTCAAAGCGGCTGACGTGATTTTCGTTGCCACTCCCGACACGGTAGTGCCAACGGTTTACAAGAAAGACATTGAGAAGAATCTGAGCAAAGGCAAAACCCTGCTGTTCTCTCATGGCTTTGCGATCCATTTCAAAACCATCACTCCACCCCAAGACATCGACGTGATCATGGTGGCTCCTAAGGGCCCTGGTCACACAGTGCGCTCGCAGTTTGTCAACGGCAAGGGAGTTCCCGGTCTGATCGCTGTGCACAACGATGCTTCTGGCAAAGCCAAAGAGACCGCTCTGGCATGGGCTCGTGGCGTGGGTTGCACCCGTGCCGGTGTGTTTGAAACCAACTTCCGCGAGGAGACTGTGACCGACCTGTTCGGCGAGCAGTGCGTTCTTTGCGGCGGTGCCTCGGCCTTGGTGAAAGCCGGCTTCGAGGTGCTGGTGGAAGCGGGCTACCAGCCTGAGATGGCGTACTTTGAGTGCTTGCACGAATTGAAATTGATCGTCGACCTGATGAACGAACAAGGCATTGCCGGTATGCGTTTCTCGATCTCAGAAACGGCCGAATACGGCGATGTGACCGTGGGTCCCAAGATCATCGACAAGTCAGTCAAAGAGCGCATGCGCAAGCAACTGAAGGCCATCGAAGACGGCAAGTTTGCCAAAGAGTGGACCAAAGAGTTCGCCGACGGCAACAAGAACTTCAACGCCATCCGCAAAGCGGAAGCAGCCCATCCGATCGAAAAAGTAGGTGAGCGTCTGCGCTCGCAAATGAGCTGGATCAAGAGCAAGAAGATCGCCAAAGGCGCTACTCAGGCCAGCTTTGTTTCCGATTCCAAATAAGCCATCGCTCGCTCAAATCAAAAGCCGACCTTCGTCAGAGGGTCGGCTTTTTTGATGCCTGTGCTTGAGCTGATTTGTCGCGCAGGGTCTTCGGGCTCAAAGAGAAAAGGCTCACGCACAGGGGAAATAAGCTTTTTTTGACAGGTGCATTCTTCTCAAACGCATCGATAAAAACGACTGGTAGGATAAATACGCTTATGTATTATCTAGATGACATTTTAGAAATAGAATGTATGTTTCACTCCGTAACCAAAAATGAAGCATATGGGTAATCTGACAAATGAAGAAAATTGGGCTGCACGCGAGCGTCTTCGTATGATCGAAGTGTTGTTGTGGTGGCGGGGTTGGGTACGTCGTGGTGATCTTCTGGATTGCTTTGGAATTTCCGCAGCTCAGGCGAGTGGTGACATCCAGCGTTTCTTGGAATTGAACCGCAATGGAGTGATCTATCATCCGAACCGCAAGCGTTATGAAGCCAGTGAGAGTTTCACCTGCCGTCTTCATCGCCCCAGTCTCACAGAGGCCGTGACCTTGTTGTTCGGCCAGAACCCAGGACACGCCGCACTAGCAGTTCGTGCCGATTCGGCACCGGGGCAAACGGGAGACCTGGCAGATATTGTGACCATGCCACAACGCGTGGTAAATGATCGTGCTGTTCGTGTCTTGGTAATGGCCTTGTTGCGCAAGGAGGCGATCGAAGCACGTTACGTCTCCGTGAACAGCTCCACCCGCAAAACCCGCACCCTGATGCCTCGTGCCCTCGGTTACGATGGCTCGCGCTGGCATGCCCGTTGCTGGGATACCGAGCAACTGGAGTGGCGCGACTTCGTGCTGGGACGCATGGAGGAGTGCAAGTGGTCGAGAAAAGATGTGGATGAACCACCCGCCGATGTTGACTGGGACACTTTCGTGACCCTCAAGCTCAAGCCCAACTCCTCTCTCAGCAAAGAAGCCAAGGCCGCTCTTAAAATGGACTACGGTATGACATCGGACACCCTCGAACTGCGTGTTCGCAAGGCCATGGTGAAATATGTTCGTCACAACCTCGGTTTGCCTTGGGATGCCAATGCCAAAGAGCCTTGGGCCTCATACTTCCAAGTAGTGAGCGAGAAAAAAGAAGCGTAATCCCACTCGCGTCCGAATTCACAGAACGCGCAATTTGTATCTTCACAAAATACAGATTGCGCGTTACTGTTTCCACGCGTATGAGCCAGATTGCGATTTCCCCCTCATTTTCTCCTGTTCTCGACCCTGAATTTGTTCCCGCCGTGTTATGGAACCGCGCCTATGAGGCGATGGCTTCGCATGGTGGTCGGCATGTGGAATTGGCTCTCAGTCGCGATGATGGCACTTGTTTTCGTTGGTCGGGCAAAGTGCTTTCAGACACAGCGGAAAACGCGTCGTTGACGGAGAAATACATCGAGCGTTTGGTCAAATTCCTGCTCTGGCAAAAAGGCGGAAATCACATTGCAGTTGCAGGTGCTCATGACATCGCAGCGATGCTGGCTGAGAAATATGCGCAACACGGCGAGCGACACTTTGACCGTGAGTTCATCGGAACCAAGATTTTCGGCTCACCCATCACGGTGAAAGCTGCGACTTTTGAAGAACTGCCACAAGAGAAGGGCGCGGCCATGAATCTGGGGCGTAACCTGCAAGGTTGCCGTATCGGTTTCGACCTCGGTGGATCCGACCGCAAGTGTGCGGCCGTGATCGATGGCGAAGTGGTGTTTTCCGAGGAAGTGGTCTGGGATCCGTATTTCCAAAACGATCCGAACTATCACATCGAGGGCATTCATGATTCCTTGGTGCGAGCCGCCGCTCATTTGCCGCGGGTGGATGCGATCGGTGGGAGTTCCGCTGGTGTGATCATGGACAATCAGGTGCGCGCATCCTCGTTGTTCCGAGGCGTTGCGGCTGATGATTATGAAAAGCATGTTCGTCATATTTTTACGACTCTCAAAAACGAGCGCTGGAATGGGATTCCCTTTGAGGTGGTCAACGATGGCGAGGTCACGGCTTTGGCTGGATCGATGGGGCTGCAAGCCAACTCGGTGCTAGGGGTTGCCATGGGGACTTCCGAGGCCGCAGGCTATGTCGATGCCCAAGGGCACATCAAACCATGGTTGAATGAACTCGCATTCGCGCCGGTGGATTACCGTGAGAACGGTCCGCTCGATGAGTGGTCGGGCGATCGCGGCTGCGGCGCTTTGTATTTCTCCCAACAAGCCGTCGCCCGTCTCGCTCCCGCCGCCGGGTTTGACTTCGGTAAGATGCCTTTTCCTGAACAACTGGTGGAAGTTCAGAACGCCATGAAGGCGGGTGATCCGCGTGCCGCCAACATCTATCAGAGCATCGGAGTTTGCTTCGGGTATTCGATCGCTCACTACGCCGACTTCTACGACATCGAAAACCTTCTCATCCTTGGCCGTGTGACTTCGGGCGAAGGCGGTGCCATCATCATTCGTGAAGCAGAAAAAGTTCTTGCTGCCGAGTTTCCGCAACTGAAGATCAAACTCGTGGTTCCTGACGAAAAGACCAAGCGACACGGCCAAGCAGTTGCGGCCGCGAGTCTTCCTTTTGTGGCAGGGCTCTCCTAGCGCTTGGCCCTTGGATTCTTGATCAATTCGGCAAAGCTCCGGTAGGTCACGATCCGTGCCCTACCGGACACTGATTGATGGTCTGAAAGAAGTCGTTGCCTTTGTTATCGACGAGGATGAAGGCCGGGAAATTCTCGACGGTAATTTTCCACACGGCTTCCATGCCGAGTTCGGGGAAATCCACCACCTCTTGCGAGCGGATGTGATTTTGTGCCAATAAAGCGGCCGGACCACCGGCGGAGCCAAGATAGAAGCCACCGTGTTTTTTGCAGGCATCGGTGACTTGTTGCGAACGATTTCCTTTGGCAAGCATGACCATCGAGCCGCCGTGTGATTGAAACAGATCGACGTAGGAGTCCATTCGTCCTGCTGTGGTCGGTCCAAACGAACCGCTCGCCATTCCGGCAGGCGTCTTGGCTGGGCCCGCGTAGTAGATCGGATAGTTCTTGAAATAATCGGGCAGGTCTCCGTGCTCTTCGAGGTATTCCTTCATCTTCGCGTGAGCCGAGTCGCGTGCGACAATGATGGTGCCCGTGAGAGCCAGTGGAGTGGTGACAGGATACTTGCTGAGCGTGGCCAGAGTTTGCTCCATGCCGAGATCAAGGTTGATTTCCACTCCTTTGAATTTCCAATCGCGATAGGCCTCAGGAATGAATCTTCCAGGGTTCTTTTCGAGCTTCTCGAGAAAGATGCCATCCTTGGTGATCTTCGCTTTCGCTTGTCGGTCTGCCGAGCAGGAAACGCCGATGCCGACCGGGCATGACGCGCCGTGACGGGGAAGCCGAACAACTCGCACATCGAGAGCGAAATACTTGCCTCCGAATTGCGCGCCGATGCCGATGTTGCGCGCACACTCTAACAATTCTTTTTCCAATTCCACATCCCGGAACGCTTGACCGTGGGCGTTGCCGGAGGTGGGCAAGGCATCGAGATACTTGGTGGAAGCGAGTTTTACGGTCTTCAAGCAAGCTTCCGCAGATGTGCCGCCAATGACAAACACGAGGTGATAGGGAGGACAGGCAGCGGTGCCAAGGGACCGCATTTTTTCGATGCAGAACTCGACGAGGCGCTTGGGATTGAGCAATGCCTTGGTTTCCTGATAGAGAAACGTTTTGTTCGCTGAGCCGCCGCCCTTGCTGACGAAGAGGAATTTGTAGGCATCTCCCTCAGTGGCATACAGATCGATCTGCGCGGGAAGGTTGGTCTTGGTGTTGACCTCTTCATACATCGTCACGGCCGAGGTTTGCGAATAGCGCAAGTTTTCCCGGGTATAGGTGGCATGCACTCCTTGTGAGAGTTTTTCGGCATCGTCACAACCAGTCCAGACCTGCTGGCCTTTTTTGCCAATGATGGTGGCGGTGCCCGTGTCTTGGCAGAAAGGCAGAATTCCGTGCGCGGCGATCTCCGCGTTGCGCAGCATCATCAGCGCGACCATTCGATCGTTCTCTGTGGCGGTAGGATCATCGAGAATGGCAGCGACCTGCGCGAGATGGGCCGGACGTAGCATGAAATTGATGGCCTTGAATGCTTCCTGTGCCAACAAGCTCAGAGCTTCGGGTTGCACCACAAGCATTTCCTTGCCATGAAACTGTTCCACGCTCACATGCTCCTTGCTCACCAACTCGTATTCGGTGGAATCAGGTCCGGTGGCGTAGATGTCTTGGTAGATAAAGGGCGCTTCTGGCATGCCCATCAGTAGCACGGATGCCTGCAATCGCCAAGGGGAGAAAACGAGATATTGCCCGTCCGCTCAAGCCCTACTGAGAAGTTTCCCAGGTCATGACGGCTTGCGGGAGATTTCTCGTGATACAGCAGAAATTCAGAATTTTGCAGGAATCTTAACGCAACAATATACTGAATACAAAAAAACCACACCGCGCAACAAAGTTGCGGACGGTGTGGTTGGAGCCTGAGATTCCGTTTATTTCGTGACCTTCACTCGACCGAATAGTTTTCCATTCACAGCGTTGCTTCTTGGAATCGCTACGGAGACATCATCGTCAGATGCGTCATTTTCTACCACGGTGACCGCACCGGATGAAACCGCGCCCACTGTGGCAAAATCCGTCCAGGTGCTTCCGAGGTCTGTGGACCACTGAACGATCGTGGTGGTGTCAGTTTCTGATAGATCCGAACGTTTGAAGGTGAGGATCATATGGGTTTCGTTCATGGACGATGTGGGAACCGGAGTTTGTGAGGAGGAGAGGGGATCGCCACCAAACACATACTCGAGAAGGTTCTTGATGCCATCATTGTCAGGATCCTGATCCGCACCATCGTTGACACCTGCCGTGAGACCATGATCGGTAGCCCATGCCGTGTATCCCGGAGGGGTAGCTCCGGTGGTCACGGTCAAGGTTCCCGTACCGGTGATGGCGCTGGTTTCATATTGAGCACCTGAGCCGATGCCACCCCAAACGCCGGTGTATTGCAGGACTCCGCCGATGTAGAGGGAACGGATCGTGTCAGTGCCGACGAATGCCAAGTCGATTTTTCCAGATTCTGAGAGGATTACATCCGATCCGCTAGCAATGTAGGGATTGTTGATGGAAAGCACGCCTGCCTGCACTGAAGTGGCACCTGTGTAGGCGGCAGCTACCGTGATCGCCATCGTGCCTGGTCCGGATTTTGCAACGCCACCCGCTCCGCCAAGAGTTGCGTTGCGATCTATCAGAGGTGCGGATACCACAAGGTCGGCTGATGCATCGTTTGTCGCGTCTGCAACATCGAAGATGGTGAACGTATCGAGGTGGACGCCGTTGAAGGCATTGCCTGGACCGGAAACGGTGATGGCAGATGGCGTGGTGCCAGTGACCGAAACCGTTCCTAACAAGTTGTAGGATTGGTAGCCTGCAATTGCGCCGCCGGTCGTGGCAATGGTGCCACCGTTCAGAACAACAGGTCCCAATGTGTTGAAGTTGTTTCCGTTGTTGACGACCGTGCCGCCGGAGTTGACCACTAGAGTTGCTACTACGATAGTCGTAGCACTACCGAACACATCACCTTGGTTCAACTTCAGGGTGGCGCCGTTTTCCACCGTGATGCTGCGATCCGTTTGCGGATTGCCAAGCGAACTGGTGGCAGGAGTGTTCACATTGTTATTCCGGTCAGCGATGAGAGTTCCAGCACTAACGGTGAGATTGCCGGCAAAGCTGCTTGGCCCCTGCAACTGGGCGGTGCCCAAGCCTTGTTTGACCACGGAGAGATTGCCTGCAATCACGGTATTGCCATCGAGAATGTTGGTTCCCAAGGAGCCCATGGGCACTGCACCAGAGAAGGTTCCGTAATCGATCGAGGGATCTGTAGCAAGGGTAAGTATGGCCTGTGTGCCGGATGTATTGGTCACGGTTGCAGCAAAGTTGTGAGCCGTGCTGCTCCCCACGCCGACGAGAGTTTGATGGAATCCATTGAGGTCGAGTGCGGCCGCATTGCTGCCTGACATGATGAGGACAGATGCTGGATTCAATGCGTTTTCCGCGCCGAGGCTCATATTTCCTTCATTGCGCCAGTTGGTCGCGCTGCCAGCGTTATTGAATCTGACGTTGCCGCCTCGCATGAGAACTTGCGTGGTGGGGGAATCCGAATTCACCGCACCCGCTATCGTGAGCAATCCGGTTCCAGTCGGCCCGTAGATCGCGCCTCCATTGAGAGTGCCACCCACGAGACCAGATGCTTTGACCAGAATGGAACCGTCGACTGTTGCCGAATCGTTTGCACCAGCCATGCTAAGCGCGCCGTTGAAGTTCGTGCGCGTGGGTATGCCGATTTCGAGGTTGTTAGAAATCGTAACGCCATTTCCGAGTTGCAGACGTGTGATGTCCACATTGTTGCCTGGAAGAACGATCGAACCAGAGCCAAGGGCATTGCTGGAGTTGACTTGGAGCAATCCTCCCTGAACTGATGTTCCTCCCGAGTAATTGCTGGTGCCTGATAGGGTTTGTGTGCCGCCTCCTGTTTTGACGAGTGATAGAACCCGTCCATTCGCGCCATTGTTGATCGCACCCGAATAAACGGGATTGCCACCCACGTTCAGTGTCAGTGTCGTGGTTCCCGCAGTGACGGTGTCATCGGTCACCTCACCCGGAGCAAAGCCATCAAGCCATCCGCAGATGATGCTGTTCTGATTCAGGTCGAGTTTGCCACCGCGAACCCCGAAAACAATGTTGTTCGGAACAGCAGTGGCTGAGCCGAGAACGACTTTGCCGCTGTTGATGAGGAAGCCGCTGCCACCCGCGGTCGCGAAGTTGTTATTTCCAGTCACGGTAAGTGTGCCGGATCCATCTTTGATGATGTTAGCGACGGCGCCATAGATGTTATTGCCAATGGTGATGTCATCCGAGCGATTCCATGACAGTGAGCCTCCCGCGTTGACGGTGATGTCACCTGTGCCGAGAGCTCCGGACGTATTGCCATCGCCGATTTCCAGACGACCAGCTGACACAGTGGTGGTGCCGGTGTTTGTCATCTGATTCAGGAGTGTCAAGGTGCCGGCGCCAGACTTCGTGAAGGACAGGGGAGCGAGACCATCTTCAAAAGTTCCTGCAAAGGAGGAGCCGTTGACGGATTGAACACCAAAATTCGAAGCGGTGTCTGCACTCACCACTCCGACGCCAGAGAGATCTCCTTTGGTCAGGTTTGTGTTCAATTTCAGATTGCCTTCCAGTTCCAGAGCTGCAGTAGAGTCTCCGCAAGCACCGGAGGAGGATACGGTAAGAGTGCCTGTGCTATTCACCCGTGTCACACCTGTCCAAGTGGAGGATGAAGTGGAAAGCGTGGTGGATGATCCGCCGAGAACTTCGAGTGCGATGCCATTTGCATTGGTTCCCAGAATGGTTAGGGAATTGTCTCCACCCACAGCATAGGTGCCGGTTCCAAAAGTAAGACTATCGATCGTAGTATTGGCGCCGAGAGTGGTGGCACCATTGGCGGAGCCCGTTGCCGCGAATACCACATCCGTGGTGGCACCAGGTACCTGACTTGCATCGGTGGTTCCTTCGGCGTCGCTGGTCCAGTTGCTGTCTGGCGCCCCCGTCGCATCACTCCAGATGGCGCTTACATCGCCTTTCCAATAAGCAGTGGCAGGAGTCGGGTTGCCGGTTACGGTCAACTCGTAGTTATTGCCATTGATGGCACCGGAGTAGGACAAGAAGCCAGTCGGCATCGCGGAGCTATCCAGATTGATGGTGCCTGTGAGAGGGGAACTGGAAGAGATCAGTGTGTAGGTCCCAGGACTGACGGACCCCGAGATTTTTACCGTGTTGGTTCCTGCGAGCGTCGCTGAGCCCGTTACGCTGATTCTGTCAGCCGATGCAGCGAGGAGTCCAAATTCGATTGTTCCTCCATCCATGTTCAAGCTGGCAAGCGTTTGCACGCGATTCGCGCTGGAACTGATGGCGGAGAAACTCGCCCCCGGGGCGATGGTCAATGCAGTCGTGGAATCAAGCGAACCAGCTGAGGTGCCCAAGGCCAACTTTCCGTTAGAAACGGTAGTGGTGCCCGAGTAGGTGGAAGAGCTGGTGAGAGTGAGTGTTCCTGCGCCCAGTTTTTGAAAGCTGCCCGTACCAGAGATCAGTTGAGAAACCGTGAAGTTATCGCTCCGGTTGAAGACAAGAGATGCATTGTTGACGATAGGTCCGGTGCCTGCATTGCCCGTTGTTCCGCCGTCGCCAACCCGCAGCGAACCTCCGCTGACGGTGGTGGTGCCACTGTGGGTATTGTTGCCGCTCAAAATGGTCGTTCCTTCTCCGGCAAAGGTCAGACTTGTTGTCCATGCATTGTTGTTGCCATTGTGAATGGTTCCGGACCAAGTGAGAGTTTTTCCAGAGGTGACGTTGATCGTGCGGCTCACGCCTGCCGTGTTGGTATTGGTGGCACTGATGGTGGAGTCATTGGTGACACTGACGTTGGCTCCCAGATTGAATCCACCGTAGATTGCGTTGCCATTGCCGACGATAGAGCCGCCATTGAGGGTGAGTGCGGCAAGAGAATGGTTGCCCGCGACCGCGATGCCGTCTTCTAGCATGAGTTGACCGCCGTTGATCGTGACAGCCAGGCTTCCGCCACTCCATCCACCAAAGGCGTTAGCGCCCATGGCGCGCACTGTGCTGCCGGAATTGATGGTCAGAAGCGATGTCTTCTCAAAAGCACCGTATTGCGGATTGCCGCCTGTAACTCCTGCTACGATGGTACCGCCGTTCACAGTGACAGGACCATTGCAGGAGTTGACGTTGCTGGCGGTAAGAGTCAGCGTGCCAGTTCCTGATTTGTTAAGTGTGACACTGTTTGCTCCCGTATTGTTGCCAAGAATAAGAGGAGCGGCAATCAACCAGTTGCCTGAGCCACCGATTGCCAGCACCTGAGCGCCCGCTCCACCGGCGTTGAATGCAACTTCAGAGCTGATGGTGGCGGTGTTGCTGGAATCGTTGGTCCATGTGCGTGTGCCAGCAGTGCCTCCCAAAGTGAAGTTGAAAGCGTTGGCGCCATTGCCCAGTGTAAATGCTCCGGCACCTGCAGAAATGTTGATTCCGTTCAAACGAATCGCAGTGGTACTGAGCCCACTATCGATGCTCACATTGCCCGTCTGTGCGGAACTCATGGCAAAATTGATGCCTGGGTTGCCAGCGCCGCCTGCGAGACCCGTGGAGTAGGTTAGAACCAAATTCCCCGCTACCGTGCCGTTCCACTGAGCGATGTCTCCTGTGGCATTTGCCGGCAGCACGTCACCGCTCCAGTTGGTAGCCGTTCCCAAATCTGTTCCCGTGCCGGCAGCACCACCGTCCCAGGACCGAGTCGTCTGACCATAAGAACTGAAGCTTGTTACCATCATCGATAAGACAATGGATCCGATCCAATTCGATGGGATTGTGTTACGTTGATGACACTTTTTAAAAATCGACAATTTCGCTTTCATGGGTTTGGTGGTAAGAAATACAGGCAAATTCCCCCCAAAGGTCAAGACACCATGTGGCAGTTCTTTGTGGTTTTGTGTCATACAAAATAGGTCACATCGTTCCCTTTTTGATGGAATCAAAAGGGAATCTTTGGATGGAATAATCGTTGTCGCGTAAGCCGTTTCTACCGTAGACTTTTGCCCACCATGCAACCAACGTTTGGATCCATTCGTCTTTTGTTCGCGCTCGTATCGTTGGCCGCCATGCTCAGCCATTGCTCTGCCCCGGGCGATATCAGCAAAGGCGAGTTGGGCCTTTTGCCCGGCTCTCCGGAAAAGGGAGTGCTCTTCAGTTACTACGAACCCAAGGGGCTCGCGAAATGGAAGCGAAACTGGACCTATGCGCTCGATATGACAGGGGTGTCATGGAATGACAGTCGTACGGCAACTCTCGTCGACGATCAATTTGTCGTGATGGCCGCGCATTACATCCGGCCGATGAATGTGCCCGTGATGTTTCACGATCGCGAGGGCAAGCCCGTAGAGCGCTACATCACTGCTGTACGCTCGTTGGCGCCTATGGCGGACGTCGCGATTGGCAAACTCAATCTGCCTGTGCCCAGCGAAATCAAGCGTTATCGGTTTGCGCCGATGTCTGAAGTCAAACCAGGGCGAGCCGTCCTCATTACGGATCAAACGAAAACCGTTTCTGTCCATCAGATCCAATCGTTGAATGGGGGATTGATCTCTTTTTCCTACCACCCTGGGATTGATTCCATTTATCGTCGCAATCTGATCGTGGGCGATAGTGGCAATCCGTCATTCGTAATCAGTGGCAACGACGTGGTGTTGTTAGAAACACATTTCTACGGCGGACCAGGATCGGGACCTTGTTATGCAGACCTCCGCATCCAACAAGCGGTGCGCGCTGCGATTGCCGAAATGCGTTAGATCGTTACTGGCTTCATCCCGGGCATGGAGATCCTTTTGGATCAGGAGCGTTTGCCATCGACCATGCGCGGGATGCCGAGGGGGTTGGCTTCTTTCAATTCATCCGGCAGTAGGTGGTCCGGTGTGTTTTGCCATGACACAGCGCGCGTGAAACGGCTGGCGGCCATGGTTCCCACGCTAGTGCTGCGTCCATCCGAGGTCGAGGGATAGGGACCGCCGTGAACCATGCTGTGGCAGACCTCGACTCCTGTCGGGAAGCCATTGAAAATCAAACGTCCGGCCTTGCGTTCGAGGATTTCGAGCATAGGGCCCGCATGGGCGAAGTCCTCATCGGTGCCGTGAATGGATGCGGTGAGTTGACCTTCCAACGACTCTGCCACTGCGAGCAGTTCTTCTGCGCTCCCTGTGATGAGTAGGCTCGCGGGGCCGAACATTTCCTCGGTGAGTTCCTCGTGACGGAGGAAAGTGGCTGCATCGCAGATCAATGCTTGGGGCAACCCGCAACCTTCGTTGACGGGTTGCTCGCTGATGATGCGAACCACGCCAGGCTGGGACGCTGCAGTGGAGGTGCTGTGTTGATAGGCTTGGCAAATGCCGGCATTGAGCATCACGCCAGCAGGAGCTTGTGCAATCTTATGCTTCAGTGCATCAATGAATGCCGATTCTGCGCCCTGGGGAAGCAGAACCATGCCAGGATTGGTGCAGAATTGCCCCACGCCTAAAGTTAGGGATTGAAAAAAGGCCTCGGCGAGGGCATCGGCTTTTTGATGCAAGACCTGCGGCAAAAAGACCACGGGGTTGATCGAGCTCATTTCCGCATAGACGGGGATGGGTTCGGGACGTGCGGCGGCCAAATCCATGAGCGCGCGGCCCCCTTTGTGAGATCCGGTAAAACCGACCGCCTTGATCGATGGGTGTGAGACCAAGGCTCCGCCCACCTTGACGCCTGAACCATACAGCACCGAAAACACACCCTCGGGCATTTGACAGGCTTGGGCGGCCCGAATGACAGCATCTGCCACGATTTCCGCAGTGCCGGGGTGGGAGGAATGAGCCTTCACGATCACGGGACATCCCACCGCCAATGCCGATGCCGAGTCACCGCCGGCGACGGAGTAGGCGAGGGGGAAATTGGATGCGCAAAATACCGCTACGGGACCAAGCGGTCGCATCATCGATCGGATGTCGGGCTTGGGGATAGGCGCGCGGTCGGGGATGGCGTGTTCGATGCGAGCATCGAGCCAGGAGCCGTCATCGAGCATGTTGGCGAACAAACGCAATTGCCCCACAGTACGCCCCGTTTCTCCGCGCAGTCGGGCCTCTGGCAAACCGGTTTCCGCACAACCGCGGGCCGCAATCTCATCGGCCACGGCTTCGAGTTCCGTCGCAATTTGGCGCAAAAATGTGGCGCGTGTCACGGCGGATGTCATGCGGTAGATGGGGAATGCCTGATGCGCAAGGCGGACTGCTGTCTCGACTTCCTCCTCGCTCGGCGCGGCATAGCCCGGTTGCAGTGTCTCGCCAGTAGCGGGATTGATCGCAAAGGTGAAGGGCGCGATGTGCGCGCCGCGAGAAGAGCCGATGAATGATGTGCCGCGCATGATGTTCAATAGTTTCAGAGATCTCCTAACGCAGATGATGGGACTTGGCAAGGGTTTGCTAGGAAGTCGCTTATCATAGCCATCAGACGATGAAGCCAATCTCACCTCCAATCCAGGAATTAGCGGCGTGTGATCGCGCAAGTTGACAGAAATGGTTGATTCTGCTGTAGTCTCTCCGTCATGAAATTACCATTGATAGGATTGTTGGCCACGAGCTTTTTTGCCTACGCTCACCCCGATCACGCGACCGTGCCGGGCAAAGACCTGTCTCACGCTGTAAAGGTGGGCAACGGAGGCTGGACTTTTGAAACCGTGCCCGGATGGGGCAAGTTGCCCGATGGCAAAAATCTCGGCCCTACACACGGCAGTGTGCTTAGTGGCACGGATGGAAAAATCTACTTCAGCACAGATGCGGCCATGTCGATCATCGTCTATGAAGCAGATGGCAAATTCGTAAAAACCATCGCTCCCGAGTGCGTGGGTTTTCACGCCATGGCTTTGCGCACGGAAAATGGCAAGGATGTCATCTACGGGGCGCAATTGAAAAAAGGTCGCGTTTGTAAGATCGATACCGATGGCAAGCTGCTGCTGGAAATTCCCAATGCCCATACAGAAACGGTTCAGGGCGGATGGAATGGCCTTACGGCAGTGACTGTCGCTCCCGATGGTTCGATTTTCGCCGCCACGGGATACGGCGCGCAGATGATTCACAAATTCGATGCCACCGGCAAGCTGATCAAGTCTTTCGGAGGCAAGGGCACGGGCAACGGGCAATACAATACCTGCCACGGTCTTGCGATCGATACTCGTTTCGGTGAGCCTCGTTTGCTTGTGGCAGACCGTGCCAATCGTCGTCTCGTACACACCGATATGCAGGGTAACTTCATAGAGGTTCACTCAAAAGGTCTACGTCTGCCCTGCATGGTGGACATCATGGGCGATTACTGCGCAGTAGCCGAGTTGGAGTCGCGTGTCACCATCCTCGACAAACAGGGTGTGCCCGTCGCTTTTTTGGGAGATAATCCGAACAAGAAGCAGTGGGCCAATTTCAAAGTGCCCGTGGCTGAATGGACTGACGGTATTTTCACCGCTCCTCACGGACTGTGCTTTGACAAAGCAGGCAATATCTACGTGCAGGACTGGAACGTCACGGGGCGCGTGACCAAGTTGCTGAAGAAATAATCGTTGCCAGCACGATCGACCACGGGGTGCATACTCCGTGGTTTTTTTCGTTATATTCTTCCCGTTTTGTCATTTGATGTTACCTTGGGAATCATGTTTGCCACCTTGAACCGTCACCACCGAGTCAGCATTTCTGCGATTTTGTTGACTCTTTTGTGCACGTGCGCGGGATGGGCTCAAACAAAACCCTCCGAGCTGGGAGAGATGTTTTTGGATGAAAATTTGTGGAAAACATCGCTGGAGCAGGTGGAAAAAAGTCATCTGGTCCAACGCTCGCCAGAGCAGTTGCGCCAAATGGCATTGCAGCGTGAAATGATGAAGCAGCAGGGCTTTGACCCGGGAGAAGCTCGTGACCGCGCTTTCGTATGGCTATCTGCGCAACGCGACGGACTCCGCGCTGCCGCCGGCACATCGACTTTGTGGGGGGAAGAACTGGGCGAAGTCCTGATCCGCGGTCAGAAAGGCAACGTAGCCAGTATCAACATCTCACTTTTCAACCGTGGTGATAACGGAGAACTCTCCGCGCGCAATTTGCAGACCCGATGGGAGCAATGGCGCGCCCGCATCGAGGAAAAAATGGGGGTGCGTGGCGAGACGCGCAAGGCGACATCTGCCGTCGAGGTGATGGCCTACCAATGGCGCAAGGGCGATACTGCGGTTCTGCTAGAAGGAAGCGTCAACCATGCGGAAGGCATGGCGCGGGCGGAGTTTCTCCGCATCCGTCTGGCTTCTGCCTCTGATGCTGATGGCAAGATCACTCATCGCTCCAGTCTCAAAGGCAACCTCGAACGCCGCGATGATGGGGACGTTTTTATCAAAAACATGCCGATGGTGGATCAGGGCCAGAAAGGCTATTGCGCCGTGGCATCGATTGCCCGAGTCAGCACTTACTATGGCCTTGATGTGGATCAGCATGAAATCGCACAGTTGGCCAATACCACACGCCAGGGGACCAGTCCGGCGGAGCTAGAAATGGCTTTCAAAACGATCATCAGCAAGTTGCACATTCGCACCACGCAACATTTCGAGTTTTCCCCCAGGCAATTCGATGCCGATGTGAGGGCCTACAATCAGTTGGCGAAAAAAGAGGGGGAAGAGCAGTTCAAGGCACCAAAGGGATACGAGTTGATCCCTGATGGCGTGTGGACGCGGATGAAACCGAAAATTTTTGCTCAGGTCAAAAGCGAACAGTCCGGCTGCAAGCGTTTCATGACCAAGGTGGTCGAATACATTGATCAAGGCATCCCTTTGAGCTGGTGTCTACGGCTTGGCATGTTTCCGGAAAAAGACATTCCCCAAGCGCAAGGCGGTCACATGCGATTGATCATCGGATACAATACCAAAACGGAGGAGATCATTTACACGGACTCATGGGGCAAGGGGCACGAATTCAAAAAAATGCCATTAGCCCATGCCTTTGCCAGCAGTTTGTCGGTCTACACCATGTCTCCCACGCGTTGAGCTCAGATGGATGTTCTCATGAATGTTTTTGGAATCGGTATTGATGTGGTTGAGGTCGGGCGTATCGCTTCTTCTCTCGATGAATTCGGTGAGCGATTTGCAGCTCGTATTTTTACTCCGAAAGAGCGCGAGTATTGCCAATCCAAGGCTCGGCCCGAACTTCATTTTGCCGCCCGTTTTGCTGCGAAAGAAGCCGTCGCCAAAGCCCTGGGAACGGGAATCGGCAGCGAAGTCGGATGGCTGGATCTGGAAATCACTCGTGGCGAGAATGGTGAGCCGATTCTCGAACTGGCCGGACGAGCCAAAGAATTTTGCGCATCTCGTGAGATCGTAGAAATCAAGATCAGCCTGACTCACGCTCGGGATTACGCAGCGGCGAACGCGATCGTCCTATGCGGGGCGTAAGGTTTCCAAATATGCGTATGCCGACCGCAACCAGCCGCTCATGACGGATGCTCCCGTGCTTTTGAACTGCAGCTCCATGCCCAAAGCCATGCCTATGATGAGTCGCGCCTCATCGCTCGCTACGATCGCTGCATGGACACGCTTTTGTTGCTGTCCTTGTAGCAGGGCGTCGCTCACAGCTCGATGCCAATTTTGCTGGATTTCCATCATGGCCTGATGCAAGGCCACATCGGATGGTGGAAGTGACGCCGTTAAGGTGGCCATGTGATCCATCCCAGGTTCCTCCGCTGCGTTTTTTTCAAAGGCTTGTGCACACCCGCGCAGAATGTCTTTCAGTGAGTCAATCGGATCAGTCGAGGTCTGCAATGGCTGGATCCAGCGTTTTTCGAGCATTGGAGGCAAGGTTTCTTGCATCCAACTCAGCGCTAAGTCATCCTTACCAGAAAAGTGATGAAAGAGGGAACCTTTGGTGATGCCTGAGTGCTCGACAATGGCATTGAGCCTCGCCGCCTGAAATCCCATGCGGCAATATTCTTCTCCGGCACTTTGCATGATACGGGCACGAGTGGCGATCGGGTCTTTGGTGCGACGAGTCATGCATGACATCTAGCATACCAACTGGTTGGAGTCAAGTGAAGAGTGCAAAAAAGGGAGGCATTTGAAAGTGCGTCACTTCGCGCAGAGAAAAGAAAGAGACATCCAGCTCAGGCGTGCTGGTTTTGTGACGAAACGATCGGAAAAAATGAGTCGTGACATTGCGCTGCATTTGTTATAGGCATGCGCAAGTTGCTCGTTTCTTCTCTCTTATGAAGTCGTCCATTTTCTCTACGCTTTTCGCCCTTCTCTCGCTTTCCCTTGGCAGTTGCTCTCCGGAAAAATCTCCTCCGCAGGCCTCCTCAGGAGCATGGAGAACCTCGGCGAATCCGAATTACCGTACGCCCTTGCCCCAAGGCCCCGTGCCCAGAAATCCTGATATGAGGATGTCAGGAAATTTCTCTTCATCATCGGGCGTCACCTTTAGCCGGGTGTCCGTGCCAGGTCCCTATGTGGCACTTACCTTCGACGACGGTCCTCATGCCACCCATACGCCTCGATTGCTGGACATTCTGCGTGCGCGCAACGTCAAGGCCACGTTCTATGTGATCGGGAAAAATGTGGATCTTTATCCAGGCATCGTGCGCAGGACCGTGGCGGAGGGGCATGAAATCGGCAATCACACCTACACGCATCCGAAATTGTCTGCTCTTGGCATGGATCGAGTCCTAACGGAAATTCGCAAAACGGATGAGGCTGTGATCCGCGCTTGCGGCGTGCGGCCCCGAACTCTTCGTCCTCCCTACGGAGCGTTGCTGCAGAGCCAGAGACAAATCGTTCATTCGACTCTGGGGTATCCCACCATCATGTGGTCGGTGGATCCTCTTGACTGGAAGCGCCCCGGTTCATCCGTGGTGACATCCCGAATCATCGGCGGCACCAACAACGGCGCTATCATTCTCGTGCATGATCTTCATGGTTCATCGGTCGATGCGATGCCAGCCACGGTCGACACACTTTTGCGCAAAGGCTATCGTTTTGTCACGGTATCTCAACTGCTCGCTATGGGAAATTCCGGCCATGCCACACAGCCAAGGCCCACCTCGGCAGTGGTGGGCGTTGATCGGTAAGTGGATGGGCTCCGGACCACGGACCGAGTATGTTAGCAAAAAACTTCGTTTTCACCCGCAATCGGTTGCTTGAGATTTGCGCCGAGATTAGGGCATTGGCAGAACATACCTCGGTTTCCTACGATGAGCAGGCGGAATTCGTTACGTGCAGGGAAATCGTCAATAAGCCATTTCTTTTGACCGTTTGTGGCGCGATCAATGCGGGCAAATCCTCGCTCATCAACGCGCTGCACGGAAGAATCATCTGTCGTGTTAGCGATTTTCCGGAAACGAAACTGCCTCACTTGCATACCGCTGGGTCTGTCCGGCGGGAAGTAAGTCATGGCGATACTTGGCTCGAATGTCAGTGGCCGGATGAGACATTGAATCATGTCCACTGGCTCGATCTGCCTGGCATCGATGCCGCAGGTTCCTCCGCTTTCACGCGCTGGGGATCGTGGTTGGAGAGATCGGACCTAGTGCTGGTGGTTTTTCCCTATCGCAATCCGTGGAGTTCTCCGACGTGGGATTTTCTCGCAAAACTTTCTTTGCAGACCCAGCGATCATTGGTTCTTGTGGTGCAGTCTTGTGACGAGGCGGAGCCATCCGATCTTCCTGTGTTGCTGAATCACATGGGCGATCTGGCACAGAAGCGCATCGGTCATCAGCCGCCTGTTTTTTTGGTGTCCGCTCGCCGTTTTCTGGAAGCAAAACCATCACGCCTTGTGACGGACCAGGCCGATGTCTTGGGAATGAGAGATCTTGCTTCATTCATCGATCAACGATTGGACCAATGTCAGGATCGATGGCGTGCGCTGGAGACCTTGCGGAGGGTGTCACTCGCGCTTCTCTATCAGATTGACGAAAAGGTGGATGGGATGAATCGCGCGGTCATGCGTGACATACGTTTTTTGGAGGGCTTGGAGAGAGAGATGGATGATCTTCTGCAACGAACCATCCATCAACAGAGCATGGGGCTTGGTGCTATCGCGGAAGAATATGACAAACAAGCCATGGCCATGTCCCAGCTGTTGCGATCTCGTCTCGGTTTGTTTCCTAGCTTGTGGCGCATGATGGCTGGTGAAAACATCGCGCAAGGTCTTGAGGCTCTGATGCAGCGGAGTTTGACGGGGGCTGTGAAGTCAGCCACGGATCGCAACGCAGAATCTTTGATTTGCGATTGTGAGGTGCATTGGGCCTTGATAGGCGAGCGCTTGGACGATCTGGGGGCAGGGTATTCAATGCCATGGTCTGATATCGAGCCACGGTTGCGCCGTGAGAAGCAACAACTCGTGGAGCGGATGGATCAGGCTGCTGTGAGGAGTGTCGGCCAACTGCGCGTGAGGGGATTGTTGTTTGATGCGCTGCGACGACGCCATGCGGGGTTCGCCATGTGGATGGCCATGATTCTTGTGTCACTGATTGTCGCAGGGCTGGCGGGCGGCATGTATGTGCCGTGGATTCCTATCATCGCCTCTTCGGTGGCCGGATGTTTTGCTGTAGGTTTAGTGATGCTTTCCGTGCGCACGGCACGTGATATGGTGGATGACTACCGTGGAAGTCTGCAGCGTGGAGCTGATCCGTTTCTCTCCTCTTTGCGTGGCGACTATGAAGAGGGATTGAGGGGATTCTTTCGTGAATACGCCCATAGTCTCCAGCGCATACGCCAAGCGCTGGCTCGTCGTGAAAATGCATTGCAACCCTACTCGCAGCGTTGGAACGAGTTGTTCCTAAAAATCAAGGCAACGGAACAGGACATGCCTTTCTGACGGACATTGTCGCTTGACATGTCATACAAGTTTTTTAGATTGCCCGTAGTTTTTATGAAAAACGAAAATCGAAGATTGAGAGGACGAATGACTACGCGTTTTGACAGCGGTCCGAGATTTTACCAAGAATCGTCCACTGATGAATCACAGGATGATTGGGATGAATGGACCGGTGATAAGAAGCGTGGCCCCATCCTCACGTATATAAGTAATTTTTTTCATGTCATGGGGATTTTGGTCCTAGGAATATTCATCTTAGCCGCCTTGTTTTTCGGTATCTCTGTTTTTTGGAAACTTGTTTTCCCGATGATCGGCAAGTAACGCCTGCTCTTGGGGGGCATAGCAAGAATAGAGCTTGCACATATGTTTAAGAATGCTTTATCATCTCGGAGATGACTACCGATAACGAGCACCCAAGTTCTTTGGGCGCGATGTATTCCGATTACTTTCTCGATTACGCCAGCTACGTGATTCTGGAGCGCGCGGTGCCGCATTTGAACGATGGTCTCAAGCCAGTGCAGCGTCGCATTCTTCACTCGACCAAGGAGCTTGACGACGGTCGCTACAATAAAGTGGCGAACATCGTGGGCAATACGATGAAATACCATCCTCACGGTGATGCATCGATCGGTGACGCCATGGTGCAGTTGGGGCAAAAGGATCTCCTCATCGATACCCAAGGAAATTGGGGAAACATCCTAACGGGGGATAGTGCTGCGGCGTCCCGTTACATTGAGGCTCGCTTGACCAAATTTGCCCTGGAAGTGGTCTTCAATCCCAAGACCACTGACTGGACTCCCAGCTACGATGGACGCAATAAAGAGCCGATCACCCTACCGGTGAAATTTCCACTTTTGCTCGCTCAGGGAGTCGAGGGCATTGCCGTGGGCCTTGCCTGTAAGGTCTTACCTCACAATTTCATGGAGCTGATCGATGCCAGTATTGCTGTGCTGCGAAACGAGCCCTTCACCCTTGTGCCCGATTTTCCGACCGGTGGCATGATGGATGCCAGTGAGTATCGCGATGGATTGCGTGGAGGACGCTTGCGCGTGCGGGCTCGAATTTCTTCTGAAAAAAAAGGACTGCTGCGTATCACCGAAATTCCCTTCGGTACCACAACGGGCAATTTGATGGAGTCGATCGTGGCGGCATCAGACAAAGGAAAGATCAAGATTCAGAAGATCGAGGACAATACCGCAGAACACGTCGACATTCTCGTTCATTTGCCTGCGGGGGCGGATGCAGAAACCACGCGTGATGCGCTCTATGCGTTTACCGATTGCGAGTTGTCCATCTCTCCCAATGCGTGCGTCATTCTTGATGGCAAACCTCAATTTCTTGGCGTTTCTGAGATCCTGCGCCGCAATACTCAGCAGACGAAGGATCTTCTGGGCATGGAGTTGCAGATCAAACTGGCCGAACTGGCGGAAAAGTGGCACTTCAGTTCACTTGAGAAAATCTTTATCGAAAACCGCATTTACCGCGACATCGAGGAATGCGAGACATGGGAAGCTGTCATCGAAGCGATCGATCATGGCCTCGAGCCGTTCAAGACGTTGCTCAAGCGCGCGGTGACGCAGGAAGACATCGTTCGTCTCACAGAAATCAAGATCAAACGCATTTCCCGTTATGATTCCTTCAAGGCTGATGAGGAAATTCGTGGACTGGAGAAGGATATCGATCTAACAGAGAAAAATTTGAAGCAGTTGAACAAATTCACCATCAAGTGGTTTGAGGAACTGAAGAAAAAATATGCGGTCGGACGTGAGCGTCGTACTGAGATCGCCACCTTTGATCGGGTAGACCGCACGCAGGTAGTGGCTGCTACAGAAACCTTGTATGTGGACTGGAAAAATGGATTCGCCGGATACGGATTGAAAAAAGATGAAGCCATCGAGAAATGCTCTACCATCGATGACATCGTCGCTTTCACCCAGGATGGCAAAATGAAAGTGATGAAAATCGCCGAAAAAGGATTTATCGGTCAGAAGCCCATTCACGTCGCGGTTTTCCGTAAGGACGATCCCTTGTTCTATTCCATCATCTATCGGGATGGTAAGGATGGTGCCATCTATGCCAAACGATTCCAGGTCGGCGGGGTGACTCGCGACAAGGAATACGATCTCGCCAAGGGCAAAGCGGGCACGCGCATCCTATATTTTGCGGTGCACAAAACGGAAGCAGAAAGTGCGGCTCAGATGCTCATTGTTCACTTGAAGCCGCAACTTCGCTTGCGCAATGTGAGCCGTCCATTCCACTTTGCCGAAGTGGCCGTGAAAGGTCGTTCCAGTGGCGGCAACGTGGTGACCAAGCACGCTGTGGAGAGAATTGTGAGGGCGCCCAAGGATTTTGACCCTGAGGTCGGGGCCTGATTCTTTTTCATAACCTAGCCCTGTGGATCGGAATGGCGATCCCCATTCCAGAATCTTGTGTCAGAACGGAATGTCGTCGTCGTCGAAGTTCGATTCGTTGCGCAATTCTTCTGCGCTGGGTTCCGACGTCGGAGCGCGATGGCTCGGCTTCGCCCCGTTGCTTTGTGGGCGGCGTTCGCCTTTGGGCGCAAAATCATTCGCTCCTTCTCCTTGCAGTTTCCAGCAGGAGAGATTGACGAAGTATTTTCCGTTGTATTCGTTGCCGCGGATGTCGAAGGATACGGTAACGGCAGTGCCCACATCATAGCCATCCAGTAGGGGGCACTTGTCCTTTACCACCTCGAATTTCAGATCCTGAGGATACTTGTCGTGTTGCGTGGTCACAACAAATTCGCGTTTGGTGAATCCGCTGGGGAAAGTCTGGGTTTCACCGATCCATTTGAGATTGCCTTTGGCTTCGTACATGGAGGAATTTTACCTTTTCTGATTCACAAAGTCAAACCTTGAGGATCAGACGTTTCGAAAGTGCGATCAAGCCAGGGAAAGCCATGCACTGTAAGGCAATGAAAGAGCAGCAGTTTTTCTCGATACGGGGAAGCACAGTTTCTCGCTCGATGGATCGCCTTATACGTTTTGATCAACCACCGTTGGGCTGATAGGCGGCTTCTTTGTCGATGCTAAAATTCCAGCGGATAGGCGCGGGCCCCGTTTTCTCGTTGAGATTTTTCCAACTTACCGAAATCTGGCAAACAGAGTCTCGCAGGCGGCGGTTCACCTGCCAGCGGAATTGTTTGGTTTCGGGATCAAGCACAGCGGGCACATCCCCAAAACCACCAACGCGCATGACCAGGCTCTGGGGATCGAGATCTGGCACCTTGCTCAGATCAATCGAAATCACGGGAAGTCTTGAATTGATGATGGCACCGGCCTCAGGTGTCACAGGATAGGGTGTCGTGACTTT
This sequence comes from Akkermansia muciniphila, assembly GCA_945874895.1. Lineage (GTDB taxonomy): Bacteria > Verrucomicrobiota > Verrucomicrobiia > Verrucomicrobiales > Akkermansiaceae > UBA956. The sequence goes on along the minus strand of CAMCIC010000005.1, from coordinate 136,458 downwards.
CGGCGCCGTGGTGGATACGAGGGGGAGGGCATCTCGGAATTCAGTGGCCAGTTCAAATATACGATCATAGGTTCCGAGGATCACATAGCGAGGAAGAGCCCTGTCGTCGGTATCCCGTTTGATCTTGCCAGGTAACACGGTGAACATGTGGTCGTATTGAAACTTTTGCCCCATCGCAAACATCTCCTCCGTGTGGAATCCCCCCGGATAGCAATAGGTCGTGACCTTCTGATTGAACGATTTTTCTAACAGCATTTTCGATTCTCCCATTTCACGCTCGAGGTAGGTGAGAAATGACTTCGGACCTTTTTTCATTTGGCTTTTTACAGTGGCCGGATACGGATGACTCATGCTGTGGTTGCCAATCGTAGCTCCGTTCTTTTGCATTTCCTTGATCATGGAGAGCGACATCGATCGCCCCTGCACATCAATGTATTTGGTGTAGAGAAACACCGTGAAGGGATAGCGGAACTCTTTCAAGATCGGATAGGCATCGGTGTAGACGGAGCTCCAGCCATCGTCGATGGTGATCACAACAGAGCGCGGTGGTATCGACTTTTTTCCCTGCTTCCATAAAGAAAAATCACTCATGCTGATGACGCTGAGTCCTTGATCCTTGAGACATTGCATCTGGGCCCGGAACTTTAGGGTGTTGATCCGCATTTCGGTTTCTTTCAGATCATTGGAAAAATCATGATATCCCAATACCGAAACGCGAACGCCATCATCGGGCAAGCTGGGTGGAGCGACGGCTGGTGCTGCAGGAATCGCCGGTGCCGCATTGGATCCGAGGGTGGCAGGAGTCTGTCCCATCAGACTCGCGCAGGTGCACATCATCATCATCCATTGTAGGATTCGTCGCATGCAGGAAAGATACCATCGATTCATTGCTTGGCAAAGTTGAAAATCCGAAGCCATCCGATCATCGAGGCCGCAGCTGGATCCGATCAGGCAAAATGACGATCTTTTGCTGCTTGTAGAGCTGCCCGATCACTTGTTTGAAAGTTTTTTTGCTCATCTGCAACTGTGCTTGGATCTCCTCTGCCGGGCTGCCATCGTGAAGCATGATTTCTCCCATTTGTTGCAGTTGGCTCATCAATTCCTGAGCCTTGGGCGAAATTTTTTTGCGCCCTTCTGGTGTGAGTGAAAGGTCCAGCTTGCCGTCCTTTCGGGTTTCGCGCACATAGGCCGTGATGGTTTGTCCGTATGCAAGGGGCTGAAAAACCTCGTTGGAAAAGAGCAGGCCGCTGTATTTTCCATCTACCACTACCTTGTAACCCATGTCCGTTTTCCCCCACAACAAGCCCGTCACGGCATCTCCGTCCCGATAACGGGCTGCTGCGCTGCGGAGATGGCGGGCAATGCGCTGGCTACCGATGAAGCGACCACTTTTTTCATCGAGTCGTATTTTTACTACGTAATGCCGTCCGGGAATCATCGCTTTGGATTGTTCTCGGTAGGGCACCAACAATTCCTTGGGGAGACCCCAGTCCAGAAATGCCCCCGTTTCGTTGGATGCCGTGCAGGTGAGCAGGGCGATGTCTCCGGGTATGGCTCGTGGCGTGCGTCGGGTGGCCACAGGGCGATCGGACGAGTCCAGATATAAGAACACTTCCACATCGGCACCTACGTGCAAATCGGAAGATGCCTCGGAACCAGGCAGCAGAACTTCACCCAATTCACCGGCGTCAAGGTAGAATCCAGAGCTGCGCGATTTGACAATCCGCAGTGTCACACGATCTCCCAATGATGCCATGCCCCACAATGAATGAGCGGGATTGAATTAGCAATGCATTTTCAAGAGACGGACGATCGTCTACCGGTGAGTTCACGTCCCAGCCATCGCTGGGTGTTTTGCCAGCAAATTTCTGCGCATTCGCCCACCGGAATTTGCTTCAGGGTGGCTAAAGCTTCAACACAGGAAATCAGATCCGCTGGGTGATGATAGCCATCGCGATGATACGCTCCCCGAAATGACATGGGTGGTGCCATATCGGGAGCGTCGGATTCCACCAAGATGCGGTCCATGGGAATGTCCGCAAAGACCTGCAAGGCTTTGGTTTTTCGCTCCATGAGAAAATATCCAGAAAGCGAGAAGTAAGCGCCCAACTTTACGAGTGCAGCCATCATGGCAGGTGGACCGCTGAAACTGTGAAGCAGAAAGGGCGGCAGAGGAGCGGTCGATCGGAGACAATCCATCAAAGGTTGCCAAGCTTTGAGACAGTGCAGTGTAAGTGACTTGCCAAGCTCACGTGCCAACTCGAAATGAATTGCTAACACTTTGATTTGATCCGCGAGATCAGCTGGTTCTCGCCACAAGTCCAGACCGCATTCGCCCAGGGTGCTGTCGCTCGTGCTGGCCAGTCCCAGGCGCAATTGCTCAACCCATGTGCTGCTGCGTGAGGATGCATGCCATGGATGAAGCCCCAGAGCAGGCGACAAGATCTCCGGATGGTGGCGGCATACTTCGAGCACGGATGGCCAATCGCTTTCCCGCGTCCCGTTCACCACAGCGTGCTGGATTCCCGCCTGCTGCATTTCTTTCACAACGCGTGCGAGATCGTTGCCAAAGCGCCGATCTTGGAGGTGATTGTGAGCGTCCGCCAACCTCATGATGATCTCCGGTGCGCCGTGCGGCGCCTCATTCCACCTCGACGATGAGATTGATTTCCACCGCCACATTCAGCGGCAGGGCTGCCACGCCCACGGCTGTGCGCGAGTGTTTTCCTTTGTCGCCGAAAATTTCTAGCAACAACTCAGAAGCGCCATTGATGACTTTCGGGTGATCATAGAAGTCGGGAGCGGAGCTGACAAAACCGCCGAGGCTGACGATGCGGGTCACTCGATCGATGTTGCCAATTTCAGACTGAATGACAGCAAGACGGTTCAGAACAATCATGCGTGCCGCTTCCTGCGCTTCCTCGATGGACACATCGCGCGGGACTTGACCGATGATTTTTTTGTCTCCCTCGATGGGCAGTCCGCCAGAGAGAAACAACAGATTGCCGCTGCGCACGCAATTGACATACGCGGCAACAGGAGCAGGGACATTCGGAAGAGTGAGACCGAGGCGGGCGAGATTTTCGTGGGGTGTCATAAAGGATGGGTTAACGTGGGGAAGAGGAGGTTTGAGAAGAAGAGGTTTTAGAGGGAGATGGTGGTACGGGAAAACGGCCGGACAACAGGTCCACTAGGTTTTGGCCGTCGCGCGCGAGGCTGGCACGAGCTCCTTCACCGCTCAAAAGCCCACGGGTTTTGTAGCGGTGGGGCACATCGGAGTTCTTGACCCAGGTGACGATAGCATGGTTGACCGCACGGTCGCTGGCGCAAATGGACAAGGGCATGCCCGTATCGGAAAAAGCGATTTCCCATGAAACGCTCTGACGTGAGGGCGGTGATTGCAATAACCAGGGATAGCGAGTCGCCATTTCCACCGGACCGATGTTCGGGATCGCGACTTTGTAATAGACTGGATACTGAGCAAGGAAGTCGACGATGGAGGTTTCTGGTTTGGCTTTGTGAGCCAGCAGAAAGGCGGCAACATCCAAGCCTGCGAGATTCATGCCATTGTAGAGTCCATGGTAGTTGATGGTTTTGGGTGCCCATTCAGGATATCGCGAACTGAGCATGAGAGCGATTTCCAAGTGCACGTGGGCTCGCACTCGGGTAATCCCTTCGCCCGTGTATCCCATGCGTCCGATCAATCCTCCCTTCGTGAGGGTATCTCCCACCTTGCAGGTGATATCGGCCAAATGCGCGTAGATGCTGAGCACGGGGCTGTTGTTCCAGTTGTGCTCCAATACCACATACTTGCCATAATTGCTGCGACCCGAAATAGAGTTTGCGTAGACCACTTTGCCTTCGGCGATGGCTGAGACCAAGTCCAGAGGATTGCCGGCCTTGTCGCGTTTCATGGGTGCGATGTCGATCCCTTCGTGAAATTTGGTTTGAATGATTTTACCACTGACTCGTTCGCTGGTGCGAACATACCCGTAGGCGCCACCTTCCCAAGGCTGGCTGCGCCCTCCCTCGAAGAATCGATCCACATACATGTAAAATTTCTCTGGTTGCCCAGAAAAAAGGTGGTGGTTTTCCGTGGGGAGTTGCAATTCCAGTGCGGCAAGCACCGACTGGAGGCTCATGAGTAGGAAGAGGAGCAGACGCATCGGAAGGATACGATGGAAGGATTACTTTTTCTTATCTTTGCCAATGCGTGGCACAACTTTATCGCACTCCTTGATTTCCGCCTCGGTGATGCCATTCCAAATGACCAAGTGTCCGTCCTTCACAGGTTGATCGATGATGACGGCATCGATCGGTCTACCGTTGAAAGTGGCGAGCAGCATTTTCCCTTGATTGGCGGTCGTGAGACTCTCTAGGCGCGAAGCAGCGATGGGACGAAGCTTCAGGACCATGCCGTAGTCCTTCTCATTGTCAGACATGAATGGGCCGAACGCAACAACATCTCCGCTATTGAAGTCGGGAGATCGTTGAAAAAATCGTCTTTTTCCTGCAATTGGCTGTTCGAAGAACATCTTGGGATTGGCGGTTGCCTCGGTCTCGATGTGAAAAGTCACCGCCATGTTTTTTGCTTTTTTATCACCGGCCCAAGCTGGGCTGAGGATTATGACGAAAAGGAGCAGGAAGCGCTGGCGGACAGTGGTCATGGAGGGAGGGTGGAGGATTTTTTCTGCTCTGGCAAGCGGCGAAATCGATGCCTGTTTCGTCACACAATCCGCTTTGTCAGAATGGTGGTCCGATCGCGGAGGATGATGCTTGTCAATCGATCCACGTGATGCATAGTTGCGCGCGAATGAGTGATGAGATTGACAAAGGTTCCCGTCAGCCAGCGTGGAGTTCTTTTTGGGCTCTGATCGGCATGCAGGTTCAGAACTCATTTACTGTCAGCATCATCAAGTTTTTGCTCATCCCTCTCGGGGCTTGGCTAGCACTGCGTGAGCAAGGTGGACAACTCGCGAAACATACGGAACACGTGGTGAGTTTGCTCCTGGTTCTGCCCTATCTGTTGTTTTCCCCCGCGGCGGGCTGGATCGGAGATCGTTTTCCCAAGAGTCGGGTCATCAAAATCGCTGGTCTCTCGCAATGGGGGATCGTTTTGCTTTTGATGGCAGCCATCGCCATGCGCTCGCTGCACGCCGGCTTGGTGTGTTTTTTTCTCTATTCCCTGCAATGTTGTTTGCTTAGCCCAGCCAAGCTCGGTGTGGTAAAGGAGTTGGTGGGTTCCCGGCGCTTGGCTTTCGCCACAGGTGTGGTCGAAGGCACGGTGATCCTCGCTATTCTTGCAGGTCAAATTGCGGGAGGCATTTGGTTCGATAACAATCTGAGTTCTTCTCATGATGGATGGAATGCGGCACTGTCCGTGCTGTTCTGGATTGGCTCGATCGCCTTGGCGGGTGCTTTGGTCGCTCAAATGATCCATCGCACTCAATCACAGAGCACAGTCGCTTTTCACCGATCTTTGTTCTTTCGTCATGTGACGGACTCGAAAGTCGTATGGCGTGACAAGGATCTGCGCATCGCAGCGCTCGGCACCGCTTACTTTTGGGCCTTCGCCGGCTTCGTCAATCTGGTGGTGATCGAGATCGCCAAAGAAACCAGCAGTCATGAACTGGGCACCGCGATTTCAAAGCTCATGTTTTTCGCTAGTCTTGGCATCGCCCTGGGTAGCATTGTCGCTGGATTGCTCAGCAAACGCGGCATCGAGTGGTCCTTGGCACCGATCGGACTTTCGATCATGTCTTTGGGCTTGCTGATCTTATCGCAGATCGATCCTCATTCGCATCTGTTGCCCTATTTTCTCGCGACAGCGGGCGCTGGTGCGGCGATGTTTCTTGTTCCGGTGAATACTTTTGTGCAGGATCATCCCCCCGCGGATCAGCGTGGGTCAGTCATCGCTGTTTCGAATTTTTTCAACAATCTCGGCGGCATCACAGCGGTCATCATTCAGTTGGTCATGGTCTTGTTCGGATTGCCGGTGCCGTGGCAGTTTTTTCTGTTAGGCATCTTGACCCTGCTCATTACGGTGATGGCAGCAAAAAAATGGATGCCCGAACTGCTTCGCGTGCTGATTCTGCCGATGGTTCGTCTCGTTTACCGTCTTCGCGTCATCGGTCGTGAGAACATTCCGGACACTGGTGGCGCGCTGTTGCTGCCGAACCACGTAACATGGGCCGATGCGTTCTTTGTATCCGCTGCTTGCCCGCGTCCAGTCCGTTTTGTGATGTTTGATGCATTCATGCATACGAAGGGCGTAGGGTGGTTTGCCCGATTGTTCCATACGGTTCCGATTTCACCTCATCGTGCCAAGGACGCCATTCGTTTTGTGGGAGACGCCCTCGAGGCAGGAGACGTGGTATGTCTGTTTGCGGAAGGGGAGTTGACGCGTACCGGTTGTCTTCAGGAAATCAAACGCGGATTCGAACTGATGGCGAGAAAGTCTGGGGCGCCCCTGATTCCGATGTGGCTCGATGGTGCCTGGGGCTCGGTCTTTTCGTTTGAAAGAGGAAGATTTTTTAACAAAGTTCCTTATCAATTGCCCTATCCACTCACTGTGGTGGTTGCCCAGCCGCTTTCGGCCCGGGAGGTTTCTGTCGAGTCGCTGCGAGGCTCATTGCATCGTGCTAGCGCAGTAGCTTTGGAGCACCGCTCGAAAAAACTGGCCCATCGCAAGGGAATGAAGGCGCGGATGTGGATCAATGGACTGCAAATGGGGCAGGTCAATGCCTTGCCTCGTCGTGCTGATTTGTGTCTCTGGGAGCACGATCGTGTGGCTCAGTCCCTCAGTTCCATTCACATTGGCTTTGCGGGGATCTACGGCAACCGCGTTTTCATGGGGGGCAAGGAAGTTCTGACAACGGCAGTTCGGGTCGGAGGGAAAGCCACTCGCGAGATGCTCCTCGAGGCAGGTTCTGATGCGGTTGCCGGTGTTTTCTACGATTTTGAATACGAAGCTGCGGCACTTCCACCACAGATCCTTCATTGCCGTTGTTACGAGGAAGAGGGCGTAGTGATCGCGATGTCCATGCCTGATCCCCCCATGGGCGTGGAAACGAGCAACCCGCAATTTGGTTCTCGTGAAGGTGCGGTTGGTCTGCTCTTGCCTGGTTTTTTTGTGGCGAGAAACAGTCAAGATGGGATGACGCTTCACGGTCCTGCTCTACCCGAGACAAGAATGGTTTTGCCAGCGGGTTCGTCATGGGATGAACGCGGATTTCTCTACCTATCTTCATCTCGCTCATGAGTGCCAGCATCGCGATCGTATTGGGTTCTGGATTGGGTTCCTTCGCTGACCATGTCACGGTGGAGCGGGAGGTTTCGTTCCATGATGCCGGTATGCCAGAATCCAAGGTGGAAGGTCACAAAGGGCGATTCCTACTCGGAGATTTTGCCGCCACAAAAATCTGGGTCATGCAGGGGCGAGTGCATCTTTACGAAGGACACACCGCAAAAGATGTAACGACTGGAGTTCGATGGCTTGCTGATCAAGGAGTCACACGATTGATTCTGACCAACGCGGCGGGATCTTTGCATCCAACATTTTCTCCGGGAGAATGGATGATGCTGAGTGATCACCTGAACTTGACTTCCACTTCTCCACTGGAAGGAGGAGCGCACTTCATCGATATGACGGACGTGTATTCCTCTGCTTGGCGCCAACATATGCGTGAGTCGGCACGGAACATCGGCATGGCTCTGCACGAAGGCGTGTATGCAGGATTGCGTGGTCCGCAGTATGAGACTCCGGCGGAAATCCGTATGTTGCGAGCGATGGGAGCCGACGCCGTGGGGATGAGCACGGTGCTGGAAGCCTTACAGGCTCGAGCGCTGGGGTTGGAGGTCCTCGGTTTTTCCTGTCTCACCAATTGGGGGGCGGGATTGTCCGCGCGTGGATTGGACCACTCCGAAGTTCTCGATACCGGTCAGCAGGCCGCGGCACAGATGTTGCGACTGTTATCTGTTGCCCTTGCATCCGATGGGAAATGACGAATTCCGCGCTTCGCGGATGGCGGAATAATCGCGTGACTTTTGGTATGATTCGTGCATGCTGATGGCATGGAACAAATGGTAGGAAAACAGTCCTCGCAGCGTGGTCTCAACCTCCGGGTAGAACCTGCCTCCATCGAGGATTTGCCGGAACTTGTCGCATTGACGATGGACTTGTTCGCCCATTCCGGCGATTTGCGCGCCGATTCCCAAGTGCAGGAACATGGGCTGCGACTTATCTTGGAGCAACCGGCACGTGGTCGCATCTTTGTCCTGCGCTCGGATGATGCGATTTTTGGTATGGTCAACTTGCTATTCACCATATCAACGGCCATGGGCGGATTCGTCATTCTCATGGAAGATGTGATCGTACACCCTGTGCATCGCGGACATGGCTACGGCACGATGCTGATCGAATATGTCCTCGATTTCGCCAAGAAAAAGGACTTCAAGCGCATCACCTTATTGACTGATAAAATCAGTGCGGACTCTCAGCATTTCTTCAAAAAAATGGGCTTTGAATATTCAAGCATGATCCCCATGCGCCGCATCATTTCTTGAGGTCATGAGCACGGTTGAATCGGATGCCTTTGCTGTGGCCATGTTGGTGGTGATCTTCAGCGCTCTCGGAGTCGTCGGTCTACTGTTGCTGTGCATGCGATGGCGATCCTCGCGTCGCGACCATCATGTCGATGCCTTGTTGGAGGAAATGGCAGAGGAATCGAGAAGGCCCGTGGCGCACCAGTCGAAATCAGAGCCTCTCGCGCCGTGGGAGCGAGAGGCCGATTGGTGGAAAAAAAAATCGTCTGATTCGTGAGAGGAAAGTCATTGCGAGGGGAATTGATTCGCAAGTTCGAGGATTTCGTTTTGACCTCAGGTCCTGAATTTCACAAGCTAGCGCGGCATTATGAAATGTCCTAGGTGTGTGCAGAAAATCCATCGCGGAGCGGAGTCGTGTCCGCGTTGTGGTTTTTCCCTGCATGATGCCGATGAGTTGTTTGCCGATGTGCCAGTCCATTTGCCCGCATTGGCCGATCGCGCGGGCTTATTGCGATTGGCTGAGCGAAACCGCGTTTCGCGCGCGATGCGACGCTTCACCTCGCGCTTTCCCGAGTTGTTCTTTGCTGTCTATACCGGTGTTTTTCGTGATCACGAAAGCCTTCGCGTGTGCGGATTTTGGGTTCTTAATCGGATTCGTCTCGAAAATCATTCGGATCTTGCTAACGAATCCTGCGTGCTTTTGGTCATGGACGCCGAGCGCAAAGCAGCAACTCTCAGTTTCGGGTATCATTTTGATGCGTACTTGAACGAGGACGATACATTCTTCTGTCTCAGCAAGGCCCATCCGCACTGGTTGGAAGCACGCTATGGCGATGGCATCGAGGCTCTCATGGGTGCTTTGGCGCAGATACTCGCCAAACGAAGTGTTCAGGTGAAGCGCAATCCGCTTGCATTCGCGCGCCGTGTTCTCACCACATCGGCGCTGAAGAAATGGAGCGCTGCGAAAACATCGGTTCAGGATTGGGCGCAAGACGGAACATCCAAGAACAAGGAGGGTGAGTCATGAGGTGGGCAAGATGGTTTTTTTGCATCTTCTTAATGCATTTACAGGCGTTCAGTCAGACCAGCGAGGCCCCCACTTTGCCCCGTTGGTCGGATGAGGATGCCGAACGCTTGATCGAAGGAGAGGATTTGATCTCCGATCTGCTTTTCCGTCCTTTGAACGAATCAGATCTCACACCATCTGTCATGGAAGGGGTATCATTACCCCCGAGAGATGGGGAGAATGACATCGCGTCCCAAGATCGATTCGAGGAGCGTTGGGAAAAAGATTACATGCGGAAACCGGAAAAATTTCTGATCGATCCACAAAAAACTCTGAGCCGTCAGGAATACCGAGATCAGTTGAGTTTTTTGAAGTATCACGATAGTGACTCAAGCGTAAAATTTTACGTATATTTGTTCGATGGATCTCAACAAATTCCCAATCATATCAATGGTGTGAGTCTTTGGAAGCAACACTTTTCCAAGGAAGGTCCCGTGGTATTGTTGTTTTATTTTATGGGGAATCCCTCCCGTAGTGAATTTTTTGCGAGTCCGGATTTGATGAAATCGGTGGGCAAGTCGGAACGAGCGAGAGCACTGGAAAGCGCCGTTCGGCATGCTCTTGTGAAAAGCCATCCAGTCGATCAACTCGACGGATTTTGTGAGCAAATGTCCCATCGCATCTATTGGATGGAAAAAGCTTTGGAAGCGGGAGTGGTAGCACCGCCCGATGAAGAAGCGAAGGGGAGCTCATTGCCTACGGCACAACAGTGGTTGATGTCTTCGCGGGAATGGTGGCATAGGTGGCGAAGGCTGGCTATCATCTCGCTAGGATCGCTTTCTTGTTTGATGCTGCTTTTCTGGTGGCGGCACTCGCGCCGCAGGTATCGTTTGCCCGTGTTTGATGTTCCTCGCCGGCTCGGTGGCGATCACGGGGCCAGCGTCGGCGCCGTGATTTCCTATTCCAATCGCTATCTCTCCGCTCAAGCGCAACGCGAAAAACCTTCTGGCGAATGGGATCTTTTGTGATTCGCGATCTTTCCCCCATCATTTCTTTGACGATCTGATTTTGCTTTGTTTTGACCTTTGCGCGAATTGCGTTATGTAGAGGGCAAGTCATCATACACAAACCATGGAACTCACACAAGAAGCATACGGCACCTGGAGCGGCGGCAGATTCATGCACTACGGCGAGATGTTAACCGAGGATCGTTTCATCGAATCCCTTCGCCTTGCCTACGATTCCGGTTTTCGCACCTTTGTGACGGCCGATGTGTATGGCAACGGCCGTGCTGATGATTTGTTAGGAAAGGCGCTCGATGGCGTGGATCGTTCCACGTATTGCTTGGTGGGTATGCTTGGTCACGATTTCTACGAGGGCCAGCGCAAGGGGAATACGGGATACCCGAGATTTACTGATCCGGAATTGCGAGGTCCCGATCAATACGCCGCCTACCTCCGCATGGCTTGTGAAAAATCGCTGGAGCGCTGCCGCACATCGCATTTCGATCTGGTCATGCTCCATAATCCCGATGAGATCGGATACACGCATGAGGCTGTCTGGAGCGGTATGAGCGCACTCAAGGCTGAGGGTCTCACCCAAATGCTCGGAACAGCACCCGGTCCCGCTAACGGCTTCACTCTCGATACCATCCACAATATCGAGAGATACAAGGATTTGATCGATTGGACCATGGTCATTCTCAATCCCCTAGAGCCATGGCCTGCGGGGCTCGCGCTGAATGCCTACGCGCAAAACGGCGTCAAAGTGTTGACACGCGTGGTGGACTACGGTGGCGTTTTCACAGATGAGTTTTCGGAGGATCATGAATTCAAACCTGGAGATCACCGTACCTATCGCCCGGCGGGCTGGGTCAAACACGGTATCGAAAAAATGGAACGCATGCGTCCCATTGCACGCAAATACGGGCTCAGCATGTTGCAGTTTGCCGCGATTTGGAATCTTTCGCAACCTGCGGTTTCCTCGGTGGTTCCTACGTTTTTACAGGAAACGGGTGAAGACAAACGCCCGATCGAGGATAAGATCCAGGCCTTTGTCCCACTCCCCGATGTGCGCCTGACTCCAGAGGAGATCGAAGAAGTACGCTGCATTGGCGACAATACCGGATGCATGATGCTCAAGGGGGCGAGCAAGCGCCATGCCAAGAGCGAGCGGGCCGACGAGTGGCCCATGCGAGAGGAACTACTGGAAATCGGCGCGCGCTACGGCATTGGCCAGGACTGGTGACAACCGCGCGCGCGCCCATAGAGTCGATTAGGATTCCGTTGAGTAAGCGTTCTCGCCATGCTCTGCGCGGTCGAGACCTTCCCATTCCTGTTCCTCGGTGACTCGCACACCGATGGTTTTTTTCACAATAAAGAACAAAATCACGGTGGCCACAGCCGACCACACCACTGTTACGCCCAATCCTGTCAATTGGATCATCAATTGCTCGCCCACGGGCTTGACGAGGCCCAGTCCTCCCATGGATTTTTGACCAAAAAAGGCCAGCAGGACGGTGCCGAGAATGCCGCCCACGCCGTGAACGGCGAAGACATCCAGCGAGTCATCGATGTGCCATTTTTCGCGAATCAAGTTCACGGCTCCATAGCAAACAAGTGCGGCCAAGGATCCGATGGCGATGGCTCCCAGCGGTCCGACATCGCCAGAGGCGGGAGTCACGGTGGCCAGCCCCGCTACCAATCCGGTCACCATTCCGACCACTCCAATTTTTCCGTTGCGGATTCTTTCCAATAGCATCCAAACCACTGCGGCAGCACATGCGGAAAGATGAGTCACCAGCATCGTCATGGCGGCACTTCCGCCCGCGCTCAGTTGGCTGCCTGCGTTGAAACCAAACCAGCCGACCCACAACATGGCGGCTCCGATGAATACCATCGCCGGGCTGTGCGGCGGATGAGGGTGTTGTGGAAATCCTTTGCGCTTGCCCAGAAGTATGGCCAGGACCAGCGCGCTGACTCCCGCTGTGGCGTGTACGACAATGCCACCTGCCAGATCGCGAATGCCCATCGTGAACAACCAGCCGCCACCCCACACCCACTTGGCGACGGGAGCGTAGACCAGAATCAGCCATAACGAGGAGAATAACAAAACAGCGGAGAATTTCATGCGTTCTACGACCGCTCCGATATAAAGCGCTGGTGTGATGATCGCGAATGTCATTTGGAACATCACGAATAATAACTCAGGAATGGTCGTATTTGGTGCCAGGGATTCAATGCCCACACCCTGCAGCCAAGCAGCGCTCAAATCACCGATCCACTTTCCGTCCCCTTTGAAAGCGAGACTGTAGACGCCGCCTACCCACAGCAAGGACGCCACAAATGCGATGCCAGCACATTGCCCCAGCACGGAAAGGAAATTTTTTCCACGTACCAGTCCTCCGTAAAAGAGCGCTAAGCCGGGCATTGTCATGAATAATACCAATGCTGTAGCCGTGAAAATCCACGCGCTGTTTCCTGAATCGACCACTGCTGCCGTCGCTTCCTGCGCTTGCAACATACCGCTTCCCATGCCCCAGATGGCCAATGCTGCCAGGGCTTTTTTTCTTGTATGATTTTGGTTCATGTCACATGTAGATAAGCAGGAAATGTACCAATTATGAATTTGATTCATGGTTTTTGTGGATGAGGGTATGTCCTATCTGTGGCGGATGATAGGCGAAAACCTCAGCCTGCAGCGACTTTAGCTCCGCGTTCCGATCGGGGAAATGATGTTTATTGAGAGTTTTTTTGCTTCTCCAACTCTTCCGCTTTTTTGGCGCGAGCTTCTGCTTCCAGTTGCTCAGACTCTCGCTGCTTCCCCGTAGCGCGAAGCCAATGAGCGCGAAGAAATAGGCAGGAGGAATCGGCATAGTTGGATTTTTCCATCTCCCTGATGGTCTTGTCCGCATGAGCCCACTGGCACGATTCGAGATAAACGAGTGCTAGTTCTCCGCGTTGTTCCTGCCCATATTCTCCTCGAATGGCTAATGCTTCTAGCAACGAGGATTCAGCTTCTTTCCATAGTTTGCTATGCCTTTGCCAGCGTGCCAGAGTCGTCAATACCGATGGCAATGCTTCCTTCTGTGTGGAATCTTCACGGCACATCTGCCGCGCCACGTCAATGTAGGGCTTCGCCTTCGCTAGGTCACCTCGCTCGAGATAATCTCGTGCGGTTGATTCCGCGTAATTTCGGCGGGCGCTCCGACCGGCGACCGACTTGTCATTTTTAAGAATGGCAAATGTCTCAGCATAACACGCATCGGCTTTCTCAAAAAACTTTTGGTCGTTGTAGAAGTGGGCCAATGCATACAAGGAATCCGCTAATCGCAGACGACGAGGAATCGTATCCCCTGGCATGATCTCATCCTTCGTCTCTTTCAGCTTCTGGATGTGAGCGAGAGTTGCGGATTCGGAAAAAGGAGGTCCAGGCGATCCCGCAATGGCTGACATGAAGGCCATGGTGCCAAGCAAACAAATCACGCGCAGTCCCCACTTCAGTGCGCTGGAGGATTGACTGATGATAGGGCTTTCGTAGCAGGTTTCACTGGTTGTCATGCACGATGTTATTTTCTGCTGTGCAAAGAGCCTGATTCAACGGATGGATAGCGTCGTCGACGAACCAAGAAGAGAAAATAGAGCGAAGGTCCGAATGCAAATATCATGACCGCGAAGCCGCAACTGAGCCCGAGAAAGGTGCCGAAGCCCGCACAACATTCGCCGCGATGACGTACGAAAATATGGGTGGGGATCGCGACCAGAAGCTCAAGAATGGATCCCGTCCATAGGTGTTTTCGGATTGCCCTCATGGGATCGGCAGGGGAGGCAGATGATGCCGCTCGATGGAAGTAGCATGTCCAGAAGATCCAGCTTGCCAAAGCACAAATCACAGCAGGCCAGAGCCCATAGGTATCTGTCGCGACTTTTCCGATGCACTCTTGGATGGATACGATTGCGCCAAAGATCAAGAGTCCCATCATGAAGGCAGAGGAGATCACTGTGCTCCAAATCGATCGCTGAGCTACGGGGCGTCCACTGGCACGGGCTACGGGAATGCGAAGCAATGCAAATTGGCTAACGACCATCAAGCCGACAAGCGCCCAGGGTTGCCAATGTGAAAACGCTTGAGCATATTCAGTCAGATTGGGCCCTTTCGGAATGAATGCCAGTTTGACCAAAGGATATCCCAGAAGGATCAGAAGGATCCCATACAGGAGTGCAACAGTGAGTGGCCAAATTTTCACATCCGAATCATTACGAGGGAAATCAGTTCTATCGGATTCAACAGCAAGAGAAGAAAGTCACTCAATTCTTTTGGCTGTTCTCTCCGTTCAGGCGGCTGTGCTTTCTGCTGTATCCGAAGTAAATGATAAAACCAATGGCCATCCAGACCACAAGCCGAATCCATGTATCGCCTGGCAGTGGCACCATCATGGAAATGCACACAAGAGCACCCAAGATCGGAACTAGAGGGACGGCAGGGCAGCGGAAGACCCGTGGTGCATTCGGTTCCTTGATGCGCAACACGATGACCGCGATGCAGACCAATACGAAGGCGAGCAGTGTGCCGATGGAGCACATTTCGCCCCAAAGGTCGCCGGGTAGGATGGCCACGGCGAGCGCTGCCACGATGCCGATCGAGCCATTGCTCTTCCATGGAGTGCGGAGTTTGGGGTGCAGGTCGGAAAAAAAGCTCGGCAGTAAGCCATCTCGTGACATGGTGAAAAACACGCGGCTTTGTCCCATCAGCAAGACCATGATGACGGAGGAAAAGCCGCAGAGAATCGCAGGCACGATGAGCTGGTTCAGCCAGTGAAAGCCCTGCGGCATGGCACTGATCGCAGTGGCCACCGGCGCCAGTTTGTCCAGTCCTTTGAAAGTCGTGTAGCTTGCAAGCCCCGTCAGCACCCATGAAAAGGCGATGTAGAGCACCGTGCAGATGAAGAGCGAGCCGAGAATGCCGATGGGCATGTCCCTTTGAGGGTTGCGTGCTTCCTGTGCCGCCGTGGAGACAGCGTCGAATCCGATGTAAGCAAAGAAAATGAGACCCGCTCCGCGCATGATGCCACTCCAGCCAAACTCGCCGAACGTTCCCGTATTCGCAGGAATAAAGGGCGTATGATTTGCGGGATTGATGTAAGCCCAGCCCAGTCCCACCACTGTCAAAACAATGATCACCTTGAGCACGACCATCACTGCGTTGAATCGAACGCTTTCCTTCGTACCCTTGATGAGCAAGGCTGTCATGGCCAAGATGATGAATGCGGCGGGAAGATTGACGATGCCGGGATTGTCGTCAAAAGGGGAGGCGGCCAGCGCCTGCGGGAAATGGATCCCCAACTGCTGACAGAGCTTGATAAAATAGGCTGACCAAGCAGTCGCTACCGTGGCGGCGCCCACGGCGTATTCGAGCACCAAATCCCACCCGATGATCCAAGCGAAAAATTGACCCAAGGTCACATAACTGTAGGTATAGGCGCTGCCAGATGCTGGCACCATCGAGGCAAACTCCGCATAGCAGAGCCCGGCGAGAGCGCAGGCAATACCACCGATGATGTAGGAAAGTGTCACAGCGGGTCCGGCCGCTTCTGCTGCCACCTTGCCAGTGAGGGAAAAAAGTCCGGCTCCGATCACGACTCCGATACCCAGCAGGATGAGGTGCACTGGTCCCAATTGGCGTTTCAGGGAAGGCGTTGAAGAGTCGTCCTCATGTTGCACCTCGCGGAGCACTTCCGAGAGCGGTTTTTTGGCAAAAAGGTCTTTCATCGTAATAGAGGCTTGTGAGAGATGATGGTTGAAACTCCAATGAGCCATGGAAATCATTCCAACGGTTTTTTCGTGAAACGGACGATTGCACGCACGTTCACAACGAAGTGATACAGCAATCCCTGACACACCGCAATCGAAAACAAGGTTTTGTCTTGCCAGACGATCGAGCTCGCAAGAATGCACCTCGATCGGGATCACCTACCCAGCGAGTTGCAAATCTCGAGCGAGTGAAATTGTTTTTTCGCGGAAAAATCAACGCCTGCATGCGCAAAATTCTTCCGCACTTTACGCCAGGAATTGTTCAGCGACGCATTTCAGGAAATCTGTCCCCTTGCTGCTCTTAGCTCAGGAAAGAGCAGATGTATTCACAGATGCCTTCGCTCACAGCGATGGAAAATCCGCTGTTGGCGGGGACATCGAAAAATGTTCCTGAGGCGTAGTGCACGGTATCGGTAGAACCATCGAGTGTGACTTCGCATGATCCTGAAATGATTTCCATGCGCTCCGCCGCAGCGGTGCCGAAGTGGTATTCACCGGGATAGATGAGACCCAGCGTTTTTTTGGATCCATCGGAAAAATGAACGGAATGCGAAACCACTTTGCCATCAAAGTAGACGTTGGCTTTGGTATCGACGGAGACGGCGGAAAAGGATGTGGGGTGGCTCATGGTATTACTCTTCGGTTTCGTTAGATTCAGAAATTTCCGGTTGATCGCGGAGTGATTGGCGGGCTTTTGATTTCAGGCGGAGGCGGTGGGCGATGGTTCGATCAAAGCCATGCAGTCGCTTGCGCAGTAAGGGTGGCAGATCGGCTACGCGTTTTTCGATGACGAGCAGCAGCGGTTTGCGGCGCTTGCGAGGCTTCCGTTTGCGGGATTTCGTCTCCTTGGTCTCAGTTGATTTCGCCGTTGATGTTTTCTCCTTTTTAGCGGGTGCCTGTTCAGCCTTGCGGCGCAGGGGGAGGATCAGTGTGTCATCGGCGAACAAAAGCAGGTGACCTTGGGAAAGAAGCCAGAATAAATCTGCGAGCCATTCGGCCGAGGGGTCCGTCTCTCCTTCGGGCAGCACCGCTTTCCAGAGCTTGGATAATTTGGTCTCGGGATTCGATCGCATCCACGTTACGATCAGGTCCATGCGATCCGCGAATGCAGTGTCATCTGGAATCGGATGGGGGCGGGAGGGACCCGCATACAGTTTGCCCTGTTTCTTAAAAACCGGCAGGTGTTCTTTTTCGAGCAAGGTGCAAACCGTGGGGATGATGATGGCCGCGTGCTGGGCCGCGTGACGGGCGGCATTTTTGAAGCTCACCAGAAGGCTGGGAGAGAAAAATTGGATGGCGGTGTTGGCGGGCACTTCTACCCGATGGGTGGCCACATACATCTCGGGAAAACGATGGTTGAGGAAATGTTGTTCCACAGCAGCGCGATCCTCCAGCCATACACTTTCCTCCTGGCCCACAGGTTTCCAACGCAATTTTGTCTTCATGCCATGGAGCCATGCCTGCACAGCTTCCTCACTTCTTTCCGTCACAATCTTAGCCGCATATCGATCAAAGGGCATGTTCGGATACAAGTCACGATGAACCTGACGAATCGTGGATTGGTAGGCGTGGTAGTTGGGGGGGCCTAACACTTTTCCACTCAGTCCGCACTTGGCGATGACTTGGAAATTGCCCGCAGGTCCGTCGATCTCGACTTCCTCTTCTTCATACAAATCACCCCGCCATTCGGCTTTCCAAAAATGCTGCACCGCTTCTTCCTTGGTCAACCATAGAGAATGATCACGATGACCATAATACAGCGGAGCCTTCGACTCATCGACCGTGAACACTCCGTGGTAGCGCTCGCGCTGGCTTAGCAAGGTCTTGGCGATGTCGAACAGGGAATACACTCTCGCTACGTGAGTCACCTCCTTAGCGATCAAGTGCAGGGCATCTGCATTCGGCTCGATCAGAACCTTTACGCCTGGGGCAGCAGGGATCACGACCTCTGGTTCTGGGCGCGTAAAGCGACGGCTGGGAGGATCACTGCGTTGATTCCCGCGGCGATCATCGCGTCCGTTGCGATCTTGAAAACGAGGCGCGAAACCGCGATCACTTTTCTCATCGCTGCGGCGGGCAGGGCGAACGTCCGCGGCATCCGGTGCCGTGGTGTTTTTGGCTGCGCGACCGGTGGGACGCGGTATGGCATCGCGAGCCCAAGATGGGCCGAGGTCCAATGCCGAAAGGAGACGTTGCGTAGGATGGACAGGGTCGCTCACGGCGCGAAGCGTAACAAAGAATCGGCAAATGACAAACGGATCATTGCATTTTTTTCATCGGGATTTTCTCAGCGGAAATTCCCTCATCACTTGCGCTCTTTGGCTTTTTGGAAGCGGGACCGCCGAGCGCTCTGCTCGATTTCGAGTGTCGTCTCTGCGGGTTTGTCCTCTTGTCGAATCGCAAGGGGCGGCTCATTCGGCCCCGATGCTTGAGCTTTCTTCAACCGAATTTTGGGAGCCTTGCTGCGTGGCATGCGACTGGAGAACGCGGGCCATTGCCAACCGGTGCGAGTGATGAGCGCCTCGATGAGCAACATGCCTAACAGCGTCAGTAGCAGTGGCAGGCGCAGAGAGGTGTCTTGGATGAGCGGTGGTCTCAGCCATGCGGTTTTGAGGTCTAACAGCTCGCGTCCTCCGGTCTGTTGGGAGGCGGTCCGCAGTTCGCTGATGGCCTCAGGCTCGAAGGCCCATTCGATCGAAGATCCTAAGGTAATGGGACCGAAGGGAATGGCGTAGGTTCCCAGTTGGATCGCTCCGCGCACGACGGCTCCTTCCTCCAGATCACGTGTGACGGAAAATTGTCCGGGAGAAATGCGTCGCCAAGGAAGGTCGTAACTTTGAGAATCGGTGTTTAATTCTAAGAGGCGAATCTTAGGCGGATGGCTCTGAAATGGTTCAGACCACAATTCCGGATCGTAGAGAAGATCGAGGGTAAGTCTTGACCCTTCGGCACGGTGTTTGAGACCGATGCCAGGAGGTAGGTCCAAACCCATGAGCCAACGTGTGGTGGTTTGAAGGAAGTTGGCGTATTCGGACCACTGGCGCGTGGCATCCGATTTTTTGCCACCGAGCGGAAAGGATATCGCCGCAGTGCGACCCAGACCTCGACGCGCCGTTGCGACCAAGGGCGCGAGATATTCATCAGACGATACCAGCGAAACCGTGGCATCCTCTCGGGCGTAGGAAAGGTTGTAGCCATCCACAGCTCCCAACCATTGCAGCGGCTGGGGGGATACCTCTGACCACCGACCTGTTTGTTTCGTTTTGGTAGGATCCTCGATGAATGCGGAGCGTGCGATCGTCACCGTCTCCTGGGCGAAGATTTTCGGGATGTCCATCGGTTTGTCGCTGTAGAACATCCGGCCTTTGCCCAATTTGGCAATTTCCTCGCAGAGCTTGGCATCGCTATCCGCGGGGGTGCCCATGCCGATGACGGAAATCGTCGCTCCTTGGTCTGTCATTTCCTTGATCAGTCGTTTGTAGTCACCGGGCTCTTCGGTATCGGCGGTATCGGTGAACAATATCAAGTGTCTCGTGCCAGAGTTCGATTTCTTCAAGGCATCCCAACCTGCCTTCAATCCTTCATACACAAAAATGCCCCCACCGGATGATTGTACCTTCCGCACAGCTTTGGATAGCGCATCCTGTTTGCCGTTGATCTGCGTGAGAGGAACGAACGTCTCTGGAGAGGAATCGACGGCGATCACCGCCACCTGATCCATGTTGCCAAGAAGTTGGATGGCATTGACCGCACCTTGATTGGCGAGGTCGATCTTGGTTTGTCCTGGACCTACGGAGACGGCCATCGATCCCGAGCGATCCATGACAATGGCCAATGCCACGGCGAGTTTCCGATGCTCAGATTTTAGCTCCATGGATACAGGAAGCAGGGGATCAATGGCAGACTCGAAATACCCACCGGATCCGAAAGAACGGTCACCACCGGCCATGAGCAGTCCGCCGCCTTGCTCGTGCACATAAAAGGGCAGCGCTTCGAGAAAAGACTTCGGAATCTCATGGGCGGGAACGTTGTTGAGAATCACTGCTCGAGTCCCCGTGAGTTTTCCCGCGCTCAGCAGATTCGGCTCGCTCACGACCTCTACCGTGAAATGGAGTGAGGTTAGGATTTTTGCCACCGGATCATCCTGATAGCGACTGATCAGCAGGACTCGCGGTCCGCCGGTAATTTCGATCCATCGTGAAAGACGATTGTTTCCCACATGCTGATCTCCGGAGGGGAGAATCTGGGCGGCATACTCAAACGAACCCGCGCGCGGAATGCGATCTGTGAACTCGACCTTACCCACGCCGTTGGTTAATTTGACCTTGGTCTCCGTGAGCGGTTGTTGGTTGCGCATCAAGGTGAGTGGCACTTCGCCATCTGCCGACCCACGAACGGTCACCGATAACAAAAACGGCTCGCCTGCCTGAATGCGATCCGGCAACTCCAGGCGTGCTACGCGGAAATCGTTTTGGATCGTTTCTCGGATCAGGCGGAAATCCAATGGTATGCCTCGGGCTTGCAATTGTGCGGTGGCTTCGTAGAGCGGTTCGGTGGAATAACCATCGGTAAACAACAATACGCGCGCAGGGTGATCTTCCTTGGCAAGCGCCGCGATGGTTTGAAGCGCAAGGTCGGTACGAGTCAGTTTGCGCGACCCAGTGAATACCGCACCATCGGAACCCAGTGGCGCAATTTCTGCTGCATAATTCAGCAGGTGCAACTCATCACGTCTGGAGGGCTTGGACTTTTCCAAAATGCGTTGCCACTCAGGCAGACCTTGATCGACGAGTTCTTCGGTCGATTCGGAGCGATCCAGCAAGACATAAAGATCCAGCGCGTCCTGCTGTTTGCGAATGGAGGGATCCGCTAGCAAAAAACAGCAAAGGATGAGGATCAGCAGCCGCAGTGGACGAAACAATCCGAGATCCTTCCAGAACCATCCAGCGATCAGCGAGGCGGGAACGAGCAAAAACCACTCGAGAGATTGAAATTGGATCGGCATGTCTGCGTTGATGCGATGGTAGCGTTCCCACCTCTGACTGCAATCCCTTTATGCTGGGCAGGCAAAATCATGGCGCGGCCATCAGTCGATCGTGAACTGCCTGCCAACGGATCACATTCCACCATGCGGCGATGTAATCGGCGCGGCGATTTTGATAGTGGAGGTAGTAGGCATGCTCCCAGACATCCAAGCCCAGTAGAGGTTGACCGAGATCGCCCTCGGCCACCAAGCCGCTCATCAGCGGGTTGTCCTGATTGGGAGTCGAGGTGATTTTGAGTTTTCCGTTCTGTGAGATCAGCCAAACCCATCCGGAACCAAAGCGCTTCATGGCTGCATCGGCGAAAGCTGTTTTCATCTGATCGTAGGAACCGAAGGAGGACTCGATGGCCCGCATGACTTCCGTTGAGGGCTTTCCTGATTGTGCGGCAGGTGCCAGACTCTTCCAGAAAAAACTGTGATTCCAATGACCGCCCCCATGGTTGCGCAAAGTGGTTTGCAGCGTAATATCCTTGACATCGCGCAATTTTGGCATCAGCGCATTGATCGACCATGCTGCCCAATCTGGGTGGGCCGCCAATGCTTCATTGAGCTTGGTGATGTAGGCCGCATGATGCTTGCTGTGATGAATCGTCATGGTGGCGGCATCCACATGTGGTTCCAGTGCTGCGGGGTCAAATCCCAGAGCAGGAAGCGAGTGGGTGACGGTTTCCGCATACGTTTGCCCTATGCCAGTGACCGCTGCCGTGGCCAAGCTCCATTTCAACACGTTGCGACGAGATAGTTTCGTTGTCATGAATCTGAAATCTAATCTTGAACCCATGGCGCGCAAGTCGATTTTTATCGCCCTCCCGTTTTGTTAGATGATTTGCGGGTGACAAGAACTCTGATTTGATCTACATCCATTGTCTACTTTGTTCCTACCATGAAGAGCGATGTGCATGGCTTGATTCTTAAATTGAATTGTCCTGATCAACCCGGGATTGTTGCGAAAGTTGCATCTTACGTGGCGGAGAGATCGGGCAACTTGGTGGAGTTGGCGCAATTCTCCGACTCCTTGGGCGGCAAGTTTTTCGCCAGACTGGAAATCGACACCCGTGGTCTGCGTTGCAATCTTGATTCGTTCATCAATGACTTCGGCGATCTGGGGCGAAGTTTGCGGGCGGACTGGCACTTTCGTGCGTTGCCCTATCGGATGCGCACCGCGGTGTTGGTGACCAAGACCGATCATTGCCTGCACGAGATCCTGTGGCGTGCGCAGATGGGGGAGTTGCCAGTGGAAATCACTTCCATCATCGGCAACCGTGCGGATTGTCGTGAGGTGGCTTCACGCTATAGCATACCGTTTCATCACGTCGAAATGGACGGCGACCGACGCGAATCGGGATTTCGTCAAATCCATGCCTTGCTGCTTGAACAGAATGTGGAGCTAGCTGTGCTCGCTCGGTTCATGCAAATTTTGCCCGATTGGTTTTGCATGGAGTTCCGGGGGAAATTGATCAACATTCACCACAGCTTTTTGCCCGCGTTTATCGGTGCCAACCCCTATCGGCAGGCCTATGATCGCGGCGTCAAATGGATCGGAGCCACCTGTCACTATGTTACATCTGATCTCGATGCCGGACCTATCATCGAGCAAGAAGTCGAACGCGTGCAGCATTTTCACAGTCCCTCAGATTTGGCACGTCTGGGCCGGAATTGTGAGCGGATCGCACTGGCGCGTGGCATTCGCTACCACGTCCACGATCGCACGATCATCGATGGCAATCGGGCGATTGTTTTTCCCGATTGATGCATTCAGGGCGCAGGCTTCGGAGCCATGGGGGCAAACATCGGGAAGCCGGCTTGGAGATTGACATTTACGGGCGGTGTGGTGCTCACGACCCGGCTTTCTCCAATTTTGTATTCGCTGTAGGCGATGGGTGCCAGTGTGAGATTGACCATGGGTTCATCGGTCGTTCCGAGCATCGAAATGTGAAGGATCGCCATGCAGTCCGGCACTTTTTGCATGCGCAGAAGGTCGCCGGGTTTGAACCAAGTGAACGCGGCCTTATTGTCGCAGGGGAAAATCGATTCGATGATCACGGGGTAAGCGCTGGCTGGCCGATCTTTTTCCGGTTGCACCAATGCCTGAGCACGGATCACGAAACCCGGAGACAGCAGATCAGCGGCACTGAGCGGGCGAATTTGCAGGATGCGATAGGTGCCCTCGATGTAGGTAGGTTTGATCGAGTCCTTGTAGCTTTGGAGGTAAGACCTGAGCAACAGAGAATTGATTTTGTGCAGTTTGGCATCATTCTCAGGAGCTGCGTAAGCCGCGAATTGCCGGTAGATGGCTTCTGGACGCAACGATTCTCCCTCGGGCGCTTTCAATACGGTGAAGGGCTGAGGCGTTGGTGCTTGGCCGATTTTTTTTAAAAGCGCGTAATTTTTAGGAAGTTCTGGATTCTCGAAAATGTAGGTGGTGAGAATCCAAGAAATGGCGCAAAAACAAAGGGCGAGAGCATGAGCGAGGATCCACCAGAAATACGGCGGGCGCTTGCGTGCGAACTCGGCGATTTTCGAACGGGCCATGGATCAGGAGTCGCAGGGCTGTCCCTGAGGGAGTTCAGAAGTGGGAGTTTTGGCAGGCTCGAAGGATGTGCCGCAACCACAGGAGCGCATGGCGTTGGGATTGGTGATTTTAAAGCCAGCATCAGAGAGGGAGTCGGAATAATCAATCTCACTCCCTCGGAGAAAATCAATGCTGTCAGTTGCCACATAGAGAAGTGCTCCACTGGGGTGTTCGATTTTTTCGTCCCCTTGCTGCGGTTCAGTGATTTTCATGGCGTATTGCAAGCCGGCGCATCCTCCGCGCTCTACCGCAAGTCGAAGACCTGCGGTGGGGGAGTTTTTTTTGAGCAGCATACGGCTCAATTCCTCAGCAGCGCTTGGTGTCAGTGAGATCATGGGGTGCGCCCCCATATAACAACAAGATGACTTGCGATGCGAATCAAATTTGCGTGCTTTTTTCGTCGATTCCTGATTGCATGGACGAATCGCCTGCGATAATGATCACAACATGCCTCGCATCGCACTGCTTCAGTCCACGACATTTTCCGACAAAGAGGAATCATGGCAGCATCACCAGCATTTGATTCGTCAAGCCGCGGCACAAGGTGCCCAAATCGTGGTGACTCAAGAGTTGTTTCTGACACCCTATTTTTGCACGGTGGAGAATACCGAGCTCTTTGATCTTGCGGATCCCTTGCCCGGACCTGTGACCGAAGATCTATCAAAACTTGCCTCAGAGCTAGGCATCGTATTGGTGGCATCTTTGTTCGAGCACCGTGGCCCTGGGTTGTATCACAATACGGCAGCGATTATCGATGCTGATGGCACATTGATGGGACTCTATCGCAAAAACCATATTCCCCAGGATCCAGGATTTGAGGAGAAATTTTACTTTACGCCCGGTGACAGCGGTTATCCGGTTTGGGATACTCGCTTTGGCAAAATCGGCGTCCTGATTTGTTGGGATCAATGGTATCCCGAAGCTGCGCGTCTGATGGCCTTGGGCGGGGCTCAGGTGTTGATTTATCCCACAGCCATTGGTTGGCTTCCCAGCGAGAAAGCCGAACTGGGCGCCGCCCAGCACTGCGCTTGGGAGACCGTGCAACGCGGTCATGCCGTGGCGAACGGCTGTTTTGTGGCTGCCGTCAATCGCTCCGGAGAACATGGAGGCACTGAGTTCTGGGGCCAGTCTTTCGTTGCGAATCCTTACGGCGAGTTGGTGGCCAAAGCCTCGGCAGATCGAGAGGAAATTTTATTGCACGATCTCCATTACGAGGAAGTCGAACAATTCCGGCGCATCTGGCCTTTTTTCCGCGATCGTCGTATCGATAGTTACGCTGATCTGCTCCGCCGATGGCGTCATTGAGGCGTGGGCACGCTTGGGGATTTTTTGATGTTACGCGCGTTGAATGGAACGTCCGATTCGACCCATCCTTGGGCGATGACGCCTCGGATCTCATATTGCATGCGGTTCATGCCGGCATCACGCGATATTTCAACCATCATATCGGCTGGATCGTTGACTCGTAACATGGCGACGATGTCCAAGAAAACAGGGGAGTTGGGTGTGACGTAGCCGTAGACGATGTCCGATTGATCGTTAAATCGCATGGCGAGGCAGATCCATTCATTTTCGTTTTGAAAGTATCCGTTGTAGTAGGAGTCTGGTGTGACCTTGACGCGCACCACGGCAGAGCAACTTCCTTGAGAAATGATCTGTTCCCAAGGCTTAGTCTGGTAGGAGACGAACGAATCGAAATCCACCTTCCAATCCCCTTGACCCACGTCCGTCAGCGAGGCAACCGCGTACTGACCCGATTTATAAATCACCAGCACTCGTTCGAGGGACATGCCGTTGGTTTCCTCCGCGCCTATCCACTCGATACGATCTACCTCACCTTGGGCCATACGAAACTTGACAAAAAGTGAGTAAGATTCAGCCAAACCCAAGCGCTTGAGCCTAGCAGTTCGCGACAAATCATTGGCGTTAGAGATGGCAAGGAAGTCTTTGACCAGGGAGACACAAGAATCTGCGGGTGGGTGAGGGATCACAAACGTGTCTTGAGCCAAAGTGCTGACCACCGTCTTCTTGTCACTGCGTTTGATCTGATCATACAATACCCAACTCACCCCTGCTATCAAAGTCATTGCAAAGCATGCAAACAAGACGCGAAGGACGAACCTGAGGTTGGTGCTTTTGTCTCGAATGTGTCTACTTCTTTTGCGACTGCTCTCGTAGGTCCGATGAATGCGCTTTAATCTTCCGACACCTGGCACGGCTTCGTTGTTTCTGGCGACACTCGCCTGCGCTTTGTTGGCTAGCCCCCGCTGGATATGTTTCGGTTTCATGGAAAAAAAGTTCTATCGGGGAAGTAACGTAATTCTCTTGGGATCGTATCTGTCGCGGGGGGAAAACAACCAGCCTGGTTGACGCTTGATCAATTGATAATCGTGGAGCTCAAATTCCGGGAGGAATTGATTGCTGTTGACATCATAGACCCTGCGGCCGGTGAATTGTCCCCAGATCCGGTATTCGGAATTGTGATCGAACCCATACGATGGTTCGCTTGGACCATTTTCGGGCAATCGATCGGGGCAAAGTTTACGCGATTCCTTCATGACAACCAGTTGCGATTGTCGGGCGCTTTTGCCAGGTTCTCTCAAGTATCCCCAGAACCTCGTTTTGTGAACGTAATACCGTCTGCCATAATAAAAATCACCCCGCGGTTCAGTGGAAATTTGATCCGCGCGCTCCGTGGCCGTAGGTCCGCCCATATTGCCAAGCCCAAGATCGGTGCACTGGGTGAGCCATAGTGTGCAATGAACACAAAGGAAAATCTGTACGATAAATGATCTCAAATCTAGGTATTTCGTCTCTGAAAACTAGTCAACCCGCATAGGAGAGCAAGCCGGAATGTCGTTGTTTTGTGATTTTTGTCTGACGAAAATGCTACATTTGCCACCAATGGAACACACGGTTCATGGATTAGGCATCCCTTTTGCTCAAGACATACGAGGCAACTTTGGCATCATCATCTCCCGCAGCCCACACCACGCGAAGGAAATCAGCCGGATGAATGTTGCCATGTTGCGCAAGAAAATGGCGATCCCCGCCGCAGCAGAACATGATGTCTGGATCAAGTTCACCACGAAGTTTTCCTCTTGCCTTGGTAAGGATGCGGGGCAGGTAGGCGATCCCTTCGAACGTGTCGCCGAAGGTCGGCAAATCTTCGTGAAGAGTGATACGCGACGAAGGTTGGCCATTTTGCACGGTTAGGAAGTAATCCCTTCGTACAGATGCGATCAGCAAAGCTGTGCTGGCTGCGGGTTCTTGCTCGTTGTTCAAATCCTCCACGAAGTCGTAAAACTCTCGCGGTTGACAGCCGATCGACTCCAGAAATGTCAAGTCGCTGGCACTGTAAAAGGAAAGATAATCTCTTCCGCCAGCTGCATGGAGTTGCAAACAGCGATCAAATAGTTCCAGAAAGTTGATGTTCCACATGGTCGGTCAAAGTAGGTGAGTTGGCTAGAAGATGAAGCTCTTGAAGAGTTTTATCGTCAATGGGATGCGGATCAGGGTATTCGAAGATTTGATCCTGATAGTTGCGCAGGATCACGCGTCCCGGTTGGCGATTGATGATGTAGTCGGGATTGAGCGGGATTTTTCCTCCACCTCCGGGTCCATCGACAACAAACTGAGGAATGCCGTATCCTGTCGTGTGGCCTCGCAGGTGATTGATGATGTCCAGTCCCGTGGCCACGGAAGTGCGCAAATGCGAAGATCCGTTGATGAGATCACACTGATAGAGGTAGTAGGGGCGAACTCGGCACATCAGTAGTTTGTGCACCAACGCACGCTGCACGGTCGCGGAGTCATTGATGCAACGGAGAAGAACCGATTGATTGCCCAATGGAATGCCTGCATTCGCCATACGTTCCAATCCAGCACGCACTTCTGTTGTGAGTTCCTTTGGGTGATTGGTATGTATGGAAATGAAAAGCGGGTGATGTTTTTGGAGGATTCCGCAAAGCTCAGGAGTAATGCGCTGCGGTAGGAAGATGGGAATGCGGGATCCGATCCGCAGGAACTGAATGTGCGGGATGGTACGGAGTCTTGTGAGGATGCGGTCGAGCTTGTCATCTGATAGCAAGAGCGGATCGCCCCCAGAGAGCAGCACATCGCGAACTTCCGTATGCTTTTCCAAATAACGGAAAGCTGATTCCCATTGGATCTCCAGTTGCTGGTCGCCTGCGCCCGAAACAACGCGGGAGCGTGTGCAGTAGCGGCAGTAGGAAGCACAGCGATCAGTGACAAGAAAAAGCACCCGATCGGGATAGCGATGAACAAGACCGGGCACTGGCATGTGGCTGTCTTCACCGCAAGGATCCGCCAGTTCTTCGGGGGCGGTCCATGCTTCCTCGATGCGAGGAATGATTTGGCGGCGGATTGGGCAATCTGGATTTTGGCGATCGATGAGCTCGAAGAAATGCGGCGTGATCGACATGGCAAGCTTGTTCCCCGCTAACAGGACTCCGGCCCGCTCTTCAGCACTGAGCGCCATTCTTTCCTCCAGGGCGGTCAAACTGGAAACTCGGTTCTTGAGTTGCCATCGGTAGTCGTTCCATTGCTCCGTTGTGGCATCGGACCAGGAATGCCGCGTGCTGCTGTGAAATTGCGTCAGCGATTCGTAGAGTTGCTCGTCCGTCATTCTCGTGAGGGAGGATTGTAAACGCCTTTGGGCATCTGTCAAATCCGCGATTCAAAACAATGAGAATTGGATGGACTGGCATCTGATCTCTCTGCCGACTGCATCACAAACAACCTGCATCGGCTTGTCAGGTGCGCGGCCCTGCGCTATGCATTTCCTGCATGCGGCGAAAAATGTGGCAGTCGGTTTTTCACTGGTTGGTTCCTCCTACAACCACGAATTCTCGCTTGCCGATCCGTCGTGAGATCGATCCTCCCTTGACCGAGTTGTGTCAGCAACTGGCTCGCGATCTGGGTTTGGAGCATTTGGCCGTCAACGTCGTTGTTGTCTGGAATCCTCGCATGCGATCCACTGCGGGGCGCGCATGGTTGTTAGAACTCCAGATCGAAATGAACCCTCGGCTTCAATCCTTGGACCCGCAGCACATTCAAGTCATTCTCCGTCATGAACTCGCCCATCTCGTGGCTGCGCAGCGAAATAAGGGGAAGCGCATATCGCCCCACGGTGCGGAGTGGCGGAGAGCATGCGCAGATTTGGGAATCCCTGGTGAGAAAGCCTGCCATCGTCTTCCTTTGCCAGCGCGAAAGCAGAAGATCCGTTATCTTTACCATTGTCCCCAGTGCCACACGGAAATACCTCGCGTGCGCCCCATGAAAAAACATTTGGCATGCCGTCGTTGTTGCGCAGATTTCAACGGTGGTAGGTATGATCCTCGGTTCCGTTTTGTGCGAAAAGCTGCTTGGGATCAGTAACTCAAAATTGCATGAATGGGCACGTCGGGCATCTTCTCCCGCCCTTTGAGATCGGTGAGTTCGATGAAAAATGAGGCACCCACGAGCTTGGCACCCAGCGATTGGATCAACTGCGCGGCAGCTGCGGCAGTGCCACCCGTGGCGAGCAAATCATCGACTAACAGAATGTTCTCACCTGGTTGCACAGAGTCCTCGTGCAGTTCGATGACATTTTCTCCGTATTCTAACGAATAGGCCAGTCCACGAGTTTTCCACGGCAGTTTGCCGGCCTTGCGCACGGGCACGAAGCCGATGCCCAAGCGATCGGCTACAGCAGCTGCGAAGATGAAACCACGGGCGTCGATGCCCACGACTTTGTCGATCGTGAGATCTCCTGCGGAGGCGCAGAGCAGAGTGATGCTGTCGTGAAACAACTTGCCGTCGGCGAGGACAGGGGTGATGTCTTTGAAGAGAATGCCAGGTTGGGGGAAATCTGGAATGTCACGAACGGCGGCTCGAAGGTGTTGCGAAGATGCCATGTCATCATCAGAAGAAAAACACTGCGGATTGGCAAGCCGGATTCTGCCGTGCGAAAGAAAGCAGTGGATTTCTTGCGTCGATTGTGGCTTGATTTGGCCATGAGTTTGACCCAGTCCACCGCCAAAGCTGAAGCATTGATCGAAGCATTGCCTTACCTTCAGGCTTTTCGTGGGAAAACCGTTCTGGTGAAGATGGGGGGCTCGGCCATGGAAAATCCCGAGTTGGTCGCCAAGGTGATGCGCGACATTGTTTTTCTTGAAGTTGCAGGGATCAATCCGATTGTGGTGCACGGTGGTGGCAAAGCGATTTCCGCCGCCATGGAGACCGCCGGACTGGAGGCGAAATTTGTGGGTGGCTTTCGTGTGACAACTGATGAGGCAATCTCGATTGTGGAACAGGTGCTATCGGAGGAGATCAATCCCGGGCTCGTTCGCATGATTCGCGAATACGGTGGCAAGGCTGTGGGCATTCCCGGCACCGATGTTTTTTTTGGCGAAAAAATGAAGGTAGCCGATGCAGAGGGGCAGCGTGTGGACATCGGTCGCGTCGGCGAGGTGGTCGGCTGTCAGTTAGGCCGGATGGAATCGGCGCACAATGCCGGCATCGTGCCTGTGATTTCTCCCTTGGCTGCCGAACTATCCACAGGAAAGCCTCTCAACATCAATGCCGATTTGGCCGCTGCCGCACTTGCAAAAGAATTGCGCGTGGCGAAGCTCGTGTATCTTTCCGATGTCCCCGGTCTCATGCGTGACCCCAAGGATCCGAATACTTTGATCAAATCGGTCAACCGTGCGCAAGCGGATGCCATGATCGCTGATGGCACCATTTCCGGTGGCATGATTCCCAAAATCAAGAGTGCCATGGATGCTCTGAATGCCGGTGTGCGCAAGGTGCACTTCATCGATGGACGATTGCCTCATGCGCTGTTGTTAGAAATTTTTACCGAGTCGGGGATCGGAACCGAGGTATCTCGCTGATGGACTTTGCTAACGCTTTTGACACTTGTTGCAAAAATATGTGCTGCGTTGGCCTAAGATGATTTTGCGGATGGGAGTGTGACAGATACGGCAGGGTTGCCCCTCCCGCTCATACACAAGCAATTCCTGACGAAAATATCCTGGTTCGCCATTTTCCCGTAGAAAATCTCTCAAGGTTGTGCCTCCCTGTGCAATGGATTTTTCCAACACCATTTTGATGGCATCCACCAAACGTTGTAGGCGCGGTAGGGACAGTTTGCATGAGGGAGTCGTCGGCTGGATGCCAGCGTGAAGCAACGATTCGGAGGCATAGATGTTTCCTACGCCCACGACGATGGCGTTGTCCATGATGGCCAGTTTGATCGGGCGTTGCAGAGAACGCAATGCATGTTTGAGATAAGCGGCATCGAATTCTGGCTGCAGCGGTTCAGGGCCTAACGAAGAAAATAGCGGATGGGTGAGGGGATCACGCAACACCGCATGGGTCACGATACCAAACCGGCGCGGATCATGGAAACGCAGTTCTTTTCCGGTTGAGAGAGTGAACGCGATATGATCGTGAGTGCGGTAGTGGACAGAAGGATCTACGATGCGCAAACTGCCTGACATGCCGAGGTGGATGAGGACTGTATGATTCTCTTCCAGATGGAGAATGAGATACTTCGCGCGGCGTGTGACATCGATGACGCGCAAGCCCTCGATCTCGGCTAAGGACTCCGGCACCGCTTGGCGCAAATCGCGGCGCCGCACGATGACTTCTTTGATGAGAGCGTTTCTCACATGGGGAAGGATCCCGAGACGCGTTGTTTCTACTTCAGGCAGTTCAGGCATGGAGTGAAAATCAAGCACAAGCCGCGAACTGGGGCAACTCGCAATCGGCGCATGATCGGTCGTCAGGGTTCAGTCAACGGGAGGGGAGAGACAAAAAAACGCCGCCGCGTCGATGCGGCAGCGTTTTGGTGAAGCAAAAACCCTATCTCATCAACGATGAGTCCATTCTGGCAGGCGAATGAGCTCGCCGCCTTTCATGGCGGACTCGTGAGACAGAATGCCCGTGCAGGTGATGTTGGCGGACTCGATGGCGTTGGGATAGGCATCAACGCCGCTTTGCAGCATTTTCACAAACTGATAGACCAGATGCGGATGAGAACCGCCGTGTCCCGCACCTTGGGTGAAGGAAAGGTGTTCTTCGCCGCTTTCACCGCCATAAACTCCTCCGGTCGTGAAAAGTTGAATCTCCTCCGGCAGGTAGTGAGCAAAGTCAGGGCAAGTCACTTCCTCAGGAATTTCTGGTTCCGGTTTTTTCGCTGTGTGGATCACCAGCGGACGATGTTCGATGAGCGGCCATTCGACGGATTTCTTCTGACCATACACTTCGAATGACTCGCGATATTGACGAGCCACATCAAAGAGTGACCGATAGACGTGAGCTGACACATCGCTGTCCTTGAACTTGATGTGCGTGGTTTCCACAGCAAAGGGAGAGCCATAGCAATCATGCATGGACTCGTGAATGGTACCGGAGCCGAAGCAGGAAACGTATTCCGCCTCGCCACGAGTAAGTCCGAGGATGGGGCCTACGCAGTGAGTGGCGTAATGCATGGGGGGCAGACCCGGCCAGTAGCCCGGCCAACCTTCCATATCCTGCTGGTGAGAAGCTTTGAGAAACTGGATTTTGCCCAGTTCACCCTTGTCGTAGAGCTCCTTCATGAACAGGAACTCACGGGCGTAGCAAACTGTTTCCATCATCATGTATTTTCGACCCGTTTGTTTGACGAGATCGACGATGGTTTTGCAGTCCTCGACCGATGTTGCCATAGGCACCGTGCAAGCCACGTGTTTTCCTGCTTTCAGGGCTGCGATGGTTTGCGCAGCATGATCTGGAATGGGGGAGTTGATGTGAACCGCGTGGATGTTAGGGTCCTTGAGCAACTCTTCGTAACTTTCGTAGCGCACGGCGATGCCGAACTTGTCGCCCACCTCGTCGAGCTTAGAGCGGGTACGCTGGCAAATGGCATACATGTTGACGCCTTTGAGTCTCTGATAAATGGGAATGAACTCGGCACCGAAACCAAGTCCTACGATCGCAATATTAATGTCTGACATGAGACTTAGAATTACCATGCGTCATTTTTTCACGTAAGATGATTCTGTGTCATCCATGGGAATTCAGGGTTCTTTTGTCGAGTCATCGACAAGTGCGTCAATGGCAGGAAAAAAATTCTAAAAATCGACTTGCATCAAAAAGTGTTCAAATGAACAATATTGAGCGTGAGGCGTACGGTTTGTTTTGTGGATTTCAATAGTTATTTCGCGGCTGTGGAGCAGCACGCCAATCCTCTTTTGCGCGGTAAGCCGGTGGCGGTGATTGCGAGCATGACAGATGCCACTTGCTGCATTGCGGCGAGCCGGGAAGCAAAGCGTTACGGCATCAAGACGGGCACTCCTGTGCGCGAAGCGCGCGCCCGCTGTCCTGGGATCATTCTGGTGCTCAGTGATGCGGTGAAATACATGAACTATCACCGTCGGTTGATATCTTTGATCGAAGAGGAGATCCCCGTAGAAAAGGTTTGCTCGATTGATGAGTTGTATGCGGTGTTTACCGGACCTTATGCTGAAAAAGAAAAAGTCTGGCAAATCGCTTTGCAAGTAAAACGTCGCTTGGCAAGCGATTTTGGCGATCCTCTGACCTGTTCGATCGGCCTAGCTCCCACGGTGTTCTTGGCTAAAACCGCAAGCGATATGCACAAACCCGATGGGCTGGTATGGTTGGACGCGCAACAACCTGGATCGGAGTTTTTTGAGCTGGAATTGCGCGATTTATGCGGCATAGGCGCGAACATGCATGAGCGTCTAAAAATACGAGGCATTCGAACGGTACGGCAATTGTGGGAGGCTACCCCCCGACAACTGCGGGCGGTGTGGGGGGGAATCGAGGGTGAGCGTTTCTGGCAGTCATTGCATGGCATTGAACCGGTGAGGCCTGAAATCGTCGCACGTCAGATCGGGCATTCGAAAATCCTGCATCCTCGCTTGCGCCATGAGGATGGCGCGAGGGCCATGCTGGAACGATTGGTTTACAAAGCGGCTTTGCGTTTGAGGCGTGAAGGTTATGAATGTGGAGAAATGCATATCAAGGTGAAATCCAGTCGCGATATGAATGTTCCTTCGTGGTCGGTGATGGCGCGGTTTCCTTCGACACAGGAGATTCGCGTCTTGCTCGAAGTGTGGAGAGCCCTTTGGCTGGAGCGACCGCAGTCCTTGAGTCATCCGTTTGCGGTGGGGGTAGATTTGTCCCGACTCCTCACGCATTCGGATCCTAGGCTGCCACTGTTTGCGCCAGATCCGCGGGAAATGGCGTTGAGTCGATTGCTCGATCAGGTTGCCAAACGTCATGGTGCGAAGGCCTTGTGGTTCGGTTCCGCCCAGGCGGCACTTTCAGAAGACGTGCCGCGTATCGCGTTTCAATCACTGCCCGATGTGTGATCTCCCCTGTAGGAGTAGGCGGCCTTATTTGAAGTCCGATAACTTGTGATTCATGGCAATCGAAATACGCAGCATCCGCATGACCTCAACCATGGCTCGCTGGTGTTGAGCCACTTCCCCGCATAGAGAATGACGTTTGTAGTAACGACTGATGTGACGGCCAACGGCCGCTTGGAGGTGGCGAATCTGATTTTCGCAATTGCCGATATCAGATGAAATATCGGATAACTGGCGATTGATGCTGCCAATATCTTGAAATACAACGGCTGCGCGGTCACGTCTCGCTTGTTTGATCAGTTGCAATTTGTCATCGATTTCATCCAATTCCCGATCGCCTTTTTCAAGCTCCTCGCCCATTTCCGAGCGCTGTTGCTTGAGTGAGCGGAACTCCTGCTTCAAGTCATCAATGTCGTTTTTTACGGCAGCCACTTCATCCGCGTGATGGCCGTCTCTCTCCAACACTTCGATTTTGGTGAGATGTCCTTCATGAATGCGGCGGATTTCCCTTGCTCGACGCACTACACTCTCTCTTTTGTAGGCGAGTTCTTCCAGTTTTCGCAAAAGATCCACGCGTTGTTGAGAGAGTTCATCCTGCTCGGCTGAATCTTCATTCAGAATCTCCGCGCGCTTTTCGTGCAATGCTGTTAGTTTTTCGTTGAGCTCGTTGACGGTTTTGGTGTGCGTATGATGTTCTTTGACATATTTGCGCAAATTCCAGTATTCAACGGAGAGTTCTTCAATGTTTTCGATTTTTTCCCACAACAATTTACCCAGCTGATACTCGGCCTCACGCAACAAACCCATTTCGGACGAAGCATCCGCTAGCCTTTTGTTGCGTCGTTCCAGTCCGAAGGACTTGGCGATGAGTGCGATGTAATAGGTGGTGGGGGTCATGGCGTTGGGTTAGGCCTGCATGGCGGCCTTCAGATTGGAGATGACAGTCATGTCGTCAAGGGTCGTAATGTTGCCAGAAATGTCACCAGTGGTGACCAGTTCCTTCAGCAAACGACGCATGATCTTTCCGGAGCGGGTCTTGGGTAACGCGGGTGCGAAATAGACATCATCAGGTTTGGCAATCGCGCCGATGGACTTGCCGACATGTTCACGCAATTCCTTGCGCAGAGCTTCAGAGGGTTGGTGGGTTTCCTTGAGAGTAACAAAGCACACGACACCCTGACCTTTCAACTCATCAGGGCGACCTACGACGGCGGATTCCGCAACTGCCGGGTGAGATACAAGCGAACTCTCGACTTCTGCCGTGCCGAGACGGTGGCCGGAGACGTTCAGAACATCGTCGATCCGACCGACGATCCAGAAATTGCCCGCTTTGTCGCGCCGAGCCCCGTCACCGGCGGTGTAGATGCCGGGGTAGTCTGACCAATAGGTTTTCGTGTAGCGGCTCTTATCACCATAAATCGTTCGTGTCATGGAGGGCCAGGGCTTGCGGATCACTAACTTGCCGCCTTCATTTGCTTTGCACTCTTTGCCCGTCTCATCGAGAATGGCGGCATCGACACCAAAGAAAGGGAGCGTGGCTGTTCCCGGCTTGGTGGGAGTGCAGCCAGGCAAGGGACTGATCATGATGGCGCCCGTTTCCGTTTGCCACCAGGTGTCGACAATCGGACAGCGTTTGCCGCCGATTTTTTCATGATACCACATCCATGCCTCGGGATTGATCGGCTCTCCCACCGAGCCTAACAGCCGCAGTGATGACAAATCATGATTTGCTGGGAAATGATCGCCCGCCTTGATAAAGGCGCGAATGGCGGTGGGAGCAGTGTAGAAAATCGAAACGCCATGCTCCTCGATGATTTTCCAAAAACGCCCGAAGTCGGGTTGGTTCGGAGCGCCTTCATACATCACCTGAGTGGCACCATTGGCGAGGGGACCATAAACGATGTAAGAATGTCCAGTGATCCATCCTACATCAGCCGTGCACCAGTAGACATCCTCTTCGCGGATGTCGAAGATGTATTTGAAAGTGGAATAGGTGCCAGTGAGATAGCCGCCGCTGGTGTGCAGAATTCCTTTGGGTTTCCCCGTGGATCCAGAGGTGTAAAGAATGAATAGGGGATGTTCGGAATCAAAAGCTTTTGCTTTGTGGGTGTGTTTCACTGCGGCTACTTCTTCATGCCACCAAACATCGCGGGTGGGAGCCATGCTGACAGGATTCGCACAACGTTGGAACACCACCACCTTGCGCACGTGACTGTATTTCTCCAGAGCCGCATCGACGTTGTCCTTGAGCGGAACCACTTTGCCGCGACGCCAGCCTCCGTCCGCTGTGATGATCACGGTAGCACCCGAGTCTTCTAGGCGATCAACGATCGAATCGGCGGAAAATCCTCCGAACACGACGGAATGCACAGCGCCGATGCGTGCGCAAGCCAACATCGCGACGGCCGCTTCGGGAATCATCGGCATGTAAACGAGAACGCGATCCTTGGCCTTGACTCCATTTTTTTCCAGCACATTGGCGAATTGACAAACCTCACGTTGCAACTGGCCGTAGGTGATCACTCTTTTGTCGCCGGGTTCTCCTTCGAAAATGATGGCCGCCTTGTTGCGCCGCGCGCTGTTTGCATGACGATCCACGCAATTTTCTGCCACATTCAATTTTCCGCCCACAAACCACTTGGCAAATGGAGCTTTCCATTCCAAGGCTTTGCTCCAAGGTTGACGCCAATCGAGCTCTTTTGCCTCTCGTCCCCAGAAGAGCTGGGGTTTTTCGATGGATTCCTTGTAGAGTTTTTTATACTGACTGAGGGAGGAAATTCGGGCTTTAGCGGAAAACTCCTTGCTGGGAAGGAATACGCGTTCTTCGCTGAGATGACTTTCGATGGACTTACTCATTTGGGCTTGAATCAAAGTGCGGTGACACCATACGCCATTTCAGCTTCAACGTAAATGCCAAATTGACGATTGTTTTGTCGGACTTGTTTCGTATGGTCTGAATGGTTGCTTCCTCCGCTTCTGCGTTATGAAATTCTCATCCTTGACTGCGATTCTGTTTTTTCTAGAGCTGACCTCGTCATGCTTGGCGCAGCGCTTGTCATACAATTTTGATATACGCCCCATCCTGAGTGAAAAATGTTTCAGTTGTCATGGTTTTGATGCCAAAACGCGCAAAGCGGAGCTGCGGCTCGACACTTACGAGGGGGCTACCGATCCATCGCGCAAAGAAAGAGCGATCATTCCCGGAAATGCGGATGCTAGTGCTGTGATCTGGCGCATCAAGAGTGAGGATCCTGATGAAATGATGCCTCCTCCCGAAGCGATTCATGCCATTTCGCCAACTGAAGAGAAAATGCTCCGTCGCTGGATCAACGAGGGAGCGGTCTATGAGGTGCATTGGTCTTATCAAGTTCCCAAGCGACCAAGCTTGCCGTCTTTAGGTTCACCTGGATGGGGGAAAAATCCCATCGATTGGTTCATTGTCGAGCGACTCGAAAAAGAAGGCCTGCGACCTTCGCCAGAGGCGGACCGCGCCACCTTGTTGCGCCGACTATCCATCGACCTGATCGGACTTCCTCCCACTCCCGAGGAATTGCGGGATTTTCTCAAGGATCCATCGGTGGATGCTTACGAGAGAGCGGTGGACCGTTTACTGGCCAGCCCACATTACGGGGAGAGAATGGCTTTGCCATGGCTCGATGCCGCGCGTTATGCCGATAGCAATGGGTTCCAACAAGACGGAGACACCCATCAATATGTTTGGCGTGATTGGGTGATCAAGGCCCTCAATGAGAACATGCCTTTCGATCAATTCACCATCGAGCAATTGGCGGGAGATTTGCTGCCAGGAAGCGAACTTTCACAAAAGGTAGCAACCGGTTTTCATCGATGTCAGATGCTCAACGGTGAGGGCGGTGCCATCGCGGAGGAGCAACGAAACATCCTACTGTTTGATCGTGTTGATGTCACGGCTACCAACTGGTTAGGTCTTACCTTGGCCTGTGCGCAATGTCACGATCACAAGTATGATCCTCTCAGTCAGAGAGACTATTACTCGATGATGGCTTTTTTCAATCAAGTGCCGGAAAAGGGCGTGCCTGGAGGGAGCGGCCCATACCGGATTGCTGATCCTTGGATCTATGCCGGTTCCGAGCAAGAGAAGAAGACTCTGCAGGCACTTCAAGATCGTCAACAAGAGATGCAATCCCGTTTTGATGCATGGAGGAAAACCCCTGAATTTCTCTCTTCCATGATCGAGATGGAAAAAGCCTTGCAGTCGGTGGAGCAGGTCGTCTGGAATCCAGTAACACCCGCTGGGCTTGAGGCCACCGATGGAGTCGTGCTGCAGTTGCAGGATGATCGATCCATCTTGTCTATGGGGCATCCATCGGCAAAATCGAACTACTTCATCGATCTTCCCATCCCTGCCGAAGTCGCAACTGGGTTGCGCATAGATCTCATCCCAGATGCGCGTTTTCCGCAGGGTGGATCGGGTCGCGCGGAGAGCGGAAATGCCGTGCTAAGCCAATTGACGGTTTCGCAAGGTGGCAAAGATGTGCCGATATCGCAAATGATGGCGGATTACAGCCAAGGTGGATTTTCTCCTGAGGCGATCCTTGATGATGATCCGAACACGGGATGGGCATTTTTTCCCGACGTGAAATCTCCACATTTTCTGGCGATGGAATTTCGCCAACCCGTGACGGCGTCATCCCGGTCGCTGCGTTTGGTGATGTCCTTTCAATCGAGGCACATCGCCCATCTGTTTGGTCGCTTTCG
The DNA here is from genome assembly GCA_945874895.1 of Akkermansia muciniphila. Lineage (GTDB taxonomy): Bacteria > Verrucomicrobiota > Verrucomicrobiia > Verrucomicrobiales > Akkermansiaceae > UBA956. The sequence continues at coordinate 97,367 of CAMCIC010000005.1, read as the reverse complement.
AATCTCATTGACATCAGGCATAGCACCCGTTACGAGGGCCAAATTGCCCAAGGAATGGGTGGTGCTTATCAAAAAGGATCCTGCCGAACGCAATGCTGAGGAATCGAAAAAAATTTCCGATTTTCTCAGCAACCTTCATCCCCATGTGGTGGAGACACAGCAACAGTTGCGACAAGGCCAGAATGAAATCGATCGCCGCAAAAACGAATTACCTCGTGTGATGGTGATGTCAGATGGAATGCCGCGCAAAACCTACATCTATGATCGCGGCAGTTACGAAAACCCCAAAGAAGAAGTTTTTAGCAACACGCCAGCGGTATTGCCGCCGATGGCTGCGGATCAACCGAAAAATCGTCTCGGATTGGCTCGCTGGATTATGAGTCCACAAAACCCGCTCACAGCCCGCGTGCAGATGAATCGCATCTGGCAGATCTACTTCGGTAAGGGAATTGTCAAATCTGCAGAAAATTTCGGCCTTGGGGGTGATTTGCCTACCCATCCCGAATTGCTCGATTGGTTGGCCGTGGAGTTTCGTGAGAGTGGTTGGAACATGAAGCACATGCATCGACTGATCGTTACTAGTGCCACCTATCGGCAGAGCTCCCGCATTACCGATCAAGCATGGCAAAATGATCCAGAAAATAAGCTTTACGCGAGAGCAAGTCGGTTTCGTATGCCGTCATTATTGTTGCGCGACTATGCATTGCATACCAGTGGTCTGCTGAAAACGAAGCTCTATGGCAAACCTGTGTATCCGTATCAACCTGCCAGCATATGGGACGGATTGAGCATCACCAAGGAACGCGATTTCACCTACCCGTTGTCGATGGGCGACGATCTTCACCGCCGCGGCATTTATACCTTTTGGCGTCGCACGGTGGCTCCAGGAAACATGTTTGATACGGCAGCTCGACGCACTTGCGAAGTAAAAATGAATTTGACCAGCACGCCTTTGCACGCCCTTACGATGATGAACGATACCACTTGGGTCGAGGCCTCCCGCGCGTTGGCTCAGTTGATCATGCAGGGCGGCGGTGATGTCCCAGCATGGCTCGATCAGGCTTTCGCTCGCGTTTGCATGCGAGCTCCTGACGCCACCGAACAAGGACTGCTGCTCCGTGCTTGGGACAAATCTCTGCTTCATTTTCAGCACCATCCCAGCGCTGCTCGCGAGTTGTTGGGCAATGGAGCCACATCCCGCGATGCCAAGCTCGATGTCACACGGCATGCTGCGCTCACTCATCTCTGCCTTACGATTTACAATTCGGACGAAGCTATCACACGACAATGAATCTCGATCCATTCCAACGCCACCAACAACTCATCACTCGTCGGCAGCTCTTCGGTAAGTCCGCCACGGGAATCGGCACTGTTGCTTTGGCGTCCTTGCTCAACCGTGAGTTGTTTGCCGGTCCTGCGGTGAACATGAACCCCTTGGTCGGGCTTCCACATGTGCGGCCCAAGGCTAAAAATGTGATCTTGCTCTGGCAAGGTGGAGGACCATCGCAACTCGATCTTTTTCAGCATAAACCGGGACTCGAAAAACTGCGTCTTAGCGAAGTGCCTGCTTCGGTGAGAGGGAGCACTCGGCTATCCACCATGACGGCTTCTCAGGGCAAGTTTCCCATTCTGCCTGCACTGAAGCCATTTCAAAGGTTCGGTCAATGCGGACGTATGTTATCCGAATTGTTGCCACACACGGGTTCCATCGCCGATGATCTTTGTTTTATCGATTCGATGCATACCGAGGCTGTCAATCACGCCCCCGGTGTGACTTTCTTTCTCACGGGAAGCCAAGTCCCTGGCCGACCCAGTTTGGGTGCATGGGGCACCTATGGTCTCGGTTGTTTGTCCCAAGATCTTCCGTCTTTTGTGGTAATGACATCCTCGGATAAGGAAAAAACCTGCGGTCAGTTGTTCTTCGACTACTATTGGGGAAGTGGTTTTTTACCCACCAAGTACCAAGGAGTTCGTTTTCGCAGTGAAGGTGATCCCGTCTTGTATCTCAACAATCCCGCAGGCATCGATCGTGGCCTGCGACGTAGCGCCCTCGATGATCTCGCCGCCATCAATCAGCATCACCTTGAGCGCTATGGCGATCCGGAAATCGATACCAGAATCTCCCAGTATGAAATGGCCTATCGCATGCAAATGAGCGTGCCGGAACTCACGGACTTGTCAAAAGAGAGTGCGGAGACTCTCGCTATGTATGGCCCAGATGTGCATCGGCACGGTTCTTTTGCGAGGCATTGCTTGCTGGCGAGAAAACTGGTGGAACGCGGCACCCGATTTGTTCAGTTGATGCATGCGGGGTGGGATCAGCATAAAAATCTTACCTATCAATTGGAGAACCAATGTCGCGATACGGATCAACCAGCGGCGGCTTTGGTAAGGGACTTGAAACAACGTGGAATGCTGGAGGACACCATCGTGCTGTGGGTCAGCGAATTCGGGCGCACGGTGTTTGTCCAAGGGGATATCAATAATCCGCGAGCCCATGGTCGGGATCACTTCGGTGTCGGCTTCACCATCTGGGGCGCAGGTGGTGGATTTAAGCCCGGCTACAGTCACGGTCAGACTGATGATTTCGCCTATCACATCACACAAGATCCAGTGCATGTTCATGACATGCAGGCCACACTCCTGCACATGCTGGGCATCCACCATGAAAAATTGACTTTCCGCTATCAGGGGCGGAACTTCCGACTGACCGATGTTCACGGCAAAGTGGTATCGGCTGTGATGACCTGAGTTTTCGAGTTGTCTGTTAGAAGAAAATCTCCAACATGGCGACATGAATGCCGTTTCTGTGAGAGAGATGCTACACTTGGAGCGGGCCTGGTTCGCGCAAGGCAGCGATGCATCCGCTTTGATGGAACAAGCAGGCTGGGGGATCGCCTGCTCGATCCAGAAGTTTTTTCCCCAGCCAGGGTTGCTCGTTTTGTTTCTTGGCAAAGGCCACAATGCCGGAGACGCCCTCTGCGCCGCCAAACATTTGCGTTCTTGGGGGTGGCGCTTGGAGATCGATGCCGTTTTCCCTGAGATGGAATGGGCAACGCTAACTCGACAGCAGTTCCGCGCCCTAGAGGCGGTTCCTGAAACTCCAAGAAAAGCCCAAGAGCCAGTTGTGATCGTAGATGCTCTGCTGGGCATCGGCGCTCGTGGTGATTTGCGTGAGCCTATTCTTGGCGCGGTGCGTAGGCTACGTGAACGTCGACTGCATCAAGCATCTCCCGTTGTGGCACTCGATCTTCCCACGGGGCTCGATGCTGATACCGGAAATCCTGGCGATGACACGGTGGTAGCCGATTATACGTTTTTGATTGGGGCTCCCAAAAATGGATTGCTAGCAGCTCAAGCTGTCAATTGCGTGGGACGATTGGAAGCGATTGATTTGGGAAAAGTTCCGGCAGAGGTGGGAAACCCTCAGAGGCGCTTGATCGTTCCGGCGAGCTTTCCTGCTTCTCTGCCGCTTCGCCCCCATGATTTCCATAAGGGCAATGCGGGTCGCGTTTCCGTGGTGGCAGGATCAGTCGGCATGGAGGGAGCCTCCTTGTTGTGTGCCACTGCCGCATTGCGCGCCGGTGCTGGACTCGTGACGCTTTGGGTGAAGCAGGAAATTCTTGGGGCCGTCTTGGCTCGTGCTACTCCCGAGCTGATGGTTCGTGGCTACCAGAATTGGGCGGAGATCGTCATTGAAAAAGCTGATGCTCTTGTCGTGGGCCCAGGTCTGGGTCCCATGGATGAGACGGAGTTTCAACTGATGTCGGCGCTTCTCACTTCGTCCCAAACACCCAGCGTGGTGGATGCGGATGCACTCAATGCGATCGCCCTTTTTCATGGACATCACTGCTTGCGGGAGCACCACGTGATTACCCCTCATCCTGGAGAGTTTTTGCGTTTGGCTCCTAATTCCGCCGCTTGTTCAAGAGAAGAGGCATGCGACCACTTTACGCAATGCCACCCATCGATTCTTTTGCTGAAAGGAGCGAGAACCTTAGTGCAACAGCGGGGCGGTCCGCTTTATCACAATTCCACAGGCCACGCCGGCATGGCAACCGCGGGCATGGGGGATGTCCTTTCAGGAGTCATCGCGGGCCTACTGGCTCAAGGCATCTTGCCCGTGACGGCCGCCTGTGCAGGATCTTGGATCTGTGGACGCGCAGCAGAGTTGGCTGTGGTGCGAAAATTTTCCTCGGCGCACGCACTGCTTGCTACCGATCTTTTTGACTGCATCGGTTCCGCCATCCTGGAATGGCAGACGAGTTGAAGGATGGCATACGCATTTTTCCAGTTGGATTTTTTCCTTGCGCCTCGAATGCCGAAACGATGGAGTCACGCATGATGCCGAACTTCAATCGACTTGTTCGTTGCCTTTTCATCGTGACGTGGCTGTGGATCTCGGGCGCATGGGCAGTTGCTGCGCCTCGCCATGTGGTGTTCATCCTTGCCGATGATTTGGGCTGGGGGGAGCTGGGATGCTACGGTCAGCAAAAAATCAAGACGCCTCACATCGATCAATTGGCGCGCGAAGGCATGCGTTTCACACAGCATTATTCCGGCGCTCCCGTCTGTGCCCCGTCACGCTGTGTTTTGCTCAGTGGCAAGCATACGGGACACGCTGATATCCGAGGCAATCGACAGGCATCGCTGTCCTTGCCGCAGTGCAAGGAAGGTCAGCATCCAATCGAGGCTCATACGTGGTTGCTGTCCCAGAGTTTCAAAGAATCGGGATACGCCACGGCCGCCATGGGCAAGTGGGGGCTGGGACCAGTGGGCACATCGGGTGATCCCAACCGCCACGGATTCGATCTCTTCTACGGCTACAATTGCCAAGCAGTCGCTCACTCTTTCTATCCGAAATTTCTCTGGCGCAACGATCAACAAGTGCTGCTCAATGAAATACCCGTTCCGGGACATGACTCTTTGGTCAAGGGTGAAGTAAAGGCGGAAAAATGGATCGGAAAAAATTACTCATCTTTATCGATCCTTCGGGAAGCATTGCAGTTCATCGACGAACATCAAAAGGAAAAGTTCTTCCTTTTTCTGCCTTTTATCGAGCCTCACATGGCCATGCATCCTCCTTTGTCATCGGTCGATCAATACCCCAAAGAATGGGACGATCAGCCTTACCGCGGGCAATCCGGTTATTTGCCGCATCCTCGCCCGCGGGCTGCCTACGCAGCGATGATCAGTGATCTCGATCGCCATGTCGGCCAAGTGGTCGAGAAGCTGAGACAAGCCGGTATTCTCGATGAGACGCTCATCGTATTTACTTCCGATAACGGAACCACCCACATGGCAAAGGATCCTCAGTTTGGCATCGGTGGTGTGGATGCTGCCTTTTTTCAATCGACACGAGATTTGAAAGCCTTCAAGGGCAGCGTTTACGAAGGCGGACTGCGCGTGCCCATGATCGTTCGTTATCCATCAGCTGTGAAAGCGGGAATCGAGAGTGAGACTCCCAGCTACTTTGCCGATTGGTTTCCTACCTTGATCGAGGCCTGTTCATTGAAGCCCCGTGACGGGCTTGATGGCGATAGCTTGTGGCCCGTTATGACGGGTCAAGCCACAGTCGAAAATCGTAAGCCCATGATCTGGGCCTACCCAGAATACACTGGACAGGTGGCGGTGCGCATGGGGAATCACAAAGTGCTCCGACGTGGATTGCATACCAAAAAACCTGGCGATTGGGAGGTATACGATGTGACCAAGGATCGCGGAGAAACGAAAAACCTTGCCCAGGAAAAACCTGACCTGATCCGCGAAGCCGAAAAAATCCTGATCAAGGAAATTTCCGATAACCCCGTGTTTCCGTTGCGGTTCCCCTAACGAAAAGGGAAGGTGATGTTATGCTTCGATGAGAAATCGCTGCTGAGCCTCGGCCTCGGGATTGTGAGGTTTGTTCGCATTGGCCGGATCTGTGTCGGCGATCAATTCATCGCGGAATTTGGCTACAATCGCTTCCACGGGCCAGGAACTGGCTTCGCCGAAGGCACAGATGGTGCGACCATCGATCTGATAGGCCACGCTCTCCAGAGTCTTGATGTCCTCGGGCGAAGCATCTCCGCTAACGAGGCGGTCGGTGATTTTTTTCATCCACATGCTCCCCTCGCGGCAGGGTGTACACTGACCGCAAGATTCATGGGCGTAGAAGGAGTTGAGATTGTTCAGTACCCAGGAAATCTTGCGACTGTCATCGATGACGATCACGCCCCCGGAGCCAGCCATCGATCCGCAGGCGGCGAGGCTATCAAAGTCCATAGGAATGTCCCAGAAACTGAGTTCTCGGGAAGTGCCATCGGGGTTTTTCAGAGCAAAGGTTTCATCGCAACGAAGGATCTTGGAAGATGATCCACCCGGAATCACGGCTTTGAATTCGCGACCGTCTTTGGGTCCGCCGCAAACGTCGTAGAGAAGTTCGCGCATGGTCAGTTTGCCGACTTCAACTTCGAAGTAACCCGGATTTTTCACATCGCCGGATACGCACAAAATACGGGTGCCGGTATTGCGAGCTACGCCCAATTTGGCGTATTCGTCACCACCACGTTCGATGATGTGCTTCACATGGCAGAGCGATTCCACATTGTTCACGATCGTGGGACACATGTAGAGCCCGAGAGCCGCAGGGAAATAAGGAGGCTTGATGCGAGGGTAGGGGCGCTTGCCTTCGAGTGATTCGATGAGACCGGTCTCCTCACCGCAAATGTAAGCTCCAGCCCCGCGGTGCACATAAATTTCCAAGTCAAAACCGGATCCCAACACATTTGGACCTACGAAGTTTTTCGCTCGAGCTTCGGCGATGGCATTTTCGACGATTTGCGCCGCAGCGGGGAATTCCTCGCGAATATAAATGTAGGCAGTATGAGCGCCAACGGCGAATGCCGAGATCACCATGCCCTCGATCAGTTGGTGCGGATCCTGGTGGAGGATGTAGCGATCCTTGAAAGTGCCCGGTTCCGATTCATCGCCGTTGCAAATCAGATACACGGGTTTGGTGTTATTGGGCGGGATGAAAGTCCATTTCATGCCCGTAGGGAAGCCAGCCCCGCCACGACCACGCAGGCCGGATTTTTTCACTTCCTCGGTGATGTCCTTTGGCGCCATGGTGATGGCTTTTTTCAATTGCTCGTAGCCGCCATTGCGCAGGTAGCAATCGATGGAGGGATCGTAGTCCGCACGATCGACGTTTTTGAAAATCAGACGGTATTCGCGCGCGTGAGGTTCTTTGCCAGGAAGATAGGTGATCATGGTGAGTCGAGAATGTTAGGAGAGTGTGGGAACAGGAATGAGTTTGACGCCGTAGGGAAGGAAACGTTCGAAGTCTTTGATGTTGCGAGTGGCGATGGATTGGCGGGCGCAAAAGGCCGCGGCGGCGATCATGCAATCGGCATGCGAGCCACGCTTGCGACCGGTCTGGTGAAAAAGACGCGAGGCGAACTCCGCTTGATCCTCGGTGAAAGGATGGATGCCACCGCGCAGAATGGCATGCACGGCATCCTTCTGTTCCTTCGAGTGCGGACCGTTGCAAAACTCCGACCACGTCACGGCGGAAGCGGCGAGGGGAATTTTGTTTTTCAACCACCCATGGACCATCTCTACCTGCGCCGAATGGCGGGTAACGAGATCGATCAGAAGGTTGGTATCCAAGTGTATCACGATTCCCACCAGTATTTGCGTTCTTGCCGTTCAGCGATCACATCAGCGCGGAATTTTTCAGCGTCCTCGGCGACGAGACCCCCGCCGTTTTGTAGCCAAGCGAGAGCTTGAACTGGGTCCATGACCTGCTCTTCTTGATCCGCTTTTTCCTTGAGCTGGCGGACAGCGCGGCGAATCACCTCGGCCTTAGAGATGCTCCATTTTTCACTCAATTCCTTTAGAGCTTGTAGGGTCCAAGCATCCAAAGACATGCTAGTTCTTGTGAGGGAGTAACTCATGTGGTAATTGTGTGGTAACGGAGCAAAAAGTCAATCGAAAAACCCTAGGACGAATACTTTTTGAGTAAATCCTCAGCCTTCTCAGGGCTTACACCTTCGTGAAAATCATCATTCACCATACAAACCGGGGCGGTGCCACAGGATGCAAGGCATTCAGCAAATTCGACCGAAAAACGTCCGCAGGGCGAAACACTGACCGGATGATGATGGGAATCTGCATGAGAACGATCGATGCCTGTGAGTGCACAAAGTTGATCCATCAATTCATACGATCCACCCATGGCGCAGGACAGTGTTCGGCAGACACGGATGTGGAATTGGCCAGGCGCCGATTGACGGAATCCCGGATAAAACGTGACTACTTCCAGGACCTTGATCGGTTCGATGCCGATGCAGGAAGCCACCCAATCGATCGCACTGGCAGAGATGTAGCCATGGTGGTGCTGCACATAATGCAGCAGTGGCAATACAGCCGAGCGTTTCTGATTTTCGGGAAATTGTGCCAAGCGCTTGGCCGCTTCTGCCTCCAATTCGGGAGTAACGGCAAAGGGCGGAAAAAACCCGGTTCCGGGCGTTTCTTCCGAGCTGATGTTGTGATCAAGGATGGACATGGGATGTAAGATTGGGGCTGGCGGAGATTAACGGTCGCACTCTCCCATGACGAAATCCAACGAACCAAGGATCGCAGGAATGTCGGAGACCATATGACCGGGCAGGAGTTTGGATACGATAGCGAGGTTACAGAAGGAGGGGCTGCGGATTTTGAGGCGATGCGGAACTCCACCCCCCGTGGAGTGGATGTAAAAGCCCAATTCGCCTTTCGGGTTTTCATGACCGAAATAGACTTCACCCGCAGGGGCATTGATGCCCTGGGTCGCAACAATAAAATGGTGAATCAGTTCTTCCATCGACATCATCACGCGCTCCTTGTCGGGCAACATCGATTTGGTGTCAGCCAAATTGACCGGCCCCTCGGGCATGGTGTCGAGCACTTGGCGGCAGATCTTGATGGACTGGCGCATCTCCTCCATACGCACTTGGTAGCGCGCATAGCAGTCGCCTTCCTCTGCAATAGGAATATCAAATTCATATTTTTCGTATCCCAGGTAAGGATTGTCCTTGCGCAGGTCACGCGTCACGCCAGAAGCCCGCAGGTTGGGTCCCGTCATGCCCCAGGAAATGGCTTCTTCGCGTGAGATGACACCCACGTCCGCCATACGATCGATAAAGATTTTGTTTTTATCGAGGAGCTTGGCAATCTCTTCGATGGTCACCGCGCATTCGTCGAGGAAGGTGCGAACTGCTTGATCAAATCCTGCAGGCATATCGCGCAGTTGCCCACCCACACGAGTGTAAGAAGTCGTGAAACGCGCGCCAGTAAGCTGTTCGCAGAGGTTATAGACTTTTTCCCGTTCGGTAAATGTGTAGAGGAAAACGGTCATCGCGCCCACGTCCATAGCGCAAACTCCCACACCCAGCATATGGGCGGAAATGCGTGCGAGTTCGCAGCAAAGCACACGCAATGCCTGACCGCGTGGTGGAAGTTCCCAGCCCATGAGTTTTTCAACCGCACAAGCATAGGCTACATTGTTTGCCAGAGGCGCGAGGTAGTCCAACCTGTCAGTATAAGGAATGAACTGATTGTAGTGCATATTCTCGGCAATTTTTTCGTCGCCACGATGCAAGAAGCCGACGTCAGGGTCGGCACTAATGATCGTCTCTCCGTCCAACTCCAAGATCAGACGCAATACCCCGTGAGTAGCAGGATGGGAGGGCCCCATGTTTAGGGTCATTCTCTCTCCGTGCAGGTCAAAGGCCTCGGCATTGTAGTCATCATGACCACGGCTGGCTTTGGCTAGGGTATCGGGAGCTTCGTAGGATGTTTTCATGAGCAGTGTGGAAAAAAGGGATCAATCGTCAGAAGTTGTCATTTTCCTCGACATACATGCCGAGGTATCCTGGTTTGTAAAGGGGGAGTTTGAGGATGGGAGCCATCAATTCAAAATGTTTGTCGCAAGCGTAAACCCTGCAATCGGCTTCTTTCCCGAGGGTCGCAATCAGCACATCGTTCCATGGTGCGCTCACACCGTTCTGGCGGAGCAAAGCAAAATTCGAGGAGGCTTTGCGCCAAATCGATTGGTCATTGCGCAGATAGGGCAAAATGTTGCACCAAGCTTGCAAGCGCTCGCGTTCCATGGGACTGGCACCTCCAAGAAATTCCATTTCCACAGGACCGCATAATGTAGCCTCAAAGGCATCAAGCAATCCTTGCAAACCGAGCTTAACATCATCGCGCCCATCGCGCCGATGCATCTCAATCCACACACTGGTATCCACAAGCACCATAATTATCGATCCAAAGCTTCAATTTCCGCATTGGTGAGAGGATACTCGCCAAATTCCCCTTCTCGCAGCATATGTCCGAATTTTTTGGCCAGCTCGCGTTTGACAAATTCTGAAGCGGCCTTGACAACGGCAGGGCCTTTTTTGCGTTCGCCCGTGAGTTTCATGGCTTCTTGCAAGAGTGTTTCTTCAATATCGATTGTGATTTTCATGCGAAAAAAATCATACTTTATGTGATTTTTGTCAAATTATTTTCCGAAAAACCATCATTTGATGAGATTCATAATCGGTTGAGGCCAGATGCCAAAGACGAGAATGGCGACCGTCAGAAGCCCAAGAGAAATGCTAAAGAGAGAAGATGTTTGAAGCGCGAGTGGAGCCTTATCATTGGGAGCATTCCACCAGACGGCCCGGAGGATTTTGAAGTAATAGTAGAATCCTGCTGCGGCCGTAATGGCTGCGATGACGATGGAGCCCGTCATACCCGCTTCCATCGCTGCACGGAACACGAAAAACTTCCCTATAAAGCCAACGGTGAGCGGCACTCCTGCCAGCGATGCCATGATCACGGTGATCGCCATCGCCAGCATCGGGTTGCGGCGTGACAAACCATCCAAAGCATCGATGTTTTCACTTCCTGTTTCCACTCGGATGAAGCTCAGCACGAAAAAGGCCGCCATGGTCATGATAAGGTAGCTCGCAAGATAAAAACCCACGATTTGTGAGGAGGATAGACTCGTCACTCCATCACGATTCGTGGCAACGGCCAGCAAGAGGAATCCAGCATTCGCAATCGAAGAATACGCAAGCAGTCGCTTGAAATTATTTTGTGGAATCGCTCCGAAGTTACCGATCACAAGAGTGATGCCAGCAAGGATGGTGAGCACACCGAAAAGCTTGATGGCGTGAGGACTAGCGGCGTAGAGGGACATGATGGACATCAAGGCCACAAAGCCCGAGGCCTTCGAACCTACCGAAAGAAAGGCAGTGGTGGGAGTGGGTGCGCCCTGATACACATCGGGGATCCAAAAATGCATCGGTGCCGCACCCACCTTGAAGCCGAGAGCAATGATCATGAGCGCTGCCCCGAACAGCAATGCGGCGGAAGGAGCATGAGTCCCTGCAGCGATCGCAATGGCATCGAAACTCAATGATTTGGTGGCACCGTATGTCCAAGCCATGCCATAGACGAGGAAGCCTGTGGATAGTGCGCCGAGAATCAGATATTTTACGCCGGCCTCCAACGACCCAACATTGCGTTTCATAAACGCGACCAAAATGTAGAACGTAATGGTCAGTAGCTCCAGCGATACAAAAAGCATGGCAAGGTTTTTTGCCGATGCCATCCACATCATCGCTGCGGTAGCGATCACGATGAGAGAATAGTATTCCGCTGTTCCGTTTTCGTCATTCGTGTCACCCGTGTAGCGTGAGAGAATGGCGCGGTAATCCAAGGCGAGAATGAGCACAAGGATGGAGGAAAACAAAGCGAGGATCTTGTAAAATTTGGCCGTGGCATCGAAACGGTAAAGCTCCCAAAGGGCAAATTTGGTCCATGGCTTCGCTTCGGTGCATTGTTCCGGACCCATGGCGGTGAATGTCAACGCCAACACCGCGACCAGACCGATGATAGCGGCAAGACCGACCCAAGTTTTTTGTTTTCCCGGCACAAAAGCTTCGGCTACCAACAATAGGATGCCGAGAGTGACGGTGAGTGCTTCGAGATAGTAAGCGGGCATACGAGGAAAATGTTTTTCGTTAAGAGAGGAGTTGCAGCAGGATGCGTGGATAGATTCCTACCAGCAGCAAGGCCACCGCAAGCAGCACGGCAGGGATTTTTTCCACAAGAGTGAGGTCGGTCGCCAATGAGGTGGAGGAAACGGTGGGACCTTGGAATGTTTTGCGAAATCCTCTCAGCACGTAGACCGCGCTGATCACGACGCCCCAGAGCGATAGGATCGTAGCGATTTGCACTGGGCTCAAGGCAGAGGCGGCATTTCGCCCTTCGAAACCAGCCAAGAATACCATAACTTCACCAGAGAAGTTCGCCAGACCGGGGAGACCGAGCGATGCCATGCCGGCCATGCCGAAAAAGAATGCCAGTGAGGGGGCCGTCTTCGCCAATCCACCGAGGTCGTTGAAATCAAGCGACTTCGTTCTCCGCTCGATACGGTCTGCAAGACCAAAGAGCATGGCAATCGAAATGCCGTGGGCAAACATCAGCACGGTGGCTGCTGGAATGCCGAACTGGTTTGTCGTGCCTGCAGCGTTGGAAGCCACTACCGCTGCAAGTGCGAGAAAAATGTAGCCCATGTGCATGACGGATGAGTGGCCAAGCATAGAGTCCAAACGTTTTTGGCTGATCGTGACCAAGCCGATCCACAGAATGTTCCCCAACAGCAATACGAGCAGGGGAGTAAGCCATGCATTCATGCCAGCAGGCAGCAGAGGAACCGCCAACTGCAGTAGTCCGTAGAGACCGAACTTTTTTAGCACACCGGCATGCAGCATGGCGGTGGGGGCGGGGGCGCTGGCGTAGGCAGGTGCAGCCCAAGAGTGGAATGGAAAAAGAGAAACGAGCACACCGAAGCCCACGATGAGCAGCGCGGCGATGGATTTTTGAGTTCCGGGTTCGATGGCCAGTGTGCCAGCTTTTTGAGCTTCCAGCATGGCGATGATGTTGTAGGTACCAGTCTCACGTGCCAACCATACCAGTCCCGCCAGAAGAATGAGGGAGCCGACTCCAAGATAAATGGTAATTTTCCAAGCAATTTCCTTGCGGTTGCCCCGACCTAACAAACCAATCATCAGGAATGTCGGAATCAATGCCAATTCGTGGAAAGCATAGAAAAAAAACAGATCGGTTGAGATAAAGGCACCTATGGCGCCTGCGCCAATGAATAGACTAGAAGCATAATACAGCTTTTCACGTCCTTCCGGTGATTGCCCCGAAAAAACCGCTGCGAGCAATACGGTGACTGCCAGCGCCACCATGACAGCCGATGTACCGTTGATGAATCCGAAGGCCATGTTGATCGACGGCAGGGTGAGAGTGGAAAAGGTGGAGGACCACAATGCCGTATTCGACCATGTGGCTGCCGCATACATGCCTATCAGAAAGGTGACAATAGCTGCAGCTCGGGCCGTTGCGCGCGCCGGACTGCCAAATAGGATGGCGATCGCGGCGACGAATGGAATGAAAAAAAGAGACGATGACATGGGGAAAAACGTTAGATTCTATCAGAAAACAACCAGATAAATGACCAGCAACACCCCAAGCCCTAAGAAGGCCGCGTAGGTTTGGATATTGCCAGATTGCATGCGGCGTATCAGCAATCCGATGCCTTGGGCACCGCGGGAAATGCCACCCACGAAAAGACCGTTGATGAACAGTTCATCGAAGAAATGAACAATCGCAGCGAAGGCGTCTTGCAAATACTTGACCAAGAAATGGTCATAAAATCGATCTATGTAAAAACGCTCGCGAAAGATCGGAAAGGATAGCGGGTCCTTGGTCTTCCCTGCGTAGAGGCCAAAGCCTGCCAACAGACCCAGAACAAGGGTGGATACGGATGCGATGAGTATGATCGAATCGTGGTGGTGAGCGTGAGGACGAACGGCCGAGAGAACTTTTGCCAAATCAAGACCACCGATTTTAGAAGCGGAGAACAAGGCCATGACGGCGAGCAATACAAGGGGAACGAACATCAGTGGTCCAACTTCGTGAGCGTGATCCGCATTTTCGCTTTTGGCTTTGCCGAGAAAAGCCACAACGAACAAACGTGTCATGTAGAAGGTCGTTAGGAAGGCAACTCCTACTGCGATCCAGAACAGCGCTTTGTTGTGAGTGAAGGCGGCCGCAAGGATTTCTTCTTTCGACCAGAAACCGGACGTCACGTAGGGAACCGCAATCAAGGCGGCATAGCCAAGTAGGAAAGTGAAGCCCGTGATCGGCATTTTTTTGAGCAATCCACCCATTTTCCAGATGTCCTGCTCGTGGTGGCAGGCATAGATCACCGCGCCGGAACCGAGGAACAGCAAAGCCTTGAACCAGGCGTGTGTGAACAGGTGAAACATGCCAGCATCTCCCGCTGTGAGACCGACGGTCATTACCATATAGCCGAGTTGTGAGAGGGTCGAGTAGGCAAGTATTCGTTTGATATCATCCTGTTGAGTTGCCATCAGTGCCGCGGCCAGAGAAGTAATCCCTCCGACCCAAGCAATCACTGTGCCGGCATCATTGGCAAAGCACTCCGCCCCAAGTGCAACCTGCACTCGGAAAAGCATGTAGACACCGGCCGCCACCATTGTCGCGGCATGGATCAGTGCGGAAACGGGTGTGGGGCCCTCCATGGCATCAGGCAACCAAACATGCAGGGGGAGCTGGGCGGATTTGCCCACGGCACCACAGAAGATGCAAAGCAGCGCCGTCACGAGCACACCTGTTTCCAGCCCTGCAGGCAATTTCATGTCACCGAAGGTAAAGGTTCCGGTGATGTTCCATAGCAAGAGGATGCCTATCATGAAGCCGAAATCGCCAATTCGGTTTGTAAGGAATGCCTTTTTCGAGGCATCGGCCGCCGAGTCTTTTTGATACCAGTGACCGATGAGCAAGTAGGAGCTCAGCCCCACCAGCTCCCAGAAAATGAAAGTCATGATAAAATTGTTGGCCAGCACGATGCCGGTCATCGAGAACATGAATAGCGACAAGCCCGTAAAAAAGCGCGCCTTGGCGTCGTCCTCTTTCATGTAAGCCAGTGAGAAAATGTGCACCAGCATGCCCACACCCGTGACGACAATCATCATGCCGGTGGACAATGAATCGAGGGTAATCCCGATCTCGAGGTTCCATTTGCCGACGGAAATCCAGCGATAGGACTCCGGTTCGGCATGACTCCCGAGCAGCGTGAAAGCTACAGCGAAGGTAGCCACGGCGGATGCTGTGGAAAGAAGTGATGCAATGCTGTGTTGTTTGGAAAACAACAAGTAGTTCACTGCCGCAACGAGCAGGGGAAGGAGGAGAAGATACCAGGCAGGTGACATAAGATAGAAAAATGAATTAGCCTTTCAGCGTAGTGAGCTCGTCCGTGTAGATGGTTTGGCGAGAGCGGTAGAGAGCCACAATGATCGCAAGACCGACCGCGACTTCTGCCGCTGCTACCGTGATAACGAAGAAGACGAGCATCTGACCGTGCACATCCGGCAGGTTTTGTGCATTGAGATTGGATCGGGAAAATGCGATCAGAGTGAGGTTGGCAGCACTCAACATCAATTCAAGGCACATGAATACGATGATGATGTTGCGGCGCAGCACCACTCCTGTGAGTCCTATAGCGAACAGCAAACCGGCAACTAGCAGGTATTGGTTCAGTGTGGCAGGCGGGAAATTGGCAAGGAGGGACATGGGAAATCAATGAATTTGTTTTTTCGAAAGCACCACCACGCCCACTGTGGAGACCAACAGCAGCGCACCGAGGATTTGCAGAGGAAGGTTGTATTGAGTAAACAAGCTCTGTCCAATCAGGTGAACGTCAGGCAGTGAATTGGCACTGAGGTTTTTGGCGATCTGTGTGCTCTTGTCGAAGTGCTCCGCTGCTGCTGGGAGGTCAAGATCGACCAACTTCTCGTTAGGCGTGGCTGTGATGACACCCACCAGTTGGATGGTAAAGGCAATGACAATCCCAAGCCCTGCGAACATCGGAGCCATTTTTGGCGAACGTTTTTTGTCCGTATTCAAATCGAGCAACATGATGATGAAGATGAACAACACCATGATGGCACCAGCGTAGACGAGGATTTGAATGATGCCGGCGAAATAGGCATTGAGTCCAACGAAGAGTCCGGCCAAGCCGACAAAAGAAGCCACCATCGACATCGCGCTGGCAACTGGGTTGGGAAGCAGCACCACGGCAGCGGCACCGAAGAGCGTGATAAGAGCGAAAAGCCAGAAAATGGGAGAGGGCATGAGAAAGAATGGAGAAAGGTTACTTGATTTCGTTCCACTTGTTGACCAGGCCCACGCGCACGCCGCCGATCTCGTAGAGTTTTGCTTTATCGTGCACCATATCTGCACGGTTGAGTCCGGTAATGAGGTAGTCCTTGCGCAGGAAAATCGCCTGCTCGGGGCAAACTTCCTCACACATTCCACAATAAATGCAGCGGATCATGTCGATATCGAATGCTTTAGGACGCTTTTCCACCTTGGCCCATGGGTCATTGGAAGGAATCTCACTCGGAGTGATCTTGATCGCCTTTGGCGGACATATGAATTCGCAAAGCTGGCAGGAGACGCATCGCTCGCGTCCTTGTTCATCGGTGACAAGCGTTGGTGCGCCGCGGTAATGCTCTGGCATGTGCTCGTCCCAGCGTTGTTCCGGAAACTGCATCGTCACACCCAAGCCTGAGGAAGCGAGATCCTTGGCACCACGTGATTTGTTCAGCAAGGAGTCGACCGCATGTTTCATGGTCAGGAAAAAACCTTTCAGCAGGGCGCCGAAATAGATTTTTTCGCCGACGGAAAGTTTGGGACGAGAAAGTTTGACAATGGCCATGATGAGAGTTGTTAGTGTTGAACCGAAATGACTTTTTCTTCAGAAACCTTAGCCACGTAGATGATGGCGGCAGTGGTTGCGATCAGCAATACGGCACCGATCCCGATGATAACGGAACCCAAGGCTGGGGCTGCGATAACGAGAGCAGCTAGGAAAACATTGATGAGCGCGGCTTCAAAGAAAATTACCCAGCCAAGTTTCATCAACTGATCGTAGCGGAAGCGTGGCACCGTCCAGCGGACGAGGATGAAAAACAAGATGAAGGCAAGGACCTTAGCGAGAAAGACGCCCAGGTGGATCAGTCCTCCGATCTTAAATCCACCGATCGCGAGTCCAGCAATGGCGGCATCGAGGCCAAAGCCTACCGACCATCCACCGAGGAACAAGGTTACAATCAACGCTGAACCTACCACCATGGCGGCGTATTCACCCATGAAAAACATGGCGAATTTCATCGAAGAGTATTCGGTGTGATAACCTCCAACCAGTTCGGTCTCGCACTCCGGTAAATCGAAGGGCATACGGTTGGTTTCCGCGAAGATGGATATGGTGAATATCAGGAATGAAATGAATGCTGGAATCCAAAACAAAAGTTTGTTGGTCAGCGATAGAGCACCTTCACCATGTCCCCAGAGCGGCAGCAGTAGCCAGCCATGCTCCGCTTGGTATTGCACAATCTTCGAGAGGTTCAGTTCGCCGAAATACAAAAGGACGGGAATGATCGAGAGCCCAAGGGCGATTTCATAGGAAATCATTTGAGCTGTGGAACGAACACCACCAATGAAAGGAAACTTCGAGTTCGATGACCATCCGGCGAGGGTGATGCCATAGACGGAGAGCGATGCGATGGCAAAGATGAAGAGTGGTCCTACGTTGATGTCCGCAATCACCAATTTCACGGGATCCATGCCTGGCAGCTGGATATCGCTACCGAATGGAATGACGCATAGAGTGATCAGCGCTGGCGCGACGGTCAGGGCTGGCGCCATCCAATAAAAAGCCTTGCGCACATGTGCGGGTGTGAAGTCCTCTTTGAGAAAGAGTTTGATCCCGTCCGCTACCGGTTGAACGAGTCCGAAAAAAGAAAAATCTTTTTTGGCACCTAACAGGGTTAGGGGAATGCCTACACGGTTCGGCCCTACGCGGTCTTGGATGATCGCGGAGAAGCGTCGCTCGAAATACACCGATAAGGGCACGAGAGGCAAAACCACCACAAAAGTGAGCGTGATGATTTTGATGATGATGGTAAGGAACAGAGTAATGTCCATGATCTGAGTGAGGTTACGTTACGATCAACCGTTGATCACGCCAGCAGCCTTGCGGGCGCGCTCGTTTTCGAGGAGCAGAATTTTGTGACTGCTTTCTGCAATGACCACGCCTTGGTCGCCGATCTTCGAAAGCGTGAGGTTGGCAAACTCGTTGATCGTATGACTGAGTTGTTTGAAAACGCTCTCGATCATGGCGGCATCGTGCTTTTGACCCGTGAGTGCCTGAACCAGATCACGTAGGATTTCCCAGTCGTCGCGAGCTTGTCCGGGGGCGCTGCAAGCGGCGTTGAGACGCTGCAGACGACCACTGAGGTTGACCATCGACCCTCTTTTTTCTGCAAAAGCTGATGACGGTAATACGACATGTGCCGCATTGGCGGTGGGGTTTGCCAGGATGTGGCTGTGAGCGTGAAATTCGAGTTGCGCCAAATCTTCTCCCGTGAATCCTGCATCGGCAGTCAGATCTTCGCCCAGGGAAATAAGAGCCTTGATGCTGCCGTTCCTTACACCATCACGGATTGCATCAAGCGATGCTGATGGATCAGCCGTCTGCCATATCAAGCGGGCACCCGTAGTGTTCGGATTGCGGTCGGCTGCGATGAGTAAATGATCAGGCTCGCCCGAACGCGGAACCAAGGCAAGAGACACATCACCAAGAGTTCCCGTCAATTGCTTGGTAAGGAAAAGTTCCTCATTGGTCATACGCCCCGATCCGATAACCGCTACTTGGTTCGGGGAGAATTTCTTCACAGCCTCAGCAATCGTTTCTAAAG
The DNA here is from genome assembly GCA_945874895.1 of Akkermansia muciniphila. Lineage (GTDB taxonomy): Bacteria > Verrucomicrobiota > Verrucomicrobiia > Verrucomicrobiales > Akkermansiaceae > UBA956. The sequence goes on along the minus strand of CAMCIC010000005.1, from coordinate 78,495 downwards.
CATCCGTCCACGATGCAGATTGAAATCGGCCATCGGAACCACGCAGCAATGGTTCGGTCAGTCGGGCATCGCTATCGATGTAGTGGAAATTCAGGCGATGCGAATCAGGCATCCAGCAGGAATTGACATCATCGTTCTGACGCGGCGTAATGCGATGAATTTTGTTGCCACGAGTCCATATCGTAATGTTGGAACCGGTGCCGCAATTCACGTCCACGCTCTTGGTTTCCTTAAGAAACCATACGCGCATTTGGAAGCGGAAGTCGTTCGATGTCAGCGCACCCACGGGGCAAATATCGGAAGTGTTGAGAGAGTAATTCGAATCGAGCAGCCTGCCTGGATGCACGGTCAGAGTGGTGTGAGTGCCGCGTTGGGTAAAGCCTAGCACCGGGTCGCCAGCAACTTCATCCATGAAACGAATGCAGCGGCTGCACATGATGCAGCGTTCATCATCCAGACGAATGCGCGGGCCGATTTCGACATTTTTCGGCTTCTTGACCTTGAGGTCGACAAATCGTGAACTGCCGCGGCCGAAACCTACGGAAAATTCCTGCAGTCGACACTCACCCGCCTGATCACAGATGGGGCAATCGAGTGGGTGATTGATCAACAGGAATTCCATGACGCCCTCGCGACATTTTTCGACCAACTCTCCCTTGGTGCGGATTCCCATGTTTTCCGCTACAGTGTTGGCGCAGGCGATCACGGGACGCGGCATCCAGCCAATCGTTTCGTATCCATTTTCATCTCGCGTGGGTTCCTGTCCGGGAGCGGGGCGGGGTGGCATGCCCATCTGGACAAGGCACATCCTGCAGTTGCCCGGTGCAGACAATTTCGGGTGGTAGCAGTAGTGTGGCACTTCCACTTGCACAGCGCGACAGGCTTCAATCATGCGCGTGCCGCGTGGAAACTGGTGCCAAACACCGTCGATTTGCACATTGACCATGCCTTTTTCGGCAGCGAGGTCTTTGGGTAGCTTATTTTCCGCAGTGGCCGTAGTGGTGTCGCTCATGGCAAATAGGAATGCACTTTCGAAATCATCTCGTAAGCGCGCGGACTATGCCCCAGACCCTCGTCAGGCGCAAGCGAACTTTGTGAAAAATTTCACAAGCTCGTAACATTTCTGAGGCTGATGGATTTTTGTGTGATCGCTTGGCTCGTGCGGCGACTTCCACCATCGACTCTGTCATCCCAATTCGACCAGGATCGCGGTGGTGTTGTCACGCCCTGAGTCAGTGACGGCTTCTTTGATCAACTCCACCGTGTTGAGGGATCCGTCTTGGTCATTCCGACGTGATATTTCCTCGATCTTTTGATTCCACAAGCCATCGACCACGCCATCGGAACAGATGAGAAAACGATCACCCTTTTTCCAGCGGATGCGTCCGATTTGGGGTTCAATGTTCTTGTTTCCGCCGCCCAGCACTTGATCGAGAGCATGCCGCTGCGGATGCATACGGGCCTCGCGTTCATTGAGTTTTCCCTGACGCTGCAACCAACCGACATACGAGTGATCCTCTGAAACCTGATGCATGGGTCCATCACTTGGCAGAAAATAGATGCGACTGTCTCCTATGTGGCCGAAGTGGATCCAACCGGGCATGACCCAACACAGGCTCAAGGTAGCCCCCATTCCGGCACACTCTTCGTAATGCCGCCCTAGCTGCGCCATGGTATCATGGATGCGAAGGAATAATTCCTTAACCACATCAGCCAGTCCCGCATCCATGCCTTGGGCGCTGAGGTGAAAGCTTTTTGGCAATAGTTTGGTGATGTGTTCGACCGCTATTTTGCTGGCGAACTCACCGGACTTGGCGCCGCCCATTCCATCGCTCACTGCAAACAAAAAATCACCCATCCGGAAATCGGCATCACCGGTTTTCCCGAGATATTTCAATTCATGCGCGTCAAAGGTCAGTGCGAGAAAAGCATCTTCGTTGTTTTTGCGAAAGCGCCCCACATCAGACAATCCGGACCAGCGCAGGGTTGCGGGTAGGTTTTCTTCGATGTTTTCTTCTATCATGTGGGTTGCCAGCGCAGCATAGGATCGATGCTGTTTTTGACAAATCCAAAATCGTCTTCGCACCCGCCGTTTCATCGTGTAGCATCTGGACATGGCGATCATCTGGAGTGGCGGCAATTGGATCGATGAATCAGAGGGATTTATCGCGATGACCGATCGCGGGGTTTTGCATGGTTTGGGAGTTTTTGAGACCATGCTATCGATCAACGGTGAATTGCAGCATTCGCAGCGCCATCTTCGTCGATTGCGGGATGGCGTGACACGCTTGGGCTTGAGGCATGATTTCGATACGGTGGACGTTCCTGCATTGGCACGAGAGATCTGCGGAAAAAACGGTCTGCTTTCAGGAAGAGCACGCTTGCGTCTTACAGTCACGGCGGGTGAGGGGGGGCTTTATGATTCGCATCCTGGCAGCAGACCTGTGGTCTGGCTGACGGCGCAGGCGATCGTTCATGAACCGATGAACCTTGCCGTGATGACCCTTCCATTTGCACGCAATGAGCGCTCGGCACTTTCTGGTCTCAAAACCACGTCCTACGCCGAGAATCTGCTGGGTTTGCGATGGGCTCGCGAACGGGGAGCGGAAGAGGGAATCTTTTTCAACCATCGGCACCATCTTTGCGAGGCCTGCACGGCGAATGTATTTGTAAAAATCGATGGCAAGTGGCTTACTCCCTCACTGGATTCTGGTTGCCTGCCCGGTGTAATGCGCGAGATTGTGTTGGAAAAATTCTCTCACATCAAGGAGGCGGACATTCGTCAGGAGGATTTTTTGCGAACCGAGGAGATGTTCGTTACTTCCGCCATTCGCGGGATTTTGCCTGTTCGATCCTGTGATGGGAAAGCATTGCAAGTGGCATCGATTCCCTCGTTCGAGAATCTCACATCAGACATCTCCGCGTCGTAGATCTACTCGGGCAACTGATTCTTACGGGAGAGATTGACAAAATTTTCAGTGGTCACCGACACGATTGTTGTCCATATTCAAACGCGAAACACGTTTCAACCCTATGGCTAGACCAGTTACTCTATTTACCGGGCAGTGGGCGGACATCCCACTTGCAGAGCTTCTTCCTCGCGTGAAACAAATGGGCTACGACGGCGTCGAGCTCGCATGCTGGGGTGATCATTTCGATGTGCAGGCGGCCCTGACTCAACCAGGTTATGTGGAAGGGCGTTGGGAGTTATTGAAACAGCATGGTCTTGCTTGCTACGCAATCTCTGCGCACTTGGTGGGTCAGGCGATCTGTGATCACATTGACGAGCGCCACCAGTGCATTCTGCCTCCGCATGTCTGGGGTGATGGCGAGCCTGAGGGAGTGCGTCAGCGCGCAGCCGCGGAACTGGCCGATACAGCTCGCGCATGCCGCAAGTTTCTCGATGCGGGCCAGTCGTACATGGCTGATAAACCCGCAGGCTCGGGCAAGGCGGTGGTGAATGGTTTTACCGGTTCCAGCATCTGGGGGGCGCTGTATGCTTTTCCTCCCACCAATCAAGCCTACCTGCAAAAAGGCTACGATGATTTCGCGACACGCTTTGGTCCGATTCTCGAGGTCTTCGAAAAGGAAGACGTCTATTTCGCGTTGGAAGTTCACCCTACGGAAATCGCCTTTGATATCGTATCAGCGCAACGTGCTCTCGAAGCGGTGAAGAACCACAAACGCTTCGGTTTCAATTACGATCCCTCCCATCTCGGCTACCAGGGTGTGGACTACGTGAAGTTCATCCGCCATTTTGCCGCGCAAATTCATCATGCTCACATGAAAGATGTGTGGTGGGGACATGGCGACGGCAGTGTGGGTGTTTTCGGTGGTCATACTGACTTCTGCGATGCTCGACGTTTTTGGGATTTCCGCAGCGTGGGCCGCGGTGACATCCGCTTTGAGGATGTGATCGTTGCTCTCAACGACATCGGCTACACTGGTCCACTCAGCGTGGAGTGGGAGGACGGCCGTATGGACCGCTTTCACGGTGCCACGGAAAGCTGCGCTTATGTGCGCAAACTTGATTTCCCTGTCAATCAAGTGGCCTTCGATGCCGCCTTCGATAAATCCAACCAATAATTCATACCCATCGTATTTTTATGGCAACCAAAGTAGGAATCATTGGAGCAGGAGGAATGCTCCAATATCATGCCGCAGGCTTTCGTCAGGCCGGAGCGGAAATTGTCGCAGTCGCCGACGCTGCGCCAGGAGCGGCAGCTAAGGCTGCGGAGAAGTGGGGCATCCCGCACGCCTTTGAATCGGTCGATGCGATGCTCAAGGAGTGCAAGAAGCTGGATGCCGTGAGCATCATCGTGCCAAACAAGTTCCACAAGCCTCTCGCTGTGCAATGCCTCAAGGCGGGCAAGCACGTGTTTTCCGAAAAGCCCCCCGCGCTCAACGCGAAGGAAGTGAAGGAAATCATTGCAGCCGCAAAAGCTGCGAAAAAGAAAGTGATGTTCAATTTCAACAATCGCGCCCGGCCCGAGTCGCAAGCGATGATGAAATACATCGAACAGGGAACCGTAGGAAAAATCAATTCGGCCCAGGCCAAATGGATTCGGCGCACTGGCATTCCTGGCTTCGGTGGTTGGTTCACGACCAAGGCATTGTCCGGCGGTGGTCCTTTGATCGACTTGCTGCACATGATCGACCTCGCCATGTATTTCATGGGCTACCCAGAGCCAAAACACGTCCTGGGTCAGACCTTCTCCGATTTGATTGAGGATAAAAACTTCAAAGGACCTTGGGGCATTCCAGACCGCGTCGGTGGTGTTACAGACGTGGAAAACGCGGCTCACGGGTTTGTGACCTTCAAAACGGGTCAGGTGCTCAGTTTGCAAGTTTCTTGGGCGGAAATGATCAAGCGCGAGGAAGTCAGCGTTGTGTTCCAAGGCACCAAAGCGGGTGGTAAGGTCGAACGCCTTTTTGGCATCGATGGCCTCGATGAAACTGCAATCGATACCTGTGAGTTGTATGTTCAGGAAAATGGCAACAGCGTCAATCGCTCCATCGTTACCCCTGCCTGCGAAGACATGGGGCGTAGCGCCAGTGCCGCGAATTTCATCCACGCTATTACCGGCAAAGCCGCACCTCTCAACACGCCCGAGCAAGCTCTGCGTCTGATGCAGGTGATTGATGCCATTTACGCATCAGCCAAATCCGGCAAGCCAGTCACGGTTGCTTGATGTCGAGATGATCCACCGCCGCTGACTTTCAGAGTCGGCGGCGGTTTTTTTGTGGGTATACCTCCTCATCATTGCAGGCTTCAGGGAATCGACTGAAGACTATGGACTTCGATGGCGAAATCGCCACTTGCACGCGCGCCGCGATTCTGCTTTGCTGCGCGTCCCCGCAACCAATCGAATTCTTATGGCAGACAAGACCAATACCGACCCGCAGCGCATGGAAAAAATCGTTTCGCTATGCAAGCGCCGTGGCTTCATTTTCCAAGCCGGTGAATTGTATGGTGGACTCAACGGTTGCTGGGACTACGGTCCGCTCGGTGCCGAGTTGAAGCGTAATCTCAAGGATTATTGGTGGCGCACCACCGTTCAGGAGCGCGATGATGTCGTCGGTATGGATGGTGCGATTTTAACGATGCAACAGGTGCTTGTGGCCTCGGGGCACGTCGGTGGTTTTTCTGACCCTATGGTTGACTGCAAGACCTGCAAGGGACGCTTTCGGGCCGATAATGTGGCCAGTATGCAGTGCCCAGAAAAACCAAGTTGTTGCGTGGGCGGCTCACCCAAGTGCGAGCTAACAGAGGCCCGGGAGTTCAATCTGATGTTCAAAACGAAGATGGGCGCCTCAGCGGACGAAAATGATCCCAACGCCACGGCTTATCTGCGGCCTGAGACTGCGCAGTCGATCTTCGTTCAGTACAAAAACGTGTTGGATTCCTCGCGTGTGAAACTTCCCTTTGGCATTGCTCAGGTCGGCAAGTCGTTCCGCAACGAGATCAATCCGCGCAACTACACTTTCCGTTCGCGTGAATTCGAACAAATGGAGATCGAGTATTTCTGCCATCCCAAGGATGGCATGCGCTTGACCGATGAGTGGTTGGAAACGCGGCTCAAGTTTTATGAAGAAATTGGTATCCCGCGCACCAAGTTGCACATCCTCGATGTGCCCGATGGCGAGCGTGCGTTTTACTCTCAGAAAACCTACGATATCGAATACGAATTCCCCTTTGGTATACAAGAATTAGAGGGCGTCGCCTATCGCACAGATTACGATCTCGGCGTGCACCAGAAAGGCTCGGGGCGTCCACTCGAATACTTTGATGAGGAAACCAAGGAGAAATTCTTGCCTCATGTCGTTGAGCCCTCCGCAGGTTGCGACCGAACCGTGCTGGCATTGATTTGCGAGGCATATGACGAAGAGACTCTGACCGATGACAAGGGCAAAGAAGACGTGCGCACGGTGATGCGTTTCACCCCACGCATGGCTCCCATCAAGGTTGGTATTTTTCCTTTGTTGAAAAAGAATGAAGAACAAGTGCGCATCGCCAAGGAGATTCAGAAGAAGCTGCAACCTTGGATGAATGTTTTCTACGATGACAGCGGTGCTGTGGGTCGTCGCTACCGTCGTCAGGACGAGGTCGGTACGCCGTATGGCATCACCATCGATTTCGAAACACTCGGTGAGGGTGGTGAGGAGTTGAAAAACACTGTTACTCTTCGCCATCGCGATTCCATGGAGCAGGAACGCATCTCCATCGATGCACTGCTTCCCTGGTTGCTGGAGCGTGTGCGGTAATCGCTGTCATGCGCTGGCAAATCATTGTCGCGGGGAAACCGGCGCTCGCTTATGCCAAAGCGGGCGTCGATGAATATCTGCTGCGCTTGCGACGTTACCTCGATGCCGAAATCGTTACCGTCAAGGCCGGGAACTCGCAAGAGGTCTCACAACGTTTGTTAGAAAAGTCGCAAGGTGCCTATCGCATCGTGCTGGACGAGCGCGGCGACCGTCCTACCACGCGACAACTCAGCGATCGCTTCGCCGCTCTCGAAATGCGCGGCGATGTCAAGACGGTGGCTTTTGTCATCGGTGCCTCGGATGGTCATACTCAAGAGTTGCGAGATAGCGCGGATTGGCTCTTGTCCCTGTCTTCCATGACAATGCAGCATGAGTTGGCTCTTGTCGTTTTGTTAGAACAAATCTATCGAGTAGCTACTTTGCGTAAAGGCGAGCCGTATCACCGAGATTGATCTGCGCTCTTTCGATCGCACTGTGGGAAGATGTCATTGTGGCTGCCGAATCTTTCAAAGAAAAGACGATCTGCTTCCATGTGATCCATCAGAATGCAGTCGGACTCCCGATGACAGTCCTTCGATCTTGAATCATACCCGCTAAGAGAATGGTCGCGCAAACGGTCTCCTTTGGCGGATGTAGTTCGTTTCAGGCTCGCCATCCGTCATGGTATTTGCTTTGCTCACGCCGATGAAAGATCGAGTGGATGCCTTGCTGGTGGCGCGTGGACTTTGTGATTCGCGCGAGCAGGCGAAGCGTTTGGTGCTGGCGGGGGAGGTGCGCAGCGGTGATCGTTTGATGGAAAAACCGAGTACGACGATCGAGGTGGATGCTCCACTGGAAATCAAGGAGAAGCTCAAATACGTCGGCCGCGGTGGGTTGAAAATGGAAGGTGCGCTGGAAGGGTTTGGCATCGATGTCACGGGCCTCATCTGCGTCGATGTGGGGGCTTCCACGGGAGGATTCACCGATTGCCTTCTGCAACGCGGTGCCGCACGGGTGCATGCCATCGATGTAGGAACCAATCAATTGGCATGGAAAATACGCAATGATGCGCGTGTCGTCGTCAAAGAAAAATTCAATGCTCGCCATATGACCGTCGATGATCTGGGCGAGCCGGTTGATCTCGCGGTCATGGATTTGTCATTCATCTCCCTCACCAAAGTGTTGCCCGCTGTATTTTCCGTATTGAAAGCGGATGGCACGGTGGTTTGTTTGATCAAACCGCAATTTGAATTGGAACGTCATGAAATTGGCAAAGGCGGTATTGTACGTGACACGACTTTGCACGACAAGGCAGTGGAGAAAATCTGCACTTTTGTGACCGCAGAATGCGGCAAAACGTGGCGTGGGCTCATGCCTTCACCCATCACGGGCACCGATGGCAACCATGAATTTTTGGCTTGGATCAGCGGAGAATGCCTCTGATCAGAGCACAAAAAAACCGACCGGAGTAAGCCGGTCGGTTTTTCGATGGATGGCGGAACTGATTACGCTTTGGTAGCCAGCAGTTTCAGTGCCTCGGCCGCGCGATTGGAATAACCCCACTCGTTGTCATACCAGGAACCGACTTTGACCATGTTGCCCTCGATCACGAGTGTCAGCTCAGAATCAAAAATGGAGCTGTGTGGATCGGAAACAATGTCTTGTAGCACGATGGGTTCATCGCAGTAGGCCAAAACACCTTTCATGGGGCCTTCGGCAGCAGCTTTGAAGGCGGCATTGACTTCGGCCACGGTGACCGTCGTGCCAGCTTTCAGTTCCACAACGAGGTCTGTGAAAGATCCGGTAGGAGTGGGGACGCGGAAAGCACCCCCGTTGAGTTTGCCTTTGAGGTCAGGAATGACTTCACCAATGGCACGTGCAGCACCCGTGGCAGATGGCACGATGTTGATGGCGGCGGCACGACCGCGACGCAGATCTTTGTGAGGAAGATCGAGAATGTTTTGGTCGTTTGTGTAGGAATGGATGGTGCTCATGAAGCCACGCTCCACACCCCATTTGTCGTGAAGAACTTTCACGAGGGGAGCCAAGCAGTTGGTCGTGCAGGAAGCGTTGGAAACAATGTGATGAACGGCAGGATCGTAAAGGTTGTCGTTGATGCCAATGCAGATGGTGATGTCTGGCTTGGTTGCGGGAGCCGAGATCAGAACTTTTTTCGCGCCGGCAGCAAGGTGAGCCGCTGCTTTGTCGCGATCGGTGAAGAAACCGGTGGACTCGAGAACAACGTCCACACCCAATTCACCCCATGGGAGTTTGGAAGGATCGCGCTCAGCAAGTGCATGGATCTTGTGGCCGCGCACGATGATGAACTGATCGTCATAGCTAACCTCACCGTCGAATTTACCTTGCGTGGAGTCATATTTCAGCAAGTGAGCCAGAGTGTGGTTGTCGGTGAGATCGTTGATGGCGACGACGTTGCGAAGTTCTTCGTCGCTCATGGCGCGCAAAACGTTGCGTCCGATGCGTCCGAATCCGTTGATAGCGTATTTTGGCATGGTGTGATGACTTGTTGGTTATGGCTCTCGGATTGCGTAATTGACTTCCGTGAGGCGGGGAAATGATACGAGGAAACGAGAGGGCGTCAATACGCGATGTGATGAAATTCTGGCATCCTACTTGATGACACCGTCACCGGTGATGCGATACTGGTAGGTGGTCAATTCTCGCAGCGCCATCGGCCCGCGGGCGTGAATTTTATCCGTGGAGATGCCGATTTCCGCGCCAAAGCCGAATTCTTCACCGTCTGCCAATCGAGTGGAAACATTGTGAAAGACGCAAGCGCTATCGACATGAGTGAGGAAATATTTCGCAGCATTGTCATCGTCAGTGATGATGCAGTCGGAATGATGCGATCCGAAGTGATTGATGTGCGCAATCGCATCTTCCGTGGAGTTGACAACTTTCATCGAGAGGATCAGATCGAGATACTCGGTGCCCCAGTCCTCTTCACTGGCTGGAATGATGTCGGTAAGGATTTCTCTCGTTCTCTCGCATCCGCGCAGTTCAACGTTTTTTTCGCGCAATGCGAAGGCGAGTTGAGGCAAAAATGCATGAGCGACATGTTCATGCACGAGCAAGGTCTCCATGGCATTGCAAACACCGGGTTTTTGGGTTTTGGCATTTACGCTAATGCGGATGGCCATTTCGAGGTTTGCGGAGGAATCGATGTATGTATGGCAAATGCCATCATAGTGCTTGATGACAGGCATGCGTGCGAGCGAAACGACAGTCTCGATGAGTCCTTTTCCACCGCGCGGAATGATGAGATCAAGATAGCGGTCCATTTGCGCGAGGGCGACAACACTTTCGCGATCGGTGAACGGCACCAACTGGATTGCGTTGGCGGGCAGGCCTGCGCTTTCGCCGCCCTTTTGCAATGCAACGGCGATCGCGCGATTCGAATGAATTGCTTCCGAGCCTCCGCGGAGTATTGTAGCATTGCCGGACTTCAGGCAGAGAATCGCGGCATCGCTGGTGACATTCGGTCTGCTTTCGTAAATGATGCCGATTACGCCAATGGGCACACGAACTTGGCGAATGAGCATACCGTTCGGCCGCTTGACTTCGCTCAGTATCTCACCGCATGGGTCATGCAGACGAGCGACTTGATCGATGCCTGACGCCATGGCTTCGACACGGCTTGCATCGAGGCGGAGTCGATCGATCATGGCTGAGCTTAGGCCTTTTTCGCGGGCTTGATGAAGATCAAGAGCATTAGCCGCTACGATCGTTTCGGTCTCTGCGCGCAATTCCCGAGCCATCGCTGAGAGAATGTCATTTTTTTGATCGGCACTCAGAGCGGCAAGTCCATAGGCCGCTTGTCGAGCCTGTTGTCCCATCGTGGCGATGGCGCTGTGAATCTGTTCTTTGGTCAGTGGGAGAGACATGGCACAATTTTCGTGAGATTCAGTGGGGCAGAAATCGCGTGCCGATGGCATCGCCTTGGCAGATTTCGAGAAGTCTCTCGGGGCGCCTGCCGTTCGCGATCCAGGTTTCGATCCCATTTTCGACAGCATACTGCACGGCGGTGAGCTTGGATGCCATGCCGCCTATGGAGAATCTCCCTTGGTCATCGCGTGCAAAGTGCATCACATCCGCCACGTTTTTGACTTCAGGGATAGGCTGATCGGAGCCGGGAGCCAACAAGCCCTCGGCGCTGGTGAGGAGAATCAGGCGTCTGGCTCCAGCGAGAACAGCGACGCGCGACGAAAGTTGATCGTTATCGCCAACCTTGAGTTCTTCAATGGCGACGGAATCGTTTTCATTGATGATGGGGAGAATTCGGGGTTCGGCCAATAGTCGGTGCAAGGTGCTGGAAATGTGCGCGAAGCGTTCGCCTAGGTCCGCAGCTGTGAGCAGGACTTGGGCGACGGTGATTCCAAAATGGGAAAAAAGACTGCCGTATGTTTGCATCAAACGGGCTTGGCCGACAGCGGCGCAGGCCTGTCGCGTGATGATGTCTCGCGGGTAGCCATCGAGTTGAAACGATGCCACGCCCGATCCTACAGCTCCCGATGAGACCAACATGCAACGATGCCCAGCATCCATCAGGCTGGCCAAAGCCGTAACCAATCGCACGACCGCTGCGCCGTCGAGAGTGCCGTCTTCGACACGGGTCAAAACACCTGTGCCGACTTTGATAATGGTGAGATCAGAGGATGGATTCATGCGAAGGCTTGGGAGGCAAATACAGCGGGTTTTCCTGAGATTGGCGATGGTAAATCCTGTCAACTTTGCCGCGAAGCATTGGTGCCATCACATGAATAAAAAGTGAACGGCCAATGATAAAAAGCCGAACCAGATCAGGAACATCTGGGTGAAATTCAGTGTTTGCGATCCGGATGTTTCGTTTGTTTCATTTTTGGAGCCGGAAAGATTGACGCCATACTTGATAAAAACAGCCATGCCAGCACCCATCCACAGGATGATGAAAAGTAGGATCAGCAGTTTGATCAACCAATGCATCGAAAAAGAAAGTAGGACCCTGTCCTTGAGGCACGTTACAGAAGTGATGCTCAGGGTAGCACGGCCTTAGCTCTCTGCCACCAGTGACTTGTGACTGCCGTCACAGAAGGGTGGATTTTTTGTTGCCTTGCAGAGGCAGAAGTAGAGGGTCTTTTTCTCGGGAACTTGGAACTGTAACGCTTGCAGGCCTGTGCCTTTGTGGGATCCGTCACAAAACGGTTGGTTCGAACTGCGTCCGCAAGAGCACCACCAATGGGTGCCTGCTTCGACTTCGAGTGCCATGGATTTGAGACCGCTGGGGATTGGTTTTTCTGCCATGCGCTGAGGATAGCAGAAAAACGTCTAAAGTCAATCATTCTCGGGTCTCGGATCACGCGAAAGTAAATCACGCAAGGCCAAAGCGGCAGGTCGTCCCTGATAGAGAATGCTATACACCGCATCGATGATGGGAGTGCTTACAACTGCAGATCTCGCCGCTTCATAGATGGATTGCGTGTTGGGTACGCCTTCGGCAATCATCCCAATGCCAGCTACTGCATCATCGAGAGCCATTCCTTTGCCCAGAGCCAAGCCGACCCGGTGGTTGCGGGAGTGATGGGAGAAACAGGTGGCAATCAAATCACCCAAACCGGACAGTCCAGTGAAGGTATCGCGCTGGCCTCCCAATGCCACTCCCAGTCGCGTCATTTCACTCAAGGCTCGTGTTACGAGTGCAGCAATGGCATTGTCACCCAGTCCTAAACCGGAGGCGATTCCCGCCGCAATGGCATAAATGTTTTTGATGGCTCCTCCTAATTCGATTCCGGCAATGTCCGTGCTGGTGTAGGTGCGGAAGTGGGGGAGTGTGAAAAGTTTCTGCAAAGCGGAAGCATACTCTTGATCGTGCGAACCGATGACCGCGCAGGTGGCTTGATGGCATGCGATTTCTTCCGCATGGTTGGGACCTGATATGACGGCGAGAGGATTGCGGGGATAGAACTCGCGCAAAATTTGGCTCATCCGATCGCCCGTTGTGCGCTCGATTCCCTTCGCACTTGATATCAGAGCGGCATTTGTGCCAACGGCCGCCAACGCAGCTGCCGTGCTGCGGGTGGCCGAGGTGGGCACGGAAAAAATGATCAGATCATGGTCCGCCGCATCATCGAGCTTGAGGCTCGCTCTCACGTGATCATGCAAACGGGTATCACTCAAATATTTTGGATTGTGGTGCGTGGCATTGATTTGCTCCGCGACATGGGGGTCGCGACCAATCAGGGTCAATCGTTCGCATCTTTCGCCTAAGAGATAGGCGAGCGATGTGCCGAAAGATCCGCTGCCGATGATAGCGATGGAGGCGAAAGTGGAGTTGCGGATGTCCGACATGGTTGGATACGACCTAGGATTTTTTCTTGAAGCGGTTTTCGGTGCCGTTGCGCAAGCGTTGGATATTGCTACGGTGCTTCCATATGGCAAGGCCAGCGATCAAAACGGAAAACGCAAAGAGCGGCTTGTTCCACGTGCCGGCTTCCCACAGTGTGGGTAAGTCGGGGTTGTTGTTGATGTGATGAAAACGCGCGCCGAGATGAGTTAGCACGGGAAGCACCGCTGCGGCGATGATGCTCGCGAGTGAAACATATCTTGTGACGAAGAAAATCAACGCCCATACGATGAGAAGGAGAACCATGGCGGCGGGCATAAGCGCAATCAGCACTCCTGCCGATGTGGCGATCCCCTTACCGCCCTTGAAGCCGACCCATGGCGAGTAATTGTGACCCAAGATGGACAGCAGTCCTGTGAAAACCACCAAGGTTTGTGCTGTGACTTGCTGCTCTGCTGGGAAAATGTATGCGTGAGGAATGAGAAAAGATAGGGAAGTTCCTGGCGTTTGTCCCGCAAAGCGGATCAATGTCATGCCCAGTAAGGTAGGCAGCACACCTTTAAACACATCGAGCAGAAAACAAGGAATGCCGCAGCTTTTCCCCAAGACGCGCCACACATTCGTTGCTCCGATGTTCCCCGAACCATGCTGGCGAATGTCTATGCCCTTCCATTTGCCAAATATCCAACCGAAGGGGATAGAGCCAAAAAGAAAGGCTAAAAGCGGGCAAAGCCATAGTTGCATGTCAATGGTGGTGCGGGTTGGCGGGTTTGCGGATGCGCAGGTTGATTAGTTCGACACAGAACGAAAAAGCCATGGCAAAGTAAATGTATCCTTTCGGCACGTGGAAACCTACACCCTCAGCAAGCAAGGTGGTGCCGATCAGGATCAGGAATGCCAGAGCAAGGATCTTGACCGATGGATGTCGAGAAACAAATGCGCTGATGGTGCCGGATGCCAGCAGCATGACTGCGATCGAGATGACGACTGCACACATCATTAGAGAAATACGAGTGGGATCATTTACCATACCCACAGCCGTAATCACGGAATCGAGGGAAAAAACGATGTCGATCATCATGACCTGAAGAAGTACTGAACTGAGGGAGATGGTCGCTTTGCCGCCCTGTCCCGACCCCTCATCCGCACTCTCCATTTTGTGATGGATTTCCTTGGTGGACTTCCAAATGAGGAAAAACCCTCCCAATATCAGGATGATGTCCTTCACGGAGATACCCATGCGCCCAGCGGCATCGACCAACGCGTGTGCCGGATCCTCGTGAGGAGAGCCTTGGAATACTTCAATCAAGGCCGGATGGACGGAAACGGAAAACACATCGTTCTTCAGACTCATGATCCAGGTAATGGATGCAAGGAGTATCAAACGAGCGATCATCGCGAGTCCGAGGCCGAAGTAGCGACCAAACTTGCGGTCTTTTTCCTGCAGACGATCGACCAGAATCGAAATGAAAATGATATTGTCGATGCCCAGAACAATTTCCAGCAAGGAGAGAGTCAGCAATGCTCCCCATGCCTCCGCATGTTGCATCCAGGAGAAATCAATATACGTAGCTAGTATTAGGGAGTTAGTCATGGTTGGTTGATTGTGTGGAAAATTCCAGTGCACGCTGTTTCATCTGCGTCGCCATCAACGATAGCGCGTTCGCACGGGTCGGAGCCAGGTGTTCTTTCAAACCAGTTTGCTCGATGAAAGACATGTCGCACGTGAGAATGTCATCGGGACTTTGTTGATTGAGAACCTCGATGAAGAGCGCGATCATGCCCTTGGTAATCAGTGAGTCGGAATCGGCAAAAAACTCGATCTTGCCATCTCGCAAAGCGGCGTCGAGCCATACCTGCGATTGACACCCTCTGATCAGATGATCGGGATTGCGAGCGGAATCAGGAAGCGGGGCAAGCTTTCGCCCCAGTGCGATGACGTATTCGTATCTCTCCTGCCAGTCCTGAAAAAACGATAGTTCCTCAAGCAGGTGCTGTTGTTTCTCAACGATTGTCATCTTCGGGCGAGATGGTAGCGTATGTGGTGGAAGCGAGCAATTAGGAATTTTTGCAGTTGTGGCTCAGTCGAGATGCCGGACATGAGGAAAATGCTGTTGTTCCTGCCCGCAGTGTGCTACGACTTCGTCTTGATGAATCAAGATCCCCATTCCTGCGAGCCTCAGTGCCAAATCTGCGGTTGCTCCACGCGTTCGCTGTTGTGTCGCGCCCAAGTGATACGACCAGCACTGCGTCGTCTGATCGAACTGGATCATCCGAGTTGGAACGATGCGGGCTGGATCTGTGTCGAAGACATGCGGAAATACCAACAACGTTATCTCCATGAATTGTTGCAACAAGAGAAAGGGGAGTTGACCGAGTTGGAGAACGAGGTCATTAAGGATCTTCGCGATCATGAACTGACGGCCAAAAATCCGCTCACCGAAGACGATGATTCGGCTTCGACTTTGGGCGAGAGAGTGGCTGATCGCATGGCGGCCTTCGGTGGCAGTTGGAAGTTCATCCTTTCGTTTTGTTCGGTCCTTCTCTTGTGGATGGTGGTGAATGGAGTAATGCTCGCGTCTCATCCCTTCGATCCCTATCCTTTCATTTTGCTCAACCTGATCCTATCGGCTCTCGCGTCCGTGCAGGCACCGCTGATCATGATGAGTCAAAATCGCCAAGAGGCACGTGACCGCCTGCGCTCGATGAACGATTATCAGGTCAACCTGAAAGCCGAGCTGGAAATCCGCCATTTGCATCAGAAAATCGACCACTTGCTGTCCCATCAATGGGATCGTTTGCTCGAGATCCAGCAAATTCAGATCGAATTGATTCAGGAGTTGCGCTCGCGTCCTTGATTCGATTTTTTTTTCAGCGAATAAGGTTTTATCCTGTTCAGAAATGAAGTTGAATCATGGCGTGGATTTTATCTCTCTACACGGTGCGAGGCAGCACAACCTGCGCAATCTCTCGTTGCAAATTCCCAAAGGTAAGCTGGTCGTCATCACAGGGCCCAGCGGATGCGGCAAGTCATCGCTGGCATTTCACACGTTGTATGCGGAGGGACAGCGCCGGTATGTGGAATCCCTGTCGCCTTATGCGCGGCAATTCATGGAGCAACTCGATAAGCCTGACGTCGACCGCATTGATGGTCTTTGTCCAGCGATTGCGATCGAGCAACGCAGCGGCGGTTTGAATCCCCGTTCCACTGTGGCCACGGCTACGGAGATCTACGATTATCTGCGTGTATTATGGGCGGCGGCGGGAGTGCCTCATGACCCTGTCACGGGTGAGCGACTCGTCCGCATGACTTCCGCTGACATCGTAGCGCATCTTTTGGCTCTCGAGGAAAATACGAAAGTCATCCTGCTGGCACCTGTCGAAATCAAATCCATCACAGATGTATCGTTTTTATGGAATGATCTTCGGCGCCAAGGATTTGTCCGGGTGCGAGTGGATGGTGAGATGAGAGAGCTTGAGGAAATCACGATGACCGAGCGAATCCGATCTTTGGAGATTGTCGTTGATCGTCTCGTGATGCGAACGGGAGTCGAATCCAGACTGGCCGACAGTGTGGAAGCCTGTTTGCGCCTTTGTGGTTTGGAAGCGAGGGCGCTGGTGCAGAAATCGGATTCACATGCATGGAGTGAGCTTGCGTTTCAGACCAGTTACCGCAATCCCGCTTCTGGATTCATCATGGGGGAGTTGAGTCCAAAACATTTTTCCTACAATTCTCATTGGGGAGCTTGCGATGCATGCGAAGGTCTGGGCACGGAAGTTTTTTGTGATTTCTCCTTGTTGATCAAAGATGCGAACAAACCTATCACGGATGGTGCCATCAGTGGTTGGTGGAAACCCAAAGGTCCACGAGACTTGCAGTTCATCCGGGAAGCCAAGTCCTTGATGAAATGCCATCAAATTCCCGAAGATACGAAGTGGTCCGATTGTCCAGAATCGATCAAATCAACGCTACTCTTCGGCGGTAAGTTGGATTCGGCATCGTCTCCAGATGCTGAAAAAAGCAGAAAAATCAAGGTGGTCGAGGGGTTGTGTCCCGAGGCCGAGCGCAAGCTACGAGAAGTGAAATCCGAAGCGGCCCGTCGACGTTTGATGAGGGTTATGGCTCATCGTGCCTGTCGGGTTTGCGATGGCGCCCGCCTAAAGCCCGCATTGCTGGCGGTGAAGATGAGCGGAGAAGGGCAGAGGTGGTTGGGCATTCAAGAGTTTTGCGAGTTGCCTGTCGAACAGGCTATTTTGTGGTTGAACGGTTTGGAGATCGAGAAGGATCAACGCGAGGTGATCGAGGCCGTGGTGACGGATTTAAAAAAGCGCCTCGTATTTCTTCAGGACGTAGGTCTCGGGTATCTCTCTCTCCAACGCGGTAGCGGGACCCTTTCAGGGGGGGAGGCGCAGCGCATCCGACTTGCCTCCCAGCTTGGCTCAGGATTGTCAGGCGTCTTGTATGTGTTGGACGAACCGAGCATAGGACTTCATTCCCGCGACACGGGGCGATTGATCCAGACCCTGCTGCGCTTGCGTGACTTAGGCAATACCGTGGTGGTGGTAGAGCATGACGAGGCCATCATTCGTCATGCCGATTGGCTGATAGAACTGGGGCCGGGAGCTGGGACAGAAGGTGGGGAATTGTTAGGTTGTGGCACGCTCGCATCGATGCCGCAACTTCCTACCGTGCGCTGGCTTCATCAGCCACGCGAGTGGCCAGAAATACGAGGCATCTCCTCTGATTGCGATTGGCTGATCTTTCGCCGAGTAGGTGAGAGAAATCTCCGTGACATTGATGTGCATATTCCGCTCGGTTACATGGTGGCTCTGACGGGACCTAGTGGCAGTGGCAAATCCACGCTGGCGGAAAATGTCATCGCAAGGGCTCTTACGAGGCGCTTTTCCCACAGTGGCGACTTGCCTGGTGTCTTCGATACCATGGAGGGTGCGGAGTTCCTCAACAAAGTCATTTTGTTGGATCAGAGTCCGATTGGAAAGAGTCCTCGATCCAATCCTGCAACCTATACTGGTCTGTTCGATCTGATCCGAGATTTGTATGCCAAGCTTCCCTTGTCGCGGCAACGAGGATATCTAGCCAATCGTTTTAGTTTCAATGTGCGCGGCGGTCGATGCGAACGCTGTGAAGGTGCTGGCCGCATCAAAATTGAAATGCACTTTTTGCCTGACGGCTGGGTTACTTGCAGTTCCTGTCAGGGCAAACGATTCAACCGTGAGACGTTGGAAATTCTCTACAAAGGCCACAACATTGCTGACATACTTGCTCTCAGTGTCGATCAGGCGACGGAGTTGTTCCAGCCCTTGCCGAAATTGCACCGATTGCTGGAAATCATGCGAGATCTTGGTTTGGGGTATGTCTCTCTCGGTCAGGCGGCCAATACCCTCTCGGGTGGAGAAGCTCAACGGCTTAAACTTGCGGTGGAGCTGGCTCGCCCAGCTGCATCGCGGACTTTCTACCTTTTCGATGAGCCCACGACGGGACTGCATTTCGGAGATGTGGCAAAGTTGCTTCACGCTCTCCGTCGTTTGCGCGATGCTGGACACACCGTGCTGGTCGTGGAGCATCATCTCGAAGTCATTGCAGCTTGTGATTGGGTCATCGATCTCGGCCCAGGGGGAGGGATACACGGCGGCCGTTTGGTCGCTCAGGCAACTCCGCAGGATTTGGTGGCGGTGGCGGATTCTTCGACTGCCGCAGCTTTGCGCGAATGGATGGAGCGCGTGGAAAAATTCAAACAAAACGATTCGTGAAAAGCGTTATTTCTATGAACCCTGATGAATCAATGAGTGCCGCCGTATCATTATCACCTTCTGCCTCGGCTTGGCGTGACTGGCTCTCGGCGAACGGACCGCGGTTGTTGTTGTTCGCCAAAAATCAGACTCGCAACGCTCAAGACGCAGAAGATGTTTTGCAGGATGCTTTGATCAAGTTGGTCGAAAAAATCAACAGTTCCACCTTCGACGGAGGACAGGAAATGTGGATGGCATACCTTTACACCACCATCCGTCGTTTGGCCATCGACCTAGGCCGTAAGGACGACCGTCGACGCAAGCGCGAGGATTACGTGTCGGATGAGATGGAATCGGAAGCGGCGATGAAGTTTGATCCCTGGTTTGAGTCTGATGCCTCGGACGAAGAAACTCGTTCGCAACTGGAGCGTGGTCTCAAAGAGTTGCCGCAAAAATTTGCCGAAGTCATTGTATTGAAAATCTGGGGTGACAAAACCTTCGCGGAGATTGGTGATATGCTCAATATTTCGCAAAATACGGCGGCTTCAAGATACCGCTACGGACTGGACATTCTAAAACGCAAACTGATTGAATCAAAATCGAAAGGCGACCTTTCACTCTAACTTTCATTGTTGACCCAGTATGGAAACCGATCGCAAAGAATTGGAGCAACTGCTCAGCTCGCTCAAACCTTCCGGTCTCAGCGATTCAACGTTAAGCCGTCTCGAACGGGCGGTGGATGGATCCACTGCGACCGATGCATCCCTGTTAGGCATGGAAAAGCAACTGCAGGATCTGCGGCCGCTCGCACTTTCGGACACGACGCTCGAATCATGGATGAATCTTGTGGGTGACGTGCCATTCGCGTTGGATCGCAAAGTGGTTTTTTTCCCTGTTGCTCGCAAGGAAACGAGTCGGAAATTGCTTCAACAAAGCAACTGGCGGCGTGCCGTTGCCTACGCGGCGATCGCAGTCATGGGGGCGCTGCTTGCTCTGTGGACTCCCAACCGCAAAGATCGCGCATCAACGGTGGGGCAATCTCATCCTCAACCTCAAGTGGCTCGGCCTAGTATCATGCCTTCGCCAAGTGGCATCGTGACCACTAGCTTTGGCACTGGCATCGAGCACGCCGCCGACGAGGGCGTGATCTGGACCACCGACCATGAACCCAAACGGGTGCTGCGATTTGAATACCAAGATCGGGTTTTAGTGCGTGACAAGAACGGCGTCGATCGCATGCTGTTTATCCCACGCGAAGAACTATTAGTAGTCCCAGAAAAGGTGGATTGAAAACCATAGGATGTGAAATCCATTTGATCAAAATACAACATAGGTAGTAATAATGAAAATCAACATGATGACTTTGCTGGCGCTGGGGTTAACGACTCATTTTGTTAGCGCACTAGAAGCACCGAAAAAAATCGAGCCTTTGGCTCCCAACCAAGCACCAGCTGCAGAGCCTGCTGCCGCTGGCGAAAATCAAACAAAGCCGATCGATCCGCCATCTTCTGAGGAACAGAAGCCTGTCGAAAAAATGCCGCAGGCGGCCAAAGCGTATTTTGGGGTAGGTCTCGATCCGTTGCCTCCCGCTCTTGGTCAACATCTGGGAATCGATGCCGATTCCTCCACCTTTGTTCGTGTTGTTGATCCCAAAGGCCCTGCAGCCATTGCAGGATTGAAGGAGGCTGACATTATGCTCAGTGTCGACGGACAGAATATCCCAAGCCAAGAAAGTTTGAGCCGGTTGATGGAGCAGCATCGTGCTGGTGATGAAGTGAAAATCGCCTACATGCACCGCGGTGTGAGACAGGAAGCATCTCTGCGCTTGGGAGACAGGCCAGATACCGATATCGCAAATGCGGCTGGTGCCTTAAACAACGGTGCCGAGCTACCAAAGGACATGCTGCTTGACCTGCCCAAGGAGATGCGAGAAGCGATTGAAAAAAATCTCAAGGCCCTTGGCGCTAATGGTGCCGTAGCGGGTGCTCAAGCACAGATTTTGCCGATGGATGCGAATGGCATACCTGACCTGCAGAAGCGAGTCGAGAAGATGATGCAAGGAATGCAGATGCAATTGCAACAGGGCGCAGCCGCTGCGCCCGAGGCGCAAGTGCAAATGAAAAGCACCCTGAAGATGATGGATAAGGAGGGCAACATCGAGATCAGTCGAGATGGCGATTCTTGTGAAGCGAAAGTCTTTGATAAGCAGGGTGAATTGCTGTGGTCAGGACCTTATCAAACGCCGCAGGATAAAGCCGCAGTGCCGCCTCCTGTGCGTGATCGACTGGAAGCCCTAAATCTTGATACATCAGGCAAAGGGATTCAACTTCGCATGATGCCTCGTCGCTGAGGCGAATGTGACAATACATTCCCGCAATTTGAACGGAATTCTCTCGTCGGTTTTGATCGGATTTGCTACGCTCATGGCGCGCTCGTCATGAATCGATGTTTTTTCATCCGCCTGTTGCCGATCATCGGCGGAGCTATGCTTTTTTCACCGTCCTGCGCTGTCAGAATGCCGAGCCCGCCGCCACTGCCTCCCCCGGTGGCCCATCACTCGGAAAAGGCTCATGTGAGCCCGCCTGGGCAGGTGGCCATCTATTTGATTGCTGACACATTGCATACTTCTCTAGCAGTGCCATACGATTGGCTTTTGGAACATGGCTATCACGCGCCACAGGGTTTGAAGTTTCCTCAAGGTCCCATGAAATATGTGGTGATGAGCTGGGGTGATCGTGTTGCCTATCTGCAGAAGCGCTGGCTGCGTCCTCACGAGGTTTTTAATGCCCTAGTGCTGCCTTCACCAGCGGTAACGGAGATCATTCCCGTTTCATGGAAAATCGAAGAGGTTTGCTTTCAGCAACGGATCTATCGCAAAGAGATTCCACGGAATCAAGGGCGTTATTTGGCTCATTTCCTCAATGCAAGCAATCGGCTGAATGAGCAAGGATCGCCTCGCGTCATCGGTGCATCGAGCTGGGGTGACGGATATCTGTTAGACTGCCATTATTCGTATTATTTTCCTAGAATTTGTAACGTATGGACGGGACACAGTTTGGAAGCGTGTGGTCTGCATATTTCCATGAACTCGGCGGTTAGTGCCGATGGTCTGATACGTCAGGCGCAGGAGCAAGGATTCGAGTTGATCCATCAGGGGGTAAAGGCATCTCGCTTCGGGAGAGATTCGACGAAACCGATCAAGCAATGAAATCTGTTGGCTCGTGGGATGGTCGTGAGATGGATGAGTTTCTGCTCTTTCTCGCAACCGAGCGAGGTCTGTCCACAGCTTATCAACTTTCCATCCGTCAGTCGCTCGATGCTCTCTGCGGTTGGAGCCAGTCACGGCGATTTGCCTTGCAAGATTTGGGCACCGAGGAGTTGTCTCTCTTTCTTTCCGATCGCAAGGAGCAATCTCTGGAGGCCTCCTCTCTACGCATTGCAACGGTTCATTTGAAAATATTTTTCCGTTGGTTGGCGGGCAAGGGGCGATTGCCCATGGATCCGGCAGAACCTCTCCATGCGCCGCGTGCGGAAAAGCTTCTTCCTGAAACCTTGAATGTGTCTGAGTGCCGTCGGCTGCTGGAAAGCATCGAAACAAACGACCCACTGGGAGCTCGCGACCGTGCCATGCTGGAGATGTTTTATTCCTCCGGGCTTCGATTGTCCGAGCTGTGTCAGGCACGTTTGGAACATTGCGACATGCAGGAAAAATTCCTGCGGGTTACCGGCAAAGGCAATAAGACAAGGATCGTGCCACTGGGTGAGCTAGCCTTCCACGCTCTCGAGCATTATCTAGAAAATGCCAGAGTGCAATTTGTCAAAAAATGCACTCGTTCGCACATTTTTCTCTCCATACGCGGCACTGGACTATCACCCGAACGCGTGAGAGAAATCGTCAAAGAACGAGCGAGTCGTGCCGGCTTGGAGCAGAATGTCTATCCGCATTTGCTGCGTCATTCTTTTGCCACTCATCTCCTAGAAGGAGGTGCTGATCTGCGAGTGATTCAAGAATTGTTAGGGCACGCGGATATCGCAACCACACAAATTTACACGCACGTGGATCAAAAGCGGCTCAAACAGGTCCATCGCAGTTTTCATCCGCGGGGATAAAGCGAGGCAGGGTCGCTCCTTGTCTGAAATGGGAGTCGAAGTGGCGGTAAAAAAAACGAGCCCATCCATGCGGAGGGGCTCGATGTTTGAGACGGTCAGTCACCATTCTCAAGCACGCTGGATCAAGCGGATCGAGCGTGCGCAGCGAACCAATTCGCGTGTTTCTGCCTGCCAGGCGAGCAAATTTTGGCGCGAGACTTCCACCCGGTCAGTTACGGATTTTTCCAGTTCTGCGTAATTTTTGGCAAGCTTTTGACAGAGTTCGTTCAGCATGATGTGCGCACGATCCACCATGGTGGGGTTAGCGGCATTAAGCGCTGCGAGTTTTTCTTCGGCACGCGAACGCGCCTCGCCCATCTCAGCAAGAAGGATTTTCGAGTCAGGCACACGACGCAGATTGGAGGCAAGACCTAATTTGGAGAGCGTCCAGATTGTCCACTTGGTGGGATCCCATTGCCATGGCTTCACTCCATTGCGGTAGTCGTGCTGGAACTCGTGGTGGTAATTGTGGTAACCTTCACCAAAGGTGGCAAATGCCATGACGATGCTATCGCGGGCTGAATGCTTGGTGGAGTAGGGACGCTTGCCCATGGTGTGACAAAGCGAATTGATAAAGAAGGTGGAATGTTGCACCACCACCACGCGGAGAACACCTGCGATGAGAAAACCGCCCAAAGCACCTTGCCAAACGGGAAGGTTGGTGAAGAAATGTTGGTAGAGCCCGCCGAGAATCGTGGGGCCTACGATTCCGACAAGAAAGGCGATCCACTGGACATACTTGTGTTGCCACATCACGAGTTTTTCCTTGCGCAGATCGCTGACATTGGTGGCCGGATGCTCTGGCGCTAGTTTGAACATGAGCCAACCGATGTGAGCCCACATGAACCCTTTGGAAATATCGTAAGGATCCTCGTCGTGGTCCACGTGCTTGTGATGGGTCCGGTGATCGGAACTCCAGTCGAGACAGGAATTTTCAAAAGCACAGGCACCAAAAATGAGTGTGAACAACTTGACGGGCCATTTGGCCTTAAATGAGAGGTGGGAAAAGAGCCGGTGATACCCGAGCGTGATGCTCATGGCGGTAGCTGGGACCATAAAAGCAAACATCGCCCATTGGAACCAGTTTTGCTCGAATGTTACGATGTACCATGGAACAATCGTGATAGAGAGAAGGAAGGTTCCAATCAGGAATATGCTTGTGACCCAATTGACCCTCTCGAAGGGAATGCGGAATTTTGACATAGGTTATTGATGTTCAGAAGACGAGCGTCTCATCGGAGACATCTGATGGTAGCATGATGGATGACGAATGCAATCATTCTTTCTCGTTCTGAAATTTTGCTTCTTGTAACATGAGGGAGCGTGCTTCGATTGTAGCGATCAGAGGAAGTCACTGAAAAGTTCAAGCTGATCGCCGCCATGATGACTCCATGCGTTAAAATTTAACGAACGAAGGCTGGCGGCAAACTCGCGCGTTGATCCGTGAACGGTGAGAATGCGACGGGGTTTTACCCATTCAGCTGTGCGCAAAAGATCGGGGAAATCCGCATGGTCGGAGAGTGGGATGGCGGCATCGCAACGGTAGCGAAATCGTGCTCCAGGATTCAACGCCCAGCCTGTGAGCATAGCGCTGCGGGCGTGGGGGATGCGGGCATAATCACGTTGCCTGGCCAATTGTGGCGCGGCAATGAGGGCATACCCTGTCGGCATTTCTCCGCGCCAGATTTCCGGTGCAGGCAAGTTCATCCCCATCTGTCGACAAGCATCTGTCATGGCAGCTACTCCCGCGGTTTGACAATGTG
This sequence comes from Akkermansia muciniphila, assembly GCA_945874895.1. GTDB lineage: Bacteria > Verrucomicrobiota > Verrucomicrobiia > Verrucomicrobiales > Akkermansiaceae > UBA956. Next base: position 53,748 of record CAMCIC010000005.1, on the reverse strand, counting down.
GTAGATTTTGAGCATCCAGAATAGCGGCAATTTCCTGCGCTTTGCCTAACGAGTATCCGAACAAAACAGGAGTTGCTCCATCGGCAAGAGATGTTTTTACAAATGCGCCGATCTGATGTTCTATGTCCGTCGATGGAGGTAGCACATAGCGGGGAAGCCCAAAAGTGCTCTCCATGATGAGTGTGTCAGCCGGCATGAGGCAGGCGGATTCGATGCTGCGGGAGGGGCGTAGCTTGTAGTCTCCTGTATACAGCAAGCTGGCGCCGGTATCAGAATCCTCAACGTGCAGCATCGTGGAGCCAGCGATGTGCCCTGCGGGCAATAAGGTGACTCGGAATTTGCCACGCATGCGGCGCTCATGAAAGTCCTGAATGCAAATACGCTCGTGGGAAATTCGGTAGCGTTTTTGCAGCAGGTGAGCTGTTATGGGACTGCACAGGATCTTCTGATGGCGTGCCACATGATCCGAGTGCGCATGGGAAACGAAAGCCCACGGTTTTGGCCGACGACTGTCCAACCACATATCCATGTCAGTGAGGTGCAACCCGTGACCCGGACTAAGGCGAATTTCCGATTCCCGCGTCATGTCGCATTCACGATTCGACCTTGGTCTGCAGTTGTCGAAGGTATTCCTCTTGCAATTGCTGAGATTTCACCGTGGTCTTTACTCTTCCCGGGCTTTGCTGGTCGATGAGTCTACGCAGTTGAATCAATTCTGTTTCAGCAGTTCGCAGGTCTTGTTTGCTTTGATCCACACGGTCTTTTAGATCTTTATGATTTTCTGTGGGCTTTTGTTGTTGATGAGTGTTGAACTCAGCGAGCGCTTGCTGTCTGCGCGTTGCGATACTTTCCAATTGTTGAGCTTTTTCCGCAAACTGAACCAGAAGATCCTCGAACTGGGATTGTTCGACTTGAGCCTCGTTTCGTGCTTGTAGCGCCAAGGTATTGGTTTGAGCTGCGATCCAATGCTGGCGCGATTTTTTCAGCCGATTCGGTTCGGCTTGATGTTCAGCAAGTTTGTTGCGTGCCGCAGATAGAGATTGTTCTATGTTGGCAGTGCTATCTCGCAGACCTTTCAGGGACGACTCGTTCTGGGTGAGCTTGGCTTTCGCTGCCTGGAGTTCTTTTTCGGCTTGCGTCAGCGCAGTTGTCGCGTTCTGTTCCTCTTGGGAAATCTGGTTGACGTTTGCTTCTAGTTCCGTGATCAGCCCCTGAGATTGTTGAAACTTGCCCTCGGCATCTCGCACCGCTGCCTGGGCAGCTTCGGCCGCAACCGCATCGCCTGTCGATTGAACATTCGTAAGCAATTGTCGGCTTTGGTCCATGGCCTGTTGGTTGACGACAACTGTCTGTCGCGCAGCGTCCAGTTCGCATTTTTTTGCTGCGAGTGTTTGGCGCAGTGGACCGATTTTCTTTTGTAGGCTATCAAACCTTTGTTGGCTTTGCGTAGCCAGTTGACGACTCTGTTGGCACTCAAGTTCCGACTTCTGAAGCGCAGCTTGATGTTGTTGCTGCTTGGTTTCGGCTGCGGTCACTTGATGTTGTGACTCAACGATGATCGATGGAATCGAATTCATTCGTTCGTCAATCAGGCGAACCCGTTCTGCCAGTGCTGGCGGATGATGGTTCATGATGTGCACGACTTGGCCATTGGCATTGTCGATGACATGGATCTTACCATCGACGTCGCCGACAAAGGTTCGTTTCCCTTCTGCATCGATCGTGAGGGCAGTGGGGAGTGCGGGGATGGTGCCGAGTTCGCGTGCTAGATTGAAATCTGATTTCCACAAACGCACCTTGCGATCGCGGCCGGTGCTTGCGAAAGAGCCATCGCGAGCCCAGTCAAACCCGCGAACTCCGCCGGCGTGCGCATCGATTTTTTTCACCTCCGTGCCTCCATTCATTTCCCACATGCGGATGGTCCCGTCTTCCGACGCCGTGCCTAACAGGTTTGAGTCCGCGCGGAAGATGGTTCGCGTAATGGCGCCTTGATGCGCCCGCAGTGTGTGGAAATCACCGCCGCTGTCAGCTTCCCAAACGAGCACTCCACCATTACGATCGCCGGTGGCTAACAGGATGCCGTCAGGGGAAACATCAAGTGTCGTAACCCAGTCCGTGTGTTTCTTGATGGATTTCACCAGTTCCTGATTTTGAGCGTTCCACAGCTTCACCATTCGGGAGGGTGAACCAGTGGCCACAATGTCAAATCCTGGACGGATGTCGCAGCAGAGAACAGCATCGAACTCCTTGGCGGCCGTGGTCAAGCGTTGTCCGTTCGTGACATCGACCGTGACGGTGGTTCCTGATTTCCCGGCGATTCCCCCGCCCATGATGAGGTAGCGGCCATCAGGAGTGAAAGCCAGTGATAGCGGTTCGCCCTCGGGAAAGGGGATGATGCCAATCAGGTCCAATGTTTCGCTGTGCACCAGCATGACTTGGCGGAGTGAACTGATCGCAAGCAGTGGCGCCCACGGAGAAGATGCCATGGCATGAACGGCAGATCCTCGGTTTGAGGTGATGACAGGTTCCAGCAACAAGTGTTGGGGCATGGGCGGAGGGCCATCGGGTTTTTTCCCTGCTGCCGATCCGAGATTTGCTTGGAATGAAGGTTTTTTTGTTGCCCTCGCGCTAGAATTTTTGTTTTCCAGCAGTCCTCCTTCAATCCACGCTTTGATGGTGGCCACCTGTGTCGGACTGATGGCATCTCCTTCGGGCGGCATCTTGAGTTCTCCACTCCGCATGACGGAAGTGAGGAGTGACGAGGAAGTGTCACCCGGTTCCGCGACCTTTCCTCCGGATCCACCCTTGAGGGTATTGGCGTAGGAGGATAGATCCAAACCGCCTTTGGTTTTATCGGGATTGTGACAATTCAGGCAAGATTGCTCAAAAATGGGAAAAATGTGATCTTCGTAGGTGATTTTGTCGGCGCCAGAAATCATCGAACACGAGCCCGCGAAGCAGGCCCACAAGAATATCGACGTCGGGGTTCTGGGAATCAACACTCCGCCATTACGATAATGGCGCTTGCAATCTTTCCGGGCGAAAATAAAAAACGCCCCGCAACCTGAAGGAGAAGCGGGGCGATGGATCAGAGATTCCGTTTGCAGGAATTACCAAGTGCGGACATCATCTTTGTTTTTGTCGAGACCGTCGGCACCGTAAGAATAAACCACCGCTTTCACTCCGCGGATGATTTCCGGATCCGATGCCGAAATTTTGTTCGGATTCAGGATCTCATCGTTGTAGTCATCATCGAAGGCGATGTAGAACGGATTTCCCCACGCATCGAACAGTCCGGTGGCCGTGGTGCCGCCGTTGCCATAGTCGAGACCTGCTTTTTTCGCCTTGGCGGTCTTGACGTCGAGATAGCGGATGCCTTTCGTGTTGAGAATGTTAGTCCCAGCACCTTCTTGTGCGAGCAAAACACGCAGCACGTTCACGCCCTCACCCGTATTGGTGACGATGGGGGTAGGAGTCACGTTCACCACGGGCAGCGAGCCATACTCATCGAAGTAATTATGAATGGATTGCGAGAGGTTGGTGGCAATGTTCAAGGTTTGCACGGTTTTGGCTTTTTTCAGCGCTGATTGCACTCCAGCGAAGCCAAGAGCGGCCAGCACCATGATGATGGCAATGACGATCAACAATTCGACGAGAGTAAAGCCACGTTGCAAACGGTAGGTATGGTTTTTCATAGAGATCGATGGGCAAGGGGAGTGAAGCGAAATCGCGAAGATCTGGCAATACCGAATTTCCGCAGTCACATGGTAAATACTACGCGAATCTGCGCTGCTCCGCAAACAGAAAATGCGGAAATCATTTTGGTTGCCGCCATTGTGCGAAATGTTGTTGATCATGGACGTGGAAATCGAACTGATTGGGATTATGCGCACATGTTTCGGCGAAAAATTCGCCGTGCCTCGTCAACCAGGTTTGTGTCCTAGTGCGTGGGGGAGGTTGATCTTCGAACCACGCTATCGCGGAGAGGAATTCCTGCGGGGCATGGAGGGTTTTTCTCATCTTTGGGTGATTTTCGGTTTTCATCAAACCCTGGATCAGGAGTGGTCTCCCACAGTTCGTCCACCGCGATTGGGGGGCAACCAGCGAGTCGGTGTGTTTGCCAGTCGTAGCACCTTCCGCCCCAACGGTCTGGGGCTTTCCCTCTGTCGCCTTGAGGGAATTGATTTCACGGCGGAGGGTCCGCAGTTGCTGCTAGGAGGGGTGGACTTGGTCGATGGCACTCCTGTCTATGACATCAAGCCTTATCTGTCCTACTGTGAGTCCCCGCGCGATGCGATCTGCGGATATGCGGGGGAGGCACCACCAGCACTTGCTGTTTCGGTGCATCCACAGGCGAAAGATGTCTTGGAGCGCTTGCCCGCACGCGACCAGCGAATCATCCTCGAATGTCTCGCATTGGATCCAAGACCAGCGGCACATGACGATCCCCTGCGCGAATACGGGGTGATGATTTGTGGAATGAATGTTCGGTTTCAGGTCGGTGACAGTGTGACGATTCGAGAAATTTCTCCTATGAACTGAAAATCCAGAAACTTTTGCGCTGCGGCATTTGGCATTGCCAACTTGGGGAAATTGTGGTGATTTTCTTCTCCGTTATGGCAAATCCTACCAACGTTCTCGCACAAGGCATCGAAATCATCGGCTCGGTTCGCTTTTCGAATGACATGATCATCGATGGCAAAATCGAAGGGCAGATTAGCTCTGACAAAGGTCGCGTCACGATTGGGGAAAATGCCAACATCAAAGGCGATATCACGGCAGGCGAAGTGAAAGTTTTTGGGAAAGTGCAAGGCAAAATTACCTCCGAGCGCTGTGAATTGAAGGCCAAATCTCGCTTGGATGGCGACATCAAAGCCAAAATGTTTGCCATGGAAGAAGGCGCGCAATTGGCCGGTCGCACCGAGATCGGTTGAGCTCGTTCGCGAATTTCAGCGAATCCAAATCGACAGGGCCAGCAGCGCGAGCAAGATCGAAAAACATCGGTTGATGGTGGATTGGTATCGGTCGTAGTGACGGCGCAGTTCTGGAACTTGCAAGCTGTAAGCCCACAAGGTCCAGAGTATCGCGCCTTGGACCACGATGATGCCGCCCAGTGCCAACGGACGCGAGAGACCCTGATGACCCTGCAGAAATGGTGCACAAATGCTGCTCAGAACAACAGCGGCCTTGGGATTGAATAGGTTGCACATTAGTCCGCTCAGATAGTGATTTCTACCGGACCTGTTGGATGGTCCCACTGAGCCCTGAACACTGACAAATACCTTCCAGGCGAGGTAGAGCAGGTAGCCAGAGGCAAGACATTTTGCATAAGGCAAAAAAAATGATTCACTCGTAAAAAAATAACCAACTCCACCCAAGGCGATCGCGGCGTGGACGGCTAATCCTGTCGCGATACCGCATGCCATGATGGCTCCTGCTCGCCCGCCATGGCAAAGCGTCGTTCGGGTAAGAAGAATCATGTCGGGCCCAGGGCTAAACTGGGCCACTGCCATGATGCCCGCAAATGCTAACATCTCAAGGGCGGCATTCACTTTCTTGATTGAGATGCGATGATGTAGGCCCTCACCGCATGCTCTTGCGTTTGGCTCAGACTCGCATTCCAAGCCATGCCCGGCACGACGACGTGCCAGTCGGCCTCGCTCACGCTGTCTGGCAGTTGATGCTCATGACAGCGACCGCAGTGAGCGATGTAGGTGGCGCGGCCGACCTGCAATGTGGCATCGGACGATCCGCTTTTTTTCACCATGGCAGGCGTGATGGATGGTGCGATTTTTTCCCATTTAGGAACACAGGCACCTATCATCAAGAGGGAGCAAGATAGCAGCCAGCGTTTTTGTTTCATCACAGATGTTAGAGTTGTTTGACAGCAAGAATGTAGGATAACACGGCAGAGCCTTCATCGAGGGCGAGCCCCGCGTGCTTGACCATTTTGGGAACGGTTTCCGTGAATTCTGCTTCGTCCAGATCTTCTGGCAGTGGGTAGGCATGGCACTGCGCGCAGTTGAGCATATATACGGCATGACCACGTTGCAGTTGCTCCAGCGTTTTGCCGCTTTTTTTTGCCATTTCGGGAGAAGGATTCGGCACCTCGGAGATTCCACCGGTTTCTTGTTCGACACCCGCTTCGATATCTCCGCTGGGGCCGGTGGCGCAGCCGATGAGAGCCAAGGCAAAGGCGCTGCTGAGTAAAATGAGTTTCATGCGTGGATATTCGGTTTAATGCTGAAGGTCAAGTTGGTAGACAGTGCCATGGGCTGCAATCAAGTAGGTTTGCAGATCGTGCAGTTGCGACTGCCGGAGCCTGGCATTTTCGCTCATGTGTGGCAAGATTTCCCGCCAGTATTCGGGGTCGATTTTTGCCGGCGTTATGCGCTCGTGACATAGGTTGCAGTAGGTCATGTAGATCTCTCTTCCGCGCGCTAGCTGTGCTTTTTCTACCCCCATGCCAAGAGCCATTTGTTCCGTAACCGGTGGAATCGCATCAAGATCCGGACCGCATGCCACTATGATGGGTAAAATGCAGATCAGGGCAGGGAATAGTAGTCTCATGAGTGATGAGATCATCACATGGGTGGCCGTTTGTCGATCACAATCCAGCGGATTCGCAGGCCTGCGCGGAGAAGCACGGAGCGCCATTTTCAGAACTGACAAAATCTTCGTGACCAGATCGGCATCTTGGGTCACAGTCGATCCATGAATCACACGTTGATCATGACCATTTTGGGAGCCGACCGCAGCGGTCTGGTTCGTTCGATTGCTGGCATTGTCGCCGCTCACCAAGCGAGTTGGCAGGAAAGCCGCATGGCGCGGATGGCGGGTCAGTTCGCAGGGATTCTTCGTGTTGACTGTCCGGTGGACCAAGTGGAAACCCTTTCCGCAGCATTGCAAGAGTTGTCAGTTGAGGGCATTCAAATCCAATTGATTCGAGAAGCCCTGATCGAAGCGGAGCCTCGAAAACTCTGGCATATCGACGTCGTGGGCAACGACCGCGCCGGCATTGTGCATGAACTCACCCAAGCGATTGCTCATTGCGGAGGAAATGTGGAAGAACTGATCACTGGACTGGAGAGCGCGGCGATGTCCGGCCACCCGCTTTTTCGAGCCACCGGCAAAGTGAGCCTAGCGGGTGATGGCACGGATGCTGCTCTGCGCGAGGCAATTGAGAGTCTTAGCAATGATCTTTCTGTGGAAATTCACTGATTCCTTTCTTGTCATCGGTGTAGAATCGACATACTGCTCGCCAAACCATGTCCAAAGTTTTTGATATCAAACGTCCCGCCATCATCCTGCTCGGAGCACCCGGAGCGGGCAAAGGCACGCAAGGGAAAATCCTCGGTATGATCCCACGTTTTTTCCACTGCGAGTGCGGCAACGTGTTTCGCTCTCTCGATACCCGCACCCCATTGGGCCAAAAGTTCGTGGAATATTCCAGTCGGGGGCAGTTGGTTCCTGATGAATTGACTGTGGAATTATGGAAAACGCAGGTGGGCAACTGGAGTGACATGCACGTTTACAAACCAGACATTGACTACTTGGTGCTTGATGGGATCCCTCGCAACGTGGCTCAGGCGAGACACATGGAAGAGTTCATCCATGTCGAGCAAGTGTTCCATTTGTCTTGCCCCGATCGTACGGAACTGGCTCGTCGCATGCGCAAGCGTGCGTTGAAGGACAATCGGATCGATGACGCTAATGAGGTTGTCATTCAGCGCCGCATCGAGACCTATGAGGAGGAAACCAAGCCGATCTTGGAATATTTCCCGCAGGAAATCATTTGTGACATTGATGCTACCAAGCCGCCTGTGCAGGTAATCAACCGCATCACCTCCGTCATTCTTCAGCTTCCCAGCTATAAGGAATCCGAGGGTAGAATCATCTGATCATGAGAGTTGTCGTCGTCGCCACCGGTGATATTGCCTTGCCGACATGGGATTGGCTGGTGCATGCACCCTGTGAGATCTTGGCCTTAGTGACCCAGCCCGACAAACCCGCGGGTCGGCGCATGCAGATGACTCCTCCCACGATCAAGTTGCGGGCCCTCGAAGCGGGCATACCTGTGATGCAGCCCGAAAGTTTGCGTCGCAAAAGTGCCATTGATGCCGTGGCGGACTTGATGCCTGACCTGATTGTGGTGATGGCCTACGGGCAGGTTTTGAACCAGAGGTTCTTGGATATACCTCCGCTGGGTTGCATCAACATTCACGCCTCACTATTGCCCAAATATCGCGGCGCTTCCTGCATTCAGGCAGCGTTGGATCATGGTGATGCAGAAACCGGTATCACGGTGATGCACATGGTGCGAGCTTTGGACGCGGGTGATGTGATTTGGCAAAGCCCCATGGCCATTCGTCCCCAAGAGACGGCAGAATCCCTCCATGATGCTCTCGCGCATCTCGCCCCCGTGGCTTTGGCCGATGCGATGGCATTGCTCATACAGGGGAAAGCTTGCCGCGCTCCTCAGGATGAATCGGCGGTGAGTTACGTCGGCAAATTGCTTCGCGAGGACGGGCGTCTCGATTGGTCCCGCACCGCTACGGAACTCGAACGACGCATTCGGGCCTATCACCCATGGCCGGGAACCTTTGCCTGCCTCGAACAGGGGATGAGGGTCAAGATTTTCCCCCCTGTGGAAGTGGTATCAGAGGAATCAACGCCTCCAGGACAGGGGCAAATCCAAGGTCAACGATTGCTGATCGGTTGTGGACAGGGCGCGCTAGCACTCTCCGAGGTTCAAACGGAAGGTGGAAAACGAATCTCGGCTACCGACTTTGCGCGCGGTCATCGCGGTGAGATTCGTTTTTCCATCACCTGATGACCTGTTGCGCGGTGTGTCATCGCAAGGATTCGATGCGGAATGGTATGTGACCTTCAGGCGGTCCAAGTATCGCGAGTCTTTTGTCTACGGATTTACCTGGTGCATCCGTTAGCATTCTCGATGCCGTGTGAGGTATGTCGAGCCACAGCGATGCGCCCAACGACTTCAATGCGGCTAGGGCGAGCTCGTGTTCCCGATCAAAATACGAAGTGAAGAACAAAAAGCCGTCGGGCTTGAGAAGGGAGAGTGCGTTACGGTAGATCCCATCCCATGTGGAGGGCGCGTCCCAGTAATTTTGATGCCGAATGAAGATAAAATCATGGCGTCGGTCGCCGGGAAGTCGGTGGGGAAGCGAGGCATCATCCACGCGGAATTCCACGATCCCGTGGGGGCGCCAAGCACCGCACCATCGCCGTCGCGCCTCGCAAATTTCCGCATGACGAAGATCCAGTCCTAGGTATTCGCCACCATGCCCGGCGACACTCCACGCATCGATCAAGGCTCCCGTTTCGTCCGCTCTGCCACATGCCAAATTGAGAATGCAAGGGCTCATGCGAGGAGCTTGGCCGATCAGAAGCATCGCGTTTTTGAGCAAATTTCGCAGACGAGCGATGTCCAGCGAGATTCCCGGAAAGGAAAACTCCATGGCAGCGCGGACGTTTGTCATGCTTGAAACTAATCCAAGAGCATGACAGGGGAAGCAGAAAGCATGATTTTTTGATTCGCGATGAGGAAAATCGGAATTTCTCTTGTCATTTGTCTCCGAAACAGAGAAAACTCAGCTCACCTAAACATCAGCAATCACGAACCATGAAGTTTCGAATTTCCAAAGAAGCGCTCCTCGATGGACTGCAAAAAGTGCAACACGTTGTCAGCAGCCGCACAACACTGCCCATATTGTCCAACGTTCTTATTGTTGCCAAAGGAGATCGTCTGCAATTTACCACCACGGATCTTGATGTAGGCATCACCGGTTCGGTATTGTGCAACGTGGATCGCGAAGGCGCGACCACACTGCCTGCTAAAAAAATCGTCAACATCGTGCGTGAGCTGCCTTCCTCGGAAGTCGAGGTCAGCGTCGATAGCAAACACGTCGCCACGATTGTCAGCGGAGCTGCTCATTTCAAGGTCAACGGACTTAGCGATGCGGAGTTTCCTCCATTTCCTGATTTCCAGGGAGCGAAGGAGTTCAAAATTCAACAAAATGATTTGCGTGATGGGTTGAAAAAAACTTCGTATGCGATTAGTTCGGATGAAACTCGCTACGTGCTGAACGGCATCTTTACCTCATTCCGTGATGGGAAGATGACTTTGGTGGCCACCGATGGTCGACGCCTCGCCATGGCGGAAAGTGATCTGGAATTTCCCGCCTCACATGAAACGGATGTGATCATTCCGACAAAGGCAGTGCAGGAATTGCAGCGCTTGCTCGGCACGGAAGGTGACCTTACCCTGCGCCTCAGTGACAACCAAGTATCGATCTCCATCGGCGATACTCTGTTGGTCAGCAAACTCATCGAAGGAAACTATCCGAACTATCGTCAGGTCATTCCTAGTGACGCCAACGAGCGCGTGGAGTTGCCTCGCGAGGCTCTGCTTGATACCGTGCGACGCGTTTCTTTGCTTTCTTCGGATAAGTCAAGCTCCGTGAAATTGCTCTTTGCCGATAACAAGGTGGACATCTACGCCAACTCTCCTGAAGTGGGTGAGGCCCGTGAAGAGATGCTGGTGAAATACGAAGCCAAGCCGATTCAGGTCGCATTCAATCCTGAGTTTATGATGGCTCCCTTGCGCAACCTTGAGACGGAGACGGTGTATCTTGACTTGATCGATGAAATGAGCCCGGGTGTGATACGCATCGATGGCTCCTTCCTGTATGTGCTCATGCCTATGCGGGTGACGTCCTGATCTGTTATTTACAGTTTTTTGAAAACGCGCTTCTCTCCATTGGGAAGCGCGTTTTTTTATGCCGTAACTTCTTGTGGGCTTCATTGCTTTTTCGGTTGTCAGACAAATCCTCATGAGTCAGGATCATCCCATGACGAATTCTGATAAGAAGAGCGGATGGTGGAGCGCGCTGAACGGCTATCAAAAGTTTGTATTCATTGTGGCCACATCAGCTTGGTTATTTGACTGCTTGGATCAGCAATTGTTCAATCTGGCCCGTAATCCCGCGATGGAAAAACTCGTGGGCACAGCCGATTCGAAAGAGTTCGGTGGGTATGCCACATCATTGTTTTTGGTCGGATGGGCGATCGGCGGGATGATTTTCGGATCTTTGGGAGATCGTTATGGGCGCGCTAAAATGCTTGCTTGCACGGTTCTGCTGTATTCTTTGGCGACTGGGCTTTCCGCTTTGTCTACCGGATTCGTCGACTTCTCTCTTTATCGAATTTTGACAGGACTGGGTGTCGGCGGAGTCTTTGGTCTCGCCGTTGCATTGGTCGCGGATACCATGCCGGGCGATGTCCGCCCCAAAGCATTGGGCGTTCTGCAATCGTTTTCCGCTGTGGGGAACGTAATGGCGGGTTTGATTGGTATCAGCATTGCTCTGTTTGTCACCGGAGAATATTGGAAATGGTTGTTCCTGATCGGCGCCTTACCCGCATTTCTGACCGCATTCATTCAAATGAGGTTGAAAGAGCCTGAGGCTTGGACGGCGGCACGCGACAAAGCGAACCGAGAAGGTCGCAAAGCGGGCTCCTATTCAGATCTGTTCAAAAACCCGGTTTGGCGCAAGCATGCGCTTCTCGGTATGTTGCTATCCTGCGCGGGGGTTGTCGGTCTCTGGGGAATCGGTGTATTTTCCAATGAACTCGTATCGGACGTTAGCACCCGTCACGTATTGGTGGAAAACGTGGCGAAGCATCCAGGCACTGAGTGGATTGCGCAAACTTTTGAGAAGACCAAAGGTGACATCAAAGCCATCAAGGCGGATGAACGCTACCTGAAGAATCCCGACGCAGAGAAGGTGGTCGCTAAGGCAGAGAAGGCGAAGAAACTGTGGCCGTCCATCAATCTGACTTTGTTCAACGCAGGTGCTTTTATCGGTATGCTCGTGTTCACATCGGTCACACAGCGGATCGGTCGTAAAAAAGCATTCATGTCATTTTTCTTACTGTCTCTGGTGTTCACGGTTTTTGTCTTCCAGTCACTGAAAACAACGTCCGACGTGATCTGGATGGCGCCATTGTTGGGTTTTTTCCATTTGTCGGTTTTTGCCGGTTTTTCGATTTATTTGCCTGAATTGTTTCCCACCAGCCTTCGTTCCACGGGAGTTTCGTTTTGCTATAACGTGGGACGTCTTGTTGCGGCAACCGCACCTTTCACACTAGGAAAGTGGCAGGCCATTCAGGCCAAGGCGGCTGTCGATTTCTCTTCGAAATTGGAGATTTTCCGTCTCGGCCCCTGCTTGATGGCAGCTTGTTTCCTTCTGGGAGTGATCGTTCTGCCATTTTTGCCAGAAACCAAAGACAAACCGCTGCCGCAGGATTGAGTGGCTCCCGAGATTTCCATGATCTTCTACGGTTATCGCTCCTGCTCGACCTGCCGCGATGCTCTGAAATTCCTACGCCTGTGCGGCGTGGAGTTCGTGCAAAAAGAAATTCGCGAAACTCCGCCATCACCAACCGAGTTGGCTTTGGCACTGCGTCTGCTGGGTGGTGAGAGAAAGAAATTGTTTAACACATCCGGCGCCGAATTTCGCGCCATGGGCCTAAAGGATCAGATTGATTCATCGGATGATGCTTCTTTAATCGCTTTGATTCAGCAGCAAGGGAACTTGTGCAAGCGGCCGTTCCTGATCGAGCAAAACCGTGGCATCGTGCTGGTGGGATTCCACGAAGCAACATGGCGAGAGGCGCTGGGATTGTAGGGAAATCTCCAGCGATTTCTGATCTGTGAAGGGTAATTCTTGACCAACTCCCGCATATGCCTTGAGGTAAGGGCATGCGCTACTCGGAACGATTGCAGCAACGAATTTCGACAACTGGTTCACGTCTCTGTGTGGGATTGGATCCTCGTCCGCAGGGCGATGGTGTGGCGGGCATCGAGGACTTTCTCAAGCAGGTGGTCGATCAGACATGGAGCCAAGCCGCGGCATTCAAACCAAACATGGCCTACTTTGAGGCGATGGGACTGCGTGGTATCGAAATTCTCGATCGCATGCTCGCTTGGATGCCGCGCGAAGTGCCGATCATTCTCGATGCGAAACGCAGCGACATTGGGGAAACGCAAAAATACTATGCACAAAGTTATTTTTCCCATTGGAATGTTGATGCGGTGACACTGAATCCGTTTTTGGGTTATGATTCGATCGAACCATTCCTCACTTGGTCTGGCAAAGGGATCTATCTCTTGGCCGTGACATCCAATCCCGGCTCGGCAGATTTCCAGCGTCAGACACTTGCGGATGGACGTGCTGTGTTTGAGCTGGTCACGGCCTTGGGGCAAAGATCAAGACATGAGGGTTGTTTGACCGATGTAGGCTATGTGGTGGGATTGACCAATGCGGCCGATGTACTCGCAAAAATGCCCGACTCACCCTTGTTGATTCCCGGATTGGGAGCTCAGGGTGGTGACCTAAAGGCTTTGGCCGAGGCGGGAAGGAGCGCTCCCGATGTCATCAATGTCTCGCGCGGTATCCTCTATGCAGATGACGAGAAATCATTTGCTCAAAGAGCTCAATACTGGGCTGCTAAGATTCGTGATGCGGAGCAAGGCTCGTGACGATCTATTCGGGATAGAGCACTCGTCCGCAATTTTCGCATTGCGTCAGTTCCTGTGAGGCCATGACTTTCACGAGGGTGGTGGGAACCAACTTCATATGGCAGCCCGAGCACAATCCGTTGGTCACCTGCACGACCGCAGTGCCGTTTTTGGTTTTCATCAAGCGCTCATACAGGGGCAGCACCTCGGCATCAATAGCAGCCGCCAAACTGACTCGGTCTTGGGAGAGTTCGTTGCGACGTAAAAGGAGTTGTTCTTTTTTGGCGCTGAGATCTTTCAAGTCTTCGTTCACCAATGCCTGAGAGTGAGCCAACTTAGCCTCGGCTTCTTTGACTTTTTGTCTCAAGCCATCGGCTTGCTCCATGAACTCGAGTTCTTGGGTTTCCAGTGCGTCGATCTCTTTTTCGTAGCGAATCACCTCGTTGCCCAGTGCCGTATATTCCTCGTTTTTTCGAGTTTCAAATTGCTGCTGCTTGAGGCGTGCTATGGTGTTATGCCGAGTGGCAATGTCGAGTTCGATTTTTTTTGTGGCGACTTCACATTGACGCAAGCTGTCGATGGCTTGTGCGACAAGAGCTTGATCGCCAGACAGAAGTCCCTTGGCCCGCTCTTCATCCTTGGGGATTTTTTCGAAGTCCCGTGCAATGCTCAGCAGTTTTTGATCACGTTCCTGCAAGATGAGTAAATCCTTGATGGCGCTTAACATGCTCACAACATGCATGTCCTAGGCCGACAGAGCAAGTTCGTAGCAGAAAAAAATCGAGCCTGGGATGCTTGTGATTGCCAGTGGTATGAATTTCGGGTAGCATACTGCAAGATATGGCTACGGATGACGCACAGCAAATCCAAATACGTTGCCCGAAATGCACACAGAGATTCCGCGTAGGGCAGGAATTGATGGGTCGCATGGTCGAGTGTGGTGCTTGCGAATTCCGTTTTCGAGTCGACGATGAATCCAATGTCAAGAGTCGCAAATTTTATCCCGGAGAAAAACGCAATACGGGTCTGAATTTTTATTCCCGTCAGCCCCATACCGAATTTTCGGCCAATTTGCCTGTGGAGGTCGCGCACTACGCTGAAATGCCGGACATTGAGCGGTTTGAACCAACGCCGATGAGCAAGGTGATTGTGGGATTGGTAGGTGCGGGAGTGATGGCTATCACTCTGCTGATCCTGATTACGGGAGCGTCTCAGCAAGGCATACTGAGCGGTGTGAGCACCGATCGGCGCATGGTGATTGCGGCTTTTTTTGCCATAGTTGGCACCGTGATGATTTCCTATGCCAACCCGCGGTCTCGAGTGAAAGCCACTCTTATCGCCATGATCGCGGCGATCGGGCTGATCTTGACCCCGATGTGGCTTACGGAGGGATCAAAACCTCTGATCGGAACGAATCCAGTCACTCCTTTGATTTCGTCTCCCGTAGACATGGGTGACAGTCGCAGAAAAATAGCCGATCTCAAGGCCGAGGTGCTGTATGCTCCGATGGAAAAAGCTCTGCTGGAAGGCGGCAACCAAGGGCACGTGATCGGGGTCTGGATGAAAGGAATCCGTGACAGCAATGCAGCTCTGGTCAATTCCTATCTCCTGCGAGCGAGTGGCGCGTCAGAACAATCCCACCTCTATCCTCGCATGAACCAAAATTACCTGCTGGTGCTCACTGGGTCACAGTTGACCTTGGAAGAAATGGCAAAGCAATGCGAACGCGTCGGACAAGTCGATGACGTGGTGACAGAACTGCAACTGATTCAGGTGACTGTGGACAACGACCAGTTCAACGAGTTGCCAATTGCGAAACTCAGTGATCAAGAAGACGGCGCATTTTATCAGATGAATTACCGCGAGTTGCTCTGCATCGACATTCGACGCATCAACGAGGCGCTGGTGCGTCTGTCCGTGGCTAAGCCTGTGCAATCACGTGATGACATCATCAAGCGCATGATTGAGTTGTTAGATCTGAGTGATCGGGAAATGCTTTCGAATCTGTGCAAGGCCCTGACGGTCTGGAGTGATGGTTCAGACGGAGCTCCCGCGGCAGCGATGAAGGCGGCGATTGCGCTCGATACGAAGGATGATGTGATCCCGATTGAGGCGGCTGTTTTTTTGATCAAGTGGAGGCAACCTGAGGTTTATCCCATCCTTGACAGAATGTGGCTGCGTGAACCCACGATCTGGGAAGATGTCTACATGCAGTCTGGGGCTCCAGCACAGGAATACCTCATTCCGCATCTGCTGGAAGGAAGCAACAGGCATCGCATGTCGGCAGCCCGCATTGCAGGACGCATCGGTGGGGAAAAAATCGAAAAAACCCTGCGGGGAGTCTGGGAAAAAACGACGGATCTCGAGTTGAAAACCAGCTTTGGGAACGCGCTTACGGCGATCCAACAGAACAAGCCCTAACGCTGCAGTGAATGCGCCGGTAGCAGGAGCGCTCGAAAAATCGCAGGGCGATCAAGCCAGGGAAAACAGCGGGCATGTGATCATGCGTGAAATCCCTCGTGAAACAATGCCTCGTTTTACCCTCGCCCGCCGCTCTTGCGGGAAATCATCGGCAGGGGATCCATGAAGGAATCGTTTCGACTCTCCCGATTCCCCGTGAATCTGCCATGAGACCGGTGGATTTGTCGTGCGTGATCTCATTTCCCTCCCTTGATCGCCGTGCGAAAAATAGCCATTTTTTCTCATCGCTAATTGTGATTTTTCATGCATAGTAATGGATGGAAATGATCTGGTTTCATTTCTCTAACATTAGAAAGAATACGACCATGCAAACAGCAAATGTGAACCCACCGATTACCATCACCGTGCGTCATGAGGAATTGACTCCATCGTTACGGGAATATGCCGAGAAGAAGATCGAGAGCCTTCACTTGGACTACCCGAAGATCATCGAAGCAAAGGTGGTGCTTGATGTTCAGAAAAACCGTCATATCGCGGAAATCGTTCTTTTTTGTGCCAATCACATTACCATTGAGGCTCATAGTGAAGATCGCAGCATGTATGCGGCTATGGATGCCACGATAGAAAAAATCGCGCGTCGCATGCGCAAGCAAAAGACCCGCTTGTTGAAGCGCAACCGGCCTCATCGCAATGAGTCCATCCGATACCTAGAAGAGCGTTTCTTCACCGAGGAGGCGATGGATCATCCGGAAGATTCAGTTCATGATCCGGAGCCATTCATCGTCCATCCTGACAATTATCAATTGCGCACGATGTATAAAGAAGATGCGATCATGGAACTCGAGCTGGGTGACCGTCCCTTCGTTCTCTACAAATCCGCTCGTCGCGGTTGTTTGACGATTGTCTATCGACGCAAGGACGGCGAGTTTGCCTCACTCGATTTGCAGGCTGACATGATGCCCTAAGAGTGTTGGTCTTATCGTCAAACGCAAACAAGCTCCCTGATGGGGAGCTTGTTTCGTTGGAGGTCACGAGGACCGAAGTTATTTTGCAGGCTTTTTCGAGGCGTAGCCTTCAACGGGGGCACCGTCATCTTTCAACTTGCCGCAGGACCACAGCAGGCCGCGGGTGAGCAGGTCAAGAAAGCGATCATCGCCAACGGTATCGTTGTTGTGGCCGAGAGTGGTGCAGAAAACACGAGACTTTTTAGGACCGAATTCGTTGGTCCATACCACGACGGTGTGATTGGCTCCGGGTTTATCACCGGCATCTTGTTTGCCTTCTGCCAGAGGTTGGGCGGTCGGCCAGGTTTTGAAATTCCCCTCGATGCCATGAACATTGTTGTAGAGCTCTTCTTTGTTGGTGGTCCAATCAGCCAATCCCTTGACGATGGGGTGCTGCTTGGCGACATACTTTACCTCGATGGGCTTTTGCGCACCGTGGGAGGAAGATTGCAGACCCAAGAAATTGAACCATGAGGCTTCAGGGGCATCAGGGCTCATCGGTTGTCCGAATTTGCCGCTGCGGAACGAGTGCATGGCACAGTGGAGCGCCACCGCGGGAATGCCGTTCTTGTGGGCGTTGACGACGTTCTGGATGATGGTCGGATCCGTCACTCCTGCGGCGCATTCATCATGAATTACCACATCGTATGCGTTAGCCCAATCGGGGTTCTTGTAAATCTCAAAATTGGGTTTCGTGGATTTGTCATCGGTGTAGACGATCGTTACTTCTGAGTGGATGCGGGTTTCAATTCCCTCAGACAGCAAAGCCTTTTGAGCGCCGTAGTCATGGCAGCAACCCCCGATTACGAGAAGAACTTTGAGAGGTTTGACTTCCGCCTGAGCGAAGCCGAGGCTTGCGAGGGCACAACTGATGAGGAGCATTTTTCGAATCATAGCAGGTGAGCAATACTGGTTTCACTGCTCAACTTTTTCAAGCGAATCCTGAATTCTCTTCGTCATCGTCCTTACGGATTGTGGCATGGTCAGAAGAAGAAATGATTTTTTGCTTTGCGGAGCGGGCGTAAATCGTTTGGATCGGTCCATGGAAATCATTCATGGCAGCCGTAGTTTTTTTGTCAGTACTCCCGAGGTGGATTTTGCAGTTACCGCACAGGGGGGGCACATGGCTCCGGTGGATTTTTACTTCGAGGACTATGCGGTATCTCCATATGCTTTGGCTCCGTGGCAACCTGATGGGGTAGACGCTTCATTGCCGCCATTGCTCACTCAGTTGAGGGGAGACTTTTTTTGTCTGCCTTTCGCCGGACAATCGGGGGGCGCTCCTCACGGAGATACGGCCAATGATACTTGGGATCTGGTCGTTCAGTCGGACCGCGAACTTGTTCTTGAAATGCGCAAAACCGATTCCGGTGCCCATGTAACCAAGCGGCTTTCCGTTCGAGAAGGGCAACCCTTGGTGTATTCAGAGCATGTCGTGGAGGGGCTTTGTGGGGAATGGAATTATGGGAATCATCCGATTTTGGATTTTTCTGATTTGGCACAGGGGCAGGGAAGATTGGCGGTCAGCCCTTTCCGCTGGGCTTCGGTATACGACGGAGTCTTTGCCAATCCCGATGCCGGCGAGACCGGACGACTCAAGGAAGGAGCTCGATTCGAGTCTTTGACCGCAGTGCCCTGCAAAGACGGATCGACTATGGATTTGACACATTATCCCACTCCTCCCGGGCATGAAGATCTGGTCATGATGGTCAATGAGCCAGCCACACCGGATCAGCCATTTGCGTGGTCTGCTGCGACATTTGATGATCATGTATGGTTCTCGCTCAAAAATGCGAAAGATTTTCCCGCTACACTTTTCTGGATTTCAAACGGTGGCCGAAGTGCTCATCCGTGGGAAAGTCGTCACCTCGGCAGGTTAGGGATCGAGGAGGTTTGCAGCCATTTCTGCAATGGGCTCGAAATTTCTCGAGAGAATCGACTGGCGGACTTCGGAATTCCTACGACAAGGCTTTTTGAAGAGGGGCAGCCCGTACGACTACCGGTGATCCAAGGAGTGGCTCTGGTGGAGCAGGGCTTTGGTCAGGTGAGTTCGATCTTGCCTATCGACGATCATACCATTGCAATCAACGGTGAGCAGGGAGCTTATGTGCATGTGAAGTGTGACTGGAAGGAATTCCTGCTGTCTTGATTTTTTTGGGAATTTCTTGCAAAATTCTTGTTATACCGTACACCCGTGCCTGCAAGAATTTGATGCATCTTGCGTATTTCGAATCATCTCTGTTCTATGACCGCACCCAAAACCAAACACGACCTGAAAACCCGCAGCAGCAACGTAAAACCCCTGGTGGAGGCCGCTTTGGCGGAAACTGGTGGATTGCTTCGCCTCGCCCCTTGTTGGGTGCCACGCTCCTTTCTGCAACCAGGAAAACGCCTCAAGTTGCATCCTGACGACCTGTATGCCTTTGGTCTGAATCGTGGTGGCATTGACGAGCGCTGGTTTGCTTCCACTACAGAGGCTGCCAATGACAATCGCACAGAAGATGAGGGTCTTTCTTACGTTGTCGTGGGAGACGAATGCTTTACACTGCGCGATGCCGTCGCGGAGTGTGGTGCGGAGTTGATTGGTTCCGCCATTTGGGAAAAGTATGGCAAATGGCCGGTGTATTCGAAGTTTTTCGATAACATGGGTCCTATTCCTCACCACATGCACCAGGACGCGGCACAGGCGGCTTTGGTGGGACAAGAGGGCAAACCCGAGTCCTATTACTTCCCGCCTCAACACAACAATGTCGGCAACAATTTTCCCTACACGTTCATGGGCTTTGAGCCCGGCACGACCAAGGAGCAGGTGCGCGAGTGCATCGCCAACTGGAACAAGGGCGACAACAAAATCCTCGCTCTCTCCAAAGCTTACAAACTCGAGCCCGGCACTGGCTGGTTGATCGATCCCTGCATTCTTCACGCTCCAGGTTCTCTGTGCACGTATGAACCGCAGTGGGGTAGCGATGTTTTCGGAATGTATCAAAACCTTGTCGAGGGTCGTGAAGTGCCTTGGTCACTGCTGGTGAAAGACATGCCCGAGGACAAGCATCAGGATGTGGATTTCATTGTCGATCAGCTCGATTGGGAGAAAAATGTGGACCCCAACTTCAAAGACAATCACTACCTCGAACCTGTTATCGCCGAGCAGGGGGAAGGCTATCAAGACAAATGGATTGTCTATGGAAAAGTCGACAATTTCCAGTATTTCACCGCCAAAGAAATCACCGTGGAACCCGGAGCCAGCTGCACGATCAAGGACAAAGGTGCCTATGGCCTGATCTGCGTGCAAGGCAGCGGCACCATCAACGGTCAAGTGCTGAATAGTCCGAAGCTGATTCGTTTCCACGAGCTGACCGAGGATGAATATTTCTGCACAGAGGCTGGTGCGAAAGCCGGTGTGACCTTTGTCAACACTTCTACCACTGAACCGCTTGTTTGCCTGCGCTACTTTGGTCCTGAAGTAAATCCAGATGCTCCTGCGATGGGTGCATACAAAAACAAATGATCTGTTAACTCCCACCTATACTCAACCATCATGAAACTACACAACGCCATGTGGCCCGGTCTCGTAGGAAAAGAGCCGGGTACCGACCACCCGCCGATCTCCCTCGATCACATGCTGGACTTGACCGCCGCCGCCGAGGTGGACGGACACAAGTTCGATGGTGTCGATCTGTTCCTGTTCCATCCGCATACCGATCCTGACATTTCTGAAGACGATCTCAAGGTCATGGCTGACAAGATCGCCGCGAAAAATTTGAGTGTGGGTTCGTTGGTAGCACCCGTATGGCCCGGCACTGTGGGGGATTCTTCGATGGGTTCTGACGAACAACAATCGAAGTTCCTTCTGGCGATTGAAAAGGCCTGCCGCATTGCCAACTTGCTCAATGACCATGGGGTGCGTCAGTATGGAGTGATTCGCGTGGACTCCGCCGAGTTTGGTGTGCAAACATGGGCGGAAAATCCCGTGCAAAACACCGCGCGCATCGTCGATACTTTCCGTAAAGCGGCTAAAATTGCGGCGGATCATGGCGAACGCATTGCGGCCGAAGGTGAAATTTGCTGGGCAGGCATGCACTCTTGGGAAGTGATGTTGCGCACCCTGGAAGGTGTGGACATGCCAGGTGTGTTCGGCTTCCAAGCTGACCTTGCTCACACTTACCTTTATCTCATGGGCTACAACGCCCCCGAGTCCGCCTTGCTTCAAACCGGCTACACGGATGCGGAATTCTGGCCTGCTTATGAAAAAATGGTCAGCGCACTTCGTCCATGGACCATCGATTTCCACGTCGCCCAAAACGACGGTACGGTTCACGGCACAGGTTCACACGAGAAGACGGGGCGTCATTGCCCTGCCGATGACCCGAATGGCAAACTTGATATCGCCAAGTGCTCTGCTCTCTGGTTGCAAGGTGCTGCGGAGCGAGGCATGAAGCACATTTGCTGGGACGGTTGCATGTTCCCCAATGCCACATTGGAAAACCCTGCGACATGGAACACCATCCTCAAGGCGATGGTTTCGGTGAAAAAATCTCTCTAACAAAAATTGTACCACTTATGAAAAAACAACTCAATGTTGGCGTTATCGGTTACGGCTTCATGGGCCGCACCCACTCGAATGCACTCTCGCAGGTCTCGCACTTTTTCGATACAGAATATGTTCCTGTGCGTAAGGCGATCTGCGGTCGCGATGAAGCTAAGGTGAAGGCCTTTGCGGAGAAGTGGGGCTATGAGTCCTACGAAACCGATTGGCGTAAACTGGTGGCGCGTCCGGACATCGATGCCGTGGACATCTGCACGCCGAACGATTCACATGCTGAGATCGCTCTCGAGTGCATCAAGCACGGCAAGATGATTCTCTGCGAAAAGCCGCTGGCTCTGAACGGTGAACAAGGCGAAACCATGGTGAAAGCCGTGGAAGAGTCCGGCCTCCCTAACTTGGTTTGGTACAACTACCGTTTTTTGCCGGCCGTGACGCATGCCAAAAATATTGTTGCCGCTGGTGAACTTGGTCGTGTTTTCCACTACCGTGCGAACTTCCTGCAGGACTGGACCATTTCTTCAGAATTGCCGCAAGGTGGCGCCGGTCTATGGCGTCTCGATGCCGCAGCCGCTGGCTCCGGCGTGACAGGTGATTTGCTGGCGCACTGCATCGACACTGCCCGCTGGATCAACGGTGATATCGTTTCCGTGAGTGCCATGACTGAGACCTTCATCAAGGAGCGCGTGCACACCGCCACGGGAGAGAAAATGCCTGTGACCATCGACGATGCTTGTGCCTTCCTCGCCCGTTTCGAAAACGGTTCCTTGGCGATTTTCGAATCAACCCGCTACGCTCGTGGTCACAAGGCGCTCTACACTTTCGAGATCAACGGCGAGAACAAGTCTCTGTTCTGGGATTTGCATGACCTGAACCGCCTCGAATACTTCGATCACGGTGTTTCCGGAGATCGTCGTGGATGGAGCAGCATTCACTGCTCTGACAGCGATCAGCCCTACGCCGGAAATTGGTGGGTTCCCGGTCTGTGCCTCGGTTACGAGCATAGCTTTACTCACGAGCTCTATGAGTTCCTGAAGTCCTTGGAAAATCCTGAGGCTCCGAAAAATTATCCGGACTTCCGTCATGCGCTCGGCACACAATATGTCTGCGATGCCGTTCTCGAGTCGGCCCGCACGAAACAGTGGGTGGATGTGAAACAAGCCTAAGTAACCCCGCGTATCTAACGGGCGGTGGGTCATCCATTGCCCGTATTTTTTATCCTACATCAATTATGAAAAACATCGTTCACAGCTTTGTCTGCCTTTTCGCCTGCTCACTTGCTTACGCGGGTGAAAAACCCCTATTCAACGGTAAGGATCTTTCCGGCTGGGAGGGCAACCCCGACTTTTGGAGTGTGGAAGGCGGTGCCATCACCGGAAAAACGACCAAGGAGAAACCGACGGCGGGAAACACCTTCCTTGTTTGGAAAGACGGAGAAGTCGGTGATTTCGAGCTGACTTTCCATTACAAATTTGCCGCCGGCTCCACATCGGGGAATAGTGGTGTGCAATACCGCAGCAAGCTCGTCGATCCTCAGAAATTCGTCGTTAGCGGCTACCAAGCGGACTTCGAGGTCGGCCCCAAATACAGCGGCATTCTTTATGAAGAAAAAGCTCGCGGTATTCTCGCCCTGCGCGGCCAGCAAGTCAAAATCAGCGCCGGTCAGGCACCAAACAAACCGAAAATCGAAGTTACGGGCGAAGCTGGTAAGAGCGATGAAATTCAGGCCTCGATCAAACTCGGCGAATGGAATGAATACCGCATCGTCGCCAAAGGCGGGCATTTGCAACATTTCATCAACGGTCAAAAAACCGTGGATGTCATGGATGAAACCGCCGAGGGCGCGAAAAAGGGCATTCTCGCCTTGCAACTCCATGCGGGTCCACCGATGCACGTCCAGTTCAAGGATATCGTGCTGAAAGCCGATTGATGGTCGAACTCACCGATTTTCTTCAAGCCGCCACTCTCCGTGGCGGCTTTTTTTATCCACTTATGGGTTCCTGTAACATGCGATGCGCTTCGAGAGCGGATCCTTTCATCTCTGAGCGAATGGGCATTTCTTCCTATGAGATTGAAAAAACGATTTACTCAATTTATACGATTCATCTCATTTTTGTATGATGGAAGAATCAGTCGCATAGGAGAAATAAAAAAGAGCTCAATCTTTGTGACAGGAGGGCGACACATCACAGAGTCCAGTCGAGCACGACTTTTCCGGATTGTCCCGACATCATGGTTTGGAATGCCTGCTCGTATTCCGTGTAGTGAAAGCGGTGAGTGATGACGGGCGCAATATCGAGCCCAGCGCGAATCATGCTGCTCATTTTGTACCAAGTCTCGAACATTTCTCTGCCATAAATTCCTTTGAGAATCAGACCTTTGAAAATCACCTTGTCCCAATCAATCGCAATCCGATCAGAGAATATGCCAAGTAACGAGACCTTGGCTCCATGGGAGGTGTGATCGAGAATGTCCTGCAGGCCCGAAGGGTGACCTGACATTTCCAAAGCCACATCGAATCCCTCTTTCATGCCCAGTTCTTTCTTCACTTGGTCCATGGTCTCGAGGGCCACATTCACCGTGCGGGTGGCGCCCAGTTTTTTCGCCAGTTCCAAGCGCCATGGATTCACATCGGTGACCACCACATGACGCGCCCCGGCGAAACGGCAAATCGCAGCCGCCATGCAACCGATCGGCCCAGCACCGGTGATCAGCACATCCTCTGCCACAAGATTCCATGACAAGGCCGTGTGCACCGCATTGCCCAGAGGATCGAAAGTTGAAATCACATCCTCAGGAATGTTGGGGTCGACTTTGTAGACATTTTTCGCAGGCAGGGAGAGATACTCGGCGAACGCGCCCTGACGGTTGACTCCTACACCCGAGGTGTTAGGGCACAAGTGCTGTCTGCCACCGAGGCAGTTGCGACAACGTCCGCAGACGATGTGTCCTTCGCCTGATACGAGGTCGCCCGCCTTGAGATCCGTCACTCCGCTACCAACAGATTCCACCACTCCGCAAAATTCATGTCCCACAGGCATAGGAACTGGGATAGTTCTTTGGGCCCAAGCATCCCACTTGTAAATGTGCACATCGGTGCCGCAGATCGATGTTTTTTTGATGCGAATGAGGGCATCCATGGGGCCTATTTCAGGCTCAGGGACATCCTGCAACCAGATGCCGGGTTCTGCTTTGGCTTTGACAAGAGCTTTCATAAATCAGGAAACAACCCTGCAGTGGGTAAGAGCAGTTTCGCTAAAGCGGCGGCGGAATCAAGTGCATTGTCGCTGCTCGTCAATTCCTTTTGCTGTCATGCCTCCGAGAAAAAAATCGCTGGGTGGGCATTTCCACCCACTTGCGACAAGACCATGTCAATGCAGCAGTTACGAGCGCGAAACAGGGGAGTCTGAGCAAATGGGCCATGTGGGATGGAAGGGAAGGGTTCCACAAAAACCAGAAAATCTTTCCCACAAAAAAAGGTGCGAGGTTGTGGAAAAGATAGATGCCATACGACCATTGCCCCAGAGACACCAGCCAGCGGTGCTCCAGCAATCGCGAGATCGGCCCGCATCGGCCCTCCGCAGCCCTCGCAATCAGAGCCGCAAAGGCGATGGCGAGAAATGTCTGCTGCGCATGGCACCATAGCGGAATGCTGTGATGCATTTCCCAAGAAATGTAGAGGAATGCATACGCGGTCAGTGCAAAGAGACCCGATAGATCGACGATTCGGCAAGACGGCATGACGCCGCGATGTTTAGCCACGGCGAGCAGGGATCCGAGTGCGAAATCATCCAATAGCCCCCATGGGATGAGATCGAGGGAAAGCCAAGCCCCCCCCGTGGAGAAATATCGGGTCACAGGAGATACCAGTGTCAGAAGCAGTAAGACCAATACTAAGAGCTTTCGCGGACATAGTAAGATCAGCAGCGGCCAGAAGAGATAGTATTGCTGCTCGACCGCAAGGGTCCAGAAATGCGATATGCCCGGTGGCCAGTAGCCGAGCTTCAGGATCAAAAAATTTTGCTGGTTGAACAGCCACCATGCAGGGGATTGCCTGATTTCACACACTCCAAAGAGTGCCGCGATGCCAAGCGCACAGTAATAGCTCGGATAGATTCTCACCAGTCTCTTGAGATGGAAACGGCGGAGAATTGCCAGGAAGTCATGGCTCTTCTGATCGCGCAGCAATCCCAAGGTCATGAGAAAACCGCTCAGGACAAAAAAGAAAAATAAGCCAGCTTCTGTAGGAAAATGATAGCGCCAAGAGGCCGGTAGCCAGTGATGATAGATCACACCCATCATGGCCAAGGCCCGCAAGCCGTCCAATTGTGGCATGTGCGCTTTGCATTCACTCACACGCGAAGTGTGCCTTTTTTTTCACCAGTGACAATCTCGATTGTCCCTTTCACGTCATTCACATTGCTTCGCGCATGGTTGAAATTTTCCTTTTACCAAGCCTCGATTCCCTGTCATGATTCCATCATGAATCAGGACGGACCTCAGGTCCAAAATATCATACTCATTGGCTTCATGGGCTGTGGCAAATCGACCGTGGGTCGTGAACTCAAGCGCATGCTTGGTTTTTCCTGGATTGATACGGATTCCGTGATTGAACAACAAGCTCAGTGTTCGATCACGGATATCTTCGCCCGCGAAGGTGAAGAAGGTTTCCGGGATCGGGAGACCGATGTGCTGCGGGACCTTGCGGCCCAGCAATTGCGTTCGACCATCATTTCCACAGGAGGCGGTGCGATTTTGAGAGAGGAAAACCGCGCACTGCTCCGACAACTCGGTTACGTAGTCTGGTTGCGCGCCAATGCCGAGACGGTCTATCAGCGCACGCGAAAGAATCGTGACCGACCGATTTTGCAGACGCAAAATCCTCGTGCCGTGATCGCTGATCTTTTGCAACAACGTGAGCCCATGTATCGGGAATGTTCCCACCTTGCCATCGAAGTGAGCGGCCTGAACCGCACAGAGATCGCCGTGGGGATCATTGAAAGCGCGAGGTATCATTTTGCCAGTCAGGAATGATGGAGCAGCTGCAATCCCATCAACTGGCAGATCAGATCCGCGCTCATGC
This sequence comes from Akkermansia muciniphila, assembly GCA_945874895.1. Lineage (GTDB taxonomy): Bacteria > Verrucomicrobiota > Verrucomicrobiia > Verrucomicrobiales > Akkermansiaceae > UBA956. The sequence continues at coordinate 27,154 of CAMCIC010000005.1, read as the reverse complement.
GTTGGCTTGTGGATTCGACGAATGTCGCTTCACATCGGCGAAGCGGGCCACTCATGCCGATGTCTATCTCGACTGGATTCAGCAAGGAATGCATGCGGACATGGCCTGGATGGAGCGCAACCAAGAGAGGCGCTGTGATCCGCGTGAAGTGCTTCCCAGTTGTGCCACGGTCATTTGCCTAGGTATCAATTATTTTCCTGGGGATACCCCTGGTCAAACGGGCTATCGAGTGGCCAGGTATGCTTGGAATGAGGATTATCATGATGGGATTGGAGATCGTTTGAAGCAACTCGACCTCTACTTGCAGCAACTTGGTGGCACACAGCGCTATTACGTCGATACAGGTCCAGTGCTAGAGCGTGACTTCGCTACGGATGCGGGAGTGGGCTGGAATGGGAAGAGCACCGTGCAAATCCATCGCAAATTCGGCACGTGGTTGTTTTTGGCGGAAATTCTCACTACTCTCGATGTGCCCTCCGATGCTCCGTTCGGAGATCATTGCGGCAAATGCACGCGCTGCATCAGTGCCTGTCCCACTCAGGCGATTGTCTCTCCTCACCGGGTGGATGCACGGCGTTGCATTTCTTATCTCACCATCGAACACAAAGACGCCATTCCACCGGAATTTCGCCGCGCTATGGGGGATCGAATCTACGGATGCGATGATTGTCTCTCTGCTTGTCCGTGGAATCGATTCGCTCAAGTTTCGCGTGACCTGCGATTCCACGCACGAGAGGAAATCTTCCAGCACTCTTTGCGTGATTTTCTCGCCTTGGATGAGGAAGCGTTTCGCCGTGTGTTTGCCAAATCGCCGATCAAACGCATCAAGCGCGCGCGGTTCCTGCGCAATGTCTGCGTGGCTCTGGGCAATACGGGAACGAGTGACGATCTCGAGGCATTGAAGATCGTCGCGGAGGAGGATGATCCCATGATTGCCGAGCACGCACGATGGGCTGTGAGTGAAATTGAACAACGTTGCAGGAATCAAATTGATTAAAACAATTGATTGAATCGTTCGTTTTTCTTTTGATGAGGCGTTTTTGTGGCGCTTGAATGTCAGAATTTCAAAATTTTTTATTCTTTGTGGTAAGGTGGGGAAATGTGGTTGAAGAGCGATAAATCCTCAAAAATCAATGATTTTGATGCGATTGAAGGCGATTATCGGGCTTTCGAAGGTATCATGAGAGGTGAGTTAATAGGAATATTTTAAAATTTAGTCTTGATTACTATCACGGTATTCGATTGATTGTCGCCGTCCCGACAAATGCGCCTACGTCCCAATTTGGCGAGTTTGTCTTTATCCATCCACCAGCCATGAAAAATGTTCACTCGATGAATACGGGCTCTGCTGTACAGGCAGAAGCCGATCGCCTCGCAGACTTTGTGTTGTTCACACAGCGCAGCTGCATCCTCAACCTCTCTGGAGAACTCAGCAAAGGAAATGTTTCCTTTCCGCAGTTCTTCCTGATGGCTTACCTATCCAGTGAGGAATATTTGACGATGTCAGACATCGCCAAAAAAATGGGTCACTCGACGGCCGCAGCCACCGGTTTGGTGGATCGTCTGGAGAAGCTCGAGTATGTGGAGCGAATCCACGCTGCCGAAGACCGCCGCAAGATCATGGTGCGCATCACGCAAAAAGGCGTGGAATTGGTCTCGCGCATGCGTCGGGAAATTTCCGCTGATCTCGCCACAATGTTGGCCAACATGGATCAGGAGGAAGCGGACACTGTTGAGGCGACCCGCCGTGCGATGGGAACCTTGCCACAAGGGTGACCATCTGCGCCCCTGCGCCAGATCGAGACGTTTTTCCGATATCCAAGGCATGCTGTGTACGCTATTTGCCGCGGCGCAAATTGCCTTACGCACGTATTTGGTCAGGCACTGGACATGAGCAATAGAGATTGCTCTGTTCGTGCAGTAGCAACCAATGAACTTGCAGCGAATCGCTTCCATTGATGCTTTGATCTGCGTCCGGTTCGTTACGAAATCCTTTGTAGGCGCGAGGGGAATTCGGTGCTGGGTAAGAATGACGATATGAAGATCAATGATCGGAAAGATCAAGTCGCACCCATTCTCATCATAGCAGGTGTGGGCGGGGCGACACTTGCGACCATGGCAGCGATGGTAGGGGGTGGTATTTTATGCAAGTGGTATTTTTATCCCAGTCTTGCATCTTGGATTTTTAGTCTGCGTTGCCTCATGACGGGGATTTCAGGATCGTGGGATCGTGCTGCCTGGAAGATTTGTCAATGGTGGAGCGGGATCTGGTCTGTAGCATTTTTGCTCTTTTTCTGCGCGCCACCGTTTTCATCCATGATGGTGGGATATCTATTCGCGCCTATCGCTATAAACGGCGGTATCAACCCATTCCTCGCAGCTTTGGCTCATATCATGATTTGGGCGTGTGTGACGGACATTCTAAAGAACTCCGCGCCCAAGCAAAAATAAGTAAAATAAAACGATGCATCTACTAGAGGTAGATCACTCTGGGAGAATTCAGACTTCCCTTATCGCTGTTGAAGCGCTATGACGATGGAAACATGCATGACGATTTTCTCAGACCACTGCGTTTGGTTCCGGGCATTACGGTCGATTTCATCGAGCGGGTCCCAGAGTTGGCCATGAATGTGGATCGGGATGAGGCAATGCGGCGTTTGCGCGACCACCACAGCAAGGCGGTTCAGGGACATGGTTTCACGACTGGGCAATGGTGGCGAGCGGAGCAGGTGCACAGTGCAGATGTAGCCATTGCGGGAGAAAACTCCACCATTCTCGCTGCCGATGGATTGCCTGTGATCTCCGGAGTGGATGGTTTGATTTGCCAAAAGCCTGGTTTGATGCTGGCGATTTATGTGGCTGATTGCGGAGCCATATGGTTGGCGGATCGGGTGAATGGCGCGATCGGTCTTTTGCATTCGGGAAAAAAAGGCACGGAGGGTAATATTCTCGGGCGGGCAGTGATCATGATGAAGGAAGCATTCGGTTCGAGGCCGGAAGACCTGATCGGGGTGTTAGGGCCATGCATTCGTCCGCCTCATTACGAAGTGGATTTCGCGGCAGAAATCGTTCGTCAGGCCGCTGCCGCGGGCATTCGAGATTTTTATGACTGCAAAACTTGTACGGCATCGGACTTGCACCGATACTACAGTTACCGTAAAGAAATGGGGCGCACTGGCCGCATGATGGCACTAATCGGATCCCTATCAAACTCATGAGCGAAAAAAGCATTACCGTCAACGCCCCTGCAAAAATCAACCTTTCGCTGAGAGTGATCGGAAAACGTAGTGACGGCTTTCACGAAGTTGATACTTGGATGACTCCCGTAGCCGGTCTTTTTGATACCCTGACCTTCACGGCAGCTGACGAATACTCACTGACCTGTGATGTTTCAGATGTGCCTGTGGATGAATCGAATTTGATCACGAAAGCCACGCGATTGTTTGAGAAGCTGAGCAAAAGATCCTGTTTGGCGCACATTCATCTCGAAAAACGCATTCCTCATGGTGCGGGGTTGGGCGGGGGGAGCAGCGATGCAGCGGCTACCTTGCTCGCCTGGAATGAGTGGCACGGTGAGCCTTTGAATGCGAAAGCCCTGCACCAAGCTGCGGCGGAATTGGGCAGCGATGTGCCCTTTTTTCTCCATTCCACTCCCGCGCGCGCCACTGGTAGAGGCGAGATTTTGACTGCTGCGGATGCTCCTCCGCGTCAGTGCATTGTGCTTTTCAAACCCGCTTTTTCGGTATCGACACCTGATGCTTACGCTCGATGGAAAGATGCAGTAGCCTTACCGGGCGTCAGTTATGAAGCCGTCGAATTGCCTTGGGGCAGTTTGCAAAACGATTTGGAGAAGCCGGTGTTCGGAAAGTTTCTGTTTCTGGCGGAATTGAAGAACTGGCTGAACTCCCGACCGGAAGTGAGGGCGGCGCTGATGAGCGGATCGGGTTCTGCCATGTTTGCCTTGCTGTCGGATGCGTCTCAGGCGGAGGGATTGATTCAGACCGTCCGTGACCGACTTGATCCGGTCATCTGGGCATGGTCAGGAGAGATTGGCTCTTGACCGGTTCGCTCAGGTCGACGGTTGCTGACTCAATGCATCAAAAACGGGAGCCGGAACGTAGCGGCGAACAATGTCCTCCCATCCTAGAGGGCCGATGAGGTTTTTGATCATCGAGGAAGAGATTTCCGCAATATCACGCGGCGGCATGAGAAACACGGTGTCGATCTCCGGGGCCATGTCTGAGTTGATATGTCGCATGACACGTTCGTATTCGTAATCATGCGGCGAACGAATGCCTCGCAAGATGTAAGTAGCATTCATGCGTTTGGCGTAGTCGACAAGATATCGATTGTCAAAATGGGCGATGGTCAACCGTTCGCAAGAATGGGTGGAGGCTCGCAAAAATTCGATGCGTTGTTCTACGGAATAGCTGTAGGTTTTCTGTGGATTATTGCCGATCGCTACAATCAAACGATCGAACAATTCAAGCCCGCGTTGGATCATCCAAAGGTGACCATTGGTAGGGGGGTCGAAAGAACCAGCGTAAACGGCGGTGCGCATGGATGAAGGATACGATGGCTGGGTTTGCGGTCAATCTTCAAGTCAGGAAGTTCAGCGCTGCAGCTGGCATGCCGAGCCGTAGGGGGGATGATCACTGAATGGTGACAGGGGTGCCGACTTTTACTTTGGCAAAAACATCAGGCATTGCTTTGTGGTAGCCGCGAATGCAACCGTGGGAGACGGCACGTCGGCTGCTGGGGATGGGGCCGATGTGGTGGCCTACTCCGTCCCAAGTGAAACGCATCCAATACCTCATATTGGCACCTTCAAACGTTCCTCCCTCGGGTGGGGCGTCGGTAGTAGCATCTGCATCGGCATTCACAAGCTCACCTTGTGCATCATACATCCTGCCGTAGCGGTTCGATCGTTTGTCGATGATTTTTTCGAGAATCGCAAAGCGTCCGGTAGGAGAAGGGTGGGAACTGCGACCGCTGGAAATCGGGTAATCCATGACCACTAGGTCTCCCATCAGAAGCTTGCCGCGTTGCAGAGATGTATCGAGGATGATGCGAGAATTGCCATCGTGCACCAGTGGATAAAGTTCTGGATTTTTGTAGATCGCGAATGTTTTCGGATAGGTCGGCTCTGCGACAAAATGCTCATAGCTTCCTGGCTTATGCGGATTGACATAAGCTTTTTTGCCATTAGGCGCCTGAGGATCCACATGATCGCCACAGCTGTTGAATAAAATTACACCAGCCAGTAATGCAAAGGCACGTGAAATCAGGCGAAGATTCATCGGCATTTCGGTAGAGCTTTCGCTTCTTCTTGGCAAGAAAAACTTGATCACAAAAAAACTAGTTAACGAGGAAAAGGAGCATTGAGGAATCGATAGTATTGCTCGCGCAGAGGAGTCGCTCTGGGGTCGGCCGAGATGGCTTTCTGCGACCATTCCACCGCTTTCTTACGATTGCCTTTTGCGAAATGAATTTCTGCCATCGTGTCGAGATAGGCCGCTTGGTTCGGCCGCAGCCGCAGCGCTTGGTTGGATTCGTTTTCTGCATCGTCGAGTCGCATCATGGAACGCGCGGCCAACCATGCTGCCGAATTTCTCACGTTATCATCGAGCGGAAAGCGGTCGCGGTTACTCATCAATGCCTGCCATGATTCTTCAAACCAAGCGTCATGTTCTTTTTTGGCGCCTATCATGCGCAGCGCAGGAAAAAATTGATCGGCCAGTGAGGCATCAGCCAAGAGGGATTGATGGCACTCTCGCAGCAATTCCAGCGACTGTTTGCGGTTGTCTGGATACATCGCAAAGGCCCATGCCATGTCCGCCTTTTTCCGCGTGCGGAAAGCCGTCATCATGGTGGTGGTATCGCCCTCGCTCAAAGAATGCAGAATGTAGGCTTCATAAGCTGCCTGGGCACGACGCCACTGTCCTGTGAGAAGTTGATCTTCAGCATTGGTAAAAAGAGCCACGTGCCAAGCACCATCACGGATTCCGCAATGCAGCGCCATCTGCCGCCATTGACGTGATTCGTCTGTGAATCCTAAGTGCTGATAGATCGCTGATGCCGCGATCATCATCGCACTGTCTCCTAAGACCAATGATTCGTATAATTTCTCCCAATGCTTTGCTTTGCTTTGGTTTTCGGCCAACTTCCAGCAAAGGGAGGCCCATAGCGCTGCGTTCATTTGATCGGGAGATTTGCCGATCGCCTGTTCCCATTTTTCTGCCGCCTGCTTCCATTTGCCGAGGTTCATCAGGTCGTCGGTGTCCAACTCGCTTTCCTCCTTGCACGACCATTGTGAATAGGAGGTTTTACCGGTGACCGCAGCCAAAATGGCTAGCAATTTGCGGTGATTTTCCGCAGCACCTCCTTCGTCCTTGCGCAGGGCATCCGAGATGTTTTTGTCCAATTCCTGCAATTCACCCCGTTTGTCGGGAATCACTCGAAAAAGTGTGAGCATGAGGTGAAATCGATCAGAACGTTTTTCCTTAGGGTAAATTTCACCTAGCCACTCCCACCATTGCGTGAAGAATGTGTTTTCGGAAAAGGCAAGGCGTATCATGGATCCCCAGATGACATCATCATCCTTCGCGCAGGCTGTAGCGACCTTCGCGGCTGTCTCAGGAGCAAGCCTCGTGGTGGCATAGGCGGAGAAGAGCGCTCCGAGCATTTCATGGAAAACCTCATTGTCTTTTTCGGCCAGTTCCAACATGCGCGGCAGAAAATGTTTGTCAATGGGCTCTGTCAAACCGCGTTTTTCCAAAAATGAGATCATGTTTGGCACAGAGTCCATCTCATCGTTCGAATCGCCAGCCAGTATCACAGCCATGTGACGATCGATCCACGAGCCGTAATCGGGGGATTTTACGTCGAGGTTGAGGGCCGTGAGTGCTTCATCGATTTTTTCTCTATCTGCCATGTAACCGAAAAGCATCGATGGATTCAACTGCTTCAAGGGTTTCTGGGCGACTGCTTCATTTCCAAGCGAAAACAAGCCGTGCACGGCGGCCCATCGGCGCGTGTAATCGCCCTCCTTCAATGCGGTCTTGATGAGAAGATTGCTCGCCTGAGCGTTGCTATCTTTCCCCTCGCGAAGTCTGTGGAGGGCAGCGTTGGCGTATGCGCTGGTGATATCGGCGGTATCGCCCTCGGCTTTCTCCGCTTTCCAACTGAGCCATTTTTCGGCGTCTCCGTCGAGCAGTTCCATGGCCGCAGCCAGTTCTCCCAGGTTGTGTTTTTCTGCTAATTCGGCTACAGCAGTGCGGTCTCCTTTGATGCGGAGCAGAGCCAAGTGATAGCGCCAGTCTTCATCCTTTTGTGAAGTTCGAGTCCGCGCAATCTCCGCATCCAGTTTTCCTTCAGTGCGTGCCATCCACGCCAGAGCAGTAAGGCTTTTGGGGTCTTCGGGAAATTCTGTTAGAAAACGCCGTGCTCCCACGACGTCGCCAGCAATCACGGATTCTCTGGCTGCAACGATGGCCAGACCGCTGATCGAGGCGCGGAGTTGCTGTCGAGCCACACTGTCTTTTTCCAATTGGAAAAGGAGCAGAGCGATGCGGAACTGTCGCTGCTTTTTAAGGGTTGCCAGGCAACTGGTTTTGCCCTCAATCGACATTTTTTCGAAGTTTTGTGCTAACTCGATGATCTCGCGCGGAGAGTCGGGTTTGAGTCCCAGTTGCAGATAGCGCAGGATTTTGCTGGCGCGCATTGCCGCTTCAGGGTTGGCGGATTTGGCTGCTGACTCCAATGCAGGGACGGCGTTGTTTCCCGCAGCCCAGAGTTTTTGCTCCGCTTCTTGTCGCGTTTTCCATGCATCGCTTGCGAGCATCTGCACCCATGCCGATGGATCATCTGTGGCGCTGGCAAGGGTGGAATGGCCAAGAACCGACCAACTCCATAAACCTAACAGGTAACCGCGTAACTGCATGGACAGATACTCCGATGAATTCCATGAATTGCAATCAGGAACCGAAAGGCTTGGGCAATTATTTGCCAATGCAAAAACGGCTGAAAATCACACCGAGAATGTCGTCTGAGTCGATTTTTCCAGCGATTTCTCCGAGCGCATGCATCGCGCTACGGAGTTCGATGCTGATCAAGGTCAGATCTTCATCAGCCTGCAACGATGGCAAGGTTTGCTCAATGGAAGCCAATGCTCGTCGCAGACAGTCCTGATGGCGGGCATTGATGGCCACGAGGCTATGTCCGTCGTCCATAGTATGATCAAGTGATAGGGTCGCGATGGCGCGCTCCAGATCGTCCATTCCGCTTCCACTGAGGCAGGAAATGCGAAGGACGTCGCGATTCTGCCAACTCTCGTGCTCACCGCAATCGATCTTGTTCAAGAGAAGCAACACACGCTGGTGCTCATGAGCCGGTGCGGGCATCTGGTTGGGTTTCTCCTCCGTAGCATCAAACAATGCCAATACGAGGTCCGCTTGCTGCCGAAGTTTTTCGGAACGGCGGATGCCTTCTTGTTCAATGATGTCATCGGTTGCGTGTCGCAAACCTGCGGTGTCCGTGAGTCTCAGGAGAATGCCTCCGACATTGACCGATTCTTCAATCGAATCTCGCGTGGTTCCAGCAATTTGACTAACAATCGCCCGTTCGTAACCTAACAATCGATTCAGTAAACTGGATTTCCCAGTATTGGGAGCGCCGTAAATGACAGTGCGCACACCTTCACGGAGGATGCGCCCGCGGTCTGCCGTGGCGAGAAGGTGGCGCAAGGTTTGGGCAATCGCACGGAGTTTACTTTGCAGTGCTTGTCCCACTTCGGGAGAAATGTCTTCCTCGGGGAAGTCAATGTAGGCTTCGATGTGAGCTATGCATTCCAAGAGTTCGTCGCGCGCGATTTCTGTCTGTCGCCCCAGTGTTCCTTCCCGTTGCTCGTGAGCGGCGCGCAGGGCGTAGTGGGTTTGCGCGGAAATCAGATCCATTACTCCTTCCGCCTGTGTCAAATCGAGCTTCCCATGGAGGAATGCCTGTTGCGTGAATTCTCCCGGACCTGCCATGGTGGCTCCGCAGGCTAAGGCACGGTCAAGCAGACAGCGCATCACCAGCATACCACCGTGTCCCGCAAATTCACAAACATCCTCACCAGTGTAGCTGCGTGGACCGCGAAAAACCGTAAGCAGTGTTTCATCGATCAGGTTGCCATTTGCGTCATAAACACGGCAGAGACGAGCCCTGCGTTCTAGGGCCGTACTGGCTTTGCCACGCGTCATGACATCTGCAATGGCGATGGCTTCCGGTCCGGAAATCCGCAGCAAACCTACCGCTGACGGTGCTGTCGCCGTGGCAATCGCTGCGATCGTTGTTTGGCAAAAGGATTCGTTCACCATGTGAGTAGGCCACTCGACAGAGTGAGCGGTTGGTTCATCGCAGACGACGGTGTGGGATGGTCCCCTTCAGGAGATGGGGGCTGTGATTCTGTTGCGAGTTGATGCTTCAAAAGATCAATGCGATTGCAGTGCTTTGACCAGTTGGCGACGGATCTCGACGGCATCCACTTCTCCTTGATGCTTCCACAAAATCTCCCCACCAGGAGCAACCAATACCGAGTAGGGTAAGGCTCCATTCCAATCCTTACTGATGGCGTCCGCCACCGCATCCAATTGCCCGTCCTTTACCTGATAGTTGTTGGTGGTGCGGTTTTCTTTTTTCATCGCAGCCTCTCTCGGTTTGGGAGTCGCCACATTCTTCGCTTTCAAAACGGCAAGCACTCGTTTGGTGTCGTCCGCGGGGTCAGTGCTAATCGTGATCAGTTCAAAAGGGCGGTTCTGGAATCGTCTTGCCGTCTCAACGAGGTCGGGCATCTCCGCTACGCAGGGACCACAGGTAGTGGCCCAGAAATTGATGAGCCTGACCTTGTCCGTTGCATTTGCGACGATGGACTTCGCTACTTCGCCATCCATGGCATCTACCGTCACTTCGCGGCTACTCCAAGCCTCGTTGTCTTTTGTTACACTGTCGCGTTTGTAGGACCACTTGGTCGAGCAACCATAGGAGCGAGTCACCGCGACGGCGACCTCTTTGCCGCTCAGCAGCGAGTCGATGGCATCGCGCATCTGGCTTTTTTCGACAGGTCCCGCTTTGCGGTAGCCCTCGTCCATCCGACCCGTATAGCGCAGTTTGCGTTCGGCATCGAACACGAAAACGTGAGGAGTCGATTGTGCTCCGTAGGCTCGGCTGACGGACTGGGTTTCACCATCGTAGAGATAGGGGATGGTCCAGTTGGCTTCTTTAGCGGCCAGTTTCATTTCCTCAAAGGAATCTCCATGGGGGGCGTATCCCAATTCATCCGCGCGCAGCGCCAGTGGGTCGTTGCCAGAAATGGCTACGACGGCCACCCCTTTGTCTTTGTAAAAATCAGCGGTTTGCTGAATGCGCGCACTGGCCGCATAGGCCTCTGGGCAATGGTTGCAGGTGAAAATCACCGCTAGCACTTTTGCTTTCGAAAAGTCCTGAAGCGAATGGTTTTTTCCATCGATGCCTGGCAGGTTGAATTCTGGGGCGTTCGCACCGATTTCCAGAGTTTTGACTTCGAAGGGTTGAGCCGCACTCAGGCAGAATACGGAGGAGATAGCGATGAGGAATGGACGAATCATGGCAGGTGGAAGAATACGTGATGAGAAGGAAAACTTTTCATTCAGGAAACGAAGCGGATGCTCCAAGGGATGCGCGTCCATTCCCCCTTGCTGGCTTGAATCGAGGCGATGACCTCGAAAATGAGGGAGAGAAGAACTGCGATGCCGTAAGGAATGAAGAACAAAAATCCGATGCAAAACAAATTGCCAACTAAAAAGCCGCAGCCGCAGAGCAGGTAAATGAGCAGGAAGGTAATCTGGTGATTGAGGCTCTCTTTGGCGTGAAACGTAATGAATCCAGACTTTTCCTTTTGGGTGATGTAGAGGATCAATGGCCCGATGATGCCGAGCGTGAATCCACTCAGCAGACCGCCTAGCAAAGCTGTCAGGTGGGAGAGCATCGCCAGATTTTTTTCGTCCGCTTGCGGCATGACTCCCGTTTCTTGTGGCGGGTGGGGTGGTGGTTGATCGATCATATTGATTAAGGTTGAGCAGTGATGAATGCCACGAGATCCGCACGCATTTTTTTCAAATCTGGAGGATTTAGATAAAACATGTGTCCTCCCTCATACCAAGTAAAGCTGATATTTTTTTGCAGCGCCTGCGGTAGGGTGAGCATTTGTCGCGTGGAATACAGCATGCCATCGGCTGGTGTGGCCAGATCGTTGTGCCCGCATTGCACGAGAACGCGCAACTTCGGATTGTCGCGAAGTGCGGAGGCAAGCCGATGTGTGAGATTGACGTATCCGTTACTCGCATTCCAGCGCCAAGGATGAACCTTGCCCGTGAGAATTTCATACGGTTGGTTTTCCTGCCAGTTCAGTTCGGTGGTGAGATAGCCCAACATGGCTGTGCCAAATGCTCCGTAGGCCAGAGAGTAGGAAGGATCGTAGTCGGCATGGGACTCGGAGCCATCCATGTCGTCCCAAGCGACGCGCGCGTCGAATCTGCCAATCACCTTACCCTTGTTTTTGAGCAGTTCTCCGCGAAAGCGGGCCGGATCGATACGCAGGCGCTGTTCCTCAATGAGTGATGGAGCGAGTCCAGTCACTTCGGCAAGTTGCTTGGCCATGGCTTTTTGGTCATCGGCAGAAAGCTGGTTGCCCTGCTGGAGTGCGATCGCGTAGGGACCAAAGGCCAGCGCGCGTGATTTCGCCACCCACTCGTCCCTGTTGCCTTGAATGATTCCGTGGTAGTGGGCGACCGATGTCATGGTCGGCAAATAAACCTGATAGGCGAGATCGTTGCCACCGGCTGGCGATAGTGTCTGAAAATCCATCAGGGTTGAGAGCATCACCACGCCATTGAGCGACATGGCGTAGCGGCTTTGAAGGAAATGCGAAAGTCCCGCAGCACGCACGCCACCGTAGGACTCGCCAAGTAGGAATTTGGGAGACTGCCAGCGCTTGTTTTTGGTAATCCACATTCGGATGAAATCGCCTACGGATTCGATATCTTCGTCCACACCATGAAATTCTCCGGGTTTTGTGTCCTTTTCGGCACGGCTGTAGCCTGTTGAGACGGGATCGATGAAAACAAGATCACTGACGTCTAGGATCGAGCAATCGTTGTTGCCAAATTGGGCAGGAGGGTTGATGGGCTGGGTGCCGTCACCACTCATTTGAATGATGCGTGGTCCCAGTGCACCCAAGTGGAGCCATACCGCAGAAGAACCAGGACCGCCATTGAAAGCGAAAGTCACGGGGCGGTTGGTCGAATTCTGGTTAGAACGCACATAACTGACATGAAAAATGGAGGCTCGTGGCGAGCCATCCTCTTTATACAAGGTGATTTTTCCCGTTGTAGTTTGGTAGGGAATTTTTTTTCCTTCGATCGTAACAACTCCCTCAGTGCAGACATCCTTCGAAGGCGCGGGGGATTCGTTTTTTTTGGCATCCTCTTTTGGCTTTTCCACTGCAGGTTGATTCTCTGCCTTCAGCGTCAGCAATAGCAGGGACAAACACGAGAATCGGATGAGCGCGGGAATCATGGCGAAAATGTAGAGGGATTGTCGGCTCTGGCAATAGAAATCCAGCGGGAAATCATTAGACGGAGAGATGTGTGAGCGATGATCCTCGCCAGCGCATCGATTCATTTTGATCAGCGTGCCGGAGATTTTTGTTTTGGGTGCTGGACAAGCGGATCGTGAAATCCTAGACTCACCTCTGTGAGAAAAAACAGTTCTGTATTGTTGCGCCAGGTGCGAACCTCCCGTGGATTCACGCTCGTGGAGTTGTTGGTTGTGATTGCCATCATCGCGGTGCTGGCCACATTGATTTTCGGGAGCGTAAGGAGCGCGGTTTTGCGTGCGCACAAGGTTCGTTGCACCGCTGCGATTCGTGAGGTAAACACGGCCCTTCAGACATTTTCGGCCGATTACATGCGCCCTCCCATTCCTCCCAGCATTACGCCCGGCACTCTTCCTGATGTGGTGTTTGGCGATTCTAGTGGTCGGTATACCAACGACTACATCGTTTCGGTATTGGAAGGTGAGGATAAGAATTTTTCTTTCGAAGGTGGGGACTGGAATACCCGCAACACCAATCCCAAACTGGAGGAGTATTTCATTTTCCCTCGCACACTTGAGAAAAAGAACGGTGTCAACAATATCCAAGGGGATGCACGTTTTGGACAGATTCTCGATCCGTGGGGCAACCCTCTGATGATTGCCATCAACGTTCCACCCTTTACCAACGAGCGCAGCGATGGACTTGCAGACCGTTGGATGGAAACATACAATCAGGCGGTTTATCCGGACTCCCAGCCTCGATACGAACCTTACGTGATTTGGTCGTACGGAAAAGATGGTGCGAAAGGGACAGCGGGCAAGCCCGATGCGAGCAATCGTCTTTCCGCCTCGGATGACGTCGTTTCGTGGTAAGCCGTGCTTGTCAAATCCCGTCTCGCAGCGTAAGAAACCGCATGTCAAATTTGCGTGCGGGAGTGGCGGGTGCAGGATCGATGGGTCGCAATCATGCGAGGATTTATTCCTTGCTGGAAGGTGTGGAACTGGCTGCTGTCTATGATGCTGACCGCGCGCGCGCCGAAGCGGTGGTAGCGGAATTTGGTGGCAAAGCCGTGGATACACTGGAAGAATTGGCCGCCTCCTGCGATCTTGCATCCGTTGCTGTTCCCACCGTAGCGCATCGCGAGGTAGGATGTTTTCTTTTGGAAAAAGGGGCTCACGTTCTCATTGAAAAACCGATCGCGGCCACGGTGGAAGATGCACAAGCCCTAGTCGATGCATCGAGAAGGTGGGAGCGTTTGCTGGCTGTCGGTCACGTCGAAAGATTCAATCCCGTACTCAAACAGCTCGAAGGTCGCCTGACCAAGCCGCGTTTCATCGAAGCTCATCGCCTGTCTCCCTTTCCCAATCGCAGCATGGACATTGGGGTCATTCTCGATCTGATGATCCACGACCTCGAGGTGATTCTTCATCTGGTCAAAAGCCCCGTCGTAGGGATCGATGCGGTGGGGGTATCAGTGCTGACATCGACCGAGGATATCGCCAACGCTCGCCTTCGTTTTGAAAACGGTTGTGTCGCGAATGTCACTGCCAGTCGCATCAGTCCGGAACGCATGCGCAAGATCCGTGTGTTCCAAGAGGATTGCTACCTTTCCTTAGACTACCAACAACAGGATGGTCAGATGTATGCCAAAGTGGATACGGGCATCGCCAAGCTCGATGTGGAAATCGAAAAAGGCGAGCCATTGATGGGGGAATTGCGTTCGTTTGTCGATGCCGTCTCCCGCGGAGAAAAACCTGCGGTCACAGGGCAGCAAGGTCTGGCCGCATTGGAGTTGGCGCTGAAAGTTACGGAGTTGGCGCGACTGGGGATGTGATTCTATCCGAACGCCTTCAGGAATCCGCACTCAATGGCCAACTGTTCGCTGGCATTGGTTTCCAAAGTGGCGCGCAAGTCCTCCAAGGCTTCGACACGACGCAGGAGAGACGCGGTGCTCTCGGAGTCGGCTAGCTTTGTGATCAGATTGGATACCTCAGGAAAATCCTCGCAAACGGCCCCTGCTTTGCACCGTAAGACATCTGCCATCCAAGCCATCATGATGTCAAAATAACGCGCGCGTTCTGCGAGGTAGGCGGATTTTTTGGCAGCCTCGTGATACTCGTCCCGCTCTCTCAGCCATGAACCGTCTGTGGTTTGCGCGTATTGTTTTTTTTCGCCCGAGTAGAGCTGATCTTCCTGATGTTCGATCTCTTTTTTGCGCTGCTCCAGCACATCTGTGAAGCATTTCTTGATGGTGAGGGCTCCCCAGGGAGTGCCGAATGCAGCTGCGGCTACGCGGTTCATGGTCTCGATCAGCGAGTCACCGCCATGAGCGCGAAAATCGGTTTTTCCCATCAAGGGCAACTGCACGCAGCGCGAGAGAATTGTTGGTAACATGGCCTGCGGTTGTGCAGTTAAAAGCATGACCAGAGTGTTGTTTGGAGGCTCTTCCAGAGTCTTGAGAAAAGCGTTCTGAGCCTGCAGATTCATGCGGTCGCTATCGACAATGATCACGATTTTCCAAGTGCCTTGTTCTACCGCCATGTGCAGGCGCGTTTCTGCGTCGCGTATGCTTGCGACATCGATGATTCGTGATTTTTTTTCCGGCCGTAATATCTGAACGGCATCGCACTCTTGTTCCTCGAGAGGCAGGGGATTGTTGACGATCGGGTCGCCGAAGAGATCGGTGCCGGATTGCGCCTTGCCTTGAAGCAACCAGGAAATCTTGGCCGCAAGGGCAGACTTTCCGCAATCGCGCGGACCGGAAATGAGCAGCGCGTGTGCGAGGCGTCCGTGCTCGAAAGCCCGCATGATGTGCTCGTATGCCTGATCCGGAAGAAATGCCATGTGGGTGTTAGCTCTGGGAACTGACGGGAGCGGAGGACTTAGGCAGAAATGGGGAAACAAAAGCTTCCTCAAAGGAATAGACATCCGCGAAGTCTTCCTTGGTGTCCGAATCCTGTTTGCCGAACACTTGCTCCTCAATGAGTAGGAATACCATATCTCCTACGTCCTGACAGCGCTGCAATCCCCATTCTTGCATCAACGTCGAAGCCATGGGACCAAACTGCTGCAATGCGAGTTCACGGAATCCGAAAAGAAGTTCTGCACCGCTGACGTGCCTCGCCTTTCCTTGGTTGGAATCCATGACTTTTTTCAAGGTATGATCCAGCGCTTCTTTGAGAAAGATATAGGCCGCGGGATGAAAACGCGGGTCACGTTTCACAATCGCTTCGATGGCATGCTCGTAGGGCAGTGCTTGCATGAGAAAGCAGTAGCCGAATTTTCTGAACGCGTAAAGTTGGAAGCGCGGGAATTATGTGGCTGGATGCATGGAGCGAAGGAAAAAACAGCAGAGATCGGCATACAAGGCAGTGGAGCCGATGGCGAGCACGTTGTGATGGCCAGCATTTTCAATCAGTCGTAGCGTCTTTTGCTGATGCGGAATGGCTCGAAAGATCTGTTCCGCCGCCCCAGCGGGCACGAACGAATCTTTACTGCCATGTGTAATGAATACCGGACAATGGAGCTCCGATGCCGCATTCAAAGGGCTGATCTCCGATGGGAAGAATCCACATCGGCAGTAGATTCCCAGTGCGCATGCACGGGTGGTCAGCGGTTTGGCATCGCGTAGGATGGGGGGCAAGTGCTCGGCGGAGGCGGCAATGGGTTGATCGAGCGAAGCAAAGGAGCATACGCTGGCTACGGCGGATACCGTGGATGGCTCGCGCGCGGCCCATTGCAAGGCAATCGCCCCACCCTGTGACACACCGAAAATCCCCAGCGGGCCACGGGCTTCCGGATGCTTGAGAAGATAATCCCTCCACAATTCCATCAGAAGAGAAACCTCCTTATGACCGAATGTCGCATAGGCATTGGGGTTTTTCCCGTGCCCCGGAAGATCAATGCAAAGACAACGGAATCCCGCAGCGCAAAAACGCTCGCTGACGGGGAGGTGGTCCTCCTTGCAACCCTTGTGACCGTGGAGTAGCATGAGCGTGCCATGAATCTTGCCCGGAGCAGATGGTTCTGTTCCTTTTTTTCTCATCTCTGCACGCAGCAGTTGTGCTTTTTTGCCTTTGGCCTGAGGGTTGGGTTCACACACGAGATAAGGATTGCCGCTTTGGTCCGAAGCGCTCTCGATGGTCATTCCGAACTCTTCGGCGTGGTTGAGAATTTCGTGATGCCATGGCTCAATGGCGCGTCGATTGGGAGCCAGTGTGGCCGACGAGCCTATCACTGCAATGACCGCTGCCGATACCAGAACCAGCGCCGATAGCGTGAAAAACAAAAATTGCCACGCTGCGAAAATGGATCGTGAAAAACGAGTAGAATTACTCGCCTGACTCTTGATCGAGTTGTTTTCTTTTTCTCGGGGTTTTGAGCAGGTCATAACGTGTGCCACAATACATGCAGCGGAATTTCTGGGTCAGTGCGATGTTGAGAACCGCTGAGAATCCTTCGTTGAAGGGAGTGAATTTTTTGGATCGTTTGTGAGGCAGCGCTCCGCAGTTCATAAGCGGTGTTCCAATGCATAGAGGGCAACGCACAGCGCGACGTTTGTAGTGGGACACGATCATCGTCATCGCGGTGGCTCCGGATGTGATGATGATCAGCTTTTTGAACTGACCGCGGTTCGCATCATTGAGATGAACGAAAAACAATACCACACAGGTGATGAATGCGATGATGCTGCACAAGTGCATGATCGTCCAGAATACGGCCATGTAGAAGGGACGGCGGTAGGGGATGGATCGGAAACGGGATGAAGGGGATGAACTGGCATCGCTCATGCAGGGGGGACTCTATGGCGCTTATGGGTTGTCTTCTTTCCACTGGGGAAACTGCTCTGCAAGTTCCTTGCGGTAATCGGCAGCTTTGTCAAGATCTTGGTTCGCTTCTAGCGCCTTGATCAGCCGAGAGATTGCCATCGGTTTGAGGCGTTTGTCTTCAATCAATAAGGCCACTCCCGCGTATTTCTTTTGGGCCTCTTCGGGTTTTTGCAGGGCCATCCAAACGTCACCGAACACGATGCTGGCTTCCGCTTCGAGTGCCCCTTGCGGTTTAAGTTCGAAGCAAGCTTCCATCGTTTTTTTTGCTTCAGTGAGGTTTTTGAGAGCGAGGTGGCAGCGCGCTTGATCCAGAATGGCATCTGCTTTGGACTGGTTGTTATCATCCACTGCAAGCACGTTCCCGATCGACTGCAAGGCACGTTGGTAATCCTTGCACATGATCTGTGCCTTGCCCAAGTTGCGCCAAACATCACGGGGCGTTCTACGTGGTTCTTCGGGATTAGCAATAAGCATGAAAAATCTCGCTGCCTGTTCGCCCTTGGCCAAGCCTAAGGATTGCATGCCGGCCCAAGATACGAGCGCTGGGGATACTTTGTCGGAGTATCCATTGTCGATCGATTGGTCGATCTCCTCGCACAGGGGATCAATTTGTTCCAGTTGAAAATAGCTTGAGATCAGAAGGAGACCGGCACGTCTGCCGTAGGTTTTGGCATCGATCTCGCGGGCTTTTTTCAGGTGGATTACGGCATCCTTGTGTCGGTTGAGCTTGCCTTGCCCGTATCCGATGTAAAACTCCGCATTTGCGATCGTAGCAGGAGGAAGGTCAGAAAATTGCCCCAGCAGCGTCTCATACGCGCTCACCATACCTTCCATATCGTTGTTGAGTTTTTTCACGTTGGCCGTTTTTTGCCAAGCATACGACGCGAGTTGATTCCCTGGCTTTGCCTCGATGATGCGTCCGAAATCACGCAGTGCCGCTTCGCGATCACCTGACTCAAGATAGGAATCACCCCGCAGCGCGAGAGCTTCCGCACCGCGTTTGTCGGAGGGGTAATCTTCCAAAAACCGAGTCAACGATCGGATCGCTCCTTGATGGTCCTTCGCGTTCGCCAAGCACCAACCACGCTGATAGAGCAGATTGGCACGATTGCTATCGGCAATCAGCGATACATCAATCAGATTGTACGTATCTGCGGCTTCTTTGATTTTTCCTTGGTTTTGCAAGGCTCCTGCCTTCATCATCAATGCTGCGTGAAGGCGCGGGTGGGTCTTGTGGGCTTTTTCGTAGATTTCCAGAAAGGCATCGACCTGTTCTGCGATGTGCTTTCCATCGATTTTGTAAAAACAGAGCAAACGGCTGTAGGAGGCATCGAAAGCAAGGGATGTTTCAGGAGCGAGTTTCTGCACTTCGAGAAACAGAGGGATCGCTTCGAGATATTGCTCTAGCAACATGTAGGAACGAGCGACCACGTTGGCACGCTTGGCTTGGCGCTCATCATGGGTGCTCAGGGGGTTTGAGCGGTAGATTTGAATGACTTCCGCGTATTTTTTCGCATCGAAGCGGATCTGCATCATCGACGTAAGTGCGTCCGCATGAAAAGGGCGCCAGTTTTCATCCTGATGGCTGAGCACGTTTTTGAAATGCATCTCGGCCTTTGCCTGATCCTTCAATTGCAAGCATGTCACTCCCGCATACAAACTCGCCTCGGCCTTGGATTTATCAGGAGCAGTGGACCGGAGAATATCTTCGAAATGCGGCAACGCCTGTTCCGCGTTGCCCTGTTTTAGGAGCAGGGCTCCCACAGCGCTGCGTGAGGAGTGAAGATAGGGACTGGTGGCAGCTTCGGGGTCGGCCAGCACTTTTTGGTAACAAGCTAGGGCCTCGCGCTCGCGATTGCGATAGTGATGGCATAAGGCCTCAAAATAATACCCGCGTTGTCTGTCTGCCGCTCGGACCGCATGGGCCGATAATTTGGCATAAAGCGCAGCCGCTGTGGCGTAATCTTTGTTTTCAAAAGAATCACCTGCCATCACCGAGCTAGCAGCAGCCACGTAGGGGCCGGTTCGCTGGTTTTGAATGATCGCAGCGAATATTCGCTTCGCATCATCGAGCCGACCGGAGTTGTAGAAACAGAGAGCGTAATAGTATTCGGCGGAACGGGCCTCGGCATGGCGTGGATTGCGCTGCAAAAACTCCGCAAAAAGTTCACCAGCCCGTGTGAATTGTGCGATGCGTTGATCGATGTTCGTGCTGCTCGCGCCAGCACCGTAGAGGTTTTTCGCGCGCTGGAAGAGCCCATCCGCGAGGTCCACTTGCAAGGCGTTATCCCCCCCGGGCTGTTGACCATGGACGGTCATGCCTAGAATCAATAAAGCGAGTGTGGCAATTTTCATGAAGGCGTGGGGTGACAACAAGTGGGCTTACTCCGATGCTTGGGGACGTTGCGTGGCAAAGGAAATGTTCCAGATGCCAGCTTTGGTGCAGGTGGAGATGACATTGATGACGTGCTGATACTCGGTTTTGGCATCGGCCCGCAAACGGATGGGCTGGTTTTTGTAGAGCTCAGACAATTTTTTCATGATCACGAACAACTGCTCCTGAGTCAGCGGATTTTTGTCAACGACGACGGTTCCATCCGCAAGAACATTGATGATCTTTTCCCCCTGCACCCGCATGGGATCTGCGCCTTCTGCTGTGGTGGGCACCGATACATCCACCTCGGTCTCCGAGCGTGACCATTGCCATGTGATGATAAAAAAGGTCAACAATAGAAACAAGATATCGATCATGGGTGCCATTTGACACACGGTAGGCTCCAAATCTTTTTTCTGAAACTTCATGGTCTTTCCGATGATGGATCAGTTTTCCTGACCGTTGTTGATTGGGGAATCCTTGCCGCGCAAGGTTGCCGCGGCGGATGCTGGATTTCTCACCGTAAGTGTCTGCAAGAGAGCCACGAGGTGGCTTGAAGCAGCTTCCAGTTCTCCGATGTAGCGTTGGGTGCGGGTCCGGAAAAATGCGTAGGAAAGCAGGCTAGGAATGGCGATGATAAGACCCGCCGCCGTTGTGATCAGAGCCGTCGTGATCCCCGAAGACAATTGCATTTGTTTGACGCCTTCGTTGCCTTGCGAGAGATCAAGAAATGCCTCGATCATGCCAAGCACCGTTCCGAGCAGGCCGAGCATGGGAGCGATGTTGCCGATGTCGTTCAGATAGCTGACGCGACTGCTAAGAATGCTGGCCTGTCGCGAACCTTCTGATTCGGTAATCTCACGAACTTCGGCAAGAGTGACGCTCGGGTTGGCAAGGATGAAATCGAGGACGCGCTGTGTAATGCGAGCCATGCATTCCGACTGATTGCGGCAAAAAGCGGTCAATCCCTGAAGGTCTCGCGAGCGGATCATCGCCTCTGCCGCATCCATGAATCGGTCCGAGACCACAGAGTTTTGGCGGATGGTGAAAAGATACAGCAGGCAGAGGGTGGCGGATACGATTGAGAGGCAGGCAAGAGGATACATTACGGGGCCTCCTTGAACGAAAAAATCCAAAAAATTGAGTTCTCGGATGTTTTTCGTCTGATCGGCGGCTTTTTCCGCTGCATTCGCAGAGCCTAACAAGGCCATGGCCCAAAAGAGGATAATTCGAAAACTCAGGTTCATGTATGTGACAATTGTATCATGTTTTTTTCCAAGGGCAATGACAGATCGCGGGATTCCGTTTGTGATTTTGTCCGATTCGCGTAGACTTGCGCAACGGGGCGTAAGGCATGGAGAAAGCGGATTTCAGAATCAAATTGCGGGATGTTCCCCACCAACCGGGGGTCTACCTGATGAAGGACCGAATCGGCTCCATCATCTATGTGGGAAAGGCCAAGGATCTGCGCAAAAGGATGTCGAGCTATTTCATGGCATCCCGCAAAACGAGGGCAGATGCCAAAACCCGAGCACTGATCGAGGCCATCTGGGACTTTGAGTTTTTTGTCGTCCGTAATGAACAGGAATCACTGATTCTAGAAGGCAAATTGATCAAGGACTATCGGCCTCGCTACAATGTGAGCTTTCGTGATGACAAGCGATTTTACCTCGTGAAGGTCAACCTGCTCGATCCTTGGCCGCGTCTCGTGATGACACGGTTGAAAAAAGACGATCAAGCCCGCTATTTTGGTCCATTCGCTCACTCTGCCGCTTTGCGGGCTTCCGTCGAGTGGCTCAACCGCAAATTCGGTTTGAGAACATGTCGTGCCTTCGAACCCGGAGAGCAGGACTACCGGCACTGCCATGCCGATGTGATCCGCAATTGCGCTGCACCCTGTGTGGGGCGAATCTCTCGCGAGGCGTATCGCACTCGAGTCGATGAAGTGTGCCGTTTGCTCGAAGGGAAGGGGAAACGTGAGATGTTTGATGAGTTGCGCGAGGAAATGACATCGGCCGCAGAATCCATGCATTTCGAGCGCGCGGCGTTGCTGCGCGATATGATCCAGAACCTTGAGCTCACACTCAATCCTACTCGACAGTTTTCGCGAGGTCGTGGACTTCCCACCACTGTAAAACCCAGCGAGGACCTTGCGGAGCTGGGAGACTGGCTGGATTTGCCCGGACCACCGCGGGTGATGGAATGTTTCGATATTTCGAATGTTTCTTCCACTCACATTGTGGCATCAATGGTGCGGTTCGTGGATGGTGTGCCCGACAACCAAGCTTATCGCCGATACCGCATCAGGACGGTGAAAGGGCAGGATGACTTTGCCAGTATGGCGGAGGTGGTGCGGCGCCGTTATTCCCGCATTCTTTTGGAAAATTCCGTGGCGAATCCAGATGCGGCGGAGCAAAGCCAGGAGAGCGTGGTGGAGAGTCAACGGCGACTCGCTCGTGAGGGCAAGGCTAGGGTTCTATTGCCGGATTTGGTCATTGTCGATGGGGGGAAAGGACAACTCAGCAGTGCTCTCGCGGAATTGCATCAGCTTCAGCTTCATGAGCTACCCATCATCGGGTTGGCGAAACAGAGGGAAGAGGTGTTTCGCCCCGGTGAAAGCGATCCACTGGTGATTCCTCACGACCGCGGAGCGTTGAAATTATTGCAGCGCATCCGCGATGAAGCTCACCGCTTCGCCAATTCATACAATTCGCTGTTGCTGCGGCGTCGCATGCGCGAGAGTTTGCTGGATGATTGCCCAGGGATGACCGCGGGCCGGAAATTGATTCTGATGAAGCAGTTCGGATCGGTGGCAGAACTGCGCAGGGCGGATGTGGCACTCATCTCTCGTTGTCGCGGCATTCCTCAAGCCTTCGCCCAATCACTCCATGACTGGCTTCATCGCGGCGGTTGAGAGACGCGCGGGAAAAATCCATTCTCTTCCATTGAGATCTTGCCAGAAAATCGATTCACGTCAAACTATCGACTGTAATGAATGTCGCGCAGGAACTGCCGGATCGACTGCATCCAATGACAGTGAAGGAATTGCAGCAGGGGATGCGTCGCGCTAGTTTTGTCTATCCATTTTTGGGCATCCATGCATTGGCGATTGCGGCCATGGCCACGGAGTTTTCGACAGGAACTGTCGCCCGTAACGAATATCCTGGTATTCTCAATTTGTGGATGCTGGCTACGTCTGGACCATTTTGGATTGTCGTGTCGCTGGTCTGCGGTGTGGCCATGCCCCTA
Organism: Akkermansia muciniphila; assembly: GCA_945874895.1. Lineage (GTDB taxonomy): Bacteria > Verrucomicrobiota > Verrucomicrobiia > Verrucomicrobiales > Akkermansiaceae > UBA956. The sequence goes on along the minus strand of CAMCIC010000005.1, from coordinate 4,089 downwards.
GGGGGGCTTGTCCTCATGGGGCAGGAGCTCGACGAGGGAAATCATGAATTGCTCTTGCTGACTCGACTCGACCGTTGGGCGGTAGTGAAAGGCAAGTTTTTCATTCTCTGGGGAATTTGTGCGCTTTCCTTCATCTCTCTGCTGCCTTACGTCGTGGTCCGTTATTTCATCGGAGGTGTCGAGTTATTGCAGGAGCTGATGTGTGGTCTTTCCGTTCTGGGCTGTGCTGCTGTCTGTTCGGCTGGTGCCATCGGCGCATCATCGTTCCGTCACATCGGCGCGCGCATCGGCATCGTGCTGTTGTTCGTGGGCTCGTTCCTGTTTTCCTCTGTGGTCGCTCTCTTTTTTTGCGCGATGGTCACTCACAAGATGCATGCATCACTGTTTGCGATCTTTTTCAACCTCAACGGATTGAGCGCGACCTTTTGCTATGTGGTTCTTGGGCTCGCCGTGGCCCGATCACGAATGCGACTCGTGGTGCATGCGTTCGAGGTGAAACCCAGCTGGCTAGTGATGGGTCTGCTGTTTTTTACTCCCTTTGTCGTTAGCATGTGCACGGCCATGACAGGCGCATTTGGCGGCTTCCTGGGTCTGATCGGCATGGCTTTGGTGGGCATCTATGGTGATATCACACCCAAAGTGCGGACCGCGTTGGTTCCCCAGACCCTATCCCCGCCGTAATTCCCTCCGATCCACGTCTGATAGCGCTTTTTTCTTTTCATCCCTCTGACATGGCATAGTCTGCCTCTGAGGAATGGAAGACGAGATTCTCGAGCGCTTCAATGAATTTGTAAAACGCCGTTCGCTGCGTCGCACTACGCAGCGCGACTCGATCGTTCGTCTCATTTTTTCAAAGGATGAACATTTTACCGCCGAGGAACTTTTTGATCGGATTCACCGAACGGATTCGAGGGCCTCTCGGGCCACGGTGTATCGCACGATCAGTCTTCTTGTGGAAGCCGGACTGCTGCGGGAGATCGATTTGGGCTCCGAGGAAAAAACCTACGATCCCAATTTTCTCGATAAACCATCCCACAACCATTTGGTGTGTGTCGACTGTGGAAAGGTAGTGGAGTTCGAGAATGCTCACATCGATCTACTCAATGATTGCATCACGCGCAGACTCGGTTATCGTCCCATCCGACAATCCATCCACATTGAGGCCGGTTGCGAGCAGTTGCGATTGAAAGGCATGTGTCCCAACTTGCTGGCAACTCGCTTGTCTGGCAAACGAATCAAAAAACGCTAATACATTTCATGAATCGAATCACCCGAACATTTGAAACACTCCGGCAGCAGGGGAAAAAAGCATTTGTCGCTTACGTCGCAGCAGGCGATCCAGATTACCAGCGCTCCTTGGAAATTCTGAAAGGCCTAGCCGACGCCGGAGCTGACGTGCTGGAACTGGGATTGCCTTTTTCCGATCCACTTGCGGATGGTGTCGTCAATCAAATGGCGGCTGAACGCGCCCTCAAGGCAGGCATGACCACCAAGCGAGTCTTGGATTTGATCCGTGACTTCCGCCAGACTCATCAGACTCCGATCGTTCTTTTTACCTACTTGAATCCGATCTTTGCATACGGGTTTGAACAGTTCCAAATCGATGCCGTAGCAGCGGGAGCCGATGGCATTCTGTTGTTGGATTTGCCGCCTGATGAGGCGGGACAAAGCCATGATTTTGATGGCAATCCGGACTTGTTGAGAATTCGTCTGATCGCTCCGAACACTCCCGAACCGCGTGCCAAAATGTTAGCCGCTCAAGCGGAGGGTTTCATCTACGCTCTATCTCGCACCGGCGTCACCGGCGCACATGGCGCACCATCGGCTCATGTAGGGAGTTTGGTAGCCTCTCTCAAACAACATGCGAGCGTTCCCGTGTGCGTGGGTTTTGGCATTTCCAATGCCGAGCAAGCAAAGGAAGTAGGCCAGCATGCTGATGGGGTAATCGTGGGATCTGCGCTCGTGAAACAAGTCGAATTGCATGCTCACGACCCAAAACCTGTAGACGCGGTGCTGCGGTTTGCGAAGGAATTGATTGATGCCGTTCACTCCGTGTGAGCGGCAGCGGCCGTGACTCAGTTTTTCCAGTTCAAGGCACCTTTTTTCAATGCGTATACATACGCCAAGGCTAGGATTCCTGCGAAGCCTGCGATGCTGAGCAAGGGAACCGCGGAGACTTGAACCATGTCGCGAAACTGCACAGCCCAAGGATACATGAACACCACTTCGATGTCGAATATCACGAACAACATGGCTACCAGATAAAATTTGACGGAGAAACGGGGCGCACCATCGCCGATCGGTAGCATGCCGCACTCATAGGGACTATCTTTGGTCAGGTTGGTCCGAGCAGATTTGCCAAACACGACACTCAAGGACAACACAACTGCGGCAAAGCCGATCGCGATGAGCATTTGAAAGAAGACGGGCAAATAGTCAGACAACATGGCGACACATGTTGGCCGCATTGGATCACGGAGTCAAGCCAGTAGCCGCGAAAAGAGCGATTTTTCCTAGACTCAACTTGGTGCCAACTCGGCGAACACCATCATGCCATTGTTGGTCTGGAGGGTGCTGATCACGTCCACCGTCTGGGTCGTGCCGATCAGTGACAATGCCTGATTGACGACAATCATGGTGCCATCGCTCAAATAGCCCACCGCCTGATGCTCGTCTTTTCCCGGCCGAACCAGTGCCAACCGAATCTTTTCGCCAACGACGATAGAGGGCTTCAAGGCATCGGTCAACTCGTGCAAATTGAGAACAAGAACTCCCTGCAAACGCGCGATCTTCGCCAAGGTCTCATCGTTGGTAAGAATCCGGCCATCGACGATGCGGGCGACTTCGATCATTCGCGTGTGGTGGGGGGCGTCGTCGGAAAGTGGTCCTGCCTCGTGAATGGACACCTGCGTATTTCCATCGTTTTTCATCTTTGCTAGGATCTCCACCCCTCGTTCTCCACGCAGGCGGTGCGTGACGTTCGTTGCCGCGGCCAGTTGCTGGATTTCTTGTAAAACGAAGCTTGGCACGATCATGCGACCGCCAAGGAATCCTGCCTTGGCGATATTGATGACGCGGCTATCCATGACCGCATCGGCATCCAATACCACAGGTCGCCCCTGGGACCCTTCTTGACGGAAGCGCACAAAGGGAATGATGAATGCGAAATCATCGCGATTGCTGCGCAGGGCGATGGCCGCACCGAGAAACCCTAGACTCGAGTAGAGCGAAACGTTGATGGCAAGACGAATGGCGTCCGCCCTCTCATTGATGATGAAACGTCGTTCGATGCTCTGATCGTCCGAGGGTGCGGGCGCGTTCTCCCTGACCATGTTGGCCACCAGTTCGGCAATATCCACGCGGGTGATGAGCCACGCACAAAACAATCCTACGCCCAATCCAAAGGTGGCAGTGGAAAATCCGCGCAAAGTGAAACCCTTCAGGGTGCTTTCGATCAGGATAAAAAATCCCGCGATTGATAAGCCTCCCGCCAATGACAACCAAAGGGGGAGCGCATCGGAAAAAGTCAGTGAAACCGCAACGGCGAGCAGTTCGCAGATCAAAACGTAGGTGAGCCTTGCGACTGTAACAGAGGCGGGGGTATTCATGAAATGTGGAGGAGTGACGGACCTAGCCGCAAAAACGGATCAATCCGCATGTTGGCTGGCGGTAGCTTTGACGTCTTGGAGAGCTTGGATGAAATCTCCGAGTATCTCCGCCGGAACCATGATGGTATCGCGATTGCCTCCGACGTCCTCGGTGATTTTTACCACCATGCCTCGTGAATTTTCCTTGAGGTCAATGTAGAACGTTTTTCGGTCCGCGATGATTTTTTCCGTATGCAACAATCCGTTGTCCACTTGTAAACTCCTTGTTTGTTAGGTCAGCATGCTAGCAAATGCCGCCTCAGCGTCAATCAAAAAGCGCTTTCTTCTCATCGCGCGTGTTGCCTCATTGAAGCGGACACCGAAAATATTACTGAGAGCGAATGGGAGAGTGCCGTTGCCTCATAAAAGGAGACACCATGGCGCCAGCCATGAGTATGAGTGAAAAAAGCACCGACGAATACACAAAGAAGATGCGCGCAAG
>CAMCIC010000004.1 GCA_945874895.1 Akkermansia muciniphila | reverse complement strand
GGGAGTCGCCAGATCCGGCGTCATGAAAAGAAAGGGCGCACCCCCGCGCAACGTCTCATCGATAGCGGCGACCTGCGGAAAGAAGAACAGCACAAGCTCGAAAAGCAACTGGCGGAACTCAATCCATTTGCCATGAGAAAGGAAATCCGCCGACTCGAAAACGAGTTCTGGAGCCACCGAGAGAGGCTCTATGCGATGGAGGAAGAGGAAGCGCTTGCCCTTGCGGGCCCTTCTCCGCTACGCTCCGAAGCGCCCGCAAGGGCAACCAAACCAACCACCAAAAACAAAGCCGCTATGGTGTCTCAACTATGAGGCAACGATCCCGATCATTCAGGAACCTTTCGGTGTGCTCGATTTATGAGGCAACAGGGAGAGTGGCGCTTGTTCATGCTCGATTGCGGGAAATTGCAAAATTTTCCGCCTCGTAGCTTGCCAAATCGGCGAAATTCTATACTGTCCGCGCGCGACGCATGCTTTCTGCGAGGGGAGAATGCGTTGGATGGTTTTTCACTCATACACTCATGAATACACTGCGCACATTCACCACGGGTTCGGGCCAAGAGGGCAAATTTTACTCGCTTCCAGCACTGGCCGAACAAGGTTACGCGAACCTATCCCGCTTGCCGATTTCCATCCGCATCGTTCTGGAAAGCTTGCTGCGCAATCACGATGGCCTGAAAGTCACGGACAAGGACATTGCCAACCTGGCGGCCTATCAGCCGAAAAATCCTGGCGATTACGAAATCCCCTTCGTGGTGGCTCGTATCGTGCTGCAAGACTTCACCGGTGTGCCCTTGCTGGTCGATTTGGCGGCCATGCGCTCGGCAGTAGACCGCATGGGCAAGGACGCCAAAATGATCGAGCCGCTGGTTCCCGTGGACCTAGTGGTGGACCACAGCGTGCAGGTCGACTATGCCGGCACGGGTGATTCTCTCTCCCGCAACCTCGATCTCGAGTTCCATCGCAACCGCGAGCGCTATGAGTTCCTGAAATGGGGCGAGCAGGCCTTCGATACCTTCAAAGTCGTGCCTCCCGGCATCGGCATCGTTCACCAGGTGAACCTTGAGTATCTTGCGAAATGCGTTCTGGAAAAAGAGGGCGTGTTTTACCCCGATACCCTTGTGGGAACCGACTCCCACACCACCATGATCAATGGTCTCGGCGTGGTCGGTTGGGGCGTGGGCGGCATCGAGGCGGAAGCGGGTATGCTCGGCCAGCCCGTGACGTTCCTCGTTCCCGAAGTGGTGGGCGTCTATCTCAGTGGCGAACTCGCTGCTGGCGTCACCGCGACCGACCTCGTGTTGCGCGTGACCGAAATGCTGCGCAAAACAAAAGTCGTCGGGAAATTTGTCGAGTTCTACGGGCCTGGTGCTAAAGCGCTCTCGCTGCCTGACCGTGCGACCATCGCCAACATGGCCCCAGAATACGGAGCCACCATGGGCTTTTTCGGCATCGATGAAATCACCACTGGCTACCTCCGCGGCACAGGTCGCAGCGAGGAACTTTGCCAGACCGTGGAAAATTACTACAAGGCGCAAGGCCTCTGGGGGATTCCTACCGACAAGGACGCGCTGGAGTTTTCTCAAGTCGTCGAGCTCGATATCTCCTCGGTCAAGCCCGGCGTCGCCGGACCGAAGCGCCCGCAGGATCGCATCGATGTGGATGCCCTCAAATCGAAGTGGAGCGAGATCCTTGGCGCTCCTGCGCCTGATGGCTACGGTAAGTCCGAGTCCAAGAGCGCTACGGTCGTCGTTGACAGCAAAGGCGGCGTGACTGATACGATCTCGCACGGCTCCGTTCTCATCGCCGCCATCACGAGCTGCACCAATACATCCAACCCCAGCGTGATGCTGGCCGCTGGGTTGCTGGCGAAAAAAGCCAACGCGCTCGGTCTGACCGTCAAGCCTTCCGTGAAAACCTCGCTGGGACCCGGCTCGCGCGTGGTGACGGATTACCTCAACAAAACGGGCTTGCAGGATGAACTGGACAAGCTCGGCTTCCAAACCGTGGGCTACGGCTGCACGACTTGCATCGGTAACTCCGGTCCGCTCGACAAGGGCATCGAGGACGTGGTGAAAGCCGAGGATATCGTCGCCGCTTCCGTGCTTTCCGGTAATCGCAACTTCGAAGCTCGCGTGCACCAATCGATCAAGGCGAACTTCCTCATGTCACCGCCGCTCGTGGTGGCCTATGCCATCGCAGGCACGGTGGATATCGATCTGAGCCAAGATGCGCTCGGGGTTTCCGCCGATGGTAAGCCCGTCTATCTTGCTGATATTTGGCCTACTTCCGCCGAGGTCGAGGCCGCGATGAATGCTTCGCTCAAACCCGATGTTTTCCAGCGTCTCTATACCGGTTTCTCCGACCAGAATCCGAAGTGGAACAACATCAAGTCCTCCACAGGCAATGTGTATGAGTGGGATCGTCAATCGACCTACATTCAGGAGCCACCGTTCTTTGATGGTTTCACGCCTACACCGCGCAACATCGAGGAAATCATCGATGCCAAACCGCTCGGCATCTTTGGCGACAGCGTCACTACCGATCACATTTCACCCGCGGGTGCCATCAAGAAGGACAGCCCAGGCGGACGTTACCTCACGGACAACGGTGTCGAGTTCGCTGACTTCAACTCCTATGGCTCGCGTCGTGGCAATGACCGCATCATGACCCGCGGCACCTTTGCCAACGTGCGTATCAAGAACCTGATGGTTCCTGGTGTGGAAGGTGGTGTCACCAAGTTCAACGATGATACCGTGGCCATTTACGATGCCGCTGTGTTCCACGCTCAAAACGGCACGCCGCTCATCGTCATCGGTGGTGAGGACTACGGCATGGGTTCCAGTCGCGACTGGGCCGCGAAGGGCACCAATCTGCTCGGCGTCAAGGCTGTGATCACCAAGTCCTTCGAGCGCATTCACCGCAGCAATCTCGTCGGTATGGGCGTGCTGCCCTGCAACTTCGTCAACAAGGAGGACTACGATCAAGTCAAAGACCTCGCCGATGCCACGTTCAGTTTGGTGGGCATCAGCAACGACATCAAACCGCAAAGTCAAGCGACCCTGGTCGTGAAAAAATCCGATGGCACAAGCTTCGATGTGCCCGTTGTCGTCCGTCTCGATACCCCCGTGGAGATCGACTACTACCGCGCCGGCGGCATCTTGCCCTACGTGCTTGGGCAAATCATTGCCTAAGCCTCCTTGCCAAAATCATCACGCCCGCTTTTCCTCGCGAAAAGCGGGCTTTTTGTTGACTTGCTGGAGCGCGTCGGATCGCGGACCTCTGGTCCGCAACATGGTGGGGTAAGACGCGGACCGGAGGTCCGTGCTTCGTTGGCGATCACGATCCATTTTTTCCTGCAAAAATCAGACGTTTTTTTCGTCGTATTTTTTAAGAATCTAGGTGCTGAAGAACCATGGCATGGTTTTTGCTAAGCTTTTTTTTGCCTATGGTCGGGAGATTCGATTCACATGTGCATGAAGCGAATGGGCTCGCGAGTTCCCTCCACAGGTGACGACTTTGTTTCCATAAACGCCCTTCCTCAGGAAGGAATCTTGAATATTGGTTCATTGCTTGCGCAAGTTTTACCACCACTACCACTATGCATTCCAACATCTCTTCACCACCTGTTTTTGCATCAGCGTATTCGCAAGGAGTAGCTCTGATGCTTCGGACGCTTGCCGCCGTATGGACGGCGTGCGGGCTTTTTGGCTCACAATTGGCATTGGCTCAGACAACGGTCATAAGCGACAACTTTGATGCCAGCACGGGCACGAGTTATGATACAGACGGTCTGATCGGCACCAGTGCGACATGGACCTTGTCGCGCTCGGGAGCTGATTGGGGTGCGCGAATCAACGGCGGCATTCTGGATCTGACCAACGATGCTTCAGGATCAGGGAACGCCAATGGCTGGGTATTCGGTTATCGCGATACCAATGCGGTTTCTGGATGGAATACGAGTTTGTCGAGCAACACGGGTGTGGTGACTTGGGAATTCAACATGCGTTCGATCCGCACCGATCCAGCTGGATTTGGTTCCGGTTCCTATGGTGTAGGATTCATTTTGGCGGGCACGAGCGCAACGTCGGCTACCGCTGGTAGTGGATATGCCGTGGTGCTAGGACAGAGTGGAACCGTTGATCCGATTCGTTTGGTCAAATACGGAACAGGCATTCAAAGCACTTTGACGAATATCATCACAAGCAATACGACGGGCTTGACGGATTTTGGCGCTAATTATCTGAGTGTGCGCGTCACATATACACCTTCCACCAATCGATGGGAGTTATTCCTTCGCAATGATGGAAGCACGGCATTTGCGGATCCGAGCACGGGAACTCTTGTCAGCCAAGGTTCTGCGGTTGATTCCACTTACACGTCGACTTCCGGAATGCGTTACACCGGAGGACATTGGCAAGGCGCGACTGGTGCAGACCAACCAGCCTCTTACGACAATGTGTCTCTGAAAGTCGCGGCTCCTGCGCCCACGATCATCGGATCTGCCACGGCAACGGCCTTCACGACGACTTATGGAACCGCTTCTGCCGAACAGGTTTTTGCCGTCAGCGGCACAAACCTTACCACCGACCTTGTTGCTACAGCACCTACTGGATTCGAAGTGTCTTCGGATGGCAGCACCTACGGCGGCACAGCGACATGGATCCAAAGCAGTGGTTCGGCAAGCGGCAACTTGCGCATCCGACTCGCCGCCTCTGCGACTGTGATGGGAACCTACAACGCGCAGAACATCATCCTGACAAGCACGGGCGCAACCCCAGTCAACATTACTACCCCTGCTTCTGGCAATGCAGTTGCGGCCAAAGCTCTGACGATCAGTGGTCTGAGCGCACAGGACAAAAACTGGGACGGCACGACGGACGCCACCGTTACCGGAACTCCGGCGTATGTCGGTCTGGCCAATAGTGAAACCTTCTCCGTCACTGGCACGGTGACCTGGGCGTTTGCGGATGTTGCCGTGGGCACAGCAAAGAGCTTGGTTCGCACAGGGAGTTTTGCCGCGCCTACTACCAATTATAGCGTAACGCAACCATCTCTATCCGCTTCGATTCTCGGTGTGGTTCCTCCCGCACCATCCATCACTTCGATCACTGCGGGGAATCAACAGCTCAGTGTCGCCTTTAACGCGCCAGCCAATAACGGTGGCGTTTCCATCAGCAATTACGAATACTCCGTCAACGGTGGCATTGACTGGATCACTCCCTCCCCAACTGTTGTCTCAAGCCCGCTGCTGATTTCAGGCCTGGTCAATGGAACGGTCTACGATGTGCAGATTCGCGCCGTGAACGCAATCGGCAGCGGTGCGGCATCCTCCACCACACAAGGCACGCCGGAAGCACCCGCCGATGCGACCATTTCTGTGACACCAGCGATCCTAGGTGCTGCGCTCAGCTCCACTTATGGCACCGCATCCGCTCCTCAGAATTTCACCGTTTCTGGCTCTACTCTCTCGGGGGATTTGACCGTCACGGCTCCCACGGGATTGGAAGTTTCGTTGTCAGCCGGATCCGGTTATGCCGATCAGTTGAGCCTCGTCGCCACGGATGGAGCGATTTCCGCCACTGTGGTGTATGTTCGCATGAAGGCAACAGCAGCCGCAGGTGCCTACAATAGTGCGAGCATCACGGTATCGGGCGGAGGAGCTGTTTCCTTGAGTGCTTCGACAACAGCGTCGGGCAACACCCAAGCGACCAAGGAGCTCACGATCACTGGACTTTCGGCAGCGAATAAGGAATACGATGGCAACACGGACGTCAGTGTGACAGGCACGGCGCAATACGATGGAATGGTCAATGGCGAAAGCTCTTCTCCCTCGAACACGGTGACTTGGGCCTTCGCCAACAAGACTGTGGGCAATGGTAAATCTCTTGTGCGCACGGGTGAATACGACGCTCCCACTGCCAACTACACCGTGACGCAGCCCATCCTCTCCGCAAACATCACAGCCAAGAATCTCGATGTGATCGGCGCTGTTGTGACCACTCGCCCCTACAACGCAAGCACCACGGCAACGATCATCGGAGCTACGCTGGATGGACTGATTCGCGGAGACGTCGTGACTCTCACGAATGATGGGACCGGAACCTTTTCCCAAGCCAGTCCGGGTGACAATCTCACGGTGACCACGAACATGGCCATCACTGGCACGGATGCCAACAACTATGCGGTGACTCAGCCCACTTTGACGGGAACCATCGTCAAGGCAGACCAGACCATCACTTTTGCTGCTCTGGCATCACGCTCCATCGCCGATGCTCCCTTCACGCTCACTGCTACATCGACTTCTACTTTGACCGTGAGTTTTGCAAGCAGCAATGATTCTGTGGCAACCGTATCGGGCAATACTGTCACGATCACAGGCGTCGGTTCCACCTTCATCACCGCCAGTCAGGCAGGAGACGACAACTACAATCCCGCATCGCTCGAGCGTGAATTGGTCGTTACTCCTGTGCCTGCATTGTGGTCCTTCACAGGCGACGTCGATACGGCCGCCAGCTCTCCGACCAACCTGACTGCCTCGGTGTTTTCCCGCGGCAACAACTTGGGAACAAACAACGCATTGTTGACCACGACTTCAGTTTCCACAACGGGCACCTTCAGTGGCACGACGAATGCAGGCCTTGCGGCGCGTGCTGGCACGCTCAGCACTGCGGCGAATGGGAGCGGATACTTTGAGTTCAGCCTCACGGCCGCCTCAGGCTATAAGGCGACGATCACGGACTTTAGTTTCGGCAGTCGTTCCACTTCTACGGGTCCTCAGGCATATACCGTTCGCAGTTCTGCAGACAACTACACAGCGGATCTGTTTACCGGCACTCTGAACAATGACAGTGCTTGGGCGCTCAAATCCCACACGGGTCTCGCCATCGTTTTTGATGCTGCTCAAACGTATCGCATTTACGGTCATTCTGGCGCGGGCAATCCTTCGCAAAACACCACCAACTGGCGTGTTGATGACGTTCGCTTGCTTGTCAGTGTTGCAGAGAAAGGAACTCCCTCCATCACCACAGCTCCTACGGCCTCTGCCATCAACGAAGGGCAGACCCTCGCTGACTCGACCTTGTCCGGTGGTGTGGCCAGTGTTCCTGGTAGTTTTGCTTTTACCACGCCCGCTACCGCTCCTGCGGCGGGGACTGCCAACCAGAGCGTAACTTTCACGCCGACGGATTTGGTCAGCAATAAGCCAGTCACCTTGAATGTCTCCGTCACGGTCAATGCCCCTCCCGCCGTGGACACGCTCTTCACTGATCCCAGCAAGAACGCCGTGCTTTCGGATTTCACGGGCGGAGTCAAACGCCTGAGCTTCACTGGTATTCCCGGACGAGTCTATGGAATTCAACGCTCCTCGAACCTTACGGGTTGGACACAGATTGGCACCACGACTGCGCCACAAGATGGATCGGTTACCTACGACGACCCCAATCCTCTTCCTGGTCAGGGCTTCTATCGCATTGTCTATCCTGCGGCAGCGAATTGATGATGAATTTTTGGGTCGATGCTTTTTCCTCTGGGAAAACTTCAGCCTGAGCTGAAAACAAAAACAAAAAACATGAGGCTCCGGGTTCAATGCCCGGAGTCTTTTTTTGTGCGGTAGGCGATGGGGAATGTTGAGGCATCCTTGCCTTGCGGTCGGATCGTTGCGAACCTCGCATCCGATCAAGAAGGCATGAGTGGGATCTTATTCCGCGTCATCCTTTGAAACTGGCAAACCCTCTTCGAGCCAGGCGTCCATGCCGCCGGAAACGTTGGTCGCTTGCGTAAACCCTTGGGTCTTGAGAAATTGCACCGCGCGGGCCGAGCGGCCTCCGGCTTTGCAATGCACATAGATTGGTTGTTCGAGCGACCAGCGATGCGTCTGAGCGGGCAGCGTCGACAGGGGAATCAGTTCGCTGCCAGAAATCGATGCCAGTGCATGCTCCTCGGGTTCTCTCACATCGATCAAACAGATCTGTGGTTGGCTTTTCAGGAGTTCGGCCAGTTCGAGTACGGTAATGGAGGAATCGTCAGACATGGGCATTAGGGATGAGGGTGAAGTGTGGTGGGACCGTCAAACGTCATGATGTTTTCGACGTGGCGGGTATGCGGGAAGAGGTCGAAGGGTTGGACTTCGGTAAGAGTAAATCCTGCATCGCGAAGGATGGCGAGATCTCGCACTTGGGTGGCGGGATCGCAGGAAACATAGACGACGCGCCTTGGGGCGAAGGCAATGAGCTGTTGAAGGAATTCAGGCGTGCAGCCCTTGCGAGGTGGATCGATGATGACCGTGGTTTCTTTGGCGGGAAAGGTGATGTCCGCGAAAATCGCTTCTGCGCTGGCGGCGAGGAAGGTTGCGTTGGTCACGGCATTTTTTTCGGCATTTTTTCGCGCCCAGTCGACGGCAGCCTCGGAGACCTCTACGGCTGCCACCTTATGGAAATGCGGCGCAAGGCATAGTGCGAATAAGCCAGATCCGCAGTAGGCATCGATGAGGTAGCGAGTTTCCTGCAACCGTGCCTGGCGCGCTACATAGCCGACGAATTCTTCCAAAATGAATGGATTGTTTTGAAAAAATTCGCCAGCAAGGAAATCGAAGCGCGTCGAGCCGCATACTTCGGTTACAATCGCATTGTTGTCCGTGGTCACGTGACGCTGATGACCAGAATCGACGGTTGCACGCAACAGCAAGGTGCCGCCTTTTTTGCCGGGCGAACGTCGCGTGGTCTCGCGCACGGCAGGGAGAGCCTCGTTGATTTCCTTCATCGCGATCGGGCACTGCGGCACATCGAGGATCTGCGAGCGACGGCCCTGAGCGAGGAATCCGATGGGCATAAACTCCTCAGGAGATCGCGGTTTTTGGTAATGAGGCGTGATTTTTGAACGATAGCCCCATTGTTGCGGCGAGGGATGGCAGGGGTTGACGGGAAAAGTAACGGCAGCCATGTGCTTCATCAATTCGGTGACTTGCCGGGTTTTCCACGCGAGTTGGGCCTCGTATGAGAGATGCTGGTATTGGCAGCCTCCGCATTCACCGAAGAGGGAGCATAGCGGAGTCACGCGGTCCGGTGATGGAGTCAGCACCTCTAACAGATCGGCCTGAGAGAAATTTTTCTCATTGCGATAAATGCGCGCGCGCACGGTTTCGCCCGGCAGGCAGTGGGGCACAAATACCACCCAGCCATCCACTCGCGCTACGCCCATGCCGAGATTGGTAAGGGAATCGACATGCAAGGTCAGTTCGTGATGATAGGGGAACGGATCTGGGCGGAATTTTTTCGGTGGTCGCACAGCGATAGTCAGACCGGAACGGCTGGTGAAGAAAAGACGAAAATGCCAGAGTCATGGGAAATCCGCTGGAGATGGCGAGCCATGTGTTTGTTTCAGATGCTTGAAATGATCATGGCATTACATGGGAGATTGACAAAACGCCCCGATCCCTGACACTAGCGCCGAGAATTTACTATGGAAAACGTCATCATCATTGGAACCGGATGCGCGGGATACACCGCTGCCATTTACACCGCACGCGCTAACCTCAATCCGCTCATGCTCTCGGGCACGCAGCCGGGCGGGCAGTTGACCACCACCACGGAAGTGGAAAATTTCCCCGGACATCCCGAGGGAATCATGGGGCCGGAACTGATGATGCGCATGCAGGCTCAGGCAGAGAAATTCGGCACCCGCATCGCCTATGAAATGGTGGAGTCTGTGACACGTCGCGAGGATGGCAGTTTCGCGGTGAAAACAGGTTCCACCACGCACGAGGCGAAAACCGTGATTGTAGCCACTGGTGCGGCCCCCCGTCATCTGGGCTTACCGAACGAACAGTCACTGATCGGACGCGGTTTAACATCTTGTGCCACCTGCGACGGTGCGTTTTATCCTGATGTTCCAGTGGCTGTGATCGGCGGTGGTGACAGCGCCTGCGAGGAAGCTGGCTTTCTCACACGATTTGCCAGCAAGGTCTATCTGGTGCACCGTCGTGACGAACTCCGCGCATCCAAAATCATGGCGGAGCGCGCACTGGCGAATCCAAAGATCGAACCATTGTGGAACTCTGGTGTGAGCGCTTATCTCACGGATGAAAAAGGCGAGATGCGTGCCATTGCGCTCAAGAACTTGGTGGATGGCAGCGAGCGTGAGGTCGAGGTCAAGTGCGTTTTCGTCGCGATCGGTCACGTGCCAAACAGTGGCTTCCTCGATGGTTTGGTCGATCTCGACGAAAATGGCTACATTCTTCAGACTCCGGGTCGCACTTCCACCAAAACACCTGGTCTTTTCGCGGCAGGCGATGTAGCAGACCATTACTACCGTCAAGCCATCACGGCGGCAGGTCAGGGATGCGCCGCAGCATTGGAGGCTGAGCGCTACTTGGCCGATCACGAAGGCCATTGAAATCAGTCGTCTTTGTTTCCCTATTAAAAAAACGCGTCATTTGAAAAAGATGACGCGTTTTTTATGCTGAATTTTGGATGGATGGGTCCACAACAGATTCGTTGATGGATTATCTCTAGGGGCTTGCGATCTCACATCCCCATGGGCTTTGATTTTCACTGGTGAGCGGAATGGACTTCCCATTCGTGAATGCTCTCGCATTCTCCGGTTGGATCGATCAAAGCGGATGTGCATAGGTTTGGCAGCGGTTGGTCCAACCCGCACGCCAGCGAGCCTCTCCACGAGCGGGCGGTGAATTGTCGATGCGTTGATGGAGTGCGCGCGTTGCTGATGCTGCAAATTCGGTGGCTGCGGCGGGACCGGAGGGGACATGTTTCATGCCGCCCAGCACTTGCAACAGTCCCCAACCTTTGCCCTTGTATCGTTCACTGGGATTGAGCCCTTCTCCCTTGAAATTCACATAGTCGATCAGGGCGTATTGACCTTGCGCCGTGCTGGCGACTTTTTGGTAATTGGCCGCAATGCGTGCGCGGTCATCAGCCGGCGCACCGTTTAGGATTTTGGGCAATGTGGCGCGAGAGCGGTTGATGATAAAATCAGTTTGCAAGGTTACGGACGAGGCTAGCCATTGCCGTAGCTGTATCATGGGACCACTCTGGAAATTTTTTTTGAACTCTGTTTGCGAATGCCAAGGAGAATCGGCAGATAGCGCGATGCTGGGAGGGCGGACTCCGCGGTCCTTGCAGTATTGCATAAACAAGGGCCATGTCTCGGTGAAAGGACCTTGGTGTGAAGAAGTATACCAGATGAAATGGCCGATGCCCAAAGAGGGAAATTCCTCGCCTTCATTCCAGGTCGTGAGCCCTTCAACGGTTCCACCGCATTCGTTTTGCCAGATTTTTTTACCAATGGCAGCTTTCTGCGCATTCGTGAGTTCCGGAAGACTCCCCGTATGTGGATCTGCGGAGTTGGCAGCGAAAGGTGTGCAGCTTGCAGCCACAAGGACGAGGGCGAAGGTGAGGATTTTCATGAGAGTTCGTTGTTAGGGGATTCGGTCGGGGAGGTGGGAAGATTCTCGCGGGGCAGAACTTCGTTGGATACGATCGGCGCATTTCTCATCATGAGACGATAGCCGGCATAGGCCAAAAGGATGCCACTGGCTAGGGAGATCGCCAGTTTGCGCCACTGTTGTTTCTTGCGAATGATCATTGCCGGTGTTTCGATCACCGAGCTAATGTAGCGGACCTCCACCGAGAGCTCGTCATTTTCCGCGATCCACATGGTGCCGGCGTCAGTCACTTGAGGTTGGAGCTTCAGCGTGCTAGAGTTTCCCACGTAGGATGCAGTGCTAAGCAAATACCCGCAGGCTGCGAGCGCAGCACCGAGCGCGATGCTGATGATCGCACATTTGATCGAGAAGAATGTCATGGGATGCTTGGATTGCCTACCATTTCGGCCGCTCGCTGCAGAGCCCGCAGCACGGAAGAATGATCCGCGATGTTTTTCCCCGCGATGGCGAATGCCGTGCCATGGTCTGGGCTGAGTCTGGGGCGCGGTAGGCCCAGAGTGATGTTCACAGCATTGTCGAAATCGAGCAACTTCAAGGGAATCAATCCCTGATCGTGATACATGCAGAGCACGGCATCGTAGGCGCCACGCGCGGCATCGCGGAAAATCGCGTCAGGAACATGCGGGCCAGAAAAATCCGCGATGCCCAAGGACTGCAGCTCGCGAACCGCAGGCGCGATGATCTCGATTTCCTCCCGTCCGAACGCACCGTTTTCTCCCGCGTGGGGATTGAGTCCGCACACGGCGATGCGGGGTGTACGGCGGAGGCGCTGAACCATGAAGTCGGCAAGATGTGTGCCGCTGGTGACGATGGAGGAAACGGTGAGAGACGAGGAAACATCGGCGATAGGAATGTGGATGGTGACGAGGGCCACTGTGAGATGATCGCCACTCAGGCACATGGTGACATCCTCCGCACCGAGGCGTTCGCAAAAAAATTCGGTTTGTCCGGGGTAGGGGAAGCCGATCGCTTGGAGTGATTCTTTGCTCACAGGTCCTGTAACCACGGCATCTGCCGTGCCATTTTTCAGTCGACGTGCGGCTTCCTCCAAGCAGTGCAGTGCGATCCGAGCGGATGCTTCATCGGGTTGCCCGAGGATGCTTCCTGAAGGATAGGGAATGCACTCGAAATCGCAACTCTGCGGCAAATCGGGTGATGCCAGAGCCTTGGCGATGATTTCCGGACCTATGCCCGCCGGATCACCGGGTGTGATGAGAATGAGTGGGCGTTTCATAGGGATTCAGTTCTCGACCAGCTTGCGCAAAAAAGGATTTTTTCCCGTGATGTTTTCTATGGTTTTGTCGACGTGTCGGAGTTTGATCAAAGAGTTGATGATCAGCCACAAGGCAATGAGGACCAGCAGGGTGCACCCACTCAATACAGGAATCAAAAGAAAGAGGATGTTTTTGGGCTGGTAAAGTTGCGAGGTGGCGATCAGCACCGAACCGATGGACAAGGGGATGGAAAAAATGGCGATGCCCGTGCGTAGAAACGACAGTGCCGTACGTTTCTCAGAGAGCAGTAGCTTCACTTCGTCGAAAACCATTTCGCGATGTTCGATACTCTGCATGAACGCATTGTAAGGTGTTTTTTGACCAACATCCAACGAAAATGAGCGTGCGTGCATGATTTGCCATCGATGGGAATCATCATGGCTCCCCCCGTATTCGGATGGCTCTTCGCTTTGCCCAATGGAGCACAGCGAATTCGGCACGAAAGTCACTGGGGATTTTTCAAAACTTTCTCGATCAAACTTTCGATCGAACCATGTGCGAGACGGGTGGTGATTTTTCCGCCAACTTGAGCTTCAACGGCGCTGCGCAGAATGCGGCCCTCTTCGTCAAACGTGATGGAATAGCCGCGCTGCAGAGAGGAATCCGGACCCAAAGTTCGCAGAATGGCATCGAGATGCTTGAGTTGTTTTTCACGACGATCGATGGATTGTCGCATGGCTAGGTGGAGCCTTCTGCTCAATTCTCCATGGTGCGCGGCGCGGCGTTCTAGGATCAGTCGTGGTTGCAATCCGCGGTGGGCGATGCGCAGTTGTTCCAATCGTTGTTGACTTCGCAGGACTTGCGATTCAACGGAGCGAGAGAGTCGATCGCGCAAGGAATCCAACCTCATCATGGGTTCTCGCAAAATGCGTTCGCCGCGCCGTTGCAGGGTGCCGCGCCGCATGGCATCGAGTTGGTATTGCCACTGCTCGATCCGTCGATCGACTTGCTGTCGCATCCGCCGTTCGATCATCTCCATGCGACGTGCGAGTTCCCGTGAATCTGGCACTGCCACTTCTGCGGCAGCACTGGGTGTGGGGGCCCTTAGGTCGGCAACGAAGTCACAGATGGTAAAATCGATCTCATGGCCGACGGCGGAAATGACGGGCAGGGGACAGTTTGCAATGGCGCGCGCGACAATTTCCTCGTTGAAGCACCAGAGGTCTTCCAGTGATCCACCACCTCGTCCCACGATGAGGAGATCGCACGCGGGGAGGCCGTATCGCGCATGGTGACCAAACGCATGAATGGCGGCTGCGATTTCACGTTCCGCACCTTTACCCTGAACACGAACAGGGAGGAGGAAAAGTTGGACCCAAGGTGCCCGGCGGGCGATGACTTGTTGGATATCCTGAATCACGGCACCTGTTTCCGAAGTGACGATGCCGATCTTCGTGGGAAAGCGTGGCAGTGGTTTCTTATGGGCAGTGTCAAACAGACCTTCCGCGTGGAGTTTTCGTTTGAGCGCTTCGAACTTGGCTTGCAGGTCACCCTCTCCCGCGGATTCGGCGCGCATGACGATGATCTGCAGGCTGCCGCGTGCTTCGTAAATGCTTGTTTCCGCGAACACACGAACCTTGGCACCATCGTTGAGGCACTCGTTGCCACTGCGCTTGCGCGCACCGAACATCGCGCACTGGATTTGAGCGCTCTCGTCTTTGAGTGTGAAATACCAATGCCCGCTCGCTTGTTTTTTGAGGTTACTCACCTCACCCTCGACCCACACTTCGCCCACTTCGATCTCAACGACATTTTTGATGCGTCGCAGCAGCTGTGTGACAGAGAGCGTTTTGTTTTCAGGCACACCTGATTCTTGCATCGCAATGGGCAAAACAGCAAGGGAATTTGCTCTCTGCTGCTTGCAAGTTGCAACTTGCTTGTGCTCCGCAAGTTCAGTAGAAATTTGGCTGTGACTCGAGTTGCCTCATGCATTTCCCTACATGCGCAAAAATTTTCATGGATTCCCGGGCGTGATGCCTGGGCCTTGGATGCAGTCTCTCCGTGGAAGCAACCAACGAGCGCTATGTCATGAGCGCAGATGGAAAAATCCCCGTTCGTCAGACGCTGCGCCGGTTGTTCGCTGCGGTGGGGATGTTTCTTCTATCGGAAGCCGGGCTGCGTGCACGTTGGATGTTTGCCTCGCTCTTGGTCTTAATGGTGGCAATCAATGTGATGAACGTGCTCGGAAGTTATGTCGGGCGCTACTTCATGTCGGCCATCGAGATGCGGGATCAGCTAGGTTTTCTCCGCTACGCCTGGTGGTATCTCGCCGTTTTTGTCGCCAGCACCGTTTTTGCTGTGCTGTTTCGTTTCGCGGAGGAGCGACTGGGCCTGCTTTGGCGTGACTGGCTCACACGCCGTATCACCGACATTTACATTTCCCGTCATCTCTATCTTCCGATCTGTGGGCAGGAGATTCTGAGCAATCCCGATCAACGCATGACGGAAGATGTGAGGCAACTGACAACCACGACTCTATCGTTCGTCTTGATGGTCATCAATGCCACGATCACGGTGCTATCATTCTCCGGCGTTCTTTGGCAGATCAGCCCGAAATTATTTGGATTTTCGGTTTTGTATGCGGTTTTTGGCACTGCGTGCACGATTGGGCTCGGGCGCCCGCTGATCCGTTTGAATTACGAGCGGGCGGATTATGAGGCAAATTTGCGATTCGAATTGATCCGCATGCGCGAGGATGCCGAACATGCGCCGATCGACAGCCAACAGTATCACCAACGGATTCAGTTACGGATTCGGGAGCTGATGGAAAATCTTCGCCGCATCATCGGGGTCAATCGCAATCTCGGTTTTTTTAGCACGGGATACAACTACATGATCCAGTTGATCCCCGTGATGATCGTGGCTCCGTTGTTCATGAAAGGGAGTGTTGAGTTCGGTGTGATCGGACAAGCTGTCATGGCCTTTGCCACATTGTTGGGCGCCTTTTCTCTGATCGTTACGCAGTTTCAGACCATTTCCTCCTACGCGTCGGTGGTTGCGCGACTTTCCGAATTCACCGACTACGCGGAAACCTGTGGGGTTCTCCTCGAAAAAGCGGAAAAGAATCAGCAAAAATCCGTCGAAAAAGATGAGTGATCTTAGTAAGAACTCTCATCTTTTTCCTCGCCTGATCGCGAATCGCTGCGGTTTGCGCATGGAATGGAACTCGACGGGTTCGATCCGTCGGGTGCATTGCCACGACACGATGGTCCATCTGTTTCCGCCCAACGCATTGGAGGCTGGGCCATCGCAATTGCTCCTGCGTTTGTTCGATCCTTCCCTGAAAGATATCCTGCCATTGTTAGGTCCCGCATCGTTTGTTTGCTGGCGGCAGGAGACAATGGGGGCGGTGGGTGAGGCACGGTGGCATGATCTCCTGATTCGCATTCGTTTGCGTGTGGCGGAGCATGCCCCCGCTTGGTTCTGGCACGTGGACATCGAAAACCTCGGATCTCGGGCAGTGGTGTGTGATCTGATGTTTGCTCAGGATCTCGGCTTGGCTCATGAGAGTGCGGTGCGCATGAACGAATCTTATGTGAGCCAATACATCGATCATTTGCCGCTGCAGCATGAACAGCATGGATGTTGTATCGCATCGCGGCAGAATCAGTCGATGGGCGGACGATATCCCGCGGCTCTGATCGGTTCGCTGGGTCGGGCGGTTTCATATGCGACGGATGCCTTATCGGTTTTTGGTCGCGGCCATCGGACTCATCAAGTGGCTGATTGTTTCAGTGGTGGGCTGCCGGGAAAAAAACGACAGCACGAACATTCCTTGGCTGCGCTGCAGGAGGAAACATTCTCGTTGGACGCTGGTGATCGTATCACGCGTGGTTTTTTTGTCAGCGTTATGCCAGATCATTTGGATGTTCTGTCGGAGCGAGATCTGGCGCACTTCGAGCAGGTGATTTCTCTGCCGGAAGCGACATGTCCTGCCTGGCCTGAGGAAGGGATTCCTCAGCAGCGTGCCTTCGGACTGTTTTCCATCGCCCGCGACCTCCCTGTGGATGATCTGAATGAGTGCGCGATGCTCCAGTATTTCGGCGAGATACGCGAGCAGGAGGAGAGCGAGGACGGGCAGTTATTGTCGTGGTTTACGCCCGACCATCAGCACGTGGTCTTGCGAGCGAAAGAGGAGCGTGTGTTGCGCCCGCACGGCATGATCCTGCGCAGCGGATCCGGATGGGCGCCTGATGAGTCATCGATGACCAGCACGGCATGGATGAATGGCGTTTTTCATTCCATGGTGACGCAGGGACATGTGAGCATCAATCGCTTCCTCTCGACTTGTCGCAGTTATCTCGGGCTTTTTCGCACACATGGCTTGCGGCTTATGATGGAGATCGAGGGGGCGTGGTTTCTTTTGGGCGCGCCATCGGCTTTTGCGATGTCGGAACGCGAGTGCCGCTGGATATATCACACAAGATCCGGCGATCTGTTGATTCGTTCGGCTGCGGACGCGCAATGCTCCCGACTCTCCTTGGATATCGAAGTGCGATCGGGTTTGCCTCGCCGTTTTTTATTGATCCATCACGTAGCGCTGAATGGCGACGATGGACTGATCACGGGTCCCGTGTTGTATGAGAAAATGGACAAGGAGATCAGGGTCAAGGCTACTTTGGATAGCGATGTGGGACGGCGTTTTCCCGATGGATGTTTTGCGATCACGACCGAGGATCCCTCACTCTGGGAAAGCGTGGGCGGCGATGAAGTTTTATGGGAGGACAAATGTTCGCGAGGTGAACCGTATCTGTGCATAAAGACCAAGATAACGAATTCCTTGCGGATCGGAATCGAGGGGCGTTTGTTGCCACCATCAACCGACATCCAAGAGCTCCCTGAGCCGAAGATTCGATGGGACATCGACACCGATCATCCGAGTTTCGAGATGGTTTCCGCATGGAATCACTTCATTCCGTGGTTGGTGCAAAATGCCTTGGTGCACTATCGGTCGCCTCGTGGACTGGAACAATATTCTGGTGGTGGATGGGGGACACGGGATGTTTGTCAGGGGCCGATGGAGCTGATGCTCGCCTTCGGCAGATTTGCGGAGGCGAGGGATTTGCTGTTGCGCGTTTATCGTCAACAGAATCCCGATGGCGATTGGCCGCAGTGGTTCATGTTTTTTGATCGAGAGCGCAACATCCGCCCTGAGGATTCTCATGGTGATATTGTGTTCTGGCCCGTATGGGCCTTGTCGCAATACCTGTGCGCCACTCGCGATGCGTCGATTCTGGAGGAATCATTGCCCTATTTCTCAAGGTCTGCAGAAGGGGTGGTGGTTCCGATCAGGGAACATGTGGAGCATGCTCTGCGTCTGATGCGAAGCCGTGTTATAACCGGCACGATGTTGGCGTCCTATGGGCATGGCGATTGGAATGATTCGATGCAACCATCGCAAGAAGAGATGCGTGAAAATCTTTGCAGTGCTTGGACGGTGACCTTGCATGAGCAAACCGTGCGCTGCTGGGCCGATGCCTGTGAGGCGCTGGGAATCGTGAGTGACGTAAGCACGTTGCGCGAGGAGATAACAAGGATCCGATCGGATTTTCAGCATCACTTGGTGGTGGATGGTGTGCTGACCGGCCTGATGCAATTTCCCTCGCATGGCAGTCCTAGAGCGTTTTTGCATCCCCGCGATGAGGATACGGGCATTCGCTACAGTTTGCTTCCTATGATTCATGCGATCATCAACGAGCTCTTTTCCCGTGAACAGGCTGCGGAACACCTGCTCATCATCCGCGAGCATTTGATGGGGCCGGATGGCGCTCGTTTGTTCGATCGCCCGCTCTCGTATCACGGCGGAATTTCCCAACGTTTTCTGCGGGCCGAAACCGCGAGTTATTTCGGTCGTGAAATTGGTCTGATGTATACCCACGCGCACATCCGTTATGCCGAGGCGTTGGCCCGTTTCGGCGCGGCAAAGGAACTCTGGCAAGCCTTGCAACAGATCAATCCGATCGGTTTGAGAGAACTCGTTCCATCTTCTTCACTGCGACAGCTCAATTGCTATTATTCCAGTTCCGATGCCGATTTTGCGGATCGATATGAAGCAGCGGAACAATACAACAAGCTGCACAGCGGTGATGTTTCGTTAGAGGGGGGGTGGCGCGTGTATTCCAGCGGTTCGGGCATCGCTGTGCGTGTCATGGTGCAATGTTTTCTCGGCCTCCGGATCGGGATAGACGAGGTGGTCATTGATCCTGTGATCGATCCGAGTTTGTCTGGTCTGGTCGTCGAATGTTGTCTTGATGCATATCATTGGCAGGTGATCTATCACATCGGATCCGAGGGCAGTGGTCCGCAATCGGTGAAGCTCAATGATGTGGAGTTGACAGGCACTCGGTTGATCCATCCCTATCGTTGTGGAGGACTGCGGTTTTCCATGAAAGAATGGAGCATGTCATCAAGTGGTGGCATGGATCGCCTTGTGATTGTGTTAGGATGATCTTCCTTCAAGCTGCGGATCAGCATGCTGATAGATCAGTCGAGCGTGGAAGGGGAGCTGGTAGATCTGCAGCGATGAATGTGCGACATCGATTTCGCATGCTCCCTGCTTGATCGCAATTGAATCGTATCTCATGCCAGGAGGGCAGGGGGCTTGCAGTATGGTCCCGTCAGTAGGCATTTCCAAGCCCGCTTCGATTTCGATGAGTAAATCGCCCTCCAGTCCTGCCCTGAGTTTCATGTGGAGCATTCCGTAGCGAGTGGGCCAATCGCGCAAGTGCATGCCTTGATCATCCTCCACCCAAGCCCAAGGGATGCCACCGGCCAGCACCAACTGGTTTTTGGACTCTCGTTCCGAAGCGATCATGCTTGCAATGGCAAGGATGTATTCAGCGCCAATCCAGGTATGGGGCACATCGCCGAGGTGACCTGGCGCACGTGGGTCATGCCATGTGATTTCGGGCCATTGGTTCCACGCTCGGGGACGTCGGTCAGAGAGAAAAAATGACAAAAGCCGCTGCGCTTCTTCACGTTCTCCCATGCGCACCAAGGCGCCGACAATGCGGATCTCATACGCACTATACTTGGACCATGCGATTTCCCCTGATTGTCGGCCTTTTTGTTCTGACAGGTAACGGGTCAACATTTCTCGCAGTGGTGCGGCGGGGAGTAGATCGGCAAAGTCCAGCAGAGCGACGGCATTGGCGGAAGCGGTCGGATCAAAGTCCGCCCACTCCACCGAGCCCGGGAGGAAATGCAGGTCATGCCGCGCGATCACGAGTTCCATCGAATGCAACGTTTCGTTGCGAAAAGTTTCCGCTTCCTTTCGCCAGTGATGTGCTTCGTCCTCGCGTCCACTCCATTGGCAAAGATCGGCACATGCTTCTAGGCCGCGTATGCCCCAGAAGTCATCCCAGTAGGAATGCACGGGATGCGCGAGGTATCCCTCATGGCTGGCAGATTCGGGTAGGAGCCCGTATTTCGCTCGCTGCTCCTCGTTCTGAAAATACGATGTCGTACGCTGATGGCGGAGGAATAAAAGATAATCCGCTGCTTTGAGAGCAGAGGAAAGAAGGGATGAGAGAAATGCATCGTCTTTTTGGTAGCGATAGGATTCGCGCATTCCCCAAAGAAATTGGCCGTGGCTGTCGTGCTCTACCAACCAGTCGATGCCATCGCGATCAACGACACAAGGCACGAAACCATCCTTTCGTTGGAATGGGGCATACCATTCGATGAAATCACGAAGTGGTGCCGCAATCCCTGTTTTGGCAAGTGCCGCACCCATGATCACGCTGTCGCGTATCCACGTTCGGCTGTAACGCCGCGGCCCGGGTTGGAATCCTGCACCGTCGCGGTTGATGAGGATGTGACCGGCGCAGGTTTTCCAGCAGTCGAACGCAGGCTTCGCGCATTCAGGCACCGACCACTGCACCTTACCCAATACCTCGCGCCAGCATTGTTCGGTTGCCGCGATGTCATGATGCACGGGCGGGTGATTCGAAATTTCGTAGGGAACGGAGACCGTGACTTCCCACTGAGAGGCAAGGTCAGGAATGTGCCACACCCAAGCGCCCGATGCGAGTTGACTGGCATCCACGATCTCTTCGCGCGGCGGACATGCGCCTCGCGCGAGATATGCCACCACTCCTCCTTGTTCCATGCAGGCCGCGCCCTGCTCATGCGCTGCTGGGGTGACATAGATGGATTTGCCATCAATCCTCATGTCATCACCCTTAGGGTCGATCTTCTCGATGGGACTGATTCCGCCGAGATTTCGAAACGCCTGCCAGGGAGGCGTGACTTGAAATGGTCTTACCGCGATCGCAAATTTTCTGTTCGATTGTGGGGTTGCCATTTTCCAGCGATAGCGCACGCGCAGGATCGGTTGATTTTCTGCATGATCCATCCACGGTGTGATTTCACATGTGGTGTCTCGATGCGACATAGTCACCTGCGGCATGGGCAAGCCATCACTCGTCAGTTCCACCGTGTCATTCATGTCCGCCCAGGTCAACAATCCATCCGGGGTGATCAGAAATGGCTCGAGAGAAAATCCGCCTTCATCGACCTCGATCATGCCTTCCTCGTTGATCAGAGCGCGTTTTCCGCCATCGGGCGAACCCACAGGAGTCCAAAAGGATTGCTCCCTGTGCCAATACCGCGGATGCCAACCGCGTGGGAAATCGCGGGCCACCGCGTGCATGAATTCGTTGGGACTATGGGAAAATGCATCGGGTTGGAGGCGAACTGCTCGCAGTGCTGCGCATTCGGGATGATCAAATCGCAATCGCAGGTATCGCGACTCCATCTTCGGTGTGGGAATGTGAGTTCTGCTTCCATCGGCCCCTTGCGCCCGATGGATCGTATGCCAATCCCTGGAGTTGTTCGATATTTCTACTTGAAACGCTCTTGGCGGGAGATCCTCCGGCCAGTCGATGATCAAGCCGCCAAAGCGGTGCGTCCGACCGAAATCCAGGTTCCACCAGGGCTGGGGATCGTCAGGCGATGCTCTCCATTCGCCATGATCGTCAACGAAAACCGCCGAGGCGGAATATTCGTTTTTTTCGCTGGATGCGGTTATCGCAGCAGGATGGATGAGTGTCTCGTCGGTGAGTCGGAAATCGCAAAAATCCACATGCCCTTTTCCTCCAGGCCCTGCCACTACGACCAGTTCCAGGGCCTCGACCAAGTCGACTGGACCGCCGCCTGCCGGACCCCAGGCGAAGCTCAGGTCTCGTTCCGTCAATGACCATGCCCGCCACTCGGAACCGAGTTCCGCATTCAGTCGCTGATGCCGCCAAACATTGATTCCGCCAGGTGCGCAGACTTTGCACTCCAGGTGGTTGGGAGGACCCTCGCCACGATACTCCAGATGGATCCGAAAGGTTGATGGCATCTTCCATGGCATCAGTCGACGTATCGCGATGTATCCGCTGCCGCCATGAAAGTCATAACGCAGACGCAGCCCGGAAGTTCCGGATTTTCCTGCAACAGCTTCCACGGTCCCTTCTGCAAGCCCCGAAGCAAACACCTGCCATGCCGATGTCTCCTCAAACAAACTCATTTCCACCAATCCCATGAACTCATTTCACTATGAAAGACCACCATGATCTGTCAACCAAGATCCCTTGTGCGGCAGCCACGTGACACGGCGATCAAGCGAGGGATCACCATGCTCTGTAAGGTAGTGAAAAAGGATCCGTTTTTCTCGATAGGGGGAAGCCGAGTTGACAGAATTTCAGCTTGGTTTTCTATCAGACAAGATTCTCTCCCTCGCTTGATCGCTGCGTGTTTCGTCATCCGAAAAAGGAATTGCCAAGCAAGTGTCGCAAGTGCAGTCTTGGGGCATGTTGAATTCTTTGTTCGAGCAGTTGGATGCAGCGGTGCAGGCAGGAAAATTGTTGCCATCTTCCCGGGAAAATATCGATGCTTTGTTGAAGGGTGTCGCCGATGATTTCGCCTCACAGGTCGTAACGGAGTTGGCACAAAAAGAACAATGGAGCGAACTGAACGATCGCTTTTTCAAAAAGCTCGCCTTCGGAACTGGCGGTCTTCGCGGTCGCACCATCGGCCGCGTGGTCACTTCGCTGGAACTAGGTGAAGGCGGTCCTAATGGCCGTCCGCAGTATCCCTGCGTCGGCACTGCCACCATGAACTTTTTCAACGTCGGCCGCGCAGTGCGTGGTCTTGTCGCTTATGCGCAGCAACACGTGGGCACCAGTCGCAAGGCGAAGTTGGTGTTCGCGCACGATACCCGGCATTTCTCCCGTGATTTCGCTGAGTTCTGCGCGAAGGTGTGTACCGACCTCGGCGCTGATGCCTATCTGTTCGAAAGCGCGCGCAGCACGCCGCAGTTGTCCTTTGCCATCCGTGAATTGCGCGCCGATGCGGGCGTGGTGTTGACCGCCAGCCACAACCCCTCACATGACAATGGATTCAAGGCATACTTCAACGATGGTGGACAGATCGTCGATCCCCACGCCACGGCTATCATCGGTTTGGTCAATGCATTGCAAACAGAAACCTATGAAAAAGTTGATGCATCCGCCCGTGGCTCATTGACAATTCTCGATGCGGCAATGGACCGCCGCTACATGGATCGTTTGCGTTCTCTTCTGATGCGTCCTGCATTATTGCAGTCATCGACGACCAAGGTCGTGTTCACCAATCTACACGGCACGGGCGGAAAAATCGTTGTTCCGATGATGCGCGAACTGGGATTCGATGTCGTCACCGTGCCCGAACAGGATGTCGAGGATGGACGTTTCCCCACAGTGGATTCACCGAATCCTGAAAACGCACCCGCCTTGAAAATGGCGATCGAACGGGCCGAGCAGACGGGAGCGGAAATCGTCATCGGCACGGATCCGGATAGCGACCGCATGGGCATCGCTGCTCGCGATGCTGACGGCAATATGGCTTTGATTACCGGCAATCAGATCGGTTCGCTGATGGCATGGTATCGCGTGAAGACGGCCTTCGATCTCGGATGGATCACCGATGCGTCGCGCAGTCATGCGGTCTTGATCAAGACCTTTGTCACCACCGAGTTGCAACGCGCCATCGCCGATCATTTCGGCATTCGGGTGGTGGATACCTTGACTGGTTTCAAATACATTGCCGAAAAACTGCGCAAGTATGAAAACACCATTCCTGTGGGCAAGATCGCGGAACTCAGCGGAGAAGGCTATCGCTCGTTGACCGAAGATCAATCGCGTCAGTTGCGTCTCGAATTCTCTCGCTTCTTCGTTTTCGGTGGTGAGGAAAGCTACGGCTACCTCGGATGTGATTTCGTCCGTGACAAAGATGCGAATGGTGCGGCCGTGATGTTTGCTGAAGTGGCGGCTTACGCAAAAAGTGTGGGCCTTACTCTGCCGGGTCTGCTCGATCAAATCTACGAGCAGTTCGGGTATTTCCTCGAAATCGGCAAATCGCTTGTGATGGAGGGAGCCGATGGCGCTGCCAAAATTGCGGCCCTCGCGGCATCCTACGCGGCGAATCCTCCGGATCAGTGCGACGGTTCCGCCGTTGTGCGCGTTCGCGATTTCGCCTCGCAGGACCTGTATGACGATGAGGGGGATGCTCTGCCCAAGGAGAAAATGCTTTTCGTCGATCTGGCCGATGGTCGACGTTTTGCCGTTCGCCCCTCAGGCACAGAGCCTAAGATCAAATTCTACTTGTTTGGCCGATCGTCCGCCGAAACGCCATTGGTGGATGCGAAATCCGCCGTCAAAGCATCGCTGGAATCCCTCTGGCAATGGATCGAGGTCGATGCCGCGAAGCGGTGAATTCCCATTCTCCGGGCCGAACCCGCATGCAGAACGACAATTCCTCGCTTGCATGCTTGACGTGGCGTGGAAATCGTGCACCATTTCTTCACCCATCATGAACCGCTCGTTCTCATTCTCTCTCGTGGCACTGCTCAGTGGTGTGATCATCACCTCTTGTGTTCCTTATGATGAATACGGTCGTCGCATTGAACCTCGTAAAAAAACGAAGCAACTCCCTCCGATTACCGAGCCGAAGCCGCAGGACATCGATCCCAAGGCTGAGGAATTGCGTCTCAAAGAGGAAGAGCGCAAGAAACAATCAAATCTGCCCTCAGGTGAAAACAACTCTCAACCCGGCGCCACGACTGGTGATTTTAATCAGGCAAATGGCACGGTAGAACCACCGAAGCCTCCCGCTCCTCCCCAAAATCATCCCGTTGCGGCAGCAGTTCCCGGCAAACCTGGTTTCGTGTTTAGCCCATTCAATAACAAAGTGGTCGATGTCCGTGGCATCGCCTCAGGAACATTGGTAGCGGACCCTCAGTATCCTGCTGCGGAAAAGAAACACTTCCGCGTGCCTTGATCATTTGCCACCCGTCAAGGTTCCATT
This sequence comes from Akkermansia muciniphila, assembly GCA_945874895.1. GTDB lineage: Bacteria > Verrucomicrobiota > Verrucomicrobiia > Verrucomicrobiales > Akkermansiaceae > UBA956. The sequence goes on along the minus strand of CAMCIC010000004.1, from coordinate 207,753 downwards.
TTCTCGCCGGGCATCGCCCGGCGTATTTTTTCCCATGATTCCTTTCCAAAAGATTACGATTCTCGGCGGTGGGTTGCTCGGTGGATCCGCTGCTCTTGCTTGCCCGACCTCACACCAAGCCATGCTGTGGTCGCGGCGTGAGGAGGCCAGCGCGGAGGCGAGATCCTTGGGCATTCATGCCACTTCTGATCTTGTGTCAGCCGTGCAGCAGGCAGACCTGTTGATTTTGTGCGTGCCCGTTGGTCATATGGCAGCACTTTTGCAACAGGCGATCGACGCTGGATTGCCAACAGGTTGTGTGGTGACGGATGTGGGCAGTGTAAAACGCCAGCCTCACGACACCCTGCGTCCACTTTTGCAATCCTCCGGACTGCGTTTCATTGGCAGTCACCCAATGGCAGGCGGCGAAAAACAAGGGATCGCCCACGCTCGCTCGACCCTGTTTGAGAATGCGGCTTGTTTGCTCACAAATGATGAGAACGTGGAATCGGAGACCTGCCAGGCGCTCGAACAATTCTGGCAAAGCCTGGGTTGCCGCACCGCTTGGGGCACGGCGGAAGAGCATGATGCCATCGTCGCACGCGTCAGTCACCTTCCTCACGTGCTCGCTTGCTTCGGCGCTTTGGTGGCTCTGAAACAACCAGGATGGGGGCAGTATTGCGGCAACGGACTGCGCGATACCACCCGCGTTGCTTCGGGTAGCCCGTCGATGTGGGCGGAAATTTTGCTAGAAAATCGGGATCAGATCCGCACGGTGCTGGAGGAGACCCGCCACGAAATCGATGTCATCACAGCGATGCTGGAAGCGAACGACCGCGTAAGCCTAGAGCATTGGCTCGCCGAGGCCAAGGAACGCCGCGACGGCCTATCTCGCTAAGAGGCTGTGCCCAGAGTCCGTTGATGTTTGCCGATTTTCCTTGTGCATCGACGCCGTTCTAAGGCAAAGCAGAGCACCACGACCATGAGCGACAAAGTGAACTTCGAAACCCTAGGCGAAATTTTCCGCCAGAATCAGACCTTCGCCTTGATGAGTCACATGCGTCCCGATGGCGATGCGATCGGTTCCGTGCTCGGTCTTGGTCTGGCTCTCGAAGCCATGGGGAAAACGGTTCATTTTTGGAATGTCGATGGATTGCCAGACAGCTTGGCATTTCTCCCCGGTTCGGAAAAAATCTCCTTACCTCCCGCTGAGGCTCCGGACATCGATGTGGCCATCGCGCTGGATACAGCCACGAAAGTCCGGCTTGGTGAGGGCAATCTCATCGCCGCTGCCAAGGCGAAGTTATGGGTGAACATCGATCACCACATTTCCAATCCACTCTATGCCGACGTCAACTACGTCGATGCCACCAGTCCTGCCACGGGGCAGATCGTTTATGAAATCCTTCAGGCGCTGGAGATGCCCATCACTGCTGGTTCACGCGATGCCATTTATGTGGCAGTGTCCACGGATACGGGTTCTTTTCAATATGATTCCACCACGGCTCGCACCTATCGCATGGCGGCGGATCTGATGGAGCGCGGATTGGCCGTAGGGGACATCAACGCGAAGACCTATGACAGTCATCCCTATCGGCGCATCGAATTGTTGCGCGCTCTCTTGAATACTCTGGAGCTGTCTACGGATGGCAAAGTTGCGCATTGGGTCATGTTGGATCAACTGCGCATCGACCTTGCGCTGAAACCAGAGGATAGCGAGGGACTCATCGATATGATCCGCGCCATCCGAGGCGTGCAAGTAGCCGTGTTTTTTGAAGAACTACCCGGTGGCAAAGTTCGGGTATCGATGCGCTCGAAAGACCGCAGCGTGAATGTCTGCGAGATCGCCACACATTTCGGTGGCGGTGGTCATGCCCTAGCGGCAGGAATTCGCATGGCTGGTCCGATAGCTCAAGCGAAACAACAAGTGCTGTCTGCCATTGCTGCAGCCGTCTCACAAAAAAATGAATCCTTTTGAATTACCTCAGGAACCCAGCGGCGTGTTGTTGATCGATAAAGCCGGTGATTTTACCTCGCACGATGTCGTGGCGGTAGCTCGCCGCGCGTTGAACACAAAAAAAATCGGCCATTGCGGGACCCTTGATCCCATGGCGACGGGTCTGCTGATGCTGGTGGTCGGCCGCGCCACAAAAATCCAGGACCTGCTGATGAGCGAGGACAAGGAATACCGTGGCACTTTAACGCTAGGAAAAATCACGAGCTCGCAGGATAAGGAAGGAGAGGTGATAGCCGAGCATCCTGTGGGCGATCTCAGCGAACAACAGATCCGCGCGGCGTTCGATTCCTTGTTGGGTGATTTTGAGCAAATACCACCTATGGTTTCCGCGATCAAAATCAACGGTGTTCCGCTTTACAAAATGGCGCGCAAAGGCCAAGAGGTGGAACGCAAACCACGTGCCGTCAAAGTATTTGGATACGAAATCCACCGCATCGAGCTTCCCGAAGTCGAGTTTACCGTGCGCTGCACCAAGGGATTTTATGTCCGCACCTACGCCCATGACATCGGTGCCAAGCTCGGTTGTGGTGCTCATCTCAGCGCGCTGCGCCGCACACGTTCAGGCAAGTTCACGCTCGACCGTGCGGTGACCATCGATGAACTAAAATCCTTGCCTCGCGCTGAATTGCTGCCGCGTCTGGTGAGTCTCGCTGAAATTTCTCTCATGAGAGGTGTGTCTTGATCGCATTCTTTCTTTGCAGCCACGGCGTTTCGACCTTACAATGTCCTCATGCCCGATAAGAAAAAAATCGCCGACCTCCATTTTATGGATGCTCGCTGTAAGCTGATTGATCTCGCTGCGTTTTTTGATCGCATGGATCGTCATGAGGGAGCTCCGGATTACCGCGACGAAGCCCTGCGCAAGGCGATACCGATTTTGTTAGAAAATCGATCGGATCGCGCGAAGGCAGTATTGGATTTGTTATCAGACGAGAGCACGGAGTTGCTGGAATCCGCTCCTTTTCAGGGCGCTTTCGGTGCTCCATTGCCGACGAAAGGAGGTGATCTGTGAGATACATTGAACCACACGCGCACATGGTAAGTCGCACCACCGACGACTACCAAAAGCTCGCTATCGCTGGATGTGAGATTCTTTGCGAGCCAGCCTTCTGGGCGGGTTTCGATCGATCATCCGCCCAGGGATTCTACGATTACTTCCGCCAACTCACCGAGTATGAACCACGTCGCGCGGAAAAGTTTGGCATAAAGCACTATTGCTGGCTTTGCATCAATCCCAAGGAAGCCGATGACCCAGTCTTTGCTCGCGAGGTTATGAGCCTGATTCCCGAATTTTTGGAGAGAAAAACCGTTCTAGGGATCGGCGAGATCGGCCTCAACAAAAACACTCGCAACGAACTGACGATTTTCGAGGAGCATGTGCAGATCGCGCTCGATCATGACCTGCCCATCCTCATCCACACACCGCACCTAGAGGACAAGAAAAAAGGCACACGCCTGATTCTCGATGCGCTGGCCAATTTCTCTGGCCTGACGCGCGAAAAGGTGATCATCGATCACGTTGAAGAACACACCGCCGCCCTCGTGCTCGATCAGGGCTACTGGGCGGGCATGACGCTGTATCCGGAATCAAAATGCACACCCAATCGTGCCATTGATATGCTGGAAACCCTCGGTTCTGATCGCCTTTGGCTCAATTCTGCTTGCGATTGGGGGGTGTCTGATCCTCTGGCCGTGCCGAAATGCGCTCTGGAAATGAAAAAACGTGAGCACAGCGCGGCATTCATCGAACAAGTCTGCTACCAAAATCCCGCGCGGTTTTTGTCTCAGGCGAAGAATTTCAAGATGTGATGGCGATTTGCCAAACTTTTTCACAAAAAGATGCACTTTTTGCTTGCCAAGGCCTTGGGGATGCGTATCTTGCTCGTCCACAATTATGGCAAAAGCAAGCTGGATCGCACGAAACAAACGCAAACAAGCAACGGTGGCAAAGTATGCCGACCTTCGCATGAAGTTGAAGAAGGAGAAAGACTACATTGGTCTGACCATGCTCCCTCGCGACGCAAGCCCCACTCGTCTGGTCAATCGCTGCGAGTTCAGCGGTCGTCGCCGTGCTTTCATCCGCCGCTTCCGTCTTTCTCGTATCAGTTTCCGTGAAATGGCTTCCGCCGGCCTGATCCCTGGCGTTACCAAATCAAGCTGGTAAAACGGGCACACGTTGTGCTTGTATCGACGCGGATCGGAAATTGCCCGGCTCCGCGTCTTTCTTATGCCTCTCTACGAATATATTTCCGAATCACCTAAGGACCCGAGTGTATCGTGTCGCGTTTGCGCGAAGGGATTCGAATTGCGCCGTCCTGTGGATCGTGCTCCACTGTTGGTTTGCCCCTTGTGCAAACACCCCGTGAAAAAGCTCATCTCACGGATCAACACACCCACCATCACCAAACCCTTGTCGGTGACCGATGCCAAAAAGGCGGGATTTACGGTGCTCGAACGTCGTGATCAGGGCGTTTACGAAAAGCTCTAACGATGAATCTCGGACTGACATTTCTGGCAACGGCTCCAGTGGATTACCCCCCAGCATGGCAAATCATCCTGTATCTGGCAGGCATGTTGTTCTTTTTGCTGTTGAACGCTTTTTTCGTTGCCGCAGAGTTCGCCATCGTCAAGGTCCGCCCCAGTCAGGTGGAGACCGTCGCGAAAGAAAAACCCCGCCGAGCCTCATCCACTCGCGCCATCATCGAAAATCTCGATCCCTATCTGTCTGCCTGCCAGCTCGGTATCACGATTGCCTCACTCGCGCTGGGCTTCCTCGGTGAACCTCTCGTCGAAAGCCTCGTCGGGCCCTCCCTCAGCAAAATGTTCCCGAGTATGGTTTCAGTGAAAGTGCTCAGGCTCGATCTCATATCTGCCATTTCTTTTGTCATTGCCATCGTATCCTTCACGGCTCTGCATGTGATCCTCGGCGAACTGATGCCCAAGTCCATCGCCATCCGTAAGTCGCTGGCCACTTCGTTGGAGCTTTCTCGCCCGCTGCAGTTGTTCGCCTCGGCCTTTTCGATTCCGATCCGTCTGATGAACGGCGCCGCCAATTCGCTGCTCAAGAATGTGCTGCGCATTCAACCTGCCGATGACCACGGCCACGCGCACTCGGCAGAGGAACTGGTCTATCTGGTGGAAGAAAGTGAACGCAATCAGAAGGTCACTGAGATCGAGCGTGAGATCCTCGTCAATGCCCTAGAGCTCAACGAAGTATGGGTGCGCGATGTGATGACGCACCGCGGTGATGTCGTGTATCTCGATGCCGATCAAACGTTTCAGCAATCGCTCGACATCGCCCTCAAGTCCCAACACACCCGTTTTCCATTGGTGCGTGGCCACCTCGATAACACGCTGGGCCTGATCCACATCAAGGACATGCTCAAACTCATCAACGATCCCGACCCCGATCTCATGCGCATCAAGCGCGAGATGAAAGTGGTGCCAGAAACGATGCCGCTTGATGTGCTGCTGAAATTTTTCCTCAAGGAGCGCGCTCACGTGGCCCAAGTGGCCGATGAGTTTGGTCACATCGGCGGCGTGGTCTTCCTTGATAACGTCATTGAGGAATTGGTTGGTGACATCCAGGATGAGTTCGATAACGAAACCTCCGAGTTCACCCGCATCAACGACAAGGAATTTGTCGTAGAAGGAACTACTTCGTTGAATGATTTATCCGATTTCGAGCCTGAACTCCACATCGATAGCGGTGAGGTCACTACGGTCGGCGGCTACATCACCCAGTTGTTAGGCCGTTTCCCTGAGCTAGGTGAAACCGTGGAAATCCTCGGCTACGAGGCCCGCGTGACCAGCGTCGATGACCGTCTCGTCGGTCAAGTCCACTTCCGCAAACTCGATCCCGCGGAAGATGAAGACGCCAACGCGAAAGACGCGGCGGGTGAGTAAGTAGAGTGCGGACTTCAGTCCGCATCATCTCAAACGTATGGCGGACTGAAGTCCGCGCCCCATCAGTATCCCCGATTTACGTCAATCATTTCTCCGGTTGCAATGCCTGGCACAACCACGCGATGCGGGCAGCGGGGGATTCCAGTTCTAACAGCATCTGGCGCATGTCAGTGTCGTGGATGAATTGTTGGCAAACGATGTCTGCCAAAATGACGGGGTCATCGGTGCGGTGCATCATTTCCATTACGGCTTTCTGCACTTCCTCAGGTAGTTCTTTGATCGCATCCTCCACACACCCGCGCAGGGTGGCGACTGCAGCGGCGGCCTGAGTCTCTGGCTCGAAGATGGCGGGTATGGGTTCGATCTCCGCGAAGGGATACGGTTTGCCTTCCAACCAGCGCAGAAATTTCACGCGGATCACACCGTGCAAGAGCAAGTTCGAGGTGCCATCCTTTTGTTCGTGTGAGGCGCGCACGATGCCGATAGTACCTACAGTCGCAGCGCATTCGTTCGGATCATCCGAATCGGAAATTTTGTTCGTCACCGCGAAGAAACAATGGGTGTCGATGGCTTCCTGCAGCATGACGCGGTAGCGTTCTTCAAAGATGTGCAAAGGCAGTCCGCCATGCGGAAAGAGCACGCAGTCGGGCAGGATCATGACTCCGACTTGTTCGGGCAGATGGAGAGCGGACATGATTCGTTAGAGAGTGGTGGATCGGGTGAGGATGCCTTTGCGCGAGGGGTTTTCCACGGCCTTAACCAAGAGCATGGCGGCATCCGACCAAGCGATGAGCGATGCCTGTTGCACAGCGACCTGTCGGTTTCCTTCTAATAAAAGACGAAAAGCGCGTTTGATTTCGGCACGTTGTTCGGGTGTGAATCCAGCTCTTTTTAGACCGATGACGTTCAAGGCAGCGAGTAGGTTGTTGCCGTGGGCCATGCAGTAGGGCGGAATGTCCTGGCTGATTGCGGCATTGCCCTGGGCGATGGCGAAGTCGCCGATGTGGATGAACTGATGAAACACCGATCCACCACCGAGAAAGCATTTGTTGCCGACCTGAATGTGTCCAGCAAGCAGGACGTTGTTGGCGAGGACATTGTGGTCTCCCATCTGCACGTCGTGGGCGAGGTGGACGCCGGTCATCAGGAAATTGTTTGCGCCGATGCGTGTCATACCACCCGCTTGCGAGCCGCGATGGATGGTGACGTATTCGCGCAGGGTGTTGTTAGCACCGATCTCTACGCCCGAGTCGGTCTGAGGATCGAAGTGCAGGTCCTGCGGATCGGCGCCGACGATGGATCCCCAGCCGATATGGTTGCCACGAGCAATGGTAACTTTTCCTTGAATCAAGACGTGCCCGGCGATTTCACAGTCTTCGGAGATATGAACCGGACCTTCAATGACAGTGAAGGGACCAATGCGAACACTGTCGGCAATGCGGGCCTCGGCGGAAATCAATGCAGTGGGATGAATCAGTGATGGGGACAAAGCAGGGATATTGTGGCGCAGATTTGGAAATCGGAAAGCAGAAAGATCGCCATGTGACGCACCATGCGCATTTTGACGTTGAAAATCGGCGCGGATTCATGCTTGATCGCGTCGCTTATGTCCGAGAGAAAAACTTTAGAAGAACGTCATCAGATGTCCGATCTGGACCGTCTCCGTCACTCCTGCGCGCACGTGATGGCGACCGCGATCTCACGGATCTGGCCTGACGTGCAGTTCGCCGCTGGACCGCCGGTGGAGAACGGATTCTATTATGACATGCAGCTTTCCCATCGCATCAGCCCTGATGATTTCCCACGCATCGAGGAAGAGATGAAAAAAGTAGTGAAGGACAATGATGCCTTCGAACGTGTGGTGGTCTCTCGCGATGAGGCCATGGCTCTCGCTCAAAGCGGCAGACTCAGTTTCGTGGGCGAGCGCTCAGTGCCCAGCATTTTCAAGGTCGATCTGCTCAACGACATTCCTGAAGATGAGGAAATATCTCTCTACAAGAATGGCGACTTCTGGGACCTCTGTGCCGGCCCTCACGTGGGTCGTACGGGCAATTGCAAGGCCTTTAAGCTCATGAGCGTGGCCAGCGCGTTTTACAAAGGCGATAAAACCCGCCCAGTGCTGCAGCGCTTGTATGGCACCTGCTTCAAAAACTCCACCGAGCTTCAAGAGCATCTCACGAAATTGGAGGAAGCAAAAAAACGCGATCACCGCAAGCTGGGTCGTGAGATGGGGTTGTTCCACATTGATGAGATGGTCGGGCAAGGGTTGATTCTCTGGAAGCCGAAGGGCGGTTTGATTCGCCGTGCCTTGCAGGAGTTCATCACCTCAGAACTCGATCGTCAGGGATACTCCCAGGTCTTCACGCCGCACATCGGCAAACTCGATCTCTATCGCACCTCTGGACACTTCCCGTATTATCAGGAAAGCCAATATCCTGCGATTCCCGAGCGGAGCGTGTTGGAAAAACTTGCGGATGAGGATGCTACTTGTGCGACCTTGGTCAACGGTCTGGAAAAGGGTGAATACGAGGGCTACATGCTCAAGCCGATGAACTGCCCGCATCACATCAAGATTTTCGATAGCGAACCGCACTCGTATCGTGATCTGCCCGTGCGCCTCGCGGAATTCGGCACCGTGTATCGCTGGGAGCAGTCCGGTGAACTCGGCGGTATGACCCGCGTCCGCGGCTTCACGCAGGACGACGCGCATTTGTTCTGCACACCCGATCAGGTCGCGGCCGAGGTGCAGGGATGCCTGGGCTTGGTGAAAAAAGTGTTAGGAACGCTGGGAATGCACGAATACCGTGTGCGACTTTCCCTGCGCGATCCCGATTCCGACAAATACGTGGGCGATCCCGAGAACTGGGAGAAAGCGGAAAATGCTTTGCGTGAAGCCGTGCAAACTCTCGGTGTGGAATACACCGAAGAACTGGGAGAGGCGGCGTTTTATGGCCCCAAGATCGACTTCGTGGTCAAGGACGTTATCGGTCGCGACTGGCAACTCGGCACCGTGCAGGTGGATTACAATCTGCCCGAGCGCTTCAATCTCAGCTACATCGGCGAGGACAACCGTCCGCACCGCCCGGTGATGATCCACCGCGCGCCCTTCGGTTCGTTGGAGCGTTTCACGGGGCTGCTGATCGAGCACTTCGAAGGCAAGTTCCCGACTTGGCTCGCTCCAGAGCAGGTGCGCGTGCTACCAATCTCAGAAAAATACATGGACTACGCTGAGAAGGTTACGGCGCAGTTGGCTGATCAAAAAATCCGCGTGAGCATGGATCGCACCTCGGACAAGATCGGCGCAAAAATCCGCAATGCCCGTCTCGAACGTGTGCCTTACATGTTGATCATCGGTCAGAAAGAAGAAGAGGAACAAACGGTTTCGGTGCGTCATCGCGATCGCGAGGATCTCGGTTCTTTGCCGCTAGCGGAGTTCGTGGCGAATCTCTCGAACGAAGTACAAACGCGGGTCTTGTGATAGAGGCGGAGGCATCTTCGCCTCCCTGTCTCTTGATACAACAGGTTGGCATGGAGGCGAGATGCCTCCGTCACACTATTTCTCCACCACACTCGATTGGTCTTTCACGGCATCGGGGGGGTGGAGCAAGACGCGATCGCCTTGCTTGAGACCGGAGATGACTTCGCTGTGACGGCCATCACTGTGGCCGACTTCCACATCGCGCTTGTGGGCGATGCCTGCGATGACCTGATAGGTTTTCCATGAGTTGTTTTCGCGGAACAGGGCACTCGATGGCACCACGAGCACATCGTCCGCATGCCACGTGGCAATGCGGGCTTCGACGCGGAAACGATCACCGAGAGCCTTGGCTTCTTCCGGTGGATGAATGAGATCGATGAGCACGAATACACGTTGCTCCTCCACGCCTAGCGAAGAAACCTTGGTGAAGGCGGCTGGTTCGATGCGACGGACTCTTCCGTTCAGCGGCGCTCCCGTGCCCCATTGTTCGATGAAGGCATCGGCTCCTTGACGGATGGCGACGGCATCGCGAGAGAGAATTTCTGCTTCCACTTCAAGATCAGAGGGGTCGCCGATTTCCAAAATTTCCTTGCCGGCCAGGGTGATCATCTCGCTTTCCTGCATCACGCGCAGCACCATGCCGGAGACGGGTGCTTTGACCTCAATGAGGTTTTCCGCGAGTTGTGCGGCTGGTCGCGCGAGTGCGGCTTTTGCCTGCGCCAGTTCGAAATCACGGATCTTTCCTTCGAACTCCAGTGCGCGCACTTCGGCGGCACGGATGGCGGCATCGGACTCGATGCGCTCCCGGTCCGACTGCGAGAGGATCCCCGTGGTCTTTTCCGCATGGATGCGCTGACGTTCTGACTCTGCTCGTTGCCATGCGATCTGAGCGGCCTGAATCATTTCCTGCGTGCGTTGTAGAGATGACTCTTGTAGCGAAACGGCAGCCTCAGCCTGCACGCGCGCGCGGGGATCGAGCAAAGGTGCGGGTGTGGGCTCGATGCACGTGATGATAGTCTCGTTTGCCTTGACGGAATCACCTGGCTTGAGCGTCACGCGTCTCATGGTGCCAGCGACGGGAGCGGCTACGATGTAGCGATGGCGGATGCGGGTTTTTCCTTCTTCCAACACTGTGACGGTGAGCGGTGCGCGCGTGACGACGCCCCTTTCCACGGGAATCGGCTTAGGCCACAGACCGGCGATGATCCATGCCAGTACGCTCACAACGATGAGCCAAGGCAATATTTTTCGTAGCAAGTGTCGGCCCGATCGATTGGGAGGATTTGCCCAAGGTGCGGTGCTGGAGTGTGTTGTGGTATCGGCCATGAACGTAGGGACTGTAGTGCATCAATCGCGCGCTTTCAAGACGCTGACGAGATCAAGTTGTGCCAGCAGTCGGCTGACCAATGCGAAAGAACTGATCGATGCCGTGAGCACCACGATCACAGCGATCGAATAGGTGGAACTGTTGATCAAAATCGGCAGGCGCACGGTTTCAGTGCTGAATGAGGAAATGATGAAAAGCGCCAATCCACGACCGAATAGCAGCCCAGCAGGAATTGCAAGCATCACCAGAATCCACAACTCTCCCACCAGCACGCTGCGCACTTCCGGCAACGTGAAACCGACAACGCGCAAAGTGGCCAGTTCGCGACTGCGTTCTGAGAGGGCGATGCGCGCGCTGTTGTAAACGACTCCGAAGGAAACAATGACCGCGAGCACGAAGTAGAGTGTGCGAAGGATGCCGATGCTCTTGCCTGTCGTATCACGAAAGGCCGCGAGTTGATCACGTTTCACCATCGTCACGGCGACGCGTGGTGTTTCTTTGATCTTGCGCATGAAGGCATCCCAATGGTTTTCATCGACGCTCAGATAAGCCCCGTTGACCGTATCACCCTCCTGCAGGATACGACGCAGCGCGGAGAGATCCATGTAAGCCGCGATGCCGGCGAAGTCCATGACGAGACCGCGGATCGGGATTTCCACCTTGCGGCGTTTTCCCTCTAACAATTCGATCTGTACGGCATCGCCAATGCGCGCGCCCAGAATTTCCGCCAGCTTGGCCGATACTAGCAAACCGTCTGGCGGCATGGCGATGGGCTTTTCGTTTTCATCGAGCAAGCGGTTTAGGCTCGCATCGTGGGGAATGCCGGTGATCGATAACTTGCGGGTAAATTGTGCATACTGGAGGCGGGCGCTGACACTGCGCACTGGTTCTGCGAGGGTGACACCGGGCAGGTGTTCGATGTCGTGCAAGCCGCGGGCCGATGTTGTTTCGTTAAGAAAAACCAGCACGTCGTGGCGTTGTGCGCTATTCCACTGGAAAGTGAGCAGATGATCCACACTGTCATTCATCGCACCGGGCATCACCATCAAGCCCGTGGCCAATGCCAGACCGCAACTGGTGAAAAGCGACTGCCAAGGACGCCGCTCGATGTTGCGCAGGGCCATGCGCAAGGCGGGACTGAAGCCACGACTCCAGCCGAGTCTTTCTAACAAGGATGGTCGAAAACTTGCGGGTGGCTCGGGGCGCATCGCTTCGGCCGGAGGTAATTCCACGGCTTGTCGTACTACGGACCAGACACCTAACACCGCAGCGCCCATGCTGATGACGAGCGCGATGATCAGCGCTCGTTCATTGTATTGGAAATTCAGTGACGGAAAACGGAAGAACAGTGTATACATGTTGACCAGTTCTTTGCCTAACAAATACCCGCCGATGCCGCCGAGAACCGATCCAGTGATGCCGATGAATATCACAAATTTCATAAAGTGCCAGGCGATCTGGCGCGACGAGTAGCCCTGAGCCTTGAGCTGGGCGATTTGCTCGCGTTGCAGGCGCACGAGGCGCGACAACACCGCGTTTACCATGAAAGCCGCCACGCTGAGAAACACCACGGGATAGACGTAGGATAGCGAATAAAGCACTCGGATTTCGTCATCGAGTCGACGGGCGGATGCCTGCTCGCTGCGTTCGTAGGAACCGGTGGCTCCATAAGATGCCAGCAAGCGGTCCAGTTCCGCCATGACCGTTCGCGCTGAGGCGCCAGGACTGAGGTCGAGGCAGATATCATTGAAAGCTCCGTCCATGTCGTAGGCCACCGCCAGGGCTCGATAGTTCATCCACATCACGCTGAAACGCTTGTGGTCAGGCAGAGTCTCGCCCGCGCGGGCCTCGAAGACAAATTCGGGTGAAAGACCGATGCCGCAAATCTGCAACACCTCGCGTCGCCCGTTGATCACTGCGAACAGTTCATCGCCGGGCACGAGATGATTGGCTTCGGCAAAGGCTTCACCCAGCACCACCGCACGGCGTTCATCGGGGCGGGGAAAGCGACCTTGGCGCAGCACCACGCGATTGAGCTTTTGCTCTGCACCATCGAGTGGGAGGGAAATCACATGCGCTGATGCGGGCACATCCAAATCGGGTAAGTCCAGAGTCACGTCCACTACCACGCGCGTTTCCACTGCGGCTACACCGGGAATTTCCGCGATTCGATCACCTATCGCCAGTGGCGCGCGTTTGACACGCGCGAAAAGGTCAGCCAAAGAATACTCAGTATAATACGTATCACGCGTTTTTTCCAATGTATTGATCAGACTGCGTGTCATGATCATCATGGTTAGTCCGCAGGCCATCACCAGACTGACGGCGATGATCTGCCCCTTCATGCGGGCGATCTCGCGTAACAGCTTGCGGTCGAGTGGGGCGATCATGGGGCAGGGGGGTCACCACTTCAGCGCAGAGGCAGGGAGTCGCTGTTCGTTGTGAACCTCGTTGACGATTTTACCATCCGAGAGGTAGAGCACGCGGTCGGCCATTTCCGCCATGACGGCGTTGTGAGTGATGATGACCGTGAGCGTTCCTAGTTCGCGATTGATCCGTTCCACGGCTTCCAGCACGGTGATTCCAGTATGAACATCGAGCGCTCCTGTTGGTTCGTCGCAGAGCAGCACTTCCGGGCGTTTGGCGATGGCACGGGCGATCGCCACCCGTTGTTGCTCGCCGCCAGAAAGCTGCGAAGGGAAATGATCCATGCGCTCGCCGAGGCCCACCATTTCCAAGGCTTCTTCGGGCGACATCGGATTCGGTGCAAGGTTGGTAATCAGTGCGATGTTTTCCCGCGCTGTGAGAGAAGGGATGAGATTGTAGAATTGAAATACGAAACCCACGCAGTTGCGCCGGAACAGGGTCAGGGTTTCATCATTGGCGCCATGCAGAGGCCAGCCTTTGTAGATCAATTCTCCCGAGGTAGGTAGGTCGAGACCACCGAGAATGTTGAGCAAGGTCGATTTGCCGCTGCCTGATGCGCCCAATAGGCAGACCATTTCTCCTGCGTGCAGTGAGAGATCGACACCATGCAGGGCGACCAAGTCAAGCTCGCCACTGTGATAGACCTTGCGCACCTTTTTGGCCTCATAGACGATCGCCTGCTCAATGGGTGTAGATGAGGTTTGGCGGGACATGGCGACGCAGGCAAGTTACGGGAGCTTCGAGCAAAAACAAATGATTTTTCGGCTCCTTTGGCGAAAGTCGACCGATCGGACGGCGGACGAATTGCTTGCATGCCGCCGAGATCGTTGCATCATCGAACCATGTCCGACGAACCCAGCACCGATGCGCTAACACTGCGACCGATTGGTTTTGTGCGCACGGGGAAAGCCGTGAAGTTCGAGGCCCTGCATCAACCGGATGAATCGGTGGAGGAGAACAGCGTGTTAGAGTTGTTGCCGCAGGAAGACCTGCGTCGAGGATTGCAGGATCTGGAAGGTTTTACCCGCATCTGGTTGATCTGGTGGTTTCACCGCAACGACACATGGCGATCGCTGGTGTTGCCGCCGCGCGGTCCCACCCATCGGCGTGGTGTCTTCGCTACGCGCTCTCCGCACCGGCCGAACGCGCTCGGCATGACACCAGTGAAGTTGTTAGGCATCGATGGCTTTCGACTCCATCTCGGGCCTTGCGATCTCGTGGATGGCACCCCCGTGTTCGACATCAAGCCCTATATACCAGGCTACGATGCTTTTCCGGAGGAGTCCTCTGGCTGGATCAAAGAGGTCGATGAGTGGGCGCGGCGTGAACCTTCCTTCGAAGTGAAGTATTCTGAAGCATGTCTCGTACAAATCGATTGGTTGCGACAACATTGGGGCATCGATTTTACCCATAGGTTGGAGGAACTTTTATCGCGCGACCCGACGCCACATCGCACGAGAAGAATCCGCCACAAGGGCTCCGGTGTGTTGGAAATCGGTTGCGGTGCATGGCGCGCGAGATTCCGCGTTGAGGCGAACGATGTGCTCGTCGAGCGGATTCGTCCGGGGTTTCCGCTGAGCTCTTTGTTAACCTATGATGCCGAGGAAATCCCTGATGCTGAGGCACAGCGGGAATTCCTCAAGCAGTGGTCAGAGTGATCACATCTCTTTTGATCGGATCACCTGCATGATGTGGGTTTGCACGCTCGGCATATGCATGACCAGCGGATGCGCCAGAGCCCAGACCCGATGGTTTTCCGCCATTTCCCAGTGTGAACTGGTGGAGGGGAGAATGATCAGATCCAGTGGAGTCCGATAGGAGATCAATCGCACGTTTTCCAAACGGTGAGAGGTCGTCTCCAACTGACGCAGAAACGGGCTGTTGGGTCGCATCTGACTTGCACCTATACCTGGATAAAAATAAGCGGCCTTGGTGCCGTGGTGAGGAGTGGCGAGAGTGATGAAAGAGTGGCATTGTTTGTGACCACCCAGTTCCTGCAAATAGTAACGCGAGACGAGTCCGCCCATGCTGTGGGCCACGATATGGAACTTGGCATTCTTGCCCCAAGATTCCTTGATCTCGCGCTGCAGTTGTTGTGCCAGAGTTTCGATTCCCGTGCGGGCATCGCAGGGATTGAGTCGCGGCACGAGACATTCGCAGCCCATTTTTTCAAACTTTTTCTTCATCGGCACAAAACTGTGGCCGCGTTCAAAAATGCCGTGGACCAGAACGATGCGGGTCGGTTCTCCTTGAGCCGCAGAGAGCGGAACTCCGCACAATCCGCTGGTGAGCAAGGAAAAGAGTAAGCGCTTTTTCACACCCACAGCATGCAGGGGGAGTTGTGCATTGTCAAGTCATTCAGGTGGATGCGATCCTGTTGCATTCCAAATGTTTTGATTGCCCGGATGGCACCTTTGTTGGCAATGTATCGCTTGTGAGCCAAGCCATCCGCACCACACCCCACGATTCTTCTTCCATGCCGCCAGGCATTCCCTACATCATCGGCAATGAGGCAGCGGAACGATTCTCGTTTTACGGCATGCGTGCCATCCTGGTGGTTTTTATGACCAGGTATCTGTGGCTCATGGATGCCAAAGCAGGCCATCCGATGTCCAATGCCGAAGCTACGGAACATTACCACAGTTTTGTCGCATGGGTGTATTTCACTCCATTGCTCGGTGCTTTGCTGAGTGACATTTTTCTCGGTAAGTATCGCACGATCATGCTCTTGAGCCTTTTGTATTGTGCAGGCCATGCGGCACTGGCCTGCATGGGTCTCACGGGCCAGTCATCCCAGTGGCTGGTCGCGGGATTGGTGATGATTTGTCTCGGATCTGGCGGCATCAAGCCCTGCGTTTCCGCCCACGTGGGCGACCAGTTCGGAGCGAAAAACCAACACCTGCTGTCGAAGATCTACAATTGGTTTTATTTTTCCATCAATTTTGGTTCGTTTTTTTCGACTCTTCTTACGCCTTGGTTGTTGGAGTGGTATGGCCCGCATTGGGCCTTCGGCATTCCTGGCGTTTTGATGGCAATCGCGACCGTGATGTTCTGGATGGGTCGAAAGCGATTCATCCATGTGCCCGCTGGCGGATGGAAATTTTTCCGTGAGTTGTTTTCCGTGGAGGGATTGATGGCGCTGGCGAAATTGCTACCGCTCTATCTCTTCATCGCCTTGTTTTGGGCGCTGTATGATCAGACGGGGTCGTCGTGGGTCTTGCAGGCGGAACACATGGATTTGAATTTCATGGGCATTACTTGGTTGGAATCCCAAATCCAAGCGATCAATCCCATTCTCATCCTTCTCTACATCCCGCTTTTCACGTTTCTGGTCTATCCGCTGATCCATCGTTTTTTTCCACTGACTCCGCTGCGCAAAATCGGCATCGGCTTGTTTCTCGTCGCCGCTTCCTTTGCTCTGATCACGTTGATCCAGTCGTGGATCGATGCCGGACAAAAGCCTTCCGTAGGTTGGCAGTTGCTGGCGTATGTGATCATCACGGCGGCGGAAATCATGATTTCCATCGTGGGCTTGGAGTTTTCTTATACGCAATCGCCCAAGAACATGAAGTCGCTGGTAATGGCTTTTTATCTGCTGGCGGTTTTTGTAGGCAACATCTTCACGGCGAAAATCAACCGATTCATCCAGATTCCCTCCTCTGGTCATGAGCAGTTCACCGCGCTCGTGGCGAGCCAACCGGAGAACTGGGTCAAGGATGCGAAAAACGCCATTCTGCCTGGTTATGATCAAAAGACCGGAACCGAGGATGACTTGATCGCACGGTTGGAAAATGGCAGTCTGAAATCCATCGAGTTCCCCGATCGCACGCAGGAGGTTTTTGCCACTGCCGCAAATCGCATCATCGATCTTGCCAAAAAACGTGGGCATCGTTTTCCTGATGCGGCCACCGTTTCTTCTTCTCATCTAGGAGTGGACCCGTGGGGCAATGCCATCGAATACTCTATCACCAGCCAGGGGTCTTGTCGTCTCATTTCCGCGGGACCGGATCGGCAAAAGGGCAGCGCTTGGGACATCGGTCTGACGATTGATCTCAGCATGCCACCGGGAGAGAAGCAGGCATCATGGTTCGATCGCTTCCATCCTTCCACGAGCTGGATCGAAAACCGCGCACAGCAACTCGGAGTGAAGCCGAAACAAGAAACCAACGTCGGCTATGAAATCCGTTATTTTTCTGGTGGGCAGACCAAACTCGAAGGGCAAAGCTACTATCGATTTTTCACCCTTCTCATGCTCGTCTTTGCTGTGCTCTACGTGCCCTTTGCCATGCTCTACCGACCCAAGTCCTACGTCTTGGAAATCTCCCACACTTGATCGGAGCGCCGACGTCCCCGTCGGCCATTATGCGAGGCAACCATAACCGTGGAAACCAAGGCATCTCACAGTGCTAATTTTGCTTCTTGATGATCTGAAACTGGCTGTTCGGCATGATACGAATGGTGGTGTCGCCACCCAATCCTCCCGTAACGTATCCTTCCATGACACCGCCCCAGACAGACTGTTGCTGACGCGCGATGAAGTCCAGCGATCCGTCGCCAGAAAAAGTCATCTGATACTCGGTGCTCTGGCCTGGTGCAATTGGCCCCAAGTCGACACGAATTCCCGGACCTGTAACGACAAAGCTTTCGATTGCGCTCCCGCTTTCGTTAGAAACTCGCATGACATAGCAGGTCATGATATGGATGGCCGATACCGCGAAAATGGTCGCCACTGGAACATTCAGCAACAACATTCCGCCAGCAAGAAAAGCGTGGAGCCGGATTTTGGCGCGATGGATTCGTGCTGCTCGGAATCCTTTCCAAGTGCATCGAAAAAGAAACCCAGCCCCGACCATGACGGAGATGGTTCCGACAGCGATCATGATCAACCCAGCCGTTTCTAGCCACGGCCAGCGGGTGAGCCTCCAAGTCGTGTAGATGAGTGAGCCGATCAGCAAAGGAGTCGCGCCGCAGAGATAAGCCGCATAGAGCGAGCGTGACATGGCGAGTGAGGCTAACAGAAAGCAAACTTGTCAAAGTACAGCGCAATACATGTCATTTGTCTTCCGCTTTCGAGCGGATGGTGACAATCAGAGCCTTGTCTTTGGAAAGGTATTGTTTCGCTAGTTGATTGATCTCATCGAGCGTAATGCTCTCGTAATCGGTCTTGCGGTTGCGGGCCAGTTCGAGCGTTTCCGGTTTTTCTTGGCAACGCTGCATCACCGTGCCCAGCCAGTAGCTGTTGTCGCGCAGCGTTTTGTCCATGGCAGCCAGCGTAGGCTTGAGCGCGCGGTCCAGTTCATCGGCGGTCGCCCCCTTGGTGGCGAGTTTTTCCCCAATGGTCAGAGCCACATCCGTGAGTTTTTCTAGATCTTCGGGTTTGCCTACGGATACTGCACTCAGAAAACCGAAGTCCTCCAAGGCATCCGATCCATCAAGATTCGCGTTAGGGCTGTAGGAGGCACCGAGCTTTTCACGGATTTCCTCACGCAGGCGGTCGCTGAGGATTTCCGCCAGCACGTTGAGACGGCGGCTTTCCTTTTGGTTGCCCCGCAGTCCTTTGGTTTTCCAATTGGCGATAGTCACGGCCTGGGCGACTTTGCTATCGTAAGTGGTGTCGAGACGAGCAGGCGGCGCAGGGCTCTTGACCTTACGCAAAGTGGCGTGGTCCGCAGTATCAGGTGTTCGGGTTGGCAGGGCGCCGAAAGTCTTGAGTAAAAGTGGCATGAGGGCATCGATCGAAAAATCTCCGACGATGCTCAGTTCAATCGGTGCCTGCGTGAGAGATGGTGTGAGCCATGTTTTGACATCATCGGTGCTGTAGCTACCGAGAACGGAGATAGGGGGCATCACGTAGCGGTGATCCTGACCGTGCATCCAAGCCTCGATCTCGGTTTGCGGACCCGCTTGCGAGTGCTTGAGTTGTTGTTCGATCTTGGGCAATGCAGCCTTGAGTTGTCGCAGGGATTCCTCGCGGTAGCCGGGATCGGTCAAGGAGGCGCACATCAATTGCAGTTGCAATTCCAGATCCGCGGGCGTGGTTTTTCCTACGAGCAAAAAAGCGTCCTCGCCGATGCTCAGGTCAGCGCCAATGTTTTTTCCCGCCAAGATTTGCTGCAATTCATCGGCGCTGTGTTGGCCCAGTCCGCCGCCATTGTAGACCGCGTTAGCGACGATGTGCAGACCGGGCTTGTCGGCCGGCAGGGTGAGGTGACCGTGCCCGAAGCGCGCTGTCATGCTGATGGCGTTTTTCGTAAAATCGGTGGTCTTCAAGTTCACCTTGATTCCGTTTGATAGCGTAAGTTGGGTGATGCCCAGATCCGTAACTTCCTGTTTCGAGGTGACGGTGCCCGCGGTTCCGAAGTCGGTGTAGGCAAAGGAGCTTTTCTGACGCGCTTCAGGTGCTTTGACAGCCTCTTTCACGGAGGCCTCATACAATGCCAGCAATTCTTCCTTAGCCGATGGCGGAGCTTCCTTGGTGCTGAGAATCAGGTGATACCCGTTCACCTGCCAGAACGTTTGATAGGCTTTCTGACAACTCAGAGCATCGATTTTTTCCAAGGCCTGTTTGGCAATTTCCAAATCAGTTTCGGCGGAGGAAAGCACGGACTGGTCGTTGATCGATTGGGCGATGGCACTAGCAAACGCATCGGACTTGCGGGTGCTCGCCGCTTTGACCTGCTGCTCGTAGGCGTTGAGAACATTGGCTTTGACTTCATCCAACTCGTCATCCGTGAAACCAAATTCCAGCGCACGTCGGTGTTCTTGTTCAAGGACAGCGACCGCGCTTTTCCAGTCGTCGTTTTTCGCGTCGACCTCGATGCTGCCAATTTCTGCGAAGCTGAACAAGGGACTGCGCGATGCACTACCAGAAATGATGGTGGCGTTTTCCTGTTTTGCCAACCGTTCAAAACGACGGTTAAGAATCGCGTGGGCTAATTCGAGAGGCATGCGTTCGCTGCGGGTGGCGATGCTATCGGGTTGGAAAACGTAAGGGCGAAGAGAAACCAGGCTGACATCGGTGCCAGTGAGTTCTTTATCCGTAAATACCGCGGTTTTGATGCCTTGAATGGCTTCGACCTTGCCGAGATCGGGACTGGCTCCTGGGAGGGCAGGATTCATCATGCTACCGAATGCCTGCGTGATGAGGTCCTCGGTCTCTTTGGTCTGGACATCACCCACGACAATGAAAGTCATGCGTTCTGGAGTGTAGTAGGCCGAGTAGTAATCGACGAATCTTTGTTGCGGCGCCTTCTTGATGCATTCTTCGGTGCCGATGGGGAAACGTTTGGGTAACAGAGAGTTCGGTAGCAATTCCTCGAATTGCTTGTGCATCATGCGAAAGCTCACCGAATCGCGGCTGATTTTTTCTGATAGAATCACGCCGCGCTCTTTGTCGATTTCATCCGGTTTTAGCAGTGCACCATCCGCGAAGTCACGCATGACAGTGTAAGCCAGTTTTACGGTGTCGTCGGCAAGATCAGGCAAATCCAGCATGTAGACCGTTTCATCAAAAGAGGTATAGGCATTGACGTGCGCGCCGAAGCCGATACCGAGGCGCTGCATGCGGGGTACGAGTTCGTCTGGTGTGAAATTTTTCGAACCGTTGAAGACCATGTGTTCGAGAAAGTGCGCGACTCCTTGTTGATCTTCTTGTTCCATCAATGATCCGGTGGCGATGTGGAGTCGAATGGAAACACGTTGGGGTGGTTCGGTATTTGGATAGATGATGTAGCGCATGCCGTTGGGCAGTGAACCAAAGGTAGTCTTAGGATCGGCGGGTATATCGGACTTCGAGTGCGGCCATGGCTTGGCTGTTCCGGTTGCCACGGTAGCACCTTGCTTGACAGAGACAGGATTCTGAGGCGTGGCGCTTTGTTTTTTCGTCCAATAAAATAGTCCTGCTGCAAGGGCCAGAACTGCTACCAGCGGAAGTGATTTTCGCATAACGTGATTGGAGCGAAACCCGAACGAGAATCAATGTGTTTTTTATTTTTTTTGAAAATCGTGATTGTCAAATCGTACAATGTGTGGTGAAGTTCGCGCCCCCGTAAGGGTAGCATTTGTCACGCGCATGTGGCGGAATTGGTAGACGCGCTAGTTTCAGGTACTAGTATTGGCAACGATGTGGAGGTTCGAGTCCTCTCGTGCGCACTTTATCCCTAAATAATCTTTAAGGGAATGACTCAGGCGATTTCACCGGCGATGCCGTCCACGAGAGCGCTTCCCATTCGTGTAACGACGATTTGTCGATCGCAGATTTCCAATAGTCCCATGCTGGCGAGTTGTTGAGCGCGATCTTGCCCTGCCTCGTCCAAGAGGTTCACAGCTATGCCCTCACGGGTCCTGAGCCCTAAGGCGATGCGCTCGAGTCGCAGGTCTTCGGCCTTGAGGATTTCGCTCTCCGCCGTGGCATGGCCGATGTTATGCATCATATCGATGTAGCGCTCGGTATCGGATATGTTTTTGCTACGCACCGCATCCAGTGTCGAAACCGCAGATGGGCCGATGCCGAGGTAATCTTCGCCACTCCAGTAGCCACGATTGTGCGTGGAGTGATGCCCTGGTCGGGCGTAGTTGGAGGTTTCATAATGATCGTAACCGACCGCGGTGAGTCGGTCATGTGCGATGGCAAAATGATCGCCGTCGCGGTCCGAATCGATTTGCATTTCTCCGGCCAGAAGCGACTGAAAAAACGCCGTATCTTCCTCGTAGGTCAAATTATAGGCGGAAATGTGGTGCGGCACTAGAGCGGTGGCTTGATCCAGACTCGAAACCCAGTCCAGATGGGTTTGGCCTGGAATGGAGAACATCAGATCGATGTTGATCGATGGGATCTCTGCCTCGTGGAGAATTTCCACGGATCGTATTGCTTGTTCCGGATCGTGTTCGCGTCCCAAGGTTTGCAGGACTGGTGCGGAAAAAGACTGGATGCCGAGCGATACGCGGGTGACACCTAGATCGCGAAACAAGCGGGCCTTGGAAAGATCAAAAGTAGCGGGATTGGCCTCTAGGGTGATTTCCTCCATGATCGAAAAATCCATGATCTCTCGCAAACCGAGCATGAGTTTTTCTAGGTGGGTAGGGGAAAGCATCGACGGGGTGCCTCCGCCCATGAACAAGGTGCGTGGCGAGTTGGTTATAGTCGCGACTTTTTTTCGGGCTTCCCATAGAACGGCATCGATGAAGGAAGAAATGGATGTCCCGCCAGGGGTATGTTTGTAAAAAGAACAATACGGGCAGACCCGATGGCAGAAGGGGATGTGGAGGTAAGCAAGCACGTCTTGTTTTGCCATGCTGAACGCTTTCTTTCCCCCTGTCAAATCACATGCTTTTTTCGTGCGATCACTTGACCAATGGGTTCATTGAGGATTTTGCGTGATGGGAGAGTGGGAGAAAGAATTTTGACTTTGTTCACGTATTGGGACACGTTTCTTGTAAGCATGAAGTTCTCGCTCTTACTCCTCTTTCTTCTTGCACATTTCACGGCATCAGGCTCGGAGAAAGTGCTGTTCAATCGTGATGTGAGGCCGATTCTCTCGCAAAATTGTTTTGCCTGCCATGGGTTCGATGCCAAAAAACGCGAAGCGGACTTGCGCCTTGATATCAGAGAGAGCGCCTTGGCCAAGGCGGAGTCAGGGAAATTTGCGATTGTGCCCGGCAATGTCGAGGCATCAGAACTTTGGCATCGCATCCGAGCCACGGATCCCGATGAGGTGATGCCACCGCCCAAGCATCATGCTCCTTTGACTGCAGAGCAAATGGATGTCATGCGCCGTTGGATCGAGCAGGGGGCGGAATACCAAGGGCACTGGGCTTTTGTGCGTGCGGAGTCACCCGTCTTGCCTAAAGTGGCGGTAGAGAGCGGAAATGCGGTCGATGCCTTCATTCGTCAGACTCTTGAGGCGAAAAACATGTCGTTTTCTCCAGCGGCGGATCGCAGCACCTTGTTGCGTCGATTGAGCCTTGACCTGACAGGGTTGCCGCCCACGCCAGAGGAGATTCAAGCCTTTGTCGCGGATGCGCGCCCTGAAGCGTATGAGGCGGTCGTGGATCGTTTGCTCGCTTCACCGCACTTCGGCGAACGCATGGCATTGCCTTGGTTGGATGCCGCACGTTATGCCGACACCAATGGCTATTCGATTGATGGCGGTCGTCATGCGTGGTTGTGGCGCGACTGGGTGATCAATGCTTTCAACGGCAATATGCCTTATGATCAGTTTTTGATCAAACAACTCGCTGGCGACTTGTTGCCCGATGCATCTGATTCAGATCGAATGGCCACGGCATTCCAGCGCAATCACAGCATCACTCACGAGGGTGGCACGATTCCTGAGGAAAATCTTACCAACTACGCGGCTGATCGGGTTAAAACCTATGGCGAAGCTGTGATCGGTCTGACCATGGCTTGCGCGCAGTGCCATGATCATAAGTATGACCCGATCACACAAAAAGACTACTATCAGATGTTCGCGTTCTTCAATCGGCTCGACGACAAAGGTCTTGATGGTGATGGTGGGCGCAATGCCCAGCCCTCGATCGAGGTGATGTCGCCCCTCAGTACACCCCAGGAGATCGATCAGGTAAATGCGGATCTTGCGCTAGCAGAGGCGGACTTGGCGAAGGATCGACCTGAGCAGCAAGCGAAATGGGAGCTGAGTCAGAAGCAGTCTCACGCTCAGATGGGTAAAGATTTTTCCATGAAGCCCTGTGAAATGTTGGCTGCCACAACGCCCAATGGGTCACCCGATCGATTGAAGGTCCAGCCAGATCATTCGGTTGATATCCATGGTGGCGATTACGCTGCCTACACCTTGTCTACCAAGCTCCCTGCCGAAAGGAAGACCATCAACGGTGTTCGCATCATCTTTGAGCCCTCACCCCACGCCAAAAACACGCTTGGCTATTCTGGGGGCACTTTTGTGATGACAACGGTGAATGTGGGAGCGAGCGGATATCTCGCGGGCAATGTGGATCCGAATGCTCCGTTGCCGATTCAAAGAATCACGGCAAGCAACCAGCGGCCTGGTTTTCCTGTGTCCGCACTCTGGAGTTCTGATACCAAGACGGGATGGAGTCCTAACGGCGGTCAGCAGGCTCAACATGTGACATTGACGTTTGCTCAACCTCTGGATGTGAGTGCTCTCCCTTATCTGACTGCTGAACTGGTGTTCAATCACGCCCGCGGGGAAAATCCGGGTAAGGTTCGCATCCTCGCATTCAGCGGGCATACGGACGATAGCGATCTGCCCTCTGAAGTGTGGTCTGCGATTCAGACAGAGCCTGCCCAACGCACACCAGCCCAACAACAGGCGGTGCGCGATCATTTCCGTGATCACTCCGACGACTGTGCCTTGGCGCGGTATCGCGTGGAGAACCTGCGCGAGCGTTTGCAGGTGTTGACACAGAAACATTCGGTGTTGGTGATGAATGAATCGAAGAAGCCTCGCAAAACTCACATTCTCGATCGGGGTGTCTACAGTTCTCCCATGGCAGAGGTTCAACCCAATACGCCTGCGTTTCTTCCACCTCTGAACAAACCGCAAGCCACGCGCCTCGATCTCGCGATGTGGACGGTCAGTCGCGATCACCCATTGACCGCCCGCGTCGCCGTTAACCGACTGTGGGAAATCGCCTTCGGTCGCGGGCTCAGTACATCGACGGCGGACTTCGGCTCACAAGGCGTGTGGCCCACACATCCCGAACTCTTGGACTGGATGGCAGTCCGTTTCATGGAAAGCGGCTGGAATGTGAAGGAAATGATGAAGATGATCGTGATGTCACACACCTACCGTCAATCATCCCGCACCACTCCTGAGATGCTGGACAAGGATCCGCTGAACGAGTGGTATGCGCGCGGTCCCAGGTTCCGCTTGAGTGCCGAATTGATTCGCGATCAAGCTCTCGCGGTTGCCGGATTGCTGGTTCGTCGCATTGGCGGTCCTTCCGTGAAAATCTATCAACCCGGTGATCTTTGGCGCTCTGTGAGCCACTATGGATCCACGCCAGCCACGGCTCAGACCTTTGTGCAGGATCATGGCGAGAAGTTGTATCGACGTTCCCTCTACACCTATTGGAAACGTACTTTGCCACCTACCAGTCTCGCTACCTTCGATGCTCCGAACCGTGAGGTATGCACGGTGGGGCGCACCAATACCAATACTCCGCTACAGGCACTGGTGTTGCTGAATGATCCGCAGTACGTCGAGGCGGCTCGCCATTTTGGCACGCGACTGATGAGATTGGCGGGTGATGATCGTGCTCGCTTGGTTCATGGGTTTCGCTGTGTGACCTCACGTGATCCTTCGGAGAAGGAACTCTCCTTGCTCGAGTCCGCCTTGCGGGAGGAGAAGGCCCGATTTTCCGCGAACCGAGCACTCGCACTTCCGTATCTGCAAACGGGCGAGAGCTTGGTAAGTGCCGAGCATGATGCCTCCGGTCAGGCTGCATGGACAGCCGTCGCTCAATTGCTTTTCAACCTCAGCGAAACCATCACCCGCAACTGACATGTCACACCCATTTTTTACACGAAGAGCTTTTTTAGGTACATCTTCCGCTGCGATGGGACAACTCGCTCTCGCGTCGTTGTTGGGCCAGGAATCCGCTGCCGCTGCCAGTCGCGAACTGGTTAGCACATTTGCGCCGAAGGCAAAACGAGTGATCTGCTTGTTTCAATCGGGCGGCCCCTCTCATGTCGACCTTTTCGATGGTAAGCCATCCCTCGTAAAATATCACGGAACAAACTTGCCGGATTCGGTGCGCGGCGGTCAGCGCGTGACTGGCATGACCTCTGGGCAGTCATCGTTTCCTGTGGTGCAGCCCATTGCCGGTGGTAAGCTCTGCGGGCAGGGGCAGGTGTGGATCAGTGACCTGCTGCCGTGGACGCAGAAGATCGCCGATGACATTTGTGTGATCCGCTCGATGCACACGGAAGCCATCAATCATGACCCTGCAATCACGCTCGCTAATACAGGTAGCATGCAGTTGGGCAACGCATCCGCCGGGGCTTGGATCAGTTACGGACTGGGTACTGACAACTCCAACCTACCTGCCTTCATGGTGTTGATATCGCAAGGCACGGGAAAAAATCCTGATCAACCCATTTTCTCTCGCTTGTGGGGCAGCGGATTCCTTCCTTCGCAGCATCAGGGCGTCCTGCTGCGCGGCGGTGCGGAGCCAGTTCTCTACCTGGATAATCCGTCAGGGATTGCTCGTGAGCATCGTCGCACACAGCTCGATGCTCTGGCGCAGTTGAACCAACAGTATGGCGAGCTTTCCGGCGATGCTGAAACCTTCGCTCGAATCCAGCAATACGAAATGGCCTTCCGTATGCAGGCCTCCGTGCCAGAACTCACCGACCTGTCTGATGAGTCAGCAGAGACGTTCGAACTCTACGGAAAGGAATCGCGTAAACCCGGAACCTATGCCGCGAATTGCTTGCTGGCGCGCCGTCTCGCGGAACGCGGTGTCCGTTTCATCCAGCTTTTCCACCGCGGTTGGGACCAGCACATCGCCATCACGAAGCAATTGCCCAACCAGTGCCGTGATACCGACCAACCAAGCGCGGCGCTGATCATGGATCTGAAACGCAGGGGCTTGCTCGACGACACGCTGGTGATCTGGGGAGCAGAGTTTGGCCGCACCGTATACTCGCAGGGCGCTCTCGGTTCCAGTGTGGCCGGTCGCGATCATCACGGTCGTTGTTTTTCAATCTGGTTGGCCGGCGGCGGCATCAAGGGCGGATACGTCCATGGTGAAACCGATGACTTCGCTTGGAACATTACCCGCGATCCAGTTCACTTGCGCGATCTTCACGCTACGATGTTGCACCAGCTCGGTCTCAATCACGACCGTTTTGTGTTTCCCTACCGCGGCCTCGACCAGAAGCTCGTCGGTGTGGAACCAGCTCACGTGGTCAAATCCATTCTCGCATGAAGTTCTTGTTGCTGTCGCTCTGCCTGCTTTCTTCTGCATTCGCGGAAGTGGCGCCGTCCGGTTATCTAACGGATTTTGTTAAGGCGCTGGATCTGCCATGGCCTAAGAATCGGATGATGACGATCGTCTGTCACGGTCACAGCGTGCCCGCTGGATATGCAAAAACACCACACGTCGATACCTTCGTGGCCTATCCTCATCGATTGCACTGCGCGTTGAAGGAAAAGCATCCTCATGCCGTGCTCAATGTGATCGTGACAGCCATCGGTGGTGAAAATTCGGCATCTGGTGCCGTTCGCTTTCAACGCGATGTGCTATGCCACAAACCGGATGTCGTTTTGATCGATTACGCGCTAAACGATCGTTCTCTCCCTCTGGAAAAATCGGCAGCGAGTTGGCAGCAAATGATTGATCAAGCTAAAGCCGCAGGCGCCAAAGTCGTGTTGCTCACTCCCACCGGAGACATGCGCGCGAAGATGTCTGATGAAGCGGATCCTCTGAGCCAGCAGGCGGCGCAAATCCGACGTCTGGCCGAGAAGAACGGTGTTGCATTGGCAGATTCCTACCGGGCCTATCAGGACTGGATCAGGGCCGGAAAGAAACTCGACGATCTGATGTCCCAGGTCAATCACCCGAACGCGACTGGTCATCAACTCGTATTGGAAACCATCAGACCGTGGTTTGAAGTCTCCGCCTCTCCGTCGAAGTGACAGGAGATCCAAGAACCCAGAGATTCTGTGAGGGAATCCCTACCTCCGGCGGCGAGCTTTTTTCTTGGGCTTCGGTTGGAAATCAAATTCCTCAATCAGGAACTTTTCCGCATCCCAAATGCCCTCATACCAACTGACCATGCCGTCGCAAAGTTCGTAGTATTCGACCGTGCCGCCGCAGGCCTCGGGCGGACAGGCGCGCGCGCCCTCGATCATCTTGGGATCAGTCTCTGCAGATTCGAAGTTGTTCTCGATCGCTACTTCATGCACCCACTCATCGGCATAATCATAGAGATAGAGAAAACGTTTGGGCAGTTTGGCTTTGCCTATGAATTGCTGCAACGTGAGCTCACTCTCGTTTTGAAAACTGTCCGCACCCTTGAATCGATCGGGATGTGGCTGGGCGATGACATCGCGCAAATACTTGCCCTTACCATGGCGGAATTCGTGATCGTAGAGGTGTTCCCAGCCCATGGCGTATTGCAGGGCCGTGTGGAATTCGGCGAAGGTGAGATGCGCAGGCACGCTGAAACGACGCCAGATTTCGGGCTTGATTCCATAGAGCGTGACTTTGACGGTGTAGTGTTTCATCAGACAAGTGGCAGGTTGGGATGGATGGGGGTATCGAATGGATCGTGTCGACCATCGAGATGTCGCAGCAATCCAGCAAAGGCGATCATCGCGGCGTTATCCGTGCAAAGCGCCGGATCCGATAGCGAAAGTTCGATGCCGTCTTTGTCGCAGGCGTTTTGGAAGGCTGCGCGCAATGCCCGATTGAGCGAAACTCCGCCGGAGAGCGCGAGTTGTTTCATGTCCGTCTCTCTCACTGCCCGCATGGATTTCTGCACCAGCACATCGATCACTGCTTGTTGGAACGAGGCGCAGAGATCGGGCAACTCGGCATCGAGGTTTTGGAATTTTGGTAAAGTATACAATACACTGGTTTTTAGCCCGGAGAAAGAAAAATCGAAATGCGGTTCGTGGAGCAGACCGCGGGGAAATGCGAAGCGTTGGGCATTTCCCCCCACTGCTGTGCGTTCGATGTTGGGACCGCCGGGATACGGTAGTCCGACCATTTTAGCCACTTTATCAAAGGCTTCGCCCGCAGCGTCATCGAGCGTGCTGCCCAGTTTTTCGTAACGACCTGGGGCCTCGACGCGCAGCAATAGCGTGTGACCACCGGAGATGATCAGGGCGATGTGCGGAGGAACATGCGTGGAACTCACAAACGGCGAAAGCAGATGGCCTTCGAGGTGGTTGATCGCAAGATAAGGTTTGCCCAGCGCGCATGCCATGGCCTTAGCAGCGGTATTACCAATGAGTAACGAGGAAGCGAGTCCGGGGCCGGCAGTGGCAGCAAAGGCATCGATCTGGTCAATGCAGATCCCGGCCATTTCCAGAGTGGTCTCTACCAAGGGACGTAGTATCAGTGAGTGATTGCGCGATGCCAGTTCCGGCACGACTCCACCATAGGGTTGGTGCAGGGGGATTTGTGAGGAAATTTCCGATGCAAGAATGACTGCTTTTTCGCCACGCTCGCCGTGCAGGATCGCGACAGCAGTCTCGTCGCAGGAAGATTCTATGGCTAATAGGAGGGGCACGGTGGAAGCAATGCGGGTGATGGTGTGAATGCCGCGTGAGAATGAGTGTGCTGCAGGTGCTGGGCAAGTGGAAATTTCTTCGTTTGATGCTCATCTTCTCGCTGGAGCGAAGATCGGCACACAAAACATTTGCTTCAGGATTTGCGTGCGATGGTCGAGAGAATCTGCGCTTGAGCCAACGATTTTCGCGTCGGTTTGAAGTCAGGAATTTGTTTTTCGATCACGAAGCCAGCCTGCTCAAGATGGTTTTTCCATTCGCGGCGAGTGCACCAACGGATCTTCTGTCGGGAATGATGCTCTTCCAGAGTGCGCCCACTCTTGTCGATGATTTGGTAATGGTGTTCCCGAAGCAGAACTTGCGCCTCGCGGTCGATGCAGTGACGCGTGTGGACCGTGGCGACGCGATCCTCATCCAGTGGGCTGAAATGATCGGGATACCATTCGTTTTCCGGCAACTCACCCACGATTTCCGCGAGCGGAGTAAAAGCACTGAAATAAAGAGCTCCACCATCGGCCAGCAGGCCCTTGAGATGCTGCAGAGTAACGAGAGGATTCTCCGCGAGTTGCAAGGTAAATGCCGGAATGATGATGCTGGCGTAGTCTTGTGATCCCTTCCATACATCCATGCTTCCGTGATGCAGAACCACGGCGGAAGAAGGATGATTTGTTCTGCAGAGATCCAGCATGTCTTGTGACAACTCCAAGCCCTCGATGGCGAAGCCTTCCTCGAACAAAGGCATCAACAGGCGCCCCGAACCGCAGCCGACTTCTAGGCTTCGTCCCGGATGGTTTTGCAAAAAATCACGCAATAGAGGAAGCTCGATGGGTGGACCATCGGTTGCCCAAAACACATCGTGCAATGAGGCCTCGAGCGATGAGTAGGAATTCATCCGTTTTAGCGCGCGCGCCGGGTTCTCACCGCACTGGCGAGACGATCCAATACTTCTACCGTATCCTGCCAGTTGATGCATTGATCGGTCACAGATTGACCGTAGGTCAGTTTTTTCAAATCCGGCACCAGTTTCTGCGCGCCTTCGACCAAGTTCGACTCGACCATGCACGCAGCAATGCAGCGTGAACCTTCTTCGATCTGCTTGGCAATCGCATTTACGACCAGCGGCTGATTCCGGAAGTCTTTCATCGAATTACCGTGGGAACAATCGATCATCACATAGGGCGGCAGATTCTGTTCTCTGAGAGATTTTTCGACATCGCGCACACTATCCTCATCGTAGTTTGGTCCCTTGGATCCGCCTCGCAGGATGACGTGACAGGAGTCGTTGCCCTTGGTGGACACAATCGCTGAGACACCTTGTTTGGTGACGGAGAGAAAATGGTGGGGACGAGAGGAGGAGAGAATGGCATCGAGCGCCAGTTGGATGGATCCCCCCGTGCCGTTTTTGAAGCCCACAGGCATCGATAAACCAGAGGCGAGCTCGCGATGCACCTGGGACTCGGTCGTGCGCGCACCGATGGCTCCATACGTGATCAGGTCCGCGATGTATTGCGGAGAAATGGCATCGAGAAACTCGGTAGCCGCTGGCACTCCACGATTCGCCAGTTCTAACAACAACCCGCGTGCGACACGCAGTCCATGATTGATGTCGAAGGAGTCATCGAGATGCGGGTCGTTGATGAGGCCTTTCCATCCGACAGTGGTGCGAGGTTTTTCAAAATAGACACGCATGATCACCAGCAGATCCTTACTGTGACGATCAGCTTCCGCCTTCAATAGGTCGGCATATTCCAGCGCAGCTTTGGGGTCGTGAATGGAACAGGGGCCCACTACCACCAGCATGCGATCGTCTTCGCCACGCATGATTTTTTCCGCAGCCATACGGGTGTCGCTCACGAGCTCTGCTGCCTTCTCCGAAATGGGCAGGTAGTAGGCGAGGATCGAAGGGGAAATCAGAGGATTGATTCCAGCGATACGAAGGTCATCAGTGCGGGTCACGCGCGCGAGAGTGAAGGAAGAAAGAAGAGGAATCAATGAGGAAATCATTGAAATCCCGCTCCGCGATTCTTGTTAGGGGGTGGCGGCGGGAGGAGCTTCGGGACGTCTGCGCAGAATCACGGTCTGCAAAAATCCACCACTGGACCCATCGGTTGATAGGAAATGCTGGTTTCTGCTTTTGAGGATGATCATTTGAGTCTGCTCATTGGTGCGAACGGGAATGACGTTGTTCTCGATGATGCGCCACTGCTCCGTGTCTTTGCACGCGATTTCGTAAATGCACTGCTGGTCGGGAGCGGGCACGACCATGGTATCACGGATTTGCAGTTCCTTGGCTTCTTTGCCATTGCAGCGCAAGGCGATCGGGTAGGAACTCAGGTTGTGAATGCGCAATTGGCCCATTGGGAGCTTCGATGGATCATCATCGATCACATAGGCCAAGTAGGTGCCGCCTTCCGCTGGGGCCAGCAACACGGTGGCGCGACGGCAGTTGGAAGGCAAGGGGACCAAGGCCACCAAGGTAGCCGACTCTTTGCGTCGTTTTTCCAACTCGAGTTGAAGGGCCGATTTGCTGCCTTTGGTTTGATTCGCATCGGCGTTGTCTTCTCGGATGATGAGTGGCATCGACATGTGCTTTTTGTCCTCTTCACTGGGCTCCGCCGTTGCGGGGAGTCCGCCACTGCCCGACTTATGGATTTCCATCCATTTCGGACCGTTGTAGTTAGCGGCTTTCGAGTATTGGAAAGGCATGGCCACCAAAGTGCCGTTGGCCTCTGATTTTTCGAGAGAAAGACCGCCAATGGCATCCCCCCATGCCACGAGATCAATTTTCATTGAAACATTTTCGTCCTGAGCGGACAAAGAAACAGCCGCCAAGCATGAACTGATCAGGGCACGGATGAACCACTTAGACTTCTTGAGAGGTAAGCCAGCGGAAGGAAACGATTTTGAATTGGCGTCCATAGGTGCGATTGATAGTGGTGAGTTGAGTGCCGCGCAAGGATGGATCGTTGGAAGGATCCACAAAGAAGGGAGTGCGCTGCACTATGGCCTCGCAATAGGCTTTGGCGGTAGGTGCTCCATTCGCATCCAGTGCTTCCCCGTAGGCGCGAATGCGGAAGGTGTCTGAGCGAGGGGAAATGGACGAACCAATCACTTGAAGGACATCCGCCTGTGTCAACCATCCTGGAATGGCGGTGGAGCGGAATCCTTGCTCGTTCCGGAGTCCTAACTCGGGCTTCAGCATTTCACGGTCGGCGATGATGCTGGCGACGGCACCGTAGTTGTTATCGGTGGAAGTGACGGCCCAATCGGGATTCGACGAATCGGCGTTGGGAAGCGGGGAGGTCCTGTCCATGCCATCGAGGTCGGCGCGCGGAGCGCCTTCTTTCCATGCCAAGGTGACCCGATCGCTGGTTGCATTGACATTGCGGAATGCGAGTCGATTGCCCTGGATGTTGATGTTGATTCCGCTCTCATCGATCGCACTCTGCAATGCACCACTTCGGGTGATGATCGAGTTGCGAGTGATATCGCCGATGAAGCGATTGATGAAATGTGAATGACTCAAGAATGGACCTCGCAGACGCACTTGGCGAACCATTTCCGTGGCGAGAGCCTCCAGTTCCACATCGGTAAGTCGACGATATCCGGAAAACGAGTCGGTTGCGCTCCCGGTAGGAGGATTGCTCGATGTATTGAGTTGCTCAAGAGTCCGTGGGAAAGCCGCGCCCGTGTTGGCGGCCGTGTCCGCACGATGGCGGAAGTGCTTCGAGCTTCCGAGAAATGCTTTCCATGCATTTTTGTCGGTAGAATTTACGTTGAACGCGCCATCGATCATCAATTTTGAAGCAGAGGTAATCGGGTCGTTCAGCGATGCGCTTGTGGTGTCCGCCGTATAAGAGATGAGAGTAGGATTTTCCGAGACCATGCTTCGGTTGGTCGAGCCTGCACCAGCGGGCTGGGCCGAAAGGTAGTAGCTGTCCCAGAGCGATGCATTCAAAAGATAGGCGATATCGTAATAATTGCGAGAAACCATGTTGGCTCCAGTGGGGTTTTGAACGCCGATGATTTCATAATCAGTGCGAGGCTGGCTTGTCATGGTGCGGCGCACATAGGGATTTGCGTAGGAATTTCCCACTGCATAAGCTGGTTGGTGGCCGAGAGATGCGGCAAGGTCGTCACCCGTCAAGTCGGCATGTTGGAACTGGGCAAGTGAGGTGAATTGCGTGGGACAAGTGAACAAAACCGTGCGGGGGCTGCCAGAGACAAGGTCGCGTCCCCATGGCAAAGGGTTGCCCAAAAGATTGCGAACAAAGCCCAGTCCCGTATCCCCACCAGGAGTGGTTGTGGGCAATTGACTGATGCTGTTGGTGCTCTCCATAAAAAAGGGTGCAGGGTTGTAGCTGGCGATCGATTTGAAGAATCGTGTGCCCTGCAGATTGAAATCATAGAAGGTGCGCATGGTCGAAGCGCGTTGCCCCATCTCGTAACCAAGTGGCATGAACTCGGAATAATCGATGCCCGGACGACTGATTTGGAAACTATACAGCATCATGGGTACAGGGCCACTGTAATTGGGCAGATCAGCCGCGGCAAATGTGCGGGAGTTCGCACTGAAGAAGCCGTTGTCGAGTTCGAAGCGCTCGATCCGGCGAAGAGACTGGGCTCCCCACGATGTGCCAGCTTGTCGCATGTCAACGGTCACTTGGGTGGTCTGCCAACTTTCACGAACATCGAAGGAACTGAAGCTGGCGACGGGGGCGACGTTTACATCCAATTCCACCGAACGATTGAAATCGAATGCGGCGGAGGAGGCCAATGGGCCCATGCTTACCGCTACCGGTGAGGCGCCTGTTCCCGCTGGGCGCAGGACGCGATTGGCGACGGTGTAGGCACGTGCTTCACCGGGTTGAAGGGTGTCGCGAGGAATGCGGAACAGGGCATTGTTAAAAACGGCTTCTTCAGACGGATCGCCATTGATGAATGCGGCGCGTTTGTAATTCCAGATACGCGATGGAAGATTGCCAGGAGGGGTCACATTTCGCACTTCCACATCCAGTTCTGTGTTCCAGCGCAATGGAACGGAGTAGGGGTTGGCAAGCGTGATGGCGATCTTGCCGCAAGGATTGGCCTTGAAACCTCCGCTCAATGCAACAAATCGCACGCCCATGAGAAGTCGGAAATCGGCAATGAGCGGAGCGATGGAAGATGAAAAATTATCCGCCGCTGCTCTTGCCTGCAAGGTCCCCGAGGTAAGGTTGCGGCCACGATCATAAAAATCCTTTAGCGCGTCCCAACGGGGCGCTCTCATTGCACTCGCGCTAGAGATGATGTTTCGTCCTCGAATCGGGTAATTCAAGAGGCTGGTGGCAGGGAGTCTGGCATCGCGTGCGGTCGGCAGGTTGCCACTCAAGATTTTGTGCAAATCGACTTTCGTCCCGCCATTGAGGTTGTCCACAATCAGTCCGAAGCTGTCGGTCGTGGCGCTGTGGAATACAGATTGCAGTGGTGAAACCCCTGCGGTTTTACCGCCCACACCGGGCATGAACAAACTGATGAGTGGCACGGTTGCCACTTTGGGTAAGAGGTTGTTGTTGGGAGCATTGGGCAGGGGATATTGAGCGAACCCTGTGACCGAGTCCCAACCGCGACGTTGCACGCTGAGCGATGCGTATTGGTTGCTGTCGTTGATCTGCTGCGGCACATTGATTTTGGCTTTGACTCCCTCGTCTCCCACCCACCAGGCGTAGCGACCTGTGTTCACGTTGGCCACGGTGTTCTTGATATCGACCAAAGGCGCAGCCACGTAATTGGGAAGTGTTGTTGCACCTGGGTCTCCCACGGAGTTTCTTCCTGCCAGCACGACCGCACGTGAAGGATTGCTCACGTTGCCGTTGGCACCTACCGATACATTGGCGTTGCTGGGTAAAATCCCAGCGTGGTTGGGTGCTGTGGTAGTGGTGTAAGTGTGTTCATTGCCACTCACCAACCATTGAATCAATTGTGGTGAAGGTGTGCGTGTAGGGACGAGCGTTGGCAAATCCCGGTTCTGCCAAACACCTGTCCAGTAGCGCGAACCGTTTTGCACGGCTGTAAGCCCCTTGTTCTGTGCGTTGATGGACTGGTTGTTTGCGGGTGCAGCTCCTGCGGCAAGGGTGTTTCCACCACTGCTGGCGGCCATGTCGGCTGTCGCTGTGATGCGCGTGTCGGTTCCGACATGCTTCTGCAATTGACCAAGGGCAATGATCAATGCCATGCGCGCATTGTCACGCGCCACGCGCTGGGCGTTCGCTTGTGCACTGCCACGCAAAGTGATGGCAGACAGTGATAAAAGACCAATGCCTACCAAGGTCAACAAAACCAACAGGCTAATGGTGATGATTAGGGTGAAGCCTTTGGATCGAGGCATCGGTTGATTCGATAAAGTCATAAGAGGAAAAGGTTTTGCCAGCAATGTATATACTTTGCCAATCAATACAAGGCAGAAACTAGGGCGAAAATGTTTTTTTTTGAATCTGCCTTGGATGCTCTTGGTGTTTTGGAGCAGATGACCCGAGGATCAAAGGATATGTCCTGCTTCCTCAAGCGCGAGAGTGGCAGCGCCTACCATGCCTGCTTCTGATCCGAAACGTGCGGGAAGGAGGGTTAAGTGATCTTTGAAGGGACCTGACAATTGATCAAACAAATGTTTTTGGAGAGGTCCTAGCAATAGGTCACCTGCTTTTGCGACCCCACCACCGATGACGATGGCTTCGGGATTGAGCAACCAACAGCAATTCATCACGGTGGTCGCCAGTTTTTTGGCGACAGCATCCCACACTTGCAAGGCGATGTCATCTCCCTGACTCGCCGCATGGGCCAAGGCCGCTGGGGTGCAATCAGCAATGTTTTTGTAAATTCCCTGTGCCTCATAGGCACTGCGGGCATCTGCGGCAATTTCATTGTTGCCCACGTAGTCTTCCAACGCACCGCGGTTGCCATAAGCGCCTATTCTGCCTTGGTAATCGATGCTGGTTTGACCGATTTCTCCCGCTCCATATCGCGCACCGCGGACCATTTGTCCATTGACGATGAGACCTCCACCCACACCTGTCCCCATCGTGATGGCGATCAGATGTTTCAAGCCTCGTCCCGCACCGCGTTTCCACTCGGCATAGGCCATGCAGTTTGCGTCGTTCTCTACCACGGTCGGCAATGATGTTTTTTCAAAAAGCCATTGCTTGAGGGGAATTTCCACCCATCCGCGTACGTTGGTGAGATTGTGGACGATGCCTTTTTCAAAATCCACAAAGCCAGGCATGCCGACACCGATCGCGGCAATCCCTGGGTGGCGTTCGCGCAATTCATGAACAACCCGCACCATGGCTTCGATCAAGGCCTCTGGTCCATCGAAATCCTGGGTCGCGATCGGTGGCGCTGAATCGATCAAATTGCTCTGATAAAGAACTCCGATTTTGACGGTGGTGCCTCCAAAGTCGATTCCGATAGCGAGTGGTGTATCTGACATCATCTGCAATGAGCCTAGGAAGGATGCTTGTGCTCATCAAGGAGAAATTGCCTAGAAAAAGGGAACAAAGCTGCTGATGTCAAAGTTGCGTGATCCGCTGTTTCGCGCATCCTAGTCCTTTGAGTCGTTCAACACTCGTTTTGTCGGTTTGGGGCATCTGGGGCTTGTCCCAGTGCAGAGTTTGGTCATATCGAAAATCAATCGACGCGAAAAATGACAGTCCTTCGATTCGTAATCTTTTTCGATGCATCGTAGGAGTCGACTAATAGGTTATGACTTGCGATTTGGTGCGAAGGGGCAGGGATAAACCTCGACGAGTGCCAGCGGCCCGAAACGCCCGAGTGCGGAATGTTGGCAGAGGCAACGGCGCTAGAGTTTGTGTCTCGATCTTTTTCCTTTCCTGCTTGCAGGGTTCTGCCTTTTCAGGTAATGCCCATGATCAATCATGGATGACATCCTGCATAAGGCGGTTCTTGTGTTGAATCGAAATTGGCAACCGGTGCAAACTTGCACGGTCAGGCGCGCTGTCCACTTGCTCAGCATCGGTCATGCCCGTGTGGTCCAGGATGATGGCGAGGAGAAATTTGAAACTCATGATTTTTCTTCTTGGTTGGCATATTCTCGGCGCGCGCCTCAGGCTCCCATGATTCACTCGGTGCGCATTGCCATGCGCTTGCCCAAGGTCATCGTGCTTTCCCTGTATGAAAAAATCCCTTCCAAGGAGGTCACGTTTTCTCGCCGAAATGTCTTCTGGCGGGACCAATATACTTGTCAATACTGCGCGCAGTCTTTTGCCGAGTCAGAATTGAATCTCGATCACGTCATTCCCCGCCAGAAGGGGGGCAAAACGACGTGGGACAACATCGTGACATCGTGTGTGAAATGCAATACGCGCAAGGGAAGCAAGCTGCCCCATGAAGCCAACATGCATCCACGCAACCGTCCCGTGGCGCCACGATGGAAGCCAGATTTCGGCATTCGAGAGCAACAACAAGAGGAAGTTTGGGCTACATTTTTATCGCCCAGTCGCGAACGCTACGGGCTCGCGGGATAATCGTCCCACGAGTGCTTGTGAAAAATTTCACAAAGTTGCCCAAAAACGCATCTTTTCCTTTACAAGGATAAAGTTGAAGTACACTTTGTCGCAGCAATTCTGGCTTGTGAATCGTTTGATTTTGCCGACCTTGGCAGGAAAAAACCTTGATCAATCAAGCATTGCAGGGTCATTTAACCTATCTTTACATACATGAGCGCACACGCAGCGACCGCAGATCACAGTCATCACGATGACCATGGACACCACCATGAACCGGGCTTCTTGCAGAAGTATGTTTTTTCTACAGATCACAAGGTGATCGGGATCCAATACGGGATTACAGCCATGCTGTTCCTGTTGTTCGGATTTTACCTCATGATGGTGATGCGTTGGTCCATCGCCTACCCTCATGAGCCACTGCCGGGTTGGATGAGCTGGGTGTTTACTGACAACTGGAAGGCACGTTGGCTCCAAGATGGCAAAGTGACCGGTGATACCTACAATATGTTCGGGGCCATGCACGGTACGATTATGGTGTTCTTGGGCGTTGTGCCCCTGGGATTCGGTGCATTCGGCAACTACGTTACTCCTCTTCAGATCGGCGCGGTCGATATGGCTTTCCCCAAGCTGAACATGATGTCCTACTGGATTTACCTATTGGGTGGTCTGGTCATGTGCGCCTCCTTCTTCATGGAGTCTGGTGCTGCGAAGTCAGGATGGACCAATTACTCGCCGCTGGCGGGTTTCGCCGACGGTCAGATCGTCAACCAATGGTTGGCGGGGCAGACGCAGTGGCTCCTGG
Organism: Akkermansia muciniphila; assembly: GCA_945874895.1. Taxonomy (GTDB): domain Bacteria; phylum Verrucomicrobiota; class Verrucomicrobiia; order Verrucomicrobiales; family Akkermansiaceae; genus UBA956. The sequence goes on along the minus strand of CAMCIC010000004.1, from coordinate 169,075 downwards.
GGCTGGTTCTACTCATTACTTCTTCTCTGCTTGGTTCCGTCAATTTCGTCACTACGATTATCAACCTGCGCGCTCGTGGTATGACTTGGATGCGCATGCCGTTCTTTGTTTGGGCCATGTTGGTGACTGGTTTCTTGCTTCTGCTTGCCTTCCCTCCACTCGAAGCTGCCGGCGTGATGCAGTTGGTCGATCGTGTGTTCCATTCATCGTTCTTCCTTCCTTCCGGCCTCTTCACGAAATCCGAAGGCCTTGTGGAGATTTCTGGTGGCGGTAGTCCGCTGCTGTTCCAACACTTGTTCTGGTTCCTCGGCCACCCCGAGGTGTATGTGCTCTTGCTGCCCGCCATCGCCTGTGTGGCAGAAATCATCCCTGCGAATACTCGTCGCCCAATGTGGGGTTACAAGTCCATGGTATATGGCGTGATCGTGTTAGGCTTCCTTTCATTCATTGTGTGGGCTCACCACATGTATCTCACGGGCATGGGTCCTAAAATTTCTACCTGGTTCCAGATCACGACTGTGTTGATTTCGGTTCCTTCGGTCATTCTTCTTACCGCTCTGATGATCTCGCTGTGGGGTGGATCCATCCGCTTCACTCCCGCCATGATCTGGGCTTGTGCCTTCATTCCCATGTTTGGCATCGGTGGACTCACGGGTCTGCCCCTCGCGTTTAACCTCGTGGATCTCCATTTGCACGATACCTACTACGTGATCGGGCACTTTCACTACGTTGTCGCTCCCGGCATTTTGTTCGGCCTCTTTGGTGGTGTGCATCATTGGTATCCTAAGATCACAGGTCGCTACCTCAGCAAGACTCTCAATCACCTGCACTTCTGGCCTACCCTTGTCTGCATGAACTTCCTGTTCTTCCCCATGTTGATTCAAGGGATGGCGGGTTTCCATCGTCGTTGGTATAACGGCGGTGACGCTTACCTCGCTAAAGCAGCAGACTCCGCCAACGTGTTTGGCAAAACCGTTGCCGAGAACATCGACCTAAACATCGTGATGTCCTGGTCGGCTTGGATCATGGCTGCTTTCCAATTGCCATTCATCATCAACATTTTTGTCTCCATCTTCCGCGGTAAAAAAGTGGAAAGTGACAATCCTTGGAATGCTACCACTTTGGAATGGGCCACTCCTACTCCTCCAGGACATGGCAATTTCACCTTTGATGTCGCCGCTTATCGCGGGCCCTACGAATACAGCCAACCCGGCGCAAGTCAGGATTTCACACCACAGTGGGACAAGCCTCAGTCCGATTCACCTGTGGACTCCCCTAAACCCGTGCAAGCGCATCACTGATCCGAGTCAGTCCCTCGTTTTTCTCTATTCACACGTTTTTTTATGGAAATTCCTTATATTTTCACTCCTCGCAAAGACACGGGAATGGTCAATTCCAAGATCGCCATTTGGCTTTTCCTCGCTTCTGAGGTCATGCTCTTTGGTGGTTTCTTTTCGTCGTATGTGTATTTGCGTCTCGGCGCTGATTACCCATGGCCCGAGCGCGCCCTTCCTGTGCTGCCCGGTCTGATCAATACCTTCGTTCTGATCTTTTCATCAGTGACCGTGGTTTTCGCTTGGGCTGCTCTCAAGTTGCGCAAATGGGCCATGTTCCAACTCTGCATGGGGATCACGATCGTTTGTGCCGGCGTGTTCATGGTTTTGAAAGCCATTGAATACAATGTGAAATGGCACCACCAAGCGGTTCGTCTCACGGATTACACGATCTTAGAGGGACACCTCGACAAAGATCCAAAAGCCGATACCGGCAAGAAGGACAAAGAAGGGAAGGCCCTTCTCGCGGAAGCGGATCAGATCCACGTCCATGCCGAGAAACTCACATTCAACACGGTTCGTTTCCACAAACCTTGGGTTGAGGAGATTCTGCGTCAAGCTGCATCGAGCAACGCTACCATTGCACTCGCAGAGGATCTTGAACTAGAAAACGATAAACTCAGCGCGGGAACTAAGCTGAGCGTAGAACTGCTTGAGCAAATCCAGAAAAATCACCTGCGTGCTCGTGCGAACAATTCCTCCGTGCGAACCGATGCCCTGCGTGGCGAGTGGGCCGCAGCCAAAGCCAAAACCGAAAATGCGGGGAAAAAAGGATGGGAGCTGGCGCCAAAAATCAATGTCAATGTCGCCAAAATCGAAGATGCTCTGATGAAGGAAACTTCGAGTGTCACCTTCTCGGTAACTCCTCCTACCAATTTGTGGTTTGCCCATCGCGACATCAAGGAAGGTGAGGGCCAATCTCGTCTCCGTGATGACACAGCGGTCATTGGTAAGCTCGAAGAAAGTCCTATCGCATTTCATAACTTGGATGCCATTGATTTCCGTCATGTGGTGATGAAGGCTCAAGAGAAGGGGATTGATCCCGAAGTCGCCATCGAAAACACTTGGTTGATCAAGCACAGCAAAGAGGCCAAGGCAGCTTGGGAATGGAACAAATCGCAAACGGCCAAGCTGGAAAAACATCTGCTTGAAAAGTATGGACTCGACAGCAGCAATCAGCCCAAGCGTGTTCCCACCGTGACTGAGCGCTACCGCATCGGTTGGAAAGATTTTGTGGCAAAAGCCGATGGCGTGGATAAAGGCAAGGAAACCATTCACACCAGTGAGGAATTCATGGGCCCTGATTACCATCTGCGTGAGTCCAAGCACACATTCCCTCATCTGCACGTTCCGCGGGAACTCGTCTTCCTCAGTGGCAAGTTTACGCCCGCTTGGAACACCTACTACGCGATTTACTTTACCATGACTTTCCTCCACGGCTTGCACGTGATAGGCGGCGCTGTAGTTCTCGGTTACTACCTTTTCCGTGGCAAAAAAATGTATCTCAGCAATCCCGAGTGGCTTGCCAATCGGGTCGAAGTCGGCGGATTGTTCTGGCACTTCGTGGACCTTGTCTGGATCTTCCTCTTCCCCATCCTCTATTTGATGTAATTCCCCATTTCCCCACCCTGATTTATGGCTGATTCACCCGAACAAATCAAAAAGTCGCTCAAGATCTACACGGTCATTGGACTCGTTCTTTTCATCTTCACCGGCGTCACGGTTGCCGTAGCGACGATCCCTGCCTTGGATATCGGCGTTCATGGTTTCGACCACTGGGACATGATCCTCGGTCTTCTGATCGCGTCGTTTAAGGCTACCCTCGTTGGATACATTTTCATGCACTTGAATCATGAGAAAAAGGCCATCTACTGGATCTTCTTCGGAGCGATGGTGTTCTTCGCCTTCATGATTGCTCTGATCATGGCTGCCAAAAGCGACCCCATTCATTTCAACGGATTCAATATCGGTCTGCCGTTTTAATTTTCACGAAAGCTCCATTGCCATGTCACTCAAATCTTTTCACATCGTTTTTGTTGCCTTCACATTTCTGATGAGTCTGTTTTTTGTGATGTGGTCTTTTGTTTGGTCGGTCGACGCATCGGCCATGACTCGTGCCATCGGATGGTGCGGCGTTGCTGGACTGCTGTTGGTTCCCATTTACGCGGTTTATTTCTGGAAGAAGTCCGCCAATATGATTCTCTAACCTTTTATGACCATGCTTTCTTGTGTGACATGTCAGGCCAATAGTGCTCTCGGTGGCAGTGATGCCGTCGGTTGGTCGATCTTTTTTCTGCTCATTGTCATAGTGCTCGTAGCGGCATCCATCGTTTTTTTCATGGTGCGTCTCGCCCTGAGGGCGAAAAAATGCGCCATGGAAGAGGAAGCCGCCCTTGTCTCTGAAACTCCTGTTGCTCCCTAATCTTCCGTTCTTATGTCTCCATCCAAATTCCTAGGTATTCCCGATAGTTTTTCCGACCATGGCCCTCAGGTTGACCACCTTATCGATGTGGTGCATTGGTTCATGATCGTCTTGTTCATCGGTTGGTCCGTTTACATGGCTGTGACTCTGTTGCGCTTCCGTCGCTCAGCCCGACCTAAGGCAGATTATCATGGTGTGACCAACCATGCTTCTTCGCATATCGAAATTGCGGTGATCATCATCGAGGCTGTCTTGTTGCTCGGTTTTGCCATTCCTTTATGGCGCGAAAGAACGGATACTTTCAAACTCGTGGTGCAAAACGATCACGTGCGCGTGCGCGTAGTGGGATGGCAGTTCGGCTGGACTTATCATTACCCAGGCGCAGACGGTAAGTTCGGTCGCATTGATCCCTTCGCCATTTCCAGCACCAATGAGCTTGGAATCGATTATACTGACCCAAATGCCGCCGACGACTTTACCAGTCCTATTCTGAAATTGCCTAAGGGCATTCCTGCCATCCTCAATATCGGCACAAAAGATGTGATCCACAATTATTCCATCGTGCCGATGCGCATTCAGCAGGATGCGATTCCTGGCAAGGAAATTCCCATGTGGTTCACTCCGATCAAGACCCTGGAAACTTCGGTCGTTTGCGGACAGCTTTGCGGAGAAGGTCATGGCAACATGGTTGGTTCTCTGGAAGTGATTGAAGCAGCGGAATACAAGACTTGGGAAAAAGGATTGTCTGACGCAGCTCTCAAAGCTCATCAACCGAAAGCACCGGTGGCTTCCCGCTAACGCTGATTTTTCTCAGCGGATGTCCATTCCGCTGGAGACCTATCGAGATCCATACGCCTTATGATGGAAAATTTTTCTTTCCTCACACTAAGGGTTTGGATCGCCGTAGGATCATTGGCTTTTTGCGAAGCGGTGGAGTCAGGAAAAAATCCCAAGTCTCCCCTCAAATCTAGCCAATCATCATCCACTCCCGAGCACCATGGGCAGCATGCCACTGGAGAAGCATCGGCGGATTCCGTGCAAGATGAGGAAGTCCTAGCGGAGAAAATCGAAGCGGCAGATACGGCGAAAGTCGCCCGGCCCGTTAGTTCTGATCCGATACAGGTATTCGGATGGCAGGAGAAAATCAAAATCGTTGGTATGGCCGATGCGATGGTAGCAAAGCTTGATACTGGAGCCACCACGAGTTCCCTCCATGCGGAAAATCAGCAAATTTTCGAGCGCGACGGTAAGAAATGGGTCAGGTTCGCAGTGACGGATCCCCATAAAGTGGATGCCAAGCGCTACGACATGGAGGCACCATTGATACGGACGGTGATGATCAAGGAACCAGGCGGAGATTCCCTGCGCCGCAATGTAGTGCGTTTGACTTTCCAAATCGGCGAGCGGACAGTCAAAGCGGAATTTTCCCTCAACAACCGGAACAATATGAATTGTCCTGTGTTGATCGGTCGATCCACCATCCAAGTTCTTGGCTGGGTGGATCCCAGTCGAACATATCTTGCCGACGACAAAATCATGCGCTAAGATACGTGACATGTCCTCGCCCATGAGACTGGTCCTGTCCGTGATATTTTTGTGTGCGATGGGAATCGGTTTCACAATCGTGAAAAACCGCACATTGGGTGTGCCGATCTGGGTGGGAAAAAAGTCATCTTCTTGGTTGGTGGAAGCCAAGGTCACGTTTTTTTCCGTTGGTGACCAGCCCTGCAGCATCAAGCTGGCGTTGCCTTCGGCGGCCTACGATGAGAACGTAGGTCAAGATGCCGGGTCACTGGGCTTCGGGTTTCATACGGATACCGGAGCATCCGGAGTGAAGGCAGTGTGGTCGGCTCGTCAACCCAGGGACGGATCTCACGCTCTCTACTATCGGGTTCGATTTCCCGAACACTTTCCAACGGGTGGAGGAGGGGAAGAGGTGACGGGGACTCCTCCGATCGCTGTGGCACCAGGTTTTTCGGGTTCGATCGATAGAGCAGCTCAGGTTCTGATTCAAAAATCCAGAGAGGTTTCTGCTGATACAGATACTTTTTTTACTCATTTATTCCTGCAAGTTTCGAAGGATCATTCCGCTCAGGAGGTGCTGTTGTTGAGACGCCACTACGAGCAGGTGGAAAAAGTCACGGCGGAGAAGTTGTTGATTGTGATGGGAATTGATCTTTTGCAAATGGCGGGGATTCCCGCGCGCCTTGCTCACGGAATCCGATTGGATGCGGGAGCTGGTCCACAGCAGGCGATTCCTTTGATCGAGTATTGTGATGGCACGACATGGAAAGTAAAAAACCCTGCGCAGCCGAACGTGAGTCTTCGCGGCGACAGCACATTCGTATGGAATCGTGGTGGTATTCCCTTGTTGGAGGTGTATGGCGGAGAAAATTCCAAAGTGAGTTTCACCGTGGTGCGCGACATGATTCCCGTTGAACGCATGAATCATTTGCGGGGGTCGACTCTGCTGGCTTCGACCATCTTGGCGCTTCCTGTGTCTGAGCGCGCGGTGTTTCGATACGTGGTTCTGATTCCTCTGGGGGCCTTCGTGGTTGTGATTCTGCGAAACATTGTGGGCCTTCCCACTTTGGGTACTTTCATGCCGGTTCTTTTGGCACTCGCATTTTTGGAGATGGATTTGGGACGAGGGATTGCGATGTTCTCTGTCATCGTAGCGGTCGGATTGTATTTCCGATTTCTTCTTTCAAGTATGAATTTGCTCGTTGTTCCTCGGGTTGCCGCCTGCGTGGTGATTGTGACTTTGCTCATGCTGGTCATGTCGATCGTAAGTTGGCGCATGGGAATGCGCGGTGGATTGCAAATCACCTTGTTTCCCATGATCATCATAGCATGGACCATCGAGCGGATGTCGTTGATTTGGGAGGAAGAGGGCAAGCGTAGCGCGATCATGCAGGTGGGAGGATCGGTGGTGGTTGCTGTCGTCGCTTATCTGGTGATGAAGGTGCCTCAAATCCAGTATTGGGCGCAGTATTTCCCTGAACTGTTGCTTGTTTTACTAGCGGCCATTCTGCTGATCGGACGCTATACGGGTTACCGTTTGAGCGAGTTGCACCGCTTCCGCAATTTCACAGAAGCTTGATCCGATACGAATGAAACACTGGTGGCACCGTTGGTTTCGCACTCCTCATGAACTGAGTGTCATGGGTGTGATGGGCATTAATATGCGCAATGCCCGCTTTCTTTTACCGAACAATCCAAGGCATCTCTACCAACGCGTCGATGATAAGTTGATCACCAAGGCTCTCGCTGAGGAGCGTGGTCTGGAAGTGCCACAAACCTATCTTGTAGTGAAATCTCCGCACGATGTAGCTACGATGGAGCAGAAGCTCTCAGTATACGATTCGTTTGTGATGAAGCCCGCTCGTGGCAGTGGTGGCAAAGGGGTGATGGTAATCGATCATCGCGATGGCGATTCTTATGTGAAACCAAGCGGTTCACGCTTGAGTGGTGATGAATTGCGCCATCATGCAGAAAACATACTGGCGGGCTTATTCAGTTTGGGGGGCAATCGTGACCATGTATTGATCGAATATCGTGTCATTCCTACCCAAATTCTCACTGCAATCAGTTTCCAAGGGGCGCCCGATATTCGCATCGTCATGCTTCACGGCTATCCTGTGATGGCGATGTTGCGCGCGGCAACCAAGGAGTCAGATGGCAGGGCGAACCTGCATCAGGGAGCCATCGGCATCGGGATCGATCTGGCAAGTGGATTGACAGTGCGCGCTGTGCATCATGGATCTATGGTGGATGTTCATCCTGACTTGAAAACGCCGTTGATTGGAGTGCGCATTCCGTTTTGGGAAAAGATTTTGGAGATCGCAGTCACATGCCATGAAATGACCGAACTGGGCTATCTCGGTGTGGACTTGATGGTGGATGAAACAAGAGGTCCGCTGATGATCGAGGTCAATGCTCGTCCGGGATTGGCCATCCAGATGGCAAACGGCATCGGCTTGATGAAACGGTTGCAACCGGTGGTGGATCGCCACAAGATTCATCCTACGGAAAAGGCCGCAGACCGCATTTCCTTCAGTCGCGAGTTTTTGAAAACCATCCCTGCTGACTCATGAGGAGCACGGTATCGCCGAGAATCTATTGAGCCGTCTCTATCAAAAAAGTTCCCGCGCTATCATTGCGGGTCCCCGCGGAGACTTCGGTATGCAGCCAGACCTGCCCCACTGGGCGACGCTTGAGGGAAAATCGGTAGGTGTTTTCCTTATTCTGATGACCTGTGCTGCCCGCATGCTCGTCCACGCTCAGTTCTCCTTGGCGGTCCATGAGTTTGGTGCCATGGATGACAAGGGCGTCACCCCCTGATTGATATTGGAATGTGAGGGCGTAGTTTCTTTTCTCAGAAATTTGTCGAGTGACATCCATTTTCCATGACGACCGTTGACCATTGAGGTGACTTGGTTTCCATCCACCTTCGTAGGTGAGAGGCGGGAAAAGGTGCTCAAGATAGCGAGCCGCCGACTGCCCCATGATGCTTTTGGGATCAACATCGCGCAGATCTTCCAGAGCCTTGCGAACCATGGCCTGTTTTTCAGGCCAGTTTTGATAGAGGCAGAATCGCGCGGCTTGCAGATGCTGGCGCTGTTCCGCATCCAGACGAGAATTACGATGCCACTGCAGCAGGTAGTTTTCTCCTTCTGAAAACAATTTTTTTTGCGCGTAGGTCGATAAAACGTGAGGCGCTAGATCGGCGCCGGGAAATTGGTATTTGCCCACGTATCCACTTTTGTCATCGGGGTCGGCTTTTTTGATTTCCTGTAAAACCGGGTCGTAAGCTTTCGCGTGCCCTAGACGCTGTCCCATGATATCCAGTCCTTGTCCTAGTGCTTCCGCGCGTTTGACTCCTTGTATCTGTTCCGCCCTTTTCCAACAGGCATCTCGCTGCTCTCGGATGGCCACCAGGCTCTTGATATGCCTGACGAGCATCGAGGGATCACCCAGTTCCTGTGCGCCGTTTCTTGATCCCACCAGACGCCCATCTTTATCGATCAAGGCAAGCCCCGGGATGCTACGCACCGCTGCAGGGCATTCCTTATTTTTTAGGGCGCAGGCCTTGGCTGCTTCATCGGGACTTTCTTGTTTGTCCCAACACAACAGTATCGTCTGGGGTGGCAATGAGCTAACGAATGCCGCATCGTTCCATGCCGTGGCGTAGCGTCGGCTTGGTTGATTCCAGTCAGATCCGATGACCAGAACGACGATGTCAGATGCATTTTCTTTGGCCAGACGCTTGGCGTCCTGGTAGTCGCTGGCACGCTGAGCGGCTGGGGCCGCACAGCAGAAGATCATGGCAGTCGCGATGCGTGTGAGAAGTTTCATTGGAGTCGTTTCCCGTAAGCGTGAATGGCGGAGAGGTGGAAAAATTCATTTCTATCGTCACTACGAGCGACTTTGATGAACTGAACACGTGAGGCTTTTCCTTGAAGCGGAATACGCCACAGAGGAGCATTTTCGCGGCTCGTGAATACTTCTGTCCACTGTTGACCGTCTTCGGAAACGGAAACGCTGAGGGGAATTTGACGAGGTCCATTCTGACCGCCCCCTTGATTGACGATGACAATGCCTGAGAGATCGCCCAGCTTACCGAGACGCACAAGGCATCCGGCGTGAACTTCTCGGTTCGTATGAAAGCTCCCACCTGTCGATTCGAGAACCCCCCAGTGCTGTTCCGGTGTATCCCAGTTGCTCGTGGAGGTTGGCTTGAGCAATCCTCCGGAACTGAGAAGGTCACCGGGAAATGCTTCGTAATCGATCGGTTTTTGGGGGAGAAAAGTCTTGCCTGCTTGACCCAGTGCCTGGAATGCAGACACGTTTTGGGACGATGCTGCGGCGAGGATCGCAGGGCGAAGAGCGGAACGCAGTCCATCGACATTCGTTCCCCCGGCTGCCGCGGCAAAGACCCGTCCCAAAGTCGCATAGTAGGTTTCACTGGTTTCCGGTTTTTGCGTGAATGCGCGCTGACCCCATGCGATCGTGGGCGCAAACCATGACTTCGATGCGGATTGCACCGCGAGCACCGCCTCGAAAAAGGCAAGGCGTTCCCGATCATCAGAGAGCCATGATGCCTGCTCCGCGAGTGCCTTGTCAAAGTGCCACATGACGGGGCCCTCGCTGGTGGCAATGGCTTGATGATAGGCCATCAAAAAGTCAATGCGTTGATCTGGATTCATCAAGGGAAGTGCGTTTTTTTGTATGATCTTCACCGCTTCCCATGCCGACTCGGGATAATCCGACAATGCAGACAGCGCCGATTTCTGCATCATGCTCCACGATGCGGCATCCGTTTGGCGAGTGGCGCGAAACTGCGCGGCTTCGATCCAAGCCGGTAAATGGAGCGGTTGAGATTCAAGAGCCATGCGGTATGCTGACTCCGCCAATTCAGGTTGTTGTTTCGTCAAACGCCGCGCGAACCAGAGAAAACTCTGGCTCTTTTCGTGATCGTAACGCGATGCCAATACTTTGTTTTGAAGGATGAGGCTCGTCCACGTGTGCTGCGGCCAGAGAGAATGGTGCAGACCCCGTTCCCAAGTGAGAGAGTAGGCGGGCGTCCAGGTCTCAGCATCGGTCCGCACGGCATATGCGCAATGCCCTGGTTCGCCCATGGTGAGAGCGGGAATGCCGTTGGCCATGGCAGCATTGGCACCGTAGTGACTCAGGGATCCGCAAACACCTCCTATCTCGCGAACGCGCTGCGCATGGTTCAGATTCTCGAAGGGGAGATAGTAATTTGCTCCATGAATGGAGTCCCCATACACGTTGTTCAACCGATAGGGCGCTTGCCAACAAGCACCTGTATAATCCTTGGCAGGGAGTTTCACGTTGTCACGCAACCAGAGTAACGATAGATCATCCCAGCCACCATGGGATTGATAGCTGCCATTGCCGCCACCGCGCACGACAAAACGCTTTTCCCAAACATTCAAGGTGTCAAACATCGGATGCAGCAGTCCATTCCTGCGCGAATCACGATAATAGACGTAGCGCGCCATGGCATGTTCCGAGGGCCATTTCTGATCCCCAAAGACCAGCGCAACGGCGAGTGCTGTGGACAATTCGGATCCCTTGAGCGATGAAGTATCCGCTTTCCAAATGCGGAAGAGAACATCGAGTGACTGACTCATCGACTCTGGATACTTGCCCGAACAAAGCAATCCCGTGAAGACTTCTGGGTTGTGCAAAAATTGGATAAAATTGGCATCCACGGGTTGGGCGAACCATTCGTGAGCGAGGCGTTTGAGTTCATCTTCTGCCGCTTGCAGACGAGATGAATCTTGATCGATCGCAGCGGTCAGCGATGCTTCATCGTTGACTTCAAGAGCCTCCACCGTGAGAGCCAAACCCAACGTGCATATGGCCAGTGTGAATCGCATGAGCGACTTGATGGATGCCGAGTGGTGATGATTTGGTCTGGGACGACGTAAGCTCATAGGCGATGGGTATGGCGCAGAAAGAACCTGATTTGTTTTGCGATACAGCGCAAATGATTTTTTGGAGATAGATGGAGAAAATCCTGCATGAAAATGAGGATTCCGACGTTTTTCCCGATTGAACATGGATATGTTTTGCAATTGTCGAACCATACGCTAGTGAATGCGCAACATGAAAACGAACAACCGAGCGGGATCTTGGTATCTGACAGCGGTGGGCTTGGCTTTGTGCGTTGTCTCGGGATTGTTTCTCTGGTTGATGGGAAGAAGTTTTCTCCGAGCACGGGAAATGAGCCATTGGCCGCAATTGCCTTGCCTGATCTTGAAATCTGAAGTCTCCGAGCGCAAGATTGGTGACACGGTCGCGCCTGATTATCGGTTCTCGGTGCTGTATCGCTACGATTACGAAGGCTTTGATTTTGAGAGCGATCGATGGGGGCTCCGCGGAAGCATGCCACGTAGCGAACGAGAGTCGGTGGAAGAACTCGTTGCTCGCTACCCCGTCGGCAGTCGTCAGACCTGTTGGGTCAATCCTAAAAATCCATCTTTGGCCGTATTAAAACCTGATTCGCGGGCCGCTGGCTACTCTCTTTGGTTTCCGGGACTATTTTTCCTCGGCGGAGTGGGGATGATATGGGGCGCATGGAAAAAATCATCGCCTTCCTGATTGCGCTGATAGCTTTTTTCCTTCACACTGATTGCGATGTTCTTGCCTGGCTTCCGAGATTTGGTTCGTCCGCAATGGGTGAGTATTCTGGAAGAATTAAAAATGCGTGGCAGCTTGCCCATACCCGAGTTGGCAAAGCACATGGAAATGAGCTACATGGGAGTCAAGCAACATTGCGAGGCCTTGCATCAACTCGGTTATCTGGAGCGAATTCGGGTGCCCCGAACCGAGGTGGGGCGTCCGGAAGTCTCCTACCGTCTCGCGTCAAAAGCAGACGCCATATTTCCTCAGGCAGGGGTCGCCTTGTCCTTGGTCTTGTTGCAGCAGATGAAGCATCTCGTTGGCAGCAATGTTCCGGAAAAACTTTTGTTTCAATACTATCACGATCTGCAAATGCAGTGGCTGAGTCGCATCCAACGGGCCAAATCACTGGTCGAAAAAGCAACTTTGCTGGCAAATTTGCGCGAAAAAGAGGGCTGTTTTTCTCGTTGTTCGTATGATGTGAAATCCGGTTTTCGCATCGAAGAATTCCATCACCCCATGTGGGCTGTATTCGAATCTTTTCCAGCTGCCATCCTCATGGAGTTGCGCATGATGGAGCAATTGTTAGGCACGAAAATTGAACGAAGAGTCATTCCTGGGGGGAGGAGCGGTCCTGCAAGAGTGGAGTTTTTGATCGATACATTGTGAAAGATACTCTCACAAATTTGCATTTCTCCATGATAGAGATTGCAAATGTCGACAAAATTCCTTAGGGAATGGGAACTACCTGCTGCCATTGACATCGTAACGATTTCTATTCCATGCTTACCATTGCCATTCTCGGATGCGGATCTCGCGGTCGCACGTATTCCCGATTCGCGGCTTCGCTGCCCGATCGTTATGAAATTGTTGCGGCTTGCGATCTGGTGGAATCCCGAGCTCGCGAAGTTTCCTGTCATGGCAAAGGGCAGGCCGCGCCCGTTTTTTTGAATGATCGAGATTTTTTTGCAGCTGGAAAGCTGGCGGATCTGGTGGTGATTGCCACTCAAGATCGTGATCATTACTCCCATGCCTCGCAAGCGATCGCATTGGGATATGACATTTTGCTGGAAAAACCCGCAGCCCAGACTCTCGAAGAATGTGAAGATCTTGACCGTCAAGCCCGCGCGGCTGGAGTGAAAATCGGGCTGTGTTTCGTCTTACGCTATACACCTTTCTATCGCACGGTAAAAGCAGTGGTCGATTCGGGGCGATTGGGGACAATCATATCGATTCACGCCAGCGAAGGCGTGGAACCGTATCATCAGGCGCATTCGTTCGTCCGTGGGCACTGGGCCAAAAGCGCGGATTCGACGCCCATGATCCTCGCCAAATGCAGTCACGATGCCGATTTGTTCTGTTGGCTCGCGAATTCGGAAATTCGCAAGATTGCAAGCTATGGCGGGTTGGAATTTTTTCGCAAGGAAAACGCCCCCGTGGGGGCTCCGGAACGATGCAGCGACGGCTGTCCCCACAGCCAAGAATGCATCTATGACGCGCATCGCTATCTAACAGATAAGCGGAGTTGGTTGAGAATGGTTCTCGACGGAGCGGAAACCGCCAGTGACGAAGATATCAAGAAATTCATCAACACCTCGCCATGGGGTCGTTGTGTTTTTCACTGCGATAACGACGTAGTGGACCACCAAGTCATTGCTGGAGAGATGTTGAACGGCATCACCATCAATTTCACCATGACGGCATTTGATTTCGGAAGATCCATGGAAATCTATGGCACGCGCGGAGTATTGAAGGGGGGGCACGCGTGGAGATCGGCCAACGCCTTTGAATTGTCCATCCGTGATCATGCTTCTGGGCAAACCACGGAAATTCCTGTGGAGCATCCTGATGAATCCGAATATGCCGGACACGGAGGAGGGGATTTCGGGATCGTCGATTCGCTGGATCGCCTGTTTGGCGAAAAAGGCAGCCTGCCTCCCGGTCTTGACGGACTCGCCGGCCATCGCCTCGCGCTGCTTGCAGAGCAGTCCAGGATGATGGAAAAACCCTAGCTTGATGGCTCAGTCGCTGGAAAAAATACAGTTGAGTCTCACTCCAAGGGAGGCTTCAACAAAAGGCACATCATGATTCAATCCGAGGCAACGCCTTGCCGTTGCAAAAATTCTTTGCCCAGTGACAGATAAGCCTGAGCCGCTGTCCCGTTCGCATCGTGTTCAAAGATGGTTCTACCATGACTCGGTGCTTCGCCCAGCTTGATGGAGCGGGGGATGTAGGTGCGATAGAGTTGCTCAGGAAAATACTGGCTTACCTCTTCTACGACTTGACGTGCGAGATTCGTGCGTGAATCGAACATGGTCATGACGATTCCTTCCAGCTTCAATTCTGGGCTGGCTCCTGACTCGCGGATTTGCTCCAGCACATGAACGATTTTTGCCAAACCTTCGAGACCAAACCACTCACATTGGAGGGGTATGATCACCTCATCGGCCGCGGCTAGCGCTGAAGTCATCAGCACACCCAGCGATGGCGGGGTATCGAGGACACAAAAATCGAACAAGTCATTGGGCTTCAGTCCTTGCAGCAAGCCACGAAGTCGGGTCAGATGGTCGTCAGACCGCGCCAGTTCGATTTCCACACCAGCCAAATCCATAGCGGAGGGGATCACCGAAAGGCGCTCCAGGCGTGATGGTTGGATCTTGTCGCGGATGTCAGCCATTCCAAGCAACACGGGATAGAGCGTGGCGTCACCATCCGCTTCCACACCAATGCCACTGGTGGTGTTCGCCTGAGGATCCAAATCGATGAGCAGCACACGTTGGCCGAGTCGGGTCAATGCGGCGGACAAATTGATCGCAGTGGTGGTTTTGCCAACACCTCCCTTTTGATTGCCAATGGCGATGACTTTCATGCTCAAGCAGACTTTCCTTGCATTCGATGTGATTGGCAATCAAAACCGTTCAGCTTCACAAAAAACATGGAATATGATTGGTCAGATGCTTGGTTGCAAGAGGCTGCTGGATGGAAAGCGGTCAAGGACGGGCGCATTCTCTATTCCCGAGGTCTTGTGCAGAGCGCTCAATGGTTGGACGGCGTTTGCCATGGCACCATCGCGGGCGGCAAATTGCGTCGCGTCAAAGTGCAGCGCCTAAGCGCCTCCTTGGCAGAGGCTCAATGCGGTTGCCCTGAAAATCAGCGAACGGGAGCTATCTGTGAACATGCCGTGGCTGTGATTCTTGCCGCACGTGACGGAAGCGAAAAAAAATCGATACGCGCCACCACGAGCCAAAAACTCGATCCCGTTTCCGATGTGAAGGCCTACCGAGTGCGTTGGTATCCATCATGGGAGCGCGAGTGGAAGCAACACCGAGTGACCGTCTCCGTGGAGCCATCGGATCGAGTGAACGATGAAGCAGACGAAATCTTCCATCATTGGGTTGTTCGTCAGGGATTGAACCGCAAACCCGCGCCATGGATCCTTGTTCTTCAAGGAGAAGGGTTCGAGGATTTTCTTAAAGTGCTCTCAGGTCATTCCGAAATCATTTGCGAGAAACAAACGATTGTTTGCAATTCGGAGGCTCCCTTGATCCGGGTAAGAAGTAAAGTCGATGCCGATCACTGGACCTTCACATTGGTGGACTGCCCAGGTGAATTTTTGGGGGCAAAGAAAAACCCGTGGTGGAGGCTGAACCAACGTTTGTTTGAAATTTCAAGCACGGAAGACCAAAATTTACTTTTTCAATTATTTGCGGAAAAAAAGATACAAATCACACATTGTGAGTTTTTTTTATCTGATTTGATGCGTCGATTTTTTGTCGCGGAATCCGACAGTGACGATCTGTCGAAGTGGAGGCTTACACCCGTCGCTCCGCGATGGCGACTTCATGTCGATGGTTCGCTTCGTCAATTGCGACTGACGATTCAGAAGGTATACCAAGTAGGTGATCGGATGTGGGTTGCCAAGTTGGAAGAGAATCCTGGTTTTCTTTGTCAGATATCAAACGAGTGTTTTTACTCATCTGTCGGCAATGACGCTCTCTTGCGGGCGAGTTTGTCGGATCATGGTTGGACCTGGCGAAAGGATCGAGGTGAATGGCAATTGTCTGACGAGAATGAAATTTTGCAACTTCTCAGCGAGGGCGGGGGAATTCTCGCGCAGGAGGAGCAGGAATGGATGTGGTCTGATCCACTCGAGACCATTCGGTCGAGATGGATCATTGTGAAGCCTCAGATGCAAGTAACAAAGCTAGAGGGCGATTGTTCAATTCTTCGTCTCGGTTTTGTGACGGAGCAGGGCAAGGCGCTCGATGCCGATCGAATTCAAAGTTTATTGCAATCAGGAAAACGATTGTTTCAAACAAATGATGGGAAAACATTGGTGCTGCCACAAGAGTCATGGGAGGTCTTTCAGCGCAGTGTGAGCGATCTCCATCTGGTGCAAAAAAAGGGTGAATATTTGGCCAAAAATTGCCAACAATTGGCGGTAGAATCTTTGCGTGAGTATTTTGACAAGTCACTGATTGTCAATGATTTGGAATCAGATCACAATTTGGTGTATCCACTCATCAACGCTACGCTGAGGGGGTATCAATCCCGAGGTGTTGAATGGCTGCAGAAACGCTTATCGAAGTATGGTTTTGCTTTGCTTGCAGACGAGATGGGCTTGGGTAAAACGCTACAAACCATCGCTCTATTGTCCTTATTCGCTCGGCCCGATCAGCCGGCTCTTGTGGTTGTCCCAACCTCTCTTTTGAACAACTGGCGTCTCGAATTGGAGCGATTTGCTCCCAGTTTGAAAGTCCTAGTGATCCATGGCTCCAAGCGTGAGTCCTTGCATGAAAGCATGGATCATCATGTGATAGTAACAAGTTACGGAATACTCGTGAATGACCGCGCTTTGTTCCTCAAGAGGGAGCATTCGTTGCTGGTGCTCGATGAGGCAAGTGCCATCCGCAACCCTGATACCGAAGTGGCGCGATGCTGTTTTCGCATGAAGGCAAAGTTTAAGTTGGCGCTTACGGGAACACCTCTGGAAAATCATCTCCGTGACTTGTGGTCGATCTTTCAATTTCTGCAGCCAGGCTATTTGGGGGATCGCGACTCGTTTCGTAATACCTACGAGCTTGATCGATCCGTTGGTGCTCCCGTGCTTCAATCCTTGCGATTTCGCGTCATGCCTTTCATGCTGCGCCGGACAAAAGAGGAAGTAGCGCGAGATTTGCCGGCGAAAATTGAAGCTGACGACTGGTGTGATTTGTCAGTGGAGCAGGCGCAGCTCTACCGTACAGTGTGGGAGGAGGGTATGGAGCGAGTTGAGGCCCTTACTCAGCAAAGCGAATCGGCTGGTCGCATGAGCCTGTTGACGCTGTTGCTGCGGCTGCGTCAAATTTGTTGTGATGCCGCATTGATTGCTCCTGAGCTTGCGCATTCATGGACTCTTGCGCAGCGGTCTCGCAAGATGGAACGAATGTTTGAATTGCTCCAAGGTGCGATGGACTCGGGGCGGAAAATGCTCGTTTTTAGTCAATTTGCTCAGCAATTGCGCTTGATCGAGAAGGAGTGCCAGGATCGAGGTGTGGCGACACTGCTTTTGGATGGTTCGACGCAGAACCGTCAAGAGCTGGTCGACCGTTTTCAGCAATCGGATGAGTCTTCGCTTTTTTTGATCAGTTTGAAGGCAGGTGGATACGGGTTGAATCTTACTCGGGCCTCCACAGTGGTTCACTTCGATCCGTGGTGGAATCCAGCCGCTGAACGTCAGGCGTCTGACCGCGCGCATCGCATTGGTCAAACTCAGACAGTCAATGTTTACCGATTGCTCACGCGGGATACGGTGGAAGAGTGTGTAAAAAAATTGCAGGAGGAAAAATCCCATCTCATGGATCAGCTCATTGGAGGTCTTCCTAGTTCTGGGGGCGCTGGCGCAATGCCTAGCATGAGCCAAATCCGAGATCTGCTGCAAAACAGAGATTGACGACGCCAATATGTAACTTGTTACAATATATGTAATGCGTGGTTTAAAAGGGTGCTTGAGTTCCGGGGGTATCCCCGTCAGCGAAACAATCGCATTTCAGCAAACATTTCGGTCTCAATCGTATCAGGACTTATGTGGAGGATTCTCTTTTGCGATGGAGCGCGTCTGATGATTCAAGTTGACGGACGTGCGCAATGATTCAAGATCGGACTCATGGCATGGCGCATTGAGAAAGCGGTGGTGCGTGGTGAAATTGACAACACCGCGCCGGGCCGCACTTTGGGTCGAATTTGGCTGATCCATCATGTCGATCCGCTCGAATTGGACCTTCATGGCAATTGCTGGAGAGATCTTGCTGGCACCATACTCCGTTTTCGTAACCCCCACCCCGATTTTTCCCTATCGGCGCCAGATCTTGCCCGTCCCCAGTCGGGTCGTGTGGGAGACATGACCGCTTCGCGAAAACTGCGAGTTTATCAGACGGATTCGGACTCGTCTTCGGGAACCTGGCAGAATCACTTGTCACTGGAATGGTTTGATGCGGTGAATGGGCGTGTGTTGATTGAAACTCCCCTCTTTGAATTGGAATTATCGGACCGTCTCTGGACCCTGACGCAAGACGAAGAAGCTCAGCAAATTCAGATCAATCTGGAGACGATGCGTCAATTCATGCAGGTTTTTTTGCAACGGGAAGAAAGTACCGACCTCTGGACCAAGGAGAACGCGGATGAATTTGCTTGGGAAAAGCGTTTTCGTGAGTCGGATCGTCTTTCTGATGCTTTCCAAGAGTTGATGGAAAAATACATCGATGATGCGGAATGCCAGCAAAAAATCGCCTACGCCATGGGTTGGAGTGACGCTCTTCACCCAGAATCGGACCTGGCTGATACGGCGACAGACATCGAGTGGGAGCGCGAGCTCTTGATCGATGAATTTGCTGAGGAAGAGAACCAAGATGACTGGAGGAAGGTGGATTGGGAGAATTCACTTGGTGAATCGGAGGAGGGATTTTACGTGCATCCTTTGCAGCAGAAGGCTCAAGACTGCGCCTCCTTGGCGATGGAGTGCCTGGGTGACAAGATGGACGGTCCCGGTGCGGAAGGACGCCTTTGTTCTCAACTCATGCTGATTGCCGCTAAACTGGCAGGTGCTTTGAACGGAATGGCTGGTGATGAGGAACAGGAACCAGGATTCGTATTGGCGATGCTGAAGCGTTGCCTTTACTGGCAGAATGATGCGATCTCCGCCTGTGCGGAGCTATTAGCTCGTTGCGATGATTCTGATGAAGAAAAAATGTTATTGCGCATCAGGCAGGCAATTTTTGACATTCGCGAGGAAATTACAGAAATGCGTCGTGAATTTAAGCAAAACTAACGATTGACATCGCTGAACTAACGTCTACCGTAATCCCACACCCTTATGAAAAAAATCGTATTTTCAATGATCGTCGCTTTCGGCCTCAGCTCATGCAATACTATGATCGGTTTTGCTCGTGACATGCGTCAGGCTGGTGAAGGATTGGAAAAATCCGCTCAAGGCAAACAAACCGGCGGTGGTGACGTGGGAGCGCCTACCTACTAAAAACCTCTTATCGGTTTTCAGGCTGAGGGAGTCTCCGAATCCCCTCGGCTGACTCGGTCTCGTTTTTTTTTAGTTTCTTGCGTGTGCCTGGCCGATTGAGCATTGGTGCACTGTCGTCACTCGGTTGTCCCGAGGAGATCTGCTGTCTTTGAGGATCAGGCTGCCATGTTCGGGACCATGTTACCGCTTCGTCGGAGGACTGAAATACTTGCCCAGCGACGGCTTCGCAAGCCATGAGAGCTCGGTCTCGAACCTCCTTGTCGCGATGCTCCAATTGTTTGATGAGAAAATTGACGCTGGCGACTTCTTCACGTTGTTCTAACAATGATATGAGATACTGGCATTCTTCCCTATCGCCCGCTGCTAGAATCTTTTCCATGGCTGCTAGCATTTCGGGTGTAAGCTCTTTGTCTGCCACTTTTTCCAAAGCTGATAGCAGGGCGGGAGTTCGGCTTGGTAGCTCACCTTGCATGGCAACGATGAGCTCATAAGGCAGATGTTGGCCCGAGTTCGCGGTTATGATTTTCGTGTCTCCCCCCTCGTCGGTTGTGACGTGCTTCACTTGTGGAATGGGAACCGATGCGAATGACGTGGGCGCATTCGTAGGATGGGAGTGCGTGCTGCGGGCGGTCCACCAACCGGCGGTGAAAAGCGCGCCCGCTGCGAGAGCGAGCCATGTTGCCCTTTGCCTCTTCACTGAGCCTCTCTGTAGCCTCTTGATTCCAGGTAATCGAGGACAGCATTCTCGGCCACGATCAGAGAAACATTTCCGCTGAACGAGCGATTCAGTCGAGCGGATCCAGTAATTTGCGTGATATCAAGACCAGTGCTAGGGGTGTAGTAGTCGGAGATCGGATAGAGATTGAAGGAGCTTAATGCGCCTGCTTTGTATGTCCCGCGGAATGGCGCGATGGCATCGATGCCATCGAATTGCATTCCACCTGCCACATCCGTTCCGAACCTTCCGAAATAGCCGAACTCGATGCCGAAATCGCGGTCGATGTAATACAAGCGCTCGTTTTTGCCGGTCTCTGGATTCAATGCAGTCCATGCATCAATCTTCACTTGATCGGAAATGCTGCCATTCAAGGACTCCACGAGATAGAACGTGACGTAACTGGTATTGCCTACCGCAGTCGTCGCTTGTGGTCGGAAGAACGTGGTATTCCAACGCGAGGACCCTTGGTAGGTCATGACTTCTGCAGAACTAGGGATCATGCAAAGACCCAGCAGAGAGCATAGAACAGACTTGATTTTCATAACGATGGTAGGATGCAAGAGCGCGTTGATTTATTCAATCGCGAAAACATTTTTTCTTTGTTGATCTGTGAATCATGGGGCGCGGCATTTGATCATGGAATTTGCTTGGCATAAGTCGAAGGATCGACATACTGCTCAAGTTGCGAACAAACCTCCATGTGCAGGCATGATTTGCTTCATTTTTTTAGGAACCCTAACCCAACCTTTTTTGCCATTCCCATGCCGGATTCAATTGTACACGGAACGTTGCCTGACGGGCGTGAAGTCAAGCTTTTCACTCTTCGCAATGCTCATGGCATGTGCGCCAAATTTACGGAAATGGGGGCTTGTCTCGTGTCTTTGGATGTTCCTGACAGCGAGAGGCGTATCGCGGATGTGACCTTGGGTTACGAGTCATTCGAGGATTGGCGTAAAAACCCCGCGTATTTGGGGGCTACGGTGGGGCGTTTTGGCAATCGCATTCGCGACGGTCATTTTGTCTTGGACGGACAACGGCATCAACTTGCTACAAACAATCAACCGGGTGGGATGCCCAGTCATCTTCATGGAGGAGACATCGGATTCGATAAGGTAGTGTGGCGAGGGCAAGCCTCTGGACAGTCCGTGGTGTTTCGCTATTCTTCGATCGATGGTGAAGAAGGGTATCCGGGCAATCTGGAAGTGGAAGTGACATACTCTCTCAATGATCGCAATGAATTGATATGGGAGGCTCGGGCCACGACGGATGCGCCCACGATCATCAATGTTGTGCATCACACGTATTGGAATCTGACGGGCGATCCAAATCTAAGCGTGCTCGACCATGAATTGCTGCTGGCAGCTGATCATTTTTTGCCGACAGACGCAGGGCTTATTCCTACCGGAGAAAAATCACCAGTTGAGGGAACCCCTATGGATTTTACCAAACCGCGTCGAATCGGGGAACGGATCCACGATGACTTTGCACCCTTGCACTTGGCAGGTGGCTATGATCATTGCTGGGTCTTGCGCAACCTTTCTGACATGCAACTGGCAGCGGACGTGAGGGATCCTGTTTCGGGTCGTCGCATGGAGTTGCTGACCAATCAGCCAGGCCTTCAATTTTATTCTGGGAATTTTCTCGATGGCACCATCATGGGCAAAAAGGGAATCTTGTATGGTCATCGATCCGGATTTTGTTTGGAGAGTGAAAATTTCCCCGACTCCCCCAACCAGCCTTCGTTCCCAAGCAGTATCCTTCGCCCCGGTGAATTGTATCATCACCGGATGATTCATCGTTTTTCCTTCTGATCTAACAAATTCACCCAACTCACCTTCTGTCATGAATGCCATACTGTCATTGATCGCCTCCTCCCATCCGAGCAGCAATCCGATGAGTGCTCTCGATATCGTTTTATTCTTTGTTTCGGTCATAGGCGTGATTGTCTTTGGCATCCGCCAAGGAAGAAAAGACGTAGATGAAAGCGCGGAGAGCCAAGGGGCGGAAGGGTATTTCCTCGCCGGGCGCGGGTTGACTTGGTGGTTGGTGGGTTTTTCACTGATCGCTGCGAATATTTCCACTGAGCAGTTTGTGGGGATGTCTGGCCAAGCAGCAGACTGGTTGGGCATGGCCATATCATCCTATGAGTGGATGGCAGCGGTGACGCTGGTGGTCACAGCTTTTGTATTTCTTCCCAAATTATTGCGCTGCGGCATTTACACCATTCCTGAATTCCTCGAATACCGATACGGGGTTTTTTCCCGTTCGGTGATGGCTGTCAGCACGCTCGTCATTTTGGTGGGAGTGCCCACAGCATCGGTCATCTACTCAGGTGCAAAAGTCGTATCGGTGTTTTTTCATGATCTATCGCTGCTCGGACTCGACCTCGGTTCGATCACTGTTGGTTGCTGGTTTATTGGACTTGCTGCCGCCGTTTACGTGTTTGTAGGCGGTCTCAAGGCCTGTGCGTGGACGGATCTCGTATGGGGTGCCGCACTGATTGTGGGCGGTGCCGTTGTGATGTATTTGGCGTTTGGCGCTATGAAAGATGCCAAACCGAGTGATCTGATTCTCACCAAAGTAAATAACTCTTCTGCGACGATGGAAGACCTCGAAAAAGCAAGTGCTTTTGAACGTTTTATTCTTTTGAATGATGGGAAAAACGGTGAAGCTGAAGCCGTGGCCGGAGAAAACATGGCCGGTGGAAAACTTCATATGAAGCGCCCCATCACCGATCCCGCCATTCCTTGGACGACTCTGATTCTCGGTCTTTGGATCCCCAACTTTTTCTATTGGGGGCTGAACCAATACATCGTGCAAAGGACTCTGGCTTCCAAATCACTTGCGGAGGGGCAGAAAGGCATTGTCTTTGCGGCGGCGCTGAAACTGATCATACCCTTCATTGTGGTGATCCCCGGCATTTTGTGTTTCAACCTCTTTCGAGATGATCTTGCCGTGGAAGCCGAAAAGAGAAATGCATTGCCTCTTGAGGCGATGACAAGTGGCAAAGCCGTGGTCTATCCGTTTGCGGAAAATTTCGCCAAGGTTCAACCACTTCTCGCACGTCAGGTCTATGTCCACAATGCCAAGGTCGCGGGGTTGACAAGCGCTGTGACAGGACAGGAATCCGCTGCCGAGTTGCAGCAGAAGAATGCGGACTTGATCGCGGTGAGCAAGGCACCGCAGGGAGAGAAGCTGATAGGCTATGACTACGACGCGGCGTTCCCCGTTTTGCTCCGGAATTTGATGAAGCCGGGCATCACTTGGTTTGTGCTTGCCGCGATCTTCGGCGCAGTAGTCTCTTCCCTCGCCTCGATGCTCAATTCCGCAGCTACCATTGCCACTATGGATGTCTATCAAAAATGCCACAAAAACGCGACCCAATCACAGCTGGTGGGTGCTGGTAAGGCATTCACTTTGCTATTTGTACTGATTGCCTGCGTAATCGCTCCATTCTTAGGCAATCCTGCTTTTGGTGGTATTTTCACGATCATTCAGGAGTTTCAAGGATTCATCAGCCCCGGCATTCTTGCCGTGTTTCTTTTCGGATTTCTTTCCCCCCTGACACCTCGCTGCATGGGATGGCTCGGCATCATTCTGAACATCGTTCTTTATGGTGCAATCAAATGGCTGATCGGTCCCTATCTCTGTGCCAAAGGTTGGTGGTTCTCGAACGAGATCTCATTCCTCGATCGCATGGGAATTTGTTTTCTGATTGTGATCGCGGTAGGGCTGATCTTGACATGGCTCAATCCCCTTCCCACCCCTGCCAAGCTGCCGGTCTCGGATACCATCGTACTTGAATCGTCCAAGTCTGCGAAACTCGTAGGCTTCCTAGTGATTTCGGTGATGGTTGTCTTCTACGTCATGTTTTGGTGATTCGATAAAAACGATACACAAGAAAAATCGCAACCACCTTGTTGATTGCGATTTTTGTTGGGTCAGTCGATGGGCAGTCAACGCCACAATCGAGGGAAATCCCCCTCCTCTCATTTCGCGCGAGCCTGATCGATGAGGCGTTGGCTGATCTCGCGCAGTTCTTCTAAGGGAATGGCAAAACTTTCCGCTCTGTTGGCGCGGGCGATGTTCATGCCAACGCACTTGCCATTCAGATCAAGCAAGGGGCCACCCACTCGTTTGTTGTCGCCGATCGTGTCATGTTGCAGCACTCGTGGAAAACCGCTGCGCCGCTGGGAAACATCACCACTCATCTGGTCGTTGCGCGTCATCTCCTTGCCGAATGTGTCGGCACGACCTTGTAGGATCACCGATACTTTGACTTTTTGTCCCTCTCTTTGATAGGTGACATCGATTTTTTCACCGACCTTTCGCTCTTTCATGAACTCGATCAAGTCCTCACGTTTTTTGAGAGGGGTGTCGTTGAGAGCGAGAATTTTGTCCTTCTTGCGGATGCCCGCCTGATAGGCTCCACTTGTCTCTGGCACGTTGCCCGCCAGGATGGCATTCTTTTCTTCAATGATCTCGATGCCTAGAACCGCCCCACCCTCGGCAGGGATTTCACGTGGCGTAGCACTGATAATTCCAAGCATCGGTCTGCGTTCGGACCGGCTGGATGCACCGTTGGCTACGACCCATGTTCCGAGTTCCCATGGACTCTGCTCTGCATATACGACGGCTTTCAGCCCCGTGGCATTCAGTTTCAGCAGACACACATCCCACTGAGCGTCGCCGACGACCAACTGGGCTGACTCATACAAGGTTTCGCCAATCCTGACATTGATCTCCTTGAGGGCTTTGAGTTCGCTCCATTTGGCAATGATGCAACCGTCTTCAGAGACAACGATGCCATAGCCGGCTTCTTTGCGTCCATCGTAGATCACAGCGCTGAATTCCTGCAACGATTGTTGCGCCCGCTCCACGATGCCGTGCATCAGTGGTCCGTTGGTGCGATACTCCGAATCAAGCGACTCGCTCGCGGGTAGCAAGTTGCTGGCAATGAACAGGAGGATCAGGGAGAGAGAGAGTTTCATGAGGAAAAAGATCAGGGTGTTAACGTTTTGCGAGTCGCACAGTGATTTCGATCTCTTTTCCAGACCGCAACAACAGGAGGACAAGTTTGTCTTCAGCGGCTTTTTCTTTGAGCATATCCTGCATCATTTCCTTGCCCTGGATTTCCTTTCCATCGATTTTGAGAATCATATCATTCACCTTGATGCCCGCTGTCTCTGCTGGGGACTCGCGACCGATTTTTGTGACTCGCAGTTTTCCGTCCGCGGTTTCTTCTGAGCCTACGCCGAGGAATCCACTGCCCTTTTGGGGCTTCTTGGCATATGGTCCTTCGCCGAGAAATTCGCTTTTCAGCATCCCGTCCCAATGTCGCTGAAATTCTCTCATGGGAACATGCATGTTTTGTTGCAAGTTGAGTCCCACCCGCGAGTGGATTCCTATCAGTCGACCGTTCATGTCAAAAAGTGGGCCACCCGAATCACCGCCTATCAAAGAGCAGTCACTTTGCACCGTAGAATCCGCGACTTTGATGAGTCGCCCGATTCTCACTCCGACTCCGCGGTTTTTGTCGTATCCGCCGGAGTGGCCTAAGGAAAACACCCAGTCTCCCAGTTTGCTCGAGTCATTGTGGTCAACTTCGCAGTAAGGATAAGTCCCCTTCTCGATGATTTTCGCCATCGCGCAATCCGTGTCCGAGTTCAATCCCAATGATTCACATTTCACTTTGCTGCCATCGGCTAAAATGGCGGTGATTTCCTTGCCTACACCTCCTGTAACGTGCGCTGCTGTCAGGATCAGACCATCTGGTGAAATGGTAACGCCGCTGCCTGATCCTTGTCCGAGTTCCAAGCAAACCGTTGCTTTCTTGGCTGTTTGCAATGCACTTTTGAGAGCGGACTCGATCGCGCGCAAATCATCCTCGCTTTCAGGCACTTTTTTATCGTTCACGCTGAGGCGATTGGCATTTTGCGAAAAAGCCACGGCAGCTAGAAGGAGAGACAGCAATAAAAGGCGGCGGACGAATGGCATGACTTATGCAGCGAAGCTAACACGCGCTGTTGCTTGTGACAAGCCAGTCTTTTGGGCTGCGAACCGCACGTTTGCATTGACAGATGAGATGATTGGCGCATGGTATCGGCATGTTGCGCAAACTGCTGTTTTTCTTGCTTGCTCCGATGTTGGCTTGTGGTGAACCTGACGCCGCCATGAAAGAAGATTCCGCCACTCCTGCCGACAAACCCAAGGTTCCCGAAGGAGCAGAAGTCGTGACTTTGGGCGCCGGGTGTTTCTGGTGCATCGAGGCCGCCTACCGACAGTTGGATGGCGTTTACTCCGCCACTTCTGGCTACATGGGAGGAACCGTAGCCAATCCCACCTACGAACAAATTTGTTCGAAGACCACAGGGCACGCGGAAGTCGTTCAAGTCGTATTCGATCCGAAAAAGATCACCGCGGAGAAAGTGCTGGCGTGGTTTTGGGATTTGCATGACCCCACGACTCTCAATCGCCAAGGAAATGACGAGGGACCGCAGTATCGCTCGGCGATTTTTTACCATAGTGAGGCGCACAAATCACTGGCGGAAACGTCAAAAAAAGCAGCGCAGTCGAATTTTGATAAGCCAATTGTGACCGAAATCACCGCAGCTTCCACCTTTTACCCTGCGGAAAAGTACCACCAGAACTACTACGAGCAGAACAAATCGAAAAACCCCTACTGCAAGTATGTGATTGAACCGAAATTGAAAAAACTGAAACTCGATCACTGAGCCTCCAACAGGCGGGTCGTTTCTTTTTCAAGATTGCAATCCTTGGGCGTGTCGTTAGATTGCGCAGATGAGCCACACTTCTCGGCAGATTAAGGTCATAGATTCCCACACTGGCGGAGAACCGACACGTATTGTGGTGTCAGGCATTCCAGATCTTGGCAGCGGTAGCATGTCCGAGCGCTCAAAGGTTTTTCGCGAGCAACATGACTGGCTTCGTAGCAGCGTCGCGAACGAACCACGTGGACATGATGCGATGGTGGGTGCGTTACTGTTGCCACCTCATCATCCTGAGAATCTATGTGGTGTGATTTTCTTCAATAACACAAGCACCCTGCACATGTGCATACACGGGAGTGTGGGGCTGGGAGTAACCCTTGCACACATGGGGAAAATTCTACCGGGACCTCACCGCGTGGAGACTCCTGTGGGAGTCATCACGCTCACACTCCACGAGGATGGCGCAGTCACAGTGGCGAATGTCCCCTCGTATCGGTATCGCGCCCAAGTAGCCGTTGAAGTTCCGGAGTATGGCAAGATCTTGGGAGACATTGCATGGGGCGGTAATTGGTTTTTTCTGATTCAGGATCAGGGGCCCGTCGTGCGCCGCGAAAACATTGCAGAACTCACTGCTTTCGCATCCGCAGTCAAACGAGCCCTTGCCGAGCAGGGAATCACGGGCGAAAACGGAGAGGAGATTGATCACATCGAAAGCTTCGGACCACCCATCGATGCCACCTTGGCCGACTCGAAAAACTTCGTTCTCTGCCCTGGTCATGCGTATGATCGATCGCCTTGTGGCACAGGCACGAGTGCCAAGTTGGCCTGCCTCTATGCCGATGGCAAATTGCAAGCCGGTCAAACGTGGCGCCAAGCGGGCATACTCGACTCAGTGTTTGAGGGGCGGGTCACACCGGTTGAGGGATTGACAGTCATTCCACACATTACAGGCAGCGCTTGGATCACTGGAGAATCGACATATGTTTATGATGAAAGTGATCCTTTCCGACACGGCATACCGACTTTGATATAGCATCATCTGGGATCAGACTCGCTTTTCGCCTGATTTTCTCGAATTTGGGATTCCCTTCTGTGCTTGATCCCTTCATGTTTTTTGCATGTCTTCTGCTTCACCTACCATTTTTCAGGGCTGCATTCCCGCCCTCATGACTCCCTGTTTTGAAAACGAGGAAATCAATTACGATGCGCTGGTCTCTACCGCAAGGCATTTGATCGAGCAAGGGATGCGCGGTGTCGTGTATTGCGGGTCCATGGGTGATTGGCCTCTGCTCACCGATGAGCAACGCATGAAAGGTGTAGAGTTGTTAGTCAAAGCAGGCATTCCTACCGTAGTGGGCACGGGGGCTCAAAACGGACGGGCCGCAGCAGCCCATGCCGCACATGCTCGAGAAGTTGGTGCGGCAGGACTGATGGTCATCCCAAGGGTTCTCTCCCGAGGGCTATCCCCCATCGCTCAGCGTCACCATTTCAGTGAGATTCTCAAGGCGGGTGGAGATTTGCCCGCAGTGATTTACAATTCCCCTTACTATGGTTTTGAGACGAAGGCGGACCTGTTCTTTTCCCTTCGTTCAGAATTCCCTTCTCTGGTCGGTTTCAAAGAATTCGGCGGTGCCAAATCTTTGAGTTACGCAGCGGAACACATCACCAGCCAAGATCCATCGGTGATCTTAATGGCAGGTGTGGATACCCAAGTGTATCATGGATTTGTGAACTGCGGTGCTACTGGCGCGATCACTGGCGTGGGCAATGCGCTGCCTAGGGAGATTCTTCGATTTGTGGAACTTTGTGAACGAGCAGCCAAAGGGGACCTGCAGGCACGACGCAACGCACTGGAATTGTCCGAGGCCCTGACGGTGCTCTCCACCTTCGATGAAGGTCCCGATCTCGTCCTCTTTTACAAAGAGCTGATGGTGTTGGAAGGTCATGAGGCGTATCGCTATCAGATCAATTCCTATGATAAACTGAGCGCCAGTCAGCGAGCTTATCTGCACAAGCAGCATGCCTTGTTCCGGGCTTGGTGGTCCGCGTGGGAGGGCAAGTGATCCAGGCTCAATCGGTCATGCGAAACCTCATGGTTGCAGTGACGACAGATGCGTCTACAGTATCCGATCATGACTCGCACGGCCGGATATGATCCTGAACTTCCCCTAGATGTCGTCATTGTTGGCGCTGGACTTTCGGGATTGTCCTGCGCGTTGCATTTGCAGGAGAGTGGGCTCCGATTTCTATTATGCGAAGCTGCAGATCGCGCGGGTGGTCGCGTGGCCACGGATGCCGTTGATGGCTACCGACTCGATCGAGGCTTTCAGGTTTTGCTGACCGATTATCCTGAAGCCAAGAGGCTGCTCGACTATGCGTCGCTCGATTTGCGCACTTTTTACCCTGGCGCACTGGTCCGTGCCGATGGATCATGGCATCGCGTCGCTGATCCACTGCGCCATCCGATCGATGCTCTGCGCGGTGCATTTGCCCCCATCGGTAGCTTCGTTGATAAAATTCGCATCGCGATCTCGCGGATCTGTGGTTTCGGTTTCGCACGTCACGGTGCCCAGCTTTCATCCATCCAAGCACTGCGGGCTGAAGGCTTTTCCGAGACGATCATTCATCGTTTTTTTCGACCCTTTCTCGGTGGGGTTTTTTTGGAAAATCAGTTGGAGACGAATGTATCCAAGTTGGACTTTGTGATGAATCATTTTTCCAAAGGCCAGACGGCCATACCCGCGAAGGGCATGGCGGAAATTCCTCGTCAGTTGGTGAATCGTCTGCCGCCCGAGTCGATCCGACTAAACACGCGTGTCGTGGGAATTCATGGAACAAGCATTCAGATCGAATCAGGTGAGATGATTCATGCTCGTGCCATTGTTGTTGCGACAGAAGCGGGTGCGCTGAGATCATCGCTTGATTCTGCCTTGACGCAATATCACGGAGCGAGTTGCTTCTATTTCACTGCGGATCAGGCTCCCCTCGATGAAGCGGTGCTACTTCTCAATGGTGACGGTCATGGTCCGATCAACAATTTGACCGTTTTGACCAATCTCTCTCGTGACTTCGCCCCTCCCGGCAAACATCTCATTTCCTTGAGTGTCGTTGATGAGCAAGCGTCCGATGATCCCAATCTATGGATCGCTGTTCGATCGCAGTTGCGCGATTGGTTTGGTGAAATGACCGAATCGTGGAAGCTGCTGCGGCATGTTCGGATCGCGATGGCCGTCCCCGTGCAAAAAATTCCGCCTGTCGCATCCGTGCGCCTCGGTGATGGACGATATCAATGTGGTGATCACATGGGAGTGGCGAGCATCAATACGGCATTGGTCAGTGGTCGTGAGGCGGCCGAGGCCGTCATAGAGGATCTAAAAATATGTTAGAATCAATATCACTCAGCCCGATTTTTCAGAATGCCTATCACGGATCTCTGGTCGCTGATGCCGTCGCCATGCCAGTTCATTGGTATTACGATCGCGAGGCCTTGCGGTCCGAATATGGAGATATCCGTTGCTATCTGGCACCGAAAAATCCTCATACTGGATCCATTCTCTGGCGATCACAATATGAGGCACTCAATGAAAAGGGTGAAATTCTCCATGAGCAAAAAGCCTACTGGGGGCAACGGGGCATTCATTATCACCAGTTTCTTAGGGCGGGAGAAAACACTCTCAATTACCAACTCGCCCGCGAATTGGTGAAGCTTTGCGAAGCCCTTGGCGGTTACGATGCTGATGCTTGGCTCGCGTGCTACATCGACTTTATGCTCTCGCCAGGGAAGCATCGTGATACCTATTTGGAAGAATACCACAGAGCTTTTTTTACTCGTTACTCGCAGGGGAAAACACCGCGCAAGTGCGGCATCAGCGATGAGCACATCGGCGGGTTGGCTCAGGTTCCTGCTTTGTGTCACGTAATGAGAAATGCCGATCTCGCTTCCTTGAGATCGACCGTCAAACTGCACGTGGGATTGACGCATGCACACGCAAATGTATTGCGTGCTGCTGATACTTTGGTTCGCATTCTTTATCGCATCCGTGAAGGTTTATCCGTACGCGAAGCCATACGCAACGAAGCCGGTGACTGGATTTCTGGCAACAAGGCGAATGGTTGGCTCGACCAGTCCGATACCTACGTCATCGGTCAGCGATTCAGTCCCGCCTGTTACATTGCTGATACCATGCCCGCGTCACTCTATTTGGCGTGGAAATACCACGATGACTTCGAATCTGGAATTTTGGCAAACGCCATGTGTGGTGGAGATAATTGTCATCGCGCTGCGGTGGTGGGATCGATTCTCGCGGCTGCCCACACGATTCCAGAGCAGTGGTGGCCTATGCCCGAACTCGTCTAGCGCGCAAGCATTCTGCCGCCGCATCAGGCGGCAGACCCAGTGGCGGTCATAGAAGATAGGAATTGTCGCAAGGTTGCAAAGATGCTAGACCATTGAGCCTCAGGAAATGGCCATATGAAATGGATGATACATCTAACACTTTTGCTATGTTTCATCAGCGTTTTGTCCGCGCTGGAAAAGCCCAACATCGTAGTGGTGTTATTCGATGATATGGGCTACGGGGAGCCGGGATGCTATCGAGCTGAAAGCAAACTCAAGACCCCGAATCTTGATCGTTTGGCAGCTCAGGGCATGCGCTTTACGGATGCTCACAGTGCTTCATCGGTCTGCACACCCACAAGATACGGTTTGCTCACGGGGCGTTACCCATCGAGGATGGGTCAATACGGGGTGTTGACTTCCTATGATCCCCCGATCATTCCGCCATCGCGCATGACCGTGGCGTCATTTCTCAAAAATCATGGCTATGACACCGCCTGTATCGGCAAGTGGCATCTCGGAATGGATTGGTCTGCGAAGCCCAATCACAAAGGGAGTCCCCCACTGGGTTCCATCGTTACCAGCGGACCTATTCAGTTGGGTTTCGATACCTTTTACGGCTTTACCCACGCTCGGGACATCGGCACGATCGTCGAGCAAAACAAGGTCGTCGAGCATGTGGAAGATTCTGAAAATCAACCGAAAATGATCGCGAAAGCCTTGGAATGGTTGGATAAGCGAGACCCGAATCAGCCGTTCTTTTTGTATTTCCCCATCTGTCCACCGCATACACCCATCGCGCCCTCAGAAGAGTTTATCGGGAAATCGGGCGCTACCGATGAAGTGAAAAACGATCGAAAATACGGCGACTGGTTGTATCAGGGAGATCACATGCTCGGTCAAATTCTTGACGCATTGGAAAGAAAAGGTTTTTCGCAAAATACGCTCGTGCTGGCCACTGCGGACAACGGAGCATCGGACCGGACATACAAGCCGCTGCGGGGTGCGAAAACCAGCATCTACGAGGGTGGGCATCGGGTGCCATGTGTGATCCGTTGGCCCGGAAAAATCTCCGCTGGTAGCGTTTGCTCCGGCACGGTCTGTCACAATGATCTGATGGCGACCTGTGCCGAGATTCTCCATCAGAAGATACCTGATGATGCTGGGGAAGACAGTGTGAGCTATCTCCCTTTGCTGATGGGCAAGAGCAAGGAATCGTCACGCGAAGCCACCATCCATCAATCCGCCTCCGGTGATCTGGCCATTCGCAAGGGACCGTGGAAGCTCATTTTTCTTAAGAACGGCAAACGCGAACTCTATCAGATCTCGGACGATCTCGGAGAAACCGAAGACGTTGCTTCCGATCACCCAGACATCGTCACGGAGCTCACCGCTTTAATGAAGCGCTATGTAGCGGACGGCCGCAGCACTGAGGGAGGAAAACAGTCATCCAGTGCCAAGCATATGGATCCCGACCGCAGAACGGGAAAGAAAGCCGAGTCAAGCAAAGTAAAGCAAAACAAAGCACAAGAGGAAGGGTGATTTTTTACGATGAATCGGAAAAAGATACGCTTTATTTCGCGAACCATCTACGGATTCGGCGAATGCTTAAGAATTCTTCATAACTCCCACATTGCCTGCCGTGGGTAGCCATGTTCTAAATTCCCCGCAGTCCGGATTGGGCATCGCCCAATTGAGATGCTTTGACTCCCGCCGCGTCCAGCATACTGAGCCATAGCGAGCAGAGTGGTGTGCCTTGGTCGTAGACGAGATGCCGCCCCGTGCGCCATTGACCGTTGGCCTGTCCTGCCACGACGATAGGAACGTTTTGTGGGGCGTGGGCATTGCCATCGCGGATGGGGCTGCCGAAGGCTATCATCGAGTGATCTAGGAGAGTGCCCTCGCCGTCGCGGATGCCTTTCATGCGCTCTAGCATGTAGGCATACTGCTCGACATGCCATCGATTGATCGCTTCGTATTGATCCAACTGCGCGGCGTCATTCTGGTGATGAGAAATCGAGTGGTGTCCGCCATTGACACCATCCAGAAAAGAAAAATTACGGTTGGTGACATCGTTGCCGAACATGAAAGTGGATACGCGAGTGGTGTCCGACCAGAAGGCCAGCACCATGATGTCGAGCATCAGCTTCACGTGTTCGCTGAAATCGAATCTAGGCACAGAGTTTAACTCTTCTTCGCGAGAGGCCTTGCCCATGAGTTGGGAAATGCGTTTGTCCAAGGCATCCATATCCTTCCATACTTCGGGAGCCACATTGATGCCTGCGCCCAGGGATTGAGCTTCTTGCTCAATGCGGCGTTCTACTTCGCGAATCGATTCAAGGTATTGCTCCAACTTCTGTCGATCGGCGGAGCCAAGTTTCGACTGCAAGCGCTTTGCGTCCTCGCGCACGAGGTCGAGCACGGATTCTTGGTCATCTTGCGTTTTTGCACCTTGACCTGCCTTGTTGCGGAATAATCGGTCAAAAGCTACGCGCGGATTGATTTCGCAGGGCAAGGGAACCGTCGGGGTTTTCCAAGCAATGTGAGAGGCGTAGAGTCGGGTGTAGTTGACATTGGTGTCTACTCCTGTGGCTGTGCGTTCGGTACCGAGTTCCAAGGAGGGAAGACGAGTTGATTGGCCCAACTGTGCTGCAGCGATCTGATCCATGGATACCCCCCCCGCATTGATATCGGATCCTGTCGTTTTGGTGATAGTCGTGCCGGTCAACCAGCCGCCCGTTTTGACATAATGCCCATCACCGCTGAATGAGGCCTTGTTTTGTAAGCCCGTGAAGATCAGCAAGTCCTCACGATGTTTTTCTAAGGGGCGCAAGATCGGTGAGAGTTTGAAGCGA
This sequence comes from Akkermansia muciniphila, assembly GCA_945874895.1. Taxonomy (GTDB): domain Bacteria; phylum Verrucomicrobiota; class Verrucomicrobiia; order Verrucomicrobiales; family Akkermansiaceae; genus UBA956. The sequence continues at coordinate 135,012 of CAMCIC010000004.1, read as the reverse complement.
GTGCCATCGCCATCGGGCGTCCAGCGGTCCGGACGAACGCCATTGGGCATGTAGAGAAAAGCTATGCGATGCGGCATGGAAGCGCCCGCTGTGGCTGCCTTCGCTGGCATCATGGCTTCGAGCCACGGTAAGGCCAGAGTGGCTCCGGTTCCTTTGAGAAATGATCGGCGTGGAAGCGGTTTCATGTTGGTGGAAAGGTGGAATAAGAACGTCGATTGTGCAACTGGGATTTTTGGCATTACGCCATGCCTAACAGATGCTTGCGCATTTGCTCGAGGATTTGCTTGCAAACATCAGGTCCCCCACCCGCGACCTCGGCAGTGGCCCAGCCTTGGTATCCGATTTCACGCAGCGCGGCCCGAACATCGATCCAGTCGACATCGCCCTCGCCGATCTTTCCAAAGCCGCCTTTTGCGCTCCAGTCCTTGCAATCAAGCTTGACGATCCGTTTTCCCAGTTGACGAATCCAATCGGCGGGCTTGCCAAATTTTTGGTGATTGCCGATATCGAAATACGATCCTACCCATGGTGAGCCGATTTCGTCGATGTATTGGCAAAGCAGCTTGGCATCTTGGTTATCAGAGCCTTTTGGATCATAGAGAAATTGATTCCAGACATTTTCGATGAGGATGTGAATCTGCAATTCCTTGGCCAAGGGTAGAGCTTTGCGAATTTGTTCGATCGACCTCTGCCAAGCTTCATCGTGAGTTGTGGTTTGGTCAACAACAGCTGGCACTAGCAAAACGCTGGTGCCTCCTACCTGCTTTGATTCTCGGATCGCAGTCCGCAGTCCTTGCAGAGCTTTTTCTCGCACCGCTTCGTCAGGGTCTGACAATCGTGTGCGCCAGTGGATCGAGTCCACCACTCCATGAATCGGTAGCCCACTGCTTTTCGATGCCGCCAGCGCCTCGGTTTTATTTTGAGCGCCGGGAGAGTCCAATTCCACACCATCGTAGCCCAGTCCTCTCAACATCGCGAAACTTTGTGCCAGATCGGCATGGTATTTTACCATTTGAAATTTGAGCGCGAGCTTGATCGGCAAGGGATGGCTCTCCTGCGCAGGGAGTGTCTTCACCAGCCCCAAGCTGGCGAGGGCCGCGGACTGTAAAAACTGACGACGGTGGATCAAAGTCATGTGTGACACCCTACGACACAGAAAATTCTTTCTTACGGAAAATATGCCGAATTTCCCGAGGCAGATCGACTCACGAATTGAAAGATCTTGCTTTTCCTGACGTAATGATCCGTATCACCTTCATCTATGAATCCCATCCCTAGTCGACGAGTCTTTCTTCGTTCCGCTGCAGCCACTACACTGATCGCGGGGTTTCCAAACATTTTGCTCGCACAGGGAAATCAAGCGAAGTTGAAAATCGGCTTGGTGGGATGTGGTGGGCGTGGCACTGGCGCTGCGGATCAGGCACTCTCTGCCGATCCAAACGTCGTATTGTGGGCCATGGCCGATGCGTTCGGAAGTCAGATCACAAACAGCATCAACCACCTTTCGAAAAAATTTAATGGTAAAGTGGATGTGCCTGAATCTCGGCAATTCAGTGGTCTAGATGCCTGCCAAAAACTTCTTGAGAGTGGCGTGGACGTCGTGCTGCTCGCAACGCCTCCTGGCTTTCGCCCCGCCCACTTGCGTGCTGCGATTGAGGCTGGCAAGCATGTGTTTGCGGAAAAACCTATGGCTGTCGATGTGGCGGGGGTGAAATCTGTAGTGGAATCCGCTCGTCTTGCCAAAGAGAAGAATCTTACCTTGCAACACGGCTTTTGTTGGCGTTTCTCGCCTAACACCCGTGCCGGTTATGGCAAAATCCTTAGCGGTGAACTCGGGCGTGTGGTATCCGTTTACGGAACATACATGGGTGGAGTGCCTAAACCAACTACGGCCCTGGCGGATCGCGATCCCAAACTCGGAGATGTTGAGTGGCAGGTGCGAAACTGGATGGCGCACGAATGGCTCTCGGGAGGGCCCTTGTTGGAACAAGCCATTCACACCGTTGATAAAATCGCATGGGCCATGAACGATGTCGCCCCGATCGCTGCACGCGGTTGCGGCGGTCGCACCCAGCGTTCGGATGACGGCAACGTGTGGGATCACTACGAAGTGACTTTTGAATACCCCAATGAAGTTCTCTGCCATATCCACCAGCGACAGATGAGCGGGTGCTTCAGCGAGGTGAAGGACAGGGTGCATTGCGAAAAAGGCATCATGGAAGCTCCCGACCGCGTGGTTACCAAAGACATATCTGGGAAGATCGATTGGGCCTATCGCGGCGACAATACGAACATGTATCAAGTCTGCCACAACGAATGGTTTGCCGCCATCCGCAAGGGGCAACCGCTCAACGCGGGTGAATACATGGCCAACAGCACTATGCTCGCCATTCTCGGCCGCGAAGCCGCACACAGTGGACAACGCATCACTTGGAATGATCTATGGAATGCGAAGCAGGATCTCGCTCCCGATTCGCTGCAAATGGGTGACAAGCACCCGACAGCCGAAGTTCCGATTCCTGGTCGATACAAGCTGGTCTGATTCATAGCGTGCAAAAGTCTCTCGCTCCCCCTATATCTCCGCCACCAAATTCTTTATGCTACGCACCACCTCGATTTTTCTCGGCTCATGTCTTCTTGCGGTTGCCGATGATGGGCTTCCTCAACCCAACTTGCTGCCGACTACGAAGGCCATTTACGAAATCATTCGCAAACAAGCGGAGATGGAGGCCAAGGATATGCAGCCCTATGCGGACAAGGTTCCGCTGGCGGAAAATGCAGAAATTTCCCTCGTGCCGATTCCCGCGGGCGAGTTTTTGATGGGCTCGCCCGTCAGCGAAGAAAAACGTGATACCGATGAAGGACCTCAGCGCCGCGTGAAAGTCGAGCCTTTCTGGATGGCGAAAGTGGAAACCACTTGGAACTTCTATCGGCCGTTCATGGAAAATGGCAAGAATCGCAATAAAGATGGAACTCTCAATCGCGACTCGAACCTCACCACGACGGAGGTGCCTGAAGTGAAGGAGAATGAGACTTTGGTCGATACTGTTACCCAGCCTACCCCACCCTATGTGCCCATGCACTTCTCGATGGGAGATGGGTATTCGAAAGAATATCCCGCCGTGGGCGTCACGCAGCACGCAGCCCATCAGTTCTGCCAATGGCTTAGCGCGCAGACAGGCCACTTCTATCGCCTTCCCACCGAAGCGGAGTGGGAATACGCATGTCGCGCAGGAACTACCACCGCGTATTCATGGGGCAACGATGCTGGTAAAATGGCGGAGCATGCTTGGTATGCGGAAAATTCTGAGTTTCAATACCAGAAGGTGGGCACGAAAAAACCCAACCCATGGGGGCTTCACGATATGCACGGCAACGTTGCCGAATTGGTATTCGATCAGTATCTCGCTCATGCCTACGAGTCCTACAAAGATGGGGCCACACAACCTTTTTCGTATCCAGTCCATCGATATCCCACATCCGTTCGCGGAGGTCATTGGGATGCGGATGCCGATCAACTGCGCAGCGCGAATCGCCTCGCGACATCCCCCGATTGGAAGGTGCGCGATCCGCAGATTCCTAAGTCGATTTGGTATTTCACCGATGCTCCCTTCTTAGGCTTTCGAGTGGTCCGTCCGCTCAAGACCCCGACATTAGAGGAAATGCACCGAATCTGGAACACCACACCGGGTGCCTCTGAATGAAACCATGCGCATTTTGCTAACGTGGCTCGTTTTTTCCCATCTGCTTCATGCAGACGAGCGCTATGAGTTTGAGCGCCCTTTGATGGGAACCCTTTTTCGCATTCAAACATACGCGCCCTCTCAAGAAGTGGCGCAGAAAGCCTCCATGGCGGCTTTTGCTGAAGCTGAGGCCATCAACGAGGTGGCCTCCGATTACATAGCTGACTCCGAGCTATTGCAGTTATCGAAAAAGCCTACCCATCAGCCTATTGTCGTCTCAATGCGATTGTTTTGTTTGCTCGAACAAGCACGACACATGGCCGTGCTGACCGATGGCGCATTCGACCCCACTCTCGGGCCATTGACCAAGATTTGGCGCGAGTCACGCCGTCGTCAAAAAATGCCCGCTGCTGAGATGATTCAACAAGCCCGCGAGTCCAGTGGTTATCGTCTCTTAGCGCTCGATGCAAGCAAACGCACCATCACGTTGAAGGCATCGGGAATGCGACTCGATTTGGGCGGGATCGCCAAAGGTCAGGCCGCTGATGCGATGCTGGCGATTTTTTTTCAGCATCAATTGCGCCGCACATCAATTACCGCCGGTGGTGATGTGAGAATGGGCGATCCGCCCCCGGGACAAAAGGGATGGACCATTGGTGTCAGAGCGCTCGGAAACGACATGGAGGAGACGACTCTCACTTTGTCCGACTGTGCGGTATCGACCTCGGGTGATTTGCAGCAGGCGGTGAAAATTGATGGTGTCCGATACGCCCACATCATTGATCCCCAGACTGGTCTCGGTTTGTCGCGCCCCGTAGCTGCTACAGTCATTGCGCCCACAGCTGCGCAAAGTGATGCTCTCGCTACCGCTTGTTGTGTCTTGATGCCAGAACAAGCGAGGGCTTTGATCTGTAAAATCCCTGGCTGTACTCTTCGCCTGCCTGATCCAGCCACTGAGTCGGGGCGCTAAAAATCTGGCATCATGGCGGCATCGCGCTTTGACAAAAGCCTACACAGCGATCACTGTTCTCGCCCACAGCTATGGCAACTCCCAAACTTTTCATTCCCGGTCCTATCGATGTCTCCCCTGCTACCTTCGCGGCCATGTCGCGTCCCATGATTGGTCACCGCGGTGCGGAATTCGAAGCACTCTATGCCTCGACCCAGCCCGGACTGCAGCAATTGGCGGGCACCAAGCGTCCTGTTTTTCTTTCTACCTCATCCGCATGGGGCGTGATGGAAGCGTCATTATGCAATTTGACGCAGAAAAAAATTCTCACTCTCTGCAATGGCGCATTTTCGGACAAATGGTTCGATGTAGCAAAAAAACTCGGCAAGGATGTAGAGAAGTTGCAATACGAATGGGGTCAACCCATCGATCCTGCGCAAGTGCGTTCTAAGCTGGCGGAAGGTGGATTTGACACTGTTACCTTCATCCACAACGAGACATCCACAGGCGTGATGAGTGATATCAAAGCCATCGCCCAAGTGGTGAAATCGTTTCCCGATGTGATGCTTATTGTCGATACCGTCTCGTCCTTTTCCGCCGTTCCTCATGCGATGGATGAGCTCGGCATCGACGTATTACTGGCTGGCGTGCAAAAAGCGATGGCGCTCCCTCCCGGTCTTACGATCTTCGCCATTTCCGATGCCGCATTGGAACGTGCGAAGGCTACAAAAAATCGCGGATATTACTTTGACTTTGTGGAGTTTGAAAAAAATGCAGCGGCGAACAACACACCATCTACCCCTGCCATTTCTCTGATTTTTGGATTACAGCACATGCTTGAAACCATCGCAGCCGAAGGATTGGAAAATCGTTTTGCTCGTCATGCGGAGAACAATCGCATGATTCACGATTGGGCGGCACGTCACGGGTTCCAGCATTTCGCACCGGAGGGTTTTCGTTCGGTGAGTCTGAGTTGCTTCCACACTCCCGATGGCTTCGACCAATCTGCTTTCATCAAGGCTCTCAAGACCAAACACAATCTCCTCATCAACGGCGGATACGGGAAAATCAAAGGCATCACTTTCCGAATCTCGAATATGGGCAATGAAACCACGGCGACCATGCAACAGCTCATCGATGCCATGGACGATGTCTTGGGCTAACGAATTTTCTGATCCATGAACATTCACATTTCCATCGATGACCAGTGGCTGACACTTCTCGACGGCGATGAAGTGATCCGTGAATATCCGATTTCCTCGGGTATCAAAGGCGTGGGATTCGTCAAAGACAGCTATCGCACGCCCACAGGCCACTTTCGCATTTGTGAAAAAATTGGTTACGAACAGCCGCTGGGCACCATTTTTCAGAAGCGCGAACCCACAGGCATCTGGCAACCGGGCGACTCCACCGATGGTGATCTGATTACCTCGCGAATTCTCCGGCTCGATGGCATGGATGCGCAAAATAAAAACACGCTCGACCGCTGCATCTATCTTCATGGGACCAATCAGGAGGAACTCATAGGAGTGCCTGCCAGTCATGGCTGCATCCGTTTGTCGAACATCGACATCATGGAGCTCTTCGATCTCACTCCGATCGATACCGTCGTATTTATCGAACCACCCACTCGCAAGCGAGGGAAAATCGCTTTTTTTGATTGTGATTCCACGCTTTCGACCATTGAAGGGATTGATGAGCTCGCTCGTGAACGTGGCGCCGCGATTTTTGAGCAAATCGTCGAATTGACCCATGCCGGCATGAACGGTAGCATCCCCTTGCATGAGGTTTTCCCCAGACGCATGGACATTCTCAAGCCTGACCGTGGCACTTGCGAGACAGTGGCGCAGCGCTACATGGACACCATCGTATCCGGCGTGCGAGAGACTCTCCAAGCGCTGCGAGATGAGAACTGGACCATTGTCATCATCAGTGGTGGTTTCGCTCCCTTGATCGAACCACTCGCCAGGGAGTTGGGAATTGGCTTCGTTGAAGCCGTGCCGCTCTATCACAATCAGAACGGGGACTACGCGGGCTACGGAGCAGACTACCCTACCACTCGCAATGGAGGCAAGCCTCAGATCATACGCGAATGGAAAGAGGCGATGCTACCCAAGTTCACTATGATGGTCGGCGACGGTATTTCCGATTGGGAAACGCACGAGGACGTCGATCTTTTTGTGGGTTTCGGCGGAGTGGTCGCTCGTGATGCCGTGAAGCAGAAGTCGGCACACTTCATCGAATCCTTCACTGATTTGTTGCCTTTGGCAAAAAATGCGCTCAAGAAGATCTGAAGGATGCAATTTTTGAGGTCATCGCGACTCGGGCACTTTCCCAAATCGCAAAAACCATAGGTCTATGGCGAATTGGAATCGTAGGGGAAGTCTGGGATTTGCACCAGTTTCACCCCATAGGTATCGGCGATTTCCGGGGCATCCGATGAATGATAGGCTTCACGATAATAAACTTCCTTGATGCCGTAGGCGCACAAGGTTTGCATGCAAGCCGTGCAGGGCATAGTGGTGGTCGCTACAATTTTTGCCTCTCCACGTTTGAATAGACTGCAAAGGTTAACCTCGGCATGGAGCATGAATTTTTGCCTTTTGTCGCGATCTTCCCAAAACCCGGGAGGCGCATCAAAACCGGGTGCCAAGCCGTTGTAAGCGGTGGCAATCACGCGATTGTCATGATCCAGTGCCGCAGCGCCGACTTTTCGATAAGGGTCCTCGGAGCGTAGGCTGGCCACGTGGGCCAGCGCCATAGCGTATTGTGGAATCGATAGACGCTCCGAAGACATGGCAAACGGAATTTAGCAACCGCAACTGCCGCCACCGCAGCATCCCCCGCCACTCTGGGCTTGGGCTATATCATCGGCGGAGGGAACGCGACCCAGCTCTAAGGTCATGCCCACATACTTGCCAATCGAGCGCTGCAGGCTTTCCAATTCGCGCTGTGCTTCGAGGAATCCACGAGCCACATCGTTGGCCAAAAGCGCATCACGCGCTTCTTCAAACTCACGGATTTCGCGACTCGAAAGCTCAATGCCTGAACTTTGTTTGTGATGGAGTTCCTCGCCACGCTCGTTCACGCTTTGGTATTGAAGCCGTGCGGCATCGTCATCAAGGAACGCCTCGACGCGCTCGGTGAGTTTTAGGAATGTGGCATCGGCCGCGATGGTTGCACAAAGCTCGCGGGTTTTGGTCATGACAACGGAATCTTCTGATAGGAGAGACATGTCGTATCCATAATGCGGGCGGACCGATTTGACAAGTGCTTGCTTCGCAAAAAAACAGCCGCCCCTTCTGGAGGAGCGGCTGGGAAAGGATAACAATGCTCGGTATTAGATCGCCACTTCGGCAATCGTCTTGAGCACGCGTCCAGCAATCGCGTATGGATCGCCTTGGCTGTTCGGACGACGGTCTTCCAAGTAACCCTTGTAGCCATTGTTCACAAAGCTGTGGGGAACACGGATCGAAGCGCCGCGGTCAGCCACGCCGTAGCTGAACATGTCGATCGATTGAGTCTCATGCAGACCGGTCAGACGCATGTGGTTGTCTGGACCGTAGACAGCGATGTGCTCATTGCGGTTTTTCTCGAAAGCTGCCATCAGTTTTTCGAAATACTCTTTTCCACCCGTTTCGCGCATGTATTCGGTGGAGAAATTGCAGTGCATGCCGGATCCATTCCAGTCGGTAGCACCGAGCGGCTTGCAATGCCATTCCACGTCGACGCCATAGCTTTCGCAGACGCGTTGCAGGATGTAGCGGGCCACCCAGATCTCGTCAGCAGCTCTCTTGGAGCCTTTGCCGAAGATTTGGAACTCCCACTGGCCTTTTGCCACCTCGGCATTGATGCCCTCGTGGTTGATTCCTGCTTCCAAGCAGAGATCAAGGTGTTCCTCAACAATCTGACGGGCGATGTCACCCACGTTGTTGTAGCCCACACCGCAGTAGTATGGACCTTGAGGAGCGGGGTATCCGTCTTTCGGGAAACCGAGGGGACGACCATTCTGGTAGAGGAAATACTCTTGTTCGAAGCCGAACCAAGTGCCGGCATCGTCAAGAATTGTGGCGCGTGAGTTGCTAGGGTGTGGGGTAACGCCATCGGGCATCATGACCTCGCACATCACCAGAGCACCATTGAGGCGTGTGGAGTCAGGATAGATCGCAACGGGTTTGAGCACGCAGTCGGAACTACGGCCTTCAGCCTGCTGGGTCGAGCTGCCGTCAAAGCCCCAGTTCGGAAGCTGCTCAAGGGTGGGAAACGACTCAAATGCTTTGATCTGAGTTTTGCTGCGGAGATTAGGAACGGGCGTGTAACCGTCCAGCCAGATGTATTCCAATTTGAATTTGGTCATGGTAGTTATGTGTATTGAGTTCGAGGCGAGCGGATATTGGACAAATCAAACAAACTTGCGAGTGAAATTTGCGAAATATCAGTATCTCGAGATTTAGTAAGCAGAAATCGCGCCAACTTGCTCACAAAGTATGAATTTTTTTCACTAAAGAGAATTTTGCTCGGTTCATGCATGGATCGGTGATGAAAGAAAAAACCGTATTGGTGCATTTTAGTGGAATTTCGCGGTTTCTCGCTCTACACATGGCTTCCCGCTCTACTCGATGATGACACTTAGCCAACAACTCGAAACCACTCTCGCCACCGTTCTTGCAGAAAGGATCGGCCTATCCGCTTCGCCCGTCGTCACTCCTGCGAATGATCTCCGCTTCGGAGATTACCAGTCGAATGCGGCAATGGTATTGGCAAAAGCCAACAAAATGAATCCACGTGCACTCGCGGAACAGATCATCGCCGCATGGCCTGCAGACGCGATCGCCACGGCTGAAATCGCGGGGCCGGGCTTTATCAATTTTCGCGTTCGCACCAAAGTCTATGCACATCGCATGCAGGTCGCGGCAACGGATGATCGACTGGCGGTGACAACGGTCTCTCAGGCGCGCACCATCGCATTGGATTTCTCCGCGCCGAACGTGGCAAAGCCCATGCACATCGGGCATATCCGTTCGACGATTCTCGGCGATAGCCTATCGCGCATCGCTCGCTTTCTGGGGCATCATGTGATTACAGACAATCACATCGGGGACTGGGGAACGCAGTTTGGTATGGTGACTTGGGCATGGAAGCATGTGCTCGATGAGGCTGCGCTCCTCGCCAATCCCCTGGCGGAGTTGTTGCGTCTCTATCGTCATGCGAGCGATGCCTCAAAATCCGATGAAAGCATTCGTGAGTCCTGCCGATTGGAATTGGTCAAACTCCAGCAAGGTGATGCCGAAAACTTGGCCATCTGGACACGCTGTCTGGAGTTGTCGAAGCAGGGTTTGCAGCAAATCTACCGGCGCCTCGATGTTTCCTTCGACCACTGGCTGGGCGAGAGCGCTTACAACGATCGGCTTGCGCCGCTGGTCGCAAAACTACTCGATCAAGAACTGGCTCGTGAAAGCGACGGCGCGGTTTGCATTTTCTCTGATGGTTCGGTGGACGATCCCACCAAGGATCCGTTTTTGATCCGTCGTGATGGTGAGTGGACAGATTTTCCTATGATGATCCGCAAGAGCGATGGCGGTTTCAACTACGCCACAACCGATATTGCTACTTTGGAATTCCGTCACGAGGAATGGCATGCGGATTCGGTTTGGTATGTCGTAGATCATCGCCAGTCCTCGCACTTTCAGCAACTTTTCACTGTAGCGGCACGTCTGGGGCTCGACTCGATGGATCTGCGTCACATCGCATTTGGCACCATCCTGGGCACCGACGGCAAGCCGCTTAAAACGCGCGCGGGTGATTTGCCGCAACTCGCCGATGTATTGGACGATGCTGTGACCGCCTCGCGCAAGACCGTGGAGGAGCGCAGTCGATTGGAAACGGAGGAGGAGCGCGCAGCATTGGCTGAATTGATCGGGATCAGTGCTGTGAAATTCACAGAGCTCGCTCATCACCGATTGTCCGATTACGTGTTTGATCTGGATAAAATGGTTACACTGGAGGGCGATACTGCTCCTTATCTTTTTTATAGCTTCGTGCGCTCGCGATCGATCTTCCGTAAGTTGGAAGAAACTTTCACACCGGGTGACGCGATCGAATTGACCGAGGAAGCGGAGATCCATCTGGCCCGTTTGCTTTCGCGCTTTGCAGAGGTGGTGCCTGCCGTTCTGGATGACTGTCGACCTAACATCCTCACCACATATCTCTTGGAAGTGGCGCGCGCCTTTCACAGCTTCTTCGAAGCATGTCCAGTGCTGAAGTCGGATGGCATGACTCGTTATACGCGCCTTACGATCTGCGATGTCACGGCGAAAACCCTAGAAAAAGGACTGGCCCTGCTCGGCATTGCCGTGCCAGAACGGATGTAAGTGTGATGGCGGCCGCCGAATCGGCAATCGGTAGGGAGGCCGTTCGTTGTTGCCCATCTATTCCCGATTCACAACCTCTAGCATCCAGCGGCGATTGCGAACGAGGTGGAATTTTTCCTGCACCAGCTCCCTGCCCTCGCCCTCGTTGTATTCTACCCAGATCGTGGCGCTCACTGCGGTAGAATTCATTTTTTTTACGCGAAACAAAGGCGCTCGTTTGGTGCGAATGAAGCAATGCAAGGGCACATGCCTGTGACCCGCATTCCACAACAATGTTGCGGGCGGGAAATTCTCCAACTCACCCAGCGCATGAAACACTTCCCGCACCCGCATCTCACCGTGTTTGGCGGCGAGGCGCGATGCATGGTGTCGGTTTCGCCACTGCTCGAGTCTGGTTTCGAGAGGGTATTCCCATTCCAGTTCCATTTCCGAAATCAGGGCTCGGGCGTGAAGGGCCATCATGGCATGCAACTCGTCGCGATCGATCAACCCTTTCTCGAATTGTTCCATCAGTTTCGGAGGTGTTGGCAAGTGCGACATCGGTGGCAGTATCGTCGAGCCTGCGCTCAGATCAAATGAAAAGCGCTGCGCTTGCCACGGGCGGACTAAACTGACAGATTGGCCATGCCGATGCGTCACTCTCATCACCGCCGAGCCATGGTTGGGCTCTTGTTTGCTACCTTGTTCTGGGCGGTGAGTTTTCCGTTTGTTCAGGTGCTTTATGTGGAGCAGCGTGCCCTCTTGCCCAACGCCAGCGTTTTGTTTCTTTCTACTCTGTTGATGGTAGCTCGTTTTACGGTGGCGTGGTTGATTTTGTTGCCTTGGGCCATCTTCCGTGTGCGTGAATTTACGCGTCTCGAGTGGCAGCAAGGTTTGATTTTGGCTTTGTTTGGCGGAGTGGGTATGTGGTTGCAAGCTGACGCACTCGCCTTCACCAAGGCCTCGACCTGTGCCTTCATCACTCAGGGGTATTGCGTCTTTCTGCCTCTCTATCAAATGTGTCGCCACCGCAGGTTGCCTGGCATAGCCACTGTCGTTTCGGTCATCATGGTGGTGATAGGAATGGCGTGGTTATCAGGAGTGAAAGTGACTGACTTCGGTCTGGGACGGGGCGAGTGGGAAACACTACTTGCCGCTCTATTGTTTACCGCGCAGATCTTGTGCTTGGAACATCCGCGTTTTCGTCAGAATCGAAGCGTTCCCATCACATGGATCATGTTTGTGGGCATTAGCCTGGTCTCCACTCCCTGTGCTTTTGCGATGGCTTCTGAGCCTAGTCAATGTTTTGTGGCGATTTCATCTTCTGCTGCTTGGATGATCATCACGACATTGGCCGTTTTATGCAGCATTTGCGCATTCGTTCTCATGAATCGTTGGCAAGCATGCGTCAGCTCGGTGGAAGCCGGGTTGATTTATTGCGCTGAGCCGGTCTTTACCAGTATCCTAGCGCTTTTCGCTCCCGCATGGATGGGCTTGTGGATGGGGCACTCAATCCCCAATGAACGATTGAGCATGTCCCTTGTCGGAGGCGGATCATTGATCACCTTAGCCATTTTGAATTTGCAGAGGCAACCCGTTCGCGTCCGCACGCAGCTTCCCAAGGAAGACGATGTTGATAGAACAATCGGTTGAGATAGGGTGGAAAATGCGTTATAACGATTTCCGATGAACCGTCGCAATCTTCTCCGTGCACTCAGCTCGTCCCTCCTCCTTTCACAAACTTGGGCGGCTGGCGGTAAGCCTGTCACAAACAAAAAAGGTTGGGCGGGCGCAGATCGCAATGCACACAAGCTTTTTGGCGCGCATTGGTATTACACCTGGTGGTATGGGGAAAATCACAATTCTGACATCGAGTTCGTGCCCATGATCAAAAGACGCAAGGACGTGGAAGGAGGTGAAGCGCTGGATCAGGTCAAGTCGATGACGAACATACGTCACCTGCTGGGCTACAACGAGCCTGAGCGCTTGGATCAGGGCAATCTAACAGTTGACGATGCGATCAAGCATTGGCCGAAGTTGCAAGCGATCGCCGAGGCGAAAAACATTCCTTTGGGCAGTCCCGCGCCGTCTTCTGACGGCAAGGGTGTGAAATGGTTAGAAGAATTCATGAGGCGGATCAAAAAAGAAAAATTGCGTGTCGATTTCATTGCGGTGCATTGGTATCGCAGTCGCGATGCAGTTGATTTCGCAAATTTCCTTTCAGGCCTATCTCGATCGCACAGGATGCCGGTTTGGCTCACGGAGTTCAATGGTTGGAGCGGCACCGAGCGAGACAATTATGATTTCCTCAAAGATGCCCTGCGCTTTTTGGAGCGTGAGAAATCCATTGAGCGCTATGCTTACTTCGAGCCCGGCAAAGGGAAGGCACACAGTCTCTATGGCAGTGAGGAAAATGGCCTTTCACGTATGGGGGTTCTCTATCGTGATGCCGGCACTTGAATGCACCCGCAAAATCAAGAACCAGCCTTCACTTCCAGCAAAGCAGTGGCGATCGTGGATGGGTCCGCGCGCTCGTTGAGGGATTGATCGATGGCAGACGCACTGCGTTTTACGATCCCGCTGTAGATCTGTTTGCCGTTCCAAATGACGTTTATTGTCTGATCCAGATTGACCAGCGAGTCAGAGAGACGCAGGGTGATGGTGTGAGGATCATCTGCTTGAATCATGATCGTCTGGCCTTTGCAGTGCGCTTCGATCTTTTGCTCTTTCTTAGCGAGCGAGGCATTGACAGCAAGCCAGTAAAATCGGGTGGCAACCACGTCATCCTGATGCCATGCAATGGACTTGGGCCATGCCTGACGTGAAAACTTCAGCATCCATGGCACAGCGATGGCATCTTCACGATTCATCCAGTGACCATATTGCGGGTAGGATTTAAAAAAATGGAGATACGACCCTTGGTGGGCTTCGGCCAATGCGTCCAACTGATTCGCCCACTGCTGACAGACCTCGGAGCGCTTGTAAGCCGTGTCTTTTCCCCCCACTTGAATGGCAAATGGTAGGTTGCGGAGATTGTAGGGCTGGGCTTCATTGGGATGGCCCGCCATCATCGCGGCTGCCGCCCAGCGATCCGCCATGCGGGGGCCGATCTGATAGACTCCATCCCCCCCGGCTGAATATCCCATGACATAGATGCGATCGGGATTGACGCCATGAATGGCGATGCTGTTTTCGATCAGGCGATCGAAGAGGCCATCGATATGCGCCTCATGCCAGAGATTCCATGTATCGGTCGGGGCACGTGGCGCGATATACAATGCGCCTTCGGGTTCGTAGAGTCTGATTTGATTTTGCCACTGCGCATCGTTGACCTCGGATGGCGCTCCACCTCCCCCGTGCAGGGAAATCACGAGTGGCCGACCATTCGTGGGAGCGCTACCGATTTCGCGCTGCAAAAAACGCAATGTTTTGTTGCCGATGACGATACGCTTTGTCTCCATCTCTGCCGCACGCTCTTTTCGCAGAGCTTGGAGTTTCTGTTGCCATTTTTCGCGAATCATTGATTCCGCGGCGACACGGCTCAGATGAACCTCTTCGCCCAAGCAAGGAATGACCCAAAGCAGGAAAAGAACGGCAAATTTCATTTGATAGGACTGGTTGATTGTTTCGGAGAATCGAGCCATTGCGCCTGCTCTGGGAACATCTCACGGATCAATTCTCTCGATACGGGTTCGAGGATCATTCCGCTTAGATTCATCACCATAAAGGAAGCAAAGGAAAAAGCCAGCCAGCGCCAGGGAGAAAAGGATTGGGCTTTCACGAGTAGGCCGCTGGCGCCGTCCCATAACGCGGAGCCGTGCTTGCGAACAAACCACCAAGAAAATCCATGACACAGCAAAAGCAATATCGGGTGGCTCATGCCCATCCCCATCAGGTAAACACGAATCGAGCGAAGCAAGCTCAGGCCCACAGGCAATGCTGAACCATCGACACGCGACACGCGCAACCCCAAAAGCCATTTCCCCGGGGTCAATCCCCAGACGTGGATCATCGCTGCCTCCATGATGATCCAGACAACCATCATCAAATAATTGAACCAGAAACTCATCATCAATTGTTTCAAATTCGCGCCCGACAACTGCATGGCGCACATGTAGATGCTGGACCAGAGTAGCAGATCGAACCAGCGGGCGAAGAATCTGCGCATGAGTACAGCAACGCTACCCGATCTCGCGGCGGGCGCTGCGGTTGATGGTGCCTCTTGAGCGGGTTCCGCGCAATCGGATGCGGGCAAGGTCAACTCAGGATCGACGTGAGAACGATCGGTGGCCTCAGTGAACGCAGGTATGGTGGAGAGCGGTTGCCAATCCTTCATGCCCTCTAGCCATCCGTATGTTTCTGCATCCCACTCGCCAGACTCGAGCTTGCGCACGACTTGAGAGATTTCGTAGGGACCGGTTTTTTCACCGTTTTGAATGATCCAAACTTTCATGATCAAAGATTGCGAAGGGATTTAGCGGCATCATGGCGGGAAGCGAAAAACGCAGGCACCAATGAAGCCAACATGCACAGAACGAGTCCCATGCAGCCAATGAAAAGTTGCTCACGCAGGTCCATGTAGGCAGGTAGGACCTTGAATCCAGTGAGCCTTGAGGAAAAGGGATCGAATCCCAAGTGGCGTAAGGCTTCCTGAAGCCCTCCCCTCCCATGAATCACAAGCCGACCGAGCAACACTCCTAACATAGAACCGGCGATCCCAAGTAGAGTGCCTTGGTAGAGAAAGACACGCATGATTTGTCCCGGGGTGGCGCCGAGAGCCTTCATCACTCCGATCTCTTTTTTCTTCTGAATGGTTACCGTGAACATCACCGCCATCATGGAAAAGGCCGAAATCAGAACAATAAAACTCAGCACGAAATACATCATCAATCGTTGCTGGCTAATGAGTGAAAAGAACTGAGCATACTGGTCCGCCCATGTGAATGCTACCCAACCTTGCTCCAACTGTGGCAATATGCGGGAAAGAAAAGCATCGGCCTGATAGGCGTCATCAATGCGTAAGGCGACACCCTGCACGCCGTCCCCCAACCCCGACAAACTTTGCGCGAGTGGGAGAGGCACAAACAAATCAGGCATCTTGACCATTTGAGAGGCTTGAAACACACCCACAATTTCGACTTCGCGAGGAAGAATGATGCTCTTGATGTTTTTAAGCACATCCGCATCAAGCTGGTCCTTGTCTGCATTCATCAGAGTATCGAGATGTGACTTGCACTCGGCCTTTGTGCCGGTGGCAAACAAAAAGGTATCGGTTGCGGGGCGATGTTCCGCACGATCATAGACCGAGAGGATGCTTTCGATGGCTTTGCGTTCCGGCTCCCGCAGGTCATCGGTCTCATAGATGGGATACAATCGGTTCAAAACATCGGCCTGAGCACGCGACATCACAAATCCGTTAGATTCTTCTTTCCATTCATCGACGATCAATTTTTTCAACGCGGAGATGTCTGCGGCGAAGCGGTCGCGTGTCAACGCTTGCTCAGTCGTTTTGTAGGCGCTGAGAACTTCCTGGAAATTTCTTGTCGAATAGAGATTGATTTTATCCCCCAACTGCCAATGGAACTGATCGGCCATCAGCGAGGATACCACTGCTCTGGCATCGAGTCCCAGATCCGCCGATGACCCGGGAAAGTTTTCGTGATCGAGAATTTCCTCGACTCCCTTCATTTGCAGCGCGTCCTGCGTATCGACGGCCTGATAGTTCACTGGACGTTGCAGATCAGAGGAATCCAGCACGGCGTTGTCCTCAATGTGCGGGTAACTGGCTACCACACCAGGAATGCGCTGCATCCGCTCGACCACCGCTCCCCAATCCCCGATTTCGTTGAAACGTTCGCCTGTCTCAGTATACTGCAGCAGCAAGTGGGGAGAAAAACCGAGCAAACGTTTTTTTTGCTCCATTTCAAGTCCCGCAAACACCGCCATCACTACGACGAGCACCAGAACGCCAAGAAGGACTCCCAACACCGAAATCATGGTGATCGAAGAAATCCAAGCCCTACGCGGATTGAGATACCGCCAGGCGAGCATCAGACTGAATGATTTTTTCATGCTACTTGCGGCGCGCCCATAGCTAGAGCAAAAGCGGTCACGAGTAAACCGCAGAATTGCGAGAAATCCATGATTCGATGCGCAGCGGGGTCGCGCATGATCCAATGCTTTTGACATTGGTAAAATGAGATCATCTGGTATCATGATTCCGATGACTGCACCTGAATGCCCTGACTGTCCCAAAGTAACTCCGGAACAAGATGTTGATCAACAGGCCATCGATGAGCAAATGCGCTATGAATTGGAATTGCCGGAGCGTTCCTTTCTATCGGGGCCTCGATCGCGTCTTTCGGATCTGGCTACTTTGTTCAAAGTGTCACTGGATTTCATTCGCGCATTCCGTGTCCTGCACTTTGTCGGGCCCTGTGTGACAATCTTTGGTTCGGCTCGAACACCCCAAGGAACGACCTATTACGAGATGGCGCGCGCGATGGGTGCCCGCATGGCGCAGATGGGTTTTACCGTGATGACGGGAGGCGGACCCGGCATCATGGAGGCGGGCAATCGTGGTGCTTTCGAAAGTGGCGGGCGCAGTGTGGGTGTGAACATCCAGTTGCCCTTTGAACAACATGGCAATCCCTACGTGGATCGCGAAGTTACGATGCGATACTTTTTCACGCGTAAGACCGTCTTGGTGAAATATTCTTATGCCTTTGTTGTTATGCCCGGAGGTGCGGGAACTCTTGACGAGATGTTTGAAACCATGACCTTGATCCAGACTGGCAAAGTCAGAAATTTCCCCATTGTTCTCATGGGCAAGGACTACTGGGCTCCGCTCATGGATATGATTTATCGCATGGTAGATGAGGGAATGATCAGCCCAGAAGACCCAGACCTGATCTTTTTCACGGATGACGTAGAGGAAGCGGCATCACACATCCAACGCCACGCGGTCAGGCAATTTGCCCTGCGCCGTAAGCTCACTCCCAAAAGCATGCGAATGTTGGGTGAGAAAAATTTGGTGCGCAAATCGTAAGAAAATCTCGTATCTCTATGCAAATGAAGCGCCGACAATTTCTCTCACGCAGTTTGATCGCAGGAAGTCTCGCAGCAACGGAGTTCCATCAAAATGTCCATGCGGCTGATGCAGCAGTTCCTCCGTCACTGACAGTCGGAGAACCACTTGTGGCCGGTCCCGATTCAGGCAATCTCGCCATTTTGCAAGCTTTGTCCGGTCCTGCCAGCGGATACATCGAAATTTCCATCAACCGTGGTGAATGGCAAAAAGTATTGCCAGAGAAACAGGGCATGGTGGCCTTCGAATCGCATGTGCTAAAATTTCGGTTGCCGCCGCTGCCCGCGGGCGCGGAATTGCGTTATAAGGTTACGGTGTATTCCGTTCAGTATGCGAGTGCCTACAAAATCCAGCGCGGCCCTCATGCCACATCCGTCGAATACCTGATTCGTTGCCTCGATCCGACTCGCAAAACGACACAGTTTGTTGTGTGGAATGATACTCATGAGAATGCGAAAACCATCGATGCCTTGCATCAAAAAACCAGCGCGTTGAAACCGGACTTTTTGCTCTGGAATGGTGATCAAACCAACGATGTCTACGCCGTCGAGAAAATGGCAAACCAATACGTTTGCCCCGCCGGACTGGGAATTGCGGCGCATTATCCCCTCGCCTATCTTCGGGGAAATCACGATGTACGTGGACCTGCTGCACGTTATGTGGAGGACTTTACTCACTGCCCAGGCGATGACTTTTCCCATGCTTTCCGTTCTGGGCCTGTGGCCTGCTTGACTATGGATACAGGAGAAGACAAACCCGATTCCCATCCTGTCTTTCAGGGCATGGTCCACTTTGATGCGATGCGTGCGCGGCAAACCCAGTGGCTCGCAAAGGTGATGGAGGAACCATGGTTTCGCAGCGCTCCCTACAAGTTGCTGTTCTGTCACATTCCTCTCTGGTGGACTGTCGATGATCCGAACCGAGAATACTACAATTGCCACAAGCCTTGTCGCATGGCATGGCAGGATCTTTTGCGCAAGGGTGGGATCCAGATGATCCTTTCTGGACACACTCATGAGCCTGCGTATCTTCCCGTCACTGACCAAAGACCCATTGCGCAGATGGTGGGCGGCGGCCCTCAACTGGAGAGAGCTACCATCATGCATGCCGTGGCGGACGAAAGACACTTGCGCATTACGATGTCTCGTCTTGATGGTGCCGTCTTGCACGATGTCACGATCCACCCTGTATGAAGGCCGTGATTGAAATTTGCGTGGATTGCTTGGAATCGGTGCAGGTCTGCGCTGACGCAGGAGTGGATCGCATTGAGTTATGCTCTGCCCTGAGCGAGGGCGGTCTGACTCCATCACACGGATTTTTACGAACCGCACGTAAGATTTTCCCTGGTAAAGTGATGATGATGATTCGCCCACGGTCGGGTGATTTTTTGTATTCTGATGAGGAGATGGAGATCATGAAGGACGACATACGATGCGCCGCAAATCTCGGTGCAGATGGTGTGGTCTTTGGTTGTCTGAATACGACGGGAGTGATTGATCGCGAGAAAACCATGAAATTACTGGATGTGTCGCAGCAACTGGATGTCACTTTTCATCGTGCCTTTGATGTGACGCGGGACTTGGTGAGTTCACTGGAAACGCTCATCGGCCTGGGCATTCCCCGGGTTTTAACCAGTGGCGGAGAGGCGGACGTATGGCAGGGGCTGCCTCGACTCCGTGACCTCAACGAGCAGGCGGCGGGAAGAATTGTCGTCTTACCGGGAGGTGGTGTGACGGCACGGCGTATCAATGAGTTGATCGAGGCCACTGGGGTGAAGGAGTGTCATCTATCCGCCCGTCATTCCGTCCCCAGTCCCATGATGTTCCAGCGGGATGATATCGCCATGGGATCGTCTCGAACGACTCCCGAATCCATTCGCCAAGTAACGGATCCCGCGCAATTGCACATGCTACTCTCATCTCTTTCCCAACATTCATGAAAATCTCCCATCGCGCGCTTCTTACCATCTGTTCCGTGTTGATCGTGTATGTGATCATTGATCTTTTTGCGTATACTGGTCCTTTGAGAAAAGTCATCAATCGTCGCAATCCTACCAGTGAAGAGTCCATCGAACATGCCAAGAAAGAGGGTATCGTTGCGATTGTGTTAGGTCGACCACTCACCAAAACCCAAGTCGATCGTGCGGCGAGAGAAAAACTGTGGCTTGAGGGCAAAGAATGGCAGGAAACAAGTGTCGAGCAACGTCGTTCCATCAGAATGGCCGCTCTGACGGAATTGGTGGATCATCAACTGATCCGCACTTTGATCGCCGCTGATCAAGAAGCGCAACGAGCGACGGATGGCGAAATCAGTGAGCGGTTGCGTCAATGGCTCGCACGATTTCCTTCGCGCAGCGAGATGGAGGAGTCGATGAAAAATCAGGGAATAGCCAGTGAGGAAGAACTGAGATTGCGCGTGGCGGCGGTCATCGAGATGGAGAAGTATCTGGATCGACATCTGCAACCGTTGTTGAAAGTGAGCGAGGAAGAAATCGCCGAGTCCTATCGGAAGCACCAGAATGAATGGGTCATGCCTGAGATGAAACAGGTGCGACATGCATTCTGGTCGACTCTGGGCAAGGATGCCGCAGTCATCAAGAATCAAGCGGATGCGGCGCTGGCCAGCCTACAGAAGAAAGAAAAAACCTTTGAACAGATCGTTCAGGAAAGCAGTGAGGACGAGCGGACTAAGGCGACGGGCGGACAACTTGGTTGGATGTCCCGCATGCGAATGCCCTCCGATTTTGCCGAGCCTGTCTTTGCCATGCCCAAGAACCAAGCGACGCTCTTTCAAACAAAATGGGGTTGGCATCTCGCGGAAGTGATGGATCACCGTCCGCTCGTCGTACGAACGCTGGAAGAATGCCGTGAAGAAATTCGCCAAGCGTTGTCAGATCAAAAACGTCCAACTGCCTTGCAAAAAATACTTTCCACGATGCGCGAAAACCATCGGCAAGAAATCCATCTTTATCCTGCCGTGTTAGATGCCATGCCCTGATTCAGGGTGCCGGCGATGGGCTGTAGGTTGTCGTGCGAAGGTTGTTGAATGGGACGGCATCGGCACTGCCGATCTGAGTTGTGACTTGCACCGATTTTCCGTTGGCAAACAACGCATTCGACAATCCGATGTTGTAACTTTTCACAGCACCTGGAGCCAATGAGGAAACGGTGAGTTGAGTCACACCAGTCGGAGTCGTAACCGTAACAGGGACATTGCTCAGAGTGGTGGTTCCTTGATTTTGGATGTTGACCTGCACCTGAGCGACAGCGCCGGCCTGCGGAGGTGTGATGTAGTTGGATGCCGCTGCTGCATCAGTGATCGGGGCGTTGTCACTTTGCAAAATACGACCGAGATTCACAGCACCAGAACCGGTATAGCGATCGGGACCTGCCGCACCGGCTTCGTTGGTCATTTGATAGATTGCTGCGAGCGCCTGTTGCGCAGAGTATCCTTTGGCGGACATTACGGCAGCGACAGTGCCCGCCAATATGGGAGCGGAGGCACTTGTGCCGGAAAACGAAGTGACCTTTTCTCCAGGATAGGCGGCCGTAACACCCCAGCCCGGCGCTGCGAGAGCCGAGGGCTCGGATTGATTCGAAAAAAGCAGATGATTGTTTTGTGCGTCAACCGCCACGGCGGAGAGCACATGGGGATAACCGGCAGGATAGGCAGATTGCGTTAACCCATCGTTGCCGCTAGAGGCAATGAGTAACACATTTTTGTTCTGTGCGTATTGAACCGCATCACGCAGCATGAGGCTATCACCGTAGGAACCCATGGAAAGGGAGATGATCTGGTGTCCCGAATCAGCAGCCTGAATGATAGCTTGGGCTATCCTCCAACTGTCCGATGATCCCGAGTCATCCGCGACACGCCATGACGTCAGCGTAGCACCGGGTGCAGCGCCGGGCACCGTGCTGGAATTGCCCAAGATGAGTGACGCAGCTGCCGTGCCGTGTCCATTCCATTCGCCATAATTGTCCGATGCCGGAACGATGAAAACATTTTTGACACTGCCATAGGCAGGATGAGGGACGACACCTGTATCAAGTATGGCGATTTTCACTCCTTTGCCCAGATTGAGATCCAGTTGTTTCAATCCCAACCATTGCGACAATTGGTTGCCCAATGGGATCGCATCCGCTTGTACCATGCCGCCTGATGGATTTGGCGTGTAGGCAGGGAAAATGAATCCCTCTTGCTCTGAGCCATTCAGCAGATCACGCAACTCATCGTGATCCAGAAAGCCGACACGCAGCGTGAATAGAGAGTCGATTCGATCCATCACGCGAATGCGATCCCCTACCCTTGCGATGAAGGACATCATCTCCTCCGCAGTTGTGAAACGCAATGTTCGCTGCCCTGGCAAAGCTCCTTCGGAAATGGCTTCTTCGTCAGTCTGATATCCCGACCTTTGAGTCGAAGAGGAAGTCAGTTCGCCCCACTCGCGTTCCACCAGCGGTTCATTACGAACAACGAGTTCACCTGAAACGGGCTTCGTTTCATCATCCCAGGGCGATCGACCGAGCATCCAACCGACCACAATGGCCAGCATGAGCCCGAAACCGATCATCCATGGATTTATGCGTGTGGGCATAGAAGTGACTCAACAATGAGTAATGTAGACTATCGCATGGATTGATCAATCTGCGAGAAAAAATTCGTTTTCCCTTCGCAAATGGATCAGCGAGAAGGTGGTGGAACCTGCACTGGTGTATTGTCCACTAAGGTGGTGACGAAGGGTTGGGTTGAGCCCGGAGTCAAGTAAATGAGGAAAATTCGTTTGGTTGAATCCAGAAACTGCAATTGACGTTCAGTGAAAGGAATCCACTGATCGGAATCCTTGTAGTAAAAATTGGTTTGCGCCATATTGAAATCATTGACTTGTTTTACGGCGGGCAGGTCGGTCACTTTGCCAGATGGAACGGGCACCTTGTGCTCGCCCGCTTGCACTGCTGTTTCGACTTGAGTCAAATTGACAATGCGTGATTCCCCTTTTTTGAATGCGGTCGGAGCATCATTGATGAGCAGCATGCGATAGGATGACTCATCACCAGCGGCTGCAGCCGGAAAAATCAAAGCGATCACTTTTTTCCAATCTGCGGGAATCTTGGCAGTGGCGGCCACTGATGCCTGTGGATTCTTGGGGTCAACCATCTTCTCCTTATAGAGCACGAGATTGCCATTCGTGGCAACGGTGACCTGAGGGTAGGACAGCATTTCCCCCACCAAGTTCAGCGGCACGATCGCCCCCGTTTGATCCGCAATGAAAAGTTCCGCAAGGGGTTTTACGGGATTGTGATAAGCGGCGCGTATGGTAAGCGCAACGCCTGCATCTTGAGAAAAACCTACGAGCGGCAGGCACAGCATCATGAAAAAAACACGAATCATAATAAACAACAATTAAACTTCCTCTTGCGAGATCCAGCGGAAAGATACCACAGCGAGCCTACGTCCGAAAGCACGATTGGTCGGATGGGCCGTGGCAACACTGTAGACATTGACCGAGGGGCGATCAACGGGATTCAGATACTCGGGGAGTCTTTGTATGACTGCTTCGGCGAAGGCTCTCGCACTGACCACGCCATTCGCGTTGAATGCTTCTCCACAGACGCGGATGACAAAGGTATCGGAACGCACGGTGGCAAGTGGCTCGATGATTCGCATGAGATCCCCCTGCGTAATCCATCCCGGGGCTCCTTCCGCGGGGTTGCCTAGATTTGCCTCGACCGTGCGATTGCGATAGAGCGATGCGTCAGTCACGTTAGCGGAGGCGATGGGGACTTGGGTGTTGAACACCAGATTGTTGACTTGGGAATTCTCCAAAGCGGCTTGCAGGGTCCCCATACGAGTCAGGGCGGAGTTAGCACCGATCTGACGATTGACAAATTCATGCATCGACAAAAACGGACCACGTGTGCGGACTTGATCGACAATATTTTGCGCAAGACCCTCGATTTGCGCATCGGTCAGTTCACGGAAACCATTCCATTGGTTGGTGCGGGAATTGTCCGTCTGTGCGATATTTACCGCCGCATCCGTTGCGAGAGCACCATTGGTCAAAGACATCGGAGCGATCGGGTTGTTCGTGGTGTTTTTGGTCTCCATCTGACCGTTACGGGACCACATCACGGGGACGGGCGTATTGCGCATCGAACCCAGCACTGCGGCCCATGCGGATACAGATGTCGAGTTGACGTTGAAGGCTCCTTTGACCATCTGATATTCCGCGGCGAGGCGATAGGCATTGGCGGACGGACGACCAGTTGCGAGGAGGTCAGTTATCGCATCATTTTTGGACTTCCCAGCAGGCAGGTAGGGAGCGAAAGCCTGGTTCGGCAGAGGCACACGATTGTCGAGGAAGTCAGTCAACACCGTGTTGGCTTGTTTGGAACCGACGGGCACAATGCTGGAGAAATAAAAACGGTCATACAGAGCATAGTTTGCCAAAACACTGTGATCCAACAGCGCATACGAAGTGACGCCTGTTTCCAAAACCTTTGAAGTGCTCATGAAAGGCGACACACTCGAGTTCGCTATGGGTTGCACAAAGTTCGGCAAGTAGGCTGAGGTCAGTGCATTCGAACGACGGAAATCTGCAATGGTCAGCATGGGACCGGTTGGCAGTTCGAGATAAACCCCTGACTTTACACCCCGCTGGGTGGTGTTGCCGGATAGCACATTGTTGCGATTGGCGGCATCAATTTCAAAGATATCGTCGACATGGCCCGGCAAGGGGACAAAGTTCAATTCGTGCGACTGCATCCCCGGCACTTCAGTCCGGTAGTCCATCATGACCACTGGACGTGCAGGATTGTGGTGCATCATGGGTTTTCCAGCGAGGCGACCGTCTCTCAATACGTTCAAAGCACCACCCGCGGGAGTGCGTTGATTGGTTTCATAGACGCCTCCATTGGTGGTTCTCGCATAGGCGGAAAAGAGCCCTACGGATAAGACATTTCCTTGAGCCGAAATGGGGGTGGTATTCGAGTGATAAGCCTGTGCCGCAGGAAAAGCTCCGGTGCGCGGAAACCGATGCACAGCATTGAAGTATCGACCTAAGGTCGAGGAGTCATTGTAAACAAACGTAAGTCCACCATAAGACATCTGTCTTCCTCTCGATGTGATCATAGCCTGCACATCAAAGCGATCGCGCTGACCACGACTCGGTTGTCTGATGGCGTATTCCATATGAACGAGGTCGGTATCTTTCAGACCAAGCACGCCCATGTTGTTGTCCGTAGACTGTCCGCCGTTGAAATCAGGTGGTGTGATCCAGTCGATGTCAAAACCAACGCCTTTGCCAAGAAAGCCGGGTTTGGAGGGAACGGGAGTGGTGACGCTGCCATTCTGATCCACACCGGTGAGGTTGTTTTGCCAATCGAAAATCGGCGTGCCTTGAGAGTTAGAGAAGCTCGAAGCAGCCGAGATAAAGGGCCCACACACTAGGGTCTGCCCTGGTCGCAACGTAATGGGCGTCGAATCGCGTGAGGTCGGACTGGTCCAATTCGCGATATTCAAAGCGAAGGATTTTTCTCCTTTCTGACTGCTATTGACAAACATCTCGTTGATGGAGACCAAATCGCGGCTCTGCGGCTGATTGTTTACATAAAAATTGAATGCCACGGGCACGTTGCGAATCACCACCTGCATTTCATCGAATTGTAGATTGATGTTGTAGGGATTGTGCAAGGTGACAAGAGGAGTGTAGAGCAAGTGCCCCATGCGTGTGTGTTCCGGACTCACTGTTTTCAGACTGCTGACCCAGTTGGAATGGGAGTCGCGCGTGATGTAGCTGAAGAGAATTTCTACTTTGGCAATGACAGGTGCGGGAAAAAATCGTCTTGGAACGCTGTAAGAACCCGGAGCAACGGATTCCTGGGGTGGACGATAATAGGTGGGAGATGCATCGCTCGATGTGACATCGCGATAGATGGAGTAGTATGACTGCAAGGAAGACCAGTAAGGATCCGACACGCCTGTGATACGGTGCGTGGTTTCATACAGACGCCGACCATTGTATTCAGATGGCATTGTGGCCATCTCAAATAGTGCCGAAAGGTCCTGCTTCAGTCCACCGTTGCGCACATCGGTCAAGAGCCCCATCGAATAGGGGGTCACGATATTGCGGAACTTGCCCGTCTGCCGACTTTTACCCAGTAGGTCCGCTTGATTCAGGTCAACGAGTTTGCCCTCGGCGGCACGAGCCGTGACCAAACCAGCTGCATTTTGATCGTTAGGCAAAAAGCTCAGGAGGCTGCCGTCGCGAGACTTGATCAAACGTGAATCAGGGCGGTGACCTGCCAGCAGAGCGCGTCGTTTCGCCAGAGTATCATTTTGCGCGAGATCGCGATAGCTGTTGATGCGAGCCTTCACGGATTCGTCAGAGACGTGCCATGCGTAGGATCCCTCACGGTTGCCATTCGGGCTGATCGGCACCAAGCCTGCTCTCACCTTATCGGCATCCGTGACTCCTGATCCCAGAGTTCCGTTGTCCACGAGAGTGATGGCATTGCTGGTGGTTCCAGTCGTGGCGTAGTTGCGCGCTGTGGTCGCCATCGGGTCAGCATCGGATACGAGCCATCGACGAAATCGGGAGGTTTTTTCGGTGTTGTAGTTCAACGAGGTGTTAGGATTCGAGTCCCAGGAATCCCAAACTCCCATCAAGTTGGGCTTCGCAGGATTCGTCGAAAGAATTTCGGAAGTGGCGGAAATCGCGCGGTCTGGCCCCATTGATTTCTGTAACTCGCCCAGCGCTAACATCAAAGCCATACGAGCATTGCTGCGAGCGATCGACATCGCGTATCCCTGCGATGAAGTGCGCAAGGTGACCGTGGACAGGGACAACAAGCCGATCGCTACTAAAGTTAATAGAACCAGCAGGCTGATCGTGATGATCAACGTAAAGCCTTTGTGCTGGCGGGTTTTTAGGGCGGAAACACGTAAATATGAAGGATGATTCATACTGGAGTGGCGGGATGACGCATCAAACAATAATTGGAATACGCACGATGTAAATACAAAAAATCCACTTCGCCCTAGTTGGGAAATTTCAAAATTTCCGATAATCCTACGATTTCCTAGATATTTCTATGAATTCATCAGGCGATTAAGATCACCATCCATCAAAAAAGTATTTTTTAGCAATACAGGACCACTCGCGCTGGTTAAGGAATATCTGGCATCGAGCTCTCTTCGTGCTAGATTGCGGCGGCACATGAGTAGCTTTCAAGAGGAACTGAACAATATCCGCGAGGCGGGACTGTGGAGATCACTGCAGCCTCAGGAGTTCATGGGGGCTTTTGATTCAGCAGGAAAAATATCATTCGCCAGCAATGATTACCTGGGCTTAGCGTCGGATCCCACCATTGCGGAAGCCTATCATCGAGGATTGAAGGTTTTCGGTCACGGCGCCGCCTCATCCCGTTTGGTCTGCGGCACGAGTCAAGAACATGTGTTATTGGAAGCTGAACTTGCGGAATTGAAAGGCTGTGATCGTTGCCTTACTTTTTCATCAGGTTATG
Organism: Akkermansia muciniphila; assembly: GCA_945874895.1. GTDB lineage: Bacteria > Verrucomicrobiota > Verrucomicrobiia > Verrucomicrobiales > Akkermansiaceae > UBA956. The sequence continues at coordinate 107,419 of CAMCIC010000004.1, read as the reverse complement.
CTGCCGCCATGGGCACCATCCCAGCACTCGTGGGCAAGGGCGATGTGGTGGTCGTCGACAAACTAAGCCATGCCTGTCTGATCGATGCAGCAAAACTTAGCGGTGCCACGCTGCGGGTATTTCCTCACAATCACGTGGATAAGTTAGAAAACCTTCTGCGTACCATCCGAGCCAAGCATGGTTCCGCTCCGCGCATTCTTGTGATCACAGAGTCGGTTTTCAGTATGGATGGAGACACGGCACCTCTGCGCGGGTTGGTCGATCTCAAAGACCGTTACGAAGCCCTGCTGCTTGTGGATGAGGCACACGGATTCGGTATCTTCGGGCCACGCGGCGGAGGTGTATGCGAGGAAGAAAATTTGCAATCGCGCGTGGACCTGCAAATGGGAACCTTGAGCAAGTCCGCGGGGCTTGCGGGCGGATTTATCGCTGGATCGCAGGATTTGATCGATCTTCTCATCAACCGGGCACGTTCGTTCATCTACTCCACCGCGCCATCACCCGCATTGGCTCATGCGGCGAGAACATCTGTCGAATTGATTCGTTCATCGCTTGGCGATCAACTCCGAGCTACGTTGCGAAACAACATCAGGATTTTTACCGAGGGAACCAACTGCGAGAATCATCGCACGCCCATCGTGCCTATCATCTTAGGATCAAATGCCACTACCATGGAGGTTTCCTCGCAATTGCATGCCCAAGGATTCCTCGTTCCTGCGATCCGCTACCCTACCGTGCCGCGCAACAGCGCTCGTTTGCGCGTGTCTGTGTCGGCGCGACACTCTGTAGAATCCCTATTGCGTCTTCGCTCGCTCTTGGAGCAGTTGCCACCCAGCGGCATCAATCGATGAATTTTCCCTGAGAGGCATTTGTAACATCGCTTGCCTTTTGGGGCGAATCTGAGCAATGTCTGGGCGCGTTATGAAAAAAATGGTTTCTACATGGATGGCTTGCTGTCTTTGCATATGGCCGCTGCACTCTGAAGACGGCTTTGTTCCACTCTTCAATGGCAAGGATCTTACCGGCTGGTCAGTGGTAAACGGTGCGGGCAAGTTCGCCGTCGATGGGGATACCATCGTTGGCAGCGGTATCAATCTCAAGTCGAACACATTTTTGCGCACGGATCAAACATACAAGAACTTTGATTTTCGCTTCGAAATGAAGTTTGATGATCTCAGTGGCAATTCGGGCGTGATGTTTCGTGGCTTGCAGAAACCGGGAAAAGACGGGCGAGTGCATGGGTATCAATGCGAGCACGACAACGGCAAAGCTCGGGCGTGGACAGCGGGATTGTATGACGAAGCCCGCCGCGGTTGGCTCATGCCTTCAGCGTCCAAGACTCAAAACACTACCGAGCAAAAAACGGCACAAAAAGCCTTCACTGCACAGGGGCAGAAAATCATGCGTTGGGACGAATGGAATCAGGTGCGCATCCGCTGCGAAGGCCGCCATATTCAAATTTGGTTGAACGGAGAAGTGCGAGTCGACTATACGGACGAAGGAAAAGATTTTACTCCCGAGGGATTTTTTGCCCTCCAAGTGCATGCTGGAAAATCCTGCCACGTCCGCTGGCGCAACCTCCAGATCAAGGAGCTTTGATTGATTTGTAAACTTTACCATCCCTCTCCTCATGGGTTTTTTCAAATCTCTCTTCCATAAAATCACCAACCGCGCGGAAATCGATTGGGATGTCATCGAGGCCGATCTGATTGCAGCAGATCTGGGTGTTCGTGGCGCGATGGAGATTGTCGATGAACTGAAAGACCTGGGACGAAAGATCACTGCGGAAGATGTGATCGATGCGGCCCGCAAGCATATCGCCCAGCGTCTTCCCAAGACATGTCCCCTTCCGCAAAAGCGAACGGACGGCAAGCCATGTGTGATTTTAGTCGTAGGGGTGAATGGAGTGGGGAAAACGACATCATCGGCCAAGTTGGCGCTCTGGATGAAGAATCAGGGTCACTCGGTTTTGCTGGCTGCTGCGGATACCTTCCGCGCTGCTGCAGTGGAGCAACTCGAACGATGGGGCGAAAAAATCGATATCCCTGTGGTTCGCGGCAACGTGAATGCGGATCCCTCTTCGGTCTGCTTCACAGCCCATCAAAAAGCGATTGCGCAAAAAACCGACTTTCTGATTTGTGATACCGCTGGGCGATTGCACACGCGTCACAACCTCATGGAGGAACTCGCCAAAATCCGACGCGTCATCGCTAAGAACGATGAATCTGCTCCGCACGTCACACTGCTTGTTGTCGATGCGACAACTGGTTCCAACGCATTGCAACAGGCCAAGGAATTTCACAAGGCCTGTCCGCTCGATGGTCTCATCGTCACGAAGCTCGATGGGTCAGGCAGAGGTGGGATCATTGTGGCCATTCACGAGCAATTGAAAATCCCCACGGCATTTGTGGGCACTGGCGAGGAGGCGAAGGCTTTCGCGCCGTTTGATGCCGAAGCATTTGTGAACGAGATGATCTGATCTTGTGGATTTGTGCAATTTTTGCGCTTTTTTGACAAAACGACTTGCTTTCATGATGCAGTTTTGATATCGCTCAAAATGCAAAATATGAATAGGATCGTTATGTTGTCCCATCCGTATCTTTGCTGGGTGCTCTCGCAGTGTTCCAGTGGAGCAAAACATCGTTACCAACCACAAGCTCGACGAGTTCCCCATCGTCCACTTTCCCCAGCAGAGGCCTATTACCAAGGACATGGATCAGGAGAAGTGGGATGGGCTCCCATCATGGGCGTAGGCTACTACAAACTCCTCGTTCAGTGGTCGCGCGGTGAATATCTCAGTGCCAACAATATGGAAAATGATTTGAACCGCATTACGACACTCAATGGTTTCGGCTATCGAACCGATGCCGTATCGAACACGATCGCCGGCGCCGCCCCCCTCACCCAAGTATCAGGATCTTTGTCTGCCTCTGGTATCCTCGAAACGACAGGCGACCTAGATGTCTATAGTTTCACGACGGTTGGTGGAGTTTGCTCATTCAGCGCATCCGGGGATGCGGTAAGTCAAAATGTCGACGTATCGCTCGAACTGATTGGCTCCAATGGCATCGTGATCGCCTCGGCCAATCCTGATACTCTGACAAACGCCTCGATCAGCGCCACCGTTGCTGCAGGGACGTATTACTTGCGTGTAGCGGGTTCCGGTCGTGGCGATGCATTGACTGATGGTTACTCAAACTACGCCAGCATCGGACAATACTCCCCTACTGGTACAGCTCCGTAAATCATTTCCCTTCTCTCCCCCCTACGGGTTTGTCGATCTGCGACAAACCCGTTTTTTATTCTTTGCGGAGAAATAAGAGACGCAGGGAGTTCATCACCACGATGACGGTGGATCCTTCGTGCCCGAGAACACCCAGTGGCAGTGGCAAAGCAAAGCCAAGAGATCCAATGGCCAGCAGAATGAGGACACCCAGGGAAATCGCGAGGTTCTGCCGAATGATCGAGCGACAGGTCTTGCTCAAGCGGTAAGCGATGAGAACTTTTTCCAGTTGATCATTCAGCAATATGACATCCGCTTGTTCTAATACCGCATCGGATCCCCTCAATCCCATGCCGATCGACACATCTGCCACTGCGAGCGAAGGAGCGTCATTCACACCATCGCCCACCATTGCCACGATTTCTCCCCTGCTCTTCCATTCTCTGATGGCGTCTACTTTGCTTTCTGGGGTCATGCTAGCGCGAGCTTCATCGAGACCGAGTTCCTCAGCGAGCATTGTTGCCGACTCAGGTCGATCACCTGTGAGCATGGCAACGCGAATCCCCCACTGCTGCAATTGTCTCACCAGCGGCTTGCTTGATAAACGCGGGGCATCTCTGAGCAAGATTCTTCCCACAACTTCGCGCCCCTCAATCAATACTTCGGTGAGGCCGGGCGCAGGATCGGGGAAGTGGGACAACCACTCGGCATCTGGAAAAAGGCTGCGACGTCCTTGCGTCAGACTCTGCCCTGCCACCTCACCACGCAGTCCTTTGCCGGTAATGGATTCCGCTCGCATCACGCGATCCAAATGGGGAAACTTCTTGAGTCCAGCGCTCGAAATCGCCCGGGAGAGAGGATGAGTGGATTGCTGGGATAAGGCGGCAGACCATCGCAACACCTCATCCTCTTTTCCATCAGGCGATGTCTGGATGGACACGATCTGAAATTCGCCCTCCGTCAGAGTGCCCGTTTTATCCACCGCGAGCCGATCAATGGTAGCAAGGTTTTCCAAGGCAATTCCGCCGCGAAATAAAATCCCCTGCCTCGCGGCGGAAGCAATTCCCGCCAGAATCGCGCTGGGAATGGAGATGACCAGCGCACAGGGTGAACTTACCACGAGCAATGTCATGGCCCGATAGAGAGCGGATGGCTCACTGCCATCGGATGACCAAGCGGGTAAGCCTGCCCCCCAGTGCCACCAACAAAATGCCAATGCGCTTAAAAGCAAAATTCCCAGTGTGTAGGGTGTGCTGAATCGATCCGTGAACTTTTGCGATGGGGCTTTGCTCGCTTGAGCCTCGCGGATCAGGCGTATGATTTTCGCATGGGCGCTCTCAGCAGGCAGGCGCAAGACTTCCGCATCCACGGGGCCCCAGGTATTGAGTGTTCCGCCAAAAACACAATCACCCGCGTGTTTGTCCACGGGCAATGACTCACCCGTCAGCATGGACTCATCCGCGGAAGTTTGACCACTGACAATTTTTGCATCCACGGGAAACTGGGATCCGGGAAGAATGCGAACGATTTGACCCAACGTGAGTGAATCCACGGGAGTTTCCACCGTCGCCCCGGACTCAGTCACTACCCAAGCGATTTTGGGTGAGTCACGAAACAAGGAACGAATTTCCTTCTCCGTTCGAGCCATGGCCATTGCTTCCAAAGCCCCACTGAGAGAAAACAAAAACAGCAGAACCGCGCCCTCCCACCAAGCACCGATGATGGCGGCGCCTACTGCCACGGCCAACATCAGGAAGTGAATCTCCAATGTGCCGCGACGCAGGTTGCGCCAGGTATCCACCGCTGCATCCCATCCGCCCGCGAGGTAGGAGAATAGATAAAAAGTCACCGCCATCGAAGCGAGCGCGGGTTGTCTCTGCATCCAAAGAGCCATGCACAAAAAAAGACCGCAAGATGCGGCCGATAAAAGCAACCATTTCCAGTGCGGTTCTTGATGATCAGTCGCAGCTTCCATGAGCCGATTGAATCATTGATGCCCTTTTTCAGCCAGCAGGATTTCGCGGCAGAGTCATCGTATTTTTGCCAATGCTATGCATCATTTGACAGTCGTTCGAGAATGCTTGCTTTGTCGTTCCGATTGATGCATGATTGACACCTTATGAAACAAATCGTCACGGCCCTTGATTTTTCTGATGCTTCCGATGCTGTATTGAATGCCGCCATGGCTATGGCTGTCTCTCTGCAAGCCACACTGCACATTGTTCATGTATTGGAGCCCCAACCGAGCTACACTGCCTATGGTATGACTCCCGAAGAATTTCCTGCCATTCAATTGTTTCAAGAGGAATCCCAGAAGCGCGCCGAAGCCAAATTAAAAGAGGCTTTGTCGACTGCGCGGGGGCAAGTTGCTGATGTGCGCACGGAACTGATGATGGGATCTCCACTCCATGCTATCATCGATTACGTCAAAGACAAATCCGTGGATCTGGTGGTCATCGGCACGCACGGTCACGGTGCTGTTGCCGCACTGCTGATCGGTAGTGTGGCGGAGGGCTTGGTGCGCAAGGCCATCTGTCCTACTCTTGTCATTCCTTGCCCTATCCCCTCCTGAATTCTTGTCATTTGATGGGAAACAATGGTCAGGCTGGTGTCTGAAATGCCAGCCCCTACCTCTCTCGTGAGGGGAATGATTTATCGTGCAAAAAATGTATCCTTGTGGTAACTCCTCGTCATGCAATGCACACGTTTGATCCAATCATTGCTGTGGATTTTTTCCAGCTTCATCTTGGCCGAAGAGCCCCCCAAAGATCGTCCGTTGCTATTCGCCAATTATTACTGCTGGTATCATAGCGGTCAGCATCTCAAACAGCCATTTCTGCATTGGACCTATCCTTCATCGGACGGAATCGCTATGGCGAAAAAAGCCCAAAAGCCCGCGGAACCTGCGCCCAATAGTGTGTGGCGCCCCTTGGTAGGTCTTTATGATAGCGCGGATCCGAAGATCGCAGAGTGGCATGTGAACCTCGCAAAGTCTGCGGGCATAGATGCATTTCTCGTGGACTGGTGGGACACCCATAACGCACTCGATGAAAATGTTGATCGAGGCATTGTAGCGGCCGTTGAGAAAATAGGATTCAAGTTCGCATTGCTTGATGAACGCGCTCAGTTTCATCAGAAACCGCACGAATATCGCACGATGCTGGCTCGTTCCCTCAAGCGCTACAAGGATCATCCCTGCTATCTACGCATCGAGGGAAAGCCTGTCGTCTATCTCTATCAAGTTGCCGCGGCACCCGGTCTTACTGCTGCAGAATTTCCACAGTTGAAACAACAGGTAGAAACTGCGGTAGGGCCGGTTTATTGGATTGTTGATAAGATTGCCCACAATCACGAAGCGTCTCGTGCCGGTGATATCGATCGCGAGAAATGCATCCCCCATGAATGGCTCGCGGTTGATGGAGTCGACTGCTTTGGATTTTACAGCACGTTTTCCAACTTCCGTGCTCACGAGTATGACTCACTCATAGGAAGATACCGCTCCCTCACCAAGCTCGCCCATGACGCAGGAAAAAAAATGCTTCTTCCTGTCCACCCTGGACACGACAACTCATTTTTCAGGAATGATCCCTATGTCATGCCACGGCGCAATGGACAAACGCTAAAAGATTTCCTCCGTGCTGCCACAGATGCTGGTGCTGATTATATCATGGTCACCAGCTGGAACGAGTGGCCCGAATCCACAGTGATTGAGCCCTCATCATCATGGCCAGATCCCTATCAATACTTGAGGATTTTGGCGGAATGGAAAGGTGTGATGTTCACCATTCCCACTACACCGTGAAGTCGAGGCGAGGTTTTTGATTTGACCGCTTCCGTATGAGGTGATTTTGCGAAGCGCAAATGATCAAGGCAGCTTTTTGACGGTGCTGTAGGTGGTGCCGATCATGACCTTGCCGTCGCTGGATTCGAGGTCGTAGCCGATCTTGAGAGTCATGCATGGCTTCATGTCCTTGAGTTCGAGTTCGACCGATCTGCCATCGGCGGACAGCTTTGCTGACAAAACCTCGACTTTATCGTGCACACGGGTGTTTTTGGTTTCGGCTTTGAGTGCGTTATCGAGAGCTGCAGCATCAGGATGATCGACGGAAAATTCGCCTGAACCATACTGCGGTCCACGCACATAGTTCCAGCGCTCGATGGAGAAGCTGCTGGGATCGGTGGCGAGTTCTTCATCGAGCTCTTTGTCAAATGTCAGAATCACTCCTTTGTTCGTGATTTTTTGAGCACTGGGAATCAATACGGCTTGGTCTTTCACAAAACGAACGCGCTGAAAGGCGCATTCGGTGGGGGCGTTGGTTTGCCATCCACGAAAACCTAACACAAACAAAGATCCATCTTTGTGGAATCGCGCGCGCATGGCGGAGGATTGCAGCTTGGCAGGGATTTTCACCACGCCGCCTTGCAAGGTGTCACCCGCATGGCTTGGCAGCACACGATAGAGGGTAGATTGACCGTAGGAAAGATGAATGAGCTCCCCAGTCTTGAGTCCGAACTCTGCATGGGGTGGCACCCAAACCTGAGAGCCTCCACTGTTGTCCACACTCATAGGCAAATAGCAAATCGGCTCATGAAAGGGCTTGTCCTTGCCGATGTCATGTCGGCTCGGTTCAGTACCCAGAAATGCCGGAGCTTGGGAGGGTGTAAAGTAATTGATTTTGCAGCAAGGTTGCCAAGTGCCTTCGTTTTCTCCAGTGGTGACCTGACCTTCAGGCCCCACGGCCAGCCCCCCGGGGGCACGCAGACCTGAAGCAATGACTTCAAACTTTTTGCCATCTGGGGAAATTTTCGCAACGATTCCATGATGAGGAAGGATTTGATCAAATCCCCTGCCCCCACCTTTCACCGGTGAGCCTTTGCAAAAATAGAAATTCCCTTGCGAATCGGTCTGAAGATCAAAAGTAAATTCGTGAAAGTTGCTGCTAATGATGACATCGCGATTGAAAGCCTCGAAGTAATCCATCTCACCGTCCTTGTTCAAATCATGCAAGCGTGTGATCTGATCGCGTCCGTTGACGTAGATGGCTCCGTTCACCACTTTCACACCTAGCGTTTCAAACAGTCCGCTCGCGATCCGACGCCAAGTCAGTTTGGTGATATCCTGCTGAAAACCACTGACGGTCCACACGTCGCCGTTCCATGATGATACCACGGCGGTGTTCTCATCGAGGAAATCGAATCCGCCGAACCGAAGATTGGATTTCCACGGATTGTTCGCCGGCAGGGAAATTTGATCGACGGCCCAAGCGGATCCTTCATCGGGGTTGCCCAAAGTGCCTGAGGAGGGAAGCGTCTGAGGATACTGCGGGGAACCGCCTTTGGTCAGATCCGATAGGTCAAGAGGTTCCGCGGCGGCGACTTGACGACCGCGTGCCAAAACGGCTTGACATTTCACCGGATTCTTGCCAGCTGGAACGCGCAAAACGAGGCGGTTGTTTCGCCCCTCGGCTGTTCCAAGCGAAATTCCAGCAAGGGAACTGCCCAGTTCTACGAACAATCCGCTGGAGCTTTTGGCGGACTTGCCCCCCGCGCTGATCTCGAAGTCTCCGCTTTCATCGGCGAGAAGGATCAGCAAATCCTTGCCACGAGCACCGATTTGCCAGTGACGTCGGATGGCATCAAGTTCGTCTCCATGGCTATCAGCGCTGGTCGACTCCCACACTGTGGCTCCCAATACTTCCGATGCGAAGACGATCGTATTGCCGCTTTTGTAGTAACCGACATAACGACCATGATCCGCCGGAAGATTGCCATAGCCTTTGATGGAACGTTTATCATCAAAGGAACCACTGGAGTCGGCGTATCCACTTGTGGAGTCGGTAACAAAAACGGGTGACTGGTCATGAAGAGTCACCAGTTGACCGTGCACGCCGGTCCAGGGAGTCCCACCCCACTTTACGAAACCTGCGTAAGCACTGACCCAGCGAAGTGTCTCGGTATCAAAAAGAGCGCACTGCTTGCGACCGCCAAGATCAACAAGGACTCCCTTGTAGGCGGCAATGCGTGTCTTCCCCTGGTAGTGATCACCAAATGTGTTGGACCATGCTGGCCCGAATTGCATTTCTTCAAACCAAGGTGCGGCACTGCAAGGCAACAGGGCGACTGCAAGAGAGAACAAAAATGATTTTTTCATCGTCGACCATGATAATGTCCCATGAGAGGAAATCTTACAAGCAAACTTGGCGATTTACGCAATGCATCTCGATCCTTCAGAAAAAACCAAAAAATTAACCATAAACCAATGAGGATGAACGTTTTTTGAATGGGTTGCGGAAGAAGGATTTGAACCTCTGGTCTCGCCAACGCGGAATGATGAGCCTGCATGTTGATCAAGAAAGGATTTTGATAACTTTGCCTCCCTTGTGTTTCTTGATGATTTCTTCCGACTCCCCGAATTTTTTCTTCGAGCTCTAATTCGATGACAGAACTAAGAAATGAATTTGCTGCGGGTGTTGTGCACTACCACCCGGTCTCTCAACATATGGCGCAACTGTTATTGATAATCCTTCTTCAGTCCGGTACCTTCGGAAGAATACTCAAGGCGGATCCTGGCTTTCCCCAAATCCGTGGTCTTGGCTTCCTTCTGGCCCTTGCTGTCCCAAACGCGGGATACATTTGACCGCCAACAGCGCCTTTCGGCGGGATAGGCTTCCTGTGCGAGCAGCTGGCCGCGGCCCCAGTCTCCCTTCCAAATGAAAGTCCCATTCTCCACCGCATGATCCGAGCCTTCTGCGATTTGGATTTCCGCAGTGGTCGGTCCGGATTCAATGACGCGGAACTCGGAGACGGTCGGCCGTTTTAATTTGTATGCCAAACCCGCCGAAAAGCGCTGCTGGCGGATGGAGCGGAAAGGGACTGAACGGTCGGGGGATTCTGCCGCTAATGGCGGAATCCGGCACGTCAATTCCATCTGGTTCGTTGGTTCGATTAGTCCCCGCGGGGTGTCTACTACTCGAACAGGTGAGTGAGGCAGCAGTAGCCTCGCCCGGTGTTCATGCCCTTCAGTTTTTGTTCTTTTTGATAGTGGATCGGGATCGACTGATGTGCTCAGTTCGGATTGACGAGCAGACGGATGAACAGATTGCCGGCAGCTGCTGGAAGGGTGTAGGAGACAGAGGTGGCCGGAGTGATAGCAACAAACCCGGCTCCCACGCCGACGGTGGCGGGGGTCCAGTTGATGAGGTCAGTGGAGGTCTGGACGATGTAGTGGGTGCCGTAGGTGCCGGTGTAGGTGGCTCCCATCGGCCAGGTGATGGCTCCGTTGACGACGCATGGATTCGCGGTGAAGGTGGTGCCGGATGCGCCCATGAAGTATTCGATCCCGTTTTTCACACCATCGTTGTCGTGGTCCTGATCTACGGTCTGGCCGCCCGCCCCATTGGCCGATTGCCAGGTGGCGTAGCCGGAGACGATGGGCGTGACGGTCACCGTGAAGGAGCTGCTCGCGCTGTTGTTCGCCACGTCGCTGGACGTTACGCTCACCGTGGTCGTGCCGACTGGAAAGGTCGATCCGGAGGCCGGGGTGTTTGACGTGGTGCAGTTTCCGCTCACCGTGTCGATGGCGGAGGTTGTGAAGGTCACGACTGCTCCAACCGGACCGCTTGCCCCCACGGTGATGTTCTGTGGCACGGTGATGGACGGAGCGATGCTGTCTTGAACTGTGACGGTCATCGTCGTGATTGCAGAGTATCTCTCGGCATCGGTCGCGGTGACGGTCACCGGGGTGGAGCCGATCGGGAAGGTGGATCCAGAGGGCGGGCTGTTCACCGTGGCGATGGATCCGCCGGTATGGTCCACTGCGGTCGTGGCAAAGTTTACGACGGCTCCATTGGTTCCCGTCGCTTCCACGGTCATGGCTGGCGGCACGGTGATCACTGGCGGCGTGTTTGCGGAAAACCACTTGGCCATCAGGTAGGCTTCGGTGCTTTGGCGTTCACTGTCCGTCAGGACCCGGTCGTAGATCAGCAACTCGGCAATTTGCTGTCCGCCGGTCCGGCCGTTCCTGTCACAGGCCAGTCGGCTCGCCTCGACCGGTCCGCTTGTGATGACGCTCGCCAGCCAATAGCCAGAGGGCATTGGCGTCGTGGTCCCGTCGATCGGCGCTGCACCACCATTCAGGTAGGTTTGGCCGTTTCTGATATTTGCCGATGCAGAACTGCTTCTCCAGAGAGGGCAGGTGGCTGACGCATAGTCAGGAGCCCGGTGGAAGTGGTAATTATTGTCGTCGCCCAGCATGTGATTGCCGCCCTTCATGACGATGAAAACCGACCGGATGCTCGAAAGGTTCAGGTTGGCACCCGTGCCATCCTTGAACTGGAGCCATTGTCCGGTGGATCCCGCCACAAAAGGACCGAAGTCCATAATTTTCCGGCCGAGCGTGGGGGCGACCACTAACGTGGGTTGTTGTGCGCCTGAATCCTGCGCGACATAGTTCGCGCCGCCGTTGGCATCGTTCCAGCGTCTGACCCGGTTGTTTGAATCCAATACCAGGGAGGATGGATTCGAGGCGTCCAAATGCAGCTTGAGATTGGCGTTGATCACGAGGCCGCGTTTCACCTCGATGCTGCCGTCCACGTAAAGCTTGCTGGTGTCCCAAACGAAACCCGAGTCCAGCAAAGGCAGGTTGATCGCACTGAACGAACCCGAGTGACCGCCGGTCGGGAAGAGCACGAAGCGATCACCGAGTTGCAAGGTTTCTCCGGCGTTGGTCACGTTGAGGGTGCCGCTGAAGGTTATCGCACCGCTGCTGCTGAGTTGGCTGCAGTTCGGAGTGGCCGTGCGGTTGAGGGAAATCGTGGTGCTGCTGCCCGCCGCCAGGGTGAGCGTGTTGGAAAAAACCAGTGATCCTGCACCTCCGATGCCGTTGACCAGACGGCCGTTGATGATGACCGGACGATAGATCGTACCGGTGCCGGTGAGAACTCCCGACCCGCCTACCGTCACCGCGCCGCCACCCGAGGCAAGAACGCCATCGACTACAAGTGTGCCCGCACTGATGGTGGTGTTGCCGGTGTAGGTGTGCGCGCCGGTGAGAATGAGCATACCGGCGGCCGAGTCTTCGCCGACTTCGAGGTCGAAGGCACCGCTGATGGGGCTGCTGATGGTGGCGGTGCCCGCGGTGTTGACCGCGATGCGGGTGTTGCCGGCGAGGGTGATGGCTCCGGTCAAAACGCTGCCGGCGGCCAGTCGTAGGGCACCGAGTTGTCCGGCGGTTTCGATCCAACCGTTGCCGGCGAGGGTGAAGGGGTTCGCCACGGTGCCTGCGCCGTTGATGAAGGCGGTGGCACCGCTGTTGATGGTGACGGCACCACTGCCGAAACCTGTGGCGGTGGTCAGGTTCACGCGGGCATTGCTGATTGACGTAGCGCCGCTGTAGGTGCTGGCGCTGTCACCGGTGTAGCGGCTTTGGTTTATGGTGCCGCTGCCTTCGTAAAGGACGCTGCCTGTGCCGCTGATGCTGCCTGCGACATCGACTTCGGCGGCATCGGTGCGGCGGAGGATGAGCGTGGCATTGTTGACGATGCTGCTGGAAGTGGCGAGCGAGGTGGTGGTATTCGTGCCGCTCGCCGCGCCGACCCGCAAGGTGCCTGCGCTGATGGTCGTGACACCGGTGTATCCCATGGTGCCATCTAGGGTGAGCGTGCCAGCCGTCGTTTTGGTGAGGCCTGCGGTTCCATTGATCGTGGTGACGTTCTTCAGAGTTCCGCTTTGGAAATTGAGCGTGGTGACGGTGTTGGTGGCGTCGCCGATGGCACCGCCGGTCATGTCGAGCGTGCCGCCGTTAAGCGTGAGCGCTTCATTGCCACCGGGGCCGCCGGTAATGACGTTGGAGACGGCCATCGAGCCGCCGGTAATATTGAGCCGGGCGAAGCTATACTGCTCGGAGGTCATGTCCACCGTGGTGACCGTCCACTGTCCGCCCTTGAGGTTCACCGTGCCGTCGGAATATTTGGTGGATGTCGGCACAGTGGTGCCGACGAAGGTGCCGATGTTCAGGTTGGTCACCGTCAGGTTGTTGGCGGAGCTTGTTCCAAGCGTGAAGGTGCCGACCGCTTTCGGAGTGTTGCTGCCTTGGGATGAGGTCATGTGGCCGACGTAGAGATTGCCGATGGATCCCGTGACCGTGCCGTTGGAGAAATCCGCAACACCAGTGACGTTGCTGCTGCTGCCGGTGTGAGGTTTGTAGCCGACATACATCGTTCCGAGTGCGCCGCTGGTCGTGCCGGATAGGGCGAGAGTGCCGCCGCCGGAGGCGAAGTTCAGCGTTTGGGTACCGGATTTGATGCGCCCGACCGTGAGGGTGGTCGTTTTGAAGAAATTCGTGCCGCCGGCCAGCGTCACGGTGGTGGATTGACCACCGCCGTTGCCGCCGTTGCCGTTGTCGTCGCCGATGCTGAAGTTGACTGCGGAGATATTGCTGCTGGGTGCGAGTTTGACCGTGGCATTAGGAACACTGTTGGCACTGGCCGTAGCCCTGCCGACGTAGAAGTTCGCGACCTGGGTGGTGAAGCCGCCGGTCAGTCCGCTCATGTCCAGGTTGAAGGTGCGGGTATTCGCATCACTCGTCGCGCCGATGAGGATGGTGGCGGCGGGGTTGCTGATCGTCATCGCTCCCGCGCCGCTGACGACCAGGTTGGCGGTGCCGCCGCTCACGGTGTTCATGGTCAGACCGCCGTTGATCGCGAGGACCTTGCCGGACGCGATGGAGATGACGTTGTTGGCGACGCTGTTGTTTCGCACGGAGAGACTGGTGGCGGTAACATTTCCTGCCAGATTGAGGGTGCTGGAGTTGGTGCTTCCCAGAGCCGCGCCGAAGGTTAGCGCCTCCACCTTGGAAGCGCTGTTTCCATAGGAAAGCGTGCCGGCGTCGAGAACCACATCGCCAGCGACCGTGTTTGCTCCACCAAGAGTGAGGGTGGAAGGACCGGTCTTGATCAAGTCAGCGGATCCACTCATCGCGCCGTTCAGATTGATCGGCTGCTGGGTGTTGACCGGGAAAGTGGCAGAGTTGAGGACCAGCGCGGAGCTGATGGTGAGCGACTGGTTTCCACTGGAGACTCCGTTGCTGATTCCGCCCGTGCCGTTGAGTTGCAAGGTGCCGCCGTTGATGGTGGTGCTGGTGCCGTTGAGTGACTGGGCGATGGAGCCCACAGCGATCGTTCCGCTTACCGTGACCGTGTTGGTTCCGCTTTGGAACAGGGCGGGTACGTTGTCACGCCAGGTCAGGAGCAGGCTGTTTCCACCAGTGCCATTGCTCCATGCCGCGGTGGCGGTGTTCCAGGTGCCGGCTCCGCCCTGAAGTCCGGCGGTGCTGCTCGTGTCCCAGTATCGGGCGATCGATCCGGCGGCGGTGGCTGCGGAAACCTCGTTTGAATCGACGCCTTCCACGGCCGCGATCACCGCGGAAACGGTGTAGTAATAGGTGGTGGAGGGATCGAGGTTGGTGTCGGTATAACTGGTCGTCGTCACGCCGGAAGCGATGAGGGTGTAGGGGCCGCCGCTCACCAATGACCTCTTGATGTTGTAGCTGGTCGCGCCGGGGATGGCGGTCCAATTCAAGGTGACTTGGGCGGTTCCGGCAACCGCTGTCACGACGGGCGCAACAGAGACTGCGATGCTGCCGTTCACCGAGAGCTTGCGGGTATCCCAAACCAGACCCGCGCCCAAGGCTGGGAGATCCAAGGCTGAGAACGAACCCGCATAGCTGCCGGAAGAGAAGAGGACAAAAGTGTCCCCCACGGCAAGCCCGCCACCGAGATCCGACACTATGAGAGTGCCGCCATAGGTGATCGTAGTGAGCCCGCCGACTCCCGTGCTGTTAGGGGATGCCGTGCGGTTTGTGAAGACTGTGGTGGTGCTGGCGGATCCGAGTGTCAGCGCATTGTTGATTTGCAGTCTGCCGACGCCATTGATGCCGGGTGCCAGTTCGCCATTGGCGATGACAGCGCCGCCGATGGTGCCGCTGCCGGAAAGGGTGGCCCCGGCATTCACCGTGACCGGGCCGCTCAGCGTGCCGGTGACTTGCACGGTATCGCCCGCGACGGTGGTCCTTCCGGCATAGGTATTGTTGCCGCTGAGGACGAGCATGCCCGCTTCCGTTTGGGTAAGGCCCGCGCTGCCATTGATGGAGGCGACATTCTGGAGTGTGCCGCTTTGAAAGACGAGGGAGTCCACCGGGTTGGTGGCGCTGCCGATGGCTCCGCCGGTCATGTCGAGCGTGCCGCCATTCAGCGTGAGGGAAGAAACCCCGCTGGCACCACCAGCGACGATGTTTCCGCCCACCGTGAGTGTGCCGCCGCTGAGGAGGAGCGTGCCGCCCATGCCCGCGGCGGCACCAGAGGCACCGTCGTAGGCCATGGTGATATTGCCGGTGACATTCAACGTGCCGTCGCTGAGATCGAGTTCACCTTTGGCGTAGTAATTGGTACTGGATGCGACAGTGGAATAGCCGAGATAGAGATTTGAAACCGACAGGCTGCTGGCTCTGCCTCCCAGCAGGAAGGTTCCTTCGGCATCGCCTGCCGCGTTCGTGTTCTGGGTGTTGTAACCCAAATAAAGGTTGGTGATGGCTCCGGTCGTCGTGCCATCGGTGAGGTCCACGAGGCCGATGCGTTTGGAGTCCGGGTGCGCCGAGCCCGTGTCCGTGTGCATGCCGACGTAGAAGTTCGTGACGGCGGTGGAGCCACCGGCGGAACCGCGCAAGGTGAGGTTGCCTGTTGTGCCGTTGAAAAGAATCCGGCCGGTGGGCGTGGAGCCATCAATGGTCATGCTCCGTCCGACCGCGATGGTATTGGACTGGATCGTGTTGTTACCGCTGCCCAGATAGAGGGTGCTGGCCCCGCCACCACCGCCGCTCATGTTCGTGTCGCCCACGCTCAGGGTGCCGCCACTTGCGGTGGTGATGGTGTTGTTGGTGGCAAGATACAGAGTGTTCGTGCCGGGCGTTGCGTAGTTGACTGTCGTGGACCAGCCGTTCCGGAAGTTGGCGACGTTCGCGGTGAAGGTGCCGACATTGCGCATGTCGAGAGTGTTGATGCGTGTGGAAGCGGTATCCGTAGCCTGAGCGAAGAGGAAATCGGCGGCGCTGTTATTGACGGTGAATGCGGATGTGGGCACGGCACCAGTCCGGTTGAAGACCAGCCTCGTGCCGGTTGAGCCGGTGGTGTGGATGTTCACCGCGCCATTCACGGTCAGGGTTTTGCCTGCTCCGATGTAGAGGGAGTTGGATGCGGTGGTGTTCGTCCAGGCGGTGAGGCTGGTGGCGGTGGCGTCTGCCGAGACAATCAGGGTGGCGGTATTGGGGCTGGCCTGAGCCGCGCCAAAGATGAGGCTCTTCAGTCCGGGCGCATTGGCTGTCAGGGAAAGCGTGCCGCTGCCCATGGTCGTGTTGCCGGTGTAAGTGTTGATGCCGCCCAGCACCAGCGTGCCATTGCCGGTCTTGATCAGTCCGCCGGTGCCGCTGATGACTCCGTTGACCGTGAGCACGTTGGTCGCCACATCGAAGGTGGTGGTCGCGCCCAGCGTGAGGGCGTTGGCGATGCTGCTGGCCACGTTGTTGAAACTGGACACCGTGGGGTTGCTCCCGCTGAAGAGCAGGGCATTGCCGTTGAGGGTCACGCCTTGATCCATGAAACGAAGCTTGTTGATAGTGAAGCTCCCCATGTCGTTGTTGCTGGAAATCGCCGCGCTGTTTCCAAAATCGATGATCGTGGTGGTGCCGGAGACCGGAGTTCCCGGAGGATTTGGATACCAAGTGTTCGTGCTCCAGTTTCCTGAGAGCTGGTTGATATAACTGGCCACGTTCACGGTGATGGAAACCTGGCTGGAGTTCGCTCCCTCGCCCGCGACGTTCGTGGCCGAGACGACGTAGTAGTAAGTGCTCAGGTTCACCGCCGTCGGATCATCGTAAACGGGACTCGTCAATCCGGAGGCAATCACAGTGTAGGGTCCGCCACTGGTTGGCGAGCGCTTCACCGTGTAAGTCGCGGCCCAGGGCGTGGCGGTCCAGGAAATGCGGGCATACATGTAGCCCATGGACGTCGCCACACCGGTGGGAGCAGCGGGCACGACCGCCGAGGTGGCTTTCAACTCCCCGGAGTTCACGCTTTCCCCGCCCGCATTCACGGCGGAAACGACGTAGTAATAAACGGTGCCGTTGACCGCCGTAGTATCCGTGTAGCTGGCCGTGGCCTGGGCGGTCTTGATGGTAGTGTAGGGTCCGCCACTGGTGGTGGCGCGTTTGATGTTATAGCTCGTCGCATCCGCAACCGCAGCCCAGGTCAGTGGCACGGAGCCGACGGTGAGGATGGTGGTGGGCAAAGCTGGAACTCCGGGAGGGGCGGTCACCGTCTGTGGGATGAGGGTTTGAAAGGAGGTGGAACAGTTGGACCAGACATCGCCCTCAGTGTTGGACGTAAAGTGCCGGTAGTAATAGGTCGTGCCACCCGCCAGTCCGGAGATCGTGGTCGCCAATGCGCCTGCCACCGGAGTGCCGAGCGATTGGTTGTTAGCCCAGGCGGCGGGGTTGTCGCCACCGTCCGTGGTTCCCCAGTAGAGTGTCACGGTGGCCGCACTTGATCCGGGGGAGACCAACAGCCCGTTGCACACCGCCGAGTTGGTTGTGACGCTGGTCGCTGGATCGGAACCCACTTGCGGCAGCGGTCCACCGGTGGGTGTGACTGCGCTGTGGGTCATGCCGCCGCTGTTAAAATTGAGCACGGTCTGCCGGCCGCCGGCGGTGATGGTCGCCAGCCCGCTGTTTTCGGCCTGCTTCATCCAGGGATTCTCGAGGATCGGCCAGTTGTTGTAGTCCACCGAGACGCCATTGATGTAGCCCGGTCTGCGTGTGCCGGACGCGTCATAGCTTTGCTTTTGCAGGGTGTCCCCGTGGCGGTTGGTGTAATAGCCGGTGGCGGGGTAGGCGTTGAGATGGCTGATGCTGGTGCTCGCCACAATGTCCGCCTTGAAGGCCGCCAGCTGCTCGGCGGCGGTTGCGCCGGCGTATTCGGTGGGATTCGCCGTCTCGATGGCCATGGCAAAGCGGTTGTTGGCGTTGTCTATCGTGGACTTGTAAGCCGGGTTCCCAGCAACCAACGGATATCCCACACCGCCCACCGCCACGCGGAACTCGGAATCACCGGGAGAGGGAGTGTGGCGCGCCGACCAGATGCCCGAGTTCGGATTCCAATTGAATGGAATGCTGGAGGTCACCGCGATCATCACTCTTCCATAGTGCAGATAGATCCGCCCGGTGGCGGAATCATTGATCATGGCCGTGTAGCTACCGGGCACCTGGCTCTGCGCATACGGCACATTGGTGGCTGCGGGGTAAGGACCTGTGAAGTCAAAGGCATACAGCACGGAATCGCGGTGTTGCACCGTTCCCATGTTATAGCTGTTGGTGCCGTGGTTCTTGGCGTCTCTGATGTCCTCCGCGTAGTCCGAGGAGCAGGCACCAAGCCAGAAGTAGCTTGTCATGCCACTCCAGCGCACGCCATACGGGTGGCTCCAGTTGTTGTTCTCGTTGTCGTTGTCGCAGGCGCTGAAGAGAATGTAATCGTCACCGCTCACAAACCCGGTTTGAGAGGCGCTTCCGCCATACAGACGGGAGGTGTAAACCGTGGAGCGTTGATTCGCGGCGTGGAGAATCGGCGTCGGCACGCGGTAGTCGCTGGCCGCAAGGAGTGCCATCGCCTTGGCTTCGCCGCTGCGCACATAACTGCCGAAGGTCTGCCACAGCATACTACCGAAAACCCCAAGTTTCCCGTTCTGGTCCTCGTAATCGCGCCAACTCCAGACTCCGATGTAATTGTCCTTCGGTTGCCACACGGCGGCCATCTGCGCCAGCATGGCGGGGAAGCTGGCCGTGGCATGGGCGCGCAGCTCAGGGTCCTTGGCGAGCTGTGCAATGCTCAAAGAAGGCAGGATGTTCAGGATGCTGTAGTCATTGGATGCGAATTCCCGACAGCCATAGTTCGCCTCGTCCTTCAGCCTCTGCAGCAGAGTCTTGCGACAATTCGGGTCACTGGCGCGGTAATCATTCCTGGGATGCTGGAATGCTTCCTCACCGAATTCCTCCGATCCCAGAAAACGCATGGTCCACGCCAGCTTCTGCAAATTGGACGTGCCGGGCGTCACATAGTTGATGGACGGCAGCCGGCCCTTGATGGCGTTGCGTGATGTGGTGTCGATATACTTCTTCCAGCGGATCACCATGTCGATCGCCGGATACCCATCGAAGGTGTATTCATTGCCGGCGCCCCACCATAGCGAGGCGGAACGCGCCTCCGTTTTCGCCGTGGCGATCTGCCCCGTGCCGAAAAGGAGGTGGACCTTCTCGAAGCGCTGCGTGGTGCTCATTTTCCCGTCAATGAAGCTGTTGATCGTGAACTGGCGGCGTTGCATCGCATCGAACGCCAGCGAATCCACCACCGGGATCGAGCGCAGTTGCAGGCCGTTGATTTGCGCCGAGGAGCTTGCCACGAAATCAAACCGCTGGCTGGCCGCGCTGGCTCTGAACGTGCCGGTCATGTGATGGCCCGTGTTTCCCTCGTAGGCCAGGTTGTCGCTCGGTCCGCCGGGGTTATGGTTTAGAAATGCAGAGCCGTTGATGCGCACGGTGCGGCCGCCAGCGAGCGCCCGCGAATCGTTCACCCAGACCTGCACCTCATACCACTGGCCGGGCGTCAGGCTGTTCAAAGTCATCGATGCGTTTCTCCCGCCGTAAGCCCCGCTGCCGAGGATCTTCTTGTAGTCGCTCGTGAAGCCCGAATACGGCGCGCTGCTCGAACCAAACACATCAGAACTCGACGTGGTGAAACCGGACAAGGTGTCCACAGACTGCGCCGCGAAGCGGGTGAAGGTCACCCCGTTGATGGCCGCCGCCGGAGACGCCGAACCGAAGACATAGGCCTTCACCGCCGAGCCATTCGTGTTCACGTCCGTGTTGCCGGTGATTTCCTTCCATGCGCCCCACGCCACCGCGGCGAGAGGAGCGGGCACCCGGCGGACCTGATAGGCCTGGATCATGCCGTTGACGCTGCCTTTGAAAGTCACCGTCTGGCTGGCTCCGTCCGCGGTGAAAGTGCCAATGGCATGCTGGCCGAGCCCACCGGTGGTTCCGGTCTTGTTGGCGTCGAGCTGCACCCATGGGTCCGCGCCGCCCGAAGATTTTACGGTGAGAGTTCCCTGACCCGACGCGCTCGAGTCGTTCATCCACACCTGGATCTCGTAGTGGTAGCCCGTTTTCAGCCCGTTGATCGTCAGGGTGACGGTTGAGCCGGTCCCTGTATTATAGTCGTTCTTGCTCAACAGCGTGGCGTAACTCTGGCTGATGCCACCGCCGACCGGCAGGCTGCCCGTGGCGTAGTTGCTAGCGTTCGTGCCGGAGACCGTGTCGTTTCCGTAGGCCGGACAAAAGGTGACGCCATTGACGGTGGGATATTCGTTTCCGGACTTGGCGATGGCTTTCACCAGCACGCCGTTAGTACTGACGTCGGTATCGCCCGCGATGTCACGTGGCGCGCCCCAATGGATGACGGCGGCCTCCAAGGTGCTTGCACAAATCGCCAACATGGAGAGACATAACGCGGAGAGGAACGCAGCACGGAATGCACGGGAAGTTTGGGAAGTTTGGGAAGTTTGGGAAGTTTGGGAAGTTTGGGAAGTTTGGTTTTTCACGGTAACAAAGGTTTTTTCTTCAGGTGGCGGACCGGATCTCGCAGTTGGCGCGGAGGCAGCCGAAGAGCTTACCAGTTGGGATGGCTAGGACGTAATCGAGAAGGTTGGCGACTCCTTCGTGAGACCAGTTCCCGTCCGTGCAAACGCGTCGATTGCGACTTCGATGCTAACGAGGAACATGGATCCGATGGCTAGGCGATAACTCATATGTGCCCTTATTAAGTAACTGACCTTGATACGACATTATTTTGTCGTGAGGGCTTCCTGCGTGCGAGGGATTCGCCGCAGTTTCATCGATGAGGAGTCAGCAAATGGGCCGGGAAAAGGCGTGGCCTTGCTAGTGTCCGGCGGTGTTCCGGCAAAGAGCTGGATGAGCAAAAATTTTGTGCGAGCCGGCAACGGAAGTGTCACCGCGACTCGTTCCCACGTCGCGGGGTCGGCGTCGCACAGGATACGGCGATTTCCCACAGCAAGCACCGCACTCGATTGCCGAAGCCAGACCGAGCTGATCGAGTTGAGTTCCTTTGGATGCTGCACGTCGATCGCATAGACGGTGAGATGGCAAAAACTGTCCGATTGGCGATCTGTTGCTAGACCGTTGAACCACACATCCGCTTCCGCGATCCACTGCCCAGCATCGCTGGTCGCTGAGACTTTCGACAAGTCGAGTAGCTGCCATTGATCGCAGGCTGTAAATCCACGCGCGTCCGAGGCGTGTGCTCCATCGGGTCGCAGAAATCGGAGCATGCCATTGCCGGAGTGCGGTCGCACCTCAGCGGTTGCGCCGACACATTTCGCAGCGTCGCCACGCCAGTGCCCCGGCATCTTTGGGAATCCGCCCACCTTGACCGCGCCAAGCGTTTCAAAGTCGCCGTTTGCCACCTGCAGAATCACAGGTTCCGGTTCGCGCCGAAGCGCCGTCACACTCGCCCAAGTCGCCGTCGCTAACATTAAGCCCAGCACGATCCCCGCAGCGATAGGAGCGTCCCTACCCCGGGATCGACTCGGCGCCGGACGCGTGGGTTTGATTACTGTCTCCAACATCTCACTCGCAGAGAGTTCGCGCAGATGCGTCTCGATCGCCGCCTCGGTCCGCAAAAACTCCCTGGCTTCCGCGCACCTTTCCAGCAGCGCAGTTAGTTCGACTCCGCGCTCGGGCGCGAGCCGTTCGTGTAGGTAATCATGAATTAGTTCGTGTTCTTGTGGGGTCATGACAGGTTCTCCTGGCTCAGGGTGGTTTCGACACATTGTTGCAGCTTCAGGCGGATGCGCCGGAGCAATTGGTAAAGTCCTTCTTCGCTCTGCCCAGAAAGCGCCGCGATCTTACGGATCGAAGCGCCAGGCGCGTAACATCCGAGCACTAGTTTCCGGCGCGACGCTGGCAGCTTCTCGAGGCAACACTCCAGAGCGGCCATTTGTCGATCGAGCCGCGTGATTTCTGGGACGCCTTCATCTGCGATTCGAGAGAGCAATTCCTCGTCGAGCAGAAATCGATCCCTCGCCTTGTCGCGCCGATAGCGCAGCACTTCGTAGCGCGCGATCACACACGCCCATCGCCCGAAGGCCTCGGGATCCTCAAGTTCCGCAAACTTCCGCCACGCCACCAGTGCCACTTCAGGCATCACGGTATCCACATCCGCGGCGCTGGGCAGCAGAGCACGCAGATACGCCCTGACCACCGGTTCATGCCGCGCTAGGAGCGTCACGAATTGCGCATCAATCGTCTGCGGAGAGTCTGACTCGTTCATTCCAGAAAGAGAGGGTTCATATAGAGATCACTCCCGCCATTCGCAAATTCTGACGAAATTTCTTCGCGCGCAATCGCCCCGTCTCCAGTATCATTACCCAACTGCTGTCATCATAGTCCGTGAGTCGGCAGACAGTGACCACCAACTCGAGAGACACTCGCTGAGGCATCTGGAAAAGACGGATCAGAGAGTGGTTCACGTTGAGGATCACCTCATCGGCATGCTCCATCGGCCGTTGCGCACTGCCGTTGCCAAGCTTTTTCTCCATATTTGATTGGCCGGAACAAAGCCAGACCGCACCGACTGGCAAGTCATCGAAGCGGAGTTCTTTGGTGAAACTCACCACAAGCGTCTGGGGTTCCTCGCTAGCAACAAACAGAGGGATTTTTACTTGCCGTGCTCCGTCCTGACTTGCGGTCGCCTGCGTTTTTTCGCCGCCGAATTGCACCGTGACTATATCTCCCGCAACCGTAATACCCCGCATGGGGACTGGTTGATCGCGCGGCATTAGCATGTGGGAGCCAAATACCGGCGGGCACTCCACCTCGGCGCGAATTGGCAAAAGGGCGGCAGCTAATATCAGGAATTGGCATGGGAGCTTCATTGCAAAAATCCATACAAAGGAACCACTTGATCACTTACGTGTCGAGAGAAGATCAATGACGAACAGGATGAAAAACAATGCTGCAGAGGCGAAATCATATCGCTCCAGCGGCCCTGTATCGGTTGCCTCTCAAGGAGTCTTTGAACGTTGTATCCTGTTTGAGCAGTGAGAGGCAGACCCTGCGCAGCATTGCCAGATTGAGCGCCGCGTGGTCTTTGCGAACCCGGCATTGGTCCTCGTCAAAAGTCAAATCCAGCACCCAATGGCACTGGTTTTCGATGGAGCAATGTTGGTGGATCAGTGCAACAGGCGCGATGCATCAGGTGCGAGGATCGTAAGGTAGTAGCGCTTTTGCACGATCTTCTCCCCGCTGCCAATCTGCTCGAGATGAGACTCGACGCAGACCACCGAGCGCAGACCTGGCCATTCTTGTCGCTCCAGTTTGTCGATCCACGAAAAGCTATCGGTGACCAGCACCACCCGCCTCTCGATCCTTCCATGCCCTCGGTTGCTCTCGTCCGCTGTGCTGAGAGTTTCGCCTTGCTGTTTGTTGTGGCGAAGGTGTCCTGGGTTGCTAAAAAATTCCTCGGCCCGTTTGTGAAGTGATCCATGATTGGTCTTGAGGGCCAGCAAGTAGTCGGCACGCGCCATATCGAGCTTGCGGGCAATGTTCTTTTAGCAACCCATGGCGTCAAGACTCACGATGTGACCATCAAGATCCAGTCGATCAATCAGTTCGGGCATTGCGGTGATTTCATTGGATTTTCCATCCACGACGAGCTGACCGAGGGTCAGTTGGTTGTCAACCGCCCACGCGCTGATGAGGTGTAGGCTGGTGCTGGGATCCGCGTTGTCAAAACTATGACGCAGGGTCTTGCCGTAGATGGCGATGAGCTGGCTGCGCAGCGTTCCACTGATGGCAATGACAAAGGAGGCGTTGCAGGCACCGGCGCGGGAAGGCCGTCGGCATGATCCAATATCTAGACATCCGTGTCGATCGACGAGATGACATGAAGGACAGCACTCGCCAATTGGAACGGCAAGCAGTCGCCGCTGGGGAGAAAGTATCGCGTAAAATTCCACTGATCTTGGTGAGCAGCGCGATGTTCATTGGGACGAATCACTTTCGATCACTCACCAAAAAAACAATCAACTTATCCTTGGAGGCAATCATACACTTGATTTTCTGCTTGAACAGTATGCTTACTGTGCTATGCACCGAAAAACCAAAAGCCGCTAACCCTTGAGGATTAACGGCTTTCATTGGTTGCGGGAGTAGGATTTGAACCTACGACCTTCAGGTTATGAGCCTGACGAGCTACCTGGCTGCTCCATCCCGCGATTACCTTTGAGCGCTTTGCAGCGCGGGCAGCAATCTTGCTCTTTTCTCCAAGGGATTGGCAAGAACAATTTGCATTTTTTTGGGCCACCATGATCCTGCGCATGGTTACGCAGGAGGTTGGTGGGTATTTTCCTGCAGCTTTTTGAGTCGTGGAAGCGTGATGCCCCATGCGAGCAACGCACAAAGCATTATGCCCAAAACATAAGAGGTCTTCTGTTCGCGCTCCAGTGACAACTGCAGATGCATTGATTTTCCGCCATCGACTTGAATGCTGCGGGTGAATGTCAACATGGAACCTCTTTCAGGCACAGTGATTTCAAGACCCGAAGGGGCTGGTTCAACCGCAAGTTGCTGGCTTACGATGCGCTGGGCTATCCCCTGCAAGGCAGCATTTTCATCAGCGGTGTTGCCTTCGATGAAACGATCAAACTGCGTGGGGTCATAGTTGGCTTTGCCTTGCAACAGTGGGTTGGCAAGCGCCGCCTGCTCGAGTTGCTTGTTGTTGCTGCCCGACTGAGTCTTGTTGTCGAGAAACATTTTTTGACGTCGTGTGTTGAGTCCTAGCACAGCTTGTTGGGTTCGCAATTCGCGCAGTTGCACGCGCGCGTCTTCGTTCGATGCTTCATCGAGCAAGCCGTTGCGAGCCGCATTGCCAAGAGCGATCGAGGCTTTTTCCTGATCCCCCTTGCTGATCCAATGGCTGGCTTGATCGAACAATTCCATGGCTTCTGCCGAACTGTTCGCCTTTCGTGCATTCACGTAGTCACGATAGTTTTCCAATCGGAAAGATCCTACATGACTCTCCGTTTTCCATTTGAAATCTCCATGGTAATCGCGCAGAGACCATCCGTCCGGAATCAATACCTGCCACGACAAATTCTCCATGGGCACATGCAGCGATGGACCTTCGAGCTTCATGCTATCACCAGTCGTGGAGGCGTAGACAAAGCGCACGCAAGACGGTTCCCGCGCATCCGCGGCAGGGAAAACGTGGAAGAGCCATTCGTCACCTTGTCTGACAAGTGACACTCCTTCGTCATTCACCAGAACGTTGTACAGATCCGCACCGTTCGGTAAGCGCAAACGCAAAGTGCCCTTTTCCGCAACCTGTACTTGCAAGCGCACCGCGGTCAGAGCAGCGCCACGCGATGAAATCAAGGTGGTCAGTTGTCCTTGTTCGACTCGCATTTTCTGCACATCCGCCAATTGGTGGCGTTGAAATGACAGCTTCAAGGCCTGCTCGGGGTTGGTCACCTTGAAGGAAAGTGCAGGAGAGACGATGGTGCGGAGTTTCGGGATGGATGATTGAATCGCCGCCCAATCGTGCGCGATCCATCCCTCAGGCAAGGGGCCATCCACGCTCAATTCCATTCGACCGCCCGAACGAACTGCGGAAAAATACGCTACCTGTCTTGCATCCAATACGCGAACGGGTTCCAACGATACAAATTGTTGATCGTTCAGTTGTTGTTGAAACTCCAGATCGACCACGGTGCTGCCCGACACACCACGCTGGAAACGGATTTCCCACACATCCGTTTCACCGCTGGCTTTGCGCAAATCTGCGACATGGTCGCCGGATGCGCGCAACGTGCCTGCGGCAACATCGTTGAGCCCAGGCAATCGGATGCGAATTTGTTTCATCGTCGCATTTTCGATCTGATAGCTGAGGCTTACCTTGCTGTTGAGTTGGCCTTCGCGCAGTGTTGTTTCGTGATAAACCTGCGCGGTGACCCACGGATCCAATTCATTCACAGACAGAGCGACTTTCCAATCTTTCTGCAGCAAACGAAAAGCAATGGCTCCCGTTCGCATGGCGGCGCGAGATTGTGCCTGGGGGGCATCGCTCAAATCCCGCGGATCTACGGGGGAAACTCGATCGCGTTCAACCACTCCCAGTCGCATCCCCTGCTCCGGCACGACGACCATCAACCCCGACTCTCGGGTCGCTTCGCGAACTGCCAAACGCGGAATCTGCCAGGACGCCTGATTGCCGGGAGATTGTCCGGTAAATGTGAGTTGGAATTGTTGTTGTCCCATCGTGCGCCCCTGCAAGTGCAAGGTCATCAATCGTCCGCCCTCGGACTCTGCTTCAGTCCAATGGCTCAGAGATGACCCCGAAGCGCTCTCCAACTCCAGACCGCGTGGAACCTCTAGGAGCAAACGGAAGATGCCTGCGCGAGTGATGGATACTGTGATTTCGGTGGATAACACCAAGCGATCGTCACCCAGAGAAAGCACATGCCAGCTCTCGGCTCGCATTTCTGGCGCCACGGCCGCCACGCGCAGGTTGAGCAGGGCTTGTGCCGCGCCAAATCGATAGACCTGATGCAGTGTTACCAAGGGGCGTCCTTGGGAGTCGCAGGGCAACATTTTGGGCGGGAAATCTTCAGGGTTCACCGCCACGAGACCTTGCACCGATGCCTTATCCGGCTGAGCATCATTTCCGAAAGCCAATGCCAAAATGCCGACTTCGCTGGCTGCGCCCATGACTCGCAAGGGTTCCAACTTCAGATCCAAGGGCAACGCGGGAGTGCTTTGCTGTGTATGGACGGTAAATGAAAATGCCTTATGCAACGCGGGTTCGAAGGAGACGCGCAATTCAGAGCGATCGGGTTCGAAGCGCCAGACTCTTACGGGGCCGTCGGTGACATCGCTGACCGTGAATCCACTAGGCACGCGTAAGACGAGGTCTGCAACCTGTCCCTGTGATGGACGCACACTGACCGAATGAAGTCCGTTCACCACTCCAGGAAAAGGAATGAATAATTGTGATGACTCAACAAAATAGACGGATTTTTCTTTGCTGAGATCTCGTTCTCGCGGTTGCGGCACGATTTCAATCGCGGCCGTGGGTTGCAACAGCAGCAAGGCACCACTTTCGTTTTCCGTTAGGTCAGGCAAAGGATCGCGTCGCACAGCTGCGGCGGACGACCAGTCCCATCCTGCTTGATTCGAGCGCAAAGATAGTTTGCGAACGGCTGCGGAGGTCGTGGGCAAGGTCCATGGTTTCTGATCCTCTGGCAGAGACATTTCAAATTGTGCATTTGCGGATAAGGAGCCTGCCCGATCGGCGATCATCACATACTCGGACTGACCGTCGCGTGTTTCCCTCACCACTCTCAGACCATCTGATAAAAATTCCCCTAGCACTGCTGGAGCGTGGAGAAGTGCAAAACGGTCTCCGGGTTCGGCGCGCACCGCAATTTGAACCGTTCCCGTCAATCTTCGCTCACGGATTTTACAGGAAAACAGCAACTGTTCGGGGAATTTTTCACTCCGCCCATCCTGCGCCATCGCAGAGAAACCGGTCATTGAAAAAATCAGGGAAATCAGCACGAGTGCGATCGCTGAAGATCGAGGACGAAGCATTCTCCCATCACGAATTCGCATCATGCACATGATCAAGCATGAAAGACAAAAAACAGAGAAAAAGATTGTGATCCCATTGCGCAGGAATAACAGTGCGAGCGCGATCGACATCAGCGCCGCGCCCAGAAACCGTCGGTCGCACTTCTGCCAACCGCGGTAGAGCAGAGGAATGCTCAGCGCCAACAAGCACCAGAAGCCTGGAGTAAGCGCGGATCTCCATACACCATGGTTCTCCAATATTACGTTCATCTGCGCCCCAGCGTTGACCACAGGCGCGGCGTATTCGAGAACAGATGGCGTAGAAATGTTGTGAGAAAAACTATCAAATGAAAGCCACCCTGTCATGATTGCACCAAGAACCCATAGTGTCGAAGCATACTTGGGGCGACGGGATAGCAACCAAGCGAGCGCAAGCAAAGCAACTAGCATCCACGCACTGCTGGAATGCTTCGATAGCCATTCGAAACCATCTGGCAAAAACGGCTTGCGCACGATTTCCGCCGTGCCTCCCACAGGGGTAAGGATTCTTCCCTCATCGCCCGTAACCTTCCACTCACCAATGACGGTTGGCGCTTGCAGCACCGGTGCCTGCAAGGTGATGGCAGAGTCGCCCGATGAAGAAGAACCATACCGCAAAAGTACTTCTACGGCTTGATTCAGATCGTTTTTTTGCGGTAGCGGAATGACAATCTCGCTGTTGTCTACGCGTGGATTCGCAGTCGCACCGTTGACTTTGGTTTCGAGCAAGATGGCTCCCTCATGCAACACCATGCGCAATGCCTCGCGACGCTTCGATTTCACAAAAAATTTCGCCTCGGTCACCACTTGTCCGTCACGCGAAACTTGGCTTCCGAGTTGAACAAAGTCCACTACCTGCTCAACGGTTTCGCCGGATGGAAACCACTGGAACTTCATCCGGATCGAAAATTCTCGGGCGGTATACTGCCAGGCGGAAAGTGTAGGAGCAGTGCTCAATACTCGATAATCGGCAGGTAGTTCGTTGACCAGCAAAGGCAAGATGTTCCCCTTGTTCTCGGTGACTTGAAAATCGACCTGCAAAGGGCTCACGACTTGAATGTAACCGCTTTCACTCTGCACACCCACAGGACGAATTTCCCCTGGAGAAATCTCACCACCTGCCGCCTTGATCGGCTGTTCGAAACAAAGCAGCATGGTGGCCGCTCCGAGCAATGGTCGGGACAAAGGCACTACCAATTCATCGCCTTCCCGCCGCCATTCGTGACCGATGTTCTGCCCCGTGATCTCGATATTTCCGATGCTCTCTGGAACCTTTACACGCCATTCACTGGATGGAGTGCCGACAACGAAAAAGTTAAACAATACCGAACCATACACTGCGCCTTCTTTAACGGAATATAAGTGGAAAACGTCTGCCTGAATGCTTTGACCGAGGGTCTCGATTTTCATTTCCGCCGACCAAGAAGATTCTTTCATGCGATAAGCTTGCTGCAGTCCTTGCCATTGTTTCGGGAAATACGATAGCGGAACCTCGTTGAGATTTTTTCTCTCGTCAGCGCTGATTCGAAATCCCGGTACGGAGGCGATGCCCAAGAATCCACGATGAGTCTTTGCATGAGGAAAGTGGAGGCGTGGAAGCTTCCACCCACCGGCCTTTGCCGCTTCATTTTTTTCCAAACGCAATTGGATCAACTGGCGGTCTCTCACTGCATCACGAAATAGAATTTTCAGTGTTCGATATTCCCCGCTCTTCGTCGAGGCAAGGGTAAAATCAGAGACGGATGCGCCGCTGCAAGACACAACGGTGTAATCTTCTGGGACAAGAAACTCCCACTCACGCAGTGGCGCTTCACGGATGTCGATTTCCAAATCGCAATGAATGCGGCGATCCGTTTCGGCGAGTTCGTATAGGGTCAGTTCCTGAACTGTGGTTTCTGGCAATACATGATCAGCACTGATCTGATAAGCATATCCTGCACTCGGAAAACGGTAGACAAATGACTGGCGAAGATTTTGATTTTCTAACGGAAATTGCTCCGGCGACAACTGGATCAAGTCCTTGGCGGCAGACACCTCGATTTTCACAGCTCCCTCGTTGGCAATGCGCAACCATCCGCTGTGTCTGAGTGATCCGATCGGAGTCAATCTCAGGCCCTCGGACTTGGTGGGAAAATTCCCCAAAGGAGATTGAAATTCGAAAGATAAACGACCTGCGCCAGTCATCGGTCCACTGAATTGAACAGCGAGAATGCGCCCTGCTTGATTCTCATGGATCGTCCATCCCACAACTTGATCACCTTGCACACTCAAGACCTCGCCTTCGCCGTGCAACTGGAGGGAGATCGAGGGAAGCTTGCCCTGCAGCACACGGAGATCCAATCGACTCGTCTGGCGCAGGAGTCCGCTGCCAACACGAATGTCTGAAATCTCCGCGCTAGAAAAAAACAGGGCTCCTTCTGCCATGTCCTGACCTTCCTTCCAAGCAAAGCAGGCCTTGCCATCAGCGGGCAAAAAGCCCCGCCACTTTCCTTCCTGCGGGGATGGCACGACGGGTTTTTGCGAGTCGAACTGCACCCGTGTCGAAAGACCCTCCAGCCACAATGGGGCAACTACACCTGCAGGAACGACAAAATCGACGGTCCACATTTCGTTGATCCGTTGGACCGGAACCTCGAAACGAATCTCCACCTTCATCTCTCCCTCGCGATCCGCAATCCAATCGAAGGTGCAATCACTCCGATCTTGTCGCAGGCGCACATGCCAGCCATCACCGGAAGTCGCCTCATGCATGGCGACCGCGCCGCGAAAAAGCTCCATCGCCACGCCAGCCCGCTTCACTTGAGCCTTGGCTTGGAACAAAAAGGACACCGAGTGTTGGTCTGCTGCTACCGTTCCTGTGAGTCGAGTGTCACGGAATGTGACATCGTTATCGGAGGGCGATACATCCACGCGCATTTTCGGCATGCCTGATCCCACAAACCTCAGCGGCAAGGCTTTTTCCACAGCTGCAAGGTTTTCTACTTCGATCACCCGTGGCACAAGGTTATTATCAGAAGAAAAAGTCACTTGGGACGTAAAACCCACAGCATTACCCTGCCCCAGGAGTGCTACCTCGCAGGATTTGGATTCGGCACGCAGGAGCAATCGGCTCTTCACTTGCATGACCCACTGTTTGCGCAGTGGATCTGCGGTATGAACCTTCACGTCTAAAAATCGTTGCCCCTGAGCATCGCGCCGCAGTGACCAATCCAGCAATCCGTCTCCCGTCACTTCGGTCACCTCGCCTTGTCCCGTGATCGACAAGCTGAGTCGATCCCCTTGTCCCTGGTGAAGGTCATAGCGAACCGTGGAAACGGTATCCAATCGTTCGGAATGGCGACTTATGATGGTGTCAGCATGGGCGGAGAAGAAGGTGGCGACAGTTTTGATGGACTTGGTGGTAGGGATGAACATCACACCATCTTCCTCTCTTTGTTGGGCTTGGCTCCATGTCATCAAGCCTATAAGGAAGCAAGAGAGGAAGGATCGAAGGAATGGATTCATCATAGTTTAGTCTTGAAGTTGTTGGATCATTTCGATGAGTTCGCCTACTCTTTGGCTATGGGGGAAGGATTGTTGGACGTGTCGGCAGGTCTCAGCCATTTCCGAAAAGCGCACCATGGAGGCCCCTTCTCCACCTTGCAGTTTTTGTGCGGTGAGCATCGCGAGACCAGCGAGTTGGAGAGTGGGAGAGGCTCGTTCGAAGGTTGGTGCTGAAGCATCATGCCGGATGGTCCATTTGCGTTCCATCATCTGCTTTGAAGCAGCATCACGGAACCGAACAAAGACCTCACCGATCTCCCCAACGCCGTCGGGCAGGATCTCCAACTGATACAGTGCCTGACCTGCTTCTGCCGCGGCCATTTCCGCAGCATCGACGCTGTCATTGCGAAAGTCTTCCTGTTGCAGACGGTCTTTTTCGAAACCGATGAGTTGGTATCGACCGACCCTGCGAGGGTTGAACACAACTTGCACTTTGACATTTTCCGCTGCTGGGCGAAAAGCACCGGCGAGTTGGGTGGCAAATGACTGCTGTGTTTGCGTGTCGTCGCTCATGATAAAATAACGACCATTGCCGTGTCGTGCGATTTCTAACAAAAGCGGGTCATTCAATCCATCGGTGCCAACTCCCGCGACATCGAATGCGATCTTTTTCTGGCGCAGTTCTTTTACCCAAGTGGACAATCGCTGAGGGTCTGCGTTGCCGAGGTTTGCAGCTCCATCAGTCATAAGCATAATGCGGTTGATTGAAGTCGGGTTTTGATTTCGACTGGCAACCAGTTCAGCGAGTTTCAGTGCTTCTTCCAAATTGGTGCCACCGTCACTGGGGGTTCGAGCGAGTTGTTCCAAAATGCGTGGCATCTCGTTTCCTGGGATTTTTTCTGCAAGCAATCGGGGTGTGCGAGAGAATCCAATGAGCGAAATCTGATCCTGGGCTTGGAGCAGAGATCCTAGTTCTTTGATTGCTTCCATCAGGGTCTTGTGGCGATCGCTACGAGCCATGGATCCGGACTGATCCACCAACAAGGTCAAATGGAGCGGTTGAGAGGCATCGCGTCCTGCTGAGGCAGTGCGCAGGGCGATGCGGAGCAGTTGACGCTGTGGCAGAACGGGATGAGATGATTGCTCCATGCATATCGCAACAGGTTCTTGGGCGGCGGGCATGGGATCGGCGTAATCAAAAGCATTGTAAAACTCTTCAACTCGTATTGAGTCAGCAGCAGGTTTCTCGTTCTGAGCCATCGCAGCTTGAGCCATGCGGAATGAGTTGTCGCTGACTCGCAGTGAAAAGGTGGAATAGGGTTCCTGAGAAGCCCATAATTCCGGATGGGGCGATCGAGTGGGGGCTGCGGTAGTGGCTGATTTTTGAAGTTCATCCAAGATCTTGCCTGAAATAGCATCGATGTATTTGCCGGCGAAAACGCCGTCCGCCGCCATCGCGGATGGGACGACAGACGAGGGAGTCGACTCTTTTGTTTTTTTCTCAGCGACTTGCCGTTCCAACGACTTGTCGATATCTGTGTCCCATTCTGCGCGGGCACCATCATAGGCACGGAGACGATTTTCTTGTAAATCGTTGTCGACAATGTCCGATTTTCGGCCCGCATGAACTTGGGAGGAAGCTTCTCGTATTGAAGACTGATAGGCTGTTTGCGATCCATCGGATTGCCCAGTGATGGCCCATCCTTCGGCCTCACGCAAGCGTGACCCGCCTCCGCCAGCACTACTACCCTCACCTTTTCCAGCCTGCTGCAAAGATGGATTGGTCAATGATCCGATTGTTTGAGCGCGTGAAGAGGTATCAGACGTTACCCATTTTCCGCTTCTGGGCTGAGCATCCGCGATCGCTTCATTCATTACAAAATCTGACGACGTGAGCGGGTAATATGCATTCTCATCTGTAGGAAGTTTTAGACTGGATACCGTGGCGATCTGGCCAGTCAAAGTTTCTTCCTTCTTGCCTTTCATCAGAAGGTCATGAGCGGGAGCCTCTGCACGATCTGCCGCTCTTACGGGATTCCTGACCATGCGTGTCATCGGCGGCGGGTCTGCTTCAACATAGGCAAATTCGGCGATTTCCGCCTCCTGCGTTGTTTTCATGGCTGTATCGATCAGGGTCTCGAACTTGCCAGTCATGAGACTCATCACCGCCACCAGCAGTCCCAGACAAGCGGCCATGCCGACAATCCTACGCCATATCTGGCGACGCGGGTGCTTGATGGATGGCTTCGCCTTCTCCGCTCCCCCCATGACTTCATTCAGTTTCTGACGTTTCTCATCCGGCAACGTCCACTCGGATGATGGTTGCGCGGTATGTGCCTCTCTGAGACAATCGTGCAAGACGTGCATACGACGTTGAAACACCCTCCACTCGGGTTGATCTGAGCAAAGTTTTTCCAACTCGGCGGACTCAAAGGCCGATGTTTCTCCAAGCACCCAAGCGATGATTCTTGCCTCCGTGGCTTCGTCACCCGTGGCTGTCAAATGTGAATATTCTTCATTCATTGATGTGATATTTTATCCTTCCCCGCTTTCCACGCCCATGCGCCGCATGCCATCTGCCAGTGACTTGAGCAAATGATGCAGTTTGTAGCCCACATTGCTGATCGATAGACCCGATTGCCGGCTGATTTCCTCATAGGAAAGACCGTTCAGATATTTCCATGAAATCAGCTGCTGATCCTGTGTCGGCATTTCTGCCATTAGCATGCGGAGCACGCCGACTGCTTCGTGGCGTCCCAATACCTGTGCTGCCGTGGGCGACTCACTCTCCCAGTCGGCTCCTTCACTGATTTGCCTCTCCTTGCGATGATCCCTGAGGTAGTTGATCGCCATGTTTCGCACCGATCGATACAGCCAAGGCTTGGGATGCTCCACCTCATGCCAGTGTTCGTGCAGGCGCAAAAATGCCTCCTGCACGAGGTCTTGCGCGGTTTCGAGATGTCCCACCACTCCATAGGCAAAACGGAGCAGGGCTGATTCCTCGGCGTCGAAGAGGGATCGCAGGCTGAGGGGCTCACCCGAAACGCCCACATCGTCTGCAGACTTTTGGGTCGCAGCATGTGGCACAACGTTTGGAGATCGATGATTCATCTGAGCCGAATGGAGTAATCCATGGTGTTACAGAGATAAAGACACCGCGCCGAGAAAAACCTTAGAAATTTTTTCAAGAAAAAACCGACGACTGGCATGCAATTATGGTTGCGATGCTCTGGAATAACCGATTTACTTCCCTCCCCGCCTTGTGCGGTAATCTTTTTTTTGACCACATCATGATTGAAAACCTTCGCAAATACCCAGGCGTCATTATCGCTGCTCTCGTCGCTGTGTTCATCGGATTCCTGCTCATGGATTCTGAGCGCTTCTTCCGCCAATCGGGCGCTAATAGCATTTCGGTGAACGATGTGAGCTATGACATCAACGAGTTCCGTCGCATCGGTCCCAGCTCGCGGAAATTGGCAGAACAACTCTCCTCGTATCAATCGCTCGATCTGTATCGCTTCGTCAATGCTCTTACGGACACGAAGTCGACTACGGAGGACGCGATGGAGAAAAGCTTTTTCGTCAATCGACTGTTTTTGCAAGAGGCAGGTCGAGAGTTCGGAATTCAGCCGGGCGATGCAGAGATTCAAGCTTACGTTCGCGAACGATCGGTCTTTACTGACTCCGATCCCACCAGTCGCAGTGTAAAGAAGTTCAATCAGGAGAGTTACCAGAACTTCATCATGAATGGTCTGGGGAAAAGCGGGCTCACGGAGGCTGACCTTTTCCTCTTGATCAAGGATTTCCTGACCTATGAGAAATTGCAGACGCTGTTAGGCGGTGCGATCGAAGTGAGCCCTGATGCCGTCAAACAAAGCTACCAGGCAATGTCACAAAAGATTGCAGCTACCTATGTGAGCCTCCCACTTGTGGATTTCACAGCCAAACAAAAGCCTACGGACGAGCAACTCAAGGAATATTGGGAGATCCGCAAAGACAGCTTCAAAACCGAAACACGTCGCAAGTTTTCCTATGTGATTGGTAAGCCCCAGTATCCCCAAGGTGCAGAAAAGGCCCCCGAACCACCCAAGCCCGCCAAGCAGGGTGATCCAGCACCAGAACCTTCTGCGGAAGACAAGGCCATTCTAGAAAAACGACGCAAGGCAGAGCTCGATGTGGCCGCAAAGATGGATGATATTCTTGCCGCCATTGAAACCAGTAAGGGCGGTGATTTCGAAAATACAGTGAAAAAAGAGGGCTGGGAGATTCGCGTGACGGATTTGTTCACCGCATCCACCGTGCCGGATACCCTGCTCCCGTTGACACCACGCAAAACGAGCAAAACGTTGACGCAGTTGCTGTTCGACCTCAAGACAACCTCCGATCCCATCTCGAAATTTACTTCCAGTTTTCCCGTTGGCGATGCGGATTGGTTCATCGCACGTCTCGATGCAGAAGAGGAATCGCGTGTGAAGTCATTTGAAGAAGCCAAAGAAGAAGTGACCAAGCAATGGGTCGAGGAGAAAGGCAAAGAAGCCCTAAAAGCCGCCGCCGAGGACTTGAAGAAAAAAATCGAGGAAGCCGTTAAGGGTGGCAAGTCATTTGCTGACGCCGCGAAGGATGCGGGTCAAACAACGAGCAGCGTAGGACCGATCCGCAATGGTGAAAACCCTGCAGGCAAACCAGAAGCCTCGGCGATTTTCACGGCGGCGCAATACGTCAATCCCGGTAGCCTCACAGAAATCATCAACACGGACAAAGGTGCCGTGATCGCTGTTGTCGACAAACGCGAGATCGAAAAGGATCCCAACACCGAAAGCATGATCATGGGTGGACTTTCGCGTTACCAGGAGCAAATGCGTGTGATGGCATTCCAATCATGGTTGTCAGAACGCAGTGCTTCATCCAAAGTTTCCCAATAAAGGATGGACTCCTCGGAGCGCGATCAATGGTTCGATGAAGCCAATGGCAATCTGGCGGTGGGTGATCTCGAAGCCGCGGTGACGCTCTATCGTCAATGTGTAGGCGCGAATCCTGATGATTTCGATGCTTGGCACGCCTTGGGCATGTGTCTTTTGAAATTGGGGCAGATCAAGGAAGCCATCGGCTGTGGACTGCAGGCGACCACGTTGAGGCCCAATGATTTACTCGCATGGACGGCACTTTCCCAAATGTATGTGCGAGACGGACAAATCGCCGAAGCGGAAACCGCCAAAGGAAACGCGCGCATCCTATCATTGGGCGGCAAGGTTTTGCGTGACCATTGAGCCAGTTGCGGCAAACAAGGGTCATAAAACTGATGAGAGATGCGCAGCTTCTGCATACCATGTGGGGCATGAGTCCGCAGGATCGGTCGACTCACGGAATCTCGTCGATCCAGCGAGGAAAATGATGTCATGCAGGAGAAATCCGCCTGCCCCGATAAAGGTCCATGGAGATCGGCGGAATGGGAACGATTCTCTGCGTCTCAAGCGCGTATGACGCTCAGCAAGAGCGGATATTTCACGAGGATTTACGGATGAAAACATCGAGGCGGAAATGAGGGGAAATGCAGAAGTATTGCATGATTTCGATTCAACTTGGATATGGAGATCGTGGCATCTGGCTCATCCATCCGTGAAATTCGTCGTATTTCTTGCCTTCATGATGGTGTACATGTTCGAATATTGAGATTCAGAACCTGATTCCCTAGCTTGATCATTTTGCTCACAGTGCCAACATTTTTCGATTGCTAGGATCGGGTGTTTTGCTACTTTGTTGGCGATGAAAATTTTTGCTTTGTGTGCCTTTTGTCTGTCGCTCGTATCGTGCAATACCGCCATCGGAATGTATCGTGATGCCAAAGAAGGCGTGATTTGGACGAAAAACAAAATCCAGGAAAAAAGAGGCGGAGGCTCAGCAGATCCTTACGGAGCACCCACCTATTGATTCCCGTTTCCTGTTAGACTAGCGAGAAAGATGCTAGATTTTCGACTTGATCGTCACCGCACGATCGAGCAATTTTTTGCATGCCCAAAACCGCGCCCCGCGCTATCAAAAAACTTCTTGTCGCCAACCGCTCTGAAATCGCGATTCGCGTGATGCGAGCGGCCACTGAACTCGGCATTCGCACGGTTGCCATTTACGCTTATGAAGATCGCTTCTGCCCTCATCGTTTCAAGGCGGACGAAGCCTACCAACTGAATCAGGAAAAAGGTCCACTCGGTGCGTATCTCGATGTCGATGGCATTGTGGCACTCGCTGTGGAAAAGGGTGTCGATGCGATTCACCCCGGCTACGGATTCCTTTCCGAAAACCCAGACTTTGCCCGCGCTTGTGAGAAAAATGGCATCATCTTCATCGGCCCGGACGCCGATATCCTTGACCGCATGGGCGATAAGACAGCGGCACGTAACGTCGCAGAAAAACTGAAAGTCCCTACTCTTCAGGGCACGCCCGAGCCGGTGAGCGATCGAAAAGAAGCCATCAAGGCAGCCAAAAATATCGGGTTTCCGCTGATCATCAAGGCGGCCTTCGGCGGTGGCGGTCGCGGAATGCGTGTTGTGCGTGAGGAAAAAGATCTGGAGCCCTTGTTGGAAGAGGCGCAAACGGAAGCCCAGCGAGCCTTCGGCAACGGAGCTGTGTTCCTTGAAAAATTTGTCGGACGAGCCAAGCACATTGAGGTTCAAATTCTGGCCGACAAACACGGCAATGTGCTTCATTTGCACGAGCGTGACTGCTCTGTGCAGCGCCGTCACCAGAAGGTAATTGAGATGGCGCCGAGTTATGGCATCGATCCATCCATCATTGAGGGTCTTTGCAACGCATCGCTCGCCATTGCTCGTGAGGTCAACTACACCCACGCAGGTACGGTCGAGTTCCTCGTCGATGTAGATTCCGGAGACTGGTATTTCATCGAAATGAATCCCCGCATTCAGGTGGAGCATACGGTCACAGAGGAAATTACCGCGATTGACATCGTGCAATCGCAAATCCAGATCGCCATGGGGCATCGCCTGCATGACGATGTGATGGATCTGCCGAGGCAGGATCAGGTGGAGAAATCCGGCTTTGCGATTCAGTGCCGCATCACCACGGAAGATCCAGAAAACCATTTCACTCCCGATTTCGGAAAGATCCTCACTTACCGCAGTGCCGGAGGTTTCGGCATTCGTCTCGACGGCGCTCTGGGCACCCAAAACGCAGTGATCACTCCATATTACGATTCGATGCTCGTGAAAGTGACGGTTTTCGGTCGCACCTACCAAATCGCGCTCGATCGCATGGACCGCGCCTTGCGTGAATTCCGTATCCGCGGGGTGAAGACCAACATTCCTTTCTTGGAGAATGTGATTGCAGACCCGCAGTTCCGTGCGGGGGATGCCACGACCCGTTTTATTGACACGAATCCCCAGCTTTTTACATTCGCTTCGAAGAAGGATCGTGCGACAAAACTCTTGAGCTATCTGGCTGATGTCACGGTCAACGGCAATCCCAACACCAAAGGTTTCATCAGCGATCGCGTGTTTACGCCCGCTCCCCGTGTGAACTACGATCACCTCACACCACCCGCTGATGGAACCAAGCAACTTCTGACCGCATTGGGTCCAGAGAAATTTGCACAATGGATCCTTAAACAAAAACGACTGCTCTTAACGGATACCACCATGCGCGATGCACACCAGTCGCTTTTGGCAACACGTGTGAGGTCCTTTGATATGCTCGCTGTGGCAGATGCCGTGGCTCATCGCACACCAGAACTTTTTTCCATGGAAATGTGGGGCGGCGCTACGTTCGACACAGCCATGCGATTCCTCAAGGAATGCCCGTGGGAGCGCCTGCGCCAACTTCGCGAACGCGTGCCGAACATTCTTTTCCAGATGCTATTCCGCGGTTCCAATGCAGTGGGGTACACCAATTATCCTGACAATGTCGTGCGCGGTTTCATCAAGCACTCTGCCGAAAACGGCATGGACATATTCCGCATTTTCGACAGCTTGAACTACTTGCCCAACCTTACCGAGGCGATGACGGCCGTCCGCGAGGAGACTCAATCGCTTTGTGAAGGGACGATTTGCTACACCGGAAATATCCTCGATCCCAAACGCGACAAGTATGATCTCACCTACTACGTCAAGCTCGCCAAGGAGTTAGAGAGAATGGGAGCCCACATGCTATGCATCAAGGACATGGCGGGCTTGTGCCGACCTCTTGCCGCCAAAAAACTGGTGAAGGCTCTAAAAGAGGAAATCGGTCTCCCCATTCATTTTCATACGCACGACACCTCAGGCATCAATGCGAGCTCCATCCTCATGGCTGCCGAGACTGGTGTGGACATTTGTGATGCGGCCATCGCTAGCATGAGCGGATGCACTTCGCAGCCCAATTTGAATTCCGTCGTAGCAGCACTTCAGCATCATCCTCGCGACACCAAACTCGATCTCGATGCTCTCAATGAGTATTCCGACTACTGGGCTCACGTCCGCACTTACTACAAACCATTCGATACCGCGGAACCTCACGGTACGGCGGAAGTCTATCTTCACGAGATGCCAGGTGGGCAATACACCAACCTGAAGGAGCAAGCCGAGAGCATGGGCATTGGCCATCGATGGATAGAAATCGCTCGCATGTATGCCGAAGTGAATTTGCTTTTCGGAGACATCGTAAAAGTAACACCATCATCGAAGGTTGTTGGTGACATGTGCATGTTTCTCATTTCAAGAGGCGTCAAACCGGGAGATGCCCGCGATTACCTTCACGCCCTGCCACCCGGCACGAACTTTCCTGAGAGCGTGATCGACATGCTCCAAGGTGGACTCGGTCAGCCGATCGGCGGATGGCCGAAAGACATTCAGAAAATCATTCTCGGCAACAAGAAGCCCTTTACCAATCGTCCGGGAGAACGCGCAGAAAAAGTCGATCTCGAAAAGACGCGTGCAGAAGTGGCGAAGGTCACTGGCCACAAAACGGCAAATGATGACGAGCTATACTCGTATCTCATGTATCCGCAGGTCTTCAAGGACTTCGTCAAATCACGCAAGTCATTCAGTGATCTCGCGGTGCTTCCCTCTCCCGCATTCTTTTATGGTCTGAAGCCCAAGGAGGAAGTAACCCTCAATCTCGAGGCGGGCAAAACGCTGTTCATTCGACTCCACAACATTACGGAAGTGGATGCGGCAGGACAGCGCACCGCGATATTCGAGCTGAATGGATACCCCCGCCATGTGCAGGTAGAAGACAAGAGTGCTGCCAAGGCCACCACAGCTCGTGTCAAGGCGGATCCCTCAGATCCCTTGCAGATCGCCGCGCCTATGCCGGGCATGGTAGCCAGTATGGCAGTCAGTGTTGGGCACAAGGTCAAGGAGGGCGAACCACTGTTGACTCTCGAAGCCATGAAAATGTTCACCACGGTTACGGCAGCCTGCGATGGCACCGTGCAAGAGATTCTGGTGGAAGTGGGTCAGACACTGGAAAGCAAGGATCTTATGATGCGCTTGGTCAAGTGAATCACTTCTCACTGTAGGTCACCGTCACTGTGGTGACACCAGCGTTCGATTGAATCACAGCATGGATCGATTTGGCATCGGACTTTCTTTCCATGTGAATGGTCTCCACCGCGTTCATGGTCATGGAGTTCGAGGATCCATAAAAGTTTTTCCATCGTTCCCACGATTTTTCAAAGTGTTTTTGCACATCGCGCGCCGGCATCTCCGTGGTGACGACTACTACGCCAGTTGTTTTTCCGGATTTCTGAGACTGATAACCGCTGCGCGCTTGGGCATCGGCGGGAAGTTCGATCCATGACGGAAGTGAAGAAAGATCGAAGTTGCCGAGATTCATTTCCACTCCCCCCGGTTCGCTCGCGGCAAATTTTCCGTCCGCGATGTCACGATAGGAGAACGTCGATTGTTGGCCAGTTTTGTCCTCGCGAATGGTCATCTGCTTGGTTTCATCATTGGCGTGCACGACGGAAAAATCCGGATGGATCTCGATGATCATCTCCGCCGCCGCGCGTTCAGGATTCTGCTGCATATCCTTTTTGAAATCCTTGAATTTGCGATGGCATACTCCGAGCAATAGGACGATCACGATGAGACCGATCAACAACACTGTGCCGCATCCGATCCCAGTCCAGGCCCAAGCGGACAGGCCTTTTTTGTGAGCAGGTTCTTGAGAAAATTCGTTTTGCATTCCGATCAACTAGCAGATTATGCGAGGCATGGCGATTTTTTTCTGCCATCGCTAGCGTTCTTCGTTCACAATTCGCGCATGCCCCCACGCACTGGCATCCTTCTTTTAGTATCAGGCCCATCCGGGTCAGGAAAAACCACGCTTTGTCGCCGCTTGGCAGACGATAGAGAGGCTCATTACTCGATCTCATGCACCACGCGCGCTGCTCGTCCGGGCGAAGTAGATGGAAGAGATTACTTTTTTCTCAGTCGTGAAGAATTCGACAAAAAAATCGATGGGGGCGACTTTCTGGAATATGCAACAGTGCATGGTAATTCGTATGGCACTCTCAAGTCAGAGGTTTTGCAATTCATCCAAAAGGGCATGGATGTTGTGATGGACATTGACGTCCAAGGGGCAGCTCAGGTTCGCTCTTGTGAGGATCCGGAAATATGTCGCGCCTTGATCGATCTTTTTGTCATGCCTCCTACGGATGAGGAATTGGTGGCGCGTTTGACGGGGCGCAATACCGATAGCGAAGAAGTCATCGCGTTGCGTCTGAAAAATGCCATCGGGGAAATGTCGCATTGGCGCGAGTATCAATACCGCCTCATATCCTCGACCCGGGAAGAGGATTACGCTCGCTTTAGGTCCTTACTTGTGGCCGAACGCTTGCGCGTCTCCCGCGATACTGCTAATGGTCTTCCAAAGAAATGAACATCGTATTAGGTATCTCCGGTTCCATTGCCGCCTACAAAGCGGCCGATCTCGCGTCCCAATTGGTCAAAAGAGGTCATCAGGTGCGTTGTCTCATGACGAACAGCGCCTGCGAATTCGTCACTCCCCTCACCCTACAAACATTGACACGTCATCCGGTTTTGGTTTCCTGGGAGGATGAAACCCAGTCTTGGAAACCGGGGCACATTGAGTTGGCAGACTCGGCCGATCTTTTTTTGGTAGCCCCCGCCACGGCTTCTCTGCTCGCTGAATTTGCCAATGGACTGGCTCCCGATCCTTTGACGTCGACCTATCTTGCCCTTCCTCGAACGACTCCTGTGATTGTAGCTCCCGCTATGAATGGGAAAATGTGGAATCATCCCGCCACACAACGCAATGTGGCCGTCCTCAAGGCGGATGGCGTTCATTTCGTAGAGCCTGCCACGGGTGACCTCGCCTGTGGTTATCAGGGTGTTGGCAGGCTTGCCGAACTCACAGACATACTAGATGCTGTCGAGTCGAAACTCCCCCATCGCTGATCACTCACGCTACGATCGTTCCCATGAATTTCCGTTTTTCTGATGACGAACTGCAGACGCTCGTCGAGTTGCTTTCACTTGCCACCATGGTCGCTGAGTGGAATCAACACCCTGCTTTCCAAAACCATATGGCGGCCATCAACCGTTTGGAAAATAAGATTTTTGAGCATCTTTACTGCGCCGGGTGGAATCAGATGATCGAGTTCAACGAAGCAGAGCAACATTACCAAGTTA
Source organism: Akkermansia muciniphila (assembly GCA_945874895.1). Classification (GTDB taxonomy): domain Bacteria; phylum Verrucomicrobiota; class Verrucomicrobiia; order Verrucomicrobiales; family Akkermansiaceae; genus UBA956. The sequence goes on along the minus strand of CAMCIC010000004.1, from coordinate 64,290 downwards.
CGGACGATTTCCAGAAAAAATCGTTTTTCTTCTCCTGCTACGAGGAGTTCCGCCAAGAAAGCTTCTGGGAAGAACTGGTCATCCGCTTGGCGGACCGTGATCTGCTGCAACGCATCGGATTCGACGCATGGAATCAACTCACCGAGGAACAGCGCCGAGCCCAGACCGTAGAATGGGAAAAACGCTACTGGGCGGAATTCGAACGCAATGGCATCGATCACCTTCGCACCATTCATCCACCAGGCCAAGGGTGAACATTTTTCCGCACTCTGCCCCACCCACCTATGAAACATTTTCTTTTCGCCACGTTTCTGTGCTTGCTGCAGACCCCGCTCGTCGCGCAAAGCAAACCGCTGAAAACCTATCGCCAATGTGTGTTGCAAAAAACCGCGTGGGCGGATGGAGATAGTTTTCAAGTGTGTCCGCCCGGAGCAGAGCCATTCACCGTCCGTTTGTATGCTGCAGACTGTATCGAGTGGCACATCGGCGACGCCACAGATAGTCGTAGGCTGAGACACCAGCGCAGTTACTTCGGCATCACTCATGTGGATGCCGACCCGCAACGCGCGGCGGAAATCGCTAAGTCATATGGAGCCAAGGCTGCCGCCGAAGTGGCGAAAATGTTAGAAAAGCCTTTTACCGTTCACACTGCCGAGTCCGATGCTCGGGGCGATGCCGACTTCAAGCGCGTCTATGCTTTTGTCGTCACGTCGGACGGCAAGGATGTGGCGGAGGAACTGGTGCGCATGGGATTGGCACGAGCGTTCGGAGTCACCAGAGAAACCTATCACCAGCCTGCTCGTTCTGCCCGCGAATATGCAGCAGGGCTTGCGGATCGGGAGCTGCAGGCTGCCATCAACAAACGCGGCGTCTGGGCAATCACCGATGGCGACCAACTGCCCGCGGAGAGGAAAATGCAGCGCGAAGAGGAAGCCATGGATCAAATTGGCATCGACTCCGCCAAAGCCCCCCAAGGAAAACGAATCAATCCGAATACGGCTACCCGAACAGAACTGACTGCCATTCCGGGCATTGGGGAAAAAAGCGCCGAAGAAATCATGAAACACAGGCCCTATCGCCGTGCCGAAGATTTGCTGAGAGTGCCGGGTATCGGAGCCAAGACACTAGAAAAAATGAAAGACTACCTTGAATTCAGTAAATGAACCCCAGAGTCTCATTTCTTCTTTTTAGCGATCTGCTTGCGAAAGAGCGGCACGAGGGTCTCGTCCATGTAGGCAAAGGCTGCTTCCAGTCCTTGTTCGCCATAGATGGAGCCGATTTTCGCCTCAACGCTGGTGGGATTGCCTAGCGCACTGAGGAAGCCATTGGAGGTCAAATGCGTAAACCACTCGGCATCCATGGATTGGCGCTCGCGCAAAACGAATTTGCGGGCGAAGAGGCATAGAACCGCATCACCAATCCACGCTTTTTCCCGCTCCGCGCGGATCTGTTGTTCTTTGCTCTGATTCATGGGGAATGTCTATGATTTGCTTTTGTTTTTGCGCTCGCGTTCGATTCGATTCCTCAACTCAAGTTCGGAATCAGAGTCCCAATATCCGGGCTGTAGTTCGAGGAAAACGGAACTGTAGGGCAAGGGTGAAGTGGTACGAATGACCAGCACGTCAAAGCTGCGGTTGGCATCGGCGACCAAACTCATAAGAGATTCTTGATCCAAGCTTGCTACTTCCATTCCTGCGAGAATTTGATCGTTCTTCTTTTTCAACTCATCGATTCCCGGCGCTGTATTATTGTCCATCGATCGCAATTCGCGCGTGAGGTAGACGTTCGGTTTGACATGCTGGGTTTGATCGATGGTTTGCAAGACCTGCGCCATGACTTCCGGGATTTCACCTTGCGCTTCAATCTGATGTACGCCCGTTCTACTGTAAGCAGGAAAGGAAGCCTCAGCAATGACGATCCAATTGCGAAACCCTAGTTGGGACACATGACGCTGCACGGCTTGTTGCCAAGAGTTTTGAGACGACAACGAAGCGCAACCTTGTCCTAGCAAAGCAAACAATGGGACAAGACACATGCGCGCGAATTTCATCAACTGCGCAAGACTGACTGAATGCCTATACCGATGTCAAGACGACTGTCGTTGTGAGGCATGCTTTGTCGTGACCCTTCACAAATCCTTCACGCAACGGAATCCGGTATGATTGGTGGGCGACTGGAGGTCGCAGGAATGCCGCGCGCCAGGACGGAATCTCAGGCAATACGATTCATGGCAGAGGAAAGAACCACCTTTGCTGACGTGATGCGCCGGAGCTTGTCCTTTTACGCCCGTATCGCGATTGACCCAGGTTTCTGGTCCCTGAGGATGCTCGGATGGACTGATTTTGAAATAATCGGGATCATAGTAGTCGGAACAAAACTCCCAAACATTGCCTGCCATGTCAAACAACTGGAAAGGATTGGCTGGATAAGTTTTCACAGGGGAAGTAAAAATGTAACCATCCAGTTTCGTGTTTTGATTGGGGAAATCCCCCTGCCAGTGATTGCACAGCGGCTTGTCACCGGGTTGTTGTTGGTTGCCCCAGATGAAATCGAATTGGGTTTCTCCGCCACGTGCCGCGTATTCCCACTCGGCCTCAGTGGGGAGGCGTTTCCGTGCCCATGTTGCATAGGCCAAGGCGTCATCGAGATTCACGCAAACGACCGGATGATCATCCAACCCGTCGATACTGCTGCCCTTGCCCATGGGCGCGCGCCAATTGGCAGTTGTATCCCATCGCCACCAGTTCATGAAATTTCCGGGTTCGCTGGGATCTCCTTGCGTCTGTGAGTCAGGCACAAACACGAGAGACCCTTGTTTGAACGGAAATGGTGGCAGATTGGCCAGAGCCTCTGCGGGAAAATCCTCTTTTTTCGCATCGCGCTCGGCAAAAGTCACGTATCCTGTTGCATCGACAAAGTCACGGAACTGGGCGTTCGTCACTTCTGTCTGATCCATCCAGAATCCCCGCACCGTAACTTTGTGCTGCGGCTTTTCTTCGGGAAAAACCTTAGGACCGAATTCGGTTTGGAAGAGTCCGCTCGACCCCATGATGTATGTCCCACCAGGCAAGCGAACCATGCCCTGCTCGATCGTGATTTCCACTGGCTTTGTGACGGGCAGAGGATTCAGTTTCGGCTTGTCGCATGAACTCAGGACCGCGCCCGCGATGAGGATGGTGATTGGGAGGATGAACGAGGTGAATTCTCTCATTTGGTGCTGGAGTTGATCGCATCATAATGGTTTGTTGTCGCCGTGCGATGACAAAATTTCGACCATGCATCGACCTTCATCATGGAAAGGTAAAACAAATTGTCGGCGGCACTCTGCGTGATCAAGGGGCCGGACCGCGGGAAAACTTCGTTTCTGAACATGATGCCGCTTGGTATGCGCATCAGTATCGGCAAGATCAATTGCTGGGGGGGCACGTGATCTGTTTGGGCAGTGGCAACGAGACCGCCGCGAGAAATGCGCTCGCCGCATGGCCTGGTGGGCTTCAAATCGGCGGTGGAATTACGGCTGACAACGCAGAAGCTTGGTTGGAGGCTGGAGCGAGCCATGTCATCGTCACTTCTACTCTGTTTGATCCTCAGGGTCATTTTTTGCCTCATCGTCTCGATGCTTTGGTTCGTGCTGTCGGGCGCGATCGGTTGGTGATCGACTTGAGTTGCCGTCGCACCGAAAGCGGGTGGACCGTAGCAATGAACCGCTGGCAGACATTAACCGATCTGGCTGTGAGCACTTCCACTTTGGATCAACTGGCCGGTCAGTGCGCTGAGTTTCTCATTCATGCCGCGGATGTCGAAGGTTTGTGCGCGGGCATCGATCACGATTTGGTGCAGTTGTTAGGCGCATGGGGTCGCATCCCCCTCACCTACGCCGGTGGGGTCGCTGGCATGGCAGATCTGATCGCCATTGAACAACTGAGCAACGGTCGCATGGATGTCACGGTTGGGAGTGCACTCGATCTATTTGGTGGAGGCGGAGTGGCCTACGCCGATTTGATCGCCTGGAATCAAAGGGAAAATTCTCATGTTGATTGATTCCCACTGTCATCTGGCATCTCAGAAATTCGACCCCAGCGAGCTGGATTCGTTGATTTCGAGAGCGTGCCAGTCAGGAGTCAGCGCCATGGTTTCTCTTGCTACTTGCCTTGAAGACGTGGATGCCAACCTTACGATTGCGGACACCTATGACAACGTCGGGGTTTGCCTCGGCATTCATCCGTGCGATGTTCATCACGCTCCTGACGATGCCGTCGAAGTCATCTCCGCTCACATGTCGGACCCGCGTGTCGTCGGCATTGGAGAAACAGGTTTGGACTATTATCACCCCGCCCCGGAGGGCTGGGACGAGACCGCATTCCGTCATCGTCAAATTGCATTTTTACGACAACATTTCGCATTGGCTCGCGCTTGTGGTCTCGGTGTCGTGATTCACACTCGAGATCGCCAAGGCTGTGATTCTTTTGAGGATGCGCTTGAGGTTTACCAGTCATTCGCTAGCGATGTGAGAGCTCTTTTTCATTGTTACATCGGAAATGAGACCAACGCACTTCGAGTGATCGAACTCGGTGGACTCGTATCGTTCGGAGGTGTCACCACTTTTAAATCAGCCCATGATGTTTCAGAAGTAGCATCCCGCTTGCCCTTAGGAACATTTCTGGTGGAAACCGATGCACCTTACCTCGCCCCTGTGCCACACCGTGGCAAACGCAACGAGCCCTCATTTGTTCGGTTTACGGCGGAACACATCGCGGCTTCGCGTGGCGAAAGCATCGACGAATTCAGCGCTCACACCCGTGACGCAACCTTGCGTTTTTTTCCTAAGCTCGCTGCTCGCATCGAACCCATGCTAAATCAAACGATTTTGCCATGACGCCCTCTTGATGCCACACCGCATTTGATCCTCAGTTTCATCTCGCCAAATCTTCATCGATTCGCTACTTCCAACGTATGCCGACATTTGCGAACCCAGCTGGATTGTGGGCCCTGTTGGGAATTCCTGCCGTCATCCTGATCCACTTTCTGCAGCGGAAGGCGCAAATGATTCCGGTTTCGACGCTTTTTTTGCTGGAAAAAACGCATCGCGAGGCCAGCAGCGGTCGCCATATAGATCGTCTGACACAGTCTGTTCCCCTATGGATGCAGCTATTGAGCGTGATACTCCTCAGCTGGTTGTTGATCGAGCCACGCTACCCTGTCGCCCGCAGCACACAGCGGATCGCAGTTGTGCTCGATTCCTCTGCATCGATGATGGTGAGCAAGGATCGCCTGATCGCGGCCATGGCTCGTGAATTGCCCGATTTGCAAGGGTTTGCCTCGGAGGTCGAATACACAGTTCTGGAATCAACGCCGGGAAAGCCGAGAATGTATGCTGGAAAGTCCTTGGATGAATTGTTGCGCGCCATGCAGGCTTGGCAACCCGCATCTGGCACAACGGACCCAACCCTTGCCCTACGTCTCGGCCGCTCGCTTGTCTCCCGTGATGGGATCCTGATCTATGCGACTGATACTCCCACGGAGAAGTTGCCCTTTGAGGCCATTTCGTTGAGCGTGGGGGAAGTCATCGATAACGTGGGATTTACGGGGCTCTCGTTCGAAACCAAAAATGGCGATGTAGTGTGGCGTGCAACACTACAAAATTATTCCGAAAATAACACGACTCGTCGTTGGCAGGCAGATGGGGACAATGGTTCGACTTCCTCTCCGAAAGACATTGCATTGCCGGCGCGGAGCGTGGTCACTCTGCAATCGAGTTTCCCAAGGAACGCAAATCGCGTCGAGATCAGGTTGTCGTCAGACGAGTTTCCGATCGATGACACCATGCGTCTCGTTCGCCCACAACCCAAACAACTCAAACTATGTAGCAGCGCGTCGCTGGATGAACTTTCGAAAAAATTGCTTCGCTCCATCGATCAGTTGGTGACAGGAAGTGCAATGGATGCGGACATCGCTCTGGTGTCCTATGATCCCCTTGATCCCACCCCTTCGGTGGGTCATGCCGTGATGTTTGTGAATGATGGGACGCAAGGTGGACAATACCTTGCGGGCGGCATCATTGCGGAGAAGCATCCTCTCATGGACGGTCTCAACTGGCAATCCCTACTAGTACGTGAAACCATCCCTCTAGAAATACGACGCAATGATCAAGTCTTACTCCGTCAGGATCAGCGGCCACTGATCCTCTTGCGGGAGGTGCCTGCTGAAGCGGAACGCCCCGCGTCTCAACAACTCATGTTCAATTTTGATCCGCGATTGTCTAATATCGATAACCAACCGGCCATGATCGTCATGTTGCTGCGTTTCATCGAGCAAATCCGTGAGCGCAAGGTGGCAGCATCGCAAGAAAATCTGGAAATTTCTCAACCCATTCGTTTGGCGACTTCAACTCCCATCACGGCATCGCCGGTTCAATTGCTGGAACTCAACAAATCAGGCGAGACCATACGGACCACGGTTGTGGATGCACGGATGCCGTTGACCAGTCCTGATACGCCAGGCTATTTCCGATACCGGCAACAGGATCAGATCCTCATGGAAACGGCAACGCATTTTGCCGATACTCGCGAAGCGGATTTCCGCTTGTGTGGCGAGTTGAATCAACTCGCTGATGCGAAAAAAATCTCCATCGAGGCACATAGCACAGGTGACCCCTACTGGCACCTGTGGGTGTTGCTTTTGGTGGCATTGTTGCTCATTTCATGGTTTTTCACCCGAGAACGAGATCGCATGAGCACTCCGCACTGATCGACTAGCATCATGATGACACACTTCTTGTCTTGTCTCACACATCTGTTCCTCTAACCTAGCTCTCAACCATCACTCTGACACAAAAAACCATGGAATTCCAATGTCCCCACTGCCAAATCAGCATGACTGCTGAAGACGAACATGCTGGAAAAATCGTATCCTGCCCCGGATGCAATAGCAAATTTCAAATCCCCTCATTGGCCGCCATTGCCGTTAAACCAACACGGGTTACTTCGGCCAGCCTCACCCAGCACGCGCAAGGTCAGCGCGGCGGATGGAATGAAGATGATCACGCGAATGTCAATTTCTTCGTCAGCCTTGCCTATGGTGTGATGATCAGCGTCATTTTCCTCGTGGCCATGATTCCGTTACTGGGACCCAATCCACAGGAACCGAAACTCGGGGATCTTTTTCTCAAACGCGGATGGGTGAACTACGCCGAAGTATTCTTTTTCCTCTGGGGCATGGTGATCCTGGTGATGAAATGGAAAAAAACCAAGCGCCAGCGTCGCGCCATGTTGTTGGATGTCGTGCCTGTCAAGTTGGGCAGCGAGATCAATTCCCATACGGTAGGCGGATTCATCGATCACATTTACAAACTTCCCAACCGTTTGCGTGACAGTCTGATGGTCAATCGCATCCGCAAGGGCATGGAACTCTTCGAAAAACGCAACAACAACAGCGAAGTTGCCACTCTCCTGTCTGCCCAATCGGATATCGATGCCAATCGCATTACGGGATCCTACGCCCTGCTCAAAGTTTTCCTCTGGGCGATTCCCATCCTCGGTTTCATCGGCACGGTTCAGGGGTTATCTCAAGCGGTCAGTTCCCTCTCCGCTGGCTCCACCGATCCCGAGGCCCTTAAGGAATCGATCAACAGCCTCACCAGTGGATTGGGTGTGGCGTTTGATACCACTCTGTTAGGTCTCATCTTGTCCATGATCATGTCCTTCCCGATGGCCACGATGCAGAAGGAAGAAGAAGAATTGCTTACAGAGATCGATGCCTTCTGTTCCGAAAAGCTTCTACCGAAGCTCAACGATTCCAGCAAATCGACCGATGAACTTTTGCTCTCGCAAGCGGAAAGCATTCCTGCCTTTGCCGCATCGCTATCACACGCTCACGAAGTCTTCTTGGTGAAGTTACAAGAGGCCACCACCGTGTTGCGCGATGCAGGTGAAACACTCAAGACCCGTCTCGATGCGCACCAGACGAAAGTGGAAGGCACCTTCCAGCAAGCTGTGGACAAATTGACCAGCGATACACGCGACGCTTTTGTGCAGCCCACGACTCAACTCAATGAATATTTCGCTTCGTTGTCGAAAGGTGTGGAATCACTCAATGCCACACTCAAGCAGTTGGGCGGCGAAACCATTACCATCAAGAAAAAAGGATTCTTCTCGCGCTGATTACGATCCTCGTCGCTCCTCATGTCTCGTCGTCCATCCAGTTCTACCGGAGTTTCGCTCTTTCCCTTTTTGAGCATTCTCGCCTGTTTGATTGGCATCCTCACCATGATGATCAAAATCATCAGCGACATCAAAGCGCAGGAAAACAATGGGCGCGATGAGCAGGAACTGGCGCGTGCGAAACAAAACCAACAACTGCAGGCGGATATCAAAAAACAGGATAAAGAGCTCGAAAAAATCAAAGCCGTATTGAAGGAACGCAACGCAGCACTGGTGGAGTTGAGCGAGCTCGAAAACAAACGCATCGTGCTGAAAAAGAAACTGGCCGACAGCAAGGCCGCGCCCACACAATCGGATGAAGCTCTTCAAAAAATGCTGGAGCAACTGATCGATCAGATCGCAGCCCTGAAAAAAGAACGACCCACTTTGGAAAAACAACTGGCGGAACTCAAAGCAGAGCTGGAACGCCGCAAGATCAAGCCCGATGGCAAGCCATTGCCCGTGCGAGTCAATCCTGCTGGTTCCGGTATTTCTGCCAATACCGAACTGCTCTTCATCGAGTGCAACTCCAACGGAGTGGTCATTCTTGATCAAAATGGCAGCAAAACACCGGTTTCAGCAGCTACCGTCGAGACCGATAGCAAGTTAGCGGGAGCTTTGAATCGGCTTAAATCCCATCGCGAGCATCTGGTATTGTTTCTGATCCGTGCCGATGGACATGGCTCCTTTCGCACTGCTGGGGCTTATGCAGAAACCAAGTATAACCTACGCATCGGCAAACTACCCGTTCCCACTCAGGGAGAAATCGATCTGACCCTTTTTCTGAAACGATAGAATCATGGCACGAAAAAAATCAAGTGACTCAGAAGCGGTGAGCATGGACTCCTTGATGGATGCTCTGACCAATGTCGTGGCCGTACTCATCGTGATTTTGATTTTGCTGCAGGTTGATGTTACCAATGCCGTGCAAAAATTACTGGATGACCTCAAGCCTGCGACTCCCGAACAGATTACGGCATCTCAGCAGCAAAAGAACCAAATCCTTCAGCAGATTCAAAAACAAAAAGAATTGCTCAAGGCACCTGAGCCAAAACCGCAGGAATTGGGTAGGATCGAAGCGGATCTATCTCTCTTGGAAGACTCTATCAAAAAGCACAATGCAGGATTGATGGAAATTTCGAAGCTCAAGCAACAGGTTGATGCACAAAAGAAAACGGAAACGGAGGAGCGCAAGAAAACCGAAGTGCTTCTTGCCGAGATCAGTCGAATGAAAGGGCTGCTTGACCAGACGCCCATCCCGAAGATGCCCGAGGCGACTGTTGTCAAAATCCCGAATAGCCGAGACATCCCGGAAACCGCCGATGTCTTTTATTGTTACATCGTGGGTGATCAGGCGCATTTTGTTGATCCCTACGAAGCGAAGAACCTGGTCATGGCGGAATTCAAGAGCAACGAAAGGAACCTTTTGCGCGAGCTTCGCAAGATTCCCAAAAAAGCCGATGTGAAAGTTTTTGATCAGGAAAAAACCGTGCAATTTTTCTCACAGCGAAATCTGAAAATACGCAATCAATCGATCAGCGTGCCTTACAACAAGCCGTGGACTCGCTTGTCCTATCGCATCAGTTTTGACCCCAAAAAAGGCGACGCCAGTCTTGCCGACATCGAGCAGCCGCGTGGTCGTTTTCATAAAATCTGTGATCGAGTTCGATCCTCGCCGCGCAACGTGCTGATTTTCAAGGTCAATCCAAACGGTTTTGCTACCTACATCAAGGCAAGGGAGATTGCCGATAGCATGAATTTGGCCTGTGGCTGGGAGATTGACGGCAATACCTACTACCAAGCGACACTCGATTTCGAGGTCAATCGTCTCGAGCAACCAGCTCCACCTAAGCCAGGGGCCGTCCCATCCAAACCAGCTCCCAAGCGCAAACTCGACTGATCCCGTCTGCCACTAGGGAGTGAGGGCAGAGTGATCGATCGCGACGTGGATCTTCCAACAATCGAAGGTTGAATGGGATGCTTCCGCAGATCTTGGAGGCTTCTTCCACTCATGGAGCCTCCGGTCATGGTTCAGTTCGGAACCCTAAAGAATCCCATACTGCGTGCCCTGAATGGATGGCCTTTGCTCGGTGTCAGTCAAACAAGGGCGGAGGATTCCGATCGTAGATGGATGGCTCACAGTAACCCATCTCAGTTTCCATCATAAAAAATTCGCATCGAGCGGTGCTTTTTAGGTGTTCTATCCGAGACGCATGATCACCAGTGGATCTCCCATCCCGAAAATAGCCCCATTCCATCACCTGGGAGGAACTGAGCAACATCGGCACCATTGGCATGATCGATGACTCCGGTGGTTGCAGCATGAACCTCATCGGTCAAGTTGCGTGCCTCCAAGAACCACGATATCCCCTGCTCTGTTCGTCTGCCGATGCGAAAACCGATCAAAAAGTAAGGATCGCTTTTTAAAGTATTGCGGTGATCGATGTATCCCCCCTGTGGAACCCATTCGCAGGTTGGACCTGCGTAATAGCCATCGGAATGACGCCACATCAATTCCGCACGGATCAAATGGGGCGGCAGACCTGCAATTCTGTTTCCTGAGTAATCATATCCAGACGCGCGGTGGTCCTCGAATCGAAAACGTCCATAAGTCCATGCTGATGCGAATACGAGACGATTTCTGGCAGTTTCGTCCCAGAATTGTCCGAGCAAATCGATTTCTGTTCCCATTTCGATCCCTGCATGTGTGGTCTTCTTTGCGTTGGTGGTGGTGCTGAGGTTTGTCGTGGGATCGAGGATGGCCAGCAATTCGTCTTCGAGTTGCGAATGATACATGGCGAGATCCCATCGGTAAAATGCATGTTCCCCCCGCACACCGACCTCTCCCGTGGTCGCTGTTTGGGCGTTGCGTGCGGTATTCGCGGTAATCGTTTCGCTGAAAGACGGTGGTTCGTAACTGCCCGATACATTCGCAAAGAACTGCAAGCCCTTACCATCCCAGCGCAAGCCGATCTTCGGCGCAAGTTGATCGTAGCGAAGATCGTAATTTGTCGTCGGATTCACCGAACCGAACTCACGGGTGTTTTTGCGTTGATTGTGTGAGGCGATCATGCCCAACACCGCTGTAAATCCGTGATCCAATGTCAACTGGTCCTCGATGAATGCTTCCGCATTGCTCGCCATCTGATCGTCATCTTGAAGCATGAGTCCACGCTGAGAAGAGGTCGGCGAGACATAACCGAACTGCGCCGCATGGGTTACACCATGAGTGAGAAGTATTCCTGCTTTGATTTGATTTTCACGATTCATCCATTCATCCTGATGAACCATGCTTGCTCCTGCCGTAAAGTCCTGTGACCGCTGATCCAAGACCTGAAAAATTGGATGATTCAAATCTTTGAAGCTCATCGCTGCGAACATTTCCCACGTCAAATTGCCGTTGCGAATGGCGGTTTTGTTGGCCAAGCGGAGCAGGTCGAAATCGCGGCGTTGATCGCGCAGAAGATTCGCGGCGTTTGCCCTGCGCGGTGAATCGATCATTTGTGAGCGAGTCAATGAACCTGGTAGTTCCGAGCGCGACTGGACCGCAGTGAGATAAAATCGAGTTTCTTGGTTTTCTTCCCAAGCCCATCCGAAATTGCTGAAAATTCTCAGATTTTCCTGACGAGCATGATCACGGAATCCATCCTGCTGCTGGGCGGTGGCGGAAACGTAGAGATCGCGTGAGGCATCACTCCAGCCATGGGATAAAGTGGAGCGCGCATAATTCCATGAACCCACCTCTGAGCGCCAACGAGTTTTCGGCGATGTGTGACCTGTATTTGAAATAAAATCGATGGCTCCGCCCAGTGTTGACGCTCCATAGGCGAGAGCGTTTGCTCCCCGCCACACGTTGATGTAATCCACTGCGTTGGGTTCCAATGCCTGCATATCGAATCCGCCATCGGCAAGATTGATCGGTATGCCATCTTGCATGATGCGAATGCCGCGACCATGAAAGGTGCGTTGTAAGCCCGATCCGCGAATGGAGAGCCGTGCCTCATCGGATCCGAACCGAGGCTGTGCGACGACTCCTGGCGAAAGTGCGAAAGTATCGGCCAGAGTGGATGAGCGCCCCAGCAGATATCGATCTGCATCCACCACTTCCGTGCCGCCGGGTGTTTTTTTCAATTCCTTACGACTTTGCTCCAGACTAGGAACTGTGGGGGTTTTGCTGGTATTTTTCGCCTCCACCAGCACGGGACCGAGATCCTGAGTGCTTTCCTGCGCAGCGAGGGCCAGCGTGACTCCCGCGAAGAGGATGATGTGATGTTTCCGCATAGGCCAGCATGATAACCGATTTTTCGAACATGAGAATGTGGCAAAATGCCGCATCTGATGGCGAGAGAAACACTTGTCGGTTGCCCTTGGCAAGCGCATGATGGCGCTGATGTCTCATCGAACCCTGCCGCAGCGTCAATCGGTCAGCATCCGCTGGATCATCCGCATGCGTTGGCTGGCGGTATTGGGGCAGGCTTTTGCCGCCATACTGGCATGGACGATATTTGATATCTCCATCCCCTGGATACCCGTCAGCGCGGTTTTTTTGATCACGGTGCTTTCCAATCTGGTTTTCCTGCGCCAACCGCAGTCCGTGCTTCGCGGGTGGAGCTTGAGGTTGGATGTCATTTTGCTCACAGTATTGATCTACTATACCGGTGGACCGCACAACCCCTTTACCTCCTTTTATCTCTTGCACATCGCGCTTGCCGCCATGACGCTTTCTTCTCGGAGCCTGTGGTGTCTCGTGATCGGCTGCATCGCATCGTATGGATTGATTTTTTTGCATCACCGTCCTGTGATGCTGGGCTCAATCGAAATCTCCAGCGGTTGTGAAAGCTACAGTTGGCATCTGCAAGGCATGCTAATCGCATTCATTGTCACCGCTAGTTTCATTGCTGCATTTGTCTCGCGCATGCATCGCATTCTGTTAGAGCAAGATGCAGCTCTGGAGGCAGCACGAATCCGGGCGGAGAAAAACGCGCGCTTCGCTGCACTGGCCACCTTGTCAGCGGGCGTGGCGCATGAACTGGGGTCGCCCTTGGCAACCATTTCACTGGCAAGCTCCGAGTTGCTGAAACAGATGCCGCAAACGATGGATGCCGATCTCTGTGCTGACGTTGAATTGATTCACCAGCAAGCCCGCCGATGCCGAGTCATTCTCGACCAACTGAACGAGCGCAACACCTTCGGAATCGGCGATCCCTGCGTTGTCTTATCGGCAACAATGCTCGCGAGTTCCGTCGAGAAAAAGCTATCCAGTGACATCGCATCGCGTTTGCGCTATGGAACTCATGATGAAGTCACATGGCAATTGCCGCATGACGCCACGGTTCAGGCGCTTCTCATTCTCGTTCAAAATGCCGCCCAGGCTGATGGCAGAGGAGGGATCATCGAAGTTCGGATTCGCCAACAGAACGAGGGTTGTTTGATCGAGGTGATCGACTCGGGCCCTGACCCTGGAGAAGAAATTCTCTCGCGCGCTGGCGATCCCTTTTTCACGACCAAAGCACCGGGCGAGGGCATGGGATTGGGACTTTTTCTGGTAAACTGTCTGGCCCAGCGCTTGCGTGGGGAATTTGGCATGCATCGCTCTCGCGATGGACGCACGCATGCCCGACTGCTCTTGCTTGGGCCATCAAACGATGAACCCCTATGATGCTACTGCTGGCTGACGATGATGAAACCTACCGCCTGAGGTTAGCCCGGGCGCTCACGAATCGTGGTCACGAAGTGATCAGCGCACGGGATGGTGATGAAGCCACCCGTCTCTGCCATCAACACGATTTCGATGCGGCGATTCTCGATCTAAAAATGCCCGGACGAAACGGGATCGATGTCTTGCGAACGATCATGCAGCATCGGCCGCAAATGCGCATTCTCATTCACACCGGCTATGGCAGCATTGCCACAGCGATGGAAGCCGTAAGGCTCGGGGCTGTCGATTACCTGATTAAACCTACGGACGCGGACGCATTGCTGACGGCCCTAGAATGTGGGCGGATCAGCACGCACCAAGCAGCGGAGATGAGCGCTGCGAGCTTGGAGCGAGTCGAGTGGGAACACATTCAGCGTGTGATATCCGATTGTGATGGCAACATCAGCGAAGCAGCGCGGGTGCTGGGTTTGCATCGTCGGTCACTTCAGAGGAAGCTTCAAAAATACCCACCACCACGATGACATCGTGTTTTGGGTAAAGCTGGCGAACCCAGACAGAATCCGGAATTCCCTCGCGCCAACGAAAGACATGTCTCCTTTGATTCGTTTTATCCACATATGCTTGAATTACAGGAAGTATGTTTTTCCATCAACAAAGACGGCGAAGAGGTAAATCTCGTCGATCAGGTGTCCCTGAAAATCCCTCGCGGCCATTTCATGGCGATCGTGGGGCCATCGGGTTGCGGAAAAACGACACTGCTGAAAACCATAGCAGGACTCAATGCAGAGAGTGGTGGTAGCTTGATGTGGAATGGCATGAGCCTCTCGGACGGCTATGACTTCGCACCATCGGAAATCGGCTACGTGCCCCAGTTTTCTATCGCGTATGACCCGCTTACGGTTGATGAATCAGTGGAAGCCGCTACGCGTTTGCGCATTAAAACACACAGTGTTGCCGACCTTGATGCCCGCATCGATCGCGCGCTCGAAGAGACTGGCCTGACGGCTATCGCAGATCGCCCCGTCAAGGTTCTCTCTGGTGGTCAGAAGCGGCGCTTGGGATTAGCCATGGAGCTGGTGTCCGACCCGAAGATTCTCTTGTGTGACGAAGTGACTTCTGGGCTCGATCCGAGATCGGAGCGCGAAATTGTCAAGCTACTCCACGATCTCTCACGGAAGGAAGGTCGAATTGTTCTCTCCGTGACGCATTCGTTGGCGCACTTCGAGCTCTATGATTCCATCCTCGTATTGCACGAAGGGCGCGTAGCGTATCACGGACCGCCGGACATGCTGGCGCACTATTTTTCCGTCACGGACACCGAGGAAATCTACCCGCGCCTTGCGAAACAGCCTTCCACCCGCTGGCAATCGTCGTGGCTGAAACACCGCGATGCGTATTACCAGAAAATCGAAAGATGTAGGGAAAAAAATATGGAGGCAGGAACACTCCATGTGCCGGAAAAAAGAACTGCGTCAGAGGGAGATGCTCCCCAAGAGGAGGAGGAGGATGTTAGCACACCAGGTGTCATCAGTCAGTTCGTCACCTTGCTTTCGCGGCGCTGGAGGATCTTTTTCCGCGATCGCGGGCAGGTTTTTTTGCAACTTGCGATCATGATCTGCTTCCCTGTTCTCGTTTCACTTTTCAGCGATAAGGCGAACGTGCAAATGCGCTCTTTGTCCGACATGCGTCAAACTGATGTCATGCTAGAAATCACCGAGCAACAAAATGTTAGGCAAGATAACATGAAGGCTGGTTCCGCTCTCTCCGGCATCATCATGTTTCAAGTGGTGTTGTTAGGTCTGATGGGTTCGAACAATTCTGCGCGCGAGATTGCGGGGGAACGACAGATTTATGAGAAGGAAAAATTTGGTGGTCTGCGCCCCACAGCCTACTTGGCGAGCAAGGTGGCGTTTCTCTCCTGTCTCGTGATCGCGCAGTCCTTGTGGATGGCTGTATTTGTGAATGTTTTTTCTCCTTTTGACGGCACATTCGCGCAGCACGCCCTTTTCCTATTGCTGTGCAATGCGGCGATGACATCGGTCTGCCTGGGAATATCCGCGATGATGAAGACGGCTGAGCAAGCGTCATTGCTTTCGATTTATCTTGTCGGTTTTCAATTGCCCTTGTCTGGAGCCGTATTGGCATTGCCCGAGAAGATCGAGACCTTTACGAGGCCATTCATTTCCGCTTACTGGGCTTGGTCCGGGTCGGTGGAAGCGCTGGCCACAGCCCGTAATCTGGCAGTGAAGTCGGTGATCTCCACCAGCATCACACCGCAGAACTTTTGTTTTTACTTGCTCGGACTCCACATCACCGTGGGGCTGTTGGTCGCTCTTGTTGGGTCCAAACGCCACCAATGGGATTGAATTCCGTTCTTTTTGCTCCACAAGACTCCCTAGATTTGTTAACTATCACCTGTTATGCCTCGTCGTGCCAGTTCCGGACCCAATTCCACCGCGATCATCGGGATCGTAGCCTTCATCCTTGTTGCCGCTCTCGTCGCGATGTTTTTGATGAAGGGTAGCAAGCAAAAAATCAAAGGCGCCACTCCCCTTTCCATGAGTGAGTTCCTCGAAAACGGCAATTCTTTGCGCGGCAATGAATATCTCATCGAAGGAACCGTTGATCAGCGTTGGCCGCGCGACAACGGTCAATTGGTATCCTTGCAAGTCAATGACAGTGAGGAATTGATTGGCATCGAAATCCCCTTGTCATTCAACGGCCTCAACATCGAACGCTCCCAAAAATATGCCATCAAGGTGAAATTCCGTGAGGGTGGCGTGCCGGTTGCCACGCAAATCGAACGACTCTAACCATTTTGTCCCATTGACCATGAAAGCCTCTCTTTTCTTCTGCGCACTATCAATTCCTTGTCTGGCGCAGGTGTATACGCCACCTCCCGGCGCTGGCGCGCCCGCTCCTGCCGCCAATCAAGGTGGCGGCAATACCACCATCGTGCGGCCCCAACAACAGAGCCCCACACCGCTGATGGGCAACGAAGTTCCTTTCGTCGATCCATCGGCCGAAACGGTAACCTTCAATGGCCGAAATTTCGCGATCGCGGACAATCGTCTCTTTGCGGCACGTTTTGAAAGGTATCTGAATGAGCCCGAGGACAACTCCGATGAGGCAGTAGAATACCGCAAAACCATTGACGAGATTTTGGCTTTGGTCTCCCCTCACAACCCCACAGGTCCTAATCTCTACGCAGCCTTCAAGCTTTTGCCCAAGGCATCCAATTATCCAGGCGACGCGAAACTTTGTGATTCCTTGTCTCAAGCTGTTTACGTCGCTATGGTATCCCGCAAAAATGTAGAAGGATCCAAAAAGTTGATGGAAGCTCTAGAAGGCGAGAAACAACGTGTCATTCGGGAAGCGGACTGGAAGGCGGCAACGGAAAAAGACCCAACTCTCAATCAAACCGGGGCAACAAACGGTGGTGTCAGAACAAACGGTCAGAACGGTCAACAGCAGCAAAACGGCGGAAATCAGCAAGGAAATCAACAGGGCAACGGTGGTCCGGGGCAGCGGGCCGGTGCAGCAACAGATCCTGGACGTGGTGTGCAGTCCCTTCGCTATGCGGACATGCAGCGCAGGATTTTGGAGATCGAGGCCCTCAAGAAAAAGAACGAACTCAAAGGCGAGGTGCAAATCGTGCAGGCGAAGATCCAGTATCAAGCTCTGATGATGCAATTTTTCATGCAGCGGCGTTTCCAGCATGTGCTCATGGCTTCGCGCTTTTACAACCAGATCTGGACTGATGGCGATAGCAAGTTGCACATCGACAAAAATTCCGACACCAGCAAGCTTTTCAATGAATCGGTCGGCTTCAGCCCCACAGTCGCTAGCCTGGATACATTCTCATCCGAGTTCATTCGTGATTGCGACAAAGGTGTAGAGGCTTTCAACTTCTTGGTGGACAAAGGCGAACTGGAGTCCGCGACGAAACGTTTGTCCGAGGCGTATGCCGTGGGAGAATTCATGCCCGGCATCCGCACACTGCCGCGCGATCGCAAGCGCAAGGTCTTGGAGTTTGTGCGCGAGTCTTACAAACTCCTAGCAGCCATCGATGCCAAGGACTACGTGACGGCAGAAAAGATCTCGGCCAGCATGAAAGGAATGGCCAGCGATTACAACAGCAACAAGGCGGATGCGGCAATTGCCACCTATACGCGTGTTTCCAACATGCACATCATGACGGCGAAAACTCATGTAGCGGCGAACGAAATCGATAAAGCGCGTGAGGAGATCAAAAAAGCCATGGAAGTTTGGCCGCAAAATCCGAAGTTGGCGGAGTTCGACCAGCTCGTGGAGGCGGGTGGTGCGATGGTGACAGCCAAAAACGACTTCGATCGTCTTCTCTCGGAAAACAACTATCGGCAGATCTTCACCGATCAGTATCGCATCGCGCCAGCGATACAAAATGATCCGCAGCGGATGGAAGCATTCAAGCAAATCATCGGCAATTTGACGAGCATCGAGGCATCGATCGGCAAGGCCAACGAGTTTTCCAAAATGGGTCAGGATTACGCGGCTTGGGAGCAATTGGCTCTCGTGCGTGAAAAATTCCCAGACGATCCGAAACTCGGCCGTGAATTGGAACTGCTGGCTCCTAAGGTGGCCGACTTTACCAAAGCATTGGATCGTGCTCGACAGTTCGAAAAGCGCACACCGAAACAAACGGGCTCCGCCATGGCATGGTATCTCAAAGCACAAAAAATCTATCCGCAAAGTGAACTGGCAGAGCAAGGTGTGTTGCGACTCTTGGATGAAATTTTACCGGAAGACGGCATGCCTAAAGAAACGTCCATTCAGCGCAACCCCGATGATCTGTGACCGTTTGCTAGGATTCACCGTGGCTTTTGCATGGGGCACCATGGCATGGGCGGCAGAACCTTCTCCCTTGCCTCCCGTCATTACGGAACCTGCATGCTGTGCCGGCTCCAGTCGCAGCGCTGCCATATCACTCGATTTGTTAGCGGATGAAACGGCTTGGAAACTCGGCGATCCAACCGCATGGCAATGGGATTCTAGCGCGAGGGAGTGGAACTTAAAACGTCAAAGTTCCTACCAGCCCCCGTATCGCAGTCCCGCCAACCTCGCATGGTTCGAACCGCGAGAATGGTGCAGTTTTTCGCTGACAATGGAATGCCAACTTACCTCATGGAACGAAGGCAACAATGACCTGTGCATCGCCTTCGGCGGTTCTGGTGCAGATCGTTTCTATTACGCGCACCTCGGTGAAAAAACCGATGAACCGCATCACCAAATCCATATCGTGAATCGTGCCGACCGCAGGGCTATCACCACATATCGCACTCCAGGAACTCCTTGGAAAAAGGATGTATGGCATCGTGTAAAAGTCGTGAGGAATGCGGAAACGGGAGACATCGCCGTTTGGTTTGATGAAAATCCCCAGCCGATCCTTACGGCCCGCGATAGGAGTTTGACGTGGGGTAAAATCGGCATCGGATCGTTCGATGACACGGGACGCTTTCGCCACATCCGCATCCGAGGCCAAAGCCGAGCGGTTTCATCTGCTCCCACAAATGGGCAGTAGGATTCTGATACTTTTATGATGGATCACATTTTTACGATTCATCCATTTGGCTAGCGATCAGAAGATTTCTCGTGCCTGTCGATTTCGATCTTGAGAGGTTGACAACAAGGTGGTGTGTCTTGCACGCTGATGCCGATGAAACGGTATTTCCTGAAAGTTTTAGCGCTACTGAGTCCACTTCTTGCACCACTGAGCGCGCAACCTGATAAGGTGGATGCAACGAAGTTGCGCGTAGCCTGTGTCGGTGACAGCATCACAAAAGGCAGTGGTGCCGCAAGTGGTAAGTCCTACCCCAGTCAGTTGCAGGCCTTGCTTGGAGAAAAATGGCAGATCGGGAATTTTGGGGTCAGTGGACGTACTCTGCTGAAAAAAGGGGATCACCCATACTGGAAAGAAAAAGCCTATCAAAACGCTCTTGCTCAGTCGCCCCACGTTGTCGTCATCATGCTTGGCACGAACGATACAAAACCTCAGAACTGGAAGTTTTCCGATGATTTTTACAAAGATTATGCGGATCTTGTGGAGTCCTTCCAAAAGCTTCCCAACAAGCCTATCATCTTCGTCTGCCGCCCCTGCCCTGTTCCGGGCGCGGGGAACTTCGGCATCAACGATCCAAACCTGCAAGTCGTGATCCAACATGTCGATCAACTGGCGAAAGCAAAGAATCTCCCGGTCATCGATATGCATCAGGCTCTCAAGAATCATCCTGAACTATTGCCTGACCGTGTGCACCCCAACACCGAAGGTGCCGCTCTGATGGCCAAAGCCGCCAGCGAGGCCATCCTCTCGGTCGCTCCACATCTCAAGCTTTGAGCAATGGATTTCCGCAAGCGCCATGCTTCGCGCGATAGATGAATCATTTATGACGACATTTCCTGCCTTTTTTTGAAGGCATTTGTCAGGAATGATGATCCCTCGACGTATCGTGCACATGTTTTTCCGAATCTTTTCGCTTTGGGTTGTTTCCTCCTTCCTACTGCTCGCGGCACCACTGGCGCCATTTGAAAAAAACGAAACCGTGGTGCTGCTGGGCGATGCTTTTTTCGAGAGGGATTATCGACTTGGTCATCTGGAAACCGCTTTCACCCAGGCCACTGCTGGAAAACAATTGCGTGTCCGCAACCTTGGTTGGAGTGGTGACACACCTCGCTGTGAGAGTCGTAGTTACTTCGGTCCTCCCGCTGAGGGCTTTGACCGCTTGCGCAAACAACTGGCTGAAATCAAACCAACAACGGTTGTTTGCTGTTATGGTGCAGTCGATGCCTTTCAAGGGGAATCGGGGGTAGCCCCATTCATCAAATCCTATGAGGCGCTACTGGAAATGGTAAAAACCAGTTGCGGCGCGAAGGTCGTTCTGATGACACCACCGGCCGTGAGTCGCGATGTTCGCCGATTCCCGTCCCTCGCTTCGCAAGCAATCGAGCGCGCACGCTATGCCCAAGCCATCAAACTTCTCGCGGAAAAAAATTCACTGGGATTTGCCGATCTATTTTCTCTGATGAAAGATCGTGAATGGCAAACCATCAATGGTGTGACATTTGCCGATGAGGAGTATGCAGTCATCGCGCCGCTTTTTGTCAAATCGCTTGGGCTCTCTCTGCCATCCGGCGCACGTCATCCCTCGTTGCGCGAGACCATCGTTGCCAAAAATCATCTATTCTTTCAGCGCTGGCGTCCGCAGAACGAAATCTATCTCTTCGGCTCCCGCAAGCACGAACAAGGACGCAACGGTGCGGAGATTCCGCAATTTGACCCTCTCATTGCTGAAAAAGAGCAACTGATTTTTGGCACTTTCTCTAACAACTAAATTTTTATTTTCGACTTCATGAAAGCACCAGTCTTGCTATCGATCCTCTTGATCCCGTTTGCCATGGCACAGCGGAATTTGCGTGAAATTCCAACCATTGACCCGGCCGAAGAGCAAAAAACCTTTCGTCTCGCCGAGGGACTGGAAGTCAACCTTTTCGCCAGTGAACCAATGGTGCGCAAGCCCATCCAGATGGCCTGGGATGCGCGTGGGCGTCTGTGGGTTGCGAGCAGTGCGATTTATCCACACATCAAGCCAGGGCAGACACAGAGTGATCAGATCCTGATTCTCGAAGACATCAACAATGACGGAGCGGCTGACAAAAGCACCGTTTTTTACGAGGGGCTACTCATTCCTACGGGCATTTGGCCGCAGGACGGCGGGGCTTACGTGGCGAACTCGACCGAATTGATTTTCATGCAGGATACCGATGGCGATGGAAAAGCCGACAAGAGCAAGGTTCTGCTCAGTGGATTCGGCACCGAAGACACCCACCACATTCTCCACAGCATCAAAGGCGGACCTGATGGCAATCTGTATTTCAATCAGAGTGTTTACATTCACAGTCACATAGAGACCCCGTTTGGAGTGCGTCGTTTGATGGGCACCGGAATCTGGCAATTCCAACCCCGCACCGGCAGACTCGAAGTTTTCAGTATGGGTCAAGTCAATCCGTGGGGACATATTTTTGATGACTGGGGTCAAAGTTTCACGACGGATGGAGCCTACGGAGAAGGGATCAACTATGCATTTCCAGGTGCTACATTCCGCTGCTTGCCGAACCAACTGCCGCGCATTTTGACGGGCATGAATCCAGGACAACCGAAGCAGTGTGGGCTTGCCCAAATTTCTGGCAGTCATTTCAGCGCTGAGTGGCATGGGCAACTGATCACATGCGACTTTCGAGGTCATCGCGTCAACCGTTTTGCACTTACCGACTCCGAAAGCGGCTATCGCTCCAAACAGTTGCCTGATTTGATGAGCTCCACTCACGGATCATTCCGCCCTGTGGATGTCAACATGGGGCCTGATGGTGCGATTTATCTGGCGGATTGGTTCAATCCGATCATTCAGCACGGTGAAGTCGATTTCCGCGACTCGCGACGGGATCAGGCGCATGGTCGCATTTGGCGTGTGACAATGAAAGATCGCAAACCAACGTCTCGCGTCGATTTGACCAAGCTTGACAATACCGCGCTGCTGGAGCAACTGCTGATAGCAGATCAGTCGCTGCGTTATTGGGCCAAGCAGGAAATCAAATCACGCAAGATTTCCAACCTCGAGAATTTGTTGGAAGATTTTCTCAAAAAGCATAACACCCCTGCTGCTACGGTGGAGGCGCTATGGACCGCACAAACGTGTGATCTGGTATCGCTCTCGTGGATCATGCGGCACGCATGGCTGAACGGCAAGGACGGCCACACGGACCATCCCTCCACTCGAGCTACAGCGGTGCGCGCGATACGGCAATTGATCGTGAATGGGGGGATTTCCGCACTCACCGATGCAAAAGGCAAACCGTTGGCGACCATGGAACTGGAGAAGTTCTTCTCATCGCTCTGTTCGGATCCCCATCCCCGTGTTCGCTTGGAAGCAGTGAATCTCCTGCGTGCTTGGGCCACACCGCGCGCGATAGAAATTGCTACCGGAGTTCTGCAGCATCCGATGGATGCGAACATCGACTTCGCACTCTGGCGCGGGTGTTACGAACTATCCTCTTCTTGGCTTCCCGCTTTGCAGCGGGGCGAGATCTCATTTGCAAACAACGGTCCTGGGATTCTTTTTGCTTTAAAAGCAGCGAACCAAGCGGATGCCTCTGGGTTGTTGTTGGACATTATCGAGAAAAAATCCGGATCCGTGGAGCAGCGTGTCGAACTGTTGCGTATTGTCGGCAGCACCGTGGGAGCCTCCCAGATCGACCGAGTTCTGATTCTTGCTCTTTCGCCGACACATTCGGCCCATGAACGCACGGCCGCCTTGCAAGCTCTTGTAATCGCTCAGGAGCAGCGACAAGTGAAACCCAAAAACATCGCGGCTCTGGTAAAATTGTTAGAAGAAAAAGACGAGCCGCTTGCTCTGGCTGCCATCCAACTAGCAGGCCGCTGGAAATTGACTGAGGCCAAGGTTTCTTTAGAGAACCTGGCACGCGGCACTGGAGCACGCGCTAGTGCCGCACAAATGAGTCTCGCTCAATCAGGCGATCCTTCCGTCCTCGGTTTTCTGGAACAACTTCTCGCAGCAAAGACCAACTCGCCTGCGCAAGCCGACATATTGCTTGCTCTGACGCAACTCGATCTGCAGCGTGCATCGGCACCGGTCGTCGCATTCTTATCGCAACAATCGAAGGCCAGCACTGCCACGGCGAGTTTGATGGATGTTTATCTGACCCGACAAGGAGGGCCGCAGATTCTCGCTTCTGCCTTGCAGGGGAAAAGGTTGACGAAGGAAGTGGCGGGCCAAGCTTTACAGAAAGCAAGTGCCACGGGTGGGGATACGAAATCCTTACTGGAGTCTCTCACCCAAGCGGGTGGCCTTACCCCCGTCACTTCGCTCGATGCCGCGCAAATGGCGCAACTGATGGAGGAGGTGCAAAAGTCCGGCAATCCTAAGAATGGCGAAACCATCTATCGCAAAATGGAATTGCAATGCAATGCATGTCACGCCATCGGTCCTGTTGGCAGCAACATCGGACCAAACTTGCTCAGCATTGGTTCCAGCGCGCCCGTCGATTACATCATTGACAGCTTGCTCCAACCATCGAAAAAAATCAAAGAGGGCTACGCAACTGCCATGGTCCAGATGAAGGATGGTTCTAATTTTACGGGCTTTCTGACTCGTGAGGACGAAAAGGAAATTCTGCTCACCGATGCCGCCGGACAATCCCGCACCTTACCACAAAACGGAGTTAGCAAAAAGGATGTCATTCCTGTCTCACTCATGCCTGCAGGACTTACCAGCAGCCTGCGGCGGGATGAACTCATCGATCTGGTGAGATTCCTCAGCGAGCTAGGCAAAGAAGGCGAGTTCAAGGTGCAGGAAGACGGCACACTGCGTCGTTGGTATGTTCACCAGAAAGAGGATCTGCAGCAACCGCTCCCATCGGCAAGTCTTGTCAATGGAGTTCTCCCCACTTCTGAATGGCCTACGATGAAGATCAAGAACATCTCCAGTCGCGCGGCAGAGAGTCGCTTTGAGATGCTGCAAAACGGCGAAGTACAGATTCAAGTTGGCAGTGTCACCGGCGCCCTGTGGGAGGTCGATGACAAAAGCGTATTGGCAGAAAATGGTGTTCTACGTGCCACTCTAACGAAAGGCCCGCACACGCTTCGCTTGTCGCTACCCACCACAGTCTCCAGTCATCCACGCGTGCGCTTGCTCTCCAGTTATGCAAAACCGCAGCACTAACGGAATGTAGCAAGAGCATCGAGAAAGGCTCGACCAAAGCGTTGAGCCTTGACCGGGCCTACTCCCGGTATAGCCATGAGTTCATCGCTGTTCTTCGGTCGATATCGAGCCAGTGCTTCCAAGGTTTTGTTGCTGAAAATGCAGTAGGACGGAACTTCCTCCACTTTGGCGAATTTTTCTCGTAGATCACGAAGAAAGGAATAGACCGCAGGATCGAATCCGGCATCTTTCATATCGATCATCCCGCTCGCTTCGGTCTTGGGCCAGATCAGGCGGTAGGAAGTTTTGCCCAACATCACCTGCTCCCCTTGTGCCGAGAGAGTGATCACGGGATATTCGCCAGTTTCGGTGCGTAGCAATCCCGCATCGAGCAAGGAACGCATGACACCGTTCACATATCCAGTGCCCTTGTCCTTGAGCATACCGTATGTTTTCAATTCATGCAGTCCATTGCTCAGAATGTCCTGCGACTTGCTGCCCACAAGCATTTGAACGATTTTGCCTCGCCCATACCGGGCTTCCCATCCGCCTGATGTCTTGCGTGACATGCGCGCCACGCCACTAAGGATTTTTTTCACTACCAAGTCCTCCTCTGCTGTCGCCTCGCGTGCCTCACCAGATTCAGCAGAGCGACAGAAATCACAGTTGCCGCAGTGTTCGGCATTGTCCTCACCAAAGTATTGCAAAATCCACTGCTGACGGCAGACGCGGGAGTAAGAGAGATCAATCATGGCCTTCAATTTCTCTCGATCCCGTCGATCCTTTTCCTCGATCGCATGCGCGTCGATCTGAAGGTCGCGCGTCAGCACCTGTGGTTGGAGCAATCGCGTGCCGCGCATTCGTTTGCCAGGAATATCGAAGCGCTCGATGTAGCCACCACGGGCAAGAGTCGTCAACGCACTGCCCACTGACATCGAGTTTTTCAGCTCACAACCATCGGCAATTTCTTCCAAGGTCTTGCGCACTTCATACTCACTATCGGCGGCATTCAGCAAAAATTGATAGATGTCGCGAATCAAGGCCACCGAGGGATTCGCGCCATCGATGAAAAATTCCTGCGTTCGGGTATCGGCATAGTTATAGAGCAATTCGCAATAGGCGCTCTCGCCATCGCGACCGGCCCGTCCTGCTTCTTGGTAATAGGCCTCCACGCTGCCAGGGATTTCATAATGAATGACAAAGCGCACATCGGATCGGTCAATGCCCATGCCGAAGGCATTTGTCGCAACTGCCACATCCGCTTTCTTACTGATGAAAACGTTTTGCGCGCGTTCACGTTCATCGTCACTCATGCCGCCATGATAAGCTACGCATTTGAGACCCCAGCTGCTCAGGGTCTCGGAGACTGCCTCCACTTTCTTGCGGGTGGCACAGTATACAATGCCCGTACGATGAGCAGAAATGATGGCCTTAAGACGTTCGTCCTTCTGCTGAGCATTTTCTGTGGCGGTGATATTGAGAGAAAGATTGGGCCGGGCAAAGCCGCTGACCTGCTCGAAGTAATCGCGAAGTTGCAATACATCAATGATGTCTTTCCTGACGACGGGCGTTGCGGTGGCGGTAAGAGCCATGCATTGAGGTCGACCGATTTTCTCTAGAGCACGCCCTAGACGCAGGTAGTCAGGTCGGAAATCATGCCCCCACTGGCTCAGGCAATGAGCCTCATCCACCGCAAAAAGTGCAATATGGATGCCATGAAGAGCCTGCAGAAAGCTCTCCGCGCGAAAGCGTTCGGGCGCAACGTAGACCAGTTTCCATCGTCCGTCGCGTATGCCCTGCAAGCGTTCTTTTTGCTCCTCCCATGTCAGTGTGGAATTGATCATGGTAGCATCGATGCCGCGCGCGATCAAAGCATCGACCTGATCCTTCATCAGCGCGATCAGTGGACTGATCACGAGCGTCACTCCATCAAGACAAAGTGCAGGGAGTTGATAACACAATGATTTCCCGCCTCCCGTGGGCATCACTACGAGTCCGTCACGCCCCGATACGATCGCATTCATCACCTCTTCTTGGCCATCGAGAAACGTACGGAAGCCAAAATACTTCTGCAAAGCCTCCTGCGGAGTGTGAATCATAGGTCGGGATAACGCGCTCATAGGACTGCGCAAATGAACAATCTTTGCATCTTGCTGTCAATACCTGAAATCTTTTTCAAAAAGGACTAAAGTCGAGGGTTCAAAGGCCGCATTCGATGCGTTATTTTGCCACTCTTGATTCGATCCGTTCGAGCAAGATTCCGACTCGCAATTTCCTCGAAGAGAATCATAGTCTGGACATGATTTCTATGAAGCAATCGGCACGCAGAGTCCTAAAAATCGCTGTGAGTCTTGCGGCTTGTGCGTGCCATGCACAAGAGCAACCCCCATCGTTTCTGGAAAAGGATACACCGTTTTTGCGCAGCGGGTTGGTGATCGCAGAGACAAAAAACCCCAACCGTGTGCGCCGCGGAGTGATCTGGCACTTGGGACACGACTACTGGGCTTGTTTTGATCCCGACTTGCTCCGCTGGGCGGCGATCTGGCAAGCCGAACCTGGCAAGCCGCCGCTCAGTTACGACACGATGGCATCCATTTCTTATCCGGACGAAAAAGCCAAAGCCGAAAGGCCGCCGCGCTTATGGGGGAAAATCTTGCAACAAACGCCTGAGACACTGGGAGCCGTTTCAGGAAATAGCGAAGTGAAGGATCCACGAACCCATTTTTTGATGGATGGAAAAACAGCCGTGGGTCCACTGCCTGCATCGCTAGGGCAATGGCAAGGCATCTCCCTGCGTGGAAAGTCCACGGTTTTGCTCTATGCAGTTGCAGGAACGAATGTAGAGGAAGTTTGTTCTGCAACGGCTGAGGGTCAACTTCAACGAAGCTTGAGGATTGCAGCTCATGTTGCACCTTTGCGTTTTCTGTTAGGGGGGTCCTTTTCCGTCAAGGGCAATGGCGCCATCGTAGATGGTCCGTGGTTGAAAGTCGCACCATCGAAGCAATCACAGGAAATCACTTTGGTATCAGGAACAGAGACATCTCCGATACCAGTTCCTATGCCTGAGACAGCCGCAACCCGTCCGCTGTTTTCTGAAGTTTTGAAAGTGCCGCAAGCCCTCGCAAAAACATCTCACCCTTTCACGATTCGTGATTTTCCCCTACCTCGTTCTTTACGAGCCATCCGCCCCGTGGACATCGCATTTCTGGCGAGTGGTGACGCTATACTCAGCACGCTGGATGGCGACATCTGGAAAATTTCGGACATCGAGGGGAAGGAAATCTCATGGCGTCGCATGGCCACCGGATTGTATGAACCGATGGCGGTTTCGATCGATGCTCAGCAGCGAATCTTTGTTTTAGGTCGCGACCAAATCACCGAACTCATTGACCGTAATGGTGACCATCAGATCGATGATTTCCGCTGTGTCTCAGACGCCTTTTTCCAGACCTTGCACACACGTGATTTCTCGACATCGATGTGCATCGAAAAAGACGGTTCATTTCTCATCGGCAAGGGCGGCATTGACAAGGAGGGAAGCAAGGAATTTGTGGAGCATTCGACACACCGAGGTTCGATATTGCGCATTTCCGCCGATGGCCAGCGCATCGAATCCATCGCCCAAGGGCTGCGCATGCCGTTTGTTGGCCTGCGCTCGGACGGTGCGATCTTTGCCTCCGATCAACAAGGCAATGA
Source organism: Akkermansia muciniphila (assembly GCA_945874895.1). Classification (GTDB taxonomy): domain Bacteria; phylum Verrucomicrobiota; class Verrucomicrobiia; order Verrucomicrobiales; family Akkermansiaceae; genus UBA956. Next base: position 35,986 of record CAMCIC010000004.1, on the reverse strand, counting down.
AATTCCCAGCACGCCCATCCATCGCATTTTAGCGGGAAAACTCCACTATGGATTCTCCCCCACCAACTTCGATCACAAAACTTTGATCACTGAGCCATTGTTCTACTATCCGTATCAGAGCAATCGCTCGGCGGCGGGATTCGTCACTACTGGAGCTAGGGCTTTCCCCGATCTGGGAGAGTCATTTCTGCAGGTCTCTTGGAATGGTCGCTTGTTTCCCTTACTCACACCATATCAAGGTCAGTCGTTTTCTTGGATGCTTCCGCTGCAACTCGATTTTCCCTCGCTCAAAGGTGCGACGCATCCTACATCCGGAAGACTTTACGTCACAGGCTTGGGCATTTCCGGTTACAAACCGACGACTCCGCGCGTGATGGGACTGGCATCGGTGGAGCAATCATTGCCATTTGCCACCCCTATTTCGTTCGATGTTCAGTCGAACGCAGCAATTGTCACCTTTCATCGTGCCTTGAAGGCGGAGGAATCCATCGCACCCCAGACCTTGCGGCTTTTTGATATCAAGCGCACGAAGAACTATGGTTCCGGGCATTTTCTCTGGGATCAAAAGCCCGGTGAGCACCATTGGGAGGCGGAATCTTTTGCACTCTCGGCAGACCGCAGATCTCTTCACATCCATTACCCACTGTTGCGTCGATCCGATGTGATGGATCTGCCCTTGCGATTCACGAGTGGGGCGCACTCCTTTGTCATGAACCTGTATACTCGACCCCATCATTTGCCTGTAGCGAGTGCAAAGGAAATGAAAGAGATCAGCCATAAGCAAGTTGCGCCGCTGATTGCGGGAAATCCTGATAGGGGAAAAGTGATTTTCAACCAGTTTGCTTGCAACGGATGCCATTCACTCACCGGCGAGAAGCTCACTGGGCCGCCACTCCAGAGCGTGGCAACCCGATGGAAAGCAAAAGACTTGCGCGAATCCATTCTCGAACCAGCCGCAAAAATCGCCGCAGGATACCCGCCTTCTATGCCTTCCTTCAAGGGGGTGATCCCCGCACAGGACCTTGAGCACCTGATCGCATATTTGCTGACACTGAAAAATTAGAGCCATTCTGCGGTGGCAATGATCGAAAAATGCCCACCGATTCTTGACCACCCGCCCGTTCTGTGTAGGCTCGCCGTCCCATCATGAGTGCGGAACCGAAGAACTACAAAGACACCATCACCCTACCGCAAACGCAATTCCCCATGCGCGCGGATTTGGTGGAGAACGAGCCCAAGCGTTTGGCTGCTTGGGAAGCGCGGGATTTGTATCGCACGATTCTCAACCGTCGGCTCGAACATAAGGCACCAACCTTCATTCTGCATGATGGCCCTCCCTTCGCCAATGGCGACGTGCACATGGGTACGGCACTCAACAAAGTGCTCAAAGATCTGGTCGTGAAATCCAAAACCATGGCAGGCTTCGCCGTGCCTTTCGTTCCCGGTTGGGACTGCCACGGACTACCCATCGAGTTTAAAGTGGTGAAACAAGCCGCTGGTCTGGAAGCCGGCGAAATCCGCCGCCGTTGCACCGAGTTTGCGCTGAAGTTCATCGACATCCAGCGCGCTTCCTTCCGTCGTCTCGGCGTATTTGGCGATTGGGAAAACCCCTACCTCACCATGGCACCTAGCTACGAGGCGGACATCCTGCGCGTTTTCGCAAAAATGGTAGAGGACGGTCGCATTTACCAAAGCCGCAAGCCCGTGCAATGGTCCTACGGCGCCCACACCGCCCTCGCCGAGGCCGAGGTGGAATACATGGACAAGGAAAGCCCCGCGATCTTCGTGAAGTTTCCTCTGGCGGAATTAGGACTTCAGTCCGCATCAAATGCCTCCCCGCTCCCCGGAAACACCTCCATGGTGATCTGGACCACCACCCCTTGGACCCTGCCCGCCAACCTCGGCATCGCCGTGCACCCCGAGTTCACCTACGTGGTCGGTCGCTACGAAAAAGAAGGCATCAGCGAGACCCTGGTCATTGTGCGTGAACTGATGGAAGCGTTCCAACAGAAAACTGGCTTCACCTTGCAGGAGGTTCTCCATGAACAAAAAGGACGCGAACTCGAAGGCCTGCTCGCGCGGCATCCGTTCATCGACCGCACTTCGCGCGTGATTCTCGCGAATTTCGTCACCACCGAAACCGGCACCGGCGCCGTTCACATCGCCCCCGGACACGGAGCCGATGACTACGTCGCCGGCATGCAAAACCAACTCGGTCTGCTTTCGCCCGTAGATGACAACGGCCATTTTACCGAAGAGGCAGAAATGCCCGAGTTGTTAGGAAAACACGTCTTCGCCTGCAACGAGCCCATCATCGAGATGCTAGCAGCGAATGGCACCCTGCTAGGTCGCGAAGTTTATCGCCACAGCTACCCCCATTGCTGGCGCTCGAAAACCCCCATCATCTTCCGTGCGGTGGAGCAGTTCTTCATCTCCATCGATGACATCCGCGGTCGCGCGCTAGAAGCGATCGATGAGGTGCAGTGGCTCCCCGCTTGGGGTCGCAATCGAATCTACGGCACTGTGGAAGCTCGGCCTGACTGGTGCATCTCGCGTCAGCGCACTTGGGGCGTTCCGTTGCCTGTGTTTTATCACGAAGACGGCACGGTCATCCTCGATGCCGATCTTGCTCGCAAGATCGCCGATCTCGTGGAGAAGGAAGGCACGAACATCTGGTTCGAGAAAACAGATGCCGAACTCGCCGAGTTGTTAGGCTTACCCGAAGGTGTGAAAAAATGCCGCGACACCCTCGACGTATGGATCGATAGCGGTTGCTCGCACGTCGCTGTGATGGACCGCCACCCCGCACTGCACAGCCCGGCGGACCTATATCTCGAAGCAACCGACCAACATCGCGGCTGGTTTCAGAGCTCGCTCATGCTCAGCGTCGCCTATCGCAACGCCGCTCCCTACAAAGCGGTGCTCACTCACGGCTTCGTGGTCGATAAGGACAAGAAAAAACTATCGAAGTCCGAGGCCGAAAAAGCCGGCAAACCCATCGATGCCGCGCACTACTATAACAAATACGGTGCCGATATCGTGCGGCTATGGGTTAGCTCCGTGGACTGGCAGAGTGAAGTCCCATTCGGTGAGGAATTGTTCAAACAAGTCGCCGAGCCCTACCGCCGCCTTCGCAATACACTGCGCATTCTATTAGGAAACCTCGAAGGCTTTTCTCCAGAAAAAGACGCCGTTTCTTCCGACGAAATGCCGCTTTTTGATCGATGGATCATGGATCGTATGCACGCAGTTGTGACCGAATGCCGCAAGGCCTACGAAAACTTTGAGTTCCGCAAGGTCTTCAACGCGCTGAATCAATTCTGCACTGCTGATCTCAGCGCGGTCTACATCGATGTCACCAAAGACAGAATGTATTGCGATGCTCCCGGATCGCTGCGTCGCCGCGCCTCTCAGACCGCGATGTATGAGCTCTTCAGCGCGATCAGCCGACTGCTCGCACCTATCCTCGCTTACACCGCCGATGAAGCATGGGAACATGCGACTTTTACGACGGGTAGCATTCACGAGCAGGATTTCCCCGAGCCCGATGCTCGCTATGCTAGCAGCACTGCCACACCGGTGATGGATCGTTTGTTTGAACTGCGCTACCTCATCCAAACTGCGATCGAGCCCTGCATTCAGGCCAAAGAATTTTCGCGCAACAACGAAGCGGCGATCGTGCTCACGGTTTCGGAAAACGATCCCGCTCTTGCGGCCTTGCAAGACATCGAAGCGATGAAGGAAATCTTCATCATCGCCGAGTTGGAAGTGCGCAAGGGTGAAACAGCATCGGCCACCGCTCGCAAGACCGATCTCCCACTCTGCCCCCGCTGCCGCCGTCACGAACCGCTGCTCGAAAGTGGTCTGTGCAAACGTTGCGATGACGTCATTCAGCAAGCGTGACTATGAACCTCAGTTTCCGCCAACTTTTCTGCTGGATTACCCTGCCACTCTTCGTGCTGGACCAAATCAGTAAGTGGTGGATCGTGCTGAATTTTCCGGAGCCGGGATACGGATTTCGAGTGATGGAACTCACTTCGTGGTTTCACATCATCCGCGTCCACAATCAAGGTGTAGCCTTCGGCATGGGCAATGGCACGTCATGGGCACCCATCGTGTTTTTCTTTGTGCCGATGATTGCCCTTTTCGGCATTCACCACTTTTGGAAAAAAGGTGTATTTTCCAACAAACCCGCGCGCATCGCCGTGAGTTTGCTGCTCGCGGGCATCTTCGGCAATTTTACGGACCGCTTGTTCCAGGGATTCCAGTTGCAAGAGTTTGCCGGTGCGAGTTTTTGGCAACGTCTCTCCGAAGGATACGTAGTAGACTTCATCAGCGTCTGGTTGCCAGGTTTTGAAAAAATCATGCCCGCCAGCGGAGGATGGTGGCCCACCTTCAATATCGCCGACTCGTGCGTCTGCATCGCCGCCTCGCTGCTCTTTGTTTCGGGATTTTTCGAGGAGAAGAAATGATGGTGTAGAACCATAACCATCGTTTAGTCTCTAGGGTGCTTCATGATGGGAGGGGGTGCTATCGGCGAGATCCAGCGTTGTAGTGTTAAAGAATTCGATGCACTTTGCCAACTTGGGCATCGATTCAAGCCATTCTCGCGAGTATTCAATTCCTATCATCGTGGGCTTTATGCCATGGCGGTGGAGTTCCTCGAATAGCGCGCGGGATTTTCCATTCCCACTCCCCCAAGGCACGTCGTGACCGCGCGCGCTCAGTTCGTGAATGTCATGCATTTGAATCGCTACGATTCGATTTTTCAGCATGCGAATCCCCTCGATGGGATCTATGCCTTGGCGAAGCCAGTATCCGATATCAGGTGCGGCCCCGATTCGACTGCTGCGCCCTTCGCAGAGGGCCCGTATTTGTTCAGGACGCCAGAGGTGCGGCGAGATATCGGGGCCATGGTTGTGAAGCCCGATGTTGATTTCATATTCGCTCGCGAATTTTTCTAGCAGGTCTAGCTGCTCGGGCTTGGGCTCACAGATGAAGGTTTCAATACCCATCTTGTTTCCGAACGCGAAGAGCTTGCGGCAAGCATTCTCATCATTTGGAATGGATTGCGCATAATACACCGGCATTCGTAAGCCAGCGGATTCCATTTTCATGCGAATTTGTAGCAACTCATCGTCGGACAAATGCTGGTCAAAATTCTTGGGAATTTCCTTACTGACCTGCTGCATGAAGCTGAGTCCGCCGATGTAGTGAAGCCCGAGTTCAGCAGTCTTTTCGATGGCTTCAAACAGGCTATACTTATGGAACGTGTATGCCTCGATGCCAATCCTCCAGCCAAGTTTTTCCTGCGCGCGAATGGCTGGCGTGAGGAAATCACTGGGAGTCGTAGGTGCGGGTAGGTCACCGAGGACAAACTGGGCCCCATCAAAATAAAAACGCAGCATATGAGGATCTTCGAAAACGTGAGGGCTGTGCGCAAGGGCACTGTAAAAGACCCGTCCCTTGCCATAGTTGCGAATCCAAGCGAGAGCATAATCGGAATCAGAACGAAGACAGGAATCACCAGGCTTGTAACTGGAAAGATCTGTTTTTTCCGTATCAATTTTCAGCAGGACTCTTACGTTTTTTCGGGAGTAGGGTGCGTGGAAACGAAAGATCTCGTCGGACCACGGATACGATTTTCCGCCGAAGCTCTGCAACAAAGGATGGCCTGGATCATCAAGGTCCATAACGATTTGTTCTTGCACGTAGCCACCGCGATGGTTTGCGCCGCGGGCGCCAAGCATATGGCCGAATTCATGCCAGTCTTCTAGAGGCGGCCACTGCCACGTTGTGAATGCGATGGATGTGCCGTGAACGCCCATCAATCCGCCTCCACCCGTAACAAATTCGAGGAGGTTTTTGCGACGTTCTGGCTCGCTAACACATGAACCGATATTATTATTCAGAAAAACAGCGTCGAACTGACGCAGAGAATCGCGATCGAATACGGCAGGATCTTCAGTGATGGTAGCATCAAAAGCGCCGGATTTTTTTCCGAATCGCTGGAAGGCTTCGCTACCGATCGTGATCGAGGCGCGATGCCCATCGTATTCGATGTTGCGGTTAAAAATGAGTAGGCGCCGTGTCTTTTTCGGCTTGGCACTGGCGTGAGCGGGCATAGCTTTTTCGATACGATTCCACTGCGCCAGGTCGGACGCTCGAACCTCCTCTGCGCCTGCCAAATCGACCATGAAGAGGGCGATTATGGATGTGAGGAATCGCAGAAAAAACATTGGCATGCTTTTGCAATCAATGGAAATCAATGACAACACATTGATGAGTAATTTTAATAAATGCATATAAAAAGGAATGAAAATAGAACGAGTTGACTCATGAAAGATGTTGAAAATGCAGAAATGACGTTATGTTGGCGAGTCGTGAATCACTCCGACGAAGAAGACATCATAGGTTCGCCTCTGAATGACTCATTTTATCGATCGATAATGGCTACGACAAAGTAATAACAGAGCATGGATGATGCTTCAAGAGAAACTGGCAGAAATGGTGAATGGTAAGCCGTGAGCCTGCAAGATCGTAGCGAAGATGATTGTCGTTCCATGCCATTCCCCCCGAAAAGGTGCTTTGATTTAGTGATCGCAGCGCCTCAATGGGATGGATGGTGCGTGCTCAGCATCTTTCAGTTGCAGCCTGACCATTTGAGGGCATCTTACCGTGATTCCAATGGAAGTTGTCTGGTTCAAGAAAGATTTGCGATTGCTCGATCACGCAGCGCTCGCAGCAGCAGCGGGACTCGGTCCTGTGCTGGGATTGTGGATCTACGAGGATGACGTGATGGGCGGGGAGGATTTCGATGCACGGCATCTCGGCTTCGCCAATGAATGTCTCGCCGAATTGGATGAAAGGCTGGCAGCCTACGATGTGCGATTGCTTCGCAGGCGCGGCGATGCGGTTGCTGTATTTGAAGAACTGTGGCAACAAACGCATTTCTGTCGCCTACACAGTCATCAGGAAACAGGCAATGCCATCACCTACCGACGCGACCTCGCGGTCATCGCATGGGCACGGCAGCGCGGAGTGCACTGGCAGGAATACGCGCAAACTGGAGTTGTGCGGAAACTGCAGAAGCGTGACGGCTGGGCGGAGCGATGGTTGCAACGCATGACGCCCCCGCCCCGTGGCATCCCGCATGGATTGCATGGGTTCAACGCGGCAAACCTTGCGGGAGAATCGGTCTGCACGGCTCAGGACTTCGGCTTATCTCCCGACCTCAGTGAACCCCTGCGCCAACGCGGCGGGAGTTCCTGCGGGCACGCCACGCTGGAACGTTTTCTGCAAGAGCGTGGTGTGGGCTACACCAAGGAAATGTCCAGCCCCGTGACCGCTTGGGAGGCATGCAGCAGGGTGTCCCCCTATCTTACGTGGGGCGCTCTTAGCGTCCGACAATGCCTTCACGCCAGTGTCGATCGGCGACGTAATCTGTTAGAACAAAAAGCATTAGGTCAACGCATCGATGCCCGCTGGCTTTCTTCGATGAAATCATTCCAAGGTCGTCTGCGCTGGCATTGCCACTTTATGCAGAAACTGGAGGACGAGCCTGCGATCGAACACCGCAATTTTTCCCGATCTTGCGATGGCTTGCGCAACGAATTCCATTCGGATGTCGAGAGTTTCAACGCATGGAAAGAAGGTCGCACCGGTTATCCGATGATCGACGCCTGTATGCGAGCCTTGACCGCCACGGGATGGCTCAATTTCCGCATGCGGGCTATGGTGATGAGCTTTGCCAGTTATCACCTGTGGCTGCATTGGCGCGAACCCGGATTGCATCTCGCGCGGATGTTTCTCGATTACGAGCCAGGAATCCACTGGAGCCAATGCCAGATGCAATCCGGCACCACAGGCATCAACACTCTGAGAGTCTACTCCCCCACCAAACAATTGCTCGATCAAGATCCGCAAGGCAAGTTCATCCGACAGTGGCTTCCCGAGCTAGCGCAAGTGCCCGATGTCTATCTCGCCGAGCCATGGAATATGCCCGCACTAGAACAACAATTCTGTGGTTGCGTGATCGGTCGGGACTACCCCGTCCCCATCGTCGATCACCCCACCGCCTACCGTCATGCGCAAGAAAAAATGCATCACCTCCGCCAGCATAATGACTCCAAACGGGAAGCGCGCCGGATTCAGAAAAAACATGGCAGTCGCAAGCAAGGCACAAAAACGTGGCGCTGATCCACCTCCTCATTATGCCTCAATTTTCACGATACATTGGCATCGACTACTCGGGCGCACAGTTGCCTGATCGTGGTCTCCCGGGACTGCGCGTCTATCTGGCGACGCCCGACGATGCCCCGCAAGAAATTCTGCCACCACCAGGACTCAAAAAATACTGGTGCCGCCGCGGCATCGCTGCGTGGTTGTTAGAGATGTTGCTTGATGATACTCCCACACTCATTGGAATCGACCACGGATTTTCCTTTCCGCTCGACTACTTCGCACACTACCAATTGCCACTCGACTGGGATCATTTTCTACGGGATTTCTGCCATCATTGGCCGACCGATCAGTGCAGTGTGGCCGAGGTCAGAAAAAATCTTCAAGGCCATGGCACGGCGCGTACAGGTCACAATTGTTGGCGCCGCATCACAGAGAAACGAAGTCGTGGTGCAAAGTCGGTCTTTCATTTCGATGTGCCTGGCAGTGTTGCTACGTCCACTCACGCCGGCCTACCATGGTTGAAACATCTCCGCGAACGGCGAGGCACCAATCTCCACTTCTGGCCCTTCGATGGATGGTCGCTGCCCGTCGCGACATCTGTGATCACGGAAGTCTATCCATCGCTATGGAGTCGCCTCTACCCTAACGAAACCCGCAGTGCCGACCAGCACGACGCCTATTGCATCGCACGTTGGATGCGCGAAAGCGACCAATCAAAAACATTGCTGCAAAAATTTTCGCCCCATCTTAGCGAGGAAGAACTCAAAAGCGCACGCACCGAGGGGTGGATTTTGGGAGTACCTTGAAGGATGTGTCCCTGAAAAAAGTAGCCTCGCTAGGATTCGAACCTAAACAGACAGAATCAAAATCTGTAGTGCTACCGTTACACCACGAGGCTATGTGGTTGGTCCCGTTCGGGGGCGGAAAAATAATCAACCTACGTGAGATGACAAGTACGAATTTGAAAAAAATGCACTTTTCCGGATTTGGTGCGCGACATCAATCATGCACGACTGTCGCCTGAAGATCCCCGATCGCCCATTGGATGCCGGCGAGGTAGTGGTTGAGGATTTTCGGGTTCCAATACATGTCGTGATTGTGACCCAGCGAGCAATAGAACACCCGACCTTTGCCGTGGTTGCGTGCCCATGCCACACCATAATCACCATCGCTGCGTTTCATGCCGCCGACCTTGGCTGACTTTTCCACATTCAGGCGCAGCAGAATCTGTTGTTTGCTCGAGTTGTAGGGATCCTTGTGTTGATAAATTTCTTCTTTGAAATTCATGCTCTGCCCCTCGAACATGGCTGCCAAGGGGTGCTGCTCCATGCCTTTTTCCACATCGATTTGCACCTCCGCTGCCGCATTCCATGGGTGACCATTGAAGTATCCACCAATCATGCGTCCGTATTCCGGCATATTGTAGAGCGTGTCCGTGGCCGCATGAATGCCCACAAATCCTTTGCCTGACCCGATAAAGTCCATCAAGCTTTTGCGAAGTCGCACGGTGCGCTCAGTAGCCGCTTTTTTTTCCTCGTCGGACATTTTTTTCAACACTTCGGGGTGCGGAGAAAGCACGTCCTGCGTCGTGCTGAGGAAACAAATCGCGTCGAACTGTTGAATCGCATCGGGTTCAAAGTGTGCCAGATCATCGGAAATTACGGTCTCAAACGCGCCGGTCTTTTTGCCTAACTCGGTGAGTGCAACCTTTCCTGTAGCAATCGATGCATGACGAAATCCTGCGGTGGCCGAAAACACGAGCAATTTTCGTGGCTTCGAGGGCTTGGCAGGAGCGTGTGCTGGCAGGGCCGATGAGATTTTTTCCAAAGCACCAGCGGGAGGCGTCTCGGACGATATCTTATTGGATTGGAGGAGTATGGATGACGCGAGCAGCGCCAGTGGTAGCAGCCATTTGGTTTTCATAAGAACGAAAAATGATAAGAAATGCGGGAGAGGAAGTTTCAGCAGAAGCTCAGACCTCGCCTTCTGGATAAAGTTGATGGAATTTGATGGCCTCATACCCGACGGTGAGTGCAGTGCCGAAAAGTGTTTCCTCGGTCACTGTGCGAGGCACCTGAGCGGCAGGGCGCGCTAAGCCCATGACAAGCTGACCGTAGTTTTGCGCACCGGCGCAGTGTTGGAGCAGATTCAGTGAGATGTGGGCCGCATCGAGATTGGGAAACACCAAAACATCCGCGGTATGGCGAACTTTGCGATCGGGCAATTTCACCTCTGAGGCCCGCGGATCCATGGCTACGTCGGCTTGCAGTTCACCATCGATTTCCAACTCCAAATACTGCTCTTTCACTGCGGCCTGAGCCAACGCTGTGGCGGCGGCCACTTTGCGCGCCGCAGGTGTCATGGAGGATCCTTTGGTGGAGTGACTGAGCATCGCCACCATCGGTTTGCCTCCGAGGTAATGTCGCGCCAATTTCCCCGTCTCCACCGCCATCGAAGCGAGTTCTTTGATATCGGGATCAGGGATCAATCCGCAATCGGCGAGAAATAGCACCCCGTCCCGACCAAAGTGTTCGAGATGCTCGGCCACCAAGACCATGGCACTAAAAACACGAGGCACATCGGGCAAGGGTTTGATGGTTTGCAAAAGTGCACGGAACAAGCTCGCGGGTAACGATTGATTCCCTCCGATCAGACCGTCGACCAATCCATATTGCACCATCATCGCGCCAAAATAGGCAGGGCGAGATACGAATTCAGTGCCGTCGGGGATTTCCACGCCGCGCGCGCGACTGCTTCGTTCAAACATTTCCGCAAATCTCGGCAACTCGCGAGACTTCGTTGGATCGAGAACATTCACAAATTTCAATGAAACATCGTTTTCGGTCGCCATGGCCCGAATCCGATCACGATCACCGAGCAAAATGGGGAGCACCACCTCCTGTTCGACAAGGTGCTCGGCAACTCGTAAAACGCGCAGGTCCTCACCCTCGGAAAAAACAATCCGCTTGGGGTGACTGCGCAATTTTTGCGTGAGCGAAGTCGTGAAAATATTCGTTTGGTGAGAAAATTTCATCGTCGTGTTTCTTGGACTAGTGTTATATCTGCGCTTACGCTAACCATTTTCAGGACACACGACAACTAGAATCCATGCCTGCCGACTATCATACCCACACACCCTTATGCCATCATGCAACAGGAACTCCAGAGGAGTATGTGGATGCGGCCTTGCGAGCAGGCTTGACGGCGTATGGCATTGCCGATCACGCGCCAGTCAGTGAAGGATATTTCGATGACTGGCGGATGCTTTTTGATAAGATTCCGGATTACCTCTCTTGGATCGAGCGGGCTCGCCTGCATGCTCGTGGCCGCATCGATGTTCGATGGGGCTTCGAGTGCGATTGGTTGCCCGATTGCCAGTCCTGGATCGAACGTCTGCGCAGTTTGCAACCAGATTACCTGATTGGTTCCGTACACTATCTCGGTAATTGGGACTTCGATAACCCCCAATGGCTGGGTCGATGGGCGGAAACCGATGTGGAACAAGCATGGAGTCTCTACTGGAAAGAATATGCCGCCATGGCCGAGTCTCAACTGTTTGACATACTCGGGCACCCCGATTTGATCAAAAAGTTTTGCCATCGCCCCGGAGGCGATCTTCGTCGATTTTATGAACCGGTCATCGAAGCGATTGCCATCAGTGGTTGCGCGATCGAACTCAATACGGCTGGTTGGCACAAACCTTGCGCGGAAGCCTATCCGTGTGACGAATTCCTCGAACTAGCGCGTGCGGCTGGCATACCGCTTGTCATTTCTTCCGATGCCCATGCCCCATCCGAAATCGGCAGAGATTTCTCGCGCGCGATCGAACGAGCGAAAGCAGCGGGTTACACCGAAACATGGGTCTGGGAATCCGGACACCGTAGGGCTGAACCTTTGCCTTGATGCCCATCGAGCTCTAAGTTTTTACCAAGAGACAGTTGCCAGTCCAGCGGGTATGCGCTAAGAATCCAATTGATGAAACGAACGATCTCTACACTGCTTCTAGCTATTTGTGCGTCCTTCACTATGAACGCGGAAGAAAAATTAGCAACGACTCCCGCACCTGCAACTGCTTCCGCAACTCCTCAGGTCACGGTCAAGACCAACCTTGGATCCTTTGTTGTCGAACTGAACCAAGAAAAAGCACCCGTCACCGTGGCGAACTTCCTCTCTTACGTCGACAAAAAACACTATGACGGCACCGTCTTTCATCGTGTGATTGGAACCTTCATGATTCAGGGCGGAGGATTTGAAATCAAAGATGGCAACCTAGTGGAAAAATCAACGGGCAATGGCATCATCAACGAAGCCAAAAACGGTTTGAAAAACGATCGCGGCACGATTGCTATGGCGCGCACCGGCGATCCGAACTCGGCAACGGCTCAGTTTTTCGTCAACGTGAAAGATAACGCGATGCTGAACGCTCCCAACCCGGACGGGCATGGCTATGCGGTGTTCGGAAAGGTCGTCCAAGGCATGGAAGTGGTCGACAAGATCAAAGCTGCCAATACCGCGACGCGACCGTTGACGATGACGCATCCTGCAACTGGGGAAAAAATCACCCAACCTGCAGGGGATGTGCCCACCGAAAATGTTGTCATCGAGTCGATCTCCAAGGTCTCCAAGTAAACATTTGCGGACGACTCATCCCATCCCGCAAAAAATCGCATACAAAAACCTCGTTGTCTTAGGCCACAGGATGGGCGATGCTTTTTGAACACCCAAAACCATTCGCGCTGAATATCTTTTCTCCATGATTCCTACCGAACACTCCGATCCCATCAATGCCCAAATCCTCGCCATTTCCGAGGACTTGGTGGCAGGCTTTCAAGCTCATCCTTTTCAAGTCATTGCGGAGAAATCCGGAGTGCCTTTTGATACCGTCATCGAGCGCATCAAGGCCATGCTCGAAGCTGGAGTCATACGCCGTGTAAGACAAACTCTGCTTTCCACCAAGTTAGCCCATGGCGCTTTGGTCGCCTGGCGTGTTCCCGAAGAACATTTGAATGCCGCCTTCGACTTCATGTCGAAAAACGACCCCTTCTCCGGTCATGTGGTGATTCGCTCCACCGATACCGAAGTTTCCGGCTCAGGCTACCGTTTGTGGACCACGCTCAAAGTCCCTGTCGGGCAGTCGCTCGATGAGCACGCGACCGTATTGAAACGCATCGTGAAGGCGGACGAATATCTGCTGATGCCAGCCAACGGAGTCTTCTCCCTCGGAGTGGGACACGTCCGCCGCAAAACCTTAGAACCTGGTGATAAGACGGATGAAACGGCTCAAATGATGACCACTGCCACAGTGATACTCGACGCGGAAGAATGGAACGTCCTTCTCGCCTTAAAGGAGGAATTGACCTTGGACGAAATCAGCTCCAATCCATGGGAAGGTCGGGCCCAAATCGCAGGCGTCTCACTGGAGCGCTTCTGCCAAGTCGCCGAAACACTCAACCAGAAAAAGGTCATCGGTCGTTTCTCCACCTTCCTCGAGCACGTCAAGCCCTCGGCATCAGGCGAACGCGTCACGCGGTTCAACGGTCTTTTCCACTGGGCAGTGCCGAAGGGTCGCGAAATCGAAGCAGGTGGTGAAGTGGGACGTCATTTTTGCATGACTCACTGCTATTGGCGCGAGGGCGGTCCGCAATTCGGCGACGTGAACATCATGGGAGTTGTGCACGGCACAGAAAAGGAGCGCGTTCTCGAACACAAGGCCGCGATCGACCGTCACTTGGCATCCATTGGGATTCCGGTGAGTTACACCAATGTTTTTTGGGGCGGTAGATCGGAAATCAAGCCATCGGAAATTTCTCCTAAAGTCTACCAAGAGTGGCACGAACAATATCGCAATCATTGAAACGGCATGCCCACGTTGTTTGAAAAAATCTGCCAAGGTGAGATTCCCGCTGATATCGTCTACGAGGATGAACATTGCCTTTGTTTTCGCGATATTGCGCCGCAAGCTCCCACTCATCTCCTGCTCGTCCCGCGCAAGCCGATCCCTCGCATCGCCGAGGCTGCAACCGAGGATCAAAGCGTCTTGGGGCACATGATGACGAAGATCTCCCACATTGCCCGGTCCGAGGGATTGGAGGAAAATGGCTTTCGGGTAGTCATCAACAACGGTCGCGATGGAGGAGAAGCTGTGCCACACCTCCACATTCACATTCTGGGCGGCAGAGCTATGACTTGGCCACCAGGCTAAAAAATTGTTTTTACCGATCGGTTTATCGCCGATTTTTCCAACATTGGCTTGCCAAGTAAGGCACCCGCCAACAACCTGAGCGAGAAGTGAAAGAGTATTTCATCCGACGAATACTGCTAATGCCACCTACCCTACTGGGCATTACTCTGCTGGTATTTGTCATCATGCGTCTGGTCCCCGGTGGTCCCATGGAAGAGGACCTAAAAAAGCTCATGGGTCAGGGAGAAGGCAAGGCCACCAAATCCCGTGAACAAAGTGGCTTCAGCCTCAAACCCGACATGCTTATCAAATTAGCCGGTGATTATGATCGGGATAAACCCAACATCATCCACTACCTCGAATGGCTGGGTTTGATGCCACGCGACATCAGCAAGAGCGCGGCGCTATTTGAGAAGGATTCCCTAGAGACCGAAGTCTCGCTCCCGGGGACGACCGATAGCGTAAAGGTGAATCGTTCGCCGGATGGCAAGGCATCGATCGAAGGTCTGAACGGCGTGAGCGTGGCGGGATGGAAAGTACGCATTCAGTCTCCCGTCGACCAATGGAACATCTGGAAAAAGTGGGTCCCAGGTTCCATTTCCATGCCAAAGGATACCCCATATCGTGCGGAAATTTACCAATCGCGCTTCGCCGGACTGCTCCAAGGCAAGCTAGGATCATCGATGAAATATCAGGAGCCGGTTTCCGTCATGGTGCGACAAAGAATGCCCATTTCATTGTTCTATGGTGTAATTGAAATCCTCCTGATCTACGGGATTTGTCTTCCGTTGGGAATCGTGAAAGCGATCAAACACCGCAGTTGGCTGGACCATGTTAGTTCGATCGTAGTTTTCGCAGGTTACGCCATTCCCGGTTATGCCTTGGGAGCCTTGTTGGTCGTCTACGTATGCGCCAATGGCTTTTTCCCGATGGGAGGATTTGTCAGCGAAAATTTCCGTGAACTTGGTATGATGGGGAAAATCCATGATCTCTTCTATCATGCCGCCATGCCATTGGTATGCTATCTGGTAGGTGCTTTCGCCATGATGACAATGATGGTAAAAAACAGCCTCATGGATCACCTGGCTGCAGATTATGTGCGCACGGCCATTGCCAAGGGCGTCAGTTTTAAGCGTGCTGTATTCCGCCACGCACTGCGCAACTCGCTTATTCCCTTGGCCACGACAGTGGGCGGCAATGTTAGCATCCTGGTGGCTGGCAGCATGTTCATCGAGAAGATATTTGATATCAACGGTTTTGGATTGTTGCAATTCAATGCATTGATCGAGCGGGATGAGTATGTGATCATGGGCACTTTGACAATTGCCGCATTTCTCATGTTGATCGGCAACATGATTTCCGACATCGCTGTTGCGTTGGTAGACCCGAAAATTTCCTTTGAATGATCTGAGCATGACATTGCCCCGAAAAATTGCTGTTGTGATGCTACTCACCGCTGTCCTCACCGGGTTGGGACATTGGTATGCGCTCGAACTGCCTTCACTCCGCTGGTTTTTCAGTTTCGAAATGACCGACTCGATGAAGATCAGCTTCCCCACTCTTCAGAACCGTTTCTCTGAGATCATCGGATGCTTGTGGCTCGCCTCGCTGGTGATATCTGCGCTATTTCTTTGGTGCGTCGGCTCAGATTTTGAATGGAACCCGATGACGCTACGTCGGTTCAAACGCTTCCGTTCCCTATCTCGAGGATATCGTTCTTTTTTGCTGCTTGGATTTCTTGTTCTACTGACTCTTCCCGATCAAGCATTGGTAGGCAAAAAAGCACTAGTAGTAAAATACGAGGGAAAATGGTTTTTTCCCGCATTTTTCAAGACAAATTATCTCGCTGATCGCTTCGGGGGAAGTGCCGATCAAGCCGTCGATTACCGCGAATTGAAAAAATCATTCTTGCGTGAAAACGATGGGAATTTTGTCGTCATGCCTCTGGTTCCTTGGGACGCAACCTTTGATACAGACGAGTTACAGAAAATCGAATTGGTAAGGCGCGAGGGAATCTATTACGAACCCAATAGCACAACGGCTTATCAGGGCTTGGCTACCTCCTACGATCCCGAGCGACCAGGTCTAAAACAACGGGAAGCCACATTCCGCAAGGGAAGGTTGCAGGGCTTAGCTACGATCTTCAACCGTAAGGGAGACCCTGTGGGCAAGGAACAATGGATCGATGGCAATCGTGCCAGGCTCGAAACTAGCGAGGGCGCAGAAGAAGAAGTCTCACAAATGACATCTGTCGACTATTATGCCCTCAAGTATCCTCCCTGTGCACCGACTTGGAGTCGCGGACATTTGCTCGGCACGGACTCCCGTGGTTGGGATCTGTTCGCTCAAATTTACGGCGGCTTGCAAGTGGTTTGCAAAGCATCGATCCTGTATGTGCTGCTCACATTCGCCATCGGGACAGGGATAGGATTGACCAGCGGATACTTCGGCGGGTGGTTCGATTTGATGACACAGCGCTTGATCGAAATCATGAGCAACATCCCCTTTCTCTTCATCGTCATGATCATCGCTTCACGCATCGGCCGCGACAATGTATCGATTGTTGCCATCGTCGCCGTGATGAGTTTTTTCTCATGGATCGGAGTCAGCATCTACAAGCGAACAGCTGCTCTCAAAGAGCGTCAGCGTGACTATGTGGCTGCGGCGCGGGTTTTAGGAGCAAGCACTCCCCGTATCATATTTCGCCACATTCTCCCCAACGTCCTTTCCACAACGATCACCCTGATCCCTTTTTATGTCACAGGAGTCGCCACATCATTGACTGCTCTTGATTTCATCGGGTTCGGATTGCCAGACCGCTATCCGAGTTGGGGCACCTTGCTGGCAGATGGGCTTGCCAACCTCGAGGCCCCATGGATTGTCGGTTCTGTTTTTGTGATTCTGGTGACATTGCTTTTGCTCATCACTTTTATTGGTGAAGCCATTCGCGAAGCGTTTGACCCTAAAAAATTCACGACTTACTCCTGATGCGTCATTTTTTTCCGCTGGTATCGTTTATGATTGTCCTGCTCTGTCAATGTGAGCAGAAGCAGGAATTTGCTAGGGCGGACAACTCCGCCGAACGCGAGAAATTTTCCACCACATACAATCTCAAATCCCTGCAGGCAGCTCGCGAAAAAAGAGAAAAACTCAAGCGAGATCTCGACACCCTCATCGATCCCGATAAGCGGGCGGAAGCGGAGCGATCTTTGATCCTAACCGACAAAAAAATTTCCGATGGCGATTTTTTCCAACGCAAAAGCGATGCAGAACTCCCCCACGGACTGGCATGGCAAACCAATCTGGACGATCCCGAGATCGGATCGCCGCAGGCCAAAAAAGGTGGTAGCTATCACACATTTTTCCCAGGTATGTCCTACCCGCCCACGATTCGATGCCTCGGTAAGGGCGGAAACAACAACTTCCGAGCGTATCACTGGGATTACATCGAGATGGGTCTGATAGGAACACACCCGAACACTGGCAAACTCATTCCTGCGATTGCTGATCGCTGGGCCGTCGCCGAGGATCAGCAGACTGTCTACTTTCACATCAACGATCTTGCCCAATGGTCCGACGGCACGGAAATTACGACGGATGATTTCTTTATGTCATTTTTTGTCTACCTTTCGCCATACCTCACTGAGCAGTGGTATCGGACTTTCTACGGTGAGCAATTCAATGGCATCACCGCGTATGGAAAAGACTACCTCTGCGTCCGACTGGCCAACCCCAAACCGCGGGCCGCGTTTTTTGCAAATCTGGTTCCATTTCAGACGAAATTCTATGGTGAGTTCGGCCCTGATTTTGAGACCCGCTACAATTGGCGCCCCCGCCCCACGACGGGCGCTTATCAGATTTTGGAAAACGATATCAGGAAAGGCGAATCCATCGCCCTCAGTCGCGTCAAAGATTGGTGGGCGAAAGACCTCAAATACTACCGCTATCTCTACAATCCGGATCGCATCGAATATCGATTGATTCGCGATCTGGATAAAGCCTTCGTTCTGTTCAAGCGCGGCGAAATCGAATTGTTCCCACTTGGGCAACCGAAATACTGGTATGAAAAAACCGAGATACCACAGGTATTTGATGGTTATGTTGAAAAAGCCACATTTTTCAACGATTACCCCCGCAGTCCCTACGGTCTATATTTCAATCAAGCATACGCTCCCTTGGCAAACCGCGATATCCGCATTGGACTACAGCACGCAACACATTGGCAACGAGTCATCGACTACGACATGCGTGGCGATGCCAACCGTCTTCACATACTCAACGACGGATTCGGCAAGTTCTCCCATTCATCCCTAGTAACGCGTGAATTTTCGCCGATCAAAGCCGCGGAAGCATTCGCGCGGGCAGGATACACCAAAAAAGACAACAACGGTGTCTGGATGGATGATCAGGGCAAAAAACTTGCTTTTACCATCACCTACGCGAAATCGTCTTTTACCGACCAGCTCATGCAGCGCCTCAAAGAAGAAGCACTGAAGGCAGGTGTGGAATACAAACTGGAAGCGCTCGATGGCACCGAGAGTTTCCAAAAATGTTCGCAAAAAAAACATCAGATTGCTTTTACCTCATGGGGCATCACTCCTCCCTTCCCTGATTATTTTGAATTCTTCCATTCGAGCGATGCCTATGAGCCTGGCACCCGAACTCCGCGTGCCATGACCAATAACATTTTCACGTATGCTAATCCTGACACGGACAAGGTTCTTGAGGCCAATCGAAATTCACGCAGCGAGGACGACGTGATGGCTAGTAGTCATCGCATCGAGGAAATCATTCATGAGGAAGCCCTTTGGGCGCCGGGGTGGAAGAAGGACTTCTACCGTTACGCTTACTGGCGCTGGGTCAGGTGGCCGGAGAAGCACAACATTCGCATTAGTGATGAACCGGAAATGGGGTATGTTTTTTGGATCGATGAGAAAATGAAACGTGAAACTCAGGACGCCATGCGAGAGAAAAGAACATTTCCCGAAGTGAACCGCGTGTATGACGATTATCGCGTAAAAATAGGAGGATCCAATGAGTGATGCATTGTTGGAAGTAAAGAAGCTGATCACCGCATTTGATACGGACGCGGGACTATTGCGCGCCGTCGATCAAGTCTCTTTCCGCGTGAACAGACGCCAAACCGTAGGAATCGTCGGAGAGTCCGGTTGCGGCAAAAGTGTCACAGCGATGTCGATTGTGAAACTTCTACCCCAGCCCAGCGGTCGAATCTTGGAAGGAGAAATTTTGTTCAAGAATCGCAACTTGGTGACAACGTCATCCGAGGAAATGCGGCGGATACGAGGCAATGAAATCGGTGTCATATTTCAAGAACCCATGACCGCACTCAATCCTGTGCATCGCATCGGCAAGCAATTGAGCGAATGTTTCATCTTGCACAAAGGCATGAGCAAAAAGGAGGCATGGGATGCGTCCATCGAGATGCTCAAACTCGTGCGCATCCCCGCGCCGGTGTCACGCATCGGAGAGTATCCCCATCAGCTCTCCGGTGGCATGCGCCAGCGCATCGTCATCGCGCTCGCTCTCGCTTGCAAACCTGACCTGATCATCGCCGATGAACCCACTACCGCGCTGGATGTGACAGTACAGGCGCAGATTCTCGATCTCATCAAGGAGCAACAGGAGCAACTGGGAACCTCGATGATTCTGATCACACATGACCTCGGGGTCATAGCGGAAACATGCGATGAGGTGGTCGTCATGTATGGAGGTAGGGTAGTGGAACGAGGACCAGTCCATGAGATTTTCCACCAACCACGTCATGCCTACACGCGAGGACTTCTAGCCTCCATGCCGCATTTGGACAGCCCACGAAAAACCGCGCTGCCCGTCATCCCTGGCATGGTCGCAGCACTGCAGGATTTTGTCTCCGGTTGCCGTTTCTGCCAACGCATGAATCGCGCGGGATCCACGCTGCGCGATCGTTCCGCCCTGATCGAAATTTCACCCAACCACTGGGTGGAGGCTTGTCCACTTTGTGTCGAATCACTCTAACAGATATGGAGACTCCCCTTCTCAGCGTTCAAAATCTAAAAATCCACTTCCCTGTCTGGGGCGGAGTGCTCAGGCGTCAGGTTGGATCCGTTCGAGCGGTGGACGACGTCACCTTCGCCCTCAAGCCCGGTGAAACCCTTGGTCTTGTCGGGGAATCAGGCTGCGGCAAGTCCACACTCGGAAAGGGAATCGTTAGATTATACAAACCACAGGACGGACACATCCTTTTCCGTGGTCAAGATATCAGTCAGGCAAGCCAACGACACATCCGCCCCCTGCGTCGAGATATGCAAATGATCTTCCAAGATCCCTCCGAGTCACTGAACGCTCGTCACAGCGTGCGCGCGATTCTCGAGGAGCCCTTTGTTATACACAAGATCGGCAGCAAAGTGGAAAGACGAAAATGGATCAGCGAATTGCTTGATCGAGTGGGACTTCCCGCCAGCTCGGCCGACAAGTATTCATTTGAATTTTCCGGCGGGCAACGCCAGCGCATTGGAATCGCGAGAGCGATTGCCCTTCAACCAAAACTGCTGATCTGTGATGAACCGGTCAGTGCGCTCGATGTATCGGTGCAATCGCAAGTTCTGAACCTCATGCTAGAACTTCAGAGAGATATGGGAATGGCCTATCTTTTCATCGCTCATGATCTCGCCGTTGTGAAGCACATCAGCGACCGTGTGGCCGTCATGTATCTTGGAAAAATCGTGGAACTCGCCGATGCCGATGAAATCTACCGCAATCCTCGGCACGCTTACACAAAGGCACTTTTGTCGGCGATTCCTATCGCCGATCCCGCAGCGAAAAAAAGCAAGATCCTACTCGATGGCGATGTCCCCTCACCCATCCATCCACCCAGGGGAAGCGCTTTTGGTCACCGAATCCAGCATCCCTTGTATTCGCAGACCATCGATCGTGAGTTGCCATTGACGGAAGTCGCGCCCGGCCATTTCGTAGCCGCGGATCCTTGTTGTTTATCGCCTGATGACTATGCGATTTGCGAGAGAAAGATCGCCTCATCGGGAACAATCCATCAATGAGCGAAGTGCTTTGCGATATGGCGCAGCCATGGGATAAGATTCCAAATCGGCAAGACCAATCCACTCATCCCCCTCTTCGGGTTTGATCTCGCTCCCCTCATAAACCAGCAAGCGCACCCGATAGCGTGTGATGCCATAATTCATTTCAAGCAAAATCTCTCGCGAGCGAGTGACATCCTCAGAACGCTGCGGAAGACGCCATAATCCGTTTCGGCGGTTTCCCGACTCGCGATGTAGCAGCAATTGATCGGCATTTTTCAAAACCCAAACTGCGCGTTCGACGACATCGGTGATTGCCATGCGCTTGACTTTTACTGGGAGATTTTCCGGTTGATGCGAACGACAGAACGAAGAGACCGGACAATCAAGGCAATGGGGCACGCCGACCTTGCAGATGCGTTGCCCCAATTCCATCAATGCGGAATTGAACAAACGCGGATGTTCTCGATCCAGCATGTGATCGGCACGAAGCCAGCACAGACGGATGCCGGAAGATGTGTCGATGGGTGTAACGTCATCATACAAACGCGACAAAACACGCATGACATTTCCATCCACCAAGGGAGAAGGCAGGTCGAAAGCAAAACTCCTGAGTGCTGCAGCTGTGTAGGGTCCAATTCCCGGCAACGCCAGTAACTCATTTTCCTCAGTAGGAAATCTGCCGTGGTGACGTTCACAAACAGCGATCGCGGTGGACTGAAGCATTCGCGCCCGACGATAGTATCCCAAACCTTCCCACACTCGCAGCAATCCTTGTTCTTCCGCTTGAGCTAGAGCTGTCACGGTGGGAAAGGCATCCATAAACCGCTGATAATAACCTTTGCCCAACACCACTGCCAGACGTGTTTGTTGCAACATCACTTCCGATACGAGAATCGCATAAGGATCGCGGGTTCTACGCCATGGATAGTCGCGAGCGCAACGGTGAAACCAGTCCAAAAGCATGGCACGGAATGCAGATACCTGATCGTTCAAATCCTGGTTGCAAAACGGTTTCAACACAACGCAACCATGAGACTTCCTGCGACGCAGGCAATTCCTTTTATCATTTTTCGTATTGCTGGTAAAACGCATTCGCCTATGATGGCTGCCGATCCGCATGACATCGCACACCGCTGCCATCACCACGTTGCAGGCTAAAAAATTGCGTGAATTGCTCGTGCGCATGGGATTTGCATTTACGGAAAAGCCTCATGCCCTCTATGCGGCCAAAAAAGACAAGCTCTCGATCAGTGTCTATCAAAAGGGACCCAAGGTGCTCTTCCAAGGCAAAGGCACGCGGGAGTTCATTGAATTTCACTTCGAGCCTGAGATACTAGGCAAGGCGTTGCTGGGATATGAAGAAGTCCATCAACCAGAAATGTTTGAGCCTCACTTTGGTATCGATGAGAGCGGCAAGGGCGATTATTTTGGACCGCTGGTGATTGCTGGCGTTTACACCGATCGAGAAATCACCAGACGCCTCATGGACGCTGGCATCATGGATTCGAAGCGTATCAGCAGTGCCGCAAAAATCCGTCAATTGACCACCATCATCCGCGATACTCCGGGCATTGCCTATCACATTCTGACCCTGCCCCCCCTGCGCTACAACGAGCTGTATGCGGAATTTCGCAATCTGAACAATCTTCTCGCTTGGGGACATGCCACCGTCATCGAAAAACTCATCTTGCAATCACCTGATTGCCCGAGAGCTTTGAGCGACCAGTTTGCCAAGCCCTACGTGTTGCAAAAAGCACTATCAGGCAAGGGACTGCGCATCCAGTTGGACCAGCGCACCAAAGCGGAATCTGATATCGCCGTTGCCGCGGCGTCCATTCTGGCACGTGACCGTTTCGTCGAGTGGATGGAAAAAACCTCCTCTGCTGGAGGAGTGGAGCTACCTCTCGGTGCTTCTGCTTCCGTCATCCGAGCCGCTCGGGAGGTCATCACTTTGCATGGTAAGGAGGCGCTCGGCAAGGTAGCAAAACTCCATTTCAAAACCACACAACAAGTCACGGAATCATGAGCCACAGCTTGAGAAGCATGATGGGTGCAAAAACATGGCTTGCCGATCATGATTTCACGCGACAGCTCCATTGCTTTGTGATTCGATCAAGGTCATCTAACACAATTTCATCCACTCCACATCATGGCATCACTCACCAAGCGCAATCTGATTGTCGATATCACCAATAAACTCGCTCACCTTGAGCTCACTCAGGCTGTTGTCTCCGAAATCATTGACCAGTTTATGGAATCCGTGACGGAGCAACTTTGTGCGGGAGATAAGGTGATCATTCGCAACTTCGGGGTATTTCAGGCCGTGGAGCTAAAAGCAAAAGTCGGGCGCAATCCCCGAGATCCAGAGATCGACATCCCTATTCCCGCATCGGCCGTGGTGAAGTTCAAAGCGGGCAAAGAACTGAAAGCCAAAGTGGCTCAGACCCTACCCCTGATTCGCGAGAAAAACGTCTGATGCGGATGGTAGCCCTGCGTCGAGCCTCTGCTCGGCTCACCATTCATTTGCGCGTAAGGCAAAGGTGATCGCTTGAAATCATCAAGCCGGTCATCAGGGAAGAATGATGGCATGGTCGGAACGCTGAAATTCCATGGAAGCACTTGCGGGTTTCGATGGGGTATGCTTGTTTGTCATTTATGAACTGGCGCATCCGCAAGCAAGGCATCGACCTATCGCACCGTGCCTTGATCATGGGAATCCTCAATGCCACGCCTGATTCGTTTTCCGACGGAGGAAATTTCCTCGATCTCTCACAGGCTCGTTCGCATGCCCTGAGGATGATCGAAGAAGGAGTCGATATCATCGATGTGGGTGGTGAATCCACTCGCCCCGGTGCGCCTGAGGTCAGTGGCGAAGAAGAGTTGCGACGCGTTATCCCTGTGATCCAAATGCTACGATCTGAATGGGATGGCTGGATATCCATCGATACGTCGAAGTCCATCGTAGCCCGAGCGGCACTGGAAACGGGCGCAGACATTGTGAATGACGTCAGTGGATTGCGAGCGGATCCCAACATGGTCGAGGTATGCAAACAATTTCAAGCTGGTGTGGTAGTGATGCACATGAAAGGCACTCCACGCACGATGCAAAATCAGCCTCACTACGATGATGTAGTCGCAGAGGTAAGGGACTTTTTCCTGCAAAGGTATCGAGCATTGATCGATGCTGGACTCGACCCAGAATCGCTCTGTTTCGATCCCGGAATCGGATTTGGCAAAACACCTGATCATAACCGTGAGTTGCTGCGAAACCTGCCTCAGCTTATCATCGAAGACCGACCATTGCTGTTAGGTGTATCAAGAAAATCGTTCATCGGCCACCTTCTCGGATCGACGGATCTCAACCAGCGATTTTGGCCCACCGTGGCGATGACCGCGCTCGGAAGAGAACGCGGAGCGATGATTCATCGCGTGCATGACGTCAAGGTCAACGTCGATTCCCTTCGCATGACGGAAGCATTGATGGAGAAATCGATCACGGGAGTTGCTTGATGACAACCGTGACACGACGATCCAACCAGGGAACACCATGCCCAGGAAAGCAGTGCATGAGGATCCGTTTTTCTCGATCGAAGGAAGCCGAGTAGACAACATTTCTTTCAAAAACTGTCTCGATCGCCAGCTTGCGATTCTGTCAGGGAGATTCTCTCCCTGACTGGATCATCGTGACAACCGTGACGACATTTTGCTCTTTTCCTTCCGCTGATCTCCCATCAAGATGAAGCCCTCATGCAGGTCGTTTCCCTACACATCGGAGCCAGCTCCGTCTCTTTGTTGATTGGCGAACAAGCTTCCGACGGGACCATCACTCCCATTGACTTTTTGGAGCAACCCGCGCCTATAGCTCATGACATCTTCGGTCGAGGCATCATTTCCGCAAGCACAACGGAGCGAATCGTGAGCATACTCCAAGGATATCAAAAGACTCTGCGCGAACTGGGTTTGCCTGAACAACATTTCACCCGTGCGGTATCCACCAACATCTTACCTGAGGCGAGCAATCATGATGTCTTTCTCAACCGAATCCGCGTGGCCTGCGGCATCCATCTTGACCCCATCGATGATGGGGAAATGACCCGTCTCATCTACCTCAAAACGCGCCGGCGGCTCATGGATACGCCGGCCATGAAGCGGAACTGCACACTGGTCATCCACGTAGGTCCTGGCAATACCCGTGCGTTGTTGTTCAAAAAAGGTGTCATCGCCCGCTATACCTCATATCGACTGGGCACCCACAGGACACGTGAAGCGGTTCAAAACTCCAATGCCGAGGGTCCGGCCTTGCTTGATCTGATCCGACAGCACGCCAGCGGCAATCTCGAGCAGATTCGTGTCGACTACGAAGAAGAGAAAATCGAGGCCTTGGTGATCATTGGATACGAGATCCAGTTGATGGCGCCGTTTTTGAACAAACCGGGACAGGCATGTTCGCTGAAAACGATCAAACAACTCATTCAGCAGGCCGCCGATTTATCCGACTACGATTTGGTCAGGAAATTCAACCTCGACTATCACACGGCGGAAGCATTGCTACCAGCGCTAGAGATCGCCATTGCGATCACGGAGATGCTGCGACTCACAGAAATCTTTCTTCCTGTATCGGATTATGAGCAGGGTCTCTTGCATGATCTCTTGATTTCCAAGACCCTGATCGGCACCTTTGAGGAGGAGGTATTGCGAGCCACTCACATCCTTGCCGAGCGTTATCATTCCGATCCACGACATGGTGACCATGTTTCGCGATTGTGCCTCCATCTGTTTCAGCACCTGCAACCGATCCACCAAATGGGCGATCATGAAGCCTTGTTATTGCAATGTGCTGCCATTCTGCATGAGGTAGGTTCCTACATCAGTCCACGCTCCCACCACAAACACTCGCAATACATCATTCTCAACTCGGAAATTTTCGGTTTGGATCGACTCGATATCACTTTGGTGGCTCTGGTTGCTCGCTATCACCGGCATTCCACACCGCGCCCTGATCACCCGGACTACGCAGCCTTGAGCACTGCCGATCGTGTGCGTGTCTGCAAATTGGCATCGTTGCTTCGAGTGGCTGATGCACTCGAGCGCACCCATCACCAGCGTGTGCATGACATCGGCATTCACATCCAAAAGGACAAGATGATACTGCGCCTCAAAGGCGTCAATGATGCTACGGTGGAGCAACTGGCCATGCAGTCCAAAGCCGATCTTTTCACTCAGACATTCGGCATGCAAGTGGTGGTGGAAAACGATGGCTGAACATGATGTCTGCCATTTTCCCTGAAACGCTGGTTCTACCGCTTCGATTTGGATGGTGCACCCTTTTTCTTCACTCGCGCCGCAGCAGGTCCATCGAGAGGCCAGTCAGGATTTTCGGACCGTGAAGAGAACATCCGTTGTTTCGCTTGTTCAACGATATCAGCATGTTCAGCAGCAATATCCTTCGCCTCAGTGGGATCATTCTGAAGGTCATACAGTTCGATGGAAGCATTAGGACCGTTTTTGACTGCTTTCCATTGCAGCCTCTCACCGAAACGCACGGCTTGTATCGGCTTTCCTTCGTGCAGTTCCCAGTAAAACGAATCGCGTTGAGGAGCCGGGCCACCCTGCAAAAAACGGAGCAATGACAACCCATCCGTTTTGCACTCTGGAGGAATGGTCGCGCCTGCAACTTCTGCGGCGGTGGGCAAGAAATCCCAAAAGACCCACGGTTCAGAGCGCACTTTGTTCGCAGGTATTTTTCCAGGCCAACGCGCGATCGCTGCTTGGCGCAGGGCCCCTTCATACAAACCCCGCTTGAAACCTCTCATGCCATTCGACGCCTGATCAAAAAGCTTGCCGATGCCCGACTGAGGGGAAAAGGAAGAACCGTTATCGCCTGCCAACATCACGAGGGTATTGTCATCCAATTTCAATTCCTTGAGCAGATCGAGCAACTTGCCAATGTCGGTATCGAGACGCGTCACCTGCGCAGCATAGGCTTTTTGCTCGTTCGTCCATGGTCGATCCTTGTAGATGCCAAAATCATCGATCTCATGATTGCCGTGTGGCAAAGTCACCGCATAATACAAAAAAAACGACTCATCTTTTTTCGAGCGAACCCACTGCATGACGTCCTGTTGAATCAGGTTCTGTGCATACACTTTTTTTCCACCGTTTTCGTTGCCTAAAAGCTCGATTTTTCTGTCATCTTGATACAAATGCGTCGGAAAATACGAATGAGCGTGGCGTTGGCAGTTGTAACCGAAAAAGTGATCGAATCCTTGTTTCAGGGGATTGCCTGTCGTGTGAAACATTCCCATGCCCCACTTGCCCATGACTGCGGTTGCATAGCCTTGGGTTTTGAGAATTTCGGCGACCGTGACCGTTTCCTTTGGCAGTGGGTATTGACCTTCACCCAGTGCGATTTCCCAATTGCCGCGAACTGCGGCATGACCGCTATGAAGACCCGTGATGAGAGATGTGCGACTGGGAGCGCATACGGTTGTTCCGCAATATCCTTGCAGATATCTTGTGCCTTCGCGAGCCATTTGATCCATGCGCGGGGTCTGGATGATTTTTTGACCGTAACAACCCAGGTCCCCTTGCGCCAAATCATCGCTGAGAATAAAAATGATATTCGGCTTTTCCGCCGCTGAATTCGGCAACACGGAAAATCCGAACAGGAGGAGACTGAGGAGACGTTTCATCGGAAAATCAAAACACATTACTTGAGGGGTGTCATCACAAAATCCTTGATGGTGACGCCGCGACTCCCCGCAGCCAATTCCAACTGAATGGTGTTTTTCCCCTCGGTCAGATGCACTTCCACAGGAGTGGTTGGCTGCCACATGCCGACGGTATAGGGAATGGTCATGGGACATGGCTTGCCAGCATTCACTGTGATCATTGCCTGTTGACCATCCTGCACGGTAGTGACTTGGGCGCTCAAAGTATATCTTCCGGCGACTGGGGCTTCTACGACATAGTCTGCTTTGAAGCCGCCAAGCGCATGAATCTGCATCCCGCCCTTGTAACACTTCATGGCAGCCGATTTACCTGATGTTTTGGCATGAGACACCGCGGGAACCGTGATGACACCCTTTTGAACGTTGATGCCTATGTCGGCCTTCGAGACCGCCTGTGATTTCACTTTCTGCTCGCGCTCATTCGCTTCTGCGAGCTCCTGCCCCAATGGACCGAGGGGAACGGCGGTGGCGGCCAGGATTCTAGACTGGTAAAGCGCGACACGGCTCCATAGACCACCTGCTACGTTTTTGCGTTCATTGAAAGCCGGTTCACCGAGGATGCGACTGACCCACTCTGCACGCATTACTTTGATGCATTCTTCGGGATGGGCGCGGGCTTGTGTTTCCAGAAGAAACTGTGTACCACTCATGGATACCTCCTCCTTATCCCACCAGCTTGCTTGAAAACCCGCGCCGAGGTTCACCACCCAGCCTTTGGGGGTCCAATGGCTGAGCGCCGCATGCGCTTTTTGCGTGACTCCCCACGTGGGTATGCCGAAACTTTTTAAGATAAACCGGCCGAAAAACGCACGACGCCCGCATACTCCACCATTTTTGATGATATTTTGGTATTTGTGCTGAGTGGGTAGGTCGAACTGAACATTTTGCGAGCCATAGGGAACTTCGGTTTTCACCGAAGCGACGTAACGCCAGCCATAGTCATTGGTTTCGATATGATCGGGACGGTAGTTACGCAGCATGTTACGCCCCCATTGCAAAATCTCATCCGGGGCATCGCTATCCACCACCATGCGATATTCCCATACCGTAAAGTTTTTGAAAGCTGGATCCAACTCACCCTCGAGGTATGCTTTTTCATAATGCAAATAGCGTTTCACAGGATCAATGAATTCCGCGCCATCTTTGACCGCGTCTGGGTTGGATTGTTCGATGGGCTTGGCGTGCTCCAAGGCCGTGGCCAACGCCAATCGTTGCAAATTCCCCTCTTTCGAGCGAGGGCTTGCCTTTTGGATCGTGGTGAAAATTTCCATGGCCTTGCCATACTGTCCGAAGCTTGCCCCACCAGAGACCAGCATCGCTTTCATCATCGCGGGATTGCTCAGAAGACTGTCCACAAGGGCTGCCTGAGTTGATCCTAAGGATGCGTAAGCGGCGAGACCTGTGGGTGTAGCGTGCAGGAGAACCACGCACTTGACGAGACTGTCATCCATCTTATCGACAGCGCATACGGGAGCCATTTGATCCATCAAATCCTTCGCCGCCTGTGCTTCTTCTGCCTTGGTCTTTGCGAAGAGATCATTGGCTTGATCGAGAGCTATTTTGTTAGCCGCGTCCGTCTTGAGGGCCTGATCTAGTAAGGACTGGCGTTCCGCTAGAGCCTTCATGCCGTCCTGCTTGTTGGCTTCCCACTTGGCAATCTCCTTTTCTGCCGCAGCTCGAGACGTAGCGTCTTGCGCCTTGGCCAATGATTCCTTCGCTGCTGCTATGCTTTTTTCTGCTCCGCCGATCCACTTGCCTTTCGCGTGCTCGACAAGCGCCTTTGCATTCCCCACCTGGCCGGCATTTTTCTGCGCCGACTCGACCGCAGTCAGAGCACGACGCGTCTCTTCACTCGCTTTTTGGAGCGCGCTTGCTTTTCGCTCGTCAAGAACTGGAAGGCGTTCGATCGTCTCTCGCTGCAATGCCGATAGCATAGCTGCATACTTGGCCTTGATTGTCTCGCCTTGCGGCGACAATGCCACACTGGCAGTTGTTTCTGGCTTAGCCGTTAGAGGAGCAACGAACACTCCTGATGTCAGAGCAAGACCGAATAGAGCATGATGCGTAAAAGTTGGTAACTTCATTCGATTCCTATTACGCTCGACTTATCACATTTCTATCCATTGCTTGCGTAGGGAGATCGTCGCGATGAATTCTCATCTGCAAGAAAGACCCTTTTTTGCTACATAAAACCCTCTGAACACTTGGAATCAACCAGGTTCCGACCATCATTTTTAACTCGCAAAAAAAGATGGCATGAAAACTGCTTGCATTATAATTGTTCGATGCAAGATTCAGTCACTCCATGGCTGAAGCCTCCCTTCATCATTCGCTCACCCAGCAGCAAACTCTCACTCCGCAGATGCGAAGGAGTTTGGAGATCTTGCAATCGAGCAGTCTTGAATTGAGTCAGATGATTCACCAAGCCATGTCCACCAATCCGACTCTCGAGTCGATTGATGAGGAATGGGAGGACCTCGCTGTTGAAACGGAATCTGCACTGGGTGAATCAGGAATGAGTGATACCTATGACGATTTCCGCGATAGGGACATCACGCGGAGTGCGTGTCAATCGCATCATTCCGATGACGAGGAGCGAAGGCAGTTTCTCTATGATTCGATTGTCGCCCCAGAAACCTTGCAGCAACACCTCGCCTTACAGCTCCAGCAATCGCTGGCTCGCAATGAGATCAAAGAAGTTGCGATGGCATTGATCGGCAATCTCAACGAGCGTGGATTTCTTGATATGAAAGCGCATGTGTTAGCCGAGCGTCTATCCATCCGCCCCGCCATGATGGAGGAAGCGCTGGGTGCGCTTCAGTCTTTTGATCCCGCTGGGATCGGGGCAGCAGACTTGCGCGAATGTCTGTTGATCCAGTTGCGTCGTCTCGATCGCGAAGACAGCCTGGAATATAAAATCTGTGACGCACATTTGCCTGATCTTGCACGAAGACACTTGCAGCAGATTGCTCGTGCGTTGGGCACTACGGTCGATCGCATTGCCGATGCTACAGAAGCGATCGCTCAACTCAATCCCGACCCAGGTGGATCGTTCCATCCGACCTCCAATCCTCACATCACGGCGGACGTGATCATCCATCGCAATCGGGACGGTGAATTCGAGGCCGAGCTCACCAATCACTACATTCCCCGGCTACGCATCAGTGATTTCTACAAAGACCTGCTGGGCAAAATGGGCAGTGACAAAAAAGCGATCGAATACATCCGCGAAAATATCCGCGACGGGCGGTCGTTGATGAGCTCGATCTCCTTGCGTCAGGAAACCATTTTTCGCATAGCCGAGCGGATCATTGTGCGACAGCAACCCTTCTTTCTCTATGGTCACGCCAAGCTCCGCCCCATGACCATGGCGGAAATCGGAGAGGACTTGGGCATGCATGCCACCACCATTTCTCGTGCAGTCGCGGGAAAATTCGTCATGACCCCTCACGGTATGATGGAGATGCGTGCATTCTTTGCCACCGGATATCAAACATCGAGCGGCGCAGAGTTATCCAACGCTGCGGTTCGAGATGCGATCCAAACGCTCATCCAGCAGGAAAACCCTTCGAAGCCTTTGTCGGATGATGCTTTGACGAAACAACTCAATCAATCCGGCATCGAAATCAAAAGGCGCACGGTGGCCAAATACCGCGAACAACTGCACATTTTGCCATCCCATTTGCGCAAGCGCTGAGATCAGAAGGTAACTTCAAACCATACGCCACCCAGCATAGCATCGTCCGCCCTGTTATCCAAAGCCGCAACGCTACCGATGAATGGTGTGAGGGACACATGGGAAAGGAGAAGATATGTGTAGGAGGCACGCAAATCGATGGAGTGCAAGCCCTCGCTCCCATAGTAATCTTCCACGTGACTGACTCCGCCGACTACGGAAACGAAGGACTTTTCGCTCAATGAATGACTCCATGACAAGCGAACCGCGCCATACATGGATTCTCCTCCTTGATCATAGAGGTATTCTGCTCTGAGATCCAGATCCTCATTGAAGCGATACGTAAGGAAAGGACCACTCTCCCATCCGTCGCGGAAAAATGTGGCGGTAAAATCGCGAAATCCCGCCATCCATCCAGCGCTCCAGCTTGCGGCATCATAGCGGAATTCCGCTAATGCGGACGATTCTGAATAATCATTCCCCTTTCCTGAGCCCGTTGCGTAAAGTGCCGTAAAGTTGAAACTCCAGTCGTTCGAAATGGCAATTTCTGTTTCCAGTTGATAATCATTCACATCATCGGCCAACGAAAATCCACGATGCACCATTTTGCTACGGTAACCGGTCACAGCTTCGATTCCCCATGGGATTTCCGATTCCACTTCCGCCTGCGCCACTGCGGTGGCGAGAATCCCCAAGCATGCAAACATCTTCATCAACGCCATCCTAATCGGCAAACGACAAAATAAAAGCATTTCCTCGCACCAGATTCTCGAGTAGGGTTTTGGTCAGTGACTCTGGAAGACTTGGGATGGAACTCCTTTTTTGCCGAAGCATTTGCCGCGCTGCCGACGAATGACTGGGTGCCCGCACGATTGATCCGCGAGAGCCCGATCAATTACGGTGCGTTTCTCGAAGATGGCGAGGAAATCGACGTCGTGCTCTCCGGCAAGGTCTGGCATGATGCGGCAAACGATGCCGATCTTCCCGCAGTGGGTGACTGGGTCGCTGTGAAATTGGGCGGCGAGAATGAGGAGCATGTCATCCGCGCACGCTTGCCACGCCAGTCTTGCTTCTCACGCAAGATGCCCGGCAAAAGCACGGAGGAGCAAGTGATCGGCACCAACATCGACATTGTTGCCGTCGTGACCGATGCAGGGGATGACTTCAATCCTCGACGCATGGAACGGTATTTCACCCTGATCCAACGCTCGGGAGCAAAGGCTGTGGTATTGCTCAACAAAGCGGATCTCTATCCCAAAAAACAAAACCAAGAAGCTGTGGAGTTGCTGCAAGCACTCTGCCCCGAAGCCTCGATCCATATTACCAGTGCCTTGCACAATACCGGACTGAAGGTTCTGCTGAGTCATTTGAAGCGAGGAACGACCATGTGCATCGTAGGTTCCAGCGGTGTGGGAAAATCGACTCTGGTCAATCAACTGTATGGCGAAGAGTGGCAGTGGACCGATGAAGTCAACGAAGTAACGGGCAAAGGACGGCACACCACCACCGCACGCGAACTGGTGCCCCTGCCCAAGCGCGGGTTGATCATCGACAACCCCGGGATGCGAGAAATCCAAATGTGGACCGATGAGCAGACTCTCCGAGAGAGCTTCTCAGATGTCGATCAGATCGCCTTGCAGTGTCGCTTCCAAGATTGCAAGCATCAGAACGACAAGGGTTGCGCCATTCGTGACGCTGTAAAAATCGGCCAACTCGATGAAGAGCGTTTACTCAGCTATCTACGGCTTGATGAGGAGATTGAAAAATTGCGACGTCGCCAAAAGAAGCGTCAAATCAATACCGAACGGCGCGCCAAACGGGATCACCGAGTGAAAGCTCGCAATTTGAACGACCGCATTCAATTGGAAGCCGATGAGATCGGGTTGATTCGGCACGGTGATGACAAAGATCTGAATCATGCAGGAAATCATCGTTGATCGCCACGCATGCGTGAAAAAAACCTCATCAAGACACTCTGATCGTTGACATCAAGGAAATTTGATCGCATAAAGCCCTTCCGATGTCTTCGATTCTTCCACCCAGACCCCGTCACTTGGGAGCCAAAGTGCGCATTTGCATTGTCGCCTCCAAATACAATGAGCAATTTACGGACGCTCTGGTGGAGAACACGATTGACGAACTCAGCGAGTTGATGCCGCAATCGCGCGTCGATCTCGTACGCGTTCCCGGCGCTTTCGAAATTCCCGTTACCATCGCCAATGTATTGGAGCGCGATAAGCCCGTGTGCGTGATCGCCCTCGGATTGATCATTCGCGGCGCGACGGCCCATGCTGACCTAGTAGCGGAGACGGTGACGTCTTCTCTGCAACAACTTGCGATTTCCCACTGCGTCCCCATCATCCACGAAGTGTTATTGGTGGACGACGAAAAACAAGCCTATGCACGCTGCATCGGCGCCAACATCAATCGTGGCAGAGAAGCGGCACGCGCCGCCACATCGATGATCGATATTTTCCAAGAGCTGGACCGCTCGATTCCGAGAACCAACCCACGCTCCAATGCCTAGTCGACGCCAAATCCGCGAGGCCGCCGTTCAGTTTCTCTATTGCGCCGACCTGGAAGGAGGCGCTCCTGCAGAGGAGTATCGCAACACCTTCTGGGAGCTGCTCACCGAACCAGATCGTCGGCGGCTCTTGATGAACACCTTCCGGGCACTGGAACACATCACTCAAGGTCGACAAGAGCGGTTGCTCGAGTTGTCAGAACGGTGTCCCGCTGCCTTAGCACGCTTAGGTGCTGCTCAGGATTCGGCTGATCTCAAAAAAGAACTGCAAGACATCCTGCGCTATGAATCGCTCTGGACCATCCAGTGGGAGAATATCAAAAAACTTCCCCTACACGATATCGACAACGACCAGGTTGTCGGGCAGATCGAAGTAGCACTCAAAAAACTCTACGGCATCAATCGCGAGCTCACCTCCGCCCGCAACCGCTTTCCCCTCGGATTGGAAGATCATCCCGAATTGCGACCACACATGGAACCCGTGTTGGCATCCATGCGCCGCATGCAGCGGATTTCAGATCGAGTGCAGATGCTAGAAGATCCCCAACAATTCCCCGAGCAGAGCGATCTCAAGCACCTCTGCACCTCTCATGCCGATCTGCAAGAACTCCGCAGCGAAGCTGATCTGATGGTCGATACCGTCTTGAAAAAGAAGGTCGAAGTCGATCAAAGACTTGCCGAAATCATCGAGAATTTTTCACCAGAGCGCATCGATCCCGTAGATCGCGCGATCTTGCGCCTCTCTGCGTCGGAACTCATCACTCGTCCGGAACTCAGCGCGAACATCGTCATCAACGAGGCCATCGATCTGGCAAAAAAATTCGGCTCCAACGACTCCGGTCGCTTCGTCAACGGCGTACTCGATCAGCTCGCCAAACAACGGGCGTGAGGAGCGTCATGGCTTGTTCCGCTGTTTCGTCGAACTGGTGATTGCCGCCAGATTTAGCAATGATGACGATCCCTGATATGACTTTTCTATCGGTTTCCCGAAGGACGGAGCTCCTTGCGGATTTCTGCTGGAATCAGATCGACGTCCGGTGAGCTGCCTTGGGAAATGACTTTCCAGCCATCGCTGCTGCGACTCATGATCACAGCGCCGCCATCCGATCCGGGACCAAGCACGAACTCACCCCATGCCCACCAGGATCCTTTGGAGTCCATGGCGATACGGATGGAAGAAACGGAGCGCACTCTCTCAGCGGGATCAAGTTTGGCGAAGTATGAGCGGATCGCAGTGGCGACCTCGACATCGGTTGGGGCACTACCGCAGGGCGTGGGATGAGCGGAAAGGTTGAATCCTCTGCCGACGGCGGATTCGAGCAACTGCCCCCCGTTAGTGCGAATAGAGTGGCTGCTGTGAGGATCGATTGTATTGCGATACGGTTCATCGTGATTGTTGTGACGGAGTGACTTAGGTTGGTTTGATGATGATCGAGCTTTACTGACACTGACCGCGGCAAGGGTGAATGTCGATCACGGAGTCAAAAGTTGCATTACAGGAAACTGGAGCGTCCCCCGCAAGAACTGGACAGGAAATATGAACTTTTCGAATCGATCGCAATGGTTCAAAACACGACTGAACAACAGCGGGCGTGGTCAAGCTGACGACAGCTTGCCGGGGCCTGGGGCGGGTAGCCCCAGGTTGTGCCCAAG
>CAMCIC010000003.1 GCA_945874895.1 Akkermansia muciniphila | reverse complement strand
CATATTCCAACTAAAGTGATGTTGACTGATGCCAACTCATTCAATCTCATGCAAACCTAAGTCCACATCGTTGCGAGCTGTTCAGACCTGCAAACCGGACATCTCCGGCTCGCAGCATACAATTTAGCCTTTTTCTCTCTGCTTGGTTTCTTGATCAAGATTTTGTTTTCCTCACGGAAAACACACCTTCATCAACCAAGCCACACTGTCAAAGATCGGAATACGCGGGGACAAAAAAGTCGATCGGACTATCAGACCCAGACATTACTGCCTCTTCCAATAAAGTCGCGATCAACTAGAGAGTCTCTCACGTGCCGGGCACTTCACCGCGGCGGGGCAAACTCTACCTTTTTCTCAAAAAACGTCAACGATTTTCTCCATGTTTTTTGAGATTTTTTTGTGAAATCGCTCAAACCCCTGATTTATCAATGATTTTTTCGCAAAAGATTTTCTAACATTTTCCACTTTGCGTCATCCAATAGAGTCTTTGAATGCTCCAAATTCCATTTTTTAAGGTGGTTTTGACCATCCATCGAGAGAAGAATGAGTAACTACGATTCACATAGTAGTTGCAAAATCCGATGCATCCTTACAGTGTTTGTCGAATGTTACGCCCTAGTCACATCCACGGTATGGCGCTCATCGCGCTGTCGGTCGGCTTGAGTGATTGTCGCAAAGTTTCCCATGAGAAGGATGGTATCATCACTCGTCCAAGAGAAAATCAAACGAGCCAGGCGGAGGGAATGTCCCTCAGCGATCATTCGTATCTGCGAATCACGGGAGACACGCACACCATGCGGATCGACTGCATACAGCGGGACGAAAAAGGTGGCAACAGTCCCGTCACCGTCACCCTGCGCCGACTCAACCCCGCGCTGACTGCACGCGCGTTAGACTTCCCCTCTTCGTTTGCCGTGCAGGAACAAAGCTTCAAGGAAGACAATGTGACTTTCTTTATGACTACTGGTTATGTAGCGCGGAAGCGATTGTTGTTTCACCGAATGCGCTGTGATCATCCGGGATCACTGCACGTCATGGCGACCATGACACCTCAGGGGAATGTGATGGATGATGCGATGGATCAACGTGAGCCAAGGCCTTCACGGTTATGGTTGCTACCCTTCGAAGCGGAAGTTGTGAGCACCCCGCACTCACTGGTGATCGAGAACGAGGGAGAAATTCTATTGCTGTGGCATTTTCGTCAACCTGGTGATGATGAATCCCCATCGTGGCAAAGCCTTCTTGGTGATTATGATGCCGGATCAAGTGCGCAACCAGATCTTACGGTCGTAGCCGACGCGCTGCAAGCGGAAGCCGCCCGATCGAAGGATTGAGAGAAAAAATCATCCATCAAAACATTTGCTTGCCCGCGGCCGCCCATTTACTGTCCTGTCATCGCAACCAGATTTCCACGATGTCGGAAAATTTTTATCAGCAAACCGCCAACGCTCCACAGAGTCACTTCGATGTTTCCCTGAGACCACCGGTATTTTCCGAATTCATCGGTCAGGAAAAAGTCAAGGAGCGTCTGATGTTGATGGTAGATGCCGCCAAACTGCGCGGCGACGTCTTGGCTCACGTGCTATTGTCCGGTCCACCCGGACTGGGCAAGACCACCTTGGCGACCATCCTTTCTCAGGCGGCTGGCTCGACTCTACATACGACCTCGGGACCGCAAATTGAGAAGGCTGGTGATCTGGCTGGGATTCTCACGAATTTGCAAAAAGGCGATATCCTGTTCATCGACGAAATCCATCGACTGCACCCGGCTATCGAGGAGTATCTCTATCCTGCGATGGAAGATTTCCGTCTCGACATCATCATCGACTCGGGTCCATCAGCCCGTTCGATCCAACTCAATCTGCCGCGTTTCACCTTGGTGGGAGCCACTACCCGTTCTGGCATGTTGACTGCGCCATTGCGATCGCGATTCGGCATCCTGAACCGATTGGACTACTACACCACGGTGGAGCTGGCTGAAATCATCAAACGCTCGGCTGGTCTACTCGAAATTGAGATCACGCAGGAAGGCGCGCTGCAAATTGCGTCGCGTTCGCGAGGAACCCCTCGTGTGGCAAACGCGTTGTTGCGTTGGGTGCGAGACTACGCACAAGTCCGTGCAGATTCGGTGATCGACGGCACAACGGCGGATGCGGCCTTAGCGATGATTGAAATCGATCAGGATGGTCTCGATGAAATGGACAAACGCATCTTGGAGGCCATCATTTACAAATACAACGGAGGCCCCGTAGGTCTGAACTCGCTCGCGGTGGCCGTGGGTGAGGACGCATCCACTCTGGAAGAGGTGCACGAGCCTTTTCTCGTGATGCAGGGCTTCTTGCAGCGCACGCCCCGCGGTCGTCTGGCGATGGCTTCGGCCTACCAGAAAATCCAGGCTCCGATGCCACAGTCCATGCAAATCGCATCTCAAATCCCCCTTCTTTGACCCTACCATGCCATGCCCACACGTCCTTTGATCAAAGATCTGATAGATCGCTGCCGTGCCACTGGACTGCGTCGCACAAAGGCGCTCGAGCAACTGCTCGTCACTCTAGTTGAAGCCGATCGACCGATGACGCTCAGCGAGCTTTCGCACTCTGAACGCCTCAATGATCAATGTGATAAAGCCACGGTATTTCGTTTGCTGCAACGACTCACCGCCATCGGCATCATTCGTCGGTTGGGGCTTCACGAGCGTGCGGCCTATTTCACCCTCCTGATTCCCGGACTTCATCAGGACTATCTGATCTGCACGGAGTGCGGCAGCATCGAACCGATTCAGGCTCCCTGTCCCGTTCACCAACTGGAGCGTGAAATCACTGAAAAAACAGGCTACAAGAATCTCTATCACGAGTTGGAGTTTTTCGGAGTATGCCCGCTTTGCGCCAACCGACTTGCCTAACAAAATATGCACGGACAACATCTTCTTCTCGGCATGGAAGGTCCGGAACTTAGTTCCGGGGAAATAGCACGATTGCAGCGCATTCAGCCAGCGGGCGTGATCCTATTTTCACGAAACATCGTTTCCGCAGAACAGACCCGAGCGCTTACGGACCATGTCCGATCACTATTTGCCATGGAGCCGATCATCGCCATCGACCAAGAGGGTGGCCGCGTCACGCGGACCAAAGACATCGCGCCAGCATGCCCCTCCGCCGTTGACTTGGCGGCAGCGGGTCGACCAGACTGGATTGCCCAGGCTGGTGCACTGACGGCGGACTTGTTGCGATTGCTAGGAGTCAACGTGAACTTTGCGCCCGTATTGGACATCGATCATTTTCCCGGCCTGCAAAACGCTTTGCGCGAACGCTGTTGGGGGAAGGACCCGCAGAGAATCATCGATGACGCAGGACAGTGGAATCGCTGGTTGCGCAAACGCGGCATTTCTTCCTGTGCCAAGCATTTCCCTTCTTGTGGACTGGCACAAAGCGATCCTCATCACGACCTGCCCGTCGCCCAGGTATCCAAAGAAGATCTCTCGCGCCAAGACATTCTCCCCTATACGGCGCTGATGCCGGAACTGGATGCCGTCATGACGAGTCACGTTCGTTTTCCCTTATTGGACGCGGAACACCCAGCTTCACTATCGCGCGTCATCATTCATGATTTTTTGCGCATGCAATTGGGATTTGACCGCCATCTGGTATTCACGGATGACCTCGACATGGGAGCCATTGAAAAAGCCTACGGCTCTGGGGTGGATGTCAAGCAGGCCATTTTCGCGGGCAATGACATCGCCTTGATCTGCCACAAAATGGAGCGCGCTGATGAAGCGGTAATGGAGCTGAGAGAATTGCCCGTAACCATGATCGATGACGCGCAATCACGCATCCATCGCTTTCGTGAAAAACTCAACGGCCCGCTCCAGTGGTCTGATGCCGCGTGGCAGAAAACCTGCGATGAGGTCCAACAACTGCGCGATCACGTTCCCGTCGCTGCCGAAGTCAAAGCGGACTCTCCTGTGGCGCACTACTGAACCACGACGAGAGAGCCTCCCGAAGATTTTACCAATCCGTTCAATACCGCTTCCCTTTCTGGCGCAAGGGAGGTAGTTTGCCCCTGTGTTTGTTGTTGCCCATATCGGTCGTTTGATGCTGGCCTTTGTCCGCTATCTCGGCGAACTGGCGCTGCTAAGCTCTGGTGTGATCGAATCCATGGTTCACGGGCGCAAGCGTTTGCGATTGGTGATCCAGCAAATTGCCGAAATCGGCTTTCGCTCTCAACCTGTTGTTATGATCACGGGAGCCTTCACCGGAGCTGTTTTGACCACGCAATCACTGTTTCAGTTTTCAAAATTCGGCATGGAAACCATGGGCGGGGCTCTCGTCAGCGTTGCCATGCTACGTGAGTTGGGTCCTGTCGTGACAGGCCTCATGTTGGCCGGCCGGGTAGGTGCCTCCATGGCAGCAGAAATCGGCACGATGAAGGTCACCGAACAGATTGACGCGCTGCGTGTGATGAACGTCAATCCCATCGACTATCTCGTCACCCCGCGCCTGCTTGCGATGTTAGTGGCCATTCCTCTGCTCATCGGCGAATCGGCAGCGCTCGGCATCATCGCCTCCAACATTGTGGGCATCGAGGCCTTCGGGATCGGCGAGGCTTATTGGAAACACCACATGCAAACCTTCACCGACCTTACGGATGTGTCGTTCGCACTGATCAAAGGCAGCATTTTCGGCATGATCATCATCATTGTCTCTTGCCACCAAGGACTCCGAGCCAGTCAAGGCGCGGCAGGAGTGGGTCGAGGCACCACCAGCGCCATGGTAAATTCCTCGCTCTTCATTCTCGTTACCAATTTTTTCCTCACGCTGTTGTTGAACCTCGTGTTTCCCGCAGGCAGCAGCATCGGCTAGGTCAACTCACGTTTCCACACGCACGATGACCATGCTACCTTCGGCGATGAGTTGTTCGGCTTTTTTTACCGAGAACGTGTATTTGACGGATGTCTTACCCACTACTTGTATGACCAAGAGGATCTCAATCACATCAGCGAAAGCCAGTGGAGCACGGTAGTCACAATCCACATGCACGCGTGGCCAACCAAAATGATCGCTGATGATGATTTGACCGGACTGCGCGAAAAATTCGTGCTCAGCTTCTTCGACATAACGTAAGATCGAAGTGAAATGGACTCTACCGCTGGCATCGGTATCGGCAAAGGCCACCTTGCGCGTTTTGCGAAAATCATCTCCCTGTTGGAACATGCATCGATGCTAGCACGGCATCGACACAAGGGAACTGCTGAATCTCAAGAATTGTGAAATTTGTTTCGTCGAAGTTTTGACATTCGCGGGCAATCAAGCCAAGTTCGCCTCGAACCACTTCTACACACATCATGGCATACGATCTCATCGTCATTGGCGGCGGCCCTGCGGGCTACGTTGCCGCAATTCGCGCAGCTCAACTTGGCAAAAAAGTCGCCGTTGTCGAGGCGGACCGCGCAGGGGGCACTTGTCTGAACTGGGGCTGCATTCCCACCAAGGCGCTGCTGAAAAATGCGGAACTCTATCACACACTTTCCCACCGTGCTGCCGAGTTCGGCTTCAAGATCGAAGGCTTTTCCTACGACTGGAGCTCGGTGGTCAATCGCTCGCGCAAGGTCTCCGACAAACTCGCGGGCGGCATCGAATATTTGCTGAAGAAAAACAAGGTCGACTATGTTCGCGGTTTCGGCACCATCACAGCGCCCGGCAAAGTGGAGGTAACGGCGGCCGATGGGTCTAAGTCGGTTGCTGAAACCAAGCACATTCTTATTGCTACAGGCTGCAAATCACGCCCGCTGCCGCCGCTGCCATTCAATGGAACGACAGTCATCGGCTCGAAAGAAGCCATGGTATTGCCGCAACAACCGAAGTCGATGGTGATCATCGGAGCTGGTGCCATTGGCGTGGAGTTTGCCTACATTTACAATGCTTTCGGCACGAAAGTAACCGTCGTAGAAATGCTGCCACGCATGCTCCCTGTGGAGGACGATGAAGTGGGCGATGCGCTGGAAAAATCTTTCACCAAACAAGGGGTACGTTGCCTCACCAACACCAAGATTACTGCCACGAAAGACTGCGGCACCCACGTGGAAATCTCCGTGGAGGGCCCTAAAGCCACCGAGACTATCACCGCCGATGTTTGCCTCGTGGCCATTGGCGTGCAGCCCGTGCTTCCCGGCGGTTTGCAGCCCGAGCTGAGCGACCGCGGCTACATCAATGTGGATGCTCGTTACCAAACATCGATCCCCGGTGTCTACGCCGCAGGCGACATCACTGGTCCACCATGGCTCGCCCACACAGCTTCCTTTGAGGCCGTGCAAGCCGTGGAAGGTCTCTACCTCGAAGGTCATACCCCACGCAAAGTCGGCAACTTCCCCGGCTGCACCTACTGCCATCCGCAAGTCGCTTCCGTCGGAAAAACCGAACGCGCCCTCAAGGAAGCAGGCATCGCCTATACGGTAGGGAAAATTCCTTTCGCCGCGATCGGCAAGGCCATTGCCGCTGGGGAACCCGATGGCTTTGCCAAGCTTCTCTTCGGCAAAGAGCACGGTGAACTGCTAGGTGCCCACATCATCGGCGATCATGCCACTGAACTCATTGCCGAAATGGGCTTGGCACTGGATCAAGAACTGACCGCTGAGGACATCCACTCGACCATTCACGCCCACCCCACCATGTCAGAAGTCATTCACGAAGCTACCCTCGCCGCCGAGGGACACGCGATTCACTTCTAATCCGCCTCTTTTCTGAAAAAGCGCTCACCGAATCGCGGTGGGCGCTTTTTTTCTGATCCCATGGGGCGCTCCCTACGCATTTCTTCGTTTCCAGATGGGATTCGGAACAAGATGGCGTTTGCTTGCAGACTTGGTTTGATCTAACAAAGCGCGTGAAATTTCATGTCCGCGTCACCCCCAACGCTAAACAGCATGCCGTGATTGGTTGGGAATCCCATCCCCTCCATGGCAAAATCCTGCGACTCAGAATCGCCGCTCCCCCGATCGACGGAGCGGCAAACAAAGCACTCATTGAACTACTGGCGAAGGAATTGCGCTGCTCAAAGTCCCAGCTTTCCGTCGATAAGGGTGGCAACTCACGCGAAAAGACCATCATCGCCCCAGACAATCTGATCTTGCCCATCAACTGGCCCTGACCATACCGATGCGGTGAACTCGTGTTTTACCGCAGTCTGTGCTTGTCTTTTTTTTCCTCAAAGCCGATAAAAGCCGCGCGATGGCACTTACTTGGCCCATAATCCTTACTTTGTTACTCATCGTAGTAACCTTATACGCCTTTCTCAAAGAGATTGCTCCCGCGGACCTCATCGCGCTGACTCTGCTTTGCGTGACGGTTCTGCTCGGATTGGTGGATGCCAAGGGAGTGCTGGAAGTTTTCAAGAACG
Organism: Akkermansia muciniphila; assembly: GCA_945874895.1. Lineage (GTDB taxonomy): Bacteria > Verrucomicrobiota > Verrucomicrobiia > Verrucomicrobiales > Akkermansiaceae > UBA956. The sequence goes on along the minus strand of CAMCIC010000003.1, from coordinate 249,158 downwards.
AAGCCCCTCTGACCATTGGGGCGTTGTTCATCATCGGTACGGCGCTCGAAAAATCAGGGGGAGTGCGGCAAATTTCCAGCATGATTCAGAAGCTAGCTGGGGGTGGACTGCGATCTACCTTGCTGATTTTCTGCGGCACCTCGATCTTTTTTAGCGCTTTCATGAACAACACTGCGATTGTGGCGATCATGTTGCCCGTGGCGCTGGGATTGGCCCGATCCAAGGACATTCCGGCATCAAAGTTGCTCATTCCCCTCTCCTACGCCTCCATTCTTGGGGGCTGTTGCACACTGATCGGCACCTCCACCAACATTGTGGTCAGTGGAGCGCTGCAGAACTACGGATTGCCTCCCTTGCAGATGTTTGAGATCGCATGGATCGGATTGCCACTCAGCCTCGTCGGCTTGGCATACATCGTAGCCTTCGGTCCGAAATTGCTTCCGAACCGCAGTTCGGTGATCGGAGTATTGGATGACAAACAACGCAGCACACCCGTGTTTCATATTCTGGTGGAAAAACATTCACCACTCGTGGGTCAGCGCCTTCTGGAGAGTCCGATCTTCGATCCCAAGTCCGGCATTCACATGATGGAAGTTCGGCGAAATGGAGAACGCGTGATGCAGCAGGTCAATCAGATCGTAATCGAGGCAAACGACCGTTTTCTCATCGGAGTCCATGGTCGCCGCAACAAAGTCAGCACGGTTGAGGAATTGCTTCCTGACCTCGGCATCCAAACCCTATCCAAGATCGAAGGTGTGGTGACGGAGTTGGTAATCACCGAAGAATCGGAGTTGATCAATCAAACTCTGGCGGCGCGCGACTTCCGTCAGCGCTACAATTGCGTGGTGTTGGCCTTGCATCGCAATGGGAAAAACATCACCGAAAGTCTGGCGACAACCGAGTTAGAAAATGGCGACACCCTGCTGGTGCTTACGCCGCGCAACAACTTGCAAAGCTTGCAGGACAGCCACAATTTCGTATTGACCGATAGTGTGGAATCGTTGCCCACTCCTGGATTCAAGTCCCAAGCGACCTTGACGTGGGCGATTCTGCTGGCTGTGGTTTCCTGCGTCACGCTGATCCCCGGAATCCCCATGCACATGGCCAGCATGGTGGGTGCCGTTGCGATTCTGTGGCTGCGGGTCATTTCCATGCGCGAGGCCTATGCCGGCATCGACTGGCCCATCATCCTTATGCTCTATGGCATGCTAGCACTAGGACTGGCGATGGACCAGACCGGCACCGCAAAATGGCTCGCTGATGGATTTGTCAATGGCGCACGTTCCGTGTCGACACCCGCCGTGTTGCCTTACTTCGCACTCTCTGCGGTGATTCTCCTGACTCTGTGCCTTACCGAGGTTTTATCGAACAACGCCACCGCATTGATGATGGTGCCGATTGTGATCAATCTTGCGAAATCATTGGACATCAGCCCCATGCCTTTCATCATCGGCGTATGCATTGCGGCATCCTGCGCTTTCATGTTGCCCATGGGATATCAAACTCACATGATGGTCTACGGTCCTGGAGGTTATAAATTCAGCGACTTCATTCGGATCGGACTGCCCATGAATGTCATCACGTGGATCATGGCGTCGGCGATCATCCCCTTGGTTTGGGGATTCTGAGTTCAATTCTTCTTGTAGTATTCCAACAAGCCGTCGACGACAGCATCGGCATATTCACGGTAAATCGATTTGCGCGGTTTTCCCGCCACGACAGGCAAGCCTGGATAGTCTCCTGCTTGAATCCGCTCGTAGACTTCCTGAGAATTCATCACGTAGGGCTCGAAAAAGATCACGGGGCAATCGTAGAGACGATTGGCTAACAGATTTCTAGCCCAGAGGTAAGGATGCCCACCTACATTGCGAGCGCGTTTGGAATCGGGCTCGTAGGGGTAAGGAGGCAATTCGGCCTGCTTGGAAAAAACATCCGCCATCACGCTCGCCACGGCCGCCTCCTCGTGAATGGTTCGTTGCAGCAACTTGCGCATCATTTCGAAGCGCTGATCGTCGTAACCCATTTCCTCATCCGTGTAGGCCCCATTGAGCAAGATGTGCAAATGGTTTTCTTGCACCAAGGTCGGGCTCGCTGGATCACCCCACGCCACTGCATTGAAATGCAAGCAAAGCACCAGATCCGGCCGCAAAGCGCGATTGACGCTGTCCGCACGCGCGCGAATTTCCGAAGTACGATAGAACAAACTCTCCGCCGCCTTGTTCAGATAAAATGGATTGTCTCGTGCTGGGTTTTGCGCCCTTGCCAAATCCATCAATCGCTCAGGACGGTCATGAGTGATCGGTTGCGTGTCTTTTCTCACAAGTGAAACTTTCGCGCCTTTGGCCTGAAGCATGGGCTGGATCAGCTTGGCCACGTGCAAGGTCATGTCACCCTCTGTCACCGGTCTACCATCTCCGATCCTGAACCATCGTTCCTCCATCTGCGCCCACTCACCCCCCAAATGTCCCGCATCAATGGCGATATGAATGCCCTCCAAGGGACGATCGATCGAGGCAACGGGAAACTCCGCCTTCTTGCGCCATGACCTCGGCGCGCTTTTTTCCTTATCGGTCGTCGCGAAATTCAATCGATAACGACGATGCGGTGAGCTGGCGATTTCTGAAATCCATGCTCCTCCCTCATCGATCTCGATGTATTTTTTCCAAGCATCACTGCAGGTAAAATAACAGCTCAGATCTTCAAGAAATTGCTCTCGGGTAAGGGTGAACTGGTAAACATCCAGCGCTTTCCAATCGGGAATCTGCCCCATGGGAGAGAGACGGTATGAGGGCTTCAAATCCGCTGTGGACGGCATGTCGCCGACGCTTGAATGATGTTTCCATCGCAACCACTGGGCAGCGCCCACGGCTGCGATGACCAGCAGCAACAGCAGAGCAATGGTAGGACGATGAAACGAGTATCTCATGGAATGGGCGTTCACTACCCATACATTTCCCTGCCGAATTTGCAACCATGTCAAAACAACTCTCTTCGACAAACCGAGATTTTTTGATCCTCTGCAAGTTTATGGAAATATTTCCCCAAGCGGCGTCGTTACTCACGTGCACACCTTTCTCAAGATCCCATGCAAAAATACACCTTATCTCTGCTGACTATCGCTACGATTGGTCTCACCTCTTGCGGTGACAAAACGAACCACTACGATACACCCGTCACCCCCGGCTTCGACCAGGCAGCAGCAACCGCATCCCCCACCTATGAAGCGGCCGCGTATGAAGAAACCACAGGAGCCGTGGCCACACCAGTCGTCGAAGGCACCGCTACGGCCGCTATTGTTCCGCCCGTTTCCACCGTTGGAGCTAGACAACACTATGTGGCCCCAGGCGATAGTCTTTGGAAAATCAGCAAACAATACGGTGTCTCCATCGACGCGATCAAAGCCGCCAATCAAATGACCAACGATACGGTGGTGCTGGGCAAAAAAATGATCATCCCCGCACCTTGATCTACCGATGAAATTCGCAATGGCGATCGTCTTGCTGGGTCTCACCCTGCATGCTCAGGAACTGGACCCAGCAGCTCCCACCCTGCCTCCCAAAGAGGCAGCCATGGATGTGTTGTTTGCCATACCTGAGACAAAACAAGCTCTCGATGCCGCGGAAGCGGAAGCACGCAAGCTCGGGGTGCCCGAACAAACCATCCTCGAAGCGCGTTTTCTTTATCACGTAGAACATAAGAACGACCAAGGCATCATCGACCTGCTGCCGCTATGGGAAAAGCAAGAGAAAAGCTTCCATCTAGATCAGTCGGAAATTTTCGCCGCGCGTGAGGATTTTCTCGCCGTCATCGAGTTCGCGCGTGCACTCAAGGCCCTGAGCGAGAGCAAACGCGAGGACTTTAAAAAACACATCACCGAGGCCCTCTGGCTCAGCCCGGGACAAGCGAGCGCCTTCACTCCCTACATCGACAATCTCCGGTTGAGCGAACACATACAAAATACCAAAATCGATCTCCATATCCAAATGGCAGATCTCGACCAAAAAAATCCCCAGAAACTCAAAGACCTGCTGGGCCAAAACCGTGGACTGCTGTTGCATTTTTGGTCGCCATGGAGTCCTGATTGCGAGACCGCCATGGCAGACCTGTCTTCGGCCTGTCCCTCGCTACAAAAAGAGAAGATCGCCATCGCTTCAGTTTTGATTGATGGTCGCACTGAGATTCTTGCCGAAGCCAAGGACTTTCTGCGAGAGCAAAAAACACCGTTGCCCGGCCCCCAGTGGCTGGATCGCAGCAAAGATAGCCTCGCAGGCGCTTTGCGCGTGACCGATATGCCGACGATTGTGCTACTCAGCACGGAGGGCAAAATCCTTTTTCACGGTCGTCCAGGTGACCCGAGATTGATGGAAAAAATCACGACTCTCCCTGCCACGCTCCCGCAGCCGTGATCCACAGGCGCAGCCTATGAAATTTCCCTCTGCGCTGACGATTCTGCTTTACCCTGACAGAAAATCTGTCACGATTGTGCCATGAAATTCCTGTCATTGTGCGTGCTTCCATGGCTGCTGCTCACGACTCCGTTGTGGGCGCAAAAAGACGATGTCGATGAGCCGGAGTCGACTCAGCCCGTGGCTCCCGAGGATCTCTTGGACGACGATCACGTTCGCGAAGAGCTAGCCGTGAATGATTTCACTGCACCATCGATCGCCAAGGTATTTGATTCTCTTCAGCAACTCGCGCCCTTGCCGATGGCTGACGTGGAGCGCAAGGTCCCTGAACGCATGCCACTCGATCGCGCCGATCTTGCTGTTGAAATCGGATTTCTGATTGCCGATGGGTTTCTCATTGTGCAGGCCAATGACATGGGCAAGGTTGAACCGCTCGCCAAAGAACTATCTCGCTATGGAAAAGCCCTAGGAGCGGGAGAGCGCGTCTCACGCCATGTGGCTTCTTTGCTCGAGAGTGCCAAAAACAATAAGCCTGATCAGCTCAAAAAAGAATTGGCCGCTACGCAAAAAGATGTGGAAAAAGAACTGGTGGCTCTGCGCGATACCGATCTCGCCCATCTCATATCCCTCGGCGGCTGGCTCCGCGCGCTGCATGTGGCCTCCACGGCGGTAAAAAAACAATACAGTCCCGCGCGCGCTAAGGAACTCATGCGCGAAGACATTGCCGATTACTACACAGAAACCCTCGGGACACTTCATCCTAGGATTTCGGAGCGTCCGAATTTTGTCGAAATGCGGGAAATTTTGTCCGGTTTGCGCAACGACATGGTGATGGATGAGACCGAAAAAAAAGTGGTCACTGAAGCCATGGTGAACTCCATCCTCGCCAAATCTGCTAAGCTTGTCGAACTCGCCTCCAAGCGCGTCGATGAATAAATCACGGTCATCCATTCCTCCTCTCATGATTAAGCAATCCGCTCTCTGCAGTTGGCTCGCCACTTCGTTGTCACTGTGCGCGCAAACCGATGCATTACTGCCACCGGCCACACCCGCCGCTCCCACGCCAAAAGCGCAAGTCGCATCAAGCGAGAAAAAAGAAGTCCGTGAAATCAATGGCATCGCTGCTACCGTGAACGGATGTGTCATCACGAAAAAAGAAGTGGCATTTGCGTTGGCACCCATCGTGGCCGAATTACGCGCTCAGTTTCCACGGCGTGGACCGGAATTCGAAAAACGCATCAAGGAATCCTATGACAAAGTTCTCGATGACTTCATCGACCGCGAGCTGGTCATGAGCGAGTTCAAAACGCAAGGAGGCAAAATCCGTGGCAATGCGGTGGACGAGGAAATCCAGCGCCAGATTCGCGAGAGAAGCAACGGCGATGCGGCCAAATTCCGCGATGACCTTGCTCGCTCGGCGATGACCATGGAAAGCTTCCGCACCATGACGGAAAGGCAAATGATCGTGCAAGCCATGCGTGCCTCGAAATTCAGCGATACCGCGCCACCGTTGCCCTTTGAAATCCAAAAGGAATACGAAGAGACAAAACTGAAGATCCGCGACATCACGGGCGATAAAATGACTTTCCTCAAAATCTACATCCCCGCCGTAGATCCTAAAAACCCGATCTCCACTCCAGAATCCCAGCTCGACCTGGCAGACAACATCGTCAAACAACTGAAAGAGGGATCCAACTTCGAGGAATTGGCAAAAATCCACTCTCGGGATGCCTACGCGGAAAAAGGGGGAAAACAGGAAAATGTTTCACGCACCGACCTAGCACCTGAGATCGCCGCGCTCATGATGGACCCGCCCGAAGGCACCATCATCGGTCCCTTGATGGATCCCCGCGGGCTGACCATCGTCAAAGTCTTACAAAAAGTCTACGGTCCCGTTCCTGCTCTGTCCGAGGTTCACGACCAGATCGAACAACGCGTGGCGCGACAGAAATCCGCCGCGCGCTACGAGCGATGGATCAAGTCTTTGCGCGACAAAGGCATGATCCAGAAGAAGCAATGATATCCCGCAGCAAGCATTCCCCGCGGACCTAAAATCGCAGAAGCTGCTTCAGTCTACCGAGTCGATCTTACCGCGAAGTTCTGGGAACTTTCTTTCTAGGACTGCCGCAAATTCCTCCACGGCAATCTCTCGCCCTGCTTCCCGCGAGAGGCAGGTCATCGTCACACCATCGATGCCACATGGCGTAATCGCAAAAAATCCTGAGAGACTGTCTGCCGTGATGTTGATGGCAAACCCGTGCATAGAAATCCATTTTTTTACACCCACGCCAATGGATGCCATTTTACGATCGTCTACCCAAACCCCGGTAAGGCCCTCATGCCGTCTGGCATCCACGCCAAAATGTCGACAGGCATCGATCAGAACTTCCTCGATCATTCGCAAATGCGCGTGGAGATCCTGACCGCGGTCTCGCAGGTCCAGAATTGGATATCCCACCAACTGCCCCGGGCCATGATAGGTAGCTTGTCCCCCACGATTCGTTTCTACGATCGGATGCGGCAATCGCTGAGCATCGCGCAATGAGGACCGATCCCGCAATCGTCCAATGGTATACACGGGCTCATGCTCCAATAAAATCAAACGCTCACCAGTGGTTCCCGCAAGCAATTCAGCCACAGCGCTTTCCTGCATCTGCAATCCCTGATCGTAGGAGATAAGTCCGTTTTCGAGCATACGCGTATCCGTTAGATCAATCTTCGCTCCAGCAAATTGGCACGCAGAGGATCCGCCGATTGCAGGTGAGCCATGGCCATTGCCAGCGCGTCTGCGGCATCAGCGGGAGGCGTCTCGCTCAACTTCAGCAAAGCCCGCACCATAAAAGCCACCTGATCTTTGGAGGCATTTCCCTTGCCCACTACCGCCATTTTGACTTTGCGGGGAGCATACTCATAAATTTTCAGGCCATGGTCCGCGGCGGCAATGAGAGTGGCGGCGCGCGCCGCCCCCATGCTGATGGCCGTTTGGTGAGATTGCACGTAAATGATGCCTTCTACCGCCACTTCATCTGGTTGCCACTTCTGCATGAGGTGATACAGATGACTTCTGACAGAGGCCAAGGCTACGGATTGAACCTCACGGCTCGGGATGCTGATGACACCATAATCCAAAACCCGAGGGGCACGAACATCCCCTTCCAACACGGCGTATCCAGTGTTGCGCACGGCAGGGTCGACAGCAAAAACACGCATGGAACAGTCTAGCGGCGCTTGCGCGGACCGGAGGACTTCCTCCGCACCGGCCGAACCGGATCATCATCGAGCAAAGCGGTATAGGTGTAGGGGAAATTTTCCAACTTCTTGCGCGGAATCGTCTGGTTCACATAGACCTCGACAGACTTCGCGTAATCCAGTTCGTCCGCAGTCAAAATGGTAAATGCGTCCCCCTCAGAGGCAGCGCGACCAGTGCGTCCGATGCGGTGCACGTAGTCCTCTGCATTTTCCGGAACGCGGTAATTGATCACATGGGACACACCCGAAATGTCAATGCCGCGCGCCGCCACATCCGTGGCCACTAATACGTCGTATTTCCCATCGCGAAATCCCTGCAGTGCCTCCATGCGATCTTTCTGCGAGACATCACTGTGCATCGCTACCACATTCGGATGGCCGTTTTCCTTGAGCATATCGGTGACCTGATCGGCCTCCTTACGAGTACGGGTAAAGATCATCACACTGTGCCACTCCGTCGCATCCAGCAAGCCCACCAGCAGTTCATCGCGCTGATCCATGGCCACTGGGTAAAAGGCGTGAGTCACCGTGCTGGCGACCTCGCGTTTGGCGATCTCAACACTGATCGGATCTTTCAGACACCATTGAGCGAAGGTCTGGATCGCGGCTGGCATGGTCGCGGAGAAAAACAATGTCTGGCGCTCATCCCATGGGCAGAGATTGACAATTTTTCTCACTTGCGGGAGGAAGCCCATGTCGAGCATGCGATCCACCTCATCGAGCACCAGAATTTTCAACGCTCCGAATCGCATCGTAGCACGGTAGAAATGATCGACCAAGCGACCTGGTGTGGCGACCACGATGTCCGCCCCCTGTTCGAGCGCTTTCGCCTGTTCGCCGTATCCCACACCACCGTAGAGCAGTGCAGTTTTCAAACCAGTGTGCTTGCCGTATTTGATGAATTGCTCGGCCACTTGGTGTGCCAGTTCGCGAGTGGGCTCGAGCACCAAAATCTGGGGTTTTCCCAGAGGGGAAATTTTCGACAGCGAAGGGAGAGCGAAGGCGGCCGTTTTTCCGGTACCGGTCTGCGAGGCGCCGACCACATCACGCCCAGCCAAAACCAGAGGGATGGCCTGTGCTTGAATGGCGGTTGGCGTCTCATAGCCCGATTCCTTTACCGCTGCGAGAACGGCTTCATTCAGGCCTAATTCGTCAAAAGTCATGCGCATGCGTAGGCTCTCCCTCTCTTACGGTCAAGGCATTTCGAGGAAATCGACCGTGATCCCGCATTTGACGCGAGTTGACCGATGGCCAAGGAAAAATCGAGGAATCTCCCTTTCGCGAAAATTATTTCTTGACTCGCCAGCCGCTTTCGCACAAGTTCCGCCCCCCGCAACAGCAATTTTTTACGTCATGGCTACAGCACAAGTGATTCTCAAAGAAAAAATCGAAGGTCTCGGCGCCGAATCGGATGTCGTCAAAGTACGCGCCGGCTACGCCCGCAATTTCCTCATCCCACAAGGCAAGGCTTTCGAAGCCACCCGTTCCAACCTGCGCCATGTCAATGCCCTGAAAGCTGTGCGAGCACAACGTGAAGCGGAAGAACTGACAGCCGCTCAAGAAGTTGCTGCCAAGATCGCCAAGCTGCGTCCCAAGTTCACATTGGAAATCGGTCAAGACGGCAAGGCTTTCGGTTCCGTTACCTCCATCGACATTCACCGTGAATTGGAAGCCGCTGGTATCGTCATCGATCGCCATGGCATCGAATTGGAAAAACCCATCAAAAAATCTGGCAAGAGTGATGTCAATGTGCGCGTGCACCCGCAAGTATCGACCATCCTCACCATCAACGTGGTGGCTCCCAAAGAAGACAAAGAGGAAGAGTCCGCGGAATAATTCGCTCACACAAGTTCCTCGCAAAGCGCGACCTCAGGGTCGCGCTTTTTTTATGGCATACAGACCCCATCCAACTCAGGGAGAGCATTCATCAGAGAGGCTGGGAGAGGAATTCATAGTCCTCGTTCCGGCTCTCTAACAACTTGAGCAACCAGGAGTCCGAAAGAAACACCACCCAGTGGCCAAGAGCATCCCGCGCGACCACCCCACCCGAAGGAACTTGCAGTTTAGGCTCTTCCTTGATGGGACTTCCGTCTTTTGCCCGCACCCAGCGGATGCAGTTCCACGGTGATGGCTCCACGCGACAGGGTGCCCCATATTCGCTTTCCAACCGATATTGCAATACCTCAAATTGCAGAGGTCCCACCGCCCCTAACAAAGGCACGCGCTGAACACTGCTGGGAATCTCGAAGGGCTGCGCCAAGCCTTCTTTCAGCAACTGATCCAGACCTTCGCGGAAGCGCTTGAATTTTTCCGTGCCAATGCATTGCACATAGCTGAAACATTCCGGTGCAAAGCGCGGGATTTCATCAAAGTGCAAGTTCGACTCCATCGCCAGGGTGTCGCCGATGTGAAAATCATAGTTGCCTACCAAGGCCACCACATCGCCCGGATAGGCCGTATCTACCGTCTCGCGATCCTGAGCGAAAAGACGCTGGCTGTTGGAGAGGCGAATTTTTTTACCGGTGCGGGTGTGGGTGACATTCATATCGCGCTCGAAAGCTCCCGAAACGATGCGAATGTAGGCAGCGCGGTCGCGATGCTTCGGATTCATATTCGCCTGAATCTTAAATACGAAGCCCGAAAAATTCGTTTCCTGCGGTTGCACCAAACGTTCCTGCGCTTGACGCGGTGATGGTGGTGGGGCGAGTTGAAGAAAGGCATCCAGCATGAATTGCACACCGAAGTTGTTCATCGCAGAACCAAAGAAAATCGGCATTTGTTTGCCATCCAGCACTTGCTCCATATCGAGCGGTTCTGTCACCACGTCCAGCAATTCAATGTCGGCACGCGCTTGTTCTAGGACATCCGCATCGATCGTATGAGTCAATGCATCATCATCGATGCCACCCGTTTTGACGGGAGCACGATAGGCACCGTGAGCCGTGCGCTCGAACAAGTGTACTTCCCGTTTTTCTCGATCATAAATCCCGCGGAAGCGAGGACCATCGCCCAGCGGCCAGTTGATGGGAGCAGGGGCCAGACCTAACACTTTTTCTAGTTCATCGATCAACTCCAACGGCGGACGCGAAGGGCGGTCGAGTTTGTTGATGAAGACAAAAATCGGCACACCGCGCTTGCGGCAGACCTCGAACAACTTCAATGTCTGAGCTTCGATGCCCTTCGCAGCATCCACCACCATCACCGCCGAGTCCACCGCCGTCAGAACGCGGTAGGTATCTTCCGAAAAGTCTTTGTGACCCGGCGTATCCAACAGATTCACGCAGCAACCGCCGTATTCGAACTGAAGGACGGTCGAGGAAACGGAAATGCCGCGCTGCTTTTCCAGTTCCATCCAGTCACTCGTCGTGCTGCGCTGCGAGGCCCGCGCCGTGACACTGCCGGCCAACTGCAAGGCACCGCCGTAGAGCAGCAATTTCTCCGTCAAGGTGGTCTTGCCCGCATCTGGGTGAGAGATGATGGCAAAGGTCCGTCGGCGCGACGTTTCAAGAGCTTGCGGATTGGAATCGGTGGCAGACATGGAAATAGCGGCACAAAACCTGCACAGCATCCTCCATCACTGGCAAGCCTTGATTTTATTCGATCCGAGTGAAAAGCATTCAGCTCTCGAAAAATTGAGCCATTACAGAAGACGATATCGGCATCTTTGATACCGATATAAGACCTACAATCAACATCAGTGATGACATGCAAAGGCACGTGCTTGGAGGGAGAAAGTATGATCCTAAACGAAGCCAGTGGGGATTCCGTCGGTCGTGGTTCTGGCTGTGACCCGCCTCTTCATTCATCCTCATATTTGTGAAAATTCCCTGACAACTCACTAGTTCGCAGCATCGTCGAGAACTGGATAAGTGATCCACAAGTTCGGCTGATCCACTTCAACGAATCAACCTACTGACATGATCTACCCTGCTCCGTGTCTCCTCCCTCACATCATTGATTCCTCCCCGACTCGCCGCGCGGAGCCAAACTCACCGATGATTGCGACGCATGGCAACTCACATTCACAACGATGCACCAACTGAGCAATTCGGCATTCCACTCCGTTTGCCAATCGTTCACCGGCTGATCATTCACAAGCACTTGATGACGATCGGGAGTCTTCAAGCCCACCAAACGAATCGGCACGTGACCGAATCCGCCAGACAATTCCACGCGCGCCTGCTGCCCAGCATCGACAGCGATGGTCAGGATTTCCCCTTGGATCCGCTCGCCTTTGACAACCTTCGCCGCGAAGTCACGCCGATGTGCCTCGCGCCGCACCGGACGCCAAGTATTCGCATCGCTTTGCAACATCGATAAAAACGCCTGATCTGGTCCATAATACGCCGCAGCATCCGAAGGAAACACCACGAGTTCGATCTCCGCTTCCACAAAGTCGCCCGCTTGCAACTCGCGCAACCCGGGCGGAGGTGACAATTCTAGGCCACTGCGATGGTTGCCCACGCTCCACTCCGAGCAGTAAGTCGAAAGATGCGGACCCTCCGATTTGCCACCCAGCACCGCACGCCACGAGCGCACAATCAGCCCGCGACTCGCGGCAGCTCGTCCCTGTCGGAGATCGGCCGGATTCACTCCGTGGATCGAAATCCATGGCTGCTCCCCCGTCATCGGTAGGGCCACACGGTCGTAGCTACCACTCTTGCGAGGCGAGCTCCACTCCTCTCTCATGCCGTTTTCATCACCAAGCGCGATCATTTGCGCGGGAGTATCATTATAAAAATCCGCACCAAGCTGAAAAAACGCCAGACGCTGAAAATGCATCGTTTTTTTCACATCATAGCGTAGGCGGAAAAGTGTGCGCAGATGATCATTCGCCGCTGGCACTATGACATCGATCCGCGAAGTGATTTCCCCACCGCAACTTTCCTCCTCATAGCGCACGTCCGTGAGACAGGGGCCGTGCGAACGCACCGTGCTACGCGTGCCTTTCATAGGCTGATAGCGTTTGTGCTCGTCCATCCACAGAAGAAAATCGCCGCCTCCGCAATTTCCCGCCCAGCCCCAAGGCTTGGCATTTGGCTCACGGGCTAGGGTCATCAGAGGACGCACATCAGTGATGAAACAACGCCGCTGCACACGGCCAGGCTCGAAGCAAATGCTCTCGCCAAAACTCCCGACCGCGACCTGATGCCAAAGTTGATTGTGCCCCCAGCCGATCAAACTCAACTGCGCATGCGACGCCGCGCACACACCGCCATAACGCGCATAGACCATCTGCAAGGTGAAATCCCGCATGGATTTCGCCGGCACGCGCAGCCACAGGCAACCGTGAAACCAGGTGCCTTCGTGCGGCAGGTGACCTTTTTCCGGTCGCTGGTGCCAATTTTTGGAAATCTGCAGCAAATGCCCCGTCGGCCGTCCCTCCGCATCGCATATCATCGGAGTGAAGCCCGTGATCGGCAAGTGCTTCCCTTGCGTAAACATCACTCGCGCCACCGTGGATGTTGCGCCCTCATTCTGCACACTGAAACGCCAGCGATCGCGCCGATCCAGATGCTCTTGCGGATAATACGTGCCCGCCACATTGCTCCACGCTTTTTCAGGCAAACGCAAGTGATGACAACCCAGTGCCTCGTCACGCACCACCGGCAACTCGGAGGCGATGATCGCCGCAGCTACTGCGCCCACCATTTCGATCGAGACACTCTTCTCTCCCTGTGCGGACTTGTCACGGCATTGCAACCGCAGTTCCACGGCGTCCTCACACAGTAACCGAAACGCCACACGATCTGGCCACACGGATATTTCCAAAGAAGCTTTCCCATCATAGGCGCGACCTTGCGCATCGGCAAATCTCAGACCATCGATCACCACGCGATGAAACCATTGGCCACACTCCACAAAACGCACCGGTTGGAAAAAATCATCCTTCACCTCAGCACGTCCGGTGCACTGGTAGCGCTGTCCACCGACCATCAGCGAGCAATCCCACTTTTCATCCAACAGCCGCACCTTTCGCGTATCGATGCGAAACTGCTCGGTGCCATAGCGGAAGCACAAGACCTCACTCGCTGGTGCTTGATCCGAGTTCATAACCTTGGGTGCACCATCCTGCCACCACATCTGCGTGCCGTCCTCGGATCGCGCCATCCAGTCCAAGGGAGCTCCGACGAGCTGAAACACACTCATCATCCATACCATCGCGCGAGCCACCGAAGTCATGCTTTCCCATACGCGATCACCCGTGATTCCTTGCATCGTCTGCTTGATTCCACGCCGATTGCACCGTAGCCTTGGACATGCCCATCCATCCCTTTCTCCATCACCAACCGCAGATTCATGAAAGCTGTTTCATCGCTCCGAGTGCCGATGTGATCGGGCGCGTGACCATGCACGAAATGAGCAGCGTGTGGTACAATGCCACGCTGCGCGGGGACATCAACCAGATTGTCATCGGACCACGATCCAACGTGCAGGACAATGCTGTCATCCATCTTGCGGATGATTACGGTTGTTATGTGGGTGAGCTGGTGACAGTCGGTCATTCCGCGATTCTCCATGCCTGCACGGTTCAAGATGAAGTGCTCATCGGCATGGGCGCGATCGTTTTGGATGGAGCAGTCATTGGTGAGCGATCGATCATCGGCGCCGGTGCACTGGTCACGGGAAACACCATCATTCCGCCCGGATCGCTGGTGCTTGGTTCGCCGGCCAAGGTGGTGAAAACTCTTTCGTTAGAGGAGCAGTCAAAAATCAAGGATTGGGCGCTGAAGTATGTAAAAGGCTCGCGACTGTATCTCGGTCAGGGCGGCGAGACTCTCCCCTCCGCAACCTGAAACTGCGGCAAGTTCAGGTATGCGTCCTCTCGATCACTCAACCAACCCATCGATGTAGTGGTGATCCATTTCTGGGCATGTGCTGGCAGCGCCCGCATCAACGCGTTGCGCCTTGCTGCATCCAGTTCTCCAAAAATGTCATCTAACAAATAAATCGGCACTCGCGCGCGTTCATGCTGCAGGAGCGCACCTTGGGCCAACTTGAGCGCCAGAGCCAGAGTCCGCTGCTGTCCCTCGCTTGCAAACTCTGATGCCGACAAACCATTGAGACGGAGCAACAGATCATCGCGATGCGGTCCGATGACTGACTGCCGCACACGCCACTCCCGCTCACGGGCCTGCCGCAGGCTATCTCGCATCGAGCAACTTCCCGCGCTCTGATAGAGCAAACTGACGGACTCGATCCCACCACTGACCTCTTGGTGCAATTGTTTGCACCAATTTTCTAACATACCGATCATTTCCGTGCGCAAATCCGCCAGAGATTCTCCGTGCGCAACCATCAATTCCTCCACAGCTGAAAGTTGTCGTTCATCGATGTGACGCTCCTTCAGCAGCATGTTTTTCATTTTCAGCGCTCTTCGATAGCGAGACCAGTGATGACGATATTCTGGTTTCCACTGCATTCCCATGAAATCGAGGTAACGTCGACGTGTCTCCCCCGCTCCGCGGACCAGTTCCAGATCCTCATTGCCCATCCACACCACCAAGCCACCGTCCTGCAAATAGGCGTTCGAACCATCGCGTAGCTCATCCTCCACCTCACAGCGCAACCCCTCCTTGCCATAGCGGACTTTGCGATTCATCTGCCATGCCTCACCGGCCACGCCGAATCCCGCTTGGGAAAACCGCACCAACGCCTGGAGCTTGTGCGTGCGTGGCGATTGCAGACGCAACAGCACGCATACCGCTTCGAGGATCGAGGTTTTTCCCTGCGCGTTCTGACCAACAAAAACGCCACCGCATTCCGGCATCTCTAACGCCAACGTGTTCCAACAGCGAAAATCCACCATTCGTAACGTGCGCACCATGACATACGATGCCTAATTCCTTCAGAGCGAAATTACCAATGAAAAATCACATGAGGCCTAGGAAGCCGGATCGGGATACGATGGATTTTACGGATGAATGAATCGCACGTTACCCCTCGCCTTTCTCTGCAAAATCCCCATCCCCTGAAACTTCTTTCTTTTCCTTCCTGCTGACCCGCCTTTTCATTCGTAAAATCCGTCGTAAAAAAACGCCTGTATTGATCTCGCCCGCCACGCTTGATGGCAATCATCCGTATCTGATCCAGGAACAAATCGTTTCCACTCTCCCGATCTCCATGGATCTACGACGAGACCGATGAAATTTCATGCATGACATCATTTCCCCCACTGGATCGCCGTGTGAGGATACGCCGATGTTTTTTCGGCACAAGAGCTTACTGGCTGACGCGTGCCAATATCCACATGAGGTCTGAGATCCGATTGAGAAACAATAGCACTTCAGCACTCACCTCACCACCTTGGTCATGGAGCTCCCATGCCTGACATTCCGCGCGACGCGCGACGGTGCGAGCCATATCAAGCGCGGCACTCGCGATCGCGCCCTCCGCACCAGGACGAGCCCAATCGGTGAAGCGAACGCCGCGGCTTTCCATTTGCTTCGCTACCTGTTCCAACCACTCCACATCTGACGCGCCAATCGCCGCATAGGTATAGCGCGCGCGATCTTCTGGCAGAGTGGCCAATTGCCCCATCGCCGCTACCAGTTTTTCTTGCACTCGATCGACAATCGATTCGATTTCTTCGCGCAAACCCGCGGCTCGCGCCAAACCAAGCGCAGCATTCAATTCATCAACCGCGCCCAGCGCCTGAACGCGCGCTGATGTTTTACGAATGCGCCTACCGAAAAGCAAATCCGTCTCCCCATCGTCTCCCCGCTTGGTAATAATACTCATGGTCGCTCATTGGTTGGGAGATCTGCGGCGGATGGCGACACCGGCTTCACATCCGTCAGCTTTTCCCAAGACACCTTGTTGCGGTCCAGACGCAACAACTCTGAAGCATACACCGCATCCTCGTTGCGGGCATCCATTTCCGCGGCGACCTCGATGAAACAACGGCCTAACAAAACATCTTCTTCTGAGCTCTGCTTCATCAACAACTGACCTCGCGTCAGCAACAGACGAGCCAAGACCTCGGCACTGTAATCGCCCTCCACCTTCAGGGGTAAAATGCCGCGCTCGAGCTGGTAGTTCATCACCACTGCTTTGCGATTGCGCGGTGCCAAATGAAGAGAGAGTGCCAGCAATCGACGCGCTTGAGCCAAGGCTGCAGGCGCACCTTTCGCATCGGCTATCTGATTGCCCGCGTAGGTCGCGAGATTGATCGCGTATTCCTCGCGCTCCTTGTCCATCATCCCCAGCTTGTCCGAGAACAATCCCGCACCTACTACGGGTGATTTGTAATCGAGCTTTTTTTCTTCCGGAGCCGCTAGAACGGCACAGAGCGTCAGAAGCCCAATGATTCCTTGCCATGCGCACTTCACAGGCGTTAGCATCTTGCGAACTCCAAAAAGTATCAAGTGCCAATTCCGTCGTCCAATGAAATCAAATCCGCGTTGCGCCGAAAATGCCGCGCCATGATGGAGGCAGATGCCGTGGCCTGCTCTCGGGCGATTCTCCTCCACCTGCAATCATGGTTTGCAGCCCATCCCGATTGGAAGCGTGTCGCCACTTTTTTCCCGCTACCAGGTGAACCGGACCTCACTGCGTTGCACCGAGTCCTCGCCGATCGGCTCTGGGCATATCCTCGCATCAATGGCTCAGAGATGACATTCCACTCCATTGTTGATCCCACCCAAGAGCTCGTGAAAGGTCGCTGGAATTTGCATGAACCTCACTCCGCATCCCTTTTGGTGCCGCGAAATGAAATCGACGTCATGCTGTGCCCAGGTGTGGCATTTGACATCAAGGGACGACGCTTAGGAAAAGGCAAAGGTTTTTACGATCGATACCTCTCCGCCGACCATACGCACCGCCCGTATCTGATCGGTGTGACATTTGCATCCCACCTTTTGGAAAACATCCCGGCCGAACCACACGATATCGCTATGGACGGCATCGTTACCGAGCATGGTCTGACACCACTCGGCTGAACGCCGTCAACGCCACATGTAAGATTGCTTCGAAGCGAGCACTTTTTCACCATCTTTGACCATGACTCGCCACGCGAGAACGCGTCCATTTCGGAGATAATCATTGCCCACAATCGAAAAACGGGCATCCAAACGATCTTTTACAGGAGCCTTTTGTATCAATCTTTGCACTTTGCTGCCACTACCCGCCTGCAGATACTCAAACACAACTTCCATCGAAGCAGAAGAATAGCCCGGTTGATTCCAGATGATGTGGTAGTATTGTCCCACTTTCTGGCTGCGTTCCTCCACCGTTACCGCGCCGTGCAGCAATCTCTGGACTTCTCCGCGCGCCATCAGATCAATGTTTTGATTGAACATGCTCTCCCGGAGATGATACTGCTTCACGGTAAGACCATGGGGATCTGATACACAAGACGCCAATCCAAGGCACAGCAGCATGAACCATTGTTTCATCACAGCGACACTCTCTGCAATTTGAGACCAAAGCTCAAATCAGAAATCAAAAAACTTATGGTGCCTGTGTGACCTGTCGACGAATCAAATCCAGCGCCGATTGACTCACCGCTTTCTTAAAACCATTGCGATCCCGCAAGTGGAAAACTTTTTCTGCCACCGTGGCGCGGTTTTTTCTGGCCAATGCCAACCATGCCGTGCCGACAGGTTTGTCTGCTGTGCCGCCCCCAGGACCTGCCACTCCGGTGACCGCAACCGAAATATCAGCGCCCGACTGCCGAAGCGCTCCCTCAGCCATCTCGACTGCCACGATCTCAGACACAGCCCCCCATGAGTTCAAGCTCTCCTCCGAGACACCAAGCTGCTCGACTTTCGCGCAGTTCGAATAGGTCACCCAGCCGTGGGTAAAAACCTCACTAGATCCCGGAACGTCGGTGAGACGAGATGCAATCAACCCACCCGTGCAACTCTCTGCCGTCGCCAGCGTATATTTCAACTGTCGCAAAAGATGCAGCACGACTTCTTCTAACGAAATCCCCCCCTCGCTGATCAAACAGGGAGCAAAAGCCTCCAAGGCAATTGCACGACCTTTTTCAATCGCATCACGATGCCCGATCAAACGCAGATCCACCTCAGAAATTCGTGCACAATAGCCATACTCAAGACCCTCCACTGCCGCTAGGCTCTCATCGATTGCTTGATGAAAATCACTTTCTCCCACGCCTGTGAATTTCAACTCCAACATGTCCCGATCGGAAGCCACACCTGCCAAAGCTCGCAATCGAGGTTCCACTTCCGCGAGAAACATCGGATACAACTCACGCGGAGGACCAGGCAGTAAAAAAATCGCACAGGGACGCACGGGATTCAGACGCGGAGGAACATAAATGCCTGGCGCCGTGCCGTTGCCATTAGGAAGGATATCCGCCCCGACAGGTGACATGGCCTGCTTGCGGTTCGTCGGCGCCATCACTTTCTTTCTCGTCGCAAAAAATTCCTCCAGCGACCGCAATGCAGCTTCGTCCTCGATCAAATCGCACCCTAATACCGCAGCCGTAGCCTCGCGCGTGATGTCATCACTGGTAGGCCCCAGCCCACCAGTTACGATGACCAAGTCGCTTCTTCTCACCGACTCCGCCAGCGTATGCTCAATCACTTCACCATCGGGAATCGTAATTTGGCGGGCCACACGCAGTCCCAATCGAAACAATTCACGTCCCAGCCAAGCGCCGTGCGTATTCTGAACGTTTCCTAACAACAATTCCGATCCGGTGTTGATGATCTCAATGTGCATGTCAGCAGCATGCACCAGAACCTGCGACATTCAACCATCGTTTCGAACGAAGTCATCGGCCCTCCACCACCGAGATCTGGGAAGAAGATGTGAGGTCGATGATCAGACGTCCCGTAGGCCTCTCCTCGGTGACCTTGCCGCGAATGCGCACTTTTTTTCCTTTCAGGTGAGCCAATTCTTTCAAGGACATCCCCTTCATACCAAGTTCAGTTAGGTATCGCCCACGCACACGGGAGTCCGCTTGGCCACCGCCAGAAAACTCGATATAAAGGGACTTGCCAGAGGAACTGAGACTCACAGCACTCACCTTTTCCATGAGGGATATCTCCTGTCCCATGCGTTTGCGGATTTCTCTCGATTCCTGAGGCACGTAATCCCCTTCCAGATTCGCTTCTTTGGACTTCAGCACTTCTGCTTCAGGTGAGGGCTGCTCCTTTCCCTTCTTTTTGGATGGAGCGGAATGAACTACACGATCTTCACTCGTTTTTTTGGTTTTATACCACCAAATCCCCCCACCTACAGAGAGTAAAACAAGCACCAACGACAACCATCCATATCTGAGCATGGAACTCTTGGCTTGGATGGGACGCGACGCCATTGCAGGTGAGGGATGAGAGGCATACTTCACCAAAGCCATCTTTGGTATTGCGGCAGAAGCGGCGGGGGAGGAGACCGGTATTTCCTCTCCCCGGAGCAACCGCAAAGCATCGCGCGCGGACCATTCTCGGGACTTCACCGCACGCAGCCAGTCAGCCAGTGGACCCATTTCGCTTGCAGCCACCATCTGTTCCGTCCAACCCCTACTTGACTCTAGCAAATTCGCAAGATCCCCCAAGAGACTGGGACCTTGCCGCAATCCTAACCACTTCATCGGATCAATGCGAAAACGGAACAAACAACCTTCCTCCAGAACCTCCACATCCGCAGGATGCAACGATAGCCAGTCGACATCTCGCCCGAACTGTTGTTCGAACCATTCCATCAACTCCAAGGCATGATCGGCCATGGTTACGCCTTCGGTCTCTGATATTAACCTCCGGCTGACATAACGTTGCAAACTCATGCCACGGCGCGATTCCGTTACCATGAATGGGATGCCGTCCACCGGATCCGATCCACCATCGATCACAGATCGCAACTTCGGATGAGACAAATGTTTCATTTGCTCTATCGCATGATCATAAGAAACGCGCTCCTCAGCATCGAGGCCACGCTCACCGACACCAAATGGAAAAAAACGTTGAAGCAATACTTCGTCGCCACTCTCGCCATCGATAGCGAGAAACAACGCACCGTGGACATCTTGAGACAAGATCTCCTCGATTTGAAAACGAGTTTGTGGCACAGGACGATTTTACGAAAATCACCTGTCAAAACAACTCACAAAATCAAAAATCCACTCCGATTTTGCGAAGTTCCTGTAGCAACCGGGACACAGGCAAACCGATCACATTGTCAAGATCGCCCCGCACCTCAGCGATGATCATTTCACCGCATTCCTGCACGGCGTAACCACCCGCTTTGTCGAGTGTGGGCACTCTTGCCATGTATTGATCGATTCGCTCATCGCTCAGAGATTGGAATTCCACTTCTGTAAGCTCATGAAAGCACAACTCGCTCGCGTCGGGCGAGATCACACACACTCCGGTGCAAACGTGATTCACTCGCCCACTCAATTCTCTCAACATAGCGCGAGCTTCCGTCAGATCAGCAGGTTTCCCCAGTGGTCTCCCATCAAGACTTACGAGTGTATCAGCTCCTATGACCCATGCCCCTTGATGATGCGCGGCAACATCACGAGCCTTGCGACGCGCGTTCTCCTCGCAAAGGTCGCGAAAATCCTCACCGACATCATGCCATTCAACGGCGTCTGAGGGGATCACTTCTACCGGAATTCCCGCACGCTGCAACAGCCCGATTCGACGCGGCGAGGAGGAAGCCAGTATCCAACGTGTCATCATGTCATTTCCCTAACAACTTTTTGGACATGACCGCATCAAGGTCGAACTTCGCCGAACCAGAAACTTCCACAGGAGCCCCCTCCAGCACTTGATACTCGAAGGCCTTGATCGGCATGACTCCCTCGATTTGAGAGAGCACATATACGCGGATCGACATCGCTTCCTTCCCATTGCCCCCGGGCAGCCCTTTGATCGAATATTGAATCTCGTTTTTCCCATCGACGACGCCCCCCATCACCAGTTCCGCTTCCTTGGCATTGCCAAAATGATGTCGGCTGACTCGGTTGACAGTCACATCCACGGATCGACCGGGACAAAACACGTAGACCTTGGCAATGTATTTCGCGATAGGAACAGCCACAGGCAAAGGAGGCACGACTCCCGTAGGAGCGAAATCAGGTGTTTTGGCTATGTAGGCTAAGTCCCCCCGGTTCAATTCCGCACGTACATCGGGCAAAGCCGCGAGATTGACAAATTCCGCCACATCGTATTTCCATCCGGTATTCTCCTGCACAAAATCAATGACCAGCAGATTGTCTGTTGGCACACCGCCTACTCCGAAATCTACTTTGCCAAAATAGACGCTCTTGGCCGTGCGACCATTGCGTTTGGTTTGTACGTTTTTCAACCCTGCTAGGGCGGGAGGAACGGCCGGCACCTCGAAAATCCCCTTGGGGAATGCGCGGCGCTCAGAGTTCAATCGGTTTTTTGTAGCGATCTGCCGATGAGTCGCAGTCACCTTGGACCACGCCGCGTAATCCTTCTGGATCATCGAATGGCGCCAGATGCCATATACCTGCTCCAATGGACCTTGCAATGCAACATCCTGGCCGACTGACGAGACGACCAGAACCAGAAAAAACCACAGCGTTTTCATCACGAACAAGATAGGACGAATGGCTCCCATCGACAATAAGAAAACGGCCGCACGCCCCTTACGAATCGCTGCGGCGGCGGCGCAACAGCGCCAATGCGCCCAATCCAGTGAGGATCGCCACGCTGGGCTCAGGAATCACGACCATCGCCAAACTTCCGGTTTCGAAGTATGCACCGCGTCCGTTGCCGAACCAGTAGGTGTTGTCGATACCGTAGTTAGAAACAACACCCGAGAAATCTTGCGAGGTAGATATCAAGGTGTATCTGCCTTCTTGCACAGCATTCCAGTTCAAGCCAGTAAGGCTACCAATGCCGAAGCCACCACCAAAGCTGATCTCACCATCAACGGTGAACGATTGCTCCAAGTTTGAGATGCTTAGCATTGAACCCTCTTCAAAATGCAAATTACCCGCAATCACACCAGTACCACCAAAGGCAGCACCGGCTGATACGGTTACCTGTTGAGAAGCGAGAGATCCATTGACCAAAAGAGTGCCAGAACTCACTGTCGTAGCACCAAGATAAGTGTTAGCACCGTTGAGAGCCACTACACCATCAGCATTCGTTCCTCCTATCTCAACGATGCCCTCATCACCAGAAATGTCGCTGTTGATGGTCAACGTTTGCCCTGCGCTCGCGCCAATGGTTGCAGTGCCCATTAGCAAAACACCCTTGTTCTCATTTAAGGAAAAAGTGCCAGTACTGCGAATGCTAGAGGCATCCTCCATGACGATGCGATCACCAACGGCAGTGGCAGGGGTGCTACCAAAAAGATCGGACGTGGCGGTGATGGTCACACCGGACTGAATGGTGTGTTTGCCATTGGTAAGACCATCTGCAGAAGTCAATGTGCGATTTGCCGCGTAAGTGGCATTCGCAGAGATCACAGTGTTTGTTTGGCGGATCAACTGAGAGTTGTTGCGCAGAATGTAGTCGCCATTCCAACTCAGGTTGCCATCCAGAGACAAGGCGGCTTGTTCACCGACATCGAAAATGATCCCAGATCCGAGATTGTTGTTGCTGACAATGCGCAGCGTGCCACTGCTGATTGTATTCGTTCCAGTCAATACACCGGACTCCAATCCATCGAAGCGCAAAAGTCCACTCCCATTTTTCGTAAGCGAAATGCCGCTGGCTGTCGTGCTGGAACCCAATGTCAACTCTCCACCATTCACATTGAATGTCATGTTGCCCGTGAGCGTGGTTGTCCCACTTCCCAAAGTCAGGTTGCGCCCCGTAGTACCCAAGTAGGTCAGACTACCCGTCATGAACTTCGTCATGGTATTGTTAGTGATCGAGATCGCACCCGAGGAAGAATTATCCAAAATTGCCCCGCTTGACAAAACCAAAGAACCTGCCCCATTGAGTGCAGAATTGTTGGTCAGATCTAAAGCCGCACCGTTGGCAACATTGTAGCTCCCCGTGAGAGTGTTGGCTCCCGCTAGATTGACTTTGCCTTTGTCAATAAAAACACTGCCGCTTCCGCTGATTTCACCACTCAACACCTGAGTCGCCGTGCTGTTGTATGTCAAAAGACCAGAACTTGTATTTAATATGGAAATGTTTCCAGCGTAGTTGCCATTGGATAGTGAACTCGTTCCCTCAATGGAAAGATTTCCTGCACTAATCGTTGTGTTACCACTGTAGGCGTTAGCTCCAAGCAGAACTAATTTACCATCGCCTTGTTTGACCAAACTTCCGGATTCTCCCGATTTGTTTACTATACCATTAGTTACGGTGAGGGTGGAGGCAGATAGTTCAGTGTTGATAGCCGTATCCATACCATCACCAAGGGTAATTGTACGACCCGCTCCCAAAATGTAACTTGCACCGCTCGCGGTTGAAAAAACCCCGCCATCGATAATCACATCGTTTTGGGCGTTACCCAAACTGCCATCAGATGAGAAGCGCACATGACCGCCTGTAATCGTGATATCACCCGTGAAAGTGTTGGATCCGTTGGTAATTCGGAAACCGCCCGCAACTCCTTCATTTGCAGCAAAAGTGATACCACCTGATGTGTTAGAGATTACTCCGCTGAAAATATGTACTCCGTTGTTGCCAAGGGTGAAGGTTCGATTCGCGCTACCCAAGGAGATTCCATTTGCGAATGACAAACTGCCACTGCTGTTGGCAAGTGCCACATTCGTGCTTAGCTCTCCGATTTGAACGTTACCACCTATCACAATCCCAGCACCAAAGCGAGTCGTAGTAAATGAAGTGGTTGCAGCAGTGCTGGTAGCGATCGTTCCACCGTTGAGAGACAACTGATTCGCAATGCCTGATCCAAGGGCTGAAGAGCTGTTAGCAACCACGGTTCCTGCGTTCAGGGTAAAATCACCGTCATAGGCGCCGCCAGTGAGAGCCAGCACACCAGCGCCATTTTTGATGAAGCCGGTGCCGGCTGTGGCATCAAACGCCTGCGTGCCAAAATTCAACACTGCACTGGATGCGATATCAAATGTGCTCACGGTGCCACCGGTGGAAAAAACGCCAGAGTTACCCGTGAATGTAACGTTCGCCCCGGTATTCAGCGTAATGCCGCCCACATCCACGGCATGCGTTGTGCCCATGCCAGAGAAAGTGTAAGTCCCGCTGTCAAAAATCACATCGTGATCGTGCTGGAAGGCTGAGGTGTAGGGTGCAGCATTGTCCCTGTTGTTCCAACGATCGGAGAACCAAAGTCCCGTTGAAGAAGTATCTGTGTAAGACGTTTTAGCAAACGTCAGCCCATGCATTGACCAGAATGCAAGTAGTGAGGCAAGTTTGGGTGAATGTTTCATTGGCGGGGGGGGAATTACACTTGCATATAGCACTCTGCAGCGCATGAAAGCAATCAAAAAAAGTTATTTTTTAGGGAATGCTCATCCGAACTCAAAAAATCGAGGTCAGATCGCCAAAACACCCCGAATCACGACAGTCAAATTGCCACAAACTCATCCAAAGAGAATCGTTTCTCTGAAGATATTCGCCTTTCTCTTTTCCAATCTCCTGAGGCCTTGCGCTACCAGGAGACATCACCTGAAGCAATGGAAAAAATGTCTGGCTGATCCGACGAATCAGAGAATCCATGTTCAGATACTTCGCATTCACTTACTACGCGCCCGACGGTCACACGGCATCTTGCGTTGGCCACTCCCCCCTTCTTGCTTGATCACCCTGCCTCGTCTGCATCGTAGGATGAGCCTCTGCGATCGAAGATTGCAGCCCGCAACTTTTCCCGTTAGCATCACGTCAGCAAATGGAGAAACATTCGAACAACCAAAGGAGCAGAAAGCGTGATTCATCAAGCCACCCAGAACCCGGCGAGGAACCGGTGGTGCGTCTCGAGCCGTTTCGCGTGGTCGATGGCAAAAACGAGGAGCGCCCTGCCCCTGCGGTGGTTACCTTACGAGAGGAGCCGGGCAGGCACCCGTCCTACGAGGGCAAGAGCATCGAAAAAAACATCGATGAAATCATGCAGCACGAAGTCATCTATGATCCCAATTTTTTGGAGGATAGCTGGATAAAAAAGAATCCTGTCGTGCGTCGGGGATGGCAAATCCTGATCCCAACGCTCCTCATACTTGCAGGGATACTGGTCTATCATCAGATTGACGCGAATCGTAGGTTGGAGCAAAGCGCCCATTCCCAGCAAAAAGACAATCTGGATCACGAGTTAGATATCGCGCGGGAGCTCGTAGCAAATATCGAAAACACGGTGCGCCGTTACTATGCCGCCGCTAGCATCGAAGAAAAACTCCCCCTTATTCGCCACGCCGATTCATCACAGGAGAGGATGCGACACTACTATGCCCAGTATCCTCTGCAACCAGATAAGATCGAATCCATCAACGAGATCGAGCCCATTACTCTCAATTACCATACCTTCTGGAGAGCCTTTGTCAGTAAGGGCCATAATCGAGTGGAAATGATTCTTCTCGAGCAAATCGGAGAATCGCAGGTGCTGGTGGACTGGGATAGTCACGTGGACTATCAGGCATTCCCTTGGGAAAAATATCTCGAAGAAAAACCCAACATCGCCATGTCCTATCGGCTCGATGTGGTGGAGTCAGCCCGACCAATTGCGGAGTTCTCCATTGAGCGCGATTGGGTCTGCTACAGACTCACAAAACCCTCGAGCGAAAACATTCTTTACGGTTACGTGCGACGCGGCAGCGATTCGCATCTCGCCATCCAAACCGCAAAGTCCTTGGGCTCGAATCGGATGATTTTGCTAATTCAAGCATCGCCCACCCTCAAAGCAGAAAATTCAGTAGTGATCCAAGAGGTCATTAGCGGGAGCAACTACCGAATGGATCCACCCAAGTCCTTGTATGACTGAGCCTTGGCTCAGACGTGGCAGGTCGCCCAAATCCTCAAGCCGTCCATGATGCCGTGGATCAAGGGCCCTGCCTGCTTTTCATTTCCGAATCTGATCGAGAATCGAACGTGCCGCCTGAAAGCAACCGGAATTCCGATGATACTGAGCGAGTGCGTGCTTCATCCGGCGCCACTGGGAAGCGTGATCTGAAACGAGGTCGATCATGGTAGCGCGAATCTGCTCTGGGGTCTCGGCGAGAATGCCCACCTGCAGTTGTTCCAGCAGGCGCAGGTTGCCTTCCTCCTGCCCCGGGACCAAATGATGCACTAGCATAGGACATTGTGCGGCGATGGCCTCATGCACTGTGGCACCACCCGCTTTGCCAACGATGAGATGATGACAATTGAGCAATTCTGGCACACGTCTCGTCCATCCACGCAAGCGAACCCGACCGGGAAACTCTTTTTGCAATTCCTTCGCTCTGGCATAGAGCAACCGTACATTGCGACCCATCACGATCGTAAGGTGCACATCGGGAGAAGCTTGCAGCAAGGCACGCGAGATCCTGCGAACGTGAGGTTTTTTGGGCGTGGGGAAATACAGAACTTCGAAGGGCTTGACCGAGCCTTGGCGATCGAGTCCAGACATTTTTGCGAACGAAGGGTGCACCGGAAAGCCTGTATCGATTACCTTCTCCGCCGGCAGTCCTTCGCGCAATAATATCCCCCGCGTGATTGGATCTGTGACCATCCATGCCGTGGTGGGCGCCTTTTTCCACGAGGCGTTGATTTCGATCGAATCCGTTATGATGGTAAATACGGGGGGCGGGTTTGGATGATTCGCCAGGATACGGTCGAGAAAATACGGGTAAACCGGATAAGTGCTGACGATGGCCTGCGGCTGATACTCATCCAACAGATCTGCAAGATAGCTTTCCGGCTTACGCATGAATCCAAAGCGCTGCTTCGAAAAATCCATATCGTCCGTCGACAGGTAGATCCGATACCACAAGCGCGGCGCATGGGTGGTCACCCAGCGATACAACCAGCACAAGACGCGAGTGATCACGGGAGATGCCTCGCGGCAGGGATCCACCACCTTGGCCTCTACGCCGAGCTCGGCAAATGCCAGCGCCAAATTCCTCGCGGCGCTATTATGCCCTTCACCGAATGCGGCGGTCAGGATCAATAGGCGTGGCGGATGCATGAATTTCCGTATCACAAGTTGAAGCATTGCGTCGAACAACTTTTTCCACTACTTTACGGCCGGGAGATGAATGATGAAATGAAATTTGTGAAAATTCCCGCCAAGGAAAAAAGCCCTCTTCCTCCGTGGTCCATGGATCATGGACTAGAGGAAACAAGCGATCGCCCCTCCCGCATCGGACAACTCCTTGCGCCCTACGATTGACGTCATGCCCCTACCCGCGACCCAAATGCGGCACTTTCTGTGCGGCCTGTCAGTTTTCCTGCTCTATCACTACGGCATCGGAATCAGCAGGCTCATGAATCAATCGGGAGGCATGGACAACAAATTCAGCACCTTGGCACGAGAAAAGCATCTCGCTTTTTTGTTAGGGCAGAATGTTTACGTCGGGCTCGCCTACCTACTTCTGGGCTTGATCGCGATGCTCATCTTGTATCCCGCATGGAAGCAGTGGGAGAAGAGGTGTTCGCGGCGCGGCTGGCAATCCGTGGTCCGCGCCATCCTGCTCGTGACTCTGGTGCACGGCTTTTTCATACTCCGATTGAGCGCAACCCGCCCTTACTTTCTCAACGAAATGGAATACGGTCACTGGTATTATCATCTCTGTGACTGGTTTCCTGATTGGCTGAATCAGATCGTCTTCCAAGGGCTTCCCGTGCTCGCCCTGTTGGGAGCCTCTCTCTGGCATTGGCGGCAATGGCAGCACCGCCCCAAGGCTCGCATCACCGCCATGGGAGTGATGGTGTTGACGCTCGGCTCATGGTTGCTTCCTTCCAGCCTGAGATCCCAGCAGACCGAATCGAAATCCCGTCCATCAGCCCAACCGCGGAACATCCTTATCATCGGATCCGATTCCTTGCGCGGTGACCGTCTGGGCTATGCGGGATATCGCCCCAACCGCAGCGATGGGCTGGCAGCCGCTGGTGTATCGCCTGGCATCGACGCGCTCGCTGCGAAGTCACAAGTTTTCTCCCGCTGCTTCACACCGATCGCGTCCACTCTGGAATCAAACAGCAGTTTGCACGGCTCGGTCTACCCCCATACCCACGGTTTTCGCCACATGTATCCCGGCAAAGCACAGGTGGAGACCACCCGCTCATCGCTTCGCACCATCGCGGACGAACTGCGGGAACAAGGATACCATACCAGTGCGATCGGCGACTGGTGTGCAGGATTCTTTCAAATGATTCCGCTAGGGCATGAGGAAATCTCAGTCTCGTCATTCGACAGCTTCAGGATCTATATGAGTCAGGCGGTCATCATGGCCCACTTCCTCGTGCCGCTTTACTTCGATCACGATCTCGGATTTCTGGTATTTCCCGAGATCCAATCCTTTGCCCAGTTTGTCACACCGGAAGTGGTCACCAGACGAGTGGAAGAACAACTGGCAAGAGCAGCCGCTTCTGGTCAGTCGTTTTTTACGCATGTATTTTATTCTTGTAACCATCTTCCCTACCGATCTTCTGAGCCCTGCAACAGCATGTTTGCGGATCCTTCCTATCAGGGAAAAAACAAGACCTCGGTGGATTTCGATATCGATGCCTTCATCGGCGGCACCGATTTGGAAAACAAGTGGAACCAGCTTTCTCCCGCAGATGCGAAGCAGATTTCCGCGCTCTATGATGGCTGCACACGACAGTTTGATGATTGTGTGAAACGGCTTCTCGAAGCTTTGAAAAAAAACGGCCTCGACCAAAATACAATCGTGGTGATCAGCTCGGATCATGGTGATGACCTCTATGAGCCGGGCGCCACTCTGGGTCACGGGCTGAGTTTTCACGGCGGTGACCAAACCAACCACATTCCTCTTGTCATGCATGTGCCGGGACTACCGCCACGCAACTATCCGCAGATCGTGCGGAGCATCGACATCGCCCCCACCCTACTGGACCTGCTGGATCTCTCGCCTCCCGCTCGCTGGGAAGGCAAAAGTTTTGCTTCATGGCTGGAGCAGCCGGAAACCTCCCAGTCGCGCCCATTTTATGCGGAGACTAGCTTTCCCTTCATCCAGTTCCGTGTGGAGGACGTGGTGCGCCCGCCACTGCCACCGATGGATGAGCTCACCTTCATCGATGAAAACGACGACTATCATTTCGTGCTCAAGCCCGAATATGAACAGCGTTTGATCGCTGCGAAGGAGCGCATGCTGCGCACCGAGCGTTGGAAGTTGATCATGACCCCGCGAGCTGATGGTGGACGCCACTTCCGACTCTTTCACATCATCGCGGACAAACACTGTGAGCACAATGTTGCCAAAAATCATCCGCAAGTCCTAGCTGCCATGGCGAGTGCACTCGAGCGATGGGTGGATCAAAAAATCGAGACCCCGATCCATGAAATCTTCCCTCAGGGAGAGCCTTGAGGAGCGATGCGGAATTTTTGCGTCATCTCTTGCCACAGAACCGCAAATCACTTGTAACATCGCCCCGATTCTGTGCGTAGTCATGCCGCTCATGAAATCTCGAACCCTGATCCGACTCTCACCCTTGTTCTTGGTAGGCACCTCGCTCGCGGTACCCGCTGGTTTCAAAATTCAAACCTACGCGGAATATCCCAACGTAAACTATCCCACAGCCTTGTCAGCAGCGGCCGGCGGCGATGTGTATGTCAGCTCAGACCCGAATGGGTCGCTCGGTCACGTGAAAGGATATGGCAAGGTAATCCGCTGCCGCGACACCAACGGCGATGGCAAGGCAGATGAGTTCAAGGATTTCGTGCCCACCCTTCATTCTCCTCGTGGCGGACACTTTTTGCGCGACACTCTCTACATCATTCACCCGCCGTTCCTCTCCTCTTTCACGGACAAAGATGGCGATGGTGTAGCGGAAGAAAGCAAGGAACTGGTGAAGGGATTCGGCTGGGGCATTGAGCACCCTCGCGGAGCAGACCACACCACCAACGGTGTGCGCATGGGCATCGACGGATGGCTCTATGTAGCTGTGGGAGACTTCGGCATGCCGGCCGCCAAAGGCGCGGATGGCACAGTCTATACCCTGCACGGCGGTGGAGTTGTGCGAGTACGTCCTGACGGATCAGAAATGGAGCCTTACGCCCTGTATTGCCGCAACATTTGCGATGTGGCCATCTCGCCCACGCTCGATATGTTCGCTCGCGATAACACCAATGACGGCAAGGGTTGGAACACTCGCCTGCACCACTTCGTGCAATATGCCAACCACGGCTATCCAAAGTTTTATCACAATTTCAGAGATGAAATGCTTGCTCCACTTGCCGACTACGGTGGCGGCTCTGGCACTGGCGGACTCTATCTGCAAGAGCCCAACTTTCCCGAAGGATTCGGAGACACCCTCTATACCTGCGACTGGACCACTGGAAAGTTCTTGCGTCACCCGTTGAAACCCTTCGAAGCCACCTTCGTCACCGATCAGGACGTGTTCCATGACCAGGCTCGCGCCATCGATATGGATGTGGACGGCTCACAACGCATTTACCTTGCCGACTGGCGCAACGGCGGCTTTTCCTACTCAGGCAATGGCAAAGCGGTCGGACTGGTTCAACAAGTGGTGGTAGAAGGCGCTACCCATACTCCCTTCCCCGATTTGAAAAAACTCAGCGATGAAGCTCTCGTCAAAGGCGTGATTTCCCCGTCGGCAGTGGCTCGTCTGGAAACACAGCGAGAAATCATCGCTCGCGGCAAAAAATCATCCATCAGCAAGGCACTCGTCAAATCCATACAGGACGGCAAACTGAGTATTCCTGCCCGCGTGGCCGCCATTTTCACCTACAAACAACTCATGGGCGCCGAAGCGAATCCCACGCTCGCCGCGGCCACAACAGATGCCGCCATCCGCGAGTTCGCATTGCGCGCCATGACTGATCGCAAGAAGGAACTAGCCAACGTTCCTGTAAAACCCTACCTCGATGGCCTTAAGGATCCGAATCCCCGCGTTCAACGCCAAGCCATGATCGGCCTCGCGCGCTTGGGCAAAGCAGAGAATGGAGCCGCGATCCTCGCTGCAGCAGCCACGTTTGAAAGTGATCCCGCCAAACTCAAAAAAGGCGCGAAATTCGAACAAAACGAGCACTACATCCTGCCTCACATCGCCGTACAATGCCTGATCGAACTGAAGGCAGCCAAACAATGCCTGGCCGCTCTGAGTCAATCTCCCCAGCAGCGCACCGCCCTGCTGGCATTGCAGCAAATGCACTCTGACGAAACTGTCGATGGACTGTTGAATGTCGCCACTAGCACCACTGACAACACCCTCCGTTTTGGCGCGCTGAGCTCCTTGGCTCGCCTCATGCACAAGGAAAAAACCTGGGACCTAAACGCATGGTGGAGCACCCGCCCCGATGACCGCGGACCATACTACGAGCCCGTAACGTGGGAGGCCTCGGACCGGATCAAAGCCGGCCTCGAAAAGAACTTCACCAAAGTCAGCGAGAGTGATCGCAAACTGCTGATCGAGGTCTTCGCCAAAAACCGTCTCGATGTCGCCAAGCTTCAACTCGGCGGACTCGACCCTGTCACAACTGCACTGGGGATGAGCACGGTCGACGGATCGACGGCCGCCATTCTCATGAATGCTGCCAAAGATGCCAAGCGCCCATGGGAGATCCGCATTCAGTGCTACAACGCCCTGATGCGCAGCACGGAAAAAATCACGCGTAACCGCATCGACGTGCTCGCGGCTTGGCTCGAGGACGAAAAACGCGACAAAGCTGCGGATCAAATGATCAACGACTTCGTCAATGAAACCTCCCGCGGCGCGGAAATCAAAGAACTGAACGACATCGGTAAAAAATCCAACGACAGTGCGTCACGCATCGCATGGCGTTCCATGTTCACTGTTCTCAACTCGCCCTTAGCCAAAGATCAGTGGAAAAAGCAAGTCCGTGAAATTGCCGATAAAAACCCGCAAGAAGTCGGATTTTTCCTAGCACTGGCTGACATGAAACTGCCTGGTTTCGATCAACAAATCGAAGCAGGAATTGCGTTTGATAACAAAAAAACGATTGATGCAGCAAAGGCAGCGAAAGCCGTCATCGCGGGGGCGCAAAGCAGCCAAGGTGGCAAAAAAGTCATGGAACTGAAACCAGACGAGGTAACCAAGATCGCCATCAGCGAGAAGGGTGATGCCACGAACGGAGCCAAACTCTTCACCGCACAGGGCTGCATTGCCTGCCACAGTGTCGATCCGGCTGCTGAACAAAAAGGTCCCTACCTCGGCGCAGCCGGTGCCAAGTTCCAGCGCGATTATCTGATCGAATCCATCTTGGATCCCGGCAAGGTCGTGGCACAAGGTTTCCAAACCTCGATCTTCTCGATGAAAGACGGATCCATGAAGATGGGCTTTGTCACCGCTGAACAGGACGGTCTGGTCAGCCTGCGCGATATCAGCGGAGCAGCGAGCCAGATCAAGCGTAGTGACGTGAAAGAGGAGCAACACCCTGGCACAAGCATGATGCCTCCGGGATTGGCTTCCGGTTTGACGACAAAGGAGTTTACCGACCTCATCGAATATCTCGTTTCTCTCAAGCAGCAAGGCGGTTGATCTTTCATGGCCCTCATTTCCTGTTGGCGCTCATGGTGGCTTGTCATGGCTCTGATCCCCGTGTCAGAGGCTGCGGAGCCGTATGCCATTCATGTGGGTTCACGGCACCATAGAAGCCCGGCCCAAGCTTTGGAGGCAATCGCGCGGCACCGTGTCTCCCATCCACAACAGGCCATTGATGTGCTCGTCGAACCGGGCGATTACTTACTCGAAGAGCCGCTGGTGATCGATGCGAGCCATAGCGGCACGGCCCAAGCTCCGATTCGCTGGCTGGCAACGGGGAATGCCAAGCCCGTTTTCAGTGGCGGCATCCAGCTTCATGGCTTCACGGTCGCGCCTGATGGCACATGGCGCTGCGCCTTGCCGTCCAACCTAACGAAATTCCACCAATTGTGGGTAAATGATCAGAGAGCCACTCTCGCGAGGCACCCAAATCAGGGATTTCTGCTGATGAAATCCGTCACCGAGGAACCCATCGACGACAAGCGATCACGTCAGAAAGTCACCATGTCCCCCACGGACATGCAGTTGTTACAGAACATCGCGCCCCTTGATCTGACTTCGGTACAAATGCTCGCCTACCACAAATGGGATAACACTCGGCGGGGAATGGAATCACTCGATGCGAACACGGGCACACTGACAACAATCGGAAAGCCCATGAAGCCATGGAATCGCTGGGATCAGCATACGGGCATCATCTTTACCAATTTCCCGGCAGCACTCGACGCGCCAGGTGAGTGGTATGTCGATGCGAGGCGCATTCTGCACTATCGTCCGAGACCGGGAGAAGTGTTAGACAAAGCCAAGGTCATCGCACCGCGTCTATCGCAATTGCTCATCATCAAAGGCACCCAAGAAAAGCGCGTGAGTGACATTTCTTGGCGAGGCTTTCGGTTCCTCCATACAGGATGGAAGTTTCCAGCACAGGGATTTGAACCGCAGCAAGCCGCAGCATCGATCGAAGCAGTGATCCAGGCTGACTTCTGTGATCGTATGACTTTTGAATCCTGCGAAGTCGCGCATAGCGGGCTTTACGGCATTTGGTTCAGGCAACAATGCCACTCCAATACCGTGCGTGCTTGCAAACTGCATGATCTCGGAGCAGGTGGACTGCGAAGCGGCACGATGGAACTACCAGCGACCACCGCCATGACCAGTTCCCATCAGCTTTTTGACAATAACATCATCCAATATACGGGGCAGGAATTCCCCTGTGCCGCGGGTGTGTGGATCGGTCATGCTCGCGATCAAACTGTGTCTCACAACGACATCGGTCACATGCCATACACCGGGATTTCCGTAGGTTGGCGCTGGGGCTATGAGCGCAGTGAAGCCAAGCATAACAAAATTCTTCAAAACCACATTCACCACATCGGCGATGGATTGCTCAGTGACATGGGAGCGGTCTACACTCTGGGACCATCCGAGGGGACAATCATTTCAGGCAATCATATTCACGATGTTAAATCTTACAAATATGGCGGATGGGGGCTATACAATGACGAAGGAAGCACGGGAATCGTGATGGAAAACAACCTCGTCCATCATACCAAAAGCGGTAGTTATCACCAGCACTACGGCAAAGAAAACGTGCTGCGCAATAATATCCTCGCCTTCGCTTCCGAGCAGCAACTGCAGTTCACACGCGCCGAAGCGCACACTTCGTTTCACATCACCCACAATATCATCCTCTGGGAGCGCGGTCCAATTCATCGTGGTCATGGCTGGAAAACAGGCAAGTTTGAGGCAAGTGGCAATCTTTACTGGCGAACAGACGCCGCTGATCCGGGCACTTTGCCTCACGAAAAAGCATCTCGTTGGGCCGACCCCATGTTCAAGGATCCAGCATCCGGTGACTGGACCCTCAAGGCGGGCTCTCCCGCTTTTTCCCTAGGATTCAAGCCATGGGATTTCCGCAAAGCAGGTCGATACGGCGATGACATTTGGAAAAAATCATCTCAATAATACGACGCATTCTTGGCAAATCCGAATTCGACACACGAAAATCCTTGTCGGCACTGGGAGGAAATGAAAATCTATCGGTATGGAAAGTCACGAGATCCTGCGCAAAGTCTTTGAACAGGTCAGCCCCAAGGCAATCGCCGCGGAAATGGGCATATCCCTCTCACTTGTCTACAAATGGGCGGAAAAACCGAATGCAGATGGCACAGGAAGCCGCAATCCTTTGGACCGGATCGCAACGCTCATGGAACTAAGCCACGACGAGTCCATTGTCGAATGGCTATGCCAACAGGCTGGCGGTTGTTTCCTGCGCAATCCTGACAGCTCATGCAGCAAGGGCTTCGAAGTCTTGCCCGCCACGCATGAAATCATCAGCCAGTTTTCCCAAATGCTGCACATGATTTCCTTGGCAGCCCTCGACAACTCGATCAGCACCAAGGAGGCTTCGGAAATCCGCGACTCCTGGGACAAACTGAAGAGCTATGCGGAAGGATTCGTGCGTTGTTGCGAGGAAGGTGATTTCGATCAGATGAGACGAATTCCCAAGCCCTCCGAAGGTCCAAAAAGACTCTAACGGAAGTGGAAAAAATTTCCACGATGATGAAACACCATTGATAGATGGCACTGCATCACGGCGTATGGACATCGTTATGAAATTCGCAACTCTCTGGACTTTGATACTGATGATGGCAGGAATGACCCTGTCGATGCACGCTGATGAAGAAACTCCGCTGGGCAAGGAAATGGAAGCCGTCAACGATTCCTTCAAAGCTCTGAGCAAAGAAAAAGATCCCGTCAAAGGCGCGGCCTTAGCCCGACAAGCGCAAGAAGGCATGCTCAAAGGGGCGGCCATGGTCCCCGACTTTATCACCGATATGGTGCCAGATCCGAAGGAAAAGGAGAAAGCCATTGCGGACTACCGCCGTCTGATGGGCGAGACTTTCGTCGTATTTTGCAAAATCGAAATCGCTTTTCTCGAAGGAAAAATCGACGAAGTGACAAAGCTCGTGGATGACGCCAAGGCCTTGAAAAAAGAAGGTCATAAAAAATACATCGAGGAGGAGTGATCCATCCATTGTTTCTATCAATCTTCACGAACGCTTCCGGCATCCGGAAGCGTTTTTTTGTGTATCGATCGTCAATCCTAACAAACATTTTGATTGCTCGCGAATGAACTTGACACGTCATCGAATCAGGGGTATCAGTTCGTTGCAGGCGCTTTATGTGTCTCGATTGGCGCTCAAGTGAGCATCGCCCTTTTCCGGTCTTCGTCGATGAGAAAGATTGTTTGAGGTTTCACCCTACAACTCATCG
The DNA here is from genome assembly GCA_945874895.1 of Akkermansia muciniphila. GTDB lineage: Bacteria > Verrucomicrobiota > Verrucomicrobiia > Verrucomicrobiales > Akkermansiaceae > UBA956. The sequence continues at coordinate 212,671 of CAMCIC010000003.1, read as the reverse complement.
CGACACCAGCCACCGATCTACGGTGCGCGCTGGCTTTTTTATCCTATGACCGCTACGACATTCGCAGCGCTGCCTCTGGCTGCGCCTTTGCAACGCGTATTGCAAGAACTGCAATACACCACTCCCTCTCCCATCCAACAACAAGCCATTCCGATCTTGCTCGAAGGTCGTGATCTACTGGGATGCGCACAAACAGGCACTGGGAAAACCGCCAGCTTCGCACTGCCCATTCTCCACTCGCTGCAAAAAAATCCAACCAAGGCCAAAACCCGCAGCTGTCGGGCACTTGTGCTCGCACCCACTCGCGAGCTCGCCTTGCAGGTGGGCAAAAGTTTTGCCACTTACGGCAAATATGTTCCCTTCCGTCACACCCTCATCTACGGAGGAGTTGGCCAAAACCCTCAGGTACAGGCCATGCAACGCGGCGTCGATGTATTGGTTGCTTGCCCAGGACGTTTGCTCGATCTGGTGAACCAAGGGCACGTCGATCTTTCACAAGTGGAATTTTTTGTACTCGATGAAGTGGACCGCATGCTCGACATGGGATTTTTACGCGATGTAAAACGCATCGTTGCCCTGCTGCCCGCCAAACGACAATCGCTGTTTTTTTCCGCTACACTGGCACCGAACATTGTCGAACTCGCGCATAGCATTCTGCTCGATCCAACCCACGTCAGCATCACACCGGAGACCACAACGGCAGAGAAAATCGATCAACAGCTGTGTTTCGTCAACAAGGAATCGAAACGCCCCTTGCTGGAGGAACTGCTGCGGAGCCAGGCACAAGCCCATACACAAAAACTCACGATCGTTTTCAGCCGCACCAAACACGGCGCGAACAAGCTCGCTAAAAATTTGACCGCAGCAGGTTTTCCGGCTGATGCGATTCACGGCAACAAATCTCAAGCGCAGCGCGAAAAAGCACTGGATCGTTTCAAAAAAGGCCTCACCCCCGTATTGGTGGCCACCGATGTCGCCGCTCGCGGAGTCGATGTAAAGGAAGTAGGTCTTGTGATCAATTACGATCTTCCCAACGAACCCGAAGCGTATGTGCATCGCATCGGCCGCACCGCAAGAGCGGGTGCTGACGGCCGCGCGGTCTCCTTTTGCTCGGAAGAAGAACTGGAATACCTGCGTGACATCGAGAAAACCATCCGCATGCCCATACCAGCTTGGACGACCCATTCGTGGCATGAGGAATCGATCGCCAGCCGGCACCAACGCGGCGCCTCATCCCAGACGCCCCACTCCCAAAAAACGACACAGGGAAATCAACGAAATCGCCATTCACGCCATCGTCGCTCTCCACAAGCAGGTCGATGAAAGTCGTGCAAATCCCAACAAACTAGAGTGCTCAAACGGACTGAGCCGACCACAAAAAAAGCCGCTGCTAAAAAAGCAGCGGCTTTGTTCGATGGGAGTCCGATTACTTCGGAAGCAGATCTTTCACCGCATCGCGCTCTTCTTTGAGCTCGTTGATGGTGAGGTCGATTTTCTCTTGGCTAAAAGCGTCGACAGGCACGCCCTGAACGACTTCCCATTTGCCATTTTCGATGGTGCGGATCGGCATAGATGCCATGAGGCCTTTTTCAATGCCGTAGGAACCGTCCGAGCAAACCGCTACGCTGTGCCAGTCACCTGCAGGCGTGGGAGTGATCAGGCTCTTCACTGTATCGAGAGCAGCATTAGCGGCCGATGCAGCGGAGGAAGCGCCGCGAGCTTTGATGATCGCCGCGCCGCGTTGTTGGACGGTGGAAATGAAATCGCCTTTGAGCCACTCGACATGGGAAATGACTTCGGTCACAGGACGACCATTGATTTTCGCGTTGGTAAAATCGGGGTATTGTGTGGCGGAATGATTGCCCCAGATGCACATGTTAGTCACTTTCGACTGATGAACAGAGGCTTTCTTGGCCAGCTGGCTCTTCGCACGATTTTCGTCCAGACGTGTCATGGCGAAGAACCGATCTTTCGGCACGCCATCAGCATTGTTCATGGCGATCAAGGCGTTGGTATTGCAAGGATTGCCAACTACCAGCACGCGCACGTCTTTGGCCGCATTGCGGGCGATGGCTTTTCCTTGACCTGTGAAAATCTTGCCGTTGATGCCAAGCAGGTCGCCCCGCTCCATACCCGCTTTGCGGGGCACGGAACCGACAAGCAACGCCCAATTCGTGTTACGGAAGCCTTCATTCAGATCGGCAGTGGGAATCACTTCGTTCAGCAATGGAAACGCGCAATCGTCCAACTCCATGACCACACCCTCCAGAGCGGGCAGTGCTGGTTCGATTTCAATCAAACGCAGATTCACTGGCTGATCCGGACCAAAGACCGAGCCGGATGCAATGCGAAACAATAGGGCATAGCCGATCTGGCCAGCGGCTCCAGTAACAGATACAGTGATAGGTGCTTTCATAGGCGCGCCTCCCATAGCGCCCTTTGCCTCCTTGGTCAAGGTTCGCAGTGAAATATTTTCACCCCTGCTCGATGGCTCAGGGCACCATCAAACGAAACTCGGGAATACGGGCAAACACTTTTTCCCCAGCATCGGTCTCGCCAAAATAAGCACCCTGGACCTTGGCGGAATCCGCCACGACATGATAGCTGTTATAGGAAAACTCCGCGCCTTTTTCGAAAACAGGCATCTCGCCGATCACCCCTTCGCCCTCGACCACCACAGTGTCGCCATTGTCCTCGCGCACCACCCATTTTCGTCCTCGCAAGGTCACTGTCTCGTCAGATTCGTTACGAATGGCAATGGCATACAAAAAAGGATAGGGTTTCTCGGAGGGGGCTTCCAGTTCGGGCATAAAACGCACTTCCACCACAGTCACGATCCATCCATTCAGTTCTCTCACGTCCCTAGGATAACCAAAGGACTCGCTATGGCAAGCTCCAGAGCGACGCCTACAGGCAGGACGATCAAACCAGGGAAACAGCGGACTGATGACCATGCACTACCTTTTCCCTTTCTCAACGGAATCCCCATCACCGGAAACTCTACCTTTTCCTTCGTGCCGGCTTACGCCTTTTCATCCGTGAAATCCGTCATGAAAAAACGCTTTGTTTTGACCGCACCCGTCACTCTTGCGGGAACCCATCGACCACTCCTCTCCGATCTTGCTCATGTGCACTGCCCGTGCTAGTCTTGGTCATGACACTTTTTCTCGACCCCTCTACGCTGCCCGAAGATGGTCTTTCGCTCAGCGGCGAACTGCCCGCGGATGTATTTGATTTTCCAGCACATGACGATGCCAAAGCTGTCAGCCCGCTGACCTACGATCTCTTTGCCCAACGCTTCGGCTCTGAGCTATTGCTGAGCGGTGAGCTTTCGGCTCGCTTCGAATTCACCTGCGTGGTGACCTTGCAGCGATTCGAACAAACCATCCGCCTGCCAGACGTAGCCATCTCTCTCGAACTGGAAAACGAGGCTCCCATCAACATCGCTGATGCCCTGCGTGAGGAGATCGTGATCGAAATGCCCGCAGATCCACGCTGCGATGAAGGGGACGTGCCCATGGAATGCCAATTAAATTCTCCATATTTAGTACTCGACAAAACCTCGGACTCTGATCTAAGTTCCCCGCCCCCGCCGCCGGCGGACTCCCGCTGGTCGGCACTCGATGCCCTCTCAGACCTGAACGACAACCACTAACTACAAACTACCATGGCCGTACCAAAACGCCGTCAATCCAAGAGCCGCCAGAAAATGCGTCGTGGCGCCAAACGCTGGAAAGCACCTTTGTTGAAATCTTGCCCTGAGTGCGAAACAAAAGTGCCTTCCCACATCGCTTGCCCTTCCTGCGGATACTACAAAGACCGCAAAGTACTCGTCGTGGACGCCCTGTAACTCTCGCTTCGCGCGATTCCATTTCCTTGACACCGCACTGGCCTCCAGTGCGGTGTTTTTCGCGTTCACGTGCCGAAGCTTGATCCATGGAAAAACTGTTCCAGCAACGATGCCACCTCGGTGAAGTCATGACACGGACGCAGAGGACGCGGACTATGAAGAGTCAATAGCGGAACCTGCTCGCGCGTGTGGTCCGTGCCATGATGATATGGATCGTTGCCATGGTCAGCCGTGATGATGAGAAAATCTTCGTCTGACACCGATGGCAACCACTCGCCCAGCCAAGCATCAAACTGCCGCAAAGCCCGCGCATAACCACGAGGATCACGGCGATGACCATAGAGCATGTCAAAATCCACAAGGTTCGCAACGATCAGCAAGTCGCCCTCACGCCTTTTCTCCCATAAGTCGGCCACTGTCTCCATACCTTCCGCATTGGATTTCGTAACATAGCTCTCATCCATTCCTCGCCCAGCGAATAGATCGAAAATTTTCCCTACCCCAATCACCTTCACGCCCTTATTCTGCAAGCGATCAAGCACAGTCTCTGCAGGTACTACCGAGAAATCTCGACGCTCTGCTGTTCTCTGAAAATGGCCAACATGATCGCCCGCGAAAGGCCTTGCGATCACACGCCCCACCCGCATCCCACGTTGATCTAACAAATCACGCGCAGTGGAACACAGATCGAGCAATCGCTTCAGTCCAAACACTTCCTCTGCCTGGTGAGCCGCGATCTGCAATACGGAGTCAGCACTGGTGTAGAGAATGGGTTTACCAGTGCGAATGTGCTCTTCTCCCAGTTGATCCAAAATCGCCGTGCCCGAGGCAACGATATTGCCGAGAAACGTCACTCCCGTCCGCTGTTCCAGCTCTGTCACAAACTCCAGTGGAAAGGTCTCGTAGATGACAAACGGCTGATCCAGCACCAATCCCGCCAACTCCCAATGCCCTGTCGTGGTGTCCTTGCCTATGGATTTCTCAGTCAAACGACAAGCCGAAGCCCCTACACGCAATCCAGGTGACACAGGTAGCCTTACGCCACGATCTCTCATGATTTCATAGAGACCCAGACTCGCCATGTGAGGCAACTCCAAACCCTCTCGCTCCATCAAATGCCCTAGGGTGTCCGCTCCCTCATCGCCAAAGTCCGCGGCATCGGGCGCCCCACCACAGCCCACCGAGTCCAATACCATCCACAACGCACGCATGACGGAAATCTAGCGTGGGATAGGAAACAGAGAAGAACATTCCTCTTGATTTCAAAGTCTTTTTAACAAACCCTACGGGGTCTTCTTTCAGAAAAACACACCGACCTATCATGCATACCATTACCATTCTCTCCGGCGACGGAATCGGTCCCGAAGTCATGACCCAAGCGCTACGCGTGCTCGATGCTGCAGCGGAAAAATTCCAGTTCAAGATCTCGCGCAGCGAGCACCTCGTCGGCGGTGCCGCGATCGATGCCACGGGTCACCCCCTGCCACCGGAAACCATCGCCGCTTCGGAGAAAGCCGATGCGATTCTTTTCGGCTCAGTAGGAGGTCCTCAATGGGAATCGCTGCCGCCCGATATTCAACCCGAACGCGGCGCACTGCTGCCTCTCAGAAAGCACTTCGGCCTCTTCGCCAACCTGCGTCCCGGTGTTTGTTTACCCGCATTGATTCACGCATCACCCGTAAAAAACGAACTCATTCCCGATGGCTTTGATGTGCTCTGCGTACGTGAACTTACTGGCGGTGTCTATTTCGGCCAACCCAAGGGTCGGCGAGAAGAAAACGGCGAACCTGTTGCCTTCGACACGATGATCTACAAAAAATCGGAAATCGAGCGAATCCTGCGCGTGGCCTTTACCGCCGCGATGGGACGCGACAAAAAACTTGTCTCTGTCGACAAAGCCAACGTTCTCGCATCGTCCGTGCTGTGGCGTGAAACGGCCAACGAAATCGCCAAAGAATTTCCCGAGGTGGCACTGTCTCACATGTATGTGGACAATGCCGCCATGCAACTCGTGAAACGACCCTCTGGGTTCGATGTGCTGGTAACGGAAAATCTCTTCGGTGATATTCTATCCGACGAAATGGCCATGATCTCCGGCTCTCTCGGTATGCTGCCTTCGGCCTCGCTAGGTTCGAAAAATGACAAAGGCCTTTATTTCGGCATGTATGAGCCCTCTGGTGGATCGGCACCGGACATCGCAGGACAAGGGATCGCCAATCCCATCGCCCAGATCCTGAGTGTCTCGATGTTGCTGCGCTATTCGTTAGGCGAAACAGCAGCCGCTGATGCCATCGATGCCGCCGTGGCCGCCACGATTCGCGATGGCTTCCGCACCGGTGACATCGCCACCGGTGCTGCGGGTGAAACCCGCGTGAACACCGCGGAAATGGGCGACGCGATCCTCGCCCGACTCTAACAGATCATGCGCCTCGCCCTGCTCATTCTCGGACTCATCGTTCTATCCTGCGGTTTTGCTGGAAAAATGATGCTGCCAGGACGCAACGAAAGTTTCTCCTTCCTGCAAGGAGGGCTTTCGTTAGGCGGGGCTTTCCTGATCTGTTATTTTTTTTCCCGCAACAACTACTGGCATGGGATGATCGGCAGTGGTGTGGTCGCGCTTCTGGGTTTTTGCCGCAGTGTGGTCAATGTGCCCGACTGGGCGGCATGGCTACGTGCCCCCTCTCCCAAACCACCCGCCACGCCCTTACTGGAGATTTTTGTCGCAGTTCTCTGCCTCTGGTATCTTACTAGAATCATCCATCTTTTGCTGATGGAAAGAACGCGGCGTTTGCTCATGTCTGAAAAAGAATGAACGATCTAACAAAACGTCCGTGTCACAATCGCCTCATCTTTCCCCATTGCGCAAAAGAATGGACATGATTATACTTCATTCCGCCTATTGTCCGTTATGATTCCCCCATCTACAACATCCCCAGTGGCCAAAAGCTTCTGCCTGTTCGGATGTGGCATCGTGTTGTTATGGTTTTTTCTTTTTATCCCAGGATACGGCCCCGGGCGAGAATTGTCGCTACTCCGCGTTCTTTACGACAGTTGGAATGAAGAAACGCGCTACGAACACGGCGTGATGTTCCCCTTCATCATCCTCGGTCTATTGATCTATCATTGGAAAAACATCACCGCATCGATTCGGCAAGGCGAATGGCAGGGCCTTCTGCTTGTGGGCTTCGGTTGCTTGCTCTTTATCATATCCCATCGTGTCATTCAGTGGCGCGTAGGAGTCGCTTCATTGCCCTTCATGGTATCAGGGTTGATCTGGTATCTATGCGGGAGAAAAACATTCCTACTCACCGCCTTCCCCGTGTTCTACCTTTGGCTGAGCATTCCCGTGCCAGACATCCAGCAGGCAACCGTGCCTCTACAAAACATTTCCGTATCCATGGCCCAATCGATCTGCAAGATTTTCGGAGTGGGCACCTACGCCTCGGGCGCAGTGATTTATTCGACCACTCAGAAATGGAACCCGTTGACGATCGATGAAATGTGCAGCGGCATTCGCTCACTCATGGCGCTACTCATGATTTCCTGCGCATGGGCTTACCTCGCTCCCATGAATCTCTGGAAACGTGCACTGCTGATTTTTTCCGCACTGCCGATTGCGATTCTTGGCAACGGACTTCGTGTCGCCTCCATTTTTATCATCGCGGAATATGGGAATCCTCAGTTCGCGAAAAAAACGTGGCATGATCACTCTGGCTTGCTGTTGTTTTACCCCATTTCCCTGCTGATGATGATGGGCCTTCACGCCATGCTGGAGGGCGGTATGCCATGGAAAAAAAGAGCAGTCAGGAGAACGGTCGTGCGTTCTCAAAATACCGCAACCAGCATACCCTCATGAAACGCTTCTATATCGCTCCTGTCGCATTGGCGCTGACACTGAGCTTGGTGTTTGTTCTCCCTCGTCGTGGCGATGTAGCCCTCACTTCTTTATCGCTCCAGGCCATCGATATGGAGCAAAAAACACCTCCGCTCCATATGGGTGAATGGATCGCTACCGCGACTCACCCGTCGGAAAAAGAAGTGCAGATCCTCAATCCAGACACGACTTTCATCAAAGGGATGTATCAAAGCTATGATATGCCGCCGCTTTATGCGCATGGACGGCGTTTCGATAACGCGATCAATTTGTCGATTGTGATTTCCGGCTTTGACATCAACAATTCGATCCATAGGCCGGAGAGATGTTTGCGCGCTCAGGGACACATTGATATGCTCAGTTTGCCCGTCGACTTCACTACCCCAGGAGGCAAAAACATCAAGGTACAGCGCCTTACCAGCACTTTTCCTATCGCTCCCGAGAAAGATGGAGGCAAGCCCTTTCCTGTTGGTTTTGTAAGTTATTATTATTTTGTTGGGCACAAACATCTTACCCACGATCACTGGAGCAGGACTTTGATCGACATGACAGACCGGCTTCTTCTTGGAACAGATCAACAGTGGTCTTTTGTGATCTTGTCCATGCCTTACAATCTCGGACAAAACTTGTCCGAAACCGAAAAAAACCGTCAAAATGCGGACAAAAAAATCCGTCAGCTCTTGGGAGAACTGACGGATGTGATGGTGGATTGGAAACAGATCCCAGGAAATTGATCAATCGCTCGATGTTTCAGCTCCCGCTTCTTCCGGTTTGATATTGGCACCTTGGAGGAATTCGATGCTTTTTTGGATAAGGTTTTTGACCTCTGGATCGGCTTCTTGAAACGTGTATTTCGCTCTCGCTAATTCTTCTTTGGCTCTCAGAAACAAGACCAGAGCTTTTTCTGGTTGTCGCTGATACCATAAGATTTTGGCTCGCGATGCCAAATGCCGAGCATGGAAATAACGGGCACCATAATACATTTCTCGCGGATCAAGGATGGGCAATACTTTCTGATAGATCGGTTCCGATTTCTCAAAGCGCCCCATAAAATCATACATCAATGCCAAATTCACATTGTCTTCGTAACTCTCTGGGGCACGTTGAATGGCCCATTCGAGAGACTCGATGGCTTGATTGACGAGAAAAACTTTTTCCTGCTCGGCGATCTTGGCTTTTTTGGTGTAGAGATACAACGTGCGAGCGAATTCGCTATAGCGACGGAAATCCGGACGGATCGCCAATGCTTTCCGGTATCTTTCCGCCATCACAACGTCATCAGAGCAGGCATAATCGATGCGTGGGTGCAGCTGCCACCAGGCCATCGCGTCCCTAAACGACAAAAGCACAGCGATCAATCCCAGAGCTGTGCCCATCGCTCCCTGCTTCCATGAAAAGGTGACTTGCTTGTTTTCTTCCATGGAGCCTGCAGATAAAGCCCATGGTTGGCGAACCAACCAACCAATGCATGCCCCCATCAAAATCACATCGGGCAAGACATGAAAAACAAAACTGAAAAATGCTTGGACGCCCATGGCGCATAAAGCAGCCATCGCACCCAATGTGATTCCCGCATGGGATCGATTCTGGTTTTCCCCTACCGCCAAAAAGGCGACGCCTCGAAAAATCACGATGCCCACAACACCGAGCAGCAATGCCAATCCCACCAACCCGTAATCAACGGCCGCCTGCAAATACTCGTTATGCACATACTCAATGTCTCCTCCGCCCACCCATAGCTCTTTCGGGTTCCACTTGGAAAACGAATCAAAGAAATAGGACCGACTGCCGCCCCCCCATAGCGGACGCTCCTGAATCAAGTCGACCGCTATGCTGGCAAACTCTAGGCGCCCACTGTCACCCGTATTCCGGTTTGCCACTGCACTCGTGCCCAACTGCCACGCTCCAACCACCAACATCGGCGCGAGAAATGTGGCAATGACCAGAGCCACTCCTGCCCAAGATGTCTTCACTCTCCACAAGTTGGCCAACCATCCGACCAATACCAATGCGGTTCCGCAGCCGAGACCAAGCCACGCACCTCTGGAGTGAGCTAGGAAAATGCCATACACGCAAATCCCATACATGACAAAACAGGCGACACGCATGACGCGCTTGATCGAGGCCGCCATGCCGTAACCCAGCGATAGCAAACCCACTCCCAAAAGGAAGTTCGAGAAATGATTGTAATGATGGTAAAGACCACTGGGAAAATGATTCGTGGCACGGGAAATCATTACAGGAAAAAACTCGATATCCCGATATTCCTGCATCATCGCCACCGCCACGTTGACAACTACGATCGCCCACAGACCGCTCAGCCATCGCGAAAACATCATCCCTGCACCCGCCGTGGTGGTCCACCAAAAAGCAAGCACCACTCCGATCAAAAGCAACGCATCGCTGCGGGCGAAATCGACAACGTCGGATTGCACCATCCTCACCGCAAAGTAAATCACGGTGACCACAATCCAAGCATGAACCCATCCGGCGCGCGGCCGCGACTGCCGGTTCCACGATCCAACAATCACGGCAACGGACAAAAGAATCAGCGGAATACCGCAGGCATACGGATCCATGCCAACCGCGAACAATCCTGCAGCAACACAGCCTAACAAGAAAAAAACCAAAGAGACCAAATGCATAAGCGATTGTGAATGAGCCTTGTGTTAACGCCGAGATCTCAATCGGAAGAATCTACCGCATGAGCAACCTTCAATCCAACCACATCCGTTTGACCGGATGAACACGCCAGGCACCTTGGCTCCGATAGGAGGCGAGATCCTCTTTTTGCTTCATGATTTCAGGAGCCATAAAATGATCCTGCGAGCCCATGGGTCGCACGCGGTAGCCCAAATGGTGAGCGGCAGTCGGCAAAAAAAGTTCCAGATAAATGCGAAGCGGTGGATTCAATTGCGCCACTGCCTCAAAACACTCCCTCGTCCAGAATGAACCACACCCCAGCATGGAAAGAACGGTTCCCTTGTGCGGTCTGCAAGATAGCCCCTGCCAATATGGCAAAAATTGGGGATCTTTCAAATGATCCAAAGCGTGCGGGTGCGTCGTATCATCCACACGAAATAGCCTATGCCCCAATACGTCGCATTTCTCTTTCTCCATCATGGAGAGAAGCCTGACATTCAAATCCTTCACCACCGGAATCTCATCGAATTCAGCCAAGTGCACATGAGTAGCACCCAATGCATTCACACGCGGCATGGCGGCCTGAAAGACCCCTTGGTAGCTTTGACGCTCGCGCGGATGATCACGTGTGCGCAACGCAGGATCATCGACCAAAACCAAATCCGGCATGTCATCCTGCCATGAGGCTTTCTTTCCGCCATAGGCTATCACAAAGTCCTGATCAGGATCCAACTCTCGCCAATAGTCCCTCATCTTGACCACCGATTCTTGAGATTGGTGCGTCAATAAAATCGTCACTATGCGCTTCATCGGATGAGATGTGATAAATTGAGGGATGCAATCAGCTTGGCATTGATGCCTTTTTAGGGGCTACGCCATAAATGAGACGGGTTACAACTCGCGAGCAACCCTGCCGTAATCCGGCACCTCCGCTTTGGCAAATCCCAACGCAACCCTCCAATAGCGAATCCGGTCCTGCGGCACGCAAACCATACGCAAGGGTATGCCTTCGTAGCCGATCAAATGAACGGTTCCACGCCAAGGAACAATCAAGGCACGACCTAACAGTTCACCATCCACTGCATCCCGAACATCACTGCCAAAGAGACGAACGATGCACATGCCACAATTGCGAATCAAAGACTTCATATCCGTCATTTCGCTCCGCGGGCGAATAGCACCGCCGGAATCGTTTGCACTAAGAGCTTGATGTCCAGCCAAAGCGACCAGTTGTCGATATACTGCAAGTCAAGCGCCACCCATTCATCAAAACTCGTAATCTGGTTCCTGCCACTCACCTGCCAAATGCAGGTCAACCCAGGCTTCACACTGAGTTTTCGCCTGTGCTCGGAGCGTTCGATTTTCGGCAATTCATACATTGCCATGGGACGTGGCCCCACCAAACTCATGTCACCTGTCAACACGTTGATCAATTGAGGCAGCTCATCAATCGAAAACTTCCGCAGCAGACGACCGAGAGGAAAGATCCGCGGATCGTGTTCCAGCTTGAATACGGGTCCGCTCATCTGATTGCCCGCCTGCTGCTTGATTTCTTCCAGCTTTTTCTCGGCATCGACAATCATGGTGCGGAATTTCCACATCCAAAAAGGCTTACCGTACCTTCCCGCGCGCTCCTGACGATAAAAAATCGGCCCTGGGCTCTGGATCTTAATGGCAATTGCCACCAGCAACCACAAAGGAATCGAACCAGCAAGCAACAAAAAGGCTCCGGCACGATCCATCCACCCCTTCATCAGAAGCTCCCAGGAAAAGTCAGGAGTGGATCGGAGCACCAGCATCGGATGTCCATCAATCGAATCGAAAGACGGACGCGCCACCTGGGTTTGCATGAAATGAGCGGAAATCCATGCCTCGATGCCACGCGCCTCGCACATCTCGACAGCGGTTGCAATTTTATCAAACTCGGAGTGCTTCGCAGTGAAAATCACTCGTTCTACCGCCTCATCATGCAGCAGTTGCTGGAATTCATCCCACTTGTCGCTGGCGAGGTCATAGCGGCCCACCACTCTCCAGCGTGACGCCTCCCGACTTTGCAAAGTCTGCCAAAAAGCCTCCACCTCCTCGGGTTGCCCCGCAAGAACGATGGACTCACGGATTTTATCTCTTTGATAACGATGACGCCAATAGGCGCGCATGCAGCAGAAACGCAGCATCAAGAGCATAGTGATGAATGCCGGTGCAATCACCAATACGGAACGACCGGAAGTGTTGATTTTGAAAAACAAAGACAACAGAGCTGTGACGCATGTGATCACAAGAATCGTTGTGAGGATGCTACCGAATGCCCGCAAGACTGAGGTGCTGGTGGGATTGCCATAAAACCCTACATGCTTGAGAGTCATGATGGTCAGCGGCACAATCACGAACAGCAAAGAGGAGATATCCGTTAGACTGCCCACGTAATCAATGTTCAGCGAATGTCCTACCTTCACGAGGAAAAAATTCAACGAATGCAACACGGGCAACCGCAAGGTGAAGGCCAACGCAAAGCCACTCAATACCAACAAGGCATCCATGAATTGCAAAACTTGGACTCTTATGATGCGTTTCGAATGGGAGGACATAAAAGAATCGAATGAGATGATGAGTCTTGTGAAAAATCTGAATCGGGGGAAAGAGAAATTACTGGTGCGACATCATGCCACCATTGGCAGAAATCTTGCAACGCAGGATTGTGGTGAGAGAAGATTTTCTTCACCACTCCAATACTTTTTCAATCGAGCCTAGAGCCCGTCGAGCCTGTCCTTCAGCACTATAGTAGCAGGAAATTTGACTGACGATGGAGGCAGGAATGCGCCCTTCTGGTGCTGCTTGGAATTCTCGCAAAGCTCGAAGAAAATCCTGCTGATTCAGCGGGTCAAATGCCACCCCCGTCTCTTTTTGACACAAATCGGAAGTCGCGCCATTGTAACAGGAAAACAATTGAGGCAGACCAGCGACCAACGTCTCCAGCGTGGCAAGCGGCCAATTATCGTCCAAGGTCGGCAAAACTGCCCAGTCGGCCGCAGCGAAAAAAGGTGGCAAATCCTGAGGTTGCACAAAGCCGGGCATAACAACATGGATCTCAGGATTTCTCTTGCGCCACTCTTCTACTGCAGACCGTTCCTCGCCATCCCCTAGCAAGAGCAGCGTAAATTCAAACGCAGCGCACTCCCCCTTCCAAGCTTCGATGGCAGACAAGAGCGGAGCGATCCCTTTGCGCGGCGTCAGAGAACCGGAAAACAGAAGAACCCTTCCTTTCAGATTCCACTTTGTTCTGATGTCTTGACGTTGTGACAATTGGTATTGAACAGAATCATGCCAGTCCTGCGTATCGATGCCAGTCATTCCTTCATCAATGAGACTCACCTCCGCCCCGTAAGATTTTAGCAATTCACTTGAATCCGGCCCATTTGACCAAAACCGATCACACTGTGAAACAATGGCTCTACGCAAGATGCGCTTCAATCTCCCTACATGACCTTCGGTATGAAGTGTTCCCTCCGAAAGCAGGATCACCGGAACATGAAAAAGCCAACCATAGAAGATCGACCATAATGTCTTCAGTCCAAACTCGATCGATAAAATCACATCAGGTCGTAAAGCCCTGAGCATAGGGATCGTCTGTTCAGAGAAATGAAACTGCCGCTTCTCCCTGTAGCCAACATCTCCTCTGTATCTGCTGTAAACAAAAGATCGGCAATTCTGCACCGTCAGCTTCAGCTCCTTCGCATCGGCAGGCAATTCCCAATTCCTATTGAACTCAGTCAAGGTGTCCAATAGCAAGTGGAAGTCGACCTGTCGGGATAACGCTCGATAAAAGCTAACGCGATACGGTGGCAGCATGTTGGTAACCAGTGTGACTCGCTTCATAAACAGGTGTCTTCCTTTATTGTGAAATCCTACAAGTCGTCGATACGGGAAGTTTTCTTGTAAATACCAGAATACATTTTGCCGACACTTTCCCAAGAATAACGAGCTTGCGTAAGGCGAGAAAGCTCGGTCTTGCGTTCTGCACGAACACTCGGATCGATGCTAACATACTCACGGATCAATCGGCTCCATTCGTGGATTGCATCAGCGCCATCGATGCTGCGTAAACTTCCGCAGATTTCGTTCGTGATCAATTCGGGAAGTGATGATTTGGGCTGGGCAATCACCGGAACCCCCATGCCCATTGCCTCGATGACAGACAGGGGCAAGCCTTCGCGCTCGGAAGGAAAAGCAAATACTGAAGCGTTTCCTAACAGCGCGCGAATCGCCGACCGCGTGACATGGCCAAGCCAAATCAAATTGGGCAGAGCCGCGTTTTGAATCATATGCAGAAACGGCTCTCCTCCATCGGGGACAACCCAGCCAGCCATCACAAAATTGATATCTGGATTCGCTGCAGCAAGGGACACAATCCACTCAGGATGTTTGCGCGGTTCCAGTGCAGCCACATTCAACACATAAGATTTACCACCCAAATCGGCGACTGCTTCAGGCAAGTCGCCAGAAGCATCCACAAAAGGGTAGAAAAAAGCGGGATCATACCCATTGGGTATCACTCCGAAGTAATTATCCGGTGCATCCTCACGTACTAGTTTGCCTGCGATTCTGCTCACGGAAACGTAATAATCCACCATCAGATCGAACCACTGGTAAATCGCCGTCTTACGGTTTTCCGCTTCGAGTTCAAGATTGATGGTGTAAAGAAATTTGGTTTTTCCCGCACTTATAATTTTTGCCAAGCTGCCTGCTAAAAGATTTTTGGGCGTGTGGGAAGCAATGTGAACGATATCATAGCGGTCAAAGATGGAACGCCAATTTCCCAGAGTGATATTTGGCAGACTCCAGAATTTTTTGCCGTTTTCGCGATCTTCTTCTGTCTCAGGTCTCGAAAAACTTACGAAATGAACATCCGGATTGTGCTCTACACAAGCGCGAAGAAGCGTGGCAATGGGACTCCTCCACTTATCGATGTTAATAGGTAAAAGAACTTTGAGCATGGTTGATTGTGATAGGAATGAATGTTGCTAAATTCAATTGACATCAGCGACCACGAACCATGATGCAATCAGTTTCAACAAGGTAAGGGAAATGACCAGAGTTATTGGGCACAAACGCGCTCATGGAAAATCCAAGCGTTTCGTAGAATTCAATAGCGCTTTTGTAATCGATCGAATTTTCATACAATTTCTTAATGGCCAGCTCACTTTGAATCCCAATAAAATGACCGAGAGCGCCACCTGCATGGCGCATGATCTCCACATCATAGCCTTGTGTATCCATTTTGAGGAAAGGATATTTGAAACGATGTTGTTGGCTCAATCTCTCGTAGGCCGTGGTCACAGTTTCACATTTGACATCGACAGTTCTTTTCACCTTGTTGGATTCGATGAAAAGATCGGTTTCACTGTGCGTAGGTTGACTGAGCGAACTAAATTGTGAATCCGCCATGATATTGAATTGCTGCACACCGTCAAATGAGGATAGGGCCCCCTGCTCCACTTGCCAAAGAGGATCATTTTTAGATAATTTCAGCAAATGATTTGCTGCATCAAGATTGGGTTCAAATGATACAATAAGCCCCTCGAACCCAACATCTTTTCGCAGCATTGTGGCATATTGACCATAATTGGCGCCTACATCAAAAAAGCAATCTACCTGGTAATAGGCGACAATTTTTTTCAAATGTTCGATTTCCCAGTATTTGTAAATGTGCCTCCGATCCATAACCCGCAGGTGAGAGAGCTTACGAATGATTCGATAGAGGATGTTTTGTTTCATAATCAAATGGCATGTTCTATTGCCTAACGATGATTGATTTTTAACTTATTTTCTTCATCCCACCGATCACAGAGTTTCGCAATTGTTGACAATACTGTCGCAGCAGATTGTGGCTCCATGTGCACTCCATCGGAAAATTTGAAGCGTTCCCTGCCTATTTGCTTTTCCAAATCAACGAAGGGATATCCATGGTTCCCACAGAGAATACCAGTTCCCCAAAGTTCTAATTTTTCATCACGCTCTTGCCTGACGCCTGCAGGAATGTGGACCAATACAATATTTACTCCACGTTCAGCGATCATCTCTAGATATTTCGAATAATGACTTAGCAACTGAACCTCACGTCGGTCGGCAGAAGTAAAATCAACCAATGAAATCGGTGTAACATCGACTTCATAAGACTCTGCCCGTATGGCATTTCGCCTTTGTGAAAGACGAGAATAAAGCATCGCGGATGGACGAGCCGAAGCGCCAAGCAGAGGAAATTGAGAACCTAAAATAAAGCCCAATCCTTTGCAACCGCGCACAATAAGGCTATCGGATGGTTCATTGGCCACAAAAAGAGTGTTTGTTTCTACCACCAGCCAGCGAGATTGAGGAATGAGACCTTGAGCCATCACCGCGATACCATCCAAAGCGCCGGCTCCATCACAGCCAAGATTGGCAATCGCATCATTGCCTATCTCTCGCCCGGGGATTCGCCCTGTGATCGACGATCCTGCGAAGGCGATTACCGCCGGTGACTGGGCGGCCGCTTGAAATCGGCTCATTGTGCTGAAATAGTTCGATTCTCCCTTCCCCGTCCTCCCATCCAGCACGTAGTAGAAAACAGCTTGTAATCCGAAGCATAGCAGTAAAGCAACAGCTACTCCAAGGAGGAAACGTAGCATTGTTAATTTTGAATTCATGAAGAAGCGGATTTGATGATCGAAGTAAGAATTCGTTTAAGCTCGTCCGCGTTCCGCAAGGCACGTTTTATCTCTTCAGTTGATAACACTCCGCTGTCAATCGTGAGTCTCAGCCAGTAATGGACTTCTCTCGCCTCCTTCGCTGCTATCGACAACTTGGATTTGAAATCAGCCCTGCTTTGCGCAGCCTGTGCTTCTTCAACATTGGCACCAATGCTCGTTCCGGATCGCCATAATTGTGAAGCCAAGTCATATTCCCTACACTCACGAATCGATTTGGCAATCCTCATGATTTTCAGGGAAAAATCATAAGATTTTGTTAGAATAAATTTTTTTCTTTCATGATTATCGAAAGAAATTTGTACTCATGCTCAGAATGATTAACACAAGAGTTTATTGTAATTCAACATTCGTCATTTTAATGTTTGATTGGTCATTAGATTACTTTTCAGATTCAAAATTATTCATTCAAAATTCAAAATTGAAAATAGATGAACCCTTGCGGTGGGCCAGAGTTGGTGAGGATGAGGAACACCATTACACCATAGATCATGGATTCTTTCCAGGAGCCGCGAAAACGCTCGAAAGAGGTGTTTCGATGCTCACGCCACCACCCAAAGGCATGGTAAAGAACGACTGCGGATCCAAACACGAACGAACTGAACAATGCTGGCCCCGTTATGCGCCCCGGTATGAGAAGTTCCTCGAAAAAATAGGCGATTTGTGCCATGTCAGGCATAAGGAAAGTCAACCAGAGCAGGGTCACCGCATGAAACGTGTAACACCACCCCAATAGGGCACGCCATACCGGACGCTGTGCTTTCGTATCTTTTTGATGGCGGAAACAGAACCGTTCGATGCCAAGCAATACCCCATGCAGCATTCCCCATAGCGCGAATTTCCATTCGGCACCATGCCACAATCCCCCGAGGAACATGACCAAGAACAAGTTGATGTAGGTGCGCATCTCCCCCTTGCGGTTGCCGCCGAGAGGAATGTACAGGTAGTCGCGCAACCAAGCTGAGAGCGACATGTGCCAACGACGCCAGAATTCCGTAATGCTCGTTGATAAGTAAGGAAAATTGAAATTGATAGGAAACTCATAACCAAACAAAGCGGCGAGACCAATCGCGATGAGAGAGTATCCAGCAAAATCAGCAAAGATTTGCATGGAGTATCCATACAGGAGCATCGTAAGATCCAAGGGAGAAAGTGCGTTAAGCCATGGTTTCGTGAGACTTGTTGTTTGCTCGGCGAGGTTGTCCGCAACCACCATTTTGAGAAAAAAACCTAGTATCAGAGACCGAATGACTTTGCTCCATAGGATATCAGACCATTTTTTCGCTGCGATCTGCGGCCAAAATTGCTTCGCTTTTACAATAGGACCTGCAACCAGCTGAGGGAAAAAAAGTAGGTAAAATCCAATGTCCCGCACACCTTTGGCAAAACGGGAACCGCGAGGTAGCATCGCATCGCTTTCCCTTGTGACTTCACCGCGCGCCACATCTACGATCATGCTAATGCCGTGGAAGGTGTAAAACGAAATGCCGATTGGAAGCGGAATGTCACGCACCCAAAGCACCCAATGCTCTGGCAGAAAAGGGATCATGCTCACCACAAATGGCAGATACTTGAAAACCGCCAACAGCGCGAGGTTCAGAATCACCGCAAGACGAACCCATTTTTTAACACGCGGTTCATCCCCCCGGACTTTGTAGAGGATGATACGCGCCGTGGCAATGCTGTTGCCCACGCAGGAAATAGCCAGCAAGCCGAGAAGTTTGGGGTCCTCCCATCCGTAAAACACCACGCTGGCGATCAAGGCAACCATTACTTGCCAGGCCTTGCCGTGTCGCCCCCCTGCCCACGGCAGATAATAGACAAACAAGGTAATGCAGAGTAGCCCCAGAAATTCCCATGAATTGAAGAGCATGAAGAGAAATGATGAATTCTTAATTTTTAATGCTCAATGGAACAACATTGAACGAAGAACAACGCCTACTAATGACGAATGTTGATTTTCGATTTTTTACTTAACCATGCACCAAGCACCGCGCCCAGAATTCTACTGCGCTGGCTGCACCACATGAATACGAAGAAAGCGCCAGCGACTCGTGTTCGGCCACGAAATTCTTACTGTATTTTCAGTTCGGGTGATAACGGTGTTCGCAGGTTGTGTAGTGGTCCATCTTTTCAGATCGTATGACCAGTGAGGAGTATACACAACTCCATTGCTCTCGGCTAAAGGATTCAATGTGTATTCCGCTACAAAAAAACCATCATCCGCCGGGGGCAATGTTCTTGGGAGATTTCCAAGAATCGCTGTCGCGCCTTGGCCTGCTGCACCGAAAGCCTGCGACAATAGCAAAGGATCCGATGGGACAGTTGACTCAGTCACAAAAGGCGGATCAGGTTCAACCACAATGGGAGGACTTATCGTTGTGCCCCAGGGCGGAATCGACTGAGAACTGTTGACGGCGAGCGCATTGGGGTAAGAACTGACCACATCCCACACGATCTGTTGAATCCTGGCAGCGATCGCAGAATTGAAACTTACCACGTTGTCGTTATAAAAGTTAGCATCTAAAGCCGTGTAAGGAAGCCCCACTGGCGACCTCTTGGTAATTGTCGCATAGTGAGTCAAGGCTACAGCATATGCACCTAAATTGCCTAAATGAAGGTTATCAATGTAGAAATTCGTCCGAGAAAGGGAGCCATTGGTATTATAGTTTTTTAACACACCGTTTTCGGCGTCGTCCAAAATGGCTCGAACCACCTGTCCTGCTGGGATAATGAGAGCAGGTCGATTCGAATTCAGAGAGATACTAGCGCGGATTTGTTCAAATGCGTTGTTGATATTATTCTGCGTGGTGATCGGCTGACTCAACCAAGGCCACCCTTGGTAGAGGTAAACTTGGCAGGTCGTAGGATTAGCAAGACGATAAAATCTACCGCAATAATCCGTGGCTCGGGCGACGTTGGCAGTCTGCCACTCATCGTTGTATGGTTGAATGACAAAAACATTATACGAGTCGGTAGGGATTTCGTGCCGTGAATAAATTCCCGCCCCCAAAACACCATTGAGACCGTTATCCCAGTGATACATGAGGTTCTTACCGCTGGTAACTTGCCATTGCGCGGAAGCAGGCATACCGGCAGCCACGCAGAGGTTCTCAAATTGCTTGGGAATATTGGGCCACTGGGTGAAACTGCTGCCTACATGAAAAGATGAAATCACAGTGGATGGCGAAACAGGTCCGATCCAAGCTGTTTTATTCGCTTGATTGACATTATTTCCAGATCCAGCTCTGGGTAAAACACAAAACCTGTAGTAAAAACCTATGTCCCTAGTAGTCAACGACAACACTGGATTTCCTGTTGCTGCAACAAATACATTGGGGGTGGTGACGAAAGGTGAATTGGTTTTTTCCCAGTAGATTTCCGTGTTTAATTCCTCATTGCCCTCTCGATCAAAATACACATACCTGCCGACGATCGATGTGTTTGCCTTCTTGGTTCCCGAAATAGCAAGTGATTCTGCAGATGGCGGAAAATTCAACTCATTCAAGACTTCCACTTTCAAAATCCCCAAGTAGCCAGTGTCCCCGCTATGCCTTTTGATATCGATGTGAAGTAACCCCGCTGCTGACGGCATGATATCATCCACTCTCGCAAACTGTGATTGATTGGCATTGGTAGGCTCCGCAAGAGCTAGATTCAAACCACTGGTCTGCAGATAACAAGTGGTTGTTTGATTTCCTGATACATCATATCGAGTAGTACGCGTTTGATCACTCGGGAACGATGCGAAAAAAGTGAGTCTTAGATGTGCCTGAGTAGGAAGATTGCTCAATGTAATGCGTGCCTCGTTCGCCGAGTTGACTGAAATCCAATCACGCGCAGCAGATCCCACGTTCAAATCACCCGGTGCCGCAGTGGCGGAGGTAGCCGCCCCCCAAGGATTGAAAAGCAAGGCTCCCTTGGTCGCAGACAAATGCAACTGAACACCAGATTTGGCCCCCTCCGTAGAAACCAAATTTTCCACACCAGAGGAGTTGACTTGAGTCACATTGTTCCATGTTCTGCCGAAATTGTCAGGAGAAACAGTTTTTGCCGTATCGTTACCGAAGTCGACCAGCCAAGTGACTTGGGCAAAAGCCGGTGTCAACAGGATGGCAATAAAGAAGATGATCAGCAATGAAACACCTAATTTTGAAAATAGATGAAAAAAATGTTTCATTTTGGATGATATGAGGAAGAAATTCTTGAATCTTTATCTCATCAAACAAGGCGCTCCCTGAAAGCGCGCCTCAGAAACTCTGTAATCCATGAGCATATCACCGCAATGGTAACACTTGCGGTCAAAATGGCTAGGTCAGGTGCGAATGGACTCACGAAGTCTATGATAGGCTTAGCAACGCCTCGCAAAATAAATGGATGAATGCAGTAGACACCGAGTGAGTTTCGCGCGAAAAATAACACGATTCTAGGTGCCTTGGATTTGACGGCCAAGCTCAGAACAATGACCGCTACAGCTGTGAAATGAACCGACGGGCGTGCATGCTTGGGCAAAAAAGACCTCCATTCAAGGTGCAATTTCTCTGCTGCCGAAAACTGCCATTCAATCAGTGCACTGATAACAGCAAGAAGAATAAATACCCCTGCTATCTTCCATCTTAGAAGACTGGATTCGCGTAACGCATGAATTTTAGGTGTCAACCAGACTGCGATAAAAGGCGCAAATAGGAAAGAAGTAGGAACCCAGTAATACATTTTTCGCGTCCATTTTAGATCGTCTACCAAATAGACGAAAGTGGAAACGATGACCAGTAGAGCCAAAACTGGTCCTATCCAGGAATTGATTTTTTTCATTTTATCCGCAAGACAGCAAATTGGCGTCATCAACATCAATACGAAGAACGTGTAGAGAACCCAACCTCCACCGCGTACGAAAAATTCAATGACACCATATACCGAAGGCGCAGGACGCAATCCACTGTAGACCACCCAAGCGCCTACCCAGAATCCATAGAGATAACCGAGTTTCTTGATACGACCCCACGCTCTCGACAAAGTGGGTGGCTTTACACAGAAAAGAACCATGGACATCAGAACAAAAGTAGGAACTGCGCACGACTGCACTTGCAAATACAATACATCCCAAATGTTAGCACCTGAACCGTGTTCACGGGAATATTGGTTGCCAAAATAGGCGAAAAGGTCGGTGTGCGCGAATAACACCATCACCATGAAAATGACCCTTAAGTAGTCAAACCCATCGAAATGAGATTCGGGATGTGAAGCAACCATTGATTTTTCGTGCATGGATTCTACAGGAGAATTTTGTTTGCTAACTGAGAAATGAGTATGACTTTCTTTTGTGAGTGACATGACTTCTTCTTTGGTAGTGTTGAGAAAAAAATTTGAAAAATTATTCTATGCGGATAGCATGGGTTGATTTCTACGATTAGTGAGCACGGACTCACTCTCAGAGTATCCTACTACCAGCTTCCCTCTTTTGACCTCTCGTCTTCTCTCCAAGTAAATGGAATAGACGAAAGATAAGCAAAGATAGAAATAGATATTTACGGGGAATACGTTCAACTGGGCCGCGTTGCCGACCCCCCCTGACAGAATCCCGATCGAGGTGGCGAGACATATCGTGGATATTCTTCTCTCTACACTTTCATATGGCAGATAACAAACAAATCGGTGCAACTTGTAGAGAAACGTAACGAAAAAGACTGTGCCCAAAAAAACCGGAATGTAACCATATTTCACAATCGTCCAAAAAATCATATCATCGCCGAGTTCCGTCAAGTCGTAGTCCTTGAAATTCTGCCCATCCATTTTCCAACCAAAGGGAGTAAGCATTTTTTCTTTTGTCATCAGATTCACCCAACCATTGAGACGTCCGTTGAATGAGCCAATCGTAGTCGCTTGCTCTAGTCGAGAATCAGAACTTTTGAGTAGAAATTTCAATTCCGTCTCTGCGCGCTCGAGCAATTTCATATCCTTGATCAGAGGTGAACAAACAACCAAAAGAATGATAGCTGAGATGCCAGTAAAATAAGCGATCACCGTGCTCTTCCAGTGCCGAAACAGAACATAGGCAATAATGGATACGATGCCGCACAACCAACCTGTACGTGAAAGCGTCAAGTAACATGCTGTTGCGAAGAGAATCGCAAGCAAAGACCTAACAAATGTCATCAACGTAGATCTTTTTACAACACTTACGAATGACCAGAAAAACATAAGTCCACACATTACCGAAACAATACCCGCGCCATTCATCGTGGAAAAACAACGCATGTTGTCACCCTCGACTAGAATCCTTACCTCCTGGGACAAATTCGTGAGAAGGTAGTCATACTCGAAATCCGCAAGTCCGTAAATTCCGTGCTTGATCATGTAGAGGGCCACTACCACAAAAATCACATAAATGAAATTAAATAACTTCACTTTATCACTGGTATTTTTAAACAAAACAGGAATCAAGACCAATAGAAACGGATAGGCAACAAAATTCACGAGTCCTCCGAAGCTTCTGGCACCTTCGCCACTAGAGGTCACGACCGCGAGAATCATGATCGCGGAAGCAAAACAAAAAGTGAAAATCAGACTCCGAGTGACCTTAATTTTTCGCACAATTGCACCTAACAACAAATTGATCATGGCACCCGCACAAAGCAATGGAGGCGTCGCGAGCGAGCACATCACGTCGAAGTTTGTAGGCACACCCGCGATGACCATGAGTCGTTTGAAAAAGTCAATGTAAGCCGTACAGAAGATCAAAGCATAAATCGCAACGCGGGGCTTAAAAACACCGGTCAAAAAAGCCGCAATCGCAACGTAAAGATAAAATCTCCCTAAGACTGAGGTTCTGCTAGTAATCGCCTCAATCAGAATGTAGGTCGCAAAAAATAAACCCAGCATCAAAACGATAATTCTGGAAATAGAGATATTTTGCATGAGTCAAAAAAATGGAATGTTAGGCGAGTCGATGAAAGGATAATAAAGAATGTCCTTCGACTCTTAGGAGGGATTTTCTCCAACTTTCTGATAATTCAAAAGCAATTCTTTTGCAATGTGATCCCATGATCCCGTCTGTTCATAGAAATGCCGGTGAATGGATGCGTGCCAATCAAATTGAGAAGATGCGCCATAAATGAAATCCAACATAGCAAGAGCAAGCGATTGTGCATCGTTGGGAGGAACCACTAGCCCTGTCACTCCATCCTCGACCACTTCCCTCAATGCACCCACATCCGTCACGACGACAGGCTTACAGAAAGCGTAGGCACTCATCACAACACCACTCTGTGTTGCATCACGGTAGGGGCATACAATCACTGAAGCAGCATCAATCATATCCGCAAGTTCTGGCCCTGGAATGAAACTGTTGCGAATGATCAAGTTGTCAGAAGAAATTGAAAATGAATCAAGATCGAACCAGAACGAACCTGAACCAGCAATGAGGAGCTTAGCATTGGGGGCTTTTTCCAGAACGATCTTGAAGGCCTCAAGCAACAAATCAATACCCTTGTATTTCTGTATTCTGCCAAAAAACAAAAAATCAATTTTATTGGTATAGAAAGATCCTCGAATCGATCTCAAGTAGTCGTAGGGACCAAGACGCGAAGTTACAATTCGGTTTTTTGCTATGCCTCTGCTTCGCGCATAGGCGTCTACCATTGCATCGTTGTAAAGCAGATGTTTATTGACAAGTTTTTTATTGAGATATCTGTATATTTTGGAAATTACGCTTTGCGCATCATCCTCCTCACCACTATGAGGAAATGGATCATGTATGCTAATGAGAACACGACTTCTGAATAAAAATAAATAAAAATGATTGAAGTAGATCAGATTATTGAAGTGAATTACATCGGGGTTTACATCAAGAATGAACTTCAGAAGTTTGTATTGCAATATTACGTTACTTGGATGAAATGGATGATTCGATACTCTGCTGATCACAAAACAGCGTTCTATTGGAACGACGTCAGAAAAAGATCGCATTCCGCTGATATCATTCATCGGGTAGATTCCTGCATCGTCAGGAGCATCTCGCAGATCAAGCGCTGTAGCCCGGTAAAGTTTGGGATAAACATCACACAGGTAGATACACTCGGCATGCCCATTCATGGCACGAACGAAGGATAAATCCATATCAAGAAAAGATGGACCGGATATGTAGAGGATTTTCAACTGATGAATTATATTAAACTAAAAATGCTTTACAAAATAAATTTTCAAATTACATTGCCAAAAAATATAAATACCAAAAATACATAAAAGTGATACAATGATGCAATACTGTTATAAGAATGAATAAAAATATTTTTATTACAAGAATAAGAATTGACAGGCATTAACCAATTCATGCAACCAGTCTCGAAGCGAATTTATTGTCTCTTGCTGACAGCAGTGATTTTTTTATCGAATCGATGCAAGATTCCACCTATAGCTTTGCGCAGAATAAGTATGCTAGCTAGGGGTAAAGTCAACATCATGAACACACACTGAGTCCTCACCCAGAGGTCACCGAGAACAGACGCCCTAAAAAGCATAAGCAACCACTGACGAGGAGAATACTTAGGGTCGCAAAAAATGGCTACTACTCCATTTGGCAAAAAAAGATTCCACCGGCACTGTACAAGGAAAACCTTCATGATGGATCCCATAGCTTTATGATGATGATCTAGTTCGTAGAGTCCTGTAATGCCTGCAAAAAGCTTCAACATGCTCCACTGATTCTCAGCATTAGGCGGCATGTATTTGACAATTTTTTTTGTAGAAAATTTGCAAAATTGATCTTCACTACCGAGTGCAGAAAATAGCATAGCGAGGTGAGGAGCGCAGGTATAGGTGTGCTGGTAGCCTACAACTAGAAACTTTCTACATGCATTTACATTAAACATACCTGCAGAGATGAATAGCAGGTTCGATGCCATAGTTCGATCTTTAAGCTGGTCCGCTAAACCTTCTATACCATCGATTTCAATGGATCTAACATGAGAAAAATGATTGCAGGAAAAATTTACATAACAAACCCTAGGATCGAGATTCTTTAATTCCTCCAACATTGTTTCAATGCAGTTCTCCTCGGGTATGTCATCATCACCCAGCAACCACATCCATTCCGTTCTACATATTTCAAAACAGCGGCATATGTTTGCATTCGCTCCAATGTTGGCTCTGTTGCGAATAATTTTTACGGTATCAATGTATTCCTTATGGGACTCCATTACATGCTTCGCGCCAACTGGGCAGGCATTATCTAAGATCACTACGGGAACACCGAATATCTTCGCCTGGGGCAGTAGCACTTTGAGAGTGCGAGAGAGCTCCATCGGACGATTGTAGGTCGGAATCACCACTGACAAATGTGGCAAGTGACCAGACACAACGTCTTGTTTTTGAGATTCAGTCATATTACTAGCTATCGATTATGACTTTATTTCAAATGGTCAATTGATTGATCATACGGGCCGTATGCTCTTTGCGGTAATCACTACCTTTTTTCTTATAGATTAACCAAGCGAAAGGTAGAATTATAATTGTGGCAAGCATGTAACCAAATGCAGCGCCATTGATCTGCCACTTTAAAGTTAAAATTGTAATAAGCATGAATGACAAAATAGCATTTGCAACTGAAAGACCCATGTAAGGTTCTTCTTTGAAGGCGCGCAAATAAAATGCGCAGGAATTAATCAATGACTGTGCTACGATACTTACACAAAAATATAATGCTGCAATAATACCGCCGTATCGACTCTCAATGTGCGGAAAAAATCGTATTACTGCCTCCATGCCCAAAATCATTATGACACTGCCTATTCCTGAAATGACTACGCTCATCACTGTAGATGATCGCCATGTTTCGAATAGTTTTTGCCATTCTCCTTTTGCGACTAATATACCAAACTCCGGAAGACGCGTTGTAGACCAACTGCTTGCGACGCTTGCGATGAGTCTTGCCAATTGGAGAGTAAAGCCGACTCTACCCGCGGCCTCAGGGCCAGCCAATCGAAATACGGTGGGAGTAATGATTGTAAAAATGAAATAACCAGACATCCAGCTAACAGCTATTCGCCACTGGAATGGCCAAATCTCATTTCGCCATGAAATCACACCATCTTCAGGTTGATGCAAAAACATTTTGAAGAACTCTCGATGTCTTAGCGCTAGATACATGACAGACAAGATGAGGATAACAAGTGTGTTCAAGCACACCGCATACAATCCTAATCCGCTCATAAATCCTACAGCTAAAGCTAAGAAGCCAGCAATTGATGAATAGAACTTAAACCTTTCTACTTCTGCGATTCGATTACAGCCCTCCAGGATCGACCAACATGGATTGAGCAAAAGGGACAGTGAAGCAGCGAAACATGCTACAAGCCACGGCCCTCGCCATTCGACGCCGACCTGTTCACTTGATGAGAAGAACCAGCCACCACCTACTATGAGAACGACCATGAATCCTAAGGCGGCGACACCATAGTATTTGAAGGAAAGACGACCAAGCGAGATCAGACGAGATTTTGCTTTTGTATCGCCGTCTAACGTTCCTGTTGGCGTAAATGATAGCTTAGAAAATTCGTGAGAAGCGAACTGGAGAATGTTCTGGGAAAAACCTAGTTCTAGGAATATTCCCACACTGAGAACGCTACCGAACGTGTAGGCGTATCCCTGACTAGATGATGATAAATGCTTCAGCATCAAAAGCATTATCATGGGTCCCATCAATAGACGGATACCTTGAGTCAACAAAGTCCACCTGACTGCACGCGTTACTCCAAATAGGTGTAAAATACTTTTTAGCATTTTTTTAGTAGCTCATCATGGAGACCTTTTTCAACTATCAAGTACCTTCCATATCTAGGGGTTGCGCGTATGGTTCCATTTCAGAAATTGGGCGTCCGAATGCCATTTTGGGATAAGCATTCGCTTTGAGATCAACATGCACCTCCAATAGATAAGGAATCGTAGGATCGCGCCAGAGATTTGCTAGGGCAGCATCGAGATCGTCTGGCTCATACACTTCTGACGAATCAATGCCGTATGCCTGAGCGATCTTGTTGAATGATGGTGCTGAGTAACCCCACACCGTCGATTGAACGCGCCCCTTAAAATAAGCATCTTGAAATTGTCTTACCATGCCATGGCATTGATTATTGATGACTACGAGTTTGACTGGTATGCGGTTGCGCACAATCGTTTGAAGCTCTTGTATGTTTAATTGGAAGCCTCCATCACCTGCAATCATAACTACAGGCCTGTTACTTTGCAAACAAGCCCCGATCGCACAGGGCAAAGCAAAGCCCATCGCCCCCATGCCGCCAGAAGTAAGAAATCTTTGATCTGCATTCAAATCTAAGGATTGCGCAGCCCACATTTGGTGCTGCCCTACATCGACAACAAAAGCTGATGCATCTGCAGAAAATGCTGATAGACGGTGCATAAATTCGTTGGGGTTGATACCGAGAAGACCCGGTAACTCGTCAACGTCAGGCCATTTCTTTTTCACATTGTTAATGTGACCGATCCACTCAGAACACATCGCATGGGAATTGATCCGTTTCAATCCTCGATTCAAAAATGGGAGCAATTCAGATGTAAGCGTATGGCACCCGATGACACGATTATTCATCTCACCCGCTTCACAATCGACATGATAGATAATTCGATCACTTTTAAACCCGACCGTATCTGCACCTGTTTGACGCACATCAAGACGGCTACCAAGAACCAACAGAAAATCGCTTTCGCTGAGTGCGATATTCGTCCAACGATTGCCATAACTTCCAAGAAGTCCCGCTTGATAGGGGTCAGTCGATGGCAATATGTCAACTGCCATTAGGGAATGAATGACTGGAATGCCAAGTTTCTCAACAACTTCACGAAACTCTGGCACCGCAAGACCTGATCGCAATCCGC
This sequence comes from Akkermansia muciniphila, assembly GCA_945874895.1. GTDB lineage: Bacteria > Verrucomicrobiota > Verrucomicrobiia > Verrucomicrobiales > Akkermansiaceae > UBA956. Next base: position 183,675 of record CAMCIC010000003.1, on the reverse strand, counting down.
CCCCTCCAAGAATCAATGGTCTTTTTGCTTGCTGAAGGCTATTCAGTATCTGATCCCAAAACGCATCCATCTCACATTCAGACGCGCTAAGAACTTCTTCCTTAACAACCTGGCGAATCGATATCTCACTGATTTCAGCGCGCTGAACGTCCATGGGGATATCGAGAAGCACAGGCCCAGGACGACCACTACAAGCTAAGGCAAAGGCTTCGTCCAAGAGTCTTGGTAAATCATCTGGGTCATTTACCAGCCATGCGGCCTTGGTTACAGGAAGCGCCATCGATACAATATCAGTTTCTTGGAATCCTAGCTGACGAATTGCTCGGTCGCCTTTTTGTTCATGGCGATTCACTTGACCCGTTATAAAGACCGTAGGAACGGAGTCAAAATAACAACTGCCTATGGCGGTCAACAAGTTGGTTGCACCTGGACCGCTTGTAGCCATGGCTACGCCGGGTTTACCACTCATACGTCCAAATCCCTCAGCTGCAAATCCTGCACCCTGCTCATGATGCATACTTACAATCTTTATCGTAGTCTTCTTGTGGAGCGAATCGAGAAGAAACGTTATCATTCCCCCTACTAGTTCGAATACGTGTGTGATGCCTCGACGTTCTAAGTAAAGGGCGATGTAATCGGTGGCTTTCATATTAATTGGTAAGATACCATTGGGATGTTCTTCGAATTGCTTCGGGTAATAGAATTTTTTCTTCGAGGTTATGTTCTAGTGCTGCTCGCGAAACGTCAGGCAAATAGACAGAAGTTGACGATGCTACATTCCCAGCAATCTGACTTTGGGTAGGTAGCGAAAAATTTGCTGCAACCATTTCTGCTGCCTGCGCTATCGTCAATGCTGTAGGAGAACCTACGTTATAGGCACGGCAACCTTCAGCTTTGAAAAGAAGAGTCCAGAGCCAGATCATTAAATCCGCAGCATGCAGATAACTGCGGACCGATTGACCTGTCCCAGTAAATCGAATCGGTTCACCATTAAGGCCGTCACGAAGGAAGTTTCCGATCGCATATCCTTGATCAAGTGGCAAATGAGGTCCGATAAAGGCAAAACAACGAGCAAGTGAAATTTGACAACCCGTATCGAGAGAGTGCAACATACAAAGATGCTCTGATACACGCTTGCCAATACCATAGGAAGATCTTGGGGACAAAGGATCAGGCGACAACATGCAATCTTCCGATACAGGAATGTGGGAGCTATCTTGTTGACCATAAACAGCTCCCGAGCTGGTAAAAAGAAGTTTGCGCACACCGGCGCATCTGGCAAATTCTAGCACTCTCTTAGTCCCTGAAATCATTCCGTCTAACTCCATGAGTTGACTACCGAAGTTGTTCCTACTCAAAGTATCCGTAGCGGCGTGAACCAAGTAATCGAAAGATTCTTGAGGGAAATCAAAATTTCGAATATCGCCTTTAATCCAATGAATAAAAGAATGTTCAACCAAGTGAGGCATTTTCGACAAGAAAGCCTCCGGATTTCTCGATAAAACAACGACACGTAAATTCAAGTTCCCGATTTGATTCGCGTGAGCTAGAGACTCCAAGAGCCAAATTCCGAAAAATCCAGTTCCTCCTGTTATAAAAAAATTACTTTCTGCTTCGCAATTCCAAAGATCAGAAGTGTGATGCCATATGTGATCAAGATCACAACAAGGAAGTGGCTTAGTATGCATTGGTCTGAATATTAAATCGTTACCTTTTTGAGAGATTGTCAATTGCATGAAGAATATATCTTCATGCAGCTGTATCCCATGCATTAGACATCAGACATACTGTCACAAATTAATTTAATACCTTGTGATAACCCCACGAATGGATTCCAATCTGGCAAAGTTGGATAGAACGTAGCAGGAATGAAAACTTCGCGATCGCGATAGTTACGAGCGCCCCAATTCGCGTGCACTTTTTTTTCAATAGTTTGTTCGACTATATGCACCATTTCCTTAATTGACATTGGATGGTCAGAAGCAACCATGTAGCGAAGATGTGAACCAGGCTTCATCTCTTTAAAGTGTTCCATTGCTGTTAAAAAAGCATTCACTACATCATCTATATAGACTAAGTTGATTTTTTGCTCACCAGGAGAAAGGTCCAAGTCCGTTCCGTTCAATGCCGCCGAAAGCAAAAGATTGATTAACTTACCTCGCGTGTCATTAGGGCCGTAAGTATCGTGTAACTTCAAAGTAATCACTTCAAACGATTTGACGCGAACATAGTATTCGATAAGATTTTCAAAAGCAGTTTTCGTAGCTGCGTATAAGCACACAGGGTCATTCTCTCTATTTTCAAAATGCTGCCAAGCAGTGCCAGTGTTAATTAATTTAACACATCCAGCCAATGACATCGCCTCCATTAACTGTAACCCGAATTTCAGATTTGAATCCAATAAATTATTGATATCTGCATGGGTATGCCTTGCTATGAAACAAGATGCTAGGTGTATTACGACATCAGGTTTAATGTTTGATACTATTGAAATTAAGGATGAAATATCTCCATCATATTCAGAAGGAATGGCTCCCGTGGGGATTCTTTTTAAATCTGATCCGGTTCGAACAAGAGTAAATACCTTTACCCCCTTACTGATTAGTATGCGAGCTAAATGATTTCCGATAAATCCAGTTGCTCCAGTGATTATTACCCGCTTTGCAATCATAGAGGTCATGATGTTTTTTGGTCTAAAACATTTAAAATAAGACCCGCAAGTGACGATGCGCGGTGTTTTGTGTTCAGTAACTCTCTAGCGCCTTGAACAACCAAAGATATACCATCCGGATTCCCGAGCACAACTTCGACAAAATCCGCGATCTGAGACGGATCAAGTGTGGGGTCATATATAAAGCAATTCCGTCCGTGAATGTAATCGTGATACGCATCGTTTTCCGGGTAATGCCACACAGGTGCTGCACCTGCCGCCGCCGCTTCAAGCGGGCGAAAACAATGATAAGATAATCCTTTAGCTGCCATGCAGACCTTGCTACTCAGTATACCAGAACTGAATTTCTCGAATGATCGCTCTTTCAATTCAAATACCTTACGACCTCTTTCTGCAAGTATGTGAGCTGCTTCGAGCTGCCTCTCACGAAGTGTATTATGGTAGGTTCCTGCAATGAAAACATCGTTATCTCGCTCAGCGGGCAACCGTATGCTCAAGCTATCTATCAAATCATCTTGAATTACTGTTGGCAGATAATGGATAAGAGTTCCTGCCGGACCCATTTTTTTTCCTACCAATTCACGCGGGACGTTTAGCATGAAGTAATGTTCTGGACGAACGCAATTAAGCGAAAATTGACTAGGCGCAAACTGATCCGAATAATCAGTGACTATGAAACGCATATTAGAGCCAAAGACAATTCCCAAGCCGAAACGAAACACGGAAGGATACCGAATCATGGAGCCCAAAATATACTTGGCTAACTTACGCCATAGGCTATTAGCGATTGTCCATTCTACGTGAATCGGCGGCAGGACGACACAGTCGTATTGCCGTGCACGTAACATTTCTAGTAGTATTTTAAGCTTATTAAAGCGAGGGGGCTTTTTTGAACAACCGCTGTGCATCACAGCAGGTCCACTTTGACAATGCTTAATCTTCCATTTTGGATCTTTTACAGATAATAAAAGACAATCACTCGTTAGATCAAGAATTCGCATATTCAAATTTACTTTCAAAATGGACTACTAAAATCGAGAAATGAAGTATGGCTTAAGTCACGAACTGAAATAATTGGTTCAATACTTGGCCACTCGAAACCAAATGAGTTCCAAGCAATGCCCTTGTCATGCAAATTTGAGTGAACTGCGTCAGTTTTGTAAATTAAGCAGGTATTGTCACGAAGGCTCAAAAATCCATGAGCAATACCTTTAGGAATGTACAATACGTGCTTGTTGTTATAAGATATATTTATACTCACTGCTTTACCATATGTCGGCGATTTACGACGCAAATCCAACAAAACATCGATTACCTCGCCAGAAATACAATATACTAATTTCTGATGTGCATGAGGGGGTATTTGAAAATGCATACCTCGCAAAACATTCTTGGCAGAAGTCGAATAAAATTCTTCCCTCACCGTCATGGATATCTCGTGTTGCAGTAACTGGTCTTCGTGAAATGGTTTCACAAAATTTCCTCTCGCATCCTCAAAAATAAAGGGCTTGAGAACTTTGACCCCAGGGAGTGGTTCATCGATCAGTTGCATGGAAAGAATCGGCGGGTTGTTGGATGCTTTGTCTTCAGGATAATCGCGCAGTTGGCAGCCAATACCGTTCTCGATTCGCACAAGTTACCTGATTTACGCTTTGTCCGAGCTACGGGCTTGATTTCCTTAATGAGAAAAGAGATGGTAAAGTTCTAGTGTCGCATCGATGACTACGGTCACTGACTACTGAAAAGCGGAGAGAGGTCAGAGGGTATTAGCTTGAATGATGCTTTTAACCGCGGGGATTGCTCGCATGAACGCTTCTTGCAATTCGGGAATATCTTCCGGAAGCCTGGCGGAGCCGAACGCTTTTTCCATCTTCTCCAGTGTGATTTTTTCGGCAGAGATAAGAAAGGCGATGTCCTCCATGTCAAGCGCATCATTTTTGTCAAAATCAAATCAATCACATGCGGGCGATACAACTTGAGGAATTGCGTTTGCAGCGTGTGGATGGGAACTATGTGATTTTCCCAATCGGGGCGCAGAAAAACCTGATCTTCGGCAAAGAGGTGGGTAATGTAGAGCCCTTTGGCCGAGAGGATTTGATTCGTATGATCAATCGCCAGCCAAAATTGCTCGTCACTGGTGAGTGTGGTCAATTGAGAGAGCCGAATAATGGCATCCACGTCCTGTGTTGCTTGTAGCGTTTCCGGCGGTTGGTCAAAACCTAAACTGATCGCAGCACGACCGTAAAGAACAAGATCAACCTCGTGATCGAGCTGCTGGTCGAGCGTAAGCAGAATTTCGCGTGGATTGTGATTGATCATAGTGAGGCACGTATCCATTGCATGCGCGGAACCCGCCCGTTCCGGTCAATGCCGGAATAAGTCACAAACCGGGTCAAGTGAGGCAAGATATCGACTGGGACGCGGGAGGATGGTGGGATACGAAGCAGAAGACTTTCCCAGAAAGGATTGCTAGGCTCGACCTTGTGCCCCATTTCCGCAATGTGTCTGAGAGCGACTTCACAGCGCTCCTTGCGCGATAGCAAGACCAATTCATCAATACAAAGATTGTCGCCCCCCAGAATGGCACCCGCCATGCGAAGTCGATTGAGCGAATAAGGTAAGCTGGGGGACAACAGAGCAATTGCCAACTCCTCTTGCGACAAGGATGCATTTCTAGAATTTGCCAGATCTCGGACCTTGCCATAATAATCAAGCCCTCTAACGATGGCAAGATCTTCAAGATCTGAGGGTGTGGAGAGGCCTAAGCGCTTGAGTTTATGGAGGAGCGGAGATAAGTGAGTCGTAGTGCCCAGCTTCTTGGCCAAAGTATCAGAATGTATGGTGCTCATGTCTTGTGCTTTCATGGACTGCTGGTCACTGGTTTACTTAGTAGCTTAGTAACGGATGAGCGCGCATGGTTTTTTAATTCTCCATTCTGGCTTCTGAAGCGGACTGCCTACTTCGCCAAGGCTATGAAGGCCAGAGAAGTCCGCGCTCCACTCGCATCAGACTTTGGATGCCACGAAATCGCGAATGACTTTGACCATTTGAGCGATCATTTCCTTGGTGAGTCCGGGGTAGGTGCCAAGGAACATTGTTTGATTCATAATGCGATCGGCAGCGGGCAAGAGAGATTTTTGAATGCTGAGCTCTGGATTGGATGACGAAATACTGCAGTCAATGACTCGTAGAGCGTTAGCGTTATCGCGCTTGAGCTGAACGAATGCCGGCTGACGCACGAGATTCCCACCAAAAAGCATACGGTTGCCAATCTTATGGAGATCAAGGTGTGCGGCCAACTCCGTGCGGCTGAATGGAGCTGATTCCTTGACGGTGATTTTGAATCCAAACCACGAGCAGTCAGTCTTGCATCCGGTATCATCCCAGGAAAAGTGAGAATCCGAAGCCACCAGTTCCGAGGGTCTTGAGGAAGAATCGGGCGCGTGCCATTCTGTAGCGTGGGTCGGTAGTGCGAAATCAAAGAATTCCTCCAAACCGTGAAGCCCACGACGGAGCATTTCCCAATTGCGCTTCCTAGCTTCGATGAACTCGGGAAGTCGGCGAATCTGCACACGACCGATTGCCGCTTGGGTATCGAGCGGCTTAAGATTGAAGCCCAAGTGGCTGTAGATGTATTTGTGATCGTAGCCTTCGGGGAGTTCGCCAAGTTGCCATTGGAACCGTTTGCCGCAAGTGTCGTCCTTGCCTGAAGCGCACCAGCAATCGCGCCCCCAATCGCGGAAGCTTTCGGCATAGGTCTTCAAGGGGGGCTTGCGCACAATATTGACGGAGCCACCTTCGCCCATGGTGAGATGGTGTGGAGGGTAGAAGGATTGGGTGGAGATATCACCGAAGGAGCCCGTGGGAGCGGTGAGAAAGAGGGGAATTGACGATTGTTGATGGTCGATTGTTGATTGCAGATCTGTGATTGAGCCTGCGGCATTATGGATACGGATGATGGGATGATTTCCTTTTTCTGCGATTTTGATCAGGTGATCAAGACCGAGTGCTTTGGCTTTTTCTAGTGGTAAAGTGTAGGTGCAGCCGAGGGCGTCACAGTTGTCTTCAATAAGCCATAGATCATATTTTTGGCAGAATTCCAACACGGTAACGAGTTCGAAGGGATTGCCCAGAGCATGTGCCATCATGACGGCTTTGGTTTTGCCGGGAGAATACGCGGACTCGAGCAAGGCGCAATTGGCATTGCCGGTGGAAACCTTGGCATCAATGAAGACCGGCACCGCACCTGTCTGGATGATGGGGGCTACCGTTGTGGGGAAGCCAGCAGCCACTGTGATCACCTCATCGCCTGGGCGAATGCGCTTGTGGGCGGGCAGCTTGTGAGTAGTCAATGCACTAAATGCCACAAGGTTGGCGGAAGAACCGGAGTTCACCAGCAGACAGTGCTTCACGCCCATGAACTCCGCGAGTTCACGCTCCATCGCCTCACCCTCAGGACCGAGAGTCAGCCAGAAATCGAGTGTGGTTGAAACACAGGCTTCCACTTCATCCTCTGTGAACACGCGACCCGCGTAAGGAATGCCATCGCCCGCCACATACAGAGGACGGTTGGCATCATCGCCGGGACGATTGGCGGCATGCATAAGTCGCGAATATTCGCGAGTAAGACGAAGAATTTCAGATTTGATTTCAATTGGAGACATAGATGTAAGAGGCTAGAGGTAGGGAAACGATTTTTTTGTTGTTTTTCTTATGAATTGAAAAATTGTGATTCGAAAAAATGTGGTTCGTGAGCTAAAAGAAATTTGTATCAGAAGATGAAGTGATCTTTAATTCAGGCAATTGCTTTCGTCAAAGAATGGAATGTGCAATTTTTGATTTTCACCCAGTTTACCATAAGGCGTTTTTTGCGCTTTTATTTGAGATTTGATTATTTTCAGTAACCAGAAATCGAAGCGCGAAAATCAAATGCCTTCATTATCTCAATCAGCGTGCCCAAGGCATTCCTGCTTCTGAAGCGCATTTTTGATAATGCTTGATTTGCTGTAAGGTGAGTTCTTGCGAAGGATTCCCCTTGGCTTCATTAATATACCATGAAGCTGTTTGAGAGATGGTTTCTTCAAAGTTCCAGACAGGTTGCCATTGCAGAAGATGAAACGCCTTATCGATGGCCAGATTAAGTTTTGACGCTTCGTGAAGTGCATTGGGATCGGAGGCGTCGGTCCATTCACCTGGAATGTGCCGCAGGAGTTCTTGCACGAGCTGTGCCACGGTTCGGTTGCTCGTCAGGGAGGGGCCAAAATTGAATGCCGAGGCAAGGGTGCTGGGAGTGCTTGTCATTGCCAAGTTGGTTCCAAGTGCTAAATACCCCCCCACTGGTTCCAGCACGTGCTGCCAGGGACGAGTAGCAATTTTGTTTCGAACAGGAATGGACGTGTTGCTTCGCAAGGAACGAATGCAATCAGGAACAATACGGTCAATCGCCCAGTCTCCACCGCCGATGACGTTTCCAGCGCGGGCAGAAGCGAGGCGAACACGCCCTCCAGCGGGGAAGTAAGAGCGACGATAGGAAGAAATCACCAGTTCTGCCGCGCCTTTGCTCGCACTGTATGGGTCGTAGCCGCCCATCGCGTCTTCTTCCCTATAAGCGTGCAACCATTCACGATTTTCGTAGCATTTGTCCGTAGTGATGCAAACTACGGTACAAGGTCTAGCATAGATCCGAACAACATCGAGAAGATGAGCGCTACCCATGACGTTGGTGGCGAAAGTTTCCACAGGGATATCGTATGACAAGCGTACCAATGGTTGCGCAGCGAGATGGAATACGATCTCTGGTTGCGCATCATCGAATGCTTTCTTCAGTGCAACACGATCCGCCAAATCGGCACGCGTGTCAGATGCCAGTCGTCTTGAAAGACCAAGTTGATCAAAAAGAATTTCGTGAGGCTGTGGATCAAGCGCGTAACCATGCACTTCCGCACCCAAGGATAGCAGCCATTCCGCCATCCACGAACCCTTGAAACCTGTGTGGCCAGTGAGGAAGACTCTTTTGTTTTGGTAAAATCCGTTAAACATTGGTTTGAAAGGCTTGGATACTAAATGAAAAGGATTGCTTAACTACGAAAAACGCAAAATTTCGCGAAAGAAAACATAAACGAGGATGACTTTTTGTAATCCATTGATAGAAATTCAGCAAAGTTTTGCGATCTTAGCGGTTGATATTTACCACTTCTTCCAGGGGGCTTTACCGCTGTCCCACAATGTTTCGAGTTCAATCTTATCTCGCAGTGTGTCCATGGGACGCCAGAATCCTGCATGCTTGTAGATGCCGAGTTGATGGTCGTTGGTTAGAGACTCCAACGGTTTGCGCTCGAACACGCTGGAATCGCCATCGATGCGATCGAAGACCGAAGGATTGAGAACGAAGAATCCACCATTGATCCAAGATCCGTCGCCTTCGGGCTTTTCTTGAAAGGAGATTACCTTGTCATCTTCTAGGTTAAGTGCACCGAATCTTCCCGGTGGCTGTACGCCCGTCAGCGTGGCTTCAAGACCTGAAGACTTGTGGTGAGCAATGAGAGAAGTAATGTCAATGTCCCCGACTCCGTCACCATAGGTGCAGCAAAAAGGTTCGTTTTCGACATATCGTTGCACGCGTTTGATACGTCCGCCAGTCATTGTTTCCTCGCCGGTATCGACAATAGTAACCTTCCATGGCTCAGCTTTTTTCTGATGAACTTCCATGGAATTATTTGCCATATCGAAAGTCACATCCGACATATGAAGAAAATAATTCGCAAAATACTCCTTGATGATATACCCCTTATAACCAGCACAAATGACAAAGTCATTGATGCCGTGAGAGCTGTAAATTTTGAGAATATGCCAAAGGATAGGGCGCCCGCCAACCTCTACCATTGGTTTGGGACGAACGGTGGTTTCTTCCGATAGGCGAGTTCCAAGACCGCCGGCAAGTATGACTGCTTTCATAGTTTTTTGTTTTTTCTGAATTTGATGACTTAATGTGAATGATAAAATGTCCCTTACTGTCAGCTTATGGCTGACTGCAAACGCTGAGCCAAGTGCCTAAAACATCTATGACTTCATCGAGTTGCTCTTTGGTGAGCTCTGCGTAAATCGGAATACTCAGGACTTCGGTGGCGAGGCGGTGGGCGATTTCGCAGTTGTTCCGGCTGGTTTCCGGAAGATGGGCGAAGCATGCCTGCTGATCCATGGTCAGCGGATAATACACCTCACAGCCGATGCCGCGATCCTGCAAATGTTGTTTAAGAGCATCGCGACGTCCTTCGCCAATCACCCTAATGGTATATTGATTCCAAATGTGATCGTTGTGTGCGTAGGGAATCGGAAGAACAAGTTTCGCCTGGTTTTCCGCAAGCCACTCACGTTGGCGTTCGGCACACTGGCAGTGAGCGGGATCTGAAACAACCACTCCCGGCAATGCGGAAAGTTTTTCCGTATAATAGGCAGCATTGCGCTGGCGACCAACGGTGTATTGATCATACTCCTCGAGCTTCACCCTCAGAAGCGCAGCTTGAAGCGTATCCATCCGGAAATTGCCACCGACCACAGAGTGGAAATACTTCGGTTGCATGCCGTGATTGCGCATCATGCGGGCTTTCTCAGCGAGCGTGTCATCGTTTGTGACAAGCAGACCACCATCGCCAAAGCCACCAAGGTTTTTCGAGGGGAAGAAGCTGTAAGCACCGTAATGACCGATCGTTCCGCAGGCTTTGCCTTTGTATCGGGCACCAATCGCTTGTGCACAGTCCTCGATGATCCACAGTTGATGTTTCTGCGCCAAAGTTTCGATGGCATCCATGTCCGCGCTTTGACCGAACAAATGGACGGGCATGATGGCCTTTGTCCTTGGAGTGATCTTTGCATCGGCTTTTTCGGCATCGATATTGAAGCAAATCGGACAAACATCGACGAAGACCGGAGTTGCTCCGATCCGTGCCACGGAGCCTGCGGTGGCGAAAAAAGTGAAAGTCGGGAGTATCACCTCGTCACCAGGACCCAACCCGAGCGCCATCAGAGCCATCACCAAAGCATCGGTGCCGGAACTGCAGGAAATCGCATGTTTAACGTCGAGCATGGCGGCACACTCCTGCTCAAATGCGAGCACATCGGGGCCCATGATGAATTGACCAGAAGCAAGCACGCGTTCAAATGCTTCTCGAAGTTTCGGAGCAAGCGGATGGTTTTGAGCGTTAACGTCGAGGAGAGGAACGGGCATAGGGATGAGTTAGCGGGAGAAAGGGAGAAAGGTTTGATTTTCGATCGCTGGTTTCCAAGTGTTGAGTGTTGACAACTTTGCGCCGTCAACGCCAGTTTCTCAATCTCTAACAAATTCACGAAAATAGACTTCGAAGTCCCCGAGATGTTGGGTTAAGATGGCTTCAAGAATCTCGATCTGCATTCTTTGGTAATCGTGAACTGCAATATTCCGAAAACCAACCATGCGTTTCATTGATGCTGCACTCGCCTCAGAGATCATATGACACGCGGCGAGAAGATCAAAGGCATCACGGCTGTTTTGAGGTATACCCAAATGTCGGACAGCCACTTGATGCATCGCGAGATCAATGGCTGCTTCACAAGCGCGCAGCAGGTTTAGAATCACCGAATCCTGCACGGTAGAAATTTTCAGACGATCCGGATTGCCTTGAAATTCCTCAGCAATTCTCACGAGGCAGCGCCGAATGATCGATGTTTTGTTAATCGTAATGTCGTCCATGATCAAAGAATTGCCAGTATTTCATGACGTTCTTCGTTGAGCCTAGCGTAGTCGGACAGAGTACGCATTTCAAATTCTCGCATTTTGCTTTCTTGACTCACTTCGATCGCGTGTCCCGTGCGAAGAACTTCCTTGCGCATCACGGTGGTAGCATGGGAGAGATCGACCAAATCCACCTCCATGCCCAACGCATTGGCGAGGCAATTGGACATTTCGAAAACACAATAGGCATCGACAAATGACATGGGTAGGAAGGCGAGATCGAGATCACTAAGAGGATGTTGCCCCTGAGTGCCATACGAGCCAAAAACGTAGATTACAGCAGGTTGGAACGGAACCAACGACTGGACGATCAGACTTACTTGCTCTGGTGCGAGTCGCATCTTGGATTAGCGGGGGTGCGGGGGATTCGCGTTCTGGATGTGCGCGCGATTGTTTAAACTTTAATGGAGTGCTCTTTGCTGCCAAGCATGGGGAATGATTGGCGATCGCTTTGTTGGCAAAGTGCCATGGCAATGAAACGCGGATTGCTACGCAGATAGCGCATGGCAAGTCGGCGGGGATTGGTGAGCAACCGATAGAACCACTCAAATCCGGATCCACGTAGCCATGGGGGAGCCTCGGGCACAAGACCGGCTTGGAAATCAAATGCGGCGCCCACCCCGAAAAAGAGAATCCCATGATCCAGAGCCGCGAACTGCTCCGCATATTTCTCCAAAAACCCTGCCATGAAACGCTCTTGTTTCGGTGTGCTCAAGCCGACCCAAAAGCAATGAGGCTTGGAGGTCAGGATTTGTTCCAACAATTGCAACTCTTCTTCCTCAGTCAGTGGACGGAAGGGTGGAGTCACCGTCCCGGCGATCTGCAAGCCAGGATGGCGCTCGAGCAATTTTTTGCTGAGAGTTTTCACGACGCCGTCTCCCCCACCCCAGAAAAAATGACGTCTTTGTTGTGAGATGCCGTGCGCTAACATCGCTGGCATAAATTCAGGGCCGCATACCTGGCGCATGTGATCATGCCCCTGCCAGCGCCCCATCCATACCATGGGAATCCCATCGGGGATACTGAGGAAACTGCGATTGTGGATGACTTTCAACTTTGAGTCATCTTGTGATTCCATCACTCCATGAACACCGGTGACCGTCACGTAACCCACCGTGCCGGGTTGATCCAGCGCGGCGTTCACTTCCCGCAGAGCGGACTCCATGTTCACGGCGTTGATGCCAACGCCCAAAACATTCGCACGAGGGATATGAGATTGTGATAACATGACGGTTTCTTGAACTAAGTGAATTACTGAATTACGGTTTCACCGCGTTTGCGCTTCTCGTATTGCTCTTTGATCCACCAGTAAGTGGTTTCAAGACCGGTTTTCAAGTCGATGCCCGGCTCCCAACCCAGCACTTGTTTGATGAGTGTGTTGTCGGAGTTACGACCACGCACACCCTGAGGCGCGTCAAGTTTGTATCTGCGTTTCATTTCAACGCCAGCAATGCGCTCGATGATGCTGAGTGTCTCATTGATGGACACCAACTCACTGCGACCGAGGTTGAGAGGATCGGAGTAGCTTGATGCCATCAGTTTATCGATACCGGTGATGCAATCGTCGATATACATGAAGGAACGGGTTTGCTCGCCATCTCCCCAGATTTCCACTTCCATGGTGCCTTCGTCGATGGCCTGAATCACCTTGCGGCAAAGAGCGGCCGGAGCTTTTTCGCGACCGCCATCCCATGTCCCCTTGGGGCCATAGACGTTGTGAAAACGGAATACGCGGACATTCATGCCGAAGTCCTGCTCGAAGTGTTTGCAGAGACGCTCGGAAAACAGTTTTTCCCAGCCATAGCCGTCTTCCGGCATTGCGGGATAAGCATCTGATTCCTTGAGTGCGATGACCGATGCCTCTTCCTGACGGTAGTCAGGATAAGCGCAAGCAGAAGAAGAATAGAAATATGCTTTTGCTCCGCAGTCCTTGGCCGCCATCAGCAAGTGCGTGCTGAGAAGAACGCTGAGCATGCAAAGAGCTTTGTTTTTCGTGATGAAACCCATACCACCCATGTTGCAGGCGAGATTGTAAACCTCGTCACAGCCCTGCGCCACCTTGTAGCAATTCGCCTTTTCCTCCAGATCGAGGACGTGATTCTCCGCCTCGGGGTGGAGTTGATACCACTTGTCTAACGGTTTGATGTCAGCCACAACGACCTTGTGACCACGACTGATGAGAACGCGTGCGAGTTCTCCTCCGATGAATCCGCCGCCACCGGCGACCAGTATTTTTTTGCTCATATGTTTGGTTGGATAAGTGTTGATTGGAAAAGTGATGTCAGCAGATGGATTTGAGAAGTTGTTGCCATTTTTTATCAAACGCGGACAAGGAAAAGTTGTTGAGATATCGTAAGCGATTGTTTTGCCCCATGTTAACGAGTGTATCACGTTGAACCACAGCGTCACGCAAGGCAGATAGCAATCCGCTTTGGTCTCTCGGTTCGACAAGCCAGCCGTTTATGCCGTCCGTGATAGCATCAGGAACGCCCCCCACGCGAGTCGAAATCACAGGAAGACCACAGGCCATGGCCTCAATGATAGCGATGGGGAATGCCTCGGTCCATGAAGGGAGGCAAAACAGATCAGACTCAAGAAGCACATTGATTTTTTGGTCACCCCAAACACCTCCATGCCACAGAATGCGGTCGGGGTGGGAGGATCCCGCAAAAACAGTTTCTAGGAGTTCCCTACTTTCGCCGGCACCGGGATCGCCATAGAAATCGAAAACAACTCCGGGATTCTCACTGCAAAGGACTTCCGCTGTAGCAAAAAGCTCCCTCCAGCCTTTTTCTTCTGTCATGGAAGAGAGAAAGACAACATGCAAGTGTGTCTTTTTTTTAGATGTTTTATTGCCTACAGGATCGGGGATGCCATTGCTCAAAGCAGTCAATTTTTTACGATCAAACGCTTCAGGCCACTGGTTCATGAGACCAGGAGTGCAAGCAACCCACTTGTCAGGTAAGGTCAACACACGTTTCGCGTAACGAACAAATCTCGACGTTTCGGGCTTCCAATGGAGTCGGTTAGGATCCATGTGAACCCAGACAACCATTTTTCTATGAAACACACGCCCTAGCCAGAGAAAGAAACTGTCCTTCAGAAAAGCACTTCGAAAAAACGAATGGGTGATGATCACGCAATCAATCCGATGAAAGGCGCAGATGAGGCAAGCTTCTGAGAGATACTTCAACCACAGACAAAACTTACGCCAAGAAAAACCGCCGAGTTTTTTCCGATCAGTAGCATAGCAAGCATTGATGGAAAATAATTCATATCCCTCCCATTGGGTGATCACCTCGGCCAATTGGGCCGACATCATCGCTTGACCATGAATCAACGGCGATGTTTGGGCGATGAGCAGTATTTTTTTCACATGCGGAAGATGACGAATCGAAGAACAGCGTCGATCATAACAAACGTAACTCGAGGGCTGACTTCATGAGCTATGCTCGACTAGCCTTGGCCAATGCAATAGAGAGAAAAGCCCAAAGCAACAAGATGCTCCCTCGGCAAAATGTTTCTTCCATCAAAGGCAAAGGCGGGCTTGAGCATGTTTTGGTAAATGGTGGCAAAATCGAGATCGCGGAATTCATCCCACTCGGTCAGCACTACCATCGCGTGAGCCTGATTGAGTGCGGAAATCGGATCGCTGGCGAACTGCAAATGACTGCGGAGAATGTTTTCGGGAACCCCGACATAGGCGAGATCAGCCAAAATCGTTTTTTCCGGCACCTTGGGATCGTAAATGCTGACGTGTGCGTTTTCCATCAGCAGATCGCGCACCACGTAGATGGCTGCAGATTCGCGGGTATCGTTCGTATCTTTTTTGAACGCGAAGCCGAGCACTCCGATTTTTTTTCCTGAAACTGTGTTGAAAAGCGTGTGGACAATTTTCTGAGAGAACCGCGATTTTTGCCAATCATTCATGCGAATGACTTCGTTCCAGTATTGAGCCACTTCTGGAAGCCCGAAGTGCTCGCAGAGATAAACGAGATTGAGAATATCCTTTTGAAAACAAGAGCCACCGAAGCCGACCGAAGACTTGAGGAATTTGGGACCGATGCGGGAATCGTAACCGATGGCGCGTCCCACTTCATCGACATTCGCGCCCGTTTTTTCACACAAGGCGGAGATCGAATTGATCGAGGAAATGCGTTGCGCGAGGAAAGCGTTGGCTACTAATTTGGACAACTCGGAAGACCATGTGTTCGTGGTTATGATGCGATCACGTGGAATCCATCGTGAATAAACCTGGGCCAAGCACTCGATGGCCGCGAGCCCTTCTGGTGTCTGCTCGCCACCGATGAGGATGCGATCTGGGTTTTCCATGTCAGTCACGGCAGTTCCTTCCGCAAGAAACTCTGGATTGGACAACACTTGAAATTGTCCGGACTGCGAGTTGGACTCGAGAATCGTCCTCATCGCCTCCGCGGTGCGAACGGGGATGGTGGACTTTTCCACGACGATGGTGTGTCCTTTGGCTTCCTCGGCGATCATGCGTGCAGCAGACTCCACATAGCACAGATCAGCAGCGCGGCCTGCACCAGCGCCGTATGTTTTTGTTGGAGTTCCCACCGCCACAAAAATCATATCCGCCTCACGAATGGCGGCGCGCACGTCAGTTTGGAAAAACAGATTGCGATCTCGGCAAGTATTCACCAGCTCCAACAATCCGGGTTCGTATACGGGCAGATCTTGGGAGTTCCACGCGGCAATACGAGTCTCGTTGAGATCGACAACGGTTACTCGAATGTCGGGACACTTGGCGGCGATCATGGCCATCGTCGGCCCGCCAACATAACCGGCTCCGATACAGCAGATGTTTTTGATTTGCATAGAAGAGAGAAGCAGAAAAAGGAAATGAATGGCACCAACTTAGGACACCAAGTCTCGAAAATAAGCAATGGTCTGACGAATACCGTCATCAAATTCTACGATAGGCTCCCAACCGAGGAAGTTCTTAGCACGCGTAATATCTGGCTTGCGCACTTTGGGATCATCAGGAGGAAGTGGCTTTTGATCGAGCTTCAAGGGAATTCCAAAATGATGGGAGACGGCTTCAGCGAATTGCATAATCGTCATTTCATGCGGATTGCCGCAATTGACAGGCTCATGACCATCGCTCTGCGCCAAT
Source organism: Akkermansia muciniphila (assembly GCA_945874895.1). Classification (GTDB taxonomy): domain Bacteria; phylum Verrucomicrobiota; class Verrucomicrobiia; order Verrucomicrobiales; family Akkermansiaceae; genus UBA956. Next base: position 167,100 of record CAMCIC010000003.1, on the reverse strand, counting down.
TTCCAGATTCCCGCAACAAGATCAGAAACATAGCAGAAAGAGCGCGTTTGCGAACCATCCCCAAAGACAGTCATGGGTTCGCCACGCAGAGCCTGACCGATGAAAGCGGGAACGACCCGCCCGTCATCGAGTCGCATGCGCGGACCGTAAGTATTGAAAATACGAACGATTTTTGTGTCGAGACCATAGGCGCGATGATAGGCCATGGTAGCGGCTTCAGCATAGCGTTTTGCCTCATCATAGCAGCTTCTTACGCCGATGGGGTTCACATTCCCCCAATACGACTCCTGCTGCGGGTGGACTTCAGGATCGCCATAAACCTCCGAAGTGGATGCCACGAGGAATCTGGCCTTTTTGCGAAGCGCCAGATCGAGGGAGTTGTGGGTGGCATACGAACCTGCTTTCAGCGTCTCGATGGGGATTTTGACATAATCGATAGGACTGGCAGGAGATGCCATGTGAAAAACGTAATCCACAGGACCCGCGACATCAAAAGGCTCTGAAACGTCTTGCTCGATGAAAGAAAAATGGGGGTTTCCCTGGAGATGCGCGATGTTCCTCACGTTTCCCGTGACAAAATTGTCGAGCGCCACAACGCGAAGGCCGTTGGCGAGAAGAAGATCGATCAAATGCGAAGGAACGAAGCCGGCACCGCCGGTAACAACAGCTGTTTGCATACTCATGATTGGGGAGCAGGATGGCTTTGGTATTTTTGAATCAGTTTTTCCGCCTCAGTGAGGGCCATTCCGGTGACCTGATCCATGTTGTAATAACGATAGGTGCCAAGACGACCGATGAAAGATACATGCGTCTCCTGATCCGCTAGGCTCTTGTAACGAGCATACAGCTGAGCTGTGACATCGGTGGGGACAGGGTAAAATGGCTCCTTCTCCGGAGTCCAGTCCTCAGGAAATTCGCGAACGACGGTTGTTGCATCGATTTCCTGCCCTGTGGCATGCTTGATTTCCACCGTTCTCGTAAAAGGCAAATCTATATCCGGATAATTGACCTGCAGCGCGGGTTGCCAAAATCCAGGTTTACCCGAAATGGATTCGCGCGCGCGCAGTTCATCACCCGAATAAGTCTCTCTCTCAAACCTCAGAGAACGATAGGGCAAGGAGCCGTAGCAGTGATCGTAAAACGCATCAATCGGCCCAGTGAAGATCAAATGACGATAGTTCCAGTGCTGTTTTTCCTCGCGATAGTCTTTGGACAAACGTAGAGTTAGACTAGGCGAATGTGCGACCATCTTTTCAAACATCGCCGTGTAGCCATGAGCGGGCATTGCTTGAAATGATTCGGTCAAATAGCGATCGTCACGATCCAAACGGATCGGAATGCGTCCACAAACCGATGCCTGAAGCTCACGAGGATGGCGTTTCCACTGCTTCAGCGTGTATGGTTCGAAAAACATCCGGTAAAAATCCCATCCCACTTGACTAAGGATCACTTCCTCTGAGTTCTGCGGATGATCGATCGCGATCCGATGGCTTTCGAGATAATCGCGCCATTCGAGTTCCGAAGAAGGTCTTCCCAACCACTCTTCGAAGGTATTGAGGTTGATCGGAAAACTCCAGAATCGGTCCTGAGTAAAGCTTTTGATTTTGTAAGAGACCTCACGCCATTCCGTGAATTGCGAAAGATACGCTACGATCCGCGCGGAATTACTGCGGAAATAATGGGGGCCATAGGGGTGAATCAAAACTCCCGCATCATCGTAACAATCGTAGGCATTGCCACCGATGTGATTTCTTTTGTCAACCACGACACAAGAAAATCCTGCCTTGCTCAGCCTCTCGGCCGTAACAAGACCCGAAAAACCAGCACCTACGATGAAAAAATCGACTTGGGAACGATCACTCATGCATTCATTAAATAACTTGATACGGCAAGCTACCGCCCTTGGTTGATCGTCGCCATGAGCAACAAAACCTGATCCGGATTTTTTTCATACTGACCCCATCAACCATGACAACCATGAGTTGGAAATCTTTTCGGCGTCATCCTATCGAGATTGGAATTTTGTTCAAGAAAAAATGAACAAATGACGCACGTGCGTGGGCAGTCCTGGCGACGTCATAGCCCTCGCACTCAGAAATATCCGGCGGGCAAGCGACCACCGCAGGAAAAGGAATCAAAAATCACAGGATCCTGGAGTGCGGGCGAAGGGGATCACATCGCGAATGTTACCCATGCCAGTGGCAAACATCAACATGCGCTCGAAGCCCAAGCCGAAGCCTGCATGTGGCACGCTGCCATAGCGTCGGAGATCGACATACCACCCATAGTCCTCCGGATTCAGATCATGGCGTTTCATATTTTCTAGCAACACATCGAGACGTTCCTCCCGCTGACTACCTCCAATGATTTCACCGATGCCCGGCACCAAAACGTCCATGGCGGTCACCGTCTTATCATCATCGTTGAGACGCATGTAAAATGGTTTGATCTCTTTGGGGTAATTGAAAACCGTGGTAGGCTTTTTGAAATATTCTTCGGTGAGCCAGCGCTCGTGCTCGCTTTGTAGATTCAATCCATAGGCGACAGGATACTGGAATGTCTTGCCACTTTTCAGTAGCAGTTCTACCGCCTCGGTGTATGTCACGCGCTCGAAAGGACGCTCGGCCACAAACTCCAGTCGTTCGCGGAGTGTTTTATCGACGAATTTTTCGAAGACCTCCAGATCGCCCTCACTCTTTTCCAAGGCATGGAGCACAAGATGTTTCACGAGAGCTTCGGCGAGATCCATGTCACCCTGCAAATCACAAAACGCCACTTCCGGCTCGATCATCCAGAATTCCGCCGCGTGCCGAGAAGTATTCGAATTTTCCGCCCGAAAAGTAGGACCAAACGTATAAATATTTGAAAGCGCGGAAGCAAAAGTCTCCCCCTCCAACTGCCCGCTCACGGTCAAATAAGCGCGTTTCCCGAAAAAATCCTCCGCATCCTGTGCAGCCTTGTCAGGTGGCAAGGTGGTCACACGAAACATTTCCCCCGCACCTTCGCAATCACTGGCGGTGAGGATGGGAGTGTGCACATAGGTGAAGTCACGATCTTGGAAAAACTGATGGATGGCATACGCCATGCGACTGCGCATGCGGAACACGGCACCATGGAGGTTCGTGCGTGGACGGAGGTGGGAAATGCTACGCAAAAATTCGAGCGTGTGACCTTTTTTCTGCAAGGGGTAGTCGGCTGGAACCTCCCCGATCAAACGAACCCGCTGCGCGTGCAATTCCCACTTTTGACCTTGGCCCAGCGATGGCAGAAGCTTGCCGGTGATTTCCACCGAGGCTCCCGTGAGCATGCGGTCGACCTGTTGATAGCCCTCGATGCCTGCGTCCGCGACCACTTGCAGGTTGGCAAGACAGCTACCGTCGTTGATTTCTAGGAAAGAAAATGTTTTGGAATCTCGCCGCGTACGAACCCATCCCGCAATCGTAACGGATGGTTTTTCACTTTCGCACTGCAATACCCGTTTGATCAACTCACGCATGGAAAATGAACTAGCAAATGCTCCTTAGGCTGTCAATGCACGCCAAGACAGCATTTTCCCTCGACAGATCAGGCACCATGGGAAAATACTGTCCGCGCATGGAACACCACGTCTATTTTTGGTTAAAGGAAGAAAACAAAAACGAAGCCGACCGCGCGTCTTTTGAGCAAGGTCTGCGCGATCTGCTAAAACTCCCAGGGCTTACACGAGGTCTGTGGGGTCGCCCTGCTGCCGTGATGCCACGCCCCGTGATCGACCTGAGCTGGGACTACGCACTGTCCATGAGCTTTACCGATGTCGCTGCGCAGGATGCATATCAGATCGATCCTGATCACCAGCGCTTCATCGACACTCACAAAGACAAGTGGGCGCAAGTCAAAGTCATGGACATGGAGCCATCCGCTTGATCAGGCGCTCAGACCTGTGGCCTTGCGGATCCGGTTCAAGACAGTAGCAGCCGTCTCTCGAGCACGCTCGGCTCCTTGTCGCAAAACTTGATCAACATAACCTGGATCCGCGAGAATTTCCTCGCGGCGAGCTCGCATCGGCGCGAAGTAGTTCCAGTATGCCTCCCATAGCAGCGTTTTGTAATGTCCGTAGCCGAAGCCGCCAGCTTGGAAACTTGCCACCATTTCTTGATAATCAGAATCGGAGACGAAAAGTTTGTATAGGGCGAGAATCGTTGAATTTTCCGTCGGTTTGGGATCCTCAACCGCTGTGGAGTCGGATACGATTTTCATGATCAACTTGCGCAAGGGTTTTTCCTCTCCAAACATGGGAATCGTGTTGTGATAGGATTTGCTCATTTTTTGCCCATCCAGCCCCGGCACCACAGCTGATTCATCGCGAATCATTGGCTCTGGCACAGTGAGAGTTCCCTCGCCCATAGCTTCATTGATTTTCACTGCTAGATCCCGAGTCACTTCGAGGTGTTGCTTCTGATCCTTGCCCACGGGCACGAGATTCGAATCATAGAGCAAAATATCAGCTGCCATCAATACGGGATAGGCGAACAATGCATGATTGGCCGAGATTCCTTTTGCGACTTTGTCCTTGTAGGAATGGCATCGCTCCAGCAAGCCCATCGGGCAAACTGTCGATAGAATCCAGGCCAACTCATTCACTTCCGGCACATCGCTCTGGCGAAAAAACACCGCCTTGGCGGGATCCAAACCGCACGCGAGGAAATCCACCGCCAGTTCCCGGGTGTTCGCCAAAAGCTCGGGGCCATTGTGCAGCGACGTCATGGCATGGTAATTCGCAATGAAATAAAACGCCTCTCCTTGAGATTGCAGACAGATTGCCGGCTCCATCGCCCCAAAGTAATTGCCTATGTGAAGTTTGCCGGATGGTTGAAGTCCTGTCAGAATGCGCATGCGCCGATGATGGAACGCTTGCCGTATTTTATCAAGAGCTCGATGCAAAAAAGCCAAATCCGGTTGAACTGAGCCGATTCGATCGGGAAAAGTCCGCTGAAAAATCAAGTATTGCCAGTGCGTAGTTTTACAGCTAGACTTCCCCATGAGCGCGACACTTGCTTTAATGAACTTAGGTGGACAGGAAATGATTATCATCTTCGTGGTGATCCTTCTGCTTTTTGGAGCGAAGAAAATTCCCGAACTCGCACGCGGCCTAGGCAAGAGCATGGGCGAATTCAAAAAAGCGCGTGATGAATTTGAACGTGAGATCACCAAGGCCGAAGACGACGTGAAAATCCGCGAGGTCGCCGGCAAGGAACCTCGCGACAGTTGATTCTCTATGAAGATTTTTTCTTCCCAGTGCCGGTCGTTGTTGTGGCTCATTTCATCGATCGCGACGAGTGCACTGATTCTTCCTTCCTGCGAAAAAAAGGAAACACCCTCTGCTGCAGAGGTATTGCCCACCATCCAGGAAGTCGCGAGGCAGGAACAAGCCAAGCCATCTGCCTCAGCGCCAACTGCAATCTCAACGAATCCCAATTCCGAAACTACGGCAAAAAATGAGAAGCCTGCGTCCGCCAACACCGGACTGCGGTTCGTCGGGTATAACGTCGAGAATTGGCTGATCTTGGAAAACCGCTTCGATTTTGAAACCCGTGTATCCTCTCAAAACGCGCCTAAACCCGAGAAGGAAAAGCGTGCTGTGGTCGACATTTTATGCAACGCCAAACCTGATGTTCTCGGGCTATGCGAAATCGGCAGCAAGGAGGATTTGCTCGATATTCAGACTCGTTTGAAAAATGCGGGGCTTGATTTACCTCACAGTCATTTTGCCAGCGGCGTGGATTCCTCACGCCATCTCGGTCTAATTTCTCGCCATCCTATCATTTCGACGGCTGCGCCCAAGGACACGCATTACAAACTCGATGGTAAGGAATTCGGCATCCAGCGCGGCATACTCGATGCTACCGTTCAAACGCCCGATCAACGAGCATGGCGATTTCTGGGAGTGCATCTCAAGTCCAAACGCGACATCGAAGATGGCGATCAGAATCTCATGCGCATCAACGAGGCCCAATTGCTGCGCAAACACATCGAAGAGATCCTGCAAACAGACCCCCAAGCTCGCCTGATCAGCTATGGGGATTTCAATGACACCCGCGGCAGCTCGGCGATCCGTATCATTTCCGGACCACATCATAGCCCAAGAGCCATGACTCCGATTGGGCTTCACGATTCACGGAAGGAATACTGGACGCATTTTTGGGCCAAGGAGGATTCGTATTCCCGCTTCGACTACATTTTTTTCAGTCAGGCACTGAAGAAAGACGTGTCGCTTCAGGAATGTGGTATCCTCGATCCTGCCAACTGGAATGAGGCATCGGACCATCGCGCCGTGCTTGGAGTTTTCCGTTAGACCATCGATTTGTGAAAACTGTTCAACTCAAATATCTCTCCTACCATCCCAACATCTGGGGGCGAATGATTGGAGATGTTTCTACCGATTGCAAAGCCGGCGACTTAGTGAAGGTGCTCGGAAAAAAGGGCGAGCCGTTTGGCATAGGATTCTGGAATCCGAGAGCCAAGATTCCTCTTCGTATCGCGGCACACGGTGACCTAGAACCCGACGAGGATTTTTTCGCAAGTGCGATCCGTCGCGCGGGACTTCTGCGGCGCGAGATACTCCGTCTCGATGACTGCACAGAAGCATATCGCTGCGTTCACGGCGATGCTGATCAGTTGCCAGGCCTGATTGTCGATAAATTTGCCGACGTGCTATCGATCGAAGTCTCATCTCTGGCCGTTTGGCAAAGATTGGAATCATGGGTGCCTATGATGCATGAAGCCTTCGGCACACAGCGCGTGCGCATTCAAGCCGATCCCGAAATTGCTCGCGTGGAATCCCTACCCATCGGCTCTCATCCCTTGCATCAGTCGATTCGTCCGCTGAAAATCCGCGAGTATGGCATTCCCTATGAAATCAATTTCGCAGACTCCCACAAAACCGGATTTTTTTGTGATCAACGCGAGAATCGCAAGCGTTTTGGCACCCTCTGCACGGGACGTGACGTGCTAGATCTCTGCTGCTACACGGGCGGATTTTCCGTTCATGCTGCCATGGCGGGCGCCAATGAAGTGACGGCAGTGGACCTCGATGAGCGTGCGGTCGAAATGGCAAAACGCAATGCCAACATCAATCAGGCGCGGATTAAATTCACGCATGCCGATGCCTTCACGTGGGTGCGGACGATGATAGAAAACGGTCGTCAATGGGATGTGGTGCTGGCTGATCCGCCGAAATTCATTCATGGCAAGGATGAAGATCGTCTGGGCTACAACAAATACTGTGACCTCAATGCCCTTGTGTTGAAGCTCGTAAAACCGGGTGGAATTTTTGTGACGTGTTCTTGCTCCGGCATGCTCAGCCCTGATGACTTCGAGCGCATCATCATATCCGCCGCACACCGGCAAAACCTGCGTTTGCAAATCATCGCGCGCACTGGAGCAGGAGGAGATCACCCGACCTTATCAAATTACCCCGAGTCCCAATACCTCAAGGTCATCTGGGCACGTGTGTTGGCCTAACTGGAAACGGCCATTTCGTCGGGCATCCTCATGCCTGCTCGTATGCGTTGCACCCACCATACAATGCCAAGAGCCACCTGCAGTCCGCCAAGGTTGGCCGCAAGATCCCACCAGTCCCCTCGATCCCATGTATCATAGATCAAGTTCGGAACGATTTCTCCCAGAACAGCGATACCAAATGGCAGGGGCCAAATGCGCCCCGATCCTGCTAGGCCAAACACAAACAGACCAATGCCGAAAAAAGCAATGAAATGTGTGAAATCGTATTTTTTCCAATGCCATTTTCGATCCAGATCGCGCAACCAAAGACCAAGAGACCAACCCTGACGCTGCTGTGGAGATGTCGTCACTGACGTTGAAGCAGGAGATGACGGCACAGGCTTGTTTTGTTTTTCCAGTGCTGTGGAAGACGATGGCACGAGTGTGCGCAATCGCGGTTGCCGGGCGGTTGTTTGTCGTGTGGGAGGAATTTCAGCCATGGCTGGACTTGGCTCAACGGTGGGATTTACGGGAGCCGGTGCCACCGCTTGCGGGGCGGAAATAGGCGATCCCATCACAAAATCGCCAGTCAGAGATGGAAACAGAGTCCTACCTTGGGGAAAAACAAAGAACCAAGCTCCTGACAAAATACCGCAAGCGATCACAAAGGCGCGTAAGTGAATCCTTTGACCACGAATTTGTGGCAATAGCATGCGACTCACATACCAGGCCCAAGCGCCCAATAAAATCACCGTAGCGGGAACAAACCAGACTCGCTGTCGCACTGGCTCCACCCGCAGATCACGCAATCGAAGTATTCCCTCTTCGCCAAAACCATCGATCGACAGTATCACTTTTTTTAGTTCGCGGGGCAACTGCATGACCGTTTGAACTCGATGCCAATCCCTCGTGCCATGAGCAGACACTACACCGTGGTCCAGTGGAGCGCAAAAACGATTGCGATCATCATAGCCAGCAATGACCACCCGCGGAGCGAGCCATCTGACGGCAGGATGCGGCGCAGCATTCTCCCAACTGGCTTCACAAGTCACAGCGAGGTAGCCGACTTCCTCTAATCCTTCAAGCGATCGAGTTAATGAAAATGTCGGCTCATTGCGTCGTTTTTTTATAACCAACCCAGCGGTATCCGATTGTGCCACATCCGCTTTCGCCGAAAAATGTCGAGTCCAATGATCGAGAGATTCACAAGCATGATCCGGCAACAAATTCGACCCACAGCGGACAAACCGGCACTGCCAGAGCAACACTGTGAGAAAGCACAGCATGTAGCCCATCCTGCCATACTGCCTCGACCATGCGAGAATCAGTTTCACCGGATGCCCCGTTGATTTTTTTCCGCAACAATCCATTTCTGATCCTCCTCCGATAAGGAATGTTCCTTGGTGCGGAAACGATTGCCATCAGGCTCCACCATGATCATTTCCCCCTGTTGGTAGGAAATCATGCGCGCCACCAAGGTGCGACCCTGCTTGTCATGCCATCGACGATAGCCCTGTTTTTCCAATTTTTTCATCCAGTCTTGGTAATCGCTTTGCCCCACGTTCACGGCGTGTTTGAGTTGCCCCCAAAAAAACTCTGACTGCCCTTTGATATAGCCGCGATACTTGCCCAAGACCTCGCCGCGCGGCGATAGAAGCACGACCACCGGCGTGCCCAATGCTTTGTATTTTTTCTTCATTTGCTCGACGTATTCCTGCGAGCTCACTTCCTTATCGTATTTTTCACCACGTGCCATCAGAGCACTCTGATCAACCATCAGACGGATCGTGTGATCGCGGGCCCAATCACCAAACTCACCACGTCCGAACAATTCCTCACTGAGAGTTTTGCAGAGTGGACTGCGGGCGCTATCCGTAAACCAGATCATCACACACTTCCCTTCACGTATCGCGATTCGTCTGGCCTCGATCTCGCTATTCATCCAGACCTCTCGCTTAGGACCGGACAACAGTTTCTGCAACTCCGGGATGTTTTGATCCATCTTATCCGGATCAGTCCACACGATGTTGTCCGCGCTCGGGTGACTCGCCATTGCAACGCTAATTTCTTTCGCAGCTACTCCTCCTTGCTCCTCAGGGCCATCGACTTCGGGATTGGCCCGCAACTGCTTCGGAATGCCGCTAGGACCAAAGGGCAATTCTTCCTTTTTTGCACTCTGGTTCGAGGCTCCGCAGGAACATAGCAGAGCTGCGACGATCCAGAGTGAAACCCAACACAAATTCATGAGAAGACCGTAGCATTTCATAACAGAACAGCAAAACACAAAATTCTTGCATTCCCCTCGTCGTGGTTTTTACTCAAGCCTCACATGAACCGTCTGTTTCTTTTCCTGGCTCTGACCGCTTTGATATTGTCAGGGATGCCGGCTTTCGCGGCGGATCATCCTGCAGCGGCTCCGGAATTCATCAAGAGGTCGGAACTTTTTGCCTCTCAAGAAAAAGCCGAAAACATCACAGGCGTGTGGGACATCATCCGCCATCGCGCCCAAAAGGAGCCCATTCTGGCAGTGGCCTCGATCCTTTTCCTGCTTGCCATCCTGCATACCTTTGCCGCGATTCCTATCACTCAATACGCCCACAAAGTTCAGCACGAGCACGACGAAAAAATCAAAAAAATTGCTCATGACCTACATACCATGCCTGAGGAACAGAAGATGGTTTCGTTCAAGGCCACGGTCCTGCATTTTTGCGGCGAGGTCGAAGCGATCTTCGGCATATGGATCATTGCGCTGATGGCAGCACTTTTTTGCTTCGTGGGATTCACCGAAATGAAATCCTACATCATGAGCGTGAATTTCACCGAGCCGATGTTCGTTTTTGTGATCATGGCCATTGCATCCACTCGCCCCATCCTGCGCTTTGCCGAAATCTGCTTGCGTAAGGTGGCGCGGCTTGGCCATGAATCGCCCGCTGCATGGTGGTTGTCGATTCTCATCATCGCCCCCTTGCTCGGATCCCTCATCACCGAGCCAGCCGCCATGACCATCGCGGCCCTGCTTCTAGCGCGGAAATTTTATCCACTCAAGCCCAGCGGAAAATTCGCTTACGCCACGCTAGGACTGTTGTTCGTCAATATCTCCATTGGCGGCGTACTCACCCATTTCGCGGCACCTCCCGTCCTCATGGTGGCGAAAAAATGGGAACTCACCACACCCTTCATGTTCTTTCATTTCGGTGTCAAAGCGATGCTGGCCATCATCGTTTCCTCCTTGCTCTACTACTTTTTCTTCCACAAGGAACTCGAGGGTATGGCAAAAAAAATGTCGGACAAAAACCAGGATGGTATTCCCGACTGGTATCAGCGCGAAACGCCCATTCCGCTCCAAGTTACGATCACCCATATCCTTTTCATGGGGTGGACCGTTCTGTTCTCCCATGATCCACCGCTTTTCATCGGCGGATTTTTGTTTTTTATCGCCTTCAACAAAGCTACGCGCCATCACCAGAATCCCATCGAGCTAAGAGGTCCGATTCTGGTGGCATTCTTTCTCGGGTCCCTCGTGATTCACGGAGGTTTGCAAGGTTGGTGGCTTGCCCCCATCATCACCTCGCTATCCGAATGGCCATTGTATCTTGGCTCGACAATCCTTACCGGATTCAATGACAATGCGGCCATCACTTACCTCGCCAGTCAGGTAGGCAATCTTTCACCAGCACTCAAATACAGTGTGCTTGCAGGCGCCGTAACAGGCGGAGGATTGACCGTGATTGCCAATGCTCCAAATCCTGCCGGCCAATCCATTCTCAGCAAGTATTTCGGCAATGGTATTTCTCCTTTGAAGCTTTTCCTTGGTGCTTTGATCCCTACTCTCATAACCATAGTGATGATGAAATTCATTCCTAGCATCGAACTCCATCGTCAGGGGCAAGAAGCCAAACAACCAACAGCGCCACAATCGCCCACTCACTAAGTTATGTTCACAGGATTGGTGGAAACCACAGGATCAGTCATTTCACTCCAGCAGCGTGGGGATCAAGCGCGGCTGCTATTGAACATTCCTTTCGCAGAGGAGTTGGAACTGGGGGAATCCGTCGCCGTAAACGGATGTTGTTTGACCGTGGCCGCCATCGACGGAGAGCAGACGGCTTTCGACCTACTGGCCCAAACCTTGTCGCTCACTTCTCTGGGAGATCTTCGCGATGGTTCTCTGGTCAATCTAGAGCGCGCCCTCCTCCCCACCACCCGACTTGGTGGTCATTTTGTGCAAGGTCATGTGGATGCCACCGGTTCGATTCTCGATCTCTCACCACGCGGGCAGGATCATCGACTGGAAATCTCGCTACCGGAAAAAGTACAACGCTACTGCATTCCCCAGGGATCGATCGCCATTGATGGCATCTCGCTGACCATTGCCGATCTTCATCCGCATAGCGCAGTTTTCTGGATCATTCCGCACACGATTTCGCGAACGAATTTGCAGCGTAAAAACATCGGAGATTCCGTCAATCTCGAAGCTGACTTACTCGCCAAATACGCCGCTCGTTTTCACGATGCGCGCTGATCCCTTCGACCCGCCGCATAGGCGAGAAAAACCCGTTCGATTTCATTGCGCACGCGGCGGAACACCTGCATCTGTTCCTCCTCCGTTCCAGTTGCGTGAGCAGGATCATCGAATCCCCAATGATGACGGTTCACTTGTCCAGGAAAAATCGGACACGCTTGATCCGCATTGCCACATACGGTGATGACCGTCTCGACCTCTTGATCGAGAAATTCATTCAGATGCTTCGAACGATGAGTGGAGAGATCGATGCCGATTTCTGACATCGCCCTGATCGCCAGTGGATGCACATAACCTGCGGGATTCGATCCGGCGCTGGCGACGACAAAATCATTGCCTAGAGCCCGACGCAACAAACCTTCCGCCAGATGAGAACGACAGGAATTTCCTGTGCAGAGTATTAAGATCAATGGTTTCATAAAGTTTCAGCAGAAAAGAATTTGCGACGAAGAAAAAACGAGACATGCACCAGGCCAATCAAGGCCGGCACTTCGATCAGCGGACCCACCACGGCGGCAAAAGCCACACCCGAGTCGAGGCCGAACACCGCAATTGCCACCGCGATCGCCAACTCAAAATTGTTGCCCGCGGAAGTGAAGGCCACGCTCGCCGTGCGCGGATAGTCCGATCCCAGTCGGGCCGCCATGGCGAAGCTCACTAGGAACATGACCGCAAAATAGATCACGAGCGGAATCGCAATGCGCAGCACATCCATGGGCAGGCGCACAATGGCATCGCCTTTGTAGGTAAACATCAGCACGATTGTGAAAAGCAACGCGATCAAGGTCAGCGGCGCGATTTTCGGTAAGAACATGCTCTCATACCATTTCTCGCCTTTCGCCTTGACCAAAATCACTCGGCTCAAGACACCTGCGGCAAAGGGAATGCCCAGATAGATCAGAACGCTCTGAAAAATGTCCGACATCGCAATGGGCACGATCACACCTTTCAGCCCGACGTAAGGCGGCAACACGGTGATGAAAAACCAAGCATAGGCACTGTAAAAAAGAATTTGTGCGATGCTATTCAATGCCACCAAGCCCGCCGCATACTCGCTGCTGCCCTTGGCCAAATGATTCCATACCAGCACCATCGCGATGCAACGTGCGATGCCTACGAGAATGAGTCCGATCATGTATTCAGGCTGATCGCGAAGAAACAGCACTGCCAGGAGCCACATCAAAACAGGCCCGATGACCCAGTTTTGAATCAAGGAGAGAGAAAGAATTTTTTTGTTAGAAAAAACCTTCGGCATTTCTGCATAGCGCACTTTGGCAAGAGGTGGATACATCATGACGATCAGTCCGATCGCTAAGGGGATATTGGTGGTTCCCACTGTCATGGGCGCGAAAAAGGCCGATGGATCATCTAGGACCATATTTCCCAACAAAACGCCAATGCCCATGGCAGCGAAAATCCAGACCGTCAGGTAACGGTCGATAAACGACATGTTTTTTGCGATCGATTCAGTCATAATGGGATTGATGCAGACAATGCGATTAGAGCGGCGACCCCCACGGGTTCCTGTGTTTGCCATGGCAACCAAGCAACGCGTTGCGCATGAATCTCCGCGACTTCCTTGAGGTAACGGCGTTCGGATTCCTGCCGCATCTTCAGCAAGGGATCACATGTATCGCAGCCATACAAGCTTTGGTTCATGACCCAAGCAAAAGGCTCGATCTGAGCGCGCCGTAGATCCTCTTGCAGATCGGCAGCTTCATGCACGGGAGTAGCCTCAGGCAGTGTCACCAAGATCATCGAGGTGAAATTCGGATCCCGCAAACGCTGCAGCAAATGCAACACTTCTTCTGGTTGAAAAGTTCCCGCCTGCCGCTCTGACTCGCGTTGATAGGCCTCACTGGCATCAAGCAAAAGCAAGGTGTGTCCCGTGGGTGCGGTATCCAAAACAACAAATCCTTTTTCGCCTCTCGCCACTTCCCGGGCGAAAGCGCGAAATACGGCAATCTCTTCCGTGCATGGTGAACGCAGGTCCTCTTTCAGCAAAGAAAGGGCCGCATCATCGAGACGCGCTGCCTGCTCAGCGATCACAGTGGCGGTGTATGCTGCTGTCTCAGCAACCGGATCAATCCTGCTAAGACTCAGCCCCGGCAATGACCCATCAAGAGTCTGTGCCAGATGGGCTGCAGGATCGGTCGTAGTGAGATGAACCGCATGTCCCCTCTTTGCCAATGCAACAGCAAGCGCCGCCGCAACCGTAGTTTTTCCCACACCACCTTTGCCCATGGTCATGATCACGCCCTTGCCTTTTCTTTCCAGTTCATCCACGACCGTATTGAGGCAAAGCATCACGGGAGCTTGCCACCGGGAATCCATTTCGATCGTCGCCACGGAAGCGTCTCCGTCGAACAAATGCCTCAGCCCCGCCAAACCGAGTATATTGACCGCTCTCAACGGAACAAAAAAACGAGGCATGCTCGCCAGAAAGTCACCCGCGTCTGCCAATGCCTTACGTCCGCGATCTTGCATCGCCTGAGCCACGCGGTCATCGGGACAATCGGTATGAAACACGCCGTTGATCACGAGTTCTTGACGCGATACGCCCAGTTGTCGCAATTCCAACGATGTGCGCTGAGCCTCGCGCAAAGATGCCCGTTGTGGTCGACTCACCAGCACCAAAGTCGTAAGTAGGGGATTGACCAGTGTGGCGACCGCAGTCTCATACATCGCGCGCTGTTTTTCCAAACCTGCGAGTGGCCCGAGACAAGAGGTGCCACTCTGATTATGATCGAGAAATTGATCCCACGCTTTCGCTAAACTCATCAAGCGCAGCGTATGACCCGTGGGCGCGGTATCGAACACGATATGATCATACATGGCGACCGAATCGAGATCACCGATCAGTCCTGCAAACTCGTCAAAAGCGGCAATTTCCATCGTGCACGAGCCTGACAGTTGTTCTTCCATGCTCCGCAGTGCGCTTTCTGGCAAGATCCCCCGCATCGGTCCGATGAGTCGTTCCCGATAGGCCGCGGCTGCCTCCACGGGATTGATGTTCAAAGCCTCGAGTCCACTTGCGCCGGCGATCGGAGTCGGATGATTCGTAAGTTTCGTTTCTAGAACCTCATCTAGGTTCGATGCTGGATCGGTACTGACTAACAACACACGCTTGCCCGCTTCAGCAAGACGCAATGCGGTGGCACAAGATAACGAAGTTTTTCCTACTCCACCTTTGCCAGTGAAAAACAGATACCGCGTCGCCGTGCCCGAATCTGGTTGATAATGCGAAAGGAGCACAGGCGTCTCACTCGTCTTCGCTTCTTGATCCATAGAAGAGGCATCCGTGCTCTTGTCGGCTTTCATTCCGAACTCTCCTTCCCCACTGCATTCTTAACCCACTCACGACGTTCCTCTTGCGTGGGATAGCGACCCTGCATACGCAAAATGCCATCGCAGTAAATGAGAGGAAGACAATCTGCCCCCTCCGCGCGAAGTTTTTCTTGCACAGCGAAATTTTGAGCGAAAGCGAGCGCTTGTTGACCGAGATTGTATCTCTCGACCTTGACTCCGCGCTGAGTGAACTGAGCAAGCATCGCTGCAAAATTGATCAAGTCGGGATCTATGCTCGTGCCACAGATGCCGGTAGAGCAACACATGGGGGGATCGTATACTTGGAGATGGGTGATCATTGTTTATCGTTTTTCTTCGTCAAAATCATCCAGACAACAGAAAAGATTCATCAGGCAGGATTTGCGAAGGGAGTAAAATACCTGCGTGCCGCGTCGATCATCCACAACGATGCCCACGCCTCGAAGCACGGACAGATGGTTGGAAACCGTGGACATATCCAGTCCCACCAGGGCGGTCAGATCCGCCACGCATCGCTCCCCGCGAGACAACTCCTCCACCATCATGACCCTCGCAGGATGACCCAAGGCTTTGAACACCGATGCCGCTCTGCGAAACCCGGCTTTGTTGATTGGTTGATAGGGCGAACAAGCTGACACAGCCCAATACTTGGTTATTTGGCAAAATATGCAACTAAAAAAGAACGGCTCAGCTTTTTTCCCAGAGATGGCATGAATTGCTCTTGTGATTGTCATGCGCGACCTTTAAAAATCGCGCACATCCCACATCCTTGCATGGCACGCTCTTCCAATCTTTCCATGTGTTCTTTTTGCGGCAAAGGACACTCCGAAGTTAAAAAACTCATTGCCGGCCCTGGGGTATACATTTGCAATGAATGTGTCGATTTATGCGTATCCATTCTTGATAAAGAACTGCGGAGTGTCGATTCCGCTAAGTCAACAGCGCAACGAGCCAAGCGTGCCGCACTGCCCACACCGGCGGAAATCCGCATGAAGCTTGACCAGCACGTCATCGGTCAGGAACATGCGAAAAAAGTCCTGTCGGTGGCAGTCTACAATCACTACCAACGCCTCAATCAACCGACGGGGGCCGATGCGAAGGAATACGAAGGCGTAGAAATCGAAAAGTCGAACGTCTTGCTGCTCGGGCCCACCGGTTCAGGCAAAACGCTGTTGGCAAGGACTCTGGCACGAACTCTGGATGTGCCATTTTGCATTGTGGATGCCACCACACTGACGGAAGCGGGATATGTGGGTGAAGACGTGGAAAACATCATCTTGCGTCTGTTGCAAGCAGCTGATTTCGATATCGCTAAAGCCGAGCGCGGCATCATTTATGTCGATGAAATCGATAAGATCGGCCGCAAGACGGAAAATGTTTCCATCACCCGCGACGTTTCCGGCGAGGGCGTGCAACAGGCATTGCTCAAAATTCTCGAAGGCACCATCTGCAACGTGCCACCGCAGGGCGGACGCAAACATCCGCAACAAGAATACATTCAGGTCAACACCGAGAAGATTCTCTTCATCTGCGGCGGGGCTTTTGTCGGACTCGAAGACAAAATTCGTCGTCGTCTCGGCAAAAACACACTTGGTTTCCACACGAGTGAGACAGCCAACGAAGGATTGGACCCCAACAAGAATGTGCTAGAAATGACGGTGCCCGAGGATTTGCTGCACTTCGGGCTGATTCCCGAGTTCATCGGACGCCTGCCGGTCATTTCATCACTGCGTCAGCTTACAGAAGATGAATTGATCCAGATTCTCACCGAGCCCAAGAACGCGCTTTGCAAGCAATACGCCAAACAGCTTTCGCTCAATGGTGTGAAACTCAATGTCACACGCGATGCGCTGAAGGCCTTTGCCGAAGAGGCCATCAAACGCGGGACTGGAGCGCGAGCCCTGCGCTCTATCTTTGAACGAATCATGCTCGATGTGATGTATGAAATTCCATCGCGCAAGGACGTAGAAATGGTCACCATCAACCGGCAATCGGTGCTGGGAGAAAAACCACCCACCATAAAAAAACGCCGCTCGGAAAAGAGCGAAGACGCCGCCTGATTGTATTCCCCACGCATCTCACATTTTCTTTTTCCTTCCGACCATGCCGAAAAAAGTATTCTTGTCCATCGACCTAGGGGCCGGTTCCGGCCGTATCATCGCAGCGAAAACAGATTTGCAACGGCTTTATCTCGAGGAGGTCCATCGTTTCGGCAATCCAGGCACGGACCTTCCGGGTGGATCTTTCTGGAACGTCATTGGCCTCTATCGTGACATTCTCGAAGGCTTACGCAAGGCGGTGGCGACTTACGGCGATCGCATTTGCTCGATCGGCATCGACACCTGGGGTTGCGACTTTGGCTTGCTCGATGGTCACGGACGTCTGTTAGGCATGCCGCACCAATACCGTGATTCTCGCTTCGAGGGAATGGCGGAAAAAATGCATGAACTTCTCGAT
Source organism: Akkermansia muciniphila (assembly GCA_945874895.1). Classification (GTDB taxonomy): domain Bacteria; phylum Verrucomicrobiota; class Verrucomicrobiia; order Verrucomicrobiales; family Akkermansiaceae; genus UBA956. The sequence continues at coordinate 149,315 of CAMCIC010000003.1, read as the reverse complement.
GAACACACCGTGTTCCGGCACACGGGAGTCCGCACGAATTTTTACAATAGCTCGCTGCATTTGCTGGCGGAACAATTGCGCCAATCGCCCGCGCTGCAGCAAGCGGAAAGGCTGTTGTTCATTCCTGACCTACTGGCTTACTGGCTGACTGGTGTGATGGCCAACGAGCGTACCGTGGCTTCCACATCACAGCTTTTCGATCCTCACAGCAACGATTGGGCGTGGCCGGTCATCGATGCCCTTGATCTGCCTCGACGGATATTTGGCAACGTGGTGGAGCCCGGTACGATTCTTGGACCGATCCGCAGTGAGGTGGCCGACTACATTGGTAAGGCCGACATTCCAGTGATCGCCTCGGCCAGTCACGACACAGCCTCCGCCGTGGCCGGCATCCCGATGAGCCAGGGAGACAACCTCTGGCTTTCCTCTGGAACTTGGTCCATCATGGGCTTGGAAACCAATCAACCAATCACGAGTGAAGCAGCATTTGATGCCGGATTTTGCAACGAACTGGGACACTCCGGAACAGTGCGATTTTTGAAAAACATCTCAGGACTGTGGTTGATTCAGGAGTGCAAACGTCAGTGGGCCATAGACGGCGAGGATCTCGATTACGCGGCACTTGCGGAACTCGCTATCGAAGCTCCGGCGTTTACCGCCTTCATTGATCCAGATCACCCCAGTTTTTCCACTGCGGGCGACATGCCCGAAAAAATTCAGGAATACTGCCGCGTCACAGGTCAAAACGTGCCGCAAGTGAAGGGCAAAATCCTACGTATCGCGACCGATTCCATCGCGCTGAAATATCGTGTGACCTACGACAAGATCTGCCATCTCACCGGATCCACATTCGCACGATTGCACGTAGGCGGAGGCGGTATTCAAAACAGCCACCTCACTCAAGCCACGGCCAATGCTTTGGGTATCGAGGTGATCGCTGGCCCGGTCGAAGCCACTTCGTGCGGCAACATTGCGATCCAAATGATCGCCACTGGACACCTGCCATCGATCGTCGAAGCCCGCGAGTTGATCAAAGCTTCGTTCGATTTCAAGACCTTTGTGCCCTGTGATACCGCCGAATGGGCTCAGGCCTACGAACATTTCCGCACCATCATCGGACAATCGTAACATCCAGCTCTCACTCGGATTCACCGCTTTGCCCATCTAGGATTTGCACTGGAAAGTGCGGCACGCGCTATTCGGTGTGCCTCGCCCACGGAATCATTTTGTTTTTCCTTCGCTATGAAACCATTTTTATTTCTCCTATTCTGCTTACCGCCCGTATGGGCCATTGATATCCCCGCAGCAGGAACGGTTCTGGAACTCAAAGGACTGACCACACATGTTTTTGCCGGGCATGGACGAGCTCAAAGCACCGGTGAAGGAAAACAGCAGATCCACGTGACGCGTGCCGACACATCCCGGCCTTTTGTGGCACAGTGCTCGGTGACCGCAACCGCCCCCAAAAAAATTGCCAAGAACAGCCCCTTACTGGCACTCGTTCGTTGTCGATCCATCTCCCCGAAGCGCACGGCCTTCATCGCAAAGTGGCAACTCGGTGCAGCACCTTACAACGCCTATACAGGCTCGATGGAAGTTCCCATCAACACTGAATGGCAAGACTTGCCGGTTCTGCTGATGGCGCAGGAGGACATTGCCACTGACCGACTCCAACTGGCCATGCTATGCGGACAACAAGAACAGGACTGGGAGGTGGCGAGCGTTCATGCTTGGGTCTATCCTCCCAATACCGATGTGAGCCAATTCCCACGCATCCGCCGCAGTTACGAGGGCCGTGAAACCGATGCGCCATGGCGTGTTGAGGCCATGAAACGAATCGAGGAAACACGAAAAAAAGATTGTGTCCTGACCTTACGCGATCCCCGTGGCGAGCCTTTACGCCAACGCGAAGTGACTCTCAGCCTGCGCCGCCATGCTTTTGGTTTCGGCTCAGCCGTACCCGCGAGCCGGCTGCTCGACCCATCGGCCGATGGGGAAGAATTCCGTCGCATCGTCGATCGATACTTCAGCATGGTAGTATTTGAAAACGATCTCAAGGATTACGGTTGGGCGCCTCAACTGAGCGAGGCACAAAAACAAAAACGCAATCAACAACTGGACAAGGCGCTTACTTGGTTGTCCGATCGAAAGATCGCCGTTCGTGGGCATTATCTGATGCAAACGGCTCGTCCGCACAATTTGGAGGGAAAATCCGCAGAGCAGGTGCGCGGACATTTCCTTGAGAGCGCAAAGGAACGCATGAACTTTGTCGGCAACCGAGTCTGCGAGTGGGATGTGATCAACCATCCTGTGGCCTGGGCTGGTGCAGATCTTCTGACAACACACCAAGGGTTGGAGCGCATCGATCGCGAGGTGTTCGATCTCGCCCGACAACTCAGCCCTTTGCCCTTTTTCATCAACGAAGATCAGATCTTTCGGCCCGGTGCGCAGAGCGATGGCACGTTGAAGTATCTTCAATCGTTAAAAACAGAGGGTTACCCAGTCGCCGGTCTCGGCAATCAGGCGCACTTTGATGAAAGCTACCTGCCATCTCCGATGGAAATGCTGGCCACTACCGATCGCTTTGCCACCGTTGCACCGAAACAAATCATTACCGAGTTTGATGTGGTCACCACGGCGGATGAGGCATTGGCGGCGGATTTCACCCGCGATGCCATGATCGCCACCTTCAGCCATCCCGCTTATCATGGCTTCATGCTCTGGGGGTTTTGGGAAGGCTCCCACTGGAAACCGCAGGCAGCTTCTTGGAATCGCGACTGGACCATCCGCAAGCGCGGTCAGGCATTTGTCGATCTGGTGAACCGCCAATGGCATACGGAACTTACTCTCACCACCGATAAAAACGGCAAGATCTCTTGGCGTGGTTTTCCCGGTTGGTATGAAGTCAAAGGGCAAGACATCCAACAATGGCAGGAAGTCAAGTGAACTTGAAAAACACAACAGGCGGCTTTTCAGCCGCCTGCATGAGAAAAAATGTGATGATTCGATCTTAGCCGACCACTTCCACAGTCTCGGCGGAACTTTCTTCCGTTTCACGGTAGTCGGCATTGTTCACCTTGGCCCACCAGAGCACGAGCGCGGAAGCCACGAAGATCGACGAGTAAGTTCCCACCACGATCCCGATGAGAATCATCAGAGAGAAATCACGCATGGCTTGGCCGCCGAAGAGATACAATGCCGCCACGGAGAATAGTGTGGCACCCGAGGTCAAGATCGTCCGCGACAACGTGGCGTTGATGGCCTCGTTCATGATGTCTTTCAAGGACCCTGTGCTGTAGCGCAAGGTCTCGCGAATCCGGTCGAAAATGATCACCGTGTCATTGATCGAATATCCAGCGATGGTCAAAATCGCGGCAATGTGGATCAGGGAAAGCTGATTGCCCAATATCACAATCAAACCACAAGAAATAATCACATCGTGAAGCAAAGCGATGATGGCACCCACAGCGAAAGCCAGACGATAACGCATGCCCACGTAGAGGAAAATCAAACCCATACCCAGGACCAATGCCAAGCCCGAATCGCGCAGAAACTCCATGCCGAGTAGCGCAGAAACTTCCTCACGACTGGGAACCAAGTTGTCTTTCACAACTTCGGGGAAAGAAGCCGCCAATTGTTGTTCGATCATGGGCGCGTCCTTGTTGTCGCATCGAACAGTGAGCAGGCGACCTGTGACGAGATTCATTTCCTCCTGCGCGGTAGCGGACTTCTGCAGAGTCATGCCTTTGATCACCTTCTCCACTTCCGTGAATGGCATCCCCTGTCTCTGTCCAAGATCGTAGGTGATGATGGTTCCACCCGTGAAGTCAATCCCCAGCGATCGCTCTTTCTTCACCAGATAAACGCCCGCCGAGGCGATGATCAGCACGAATGACAAAAGAGCAGCCACTCCGCGTTTGCCAAGGAAGTCAAAATCGGCCGATTTGATCAGATTCGCAAACTTGAAGGTCTTGATCATATTACGATCGATGCACCAGCGGAACAAAACGCGTGTCACCAAGATCGAAGCAAACATCGACGCCACGAGACCGATCGTCAGGGTGATCGCGAATCCCTTCACTGTGCCACTAGCGCGCCAGAAAAGCACGATGGCTGTAATCAGCGATGTGAAGTTCGAATCGAAAATCGCAGTGAAAGCTTTTTCGTAGGCCACACCGATGGCGCTTTTCACCGACTTGCCCGCGGCGATCTCCTCGCGCAGACGTTCGTAGATCAGGACGTTGGCATCCACTGCCATGCCGATGGTCAGAACGATACCCGCGATACCCGGAAGCGAGAAAGAGAAACCGAACATTGCCATGATGCCAAACAACATCAAAGTGTTCACGACAAGACCCACAAGCGCGACAAATCCAGCAAAGCGGTAGTAGAGTAGAATGAACAGGAAAGTGGCAATTAAGCCCACTACGCCCGACATGACCCCTTGTTTCACCACTGCAGCTCCCAGAGTGGGCGATACTGTGCGCTCCTCGTCGAGTTGCAGCGGGTTGTTGATGGGGTTCATCAGGTTTTTGGCCAGAGAGACCGCTTCTCCCTGCGCATTCAACCCAGTGATCTGGAATTGTTTGCCAAGGGGCACTTGCTGAACCACGGGGGCACTGATGCAACGGCCATCGAGAACGATAGCGATGCGATCGCGACCAGCATTCATTGGCGCGGTGAGAGCGATCATCTTATCCTCGCCATCGCCGTTCAGAGTAATGTCCACTCGCCCCCCACCCATTACGTCAGGACTGGCGCGCACGATATCGTTGCCCTGCACAGCGGGACGGCGGTTGAGCAGAATGTTGGACGTCATTTCCTTTTCTTCAGGAGTGCCTTCCGCCACTTTGTAAACGTATTGAAACACCTTGTAGCCTGGTTCAATGTGTTCACCCGCAGCTACTTGATCGGCCAGCATATCCGACTGAGGGTGCACCTCGCGGAGTTCAAGTTTTGCAGCTTCCTGCAATTTTTTCTTTACGGCGGCCGCATCCTCCGGCTTCACACCGGGCATCTGCACCACCAACCGGTTGATCCCCTGACGGAAAATCACAGGCTCGGCGATACCTGACTCATTGAGTCGTTTTTCAATGATCGTAATCGCATTGTCGGTATCCTGTTCTGTCACCTGCAGCTTGTTGCCTTCCTCGTCGTCGCGAGGTTGCACTTTCATCGTAAAAGAAGAACCACCCATAATGTCGATCGCGCCTTTGAGTTTTCGCTCGAGAGGCAGCAAGGCAATGAGGCAGAGAAGGGTCACCAGCACGAGCAGTACTGTGCCTACGTCACGCTTGCGACGTTCATGCTCAGTGGCAAAATACCAACCGAATAACACCAGCAAAATCAATCCATAGAAGAACAATCCGAGCGGGTCAGTCGTGACTTTTTCCAACCATACGGGAAACGAAAGCTTGTTCAACCACTCGGGCAAAACGGCAAGAGTCGCGGGAAATAATGACATGTGCATACGTGGGTAAAATTCCAAAATGGATCAGAGAAGCGAATTACTTGATCACCACGGCTACCGCGGTTTTATCGAACTCGACCATGGTGCTATCAGCGATCTTAATCACCACGGTCTTTTCTTTGATATGGTGAACCAAACCGTGAATACCGGCGGTGGTCACGACTTTGTCGCCGGTCTGCATCGATTCAATGCGCTGCTGCAGTTCCTTCCGCTGGCGTTGTTGCGGGCGAATGAGCAGGAAATAAAACATCACCACCATGAGTCCCATCATAACCAGACCTTGATAGCTGGGTGCGGCACCTTGGCCGGAAGATTGAGCAAAAAGGGAAAAGAGAGTCGGAGTCATGATCGTTGTTGGTAGCGTTTGATGAAAGAATTTTTAAAAGACACAAATGTGCCGTCAGCGATGGCTTGGCGCGCATCGCTCACGAGACGCAAATAGAAATGCAGATTGTGGAAAGAAAGCAATCGTAAAGAGAGAATTTCTCCCGCTCGAAACAAATGGCGGATGTAGGCGCGGGAAAAGCGGGCCACGTGAGGATGGGCGGTTTCACAGAGCGGACGAATATCTCGGGCAAAGGCCAGGTTCTTGATCTGGATCGGACCATCGAGTGTGAAGGCCGTGCCATGACGGGCGACGCGGGTGGGCATGACGCAGTCAAACATGTCCACGCCACGACCAATCATTTCCAAAATCTGCGGTGGTGTGCCCAGACCCATGGCGTAGCGCGGTTTGTTTTCCGGGAGAAAGGGAACCGCGTTGTCGATGGCGCGAAACATTTCCTCCTCCGGTTCACCGACACTCACACCGCCCACTGCGTAGCCATCGAAGTCCATTTCCGCCAGCTCCGTGGCCGACTGGGCGCGCAGATCGGCGTAGATCGAGCCCTGCACGATGCCGAAATGGTGCTGTCTCCCCTGCCCCGAGCACGGTTCGTTCTGCATCACCCAGTCCTTGCAGCGTCTCGCCCAGCGGGTGGTGAGAGCGAGCGACTCAGCGGCATATTTTTCATCACAAGGATAAGGCGGACACTCGTCGAAGAGCATGGCGATGTCCGAACCGATCGCCGCCTGGATTTCCATGCTGAGCTCGGGGGTGAGCATCATTTTCGAGCCATCGAGGTGATTTTGGAAACGCACGCCCTCCTCGGTAATTTTACGCAACTTCGCCAAGGACCATACCTGGAAACCACCAGAGTCAGTGAGGATGGGCTTGTTCCACGAGGCGAAGGAATGCAGACCGCCCATATCCTTGATCAACTCGTGACCGGGTCGCAGCCAGAGATGGTAGGTATTTCCCAGAATGATCTGCGCGCCAAGGGCATCGAGGTCATCGGGATGCAAGGTTTTTACCGACCCTTGGGTGCCCACGGGCATAAAAATCGGGGTCTCCACCGTGCCGTGCGGCAAATCGAGACGCCCGAGTCGCGCTTTCGATTCGGCATCGGTCTTGAGTAAGGTAAACGGCACGCGCGCATTCAAGGGGAAATCATCGTCGGTGAAAAGAGCGATTTTTTCTGGCGATCCATAAGATCGATTGCAGTCACAAAAAAGATCGTCGAATCGGCGAGGGCATTTAGATCATCTCAGCGGCCTCAGTGCTTGATCAGTCTGTTAATCACACACCAATGGCTAAGCTAAAGAGCTCGCTGTGTTCCATACAATGTGAAACCGGTGGTGTCGTCGATGTGAAGATCTAGCATTTGACCCATGCACTGGTCGATATCGCCCTCGAACACGACAATGCGGTTCTGGCTGGTGCGACCCGACAAGCGCTGGTCATTGTAGCGGGAGAGCCCCTCGCAAAGAATTCGCTGAGTTTTCCCCACCAACTCGGCGTGCTGGCGTGTGCAGATCTCATTCACCACTTGCAGCAATCGCTGATTGCGCTCTTCCTTCACGCTTTCCTCGATCTGCCCGTCCATGTCCGCAGCGGGGGTATTGCGGCGTTTCGAGTAACGGAAGATGAAGGCATTGGCAAATTCTACTTCTTTTACTGTTTCCAACGAAGCGAGGAAATCCTCTTCCGTCTCCGTGGGGAAGCCGACGATGATATCGGTCGTGATCGCCAGGTCCGGACGCGCAGATTTCATGTTGCGGCAGATTTCCATGAACTTCTCATGGCGATACGGGCGTCTCATCAGTTGCAAAATCCGGTCCGAGCCACTCTGCATCGGGAAATGAATGTGCGAGCAGAGCTTGGGCAGATCGACAAAGGCCTGCACCAGATCCTCGCGGAAACCGATGGGATGCGGGGAAACAAAACGGATGCGCTCCAGGCCATCGACCGCATGCACCGCTTCCAGCAACTGCACGAAGGGCGACTTGCGGGCGACGATGGGAAACTCGGTGCGACCGTAGAGATTGACGATCTGCCCTAACAAATTCACCTCTTTCACCCCCTGATCGACGAGGCGCTTCACCTCATCGACAATGTCCGAGATCGGCCTGCTGCGTTCTTTTCCTCGGGTATCCGGCACGATGCAAAACGAGCAACGCATATTGCAGCCCTGCATGATCGAGACAAATGCGCTGACTTGTCGTGTCTTGGTGAGGTGATCGCGAATGGTATTTTGCGAGCCGGCTTCCTCCTCTACATCGCAGACGCTTTCGCCGCGCAGCGAATGCTCCGGCTGATCCATGCGCATTTCGAGGCGGCGTTTCAAAATGTCATCCACATAAGAAAACACCTTGTGGTATTTTTGCGTGCCCACCACCACATCGAGGTGCGGGATGCTGGCGAAGAGCTCGCTACCGCGCGATTGCGCCATGCAACCCATGAAACCGTAGACCACATGCGGTTTGGTGCGGCGGATCTTTCCCATCTTGTTCATTTTCCCCAAAGCCTTTTGCTCCGCCTGATCGCGCACCGAGCAGGTATTCACCAAAATGGCATCCGCTTCCGTTTCATCGCCGGTCACCGTGTAGCCACCCTCCGTGAACATACGGGCCACCTGCTCGGTATCCCGCTCGTTCATCTGACAACCATACGTTTTGATGTAGACCTTGGGCATAAACACAGCGCGTTGACCGCGCACAGGCCAAAGCAAACCCAGTGCCCCGTGTTTGACAAGCCGATTCACCACGCGTTACAAGATGATCTTCTCTCAGTTGATGCTTGAAAACTCCCCTGCCCGCCCCTATGACACGGGCATGTCACATGTTCTCATCATCGGCGCGGGCGGCGTAGGCAGCGTGGTCGCGCACAAATGCGCCCAAGTTTCACAGGTTTTCACTAAAATCACTCTCGCATCCCGCACGAAATCGAAGTGCGATGCCATTGCCGCCTCAGTGCTACAACGAACCGGCGTGAGCATTGCCACCGCCGCCATCGATGCCGATGACGTGGCAGCCACCACCGCGTATCTTCAGACGCTCAAGCCCGACCTGGTGCTCAACGTCGCCCTGCCCTACCAGGATCTGCCATTGATGGATGCCTGTCTCGCTGCCGGAGTCGATTACCTTGATACCGCCAACTACGAACCCCCCGATGTGGCAAAGTTTGAATACTCCTGGCAGTGGGCCTACCAAGAAAAGTTCACCCAAGCTGGCTTGTCCGCGTTGCTCGGCTCGGGCTTCGACCCCGGCGTGACCAATATTTTCACCGCTTGGGCATTGAAGCATCACTTCGATGAAATCCACACGCTCGACATCGTCGACGTCAATGGCGGCAGCCACGGTCACGCCTTTGCCACCAACTTCAATCCGGAAATCAACATCCGCGAGGTGACTGCACCGTGCCGCCACTTTGAAAACGGTTCTTTCGTCGAGACTCCGGCGATGTCGCACCATCAGGGCTTCACCTGTCCCGATGGCGTGGGCAGCTATGAAATCTATCGTATGTATCACGAGGAACTGGAATCCCTGGTGAAACACATCCCCACCATCAAGCGCGCGCAGTTCTGGATGTCCTTCTCGCCGAACTACCTCAAGCATTTGGAAGTGCTGCAAAACGTCGGCATGACGCGCATCGATCCCGTCACCTACAATGGCGTGGAAATCATTCCGCTGCAGTTCCTCAAAGCCGTTCTGCCCAATCCGGGCGATCTCGGTGTTACCACCAAAGGCAAAACCTGCATCGGCAACATCATTACCGGCATCAAGGACGGCAAAGCCAAGGCAATCTACATCTACAACATCTGTGATCACGAGGCCTGCTTCGCGGAAGTCGGCTCGCAAGCGATTTCCTACACGACCGGCGTGCCCGCGATGATCGGCGCTAAACAAATGCTCGAGGGCACATGGCGCAAGCCTGGCGTCTGGAACATGGAACAATACGATCCCGATTCCTTCATGGCTGATCTGAATGTCCATGGCCTGCCATGGCAGTGCATCGAGCTCAGCGCCGAGCAAGCGGCGAGCTTGACGGTGGCGTGAATCAGAGGATCAAGGTAGGTTTCACCTGAAGATGGATGCCGAGCGGGAGCTCAGCGCTCTATGTTTTTAGGGAAAGGATTACTTCCTTTTCCCTGATACGGCGTCTTTTTCTTTTGAATCGTTTTTCTTGACGGTATTTTCTTTTGCCTCAAGCGCGCAAAGACGCGAAATTTCCTCTGGATGCAGGCAGGTCTCGGCCAAAAGGCTCACACCGTGAGCGGGAATACCGGTGTGCAGTGTGACGAAGGCAGAACTGCTGCGGTCTTTGGCAAGAGAAGAAATTTGTGAAACGTGCCCCAAGACATTGCCGCAATGATCAACGACCGCGGAGCCACTGCTGCCAGGAGCCCAGTCGGTGCTGAAATTCACACGCAGATGCCGTGCGACATCGATTTTTTCTTTTCCACCCCCCGTGTATTTCTGATTCCAAAAAAAACGATTGATGATGCCATCACTGAAATACCCATGCTGCCCCATGGGGGTGCTGTAGCAAAAGGCCGCGGCGCCTTGTCGGGCATCAGCATTCAGAGCGAGCGGAGCAAATGCGGCACCCGCGCAGTGGATCAATGCCACATCCATCGCCATGCTCCGCGCAAGGATCGATGTCACGGGGTGAACCTTCCCCTCATGATCCGCCACGATGAGATAGCCCTCGCGCATCTCCGTTTGCGTATCGACCACGTGATCGCAAGTGACAACCACGTCTTTCGCAATTGGGTAACCACCGGCTAAGTTCAAATGCCAATGATCGCAGCGTGGGCATAGGTAACAATAACCCACGCGAAAGTTTGCCTTGCGTGCAGTCTCTGAGACATCTTCCAGAGCCATGGGCTCGGTCTGGATCGGTCTGAGAACAATGGGTTGCGGCCGCGGCTGCAGCAACTGGTTTTTCACCTCGGCACGAGACAATGGCTTTTTTTCATCGATCAGCTTTTTCGCTTTTTCCATGATCGCAGCATCCGCCCTTTTGATGCCTTCGATCGATTGATCAGCAATCGGGGTATCGGCACCTTGGCCATGCACGGGAGCCCAACACCATGCGAGAAATCCCATCAACGTCATGAGACCGGCTCGTTTCCTATTCATCTAGGAACAAACGATACGCGTTTGCTTTTTTGTTTGTGAGATTTCCGTCGCCAGCGATCGGAACTGAATCAAGCGATGCTAAGCAGGTGCTTGTGCACGGCGGGATTCACGATGTCCTTGACGAACCTCGCAGAAATCGCCGTGGCATCACCTTCGCCAAAAATATAAACTCGTTGGGAGATATGGAGGCTTTGTAAGACAAACGCATCGCCACTACGACCACGGTAGTAGTTCATAATCGCCTCTTTTTCCAAATCCAAAGCACCAGGTTTCATGCTATAATCGAGATGGAACAAGGCATCCTTGACCACAGGATCTGTGCCATCGGAAATTTCTTGGCTCACTTCATCCACCAGCACGGCACGGGCAAACGCACGCAACGCGGCGTCATCGCCCTCAAACTCGAAGCGATAGGTGCGACTGTGTTTCATCGTTAACCCCGTCTTCATTGGGGTGTAGAGCAGGGCATCGGCATCACTCGCGTGTTGCCCGCGGCGTATCACTTCACATTCGTAAATCATGACAGTTCTTGCAAACGTTTGAGCACTTCTTCGTAGGCTTCCATCACTCCGCCGAGATCACGACGGAAACGGTCTTTGTCCATTTTTTCCCCAGTGGCGATATCCCACAAGCGGCAACCATCGGGGCTGATTTCATCGGCAAGGACGATCACCGAAGGATCGCTGGCGAGACGGCCGAACTCCAACTTGAAGTCGATCAGGCGAAGCCCTGCTTGAGCGAACAAACCGCAGAGGAAATCGTTCACACGTAGGGCCGAGGCTCGGAGAAATGCCATTTCCTCGGGCGTCGCGAGCTTCAACTCGCGGATGTAGTCATCGTTGACCAACGGGTCACCAAGCTCATCACTCTTCAATGAAAACTCAATGATCGGCTGGGAAAAGGTCTGTCCTTCCGGTTGACCGGTGCGTTTGCAATAGCTGCCCGCCGAGACATTGCGTATGATCACCTCGACCATCACGATCTCGACTTTTTTCACCAGCACATTGGTATCATCGATCTGCTTGACGAAGTGCGTGGGAATGCCCGCACGTTCGAGTTGACCGTAGATGAGAGTGCTGATGGTATTGTTGAGTCGACCTTTGTTCTCAAACTGCGCTTTTTTCTCGCCATTGAAGGCGGTAGCGTCGTTTTTGAACTCCATGCGCAGGACCTGTGGATCATCCGTGGTCCACAAACGCTTGGCCTTACCTTCGTAAAGTGCTTGCATGTCGGTGGTGTAAGTGGCAGCTGTGCGACGGTCAAGAAGAAGCGTCGCGGGTGAAATGAATTAGAGATATTTATCAGTGCAGGCACCTTCCGAGGCGCTGGTGCAGAGTTTGGCGAACTTCGCCAAAACGCCGTATCGATAGCGTGGTTCCGGCTGCACCCAGGCGGCACGGCGGGCGGCGAGCTCCTCGTCACTGAGTTTCACATCAATGCGATTGGTGTGAGCGTCAATCACGATTTCATCGCCATCGCGCAAGAGGGCGATGACACCGCCTACAAAAGCTTCCGGAGTGATGTGACCGACCACGAAACCGTGACTACCACCGGAGAAACGTCCATCGGTGATGAGTGCCACGTCTTTGCCGAGACCCAGTCCCATGACAGCGCTGGTGGGTCCGAGCATTTCTCGCATACCCGGGCCGCCTTTGGGGCCTTCCATCCGAATCACGATCACATCGCGCTTCTGGATCTTGCGATCGAGAATGGCCTTCATCGCCTCGTCCTCGGAATCAAAAACGCGGGCGTTGCCGACGAATTGTTCACCTTCCTTGCCGGAAATTTTTGCGATCGCCCCGCCCTCGGCGAGGTTGCCGCGCAGCACGCGCAAGTGGCTATCGGCCTTGATCGGATTGTCGAGAGGACGAATGATCTGCTGGCCCTCGGGGAAGTAGATCGGGGATTTCTCCAAATTCTCACGCATCGTGCGACCTGTTACAGTAAGGCAATCACCATGCAAGAGACCAGCCTCTAACAACATGCGCATGAGCGGCACGGTGCCACCGATGCGAACGAGATCCGCCATTACATACTTGCCACTTGGTTTCAGATCAGCAAGCACCGGCACGCGGGCGCCGATGCGGGCAAAGTCATCAATCGTGATTTCGACTCCGGCGGCATGAGCCATGGCGGGAATATGAAGACAAGCATTGGTAGAACCGCCGAGCGCAATCAGAACGGTGATGGCATTTTCGAATGCCTCCTTCGTCATGATGTCGCGGGGTTTGATGCCCAGCTTGATCATGTTCATCACAGCCGCACCAGCATCAAAGCAGTCGCGCATTTTGTCATCACTGATCGCCGCTTGCGCCGAACTGTTGGGCAAACTCATGCCCAGAGCCTCAATGGCACTCGCCATCGTGTTGGCAGTATACATGCCGCCGCAGGATCCAGGGCCAGGGATCGCACAACGCTCGACTGTATCGAGTTCCTCATCATTGTATTCACCTCCAGCATGCTTGCCCACTGCCTCAAAGACAGAGACGATATCGAGATCTTTTTTCTCACCCTTGATTGTCGCGCATCCGGGCAAAATCGTGCCGCCATAGACAAAAACCGAGGGGCGATTCATGCGACCCATCGCAATGACGCAAGCAGGCATGTTTTTGTCGCACCCACCAATAGCCACAAAGCCGTCCATCCCCTCGCAACCAACAACGGTCTCAATGGAATCCGCGATTACCTCACGGGATACGAGGCTATATTTCATGCCTTCGGTGCCCATGGAAATGCCATCGGAAATGGTGATCGTGTTGAACACGACAGACTTACCACCAGCGGCATCTACGCCGTTGGCGCTCTCACGCGCGAGCTTGTCAATGTGGATATTGCAAGGCGTCACCTCACTCCATGTCGATGCCACACCGATCTGCGGTTTGGCAAAATCTTCTTTGCCAAAACCTACGGCGTAGAGCATCGCGCGGCTGGGAGCGCGATCGGGACCATCCAGCATAGGGCTGGAATACTTGCGAAAATCAGAGGAATCACTCATGCGGAGAGAATTCAACAAACATGCGAGGAAACGTCAAGCCATAGCTTTGACCGTCGCTTCGCACCATGCAGTGGGTGAAAAACCAATGCCATACAGACAAGCAGTCGATCACAAACTGGAGTATGACGAAAATAGCGCAGGGCCCATGGTCATGCTTCGATAACCTCAACCCCGCTACCGGACAAATCCGTTAGAATTTTCTTATCGGCATTCCCATCCGTGATCAAGCAGGTCAAATCGCTGACCTGCGCAAAGAAAAAAGCCGCTTTCTGACCAAGTTTGGTGTGATCTGCCAAAAAAACCACATCTTCGGCGCAAGCAACCACTCTCTCCTTGAATACCGCCTGCCGGTTGTTGGTCTCGGAAATCCCCCGATGGAGGTGCAGACCACTGCCAGAAAAAAACATACGATGGATATTGAATCTGCGCAAAGCCTGCTCGGCGATCAAACCGATGAAAGAACGCGAGCGAAAATCGTAAAGCCCGCCGGTGCAGATCAGATCAAGATTCGGTCGACCTTCTAGAGCAGAAAAAACATTGAGAGCGTTGGTGACAATGGTCAGAGGAAAATCCGGCAGGAACTCGGTAAGAGTCAATACGGTGGATGACGCATCCAGAAATAACGTCTCATTCGGTTGAATGCGACGAGCTGCCTCGCGCGCGATGGCCGTCTTTTCCTCGCGATTTTTCAGTTGTCGCTCGGTGAGCGAGATTTCCTCGCGGATTTTGAGCGGTCGGGTCGCACCACCGTGGACACGAATCAGATACCCCCGTTTTTCGAGGGCTTCAAAGTCCTTGCGCACCGTCTCATCAGTGACGTTCAACAATGCCGCAATGTCCATCGTGCGGATGTTTCCGCATTCCTGCAATTGTTGCAAAATTTTCTGTTGTCGTTCCAGCGGCAGCACAACTCGAATCTATCACTCATCACTTGATTCGACAAGCATTCAAAAAGATCCCTGCGGCAAGCATCGCCACCCCTAAGCTCCGAAGCAGGAGGATCAAGTTTCAAAAATTTTAAAACATTGGTTTGAAGAGCGTGATTGCCTTGATTTATAGAAAATCAAGAAAAATGTATTTTTTTCTGGCAAAGCGCCGTTTTTTTCGCTAATTGACGCGTAAATCACACCAGTTATGACTGAAGAAACACTTTACCGGCATCAGATCAAAGTAGGCTCCCGACAACTGGAATTGGCCTCCGACAACTTTGTCGGGGACTCGGTATTGTCCGAAGACTACGAGGAGCAACTGCGTGAGTCGCAGGCTCGCTTGCAAAAATTGCAGGCCGAGCAGCAAGAACTGGAGCGCTTGGCACGGGATCTAGAAGAGCTGAATGCTCAAAAGAAAATTTTCTTCTCCAGTCAGGTAGAAATCAGCGAAAAGTTGAGCAACGCTGTTACACTCATGGACCGCGAACTTCTGGCGATGCGAACCGAGTTGCATGAATTGGAGCAATGCCGTCACTTGTTTGATAACCGCCTCAAGAAAATCGCGAAATACGATCCGGAAACTTGGACGCGTGAAAATCTCAAAGCGAATCTGGACAAGGCGATCACAGCCATTGATGAAGCATCGGACGAATACGAGGAAGCAGCTCGGCACTTTTCCACCATGCGTTCCGGCGAAATCTTCGGCACGAGCAAACGACGTTCCCCCTTGGTAAGATCCATGGATCACAGCGAGTTTTTGGCCCAGCTCAAAAACGGTTTTGCGTTCAACCTGCCCATCGTCTCGATCGCTGTGATCGCGATGATCATCTATCTGATTCGTTGATCCATGAGACGATCCCCCGACCACTCACTCTCTGATCTGGATGAGCTCCAGCGCTCTCAGGCGGAGCTGGCGGCCCAGATCGAGATACTGAGGCGTATGCCGGAGATACTCAAAAAACAAGAGCAGGAAAAGAGCGTCACGCTGCCTCCGTCTGACATACTCACTCACACCATACGGGAAAAAAAATTCGACGAAGTGGTATCGAAAGGTGAAATCAAAAATAACCGGAAAGCATTGGCGCGCAATGCCTGGCTGACCGTCTTACTGCTGATCACTATGGCTGTTTTGCTCTGGTGGGCATACCGAGAACTAGCGCGCCTCGGCTTGATCTGAGGATCATTTTTTTAGCCAAGACTTGGTATCCTTGATGTCAAGACTGCGTTGCTCTTTCCAGTCAATGATGGTGGGTTCATCGTAGCGTTGCTGGGTTTCGCGGGCGGAAGGACTGCCATCCAAAACACGAGCTTGTGAGTTCTCGCGAGCCGTCTGAGTGTCCAGGGTTTGCGTCTTCATGGACTTTCGCGAAAAAATCGACTTTTGACCCGATTCGGTCGCATCTTCCCTAACCCCTTTGGCAGCGGTTTTGTATTGATCAGCGGAAGTGTTGCCGGCGAATCGCGATGCCTCATAACGCTGATTCCCCCACCATGCCGATTTCTCCACGCGATTCGCCTCATAGGATTTCCCCTTGTATTGCTGTTGAGCCATGCTCGCGCGCCCCACTGATTCAAAAGAACTGCGCTTGTTGTTGTTGGTTTTCCAATTGCCCTCGCCGTCCTGATAGTATCCTTCCTTGCTCCGATTGTTGAAACGCTCATTCATGGTGCGAGGCTTGGATGCCTCGGTGGCAGCCATGGATTCCACTTCCGATTGATCCGCACAATGCGACAACAAAACGGATGTGAAAATCAGGCAAAAAACACGAGGGATCATGATCTGGATTTGATTAAACCATGCCGAGAATCATACGGCCTTCTTCCGAAATCATATCCTGATTCCATGCCGGATCCCACACCAGTTCCACTTTGGCATCGTCGATTTGCGGCAGTGACATGATGCGAGCTTGCGCGTCGGCCGCAATCACTGGTCCCATCCCGCACCCGGGTGCCGTCAAAGTCATTTTTACCAGTGCAACCGTTTTGTCATCCTGTTTTTCGAGTGCGCAGTCGTAAACCAGACCAAGATTCACGATATCTACGGGAATTTCTGGATCGTATACTCCTTTCAACTGAGCCCAGACCTGCTCTTCCAGCGGAGCGTCCTTCAATCGTTCGATTTCCTCGATCTTTTTCTGTTCCGCCTCGGGATTGATGCCCAAGGCATCAGAATCTTTCGAAGATATGCGGGCCAAACCAGACGAGGTAGCAACCGTGTAGGTGCCACCCAGACGCTGCGTGATGTAAACTACCGTGCCGATGGGTAAGGTCAGACTATCGCCGCTAGGAATCTGGATTGCGTCGACATCGCGGGAAAGTGTAATTTCTTCGTGCATAGGGAGTTTGTAGGTGAAAAGAGTCTTCGTAGCATTTGGGGTTCTGTCAAGCTCGGTCGTCCGCCTGATGAGCATTCCGAACATTTTTGTGTTGTAGTTTTGCAACGGACTGATGACCGATTCGGAGCTCAGCTGCAACGAATGCTTGCAGATGGCAAGATGGTTTCTCTGCCATGGCACGTTTGCGACTGCGGCGAACAGTTGTCACTTTTCCGCCCGGATCGGCTGAATCGATTCGGAAGTGAAACGGACGCTGACCATGTATCCCTCCACCGACTTCGAAGTCCCTAGCAAAGCGCTACCACCACCTGCCAAGCGCCACAAATGAGTGCTGAGTGAGGTGTCGTTTTGCAGCATTCCAGAGGCAGGATACAGGGCGTTTTGTAATGGTTTGCCGTGAAGAGTGGTCATGAGTTTGCTGAGCTCAGCCCAGGTGTCTTTCAATAAACCGTCATAGGAAGAAACTTGTTGCGGCTGAGTTTGTAAGATCAACTCTTTGAGATTTCCGTCAGCATCCCAATCGAAGAAAAGTAGGCATTTCAGTCCTCCGATTGTTTGTTTGGTGCGATAAGATCCGTTCAATCCGACCCTGCCCAGATACATTTCATCCACAGTGATTTCAAGGTTCTTGCTGGCTTTGAGCTTTGCTGTCACTTCTGTGCGAGAATCTCCTAACTTCAGTGTCCCAAAGACGGCGCTATCTTCCATGGCAGGCTCCATTTCACCCGCTTGAGACGGACGTTTGCGACCCGTAACGGCAACGGTAGCCGGTGGTAGCTTGGTTAAAAAATCACTGTCATCTGGATGCAAATCCCCGCGGTTCATGGTCACCACTTTGCCATCCGAGCGTTTGATGGTAACAGTAAACTGGTTGTGACTCACGTAGTCTGCTTGAATGAACTTCGAACCATCTTTGTTTCTCCACTTTCGAGATTCCGCCGCAAGAGTCCCCACAAGGATCATGGCAAGTGACAGAAATAAACCCATTCGCATGCCTTACATAACGCTGCGCACGCGGAAATCTTAAGAAAAAATCGAGGAAATCTCTAATTGTATGACAAAAGAGGAAAATCGCTGGACGATGCGATGGTCTCATGAGCCCCTGTTGCCTTGAAATTTTTCGCTTTCCATCGGTCGGGAAATGTTTTTTACTGATTCCACGCACATGGCCATCACCCGCGAACTCACCATTCAGAACAAACTCGGCATCCACGCCCGCCCCGCAGCGCAGTTTGTGAAAATAGCGAATCGTTTCTCTTGCGACGTACGCGTCGAAAAAGACGGCGAGGAAGTTGAGGGCAAAAGCATCATGGGTTTGATGATGTTGGCTGCCGGGCACGGCTCCGTCATTACAGTAACCACCGATGGCGCTGACGAAGAATCAGCAATGAGCGCTCTCTCGGAACTGATCGATCGGAAGTTCGAAGAGGATTGACCTTAGGCGCTCGTGACTGCGGATTTCCTGATCATCGGCACTGGGATTGCTGGACTCTCCATGGCCATACGTGCTGCTCGCCATGGGCATGTGATCTGCCTGAGCAAGGGTCAACTGCTCGATTCCAATACGGCGTGGGCCCAAGGCGGCATTGCTGCTGTATTGCCAGATTCCCTGCGCGATCCGGGAGACTCCTGCGAATTGCACATTGCCGATACGCTCGATGCAGGGGCTGGACTTTGTCACGAATCTGTCGTGCGTACGATCATCGAGGAAGGAAGTCGCACGATCGATGACCTCGTGCATTACGGAGTCGATTTCGATGCCCAAGACGGCAAATACTCTTTGGGCAAAGAAGGTGGACACTCGAAGCGAAGAATTCTGCATGCCCGTGATACGACCGGTCGGGAAATTGCCGATGCCCTCGTCACCACTGCCCGCAATACTCCGAACCTAACACTGCTGGAGAACCATTTCGCGATCGATCTGATCACCACGGGCAAACTTGGCATGGTCACGGATGATCGTGTACTAGGAGCTTACGTATTGAATCGCGTCACCGGAGAAGTGGAAATTTTCCGATCGGATCGAGTGATCCTCGCAACTGGTGGTTGCGGCAAGGTATATCTTTATACCACCAATCCCGACTCCGCAACGGGAGACGGTGTTGCCATGGCATGGCGTGCCGGCGCTTCGATCGCGAACATGGAGTTCATTCAGTTTCATCCCACTTGCTGGTACAACCCAGCGGCCAGTGGGGCGGAAGCTAGGTCTTTTCTTGTCACCGAGGCACTGCGCGGCGAGGGAGCGGTTTTGATCAATCAGAAGGGAGAGGATTTCATCCTTAAACACGATCCACGTGGCTCACTGGCTCCACGTGACATTGTCGCCCGGGCCATCGACCACGAAATCAAACGCACAGGTGCACCCTGCGTTTATCTTGATGTCAGACACAAGGCCGAAGGCTTCATGAAGGAGCGTTTTCCTTTCATCTACGAGACACTGCTTCGCTATGGACTCGACTGCGAAAAAGAGCCCATCCCCGTCGTGCCTGCCGCACATTACCAATGTGGAGGTGTTGTCACGGACATCAATGGCAAGACCACCCTGCGAGGCTTATATGCGATAGGAGAAGTCGCTTGCACCGGACTTCATGGAGCCAACCGCTTGGCATCGAACTCCCTGTTAGAGGGCAATGTCACGGCTCGCCGTGCTCTCGATGAAATGCTAGCACATCTGCATCCGCATCGTGAGTCCGAGGATTTTGTCATTCCCACTTGGGAGCACGGGGATACAGCGGCGCCTGACGAATTGGTGGTGATTTATCACAACTGGGATGAGATTCGCCGCTTGATGTGGGATTATGTTTCCATCGTTCGGACCGACAACCGGCTTCGTCGTGCCGCAACCCGTTTGCGCAATTTGAAAAAAGAAGTTCGGGAATTTTACTGGGGGCATCGCGTCAATGCTGACATTCTCGAGTTACGCAATCTCGTTTCGGTGGCATCCATGATTGTGGACTGCGCGGTGAAGCGCAAGGAGTCACGTGGGCTTCACTACACCACCGATCACCCTAAAACCAAACCGAATCTGGCGCAAGACACACGCATCAGAAAATTCTAAATCTGTTTGCCATGAAATCGAACATACTGGTGATCATCGGCTTGCTGATACTTTTCAGCGTGATCGCCACGGCAGTGGGGATTTGGCATCTGAGCGCCAAGTCGGAATTTTCAAGAAAAGACTCCGCCGCACCTACCCTCTCGGTTCCCGGGCGCTAGGAGGATCAGCCGAGCTTTCGCAAGGGGCAAGTCCCTTGACTTCGGCACGTTTTTTGCTTACCGGACCTCACACACATCCCATCGCACCGTGCCCCACGATCCCATCGCCCGCCAACGTCTTCGCCTGGAAGGATTCGAACTCATCGATGACACATTGAGTTTTCTCATCAGTTGCCTCGGAGAAGCTCTTGAGCAATTGGGTGAACAAGAACTTTTGCCTTACCTCCCTTGGTCAGGACAACCCGCACCCCAATCCGCTGCTCCCGAGGGCATTCAACA
Organism: Akkermansia muciniphila; assembly: GCA_945874895.1. Lineage (GTDB taxonomy): Bacteria > Verrucomicrobiota > Verrucomicrobiia > Verrucomicrobiales > Akkermansiaceae > UBA956. The sequence goes on along the minus strand of CAMCIC010000003.1, from coordinate 128,627 downwards.
ACTTTATTCGATCGGTTTTCAGTTGCTCAATATGGTCGAGGAACGTGTCGCGGCCGCGATCCGGCGCGAGCGCGAAAAAGAATTAGGAGCGACTTCCATTCGCGGACTCTGGCCCCAAGCGCTTCGCGATATGCAATCCATAGGCCTCAAGCCCGAGGAAATCCTCCGCGTGCTGGCTGATGTGGACGTTCAGCCCGTTCTTACCGCCCACCCCACCGAGGCGAAACGAGCCTCGGTCCGTGAGCGTCACCGTGCGCTCTATGACGAATTGGTGCGTTATGAATTTCCAAAATTTACCAATCGTGAAAAACGTCGTATCCGTGATCGCATCGTCACTGCTCTGCAAACCTTGTGGCGCACCGGGGAAATTCACCTAACGCGACCTGACATTTTCCGTGAACTCCGCGATGCTATCCACTATCTCCGCGATTTGTTTCCGGCTGCGCTTGATCGGCTGGATCTCCATTTCACGGAAGCATGGCGCGATGCGGGCTTCCCACTGGAAATGCTGCGCGCCGCCGGCAATGTGCCGCAGCTGAGCTTTGGCACGTGGATCGGAGGCGATCGCGACGGCCATCCACTTGTCACCCCCGAAGTCACGGAGAAAACACTCGAAATGCTGCGGCGCGGAGCCTTTCAGTTCCTTCAACATGAACTTGCCGATCTGTGCAACAATCTAACTCTCTCGGAACATCTGAATGATAGTCCCGCATCCCTCACTGCGCGGATCCAAGAACTCACCCAACAAGTCCCTGAGGAATTTACGGCGGAAATTTTCGAACGCTACGGCGAAGAACCCTGGCGTCAACTGACCGCACTGATGATGACCGCCATCCGAGAGTCGGTCGAACTCGATGGTGAGTTGATTCTTTATCGTGAACCATCTCAAGTGGATGCCGATCTACAACTTCTAGCTGATACAATCAGTGTCTGCGGTTGTCATCTGATTGTTGAGCAACACATTCGCCCGCTGCGCCACAAGTTGCAAATCTTCGGTTTCCACCTGGCCACTCTTGATGTGCGCCAGAATTCGGAGTTCCATGATCAAGCCCTAGCCCAACTTCTTCATGCGGCCGGCATTGCTGATGGAGAAAACTACGCGCAATGGGAAGAAAACAAACGAGTATCGTTTCTCAGCGCGGAGTTGGAATCAGCAAGACCATTTCTCCATGACAGCGTCAGTGTGGGTGAGCAAGCAGACCTCGTGCTGCGTGCCTACCGTGTGCTGGCCCATCACCGCAAGCAATTCGGTCCGTCGGGAGTCGGAGCTCTGATTGTCTCCATGACCCGGCAAGTCAGCGATTTGTTAGGCGTATACGTTCTTGCACGCGAGGCAGGCTTGATGAACCTGAGCGCTGAAGGCATGTGGTGCCCGTTGGAAATCGTGCCCTTGTTCGAAACAATGGACGACCTCGACCACGCACCCGCAATCATGGAAAAGTATCTGACCATGCCGATCGTCACGCGATCCATCAGATTCCGCCATCCTGACAAACAAGCTGCCCAGCAGATCATGTTAGGATACTCCGACTCCAACAAGGACTGCGGCATTCTTGCCGCACAGTGGGCCTTGCATCGAGCAGAAACCCGTCTCACCACCACCGCACGACAACATGGCCTTCACTTCACCTACTTCCACGGACGGGGCGGTACCATTTCTCGCGGGGCCGGCCCCACACATTGGTTCATGGCATCGCTACCCCACGGATCGATGACAGGCGGTTTCCGCATGACGGAACAAGGCGAGACCATCGCACAAAAATACGCCAACCTTGCCAATGCCACCTACAATTTAGAACTCCTGCTTGCCGGTGCCGCTATCACCACGGCACGTCATCGTCACACTCCCGCGCCACAACAAGACGATGACCTCGCAGCGATCCTCAGTCACTTGGCGCAGACGAGTACAAGTGCGTATCAGGATTTCTTGCGCAAACCCGGATTCATTGATTTCTACCGTCAGGTCACGCCGATCGATGCATTGGAAAACGCGCGCATCGGCTCACGCCCTGCGCGGCGCACCGGAAAAAAAGGTCACAGCATCGCCGATCTGCGCGCCATCCCTTGGGTGTTCTCCTGGACACAGGCCCGTTTCTACCTACCCGGTTGGTTCGGCGTGGGCTCGGCATTGACAGAGCTCCAGAACAAAGAACCTCAACAATTCGCCGCACTGAAAGAAGCTCTTCACCACACTCCTTTCGTCGCCTATCTTTTTACCAACGTCGAGACCAATCTCCACTCAGCGAACCGCACCATCATGGAGTCCTATGCATCACTCGTCAACGATGCCGAGCTGCGGCAGACTTTCATGGATCTGATCGCTGCCGAATTTGAACGCACTGCAACGCAACTCGCCGCGCTCTTCGATGGCGGCATGGAAGAGCGCCGCCCCAGAATGATCAAAACCCTGACCATCCGCGATGAACCGCTAGCGGTTTTGCACCAGCAACAAGTGGCACTACTGCACGATTGGCGAGATCACCTCGCACACGAAAGATTCTCAGCAGCCGAGGAACTCCTACCGAAACTTCTCCTCTCCATCAATGCCATCGCATCGGGCCTCCGCACTACAGGCTGATCTCTTGCGAACGACTCATTCTCATTTTCAATCCAGCCACTTGCCAGGATTCAGAATCCCATGTGGATCAGTCGCGCGCTTCAAGGCACGCTGCAGCGAGAGGGATGTCTCTCCCAGTGCCTGATGGATCCAAGGTTTTTTCGCCAGGCCGATGCCATGTTCACCGGTGATCGCGCCGCCATTCTCCAGCACCCAGGTGAAGAGAAGATCCAAAGCCTCGTCCCCCAGCTTACGGTTATGCGGTAGGTGATAATCGGCCACCATGAGGTTGGTGTGAATATTGCCATCTCCAGCATGACCAAAACAAGCCACAGCGATACCGGTGCGCTCCTGTAAGGTTCGGGCGAAGCGGACCAGCTCGACCAACTTGGAACGGGGGACAACGATGTCTTCGTTCAATTTCGTCAACCCTGTATCGCGCAGGGAATAGGAAAACTCGCGACGAATTTTCCAGAAATGTTCGCACGATGCTTCGTCCATGGCGGGCACCATGTGCGTTGCTCCCATGCGTTCTAACAATCGCTTCAAATCATCGATCTCCATTTGCACCGCTGCCGGCGAGCCATCGGTCTCAACCAACAAGTGAGCCTGCCCTGGTGGCAGCAATTCATCGCCCAGACGCTTTCTCGCTGCAGCCAATGTAAAAGAATCGGTAATCTCCAAAGCCGATGGCAAATGACCTTGGCGGAAAATTTCTTGCACTGTGGCCGCTGCTTGTTCGAACTCTGGGAAAATCGCCGCCAGCATGGCCCGCGCGCGCGGCTTAGGAATGAGGCGTAAGGTCGCCTGAGTCACTACACCCAGCATCCCCTCTGATCCGGTAAACAGCCCGACCAGATCAAACCCCGTTTTGTTTTTATGCACACGCCCACCGCATTTCACGACCCTCCCGTTTGACAAAACCACCTCCAGACCTAACACGTAGTTTCGCGTTACCCCGTATTTCAAACAACGTGGGCCGCCGGCATTCGTAGCAATGTTGCCGCCTAGGGAACAGTCTTTGAGCGACGCGGGATCAGGCGGATAGTCCCAACCAATCTGCCGTGCCGCTTCCTGCAAATGCGCTGTGATGACTCCCGGTTCCACTACCGCCACGCCATCCTCTGGGTGGATTTCCACAATGCGGTTCATGCGAATCAGGGACAGCACGATGCCACCACAATTCGGCACGCAACCACCGACATATCCATGCCCCGCCCCACGCGTGGTGACGGGTATGCGATGCTCATGAGCGTATGCCATCAACTTGGCCACGTCCTCGGTCGATTCCGCAAACACCACCACATCCGGTTGGGCTTTCGCATACCATTTGTCAGTGGCATGGGTCTCGCAGATCTCCTGCACATCACAAACCTTGTTGCCATCCAGCAAAGCCACCAATTGTCTACCCAGTTCGCTGACTGGCTCGACAAAAGAAAAGCGGGCGGGAACGATGTTTTCCGCGAACGCGGTGGCAGATGTGGAATCCATGCGTCATACTGCGCCAATCCCTTGCCTGGGTCAAATCACAAGATGTTCGCGCCTTGCGTTTTTTGAAGCACGCGCTATGAATCTCGTTGTGAGTGATTTCGAAGAAAACGTCCGCAAAGCTCTAGGGCAACCTCAAAACCAAGGGGAAATGACCGATGCCGACAGTGTGGGCACGGTAGGCTCGCCCGACTGTGGAGACATGTTGCGCATGTGGTTGAAGTTCACTGAAAAGGACGGCAAAAAAGTCATCGATCGCGCCACCTTCCAAAGCTTCGGCTGCCAGACGGCCATCGCCGTAGCGTCCATGGCCACTGAACTTCTGAAAGGCAAGACCATTGAACAGGCCCGCGCGCTATCGGCCCAAGAACTCAGCGGCGATCTCGGAGCCATACCCCCGATGAAAATTCACTGCGGTCAACTTGTGGAAGGAGCCCTGCGCCATGCATTGGACGGAGGAGCCGTTGAAACCAAAAGCGCCGTTCCGACGCTCTCGGATGAAATGAAACAACCAGCCGGCAAGGTGAAAATCAACTTCCTGCCACCGAGTTGAAGTCAAGGCAGGATCGCGGCTGCAAGCCGCTTTGGACTGCTGCGAGCCATCGCAGCTTTTCGTTTGCGGATATAGGTGGCGAAAAAGGATGCCTTACCTTCGCTGATCGTCGCCACGCCCCTCGCAAAGCGGTGATATCTCACCGCAGTCCAAAGCCTGCGGCTGATCTTTATCGCGTCTGCAAGCCGCTTTGGACTGCTGCGAGCCATCGCAGCTTTTCGTTTGCGGATATACATGGCGAAAAGGATGCCTTACCTTCCCTGATCGTCGCCATGCCCTTCGCAAAGCGGTGATATCTCACCGCAGTCCAAAGCCTGCGGCTGATCTTTATCGCGGCTGCAAGCCGCTTTGGACTGCTGCGAGTCATCGCAGCTTTTCGTTTGCGGATATACATCGCGAAAAGGATGCCTTACCTTCGCGGATCGTCGCCACGCCCTTCGCAAAGCGGTGATATCTCACCGCAGTCCAAAGCCTGCGGCTGATCTTTATCGCGGCTGCAAGCCGCTTTGGACTGCTGCGAGCCATCGCAGCTTTTCGTTTGCGGATATACATGGCGAAAAGGATGCCTTACCTTCGCGGATCGTCACCGCGCCCTTCGCAAAGCGGTGATATCTCACCGCAGTCCAAAGCCTGCGGCGTAGAATGCACAGACTCACTTCGATTTCATCGTCGCTTGTTGGGCGACTCGTTCGAAGAGCACGCGACGAAGGGCATCGAGACCGATCTCCAACTCCGCAGAAATGGGCACGATTTCCACCTTGGCAAACCGTTTGCGGAAGTTTTTCAGGTTTTCTTCGGCGACTTCAGAATCCATTTTGTTAGCAACCACAAGCCATGGGAACTTTGCTAACTCCTCATCATACTCGCGGATCTCGGCTCGGAGGATTTCCAGATCGCCGACGGGATCGCGACCATCAGTCCCAGCCATATCGATGACAAAAAGCAACAAGTGACAACGTGTGATGTGACGCAAAAACTCGTGGCCCAGACCTTTGTTGAGATGCGCGCCTTCAATCAGTCCTGGGATGTCTGCAATGGTGCAGCGCTTGTAACCCTCAAACTCCGCCACTCCCACCACCGGTTGCAGCGTAGTGAAGGGATAGGAAGCCACTTTCGGATGTGCATGGGAGAGCTTTCCGATCAGCGTAGACTTTCCGGCGTTGGGAAATCCGACAAGTCCGACATCCGCGATGCGGCGCAGTTCCAGGTAAAACACTCCCAGTTCCCCATCTTCGCCCAGCGTATGTTCGACAGGTGCGCGATTGGTGGGAGTTTTAAAATGCCAATTGCCCTTGCCACCTTTTCCTCCGCGACAGAGAACAAACTCCTGCCCTTCATCCGTGAGGTCCGCAATGGGCTCCATATCAATCCCCTCCTCGCTGCGTTCTAGCTCAACAGCTTCCTGCACGTTGGTAGCAGTGGTGCGATAAATCACGGTCCCAGGAGGAACGAGAGCAACGAAGGGCTTACCGCCTCTTCCCGTTTTACGAACTCCCGCTCCATTGACACCACCTTCAGCAACCATCTTCGGGTCATAGTGAAATTGGCGCAAATTGTCAGTATGCGGGGAGACTTTTAAAATCACATCGCCGCCCTTGCCGCCATCGCCTCCATCAGGTCCGCCACGCGGCACAAACTTTTCGCGGCGAAAACTCACCGCTCCATGGCCGCCATCACCTGCCTTGGCAAAAACTCGAATGTGATCAATAAACATAATATTCCCCTGCGGGAAAGCCATGCTAGCACGATACCGACCGCAAAGTCAAACCATGGATTTCCTAGGGGCGCACGCGAGAGAGAAATTCCAAAATTTCCACTCAAAAAGGCGAATAAATTGCAAAAAAAATCACGATCCTTCTTGAGTTTTTTGTAAACATGCCATTGCATGGCGTTCACCAAGCATGAGCCTTCGCAAACAATTGAACGATATCCTGATCGCGTTGCTGCCCACCAATCCGGTCGATTCCATCAAGGGCACGGAACTCATCCGCTTGGTGAGGTTGCAGTTGGACGGAAATTATTCTGACGCCTCGCTGCGCTATCATTTTTCCATCATGTCCTGCGATCCTTCTTCCCCCATCGCCAAGGTGGAAAAAGGCCAGGGCTACTACCGCCGCAGCGCACCCGCGCCAGCACTCTCCAGCGCGCAAGAATTGATCTCACTGACCCAAGGTCGACTCGATGACATGACCACCGACCAGTCGGCGATCGATCTCACCATGCTGCGCATTCGCAAATTCCGTGCCATTGTGCATCGCTATTTCGAAATCAATGGTCGCTTTCCCTTCATCTTCCGCAAGGCCTTCTCACGCGAAGCACCCTTGGGCAATCTCTGGAAGTATCCTGAGATGGTGCTCATTGACTGGGAGACTGACGAGGCACCCGACGAGGAAATGACCCTTGACGCCACCATGCTCTCGCTGAAGCAGAGACTCGGTGTCTCCCCTTTTGGATTGCATGCAGCAAGACTGCGCATCCAGCCTTCACTGCAAACCTATCGCGAGGACTTTTTCCAAACGCTGGCGGTATCACAGTGGGCGCATGCCGGTGAACTGATCTACGCAGCCCCCATCATCGATGAAGCGCTCGCAGATGGACTGCGCCGTCTCAATTCGGTATTCGGCATCGGCGTCACCTCCTTTGGTCTCACATCAGAAATGCTTGATGATCTGCCGCGCCCTGCACAAATTCTCAACGCCCATCCGCGGGAAACGGAGGCCATTATGGCACGACTCGATATCAATCGCATCGCAGCCCCGCATATGCGCCCGCATCTCGACTGGCATGGCTTGCACAATCTGCGCAGTGAAAGCCCAGAAGCCCGCAACATGGTGGAGTGGTTGACCAACTGTCTCGAAAACGGACGCGCTGAACAATACAAAGAAGAAGACGCCAATTCCGCTCCCGCCGCTGGACATTGATCCGTTCTGCTTCATGATACCATCATGAACGATCTCACCCCTCACGACGAACCGGAACGCCTCCAAGGTCAACTCCTCTTCGCCACCCCCACGATGCAAGGCGGACCTTTCGAGCACTCCGTTGTCTTGCTCTCAGAACACTCAGAAAAAGAGGGCGCTTTTGGACTCATACTCAACCAACCAACTGGTCAGGTTGTTGGTGATGTATTGAGCGATAAAGCCTTTCATTCCCTGCGCCACGTGAGCGTTCATCACGGCGGCCCAGTATCCCAGAACCAGTTGTTTTTTGCTGCGCTTTGGTGGGACACTCCGCAGGTCTTGCGGATCATTCACCAGATTTCTGCTGAAGACGCCATTCAACATCACAAAAAGCCCGGCACACTGGTTCGAGCTTTCGTGGGCTACTCAGGCTGGAGTCCCGGGCAACTGGAAGAGGAAATCGAGCGCCATACTTGGATTGTCACTCCACCTCCACCCACGCTTCTCGGCTTCAGTCACGACGAGAGCCTATGGTGCACCGCCCTGAAAAGCCTCTCACCCTATCATCGACTGCTGGCTGATGCCCCCAAAAACCCTTTTGCCAACTGATGGTCATGCACTGAGCTCCATGCATCTCTTGCCATTGCCGTAAAAACCAACCAGTTGGAATTATTATCTTAGAATCGCTGCATTCGTTTCACATGAAAAAGAAAAAACCCCGAGTCTGCCAGACGCGGGGTGCGAGATGAACTCAGATCAGAGGTCAGTCCAGATCCTTTTTCTCAAGAACCGATTTCAGATGGGCGAGAAATTTTTCGGTTGTAGGATGCTCTGAAGCAAAAAAACGGCTGTATTCCTTGCCCTCGCGATCGAGCAGAATCACGGTAGGAAAACCCTCAATGTTGAATTTTTTCGCATGAGGATCGTTTTTCTTTTTCAACTCCTTGTCGCCCTGAGGAAAATCGAGTTCGACTAGAATAAAGTCTTTCGAAGCCTGCTCGACAAATTCTTTTTTGGAAAAAACATTCTTTCGCATGGCGATGCATGGCGGGCACCAGTCGCTGCCAGTAAACTCCACAAGAAGAGATTTTTTTTCTTTCTTGGCTAGTTCCAGAGCCTTGTCCAAATCGGTATGCCAACCTTGCAATTCGGCGAAACTGAGCCCCAGCATAGCTCCACCTACGATCAGCAATCTTGTCAAATTGTGCAACGTTCTCATCGATAGTGCAGCGACTGGGAAGACCAGATTTGTTCAAAAAACGTTCGCCATTTTTCATGGTCGCTGACAATCTCCGTGCATGGCGCTGAGGACAATGATCATAGCAACCCGAAACTCTCATAAAACGGAAGAAATCCGTGCCATGGTGGGTGATCGCTGCGATGTGCGGGACGCCAACGACTTCCCCGATTTTCCTACGGTGGACGAAACAGGCACGACATTTGTGGAAAATGCCACTCTGAAGGCCGAGGCCATTAGTGCCTGTGTGGATGGCTATGTTCTCTCCGACGACTCCGGATTGGAAGTCGATGCCCTCCATGGAGCGCCAGGCGTATGGTCCTCGAGCTACGGCGGTGAAGAAGGCAATCACGCCCTTAATAATGCTCGCTTGGTAGAAGAATTGAAAGACGTTCCCATCGGCAAGCGGCAGGCGAGATTTGTGTGCGTCATGGTCATCGCCCGCCATGGCAAAGCTCTGGCTCATTTCCGCGGTAGTGTGGAAGGACAGGTCCTCGCCTCGTCAGCAGGACATGGGGGCTTCGGTTACGATCCCCTTTTCGCTCCCGATGGCTTCGATTCGTCCTTTGCTGAACTCGGTGCCGACATCAAAAACCAACTCAGCCACCGCTCGCGCGCTCTGCTGCAGGCCATGGAATGGCTGGACCGACTTCCCGACTGAACTCATGCGCATCTTCACATCTTGTCTGATTGCCCTCGCCTGTTTCTCGCTGAACTCTTGCTTTCAAGTCAAAGCGAAGGAGCCCGTCGTCTACCGCTTTGATCCGGGGCGAACCGCCCTATTGAAAGACGGCTTCGCCTATGCTCCCAAGAAAGCACCTCATCGAGTCATTGCCGCCATTGCTGCCGGCAACCGTCTTCAAGGGAAGCCCTACAAATGGGGCGGTGGACATCGCATCGAAAACGATACAGGCTACGATTGCTCTGGAACGGTTTCCTACGTTCTGCGCGAGGCCGGGATCATCAAAGGCAGCTTGGCATCCAAGGCTTTTCTCCATTACGGCAGGCGAGGTGAGGGCAAATGGATCACCATTTACTCACGCAACGGCCACGTCTTCATTACCATTGCCGGCTTGCGACTCGACACCGGTGGCGATGGCATGCGTTCGGGACCCAAATGGAAACCATGGAAGCGCGGAGTTTCAGGTTACATCATGCGACACCCACCCGGGCTCTGAAGCGTTCGGCGATGCCGTGGAGTGTATCGAATCGTCCCTGCGCTGCGGAAAAATCCAGCACCGAGGTCACACGGTTTGGCACTACCCACACCGGCATGCCCGCTTCTTGAGCGGAGATCAACCCGTTGTGGGAATCCTCGATGGCAAGGCATTGCCCCGGTGCTTTGGCAAATCGCCGTGCTGCCTCCAACCACAGATCCGGCGCCGGCTTGATGCGTGGCGCATCGCCACGACACACCACATGATCAAAATGTTGGCGAATCTCCAACTGATCCAACCATCCATCGACCCATTGATGCGAACTACTGGACACCACGCCTAACGAAACTTCTTGGGTGCGCAGGGTATCGATGAGCTCATGCACTCCGTCCATCACACCCTCGTCCGAAAGCTCATGCACGATCTCTTGTTGTCGCTCACGATCCAGCGCGATCCAATCGAAGGTTTTTCCAGTCAGTTCTTCCAGATAGTTTTTCGGTGACCAGGTGGCAAAGTCGCTACCGATGCAGCGAGTGTAGAGGGAGAGCGGCAAATCACAGCCCTCCGCTTCGAAACAACGGCACCAAGCTTGGTAGATTGCCCACTCGGTATCGACCAAAATGCCGTCAAAATCAAACAACACTACCTGCAACGAATCCATGCCGCCTTGTGCCAATCCCTGATCCTGATGGCAATCCTAATCGACGCTGGAAAAATCGTTTCTGTTGCCACCCTACCATGCTAGGGTGCGGTCATGCTCCGCCTGATAACCGCTGCTTGGGTCTTGGTCCTGAATGCATTCGCCTTTGAACTACCGGATCGCTGCACGCAATGCGTGGTTGGCATCGCCAAGGACTGGAACTCATCCGAAGTGCGCTTGGAACTCTATCAGAAATCCGGTAGCACTTGGCAAAAGTCCGGTGCCGCATGGAATGGTAGACTTGGAAAAAACGGGCTGGTTTGGGGCCTGGGGCTGCATCCAAATCCCGCGGGCGCCAAGATCAAAAGCGAGGGTGACGGACGAACACCTGCGGGTGTTTTCCGCATCGGAGGGGTCTGGGGCAGCGATGCCTCCATTCGCAAAGATCCCAAACTTCCCTACCGTCAGGTCACACCGCGCGACCTTTGGGTGGAGGATCCGGCATCGGATTCCTACAATCGGCACCTGATTTTACCTCACGATCCCGCCACCGCTTGGGAGAAAAAACAGCAGATGAAACAGAATGACGAAGCCCATAAACTGAAGCTCTTCATTGCCCACAATGCCCCCCCCAAGGTCGTGAGAGGAGCGGGTAGCTCGATCTTTTTTCACATCTGGCGCGGCGGAGGAAGCATTGCCTCAGCTGGTTGCACAACCATGGAAGAAACCAAACTGCGCCAACTCGTGGCTGCGATCCGTCCCACAGCGGAGCCACTCTACGTCATCCTCCCTTCAGCCGAGTATCAACGCTACCGCTCCACATGGAAACTGCCCTAACGGGCATGAGGTTCCTGAAAAGCAGCATGGACGCATGCATCGCTCCTGAGGATCACTCGTTGCTTTTGGTCACAGAGCTTTGAGCTGCAGATGGCGAAAATGGATTTCCATCAACACGCCTGGATGAACCTGAAGTCCGATGGGGCCTTGCGCCGGTTCCGCATCGGTCGTGTAATCGAGCACTTGTTTGCCGTTCAGGGTGACGATGTATTTTTTCCCCCTGACCTCGATCGTGATTCGGTTCCAATCGCCGATTTTCAATAGGTCCTTGACCCCCACCGCTTCGACGGGATATTTGCCCTTTTTGCCGATGTAGGGCGAACAAGTCATATCGCGCTTGAGCGAACCGGAAATGCCGATCTGGATTTGTTCGCTTTCGTTGCGGAGAAAAAATCCCGAGTCGACGTGCCCCTGATAGCGGAACTCCGCTTCAAGCACGAAGTTGTCGAACTGAGCATCCGTCCACAAAATGGAACCTTTTTTCTTTTCGTCACTTTTGCCGACGATGACCCCATCTTTCACAGACCAGTATTCCGGCATGGCAGAAGGTTTCCAACCGGCGAGGCTTTTTCCATCACACAAAGCCAAGGGATCAGCGGCGTGAAGACATAACGTGGTCACGAACAATGCAAGCGTGGATCTGAGCATAACCATGTTACGGCACAGGAAAGAATGCTCTTACAAGCGATTGATATTGGAAAGATCGATGGCCTATGCAGGGACAGGTACGACTCTGTTCTCCTATCTCAACGACGTTGCAAGAACAGATCAAGGCCATCCACGAGAGCAATCCAGCTGGCCTCGATGATGTTTTCGGAAACCCCTACAGTGCCCCAGTTGTTCGTGCCGTCGGAGCAGACGATAAGAACACGCGTTTTCGCTGCAGTGGCATCGTGACCATCAAGAATGCGCACCTTGTAATCCACCAGTGTGACTTCGGCAAGTTCGGGATAAAATGGCAGCAGAGCCTTGCGCAGGGCGACGTCGAGAGCATTCACCACACCGTGACCTTCCGCCACCGTGTATTCTGGTGTGTCATTGACAAACACCTTGACCGTAGCCTCACAGACCGGCGAGTGGCCATCGCGATACTGGCGGAAGCTGGTGTGGTATTCCTTGAGATCGAAGGGCTTGCGGTATTGACCAATTTCCTTGCGGATCAGCAATTCGAGTGAGCCACCGGCTGCTTCAAACGAATAGCCCACATTTTCCATCTCCTTTACGATTTGCAGAAGGTTCTTCGCAGCGGCCGATCCTTTTTCGAGAGCCAGTCCCATTTGTTCCGCTTTGATAAGAATGTTACTCTGACCTGCGAGTTCCGATACAAGGATGTTCTGGGAATTTCCTACCTCTTCCGGGCGGATGTGTTCGTAGCTGCGAGCGAGTTTTTGCACCGCATTGACGTGCATCCCCCCCTTATGAGCAAAGGCTGTGCGACCAATGAATGGCGCGCGGGCGAAATGCGGATTGTTCGAGACATCATCGACAAAATATGATAGATCCTTGAGCTTCTGCAAATGCGGAGTTACATCGAGTCTCATCTTTAACTGCAGAATCGGGATCACAGAGGTCAGATTGCAATTGCCCGTGCGTTCGCCGTAGCCATTGATCGTGCCTTGCACCTGCACGGCTCCGGCCTGGACGGCAGCGAGAGCGTTGGCCACAGCCAATTCACAGTCGTTGTGCGTGTGGATACCGATCGGCACCTGTGGAATAGCCGTTTGCACCGCCTGGCAAATTTGCGCCACTTCGTGCGGGAGAGTTCCGCCATTGGTATCACAAAGAACCAAGATGTCAGCACCACCTTCCGCAGCGGCCCGCAAGGTCGCCAAAGCATGCTCGGCATTTTCCTTGTAGCCATCGAAAAAATGCTCGGCGTCATAGACCACCTCGCGACCATGCTTCTTCAGATACGCCACGGTGTCGCGAATCATCGCTTGGTTTTCCTCCACGGTCGTGCGCAACACCTCAGTCACGTGCAAATCCCAGCTCTTTCCGAAAATCGTGACAACGGGTGTCTCAGCTTCGAGCAAAAGGGCGACCTGTGGGTCTTGCTCTACGGGCGTGTCAGCCCGACGCGTCGAACCGAACGCCGCGAGCTTCGCGTGACGGAGTTTCAACTTTTTCGCCTCGCGGAAAAATTCCACATCCTTTGGGTTCGAGCCCGGCCAACCGCCTTCGATGTAATCGATGCCAAACTGATCCAGACGCTCGGCAATCCGGAGTTTATCCAAGCCGGAAAGTTGAAAGCCCTCACCCTGCGTTCCATCGCGCAGAGTGGTGTCGTAAAGATACACTGGTTTCACAGGAGATGACATGTCGCGGGGAAACTATGCTCCTCCACCCCCTAAATCCAGCAAAAACCGAGTAAAAAACATGCTCCCGGCGGGAATCGAACCTGCATTTGCCCTTTAGGAGAGGGCCGTTCTATCCATTGAACTACGGGAGCGCGCTCATTTCCTAAGCCATGAAATGCCTATATTCAAGAAATAGTTGTCAGAGAAAAGATCGCCCTGCTGCATTAGATCAGAAAGAATTACAAACTTCGTTACCCGAATAGCGTTGAATCTATCGGAGATGAACATCTAGTTTTTTTTCATAGAGCCATTCTTTCAACATCAACCCATAGGACGCCTTGCGTCGCTGCTTCTCAGATATCACATTCGCAAGCGCTTCGGCGAGAGATTCTCTTCCTCGTAAAACCGCATGGTGTCGGGCAATTTCGATTTGCTCAATCTGAAATCGGTTCAAATCACATGAACGCAGGTGGCCTATGGCGGAGTCGATGCTAGTAACCGAGGGAAAGCTCCGTTTCCACGAATCGGGGCTGGCCACCTCTAGGGCCACCAAAGTCGCCAAGCACTTGGGGCAGCCCCCGCAGTTCAATTGATTCCCTTTCATGCGCCAACAAACGCGAACCATGTCGAGGCAATCTTCATGCTGAGCAAGTTCAGCTATTTTTTCAAAACGAGGAATCAAGTAATTGTGATGCAAAATCGGCAAGCCGGCAGACGACAACAGAGGATCCGTCACGGGATTCGATCCCCATGGAAAAATCGGGCTGTCTGGTGAGTGCGACGATGGAATGCAAGCCAGTGCGTGATCATGGCCTAACAGGTGGAGTGCCGCGCCTAGATAAATCCCGTGACCTATTTTGCCCCAGTTGAGCTGGAACTTGCGTGCAGATGCATAGGCATTCGTTCTTACTTTGATGATTTTGACATCACGTAGCATCAACCTCTCGCGATAGAATCTCGCGGTCTCCTCGTAATAATCAGATAGCTCCAGATCAATGTCGAAACCGTGGAGAAACATCAGCGAGCGCAGGGGAACACCATGATCCTGACCGAGACGCGCATAGGAGTAAAAACTGTCGACACCTCCCGAAAAACAGGAAATCGCACCCTGTCGATGGAAGCTAGCTCGTGTCGCGGAGAGAGCGTCTTCAGCTACAATGTCGACCCAGCGAAAAAGCTCGGGGCACCATAAGATCCATCGCCGCATGAAAGCTTCTGCGTTTTTCCGTAATACGGGACATAAGGCACCTTCCACATGCAAGGACCCACCAAATCTCATTGCATGCATCAACTGACTCAGAAGGTAAGGTCCCGCATCAGCTTCCATTGCCGGATGGTAATCACTCTCCTCTACAACGAAAAAAAACTCATGCCTGATGGTCGGTGAGATGATCAATTCAGACCGCAGCTGATACTTTCCAGCCGAATCCCGAACACTTGGTTGAATGATGAGACGCATGAACAGAGGCAATTTTAGGATTTTTTAATCAACCAGGGGAAGCGCGCGTATAACCTGACTTTTACGTCGTAAAACAAACGCCGCCACAACGTTGATGGAGCCATGATATCCCAGTGTTTTTCCTCGATCATAGCATCGAGCTGTCGAGCAAGGGATGATTCTCGGTTTCGCCAAGCGTAATTGCGCACGTCATCGAGTTGCTCGAACATCCATCGATCCAAACGAGTGTTCTTGATCTTTCTCATGACTTCTTCAAAGCTTTCCACTGAAGGAAATGCCTCTCGCCAAGAATCCTCCGCCGCCACATGCATGGCCACTAGGGAGCGAAGGCATTTGCCGCAACCACCACAGTTCTGTGTATGTGTCTGATGCTGATGGCATACCCGAAGCACACGACAGCAATCAGGATGCTTTACCAGTTCAAGCAATTTACCGAACCTGGAAACCATACAATCGTGATGGCGCAGGGACAACGCGGATGTCGACAGCAAGGGATCGGTCACAGGGGTGCTGCCCCATGGATAGATCAAAGTGGATGGAGTATCCGATGAAGGGATGCAGCCCAAGGTGTGTTGGTGAGTCAACAAGTGCATGCAGGCCGCAAGATGAATCCCATGAGCCATCTTGCCCCATTTGAGCTGGAATTTTTCTGATACTTCCCTAGCATTGGTGACCAAAGAGATCAACTCGACCTTGCTAGCGCGCGCACTTAACCATGCTCGGTATTGCTCCGCGAATTTTTGATAAGAGGCATGACGATGGATATCGATATCGAATCCATGAAGAAACATCAGGGTCTTCATGGGAATACCGTAATCTTCTTCTGCGCGAAGGTAGGAATAGAGGCTATCAGCTCCACCCGAAAAACAAGAAATCATGGCAGGCTCTGGCGCACGCGGTGCGGGACGAATCTCCTCCGCTTCGATCTCGATCATTTTTAGGCGATCGGGACACCAGCGCGTCCAGTAATGAATGAACTGATCGAGATTCTTTAGCAACCAGGGATCAATCACCCCTTCGACTTTGAGTTTTCCTCCCACTCTCATCGCGGGCATGAGCATTGCCAGCAAGTGATGATTCGCATGTGATTCCATTGAATGGTCATAGATTTCCGATGGAATCTGAAAAAAGAAGTCGTGAGAATTCTTACCCGACAAATGGAGTTGAGAGGAGATCCTCACGGAACCATCGGTTGATTCTTTCTTGGGTAAGGTGACTAGGTGGCTGACTTTCATCTACAAACAGGACAATCAATGAAGCTAGTGGCAAAAAATTTTTGCAATGAACACTTTCTGCAAACTTTAAGTCAAGAAGAAGTTCCTCGTTCTTGATTTTATCGATCAACCGCGACGGGCGAGGACTTGTCATTCCATGGGTAATCGTTCACAGTGCACCCGTGCCTGGCATCCGCTCCAAACGTCCGAAGTTTCTCTTGCTGTTGGAATATGGCCTGTATCGTTGCTTTGAGAGTTTTTTTCGGTATCTCCCGCCCGTATGGGTGGACAGGATCGGCATGGGCTTAGGGATCGCTGCGTTCCATCTCATGAAAAAGCGGAGAGCCATTGTAGAACGCAATGTTCGTATCGCATGGGGAGATGCGATTCCAAGCCGTGAATGGAAACATTTGACCCGAGAAGTCTTTCGGCGCAACGGCGCCAATTTGTTAGGAGGAACTCGATGCATGGTGATGGACGATAAGACCTTGGAAAAGCACTTCTCGCTCGAAGGCGCCGAACTGGTCAACGAACACCTGGCTCGAGAGAAAGGTGGAGCCATTTTTGCCCTATGTCACATGGGCAACTGGGAGATCCTTGCAAGGATTGCTCACTTGATTGTGCCCGGCGCTCCTGCGGGGGCATTTTACCGTCCACTCAACAATCCATGGATGAACCGCATGACGAAGCGCCGCCGCCAGCGCACGGGCACCATACTTTTCTCGAACAAAGAAGGACTGACTCGAGCATGCCCACTCCTGCGCTCGGGCGGTGTATTGGGCATCTTATCAGATCAACATGCCGGCCGAACCGGCTGCTTCAGCAGTTTTTTTGGTCGACCCACCTCCTGCTCTCCTCTTGTGGAGTTGCTTCATCGGCGCACTGGAGCCGCCGTGTTTTACATCGCCATGATACGGGATGCCCCTGCGCACTGGCACATCCAAATCACGGCTCACCCGAGTGATGCCGTGATCGATACCCCAAGCGTCATCGGCCATATGGAAAAATCTCTCTCTCTCAGTCCTGCCGATGGGTTTTGGTTTCACAATCGCTGGAAACAACCCAAACGAGCGCCACTTCAGCCACAACACTCGCGATCAGCTCTCGTTCCATCCACCGTTGCCAAACCATGGCGTTGGCTTATCATCGAATCGGCGAATCCCTCCATAGCTTTTGCCGCAAGACCCGCCTTGATTCACGCAATTTCTCAAGCAGCTCATACAGAAGTTGCACTGATTTCACAACACATGCCGGATTTTGCATGTTCTTTTTACCAAAGGGATGTGGCTGTTACCGATCTCGCAGCTTTAGTGGAGGATATCGATTCAGAGAAATCATATCCGCTAGACATTCTCTTATGGATTGCACCAGCAGAGGAAGGGGATATGAGAGGTCTTGCCTCGCGGATTCCCGTCATAGCCGCGATTGCCCGTAAAGGTCACCAAGATATCACCTGCCCTATCGAACTAGAGGGTGCGCTTGATGAGGAATCGACATGGTGGGAGTTCTTTCACCGATTGGGCATCCCTCGCCCTGAACAATAGCAATCCATCGGTCTACTCGCGCCAATTCTCTGCCAGCCATTCGGGCTTGTGCATGAAGTTGGAAAGTTCCTTGCGCCAGCGTTTGCCTTGGAGAAACATTTGAAACACGTGCCGCAAATGCTGCCACGGCGTCCTGCACTCGGCTGACTCGGTCCAGCGACCGTGGACGGCATCGGAAGGTCCAGGCAAACCGGGAAAAGTGATGATTTTCACTCCCTTAGGAATGATCGGCGTGCGCAGATAACGAAAAGGCAACGATCCTAGACAATGCACCCGGAAGTGCCGTGTCCATTTTTCGGGCCAGAACTTCACGCCACCTTTCACATGGTGCGTTACGTAGTTTTGCTCGAACTGGTATTGGCGGGATATGTCCGCGGAGTTGGCACGCAGATCATCGAGCATATACGCATGGTGACCAATCTTGAAACGAAAAACGGATGTCTGGCAACTTTTGCCCAACAAATTGAGCCAATTCCTTGCGGTGATCACGTCATCTTCCTCACCGTATTCAAAATAACAATCGATGTTGTCCATGATCACCGAATCCAAATCAATGAACAAGGCAACCCCTTGCAAGCCGAAGAGTTCAGATCCCCACAAGGCGATTTTCGGCCATTTGCCCGGAACATCTGGTGGGATCTCGCATCCCAGTTCCGGCAATGGCAGGCACTTGACCTCTGAACGAACGCCCTCAGGTCTCTCCGTGAAACAATATACCTGAAACGGACCAGTGATGTGACGAGCAACCATCGCGTAAAGAATGTTCACATCCTTGGCTCCATACGAAGTGCCCCACTTGATGCAAAAAATCTGTTTGATAGCGGCTGTCGAATTTTGGGTCATGGTAACTGGTAGTCTAGGAGAATCAGGGGGAAAATGCAACACAGGGAAAAAACTTTCTGATGCTCTCATCATAAATCGCCTGATTTTTGTGATAGTTGTTGGCTCTCATCTGGCAGGGAATTCCCAATAAACCACATGCAATGCTGACGTGAAGTCGATCCGTAACAATCTGTTTTTGTCGCGAAATCACATGACAAAACGCTTGAGCAAGGGATCTGGCTCTGTCTTCTCGATCCATTTTCCCTTTGATCAGATGAGAAACATCAAAATTTTCTAAGGGGCGTTCTCCCGCCCCGTGCTTGGATTCCCGATCCCCACGGAGCATCCATGTCGTCGCCGGTTCGCGACTCAATAATTGAACGAGTTTGCGACGCTTCAACCACCACTTGAGTTGGTAATCCACCGGTTGACCACGCAAAGCAAATGGCATCGACTGTTCGGCAAATCCCTCTGGCACCTGAAAGGAAATCGCCATGTCGTGACACCATGACACCCTCGCTTCATTGCTTTTCTTCAAGACATGCTCCGCCGTCACACTTTCCCGAGCAAAAAAGTGAAAGCGCTCATCCATCTTTGCCAATGTCTCTTCATACCCCCAGCAAGAAGAGGGCAGAACGACAACAGATTCAGCAATACCCGACAAATGCTCGACCAACTCAGACATTTTCCGATAGCCATCCACGAAACCACCACCGCCGCCGATCACCACCGTGTCTTTACCATCGTATTGGGATGGGCAATAAAGCCGGTATCGCAAGCCGTGACGACGAAAAAAATCGAATGTTGCATGCGCAATCAGAGCATCACCACCGTTCCCAGAACTGGGAAAATACCAAAAAGGCTGCGCTTGACGAAGCACTTCCAAAAGCTCGTTGTATTCATCCGATCGATCCAATATCATAGCGATTTACCATAGTAATTTTTCAAGCTCCGAAGGTAAAAATGCGCTTTTAATTTCCAACGCTTCAGCTGCATTCGCATCGTTTTTTGGGATTTACGATGCGTGATGCTTGTTCCCCCGAGCGAAGAGGAAATTTCATGCACAACCGGCGGAGAAAGGTGATAGACAGACATCGGATACTCCCAATGATGCTTGAAGTCCATGTCGATCGGACGTCTCACATGCTCCGAATGCGCCAGCAATTTCGGTAGGGCTTTTGCGCTGACCCACTGCCCCACCGTGCCACTTGTCACGGCAAAAGCTTCAAGCAGTCCATACGTCCCACGGTCATCCTGAACCGTTTCGACAATGCGAGAAATTTTCGGGGTCCCATACAGCTTGATCATGTCAGCTTGCATGGCAAAACTCGATACCAGCGCAATGATTTCCTCCAAAGGGCGCGTCAGTTCAAAATCGTCTTCGAGAATGATCGCTCCATCCACTTCCTGCTCCATCATCCGCCGCCACACCTTACGATGACTCAGGTAGCATGCTACCTCACCCGGTTGCAGGGGCTTATGCCATTGATCCGACTCGCGGCAAAGATCAAGCACCTGACTGACCTCCGCCGTTGCAGCTTGTATGGCATCCACAATCTCCCAGTCCACAGTGCTTTTTTCGAGTTGGCGGCAAACGCTCGCTCTTCTCTCAACAGCGCTAGGCAGACTAATCACGTAGGTTTTCACCCGCTTGGGCAAGCCACCCGATAAAGCACGTTCAGTCATGGAATCATGGATACCTTTTTCGTTAAAGCACTCGACCTTCCATACCACTCACGACAACGCTGAGATTCAGGCAACCCAAAATCGGATCTTTTCGATGCCTGCGGAAAATTCGAGGGAGATGGACACACGATCATCACATTTTACAGATTTGAAAGGAAAACCAATCGGATAGGCAGAAGAGTTGTGGCAAAATTGCATTCAACGCAAGAGCGAATCATATACGCGGCGAATACCGGCCACTTCTTGCTCGATGTCATGGTGATCGCGCACTACCTCAGATCCTTCTCGCCCAAATTCGAGACAACTTCCAGGATTTGCGAAAAAAGGTTCGATCGCGGCCACCATCGAGGCCAAGTCATCGGGATCGATCAGAGTGCCGGTTCGTCCATCTCTAACAATTCTCGGCGAGGCGCCGGTGCGTGTCGCAACCACGGCCGCTCCACTCGCCATGGCTTCGAGTGTTGTTAGCCCGAATCCTTCCCACCTCATGGGTGCCACATAGAGTGAAACGCGACGAAACCAAAGAGGAACTTCATCCCGCGGCACCTCACCGAGCATGAAAATTCGGTCTTTCAAACCTGATTCTGCGATGCGTTTTTTGAGCCCTCCCACAAATTCGGCTTCCTCCACAGCTTCCAGCCCCGTGATCACGGCCGTCCATTCCTTGTATTTCGGCAAAAGAGAAATCATGGCCTCAATCAACAAATCCGTTCCTTTCTGCGCGCGCACACGACCAAACACCCCCACTCCATACTTACCCGGAAGACCGGAGTTACTCCACGCCAACTCTTTGTCGTGCGGTGGATAAAAACGTTGAAGGTCCACGCCGTGCTCAATGACTGTGGCGTCTCTTTCCAAGTAGGAGGCCGCCATTTCCGATGTGGCAATGATGGCATCCATTTGACGGATCATCCAACGTGTAAAGGCTGTATGCCGACGCTGGGCTGCGCTCGTAAAAAGCAGCTTCCACGGTTGACGCAGCACATGCTTGAGGATCAGTCCCACGATCATTTCGTCATTCCGGCGCGCGTGCCAGATTCTCTTTTTCTGCCAACCGCTCAAAATGACATCGATCATCTTCACCCGTGGGACATCCTCCGGAATATGAGCTCCTACACAAGCAATGGCGCAATCCTTCGCCTGCCTCGGCAACAGAGCCATAACAGTCGACGTCACACCCGAGTAGCGCAAATGCAAATTGGGAGCGACCACGTCGATCAGTTTGATGTCAACATTCATGCAAAATGGGATAGAACAGCGATGATCTTTTTTCTTGGCGCTGCACCATGAGCCTAGTTAGGCGCGGGAAAAACTCAAGCATTTCATCACTCTTGTATGCAATTCCTTGTTACGGTTTCCATTTTTTCATCGGCGATAGACCGTGTTCATTCTATTGCGAATGTCTGCCCAGTATCCGCGTTTTTTCAGAGCGCCTACGAGGTCCGATTTCCACAGATGTTCCGAATTTTCCATCACGATGCAAGATGGCAGGTTCTCATCCAACGCATCCTGCAAATACGGCATGAGCGCCATGTCCTCTGCTCCCTCGATGTCAATCTTCAAGGCATCTACTTTCTGCACTCCCATCTCAGATAAGATGTCTAACAGCGGCTTGCAAGTCACGCGAACCACACCGGCGCCTCGGTTCTGAGCAGCAACACTGCTACTGCCAAGGTTTTTTGGGTCCAAGTGCAGGTCCAAAATCGTATGGCGATCTGCCACCGCATAGGGGATGAGGTCCATCTGCGGCCAGTCCATGGTCCCGGCTTTTGTCGCCTCAACATTGAACCGCAGCCTTTCATAGGCGGGTGGGTTGGGCTCCAAGGCGATGATTCTTCCCGATGCTGGCATGTTGGTGGCCATGTGGAGCGTGTAGATTCCGACGTTCGCCCCAATATCGACAAAAACACCATGGGCAGGAACTGCCTTGGCCAGACAATCGCGCTCGGTCTGATCGAAGCGCCATGGCATGAATGCGAATTTGTATTCGGAATTGTTGTCCTTCAAATAGCAACGCATGCGAATGCCCTCCACTACGATGTCTGCGGGCAATTTCGCGCTACGAACAAACACCTTCCTTACGAGTTGCGCGAATTGTTGGCCCAACCAGTTACGCGGAGCATTCTGGGCAAGAGTCAAAAGCTGATTGAGCCAAGGACCGGGCCGATATCGACCAAATTCTGAAGTAATGTCTGGCATTGATGTGTTTGTCGTGGGTTGATATCTTGTCACTCTCAATTCAGATCGATTGACTTTCGTTCAACGTGAATCGGTATTCCGCCTTTCTATCGATGAGGCTGCCTCTGTGCAAGCTTGAACCTTGCCATCGAACAACGGCGATGTTCTCAACAGAGATCATCAACCCAATTCCCTGTTGCATCGACGAGTTCCCGCCCGTAATGTCGCGGTATGAGCGTGTTGCAAATCGAAACCATGGCCGTGATCGGCGAGGAACTTTGTTTGAATTTCAACGATGGAATGGAAATTTACCTGCCACTCCCTCTGCTGCGTCGCGCTTGTCCCTGTGCCGTTTGCCAAGGTGAACCCGATGCGTTGGGACGCGTCGTTCGTCCGCGTGTCGAGCTAACGGAACATTCCCTCAAACTCAGACAGATCACCCCGGTCGGATCCTACGCTCTACAACTCTTCTGGCAAGACGGTCATGGCACAGGGATCTATTCGCTTTCCTATCTGCGCGAATTGTCGAACCACGTGTGAGCCATGCCCAACGCCCTCATCCACGAGACCTCTCCCTATCTTCTCCAGCACGCGCACAATCCGGTCGATTGGTTGCCTTGGTCCGAGGCTTCGTTCGCCCGCGCAGCGAGCGAAAACAAACCGGTATTTCTCAGCATTGGCTACTCGACCTGTCACTGGTGCCACGTGATGGAACACGAGTCGTTTGAAAACGAAATGACCGCCGCACTGATGAACGCACACTTTATCAACATCAAAGTGGATCGAGAGGAAATGCCGGACATCGATGCCACCTACATGGCTTTCGTGCAAGCCACCACCGGACAAGGCGGTTGGCCGATGAGCGTGTGGCTCACTCCACTAGGTGAGCCACTGCTTGGAGGAACCTACTTTCCACCCGAGGATCGCTATGGACGCGCGGGATTTCCGCGCATTCTCCGTGAGGTCGCCCGGTTATGGCGCGAGGACGAGGCAAAAATGCGCTCTACCGGAGCCAACATGCTCGCCCAATTGCAGCGTGATGCGGCACAAACCACCACGCGAGGAGAAATCGCCGCATCGCGGGTGTTCGGCGATTTTTTTGATCGATGCGAAAGCAGCTTTGACGAAGAACTCGGCGGCTTTGGTGGCGCGCCGAAATTTCCACGGCCTGTGGTTCTCAGGACCCTGATGCAGCTCATTGATCGATGGGGCGTAAGCCATCCCGATAGCCAGCGCGCCTGGCAGATGGTCTCGCGCACCCTGCGCGCCATGATCGATGGCGGCATTCACGATCAACTGGCCGGTGGATTTCACCGCTATTCTGTCGACCGTTATTGGCATGTCCCGCATTACGAAAAAATGCTCTACGATCAAGGACTGATCGCCGATGCGCTGATCGATGCCTGGCAACTCTCGCATGATCCATTCTATCAACAAACCATCGAGGGTATTTTTGATTATCTGTTAGATACCTTGAGGGATTCTGGTGGAGGCTTTCACGCGGCCGAGGATGCCGATAGCCTGCCCCATGCTGGTGCTGATCACAAACGCGAGGGTGCGTTTTGGACTTGGGAGGCAGCAGAAATCTCACGCTTACTTGACCCGCGCACGGCCGCGATTTTTTCACTCGCTTTCGGCATCGAAGCGGAAGGAAATGCTCGACCCGAGAGCGACCCACATGAGGAACTGGTGGGTCAAAACACTCTCTATCGCGCCATCAGTCACGCGACATTGGCTTCGCGATTCGACACTACCGAAGAAGAAATTTCAGACCTACTGGATCAGTCAAAAAAGATTCTATTAGAAAAACGACTTATTCGTCCATTTCCTCATCGCGATGATAAAATCATCACTGCCTGGAATGCCATGGTAATTCGCGCCATGGCGCGCGCGGCGCGGGAATTTTCTCGACCCGACTGGCTGCATGCAGCGGATGAGGCTTGCCGTTTTCTGCTCCGGCATTTGTGGGACGGCACCATTCTCTATCGCTGTCATCGCGGCAAACGCTCGCCTCATCCGGGATCTCCCGCCGATTACACGCAGCTCATCGGCGCTTTGCTGGCACTCTACGAAGCCACCGCGGAGAAACACTGGCTGGCATCAGCCATGGACTTGCAGACCGCTCTCGACCGACATTTTTGGAGTGATGCACAACAAGGTTACGTGCTCAAGGCTCGCATGGGAGAACGCGAATTGCTCCAGATCCGGGAGGACTACGACGGTGCCGAACCAGCTCCTAATCACCAAGCTGCGATCCATCTTCTGCAGCTCGCCGTGCTCTGCGAGGCTCCCCTCTTTCACACCCGTGCCGAGGCGCTGCTGCGTGGCGGTAGCGCAACTCTAACGCAGCAACCATTTGCCGCGCCAGTATTGCTTAGCGCTCTTGATCTCTGGGAGCGTGGCATTGCTCATTGGCGGGTCCCTGCGGGTGCTGCCATGGACACCAAGGGCTATCGTCCGCGAGCCCTTTTTAGCTTTCAGGCCGATGCCACGGAAGTGCTCATTTGCGAAGAGCAAACGTGCCGGCGTTTCGAAGCGGAATCGGATCAAGCCCCATTCATGAATGAGTGACTACCATCGCTGGAATAGGCGGAAATTTTTTAGAAGCCACATTGTCTAACAGCCTCGTAGAGCACAATGGCGACGGCAGTTGATAGATTGAGGCTACGAGTGCTGCCTTCCTTCATCGGGATTTTCAGAGCCTGATCACCCGCTGCGAACACCACAGATTCCGGCAATCCGCGTCCTTCGCAACCGAAGACGAGATAGTCCCCGTGAGAAAACGGCACTTGCCACATGTTGCGCTTGGCCTTGGTACTGAGATACCAGAAACGAGCATCGGGTCCCACCGATTGCTGAAGTTCCTCTAACGATTCCCACACCCGCACATCCACGTCTTTCCAGTAGTCGAGACCGGTGCGGCGCACGTATTTGTCTTCTAACGAAAAACCCAAGGGCTTGACCAAATGCAGCACCGAGCCAGTCGCCAAGGCCAAACGCCCCGCTGCGCCCGCGTTGTGCGGAATTTCAGGAGCAACGAGGACGATCGAAAACATGGTGACGGAATCCGTTAGGCCTTGCGCTGCAGAAGCGACTTGCCGGTCATTTCCTCAGGCTGAGCCACACCCAGCATGTCGAGCAAGGTGGGAGCCACATCGGCAAGGATGCCGTTTTGCAATTGATACTGTTCCGCATCCGCTGCGACGTAGAGGCAGTGCACCAGATTGGTGGTGTGGGCGGTGTGGGGCGAACCATCTGGGTTGCGCATCAACTCGCAGTTTCCGTGGTCGGCGGTAATGAGAAGCTTCCCTCCAAGTGAAAGAGCACGCTCGACCAGCAACCGAACTCCGAGGTCGATCGTTTCGCAGGCATGAATGCCTGCTTCCACCACACCGGTGTGGCCGACCATATCGGGATTGGCAAAGTTCACGATGACAAGATCGTAATTTTCCATGCGGCGATAGACCTCAAACGCCACATCTGGAGCGCTCATTTGCGGTTTAAAATCATAGGTCGCCACTTCCTTCGGACTGATGGCGAGATATCGATCTTCTCCTGGATTTGGCGGCTCTACACCACCATTAAAGAAAAACGTTACGTGTGGATATTTTTCCGTTTCGGCACAGCGCAGCTGAGTCAGCCCCGCCTGGGCCACCGCCTCACCGAGAATCATCTTCAGCGACTGCGGTTCAAAGATGACAGGGCAAGCATAATCGCCGTAACGCGTCAGCGTGACATAGTGGACCTGCGGTGTGACCTCGCGATCGAATCCCTCGAAGTCCTTGTGCAAAAACGCATCGGTCAACTGACGCGTGCGATCGCTGCGGTAGTTGAACCACAAGAACACATCACCATCGCGCACGCGTTGTTCGTTGGCATGCGAAAAGATGAGCGGCTGCACGAATTCATCGCCACGCGCATCTTGCGCGTAGGTAGCCCGCACCGCAGCAGCGGGAGAGGAAGAGGAAATTTCTCCACGGCCTAAGACAATCGCATCCCAGGCGAGTTTGTTGCGTTCCCAGCGCTTGTCGCGGTCCATCGCATAGTAACGTCCAATCACCGTGGCAATCTTTGCGCCTGTGCCAGCGATGCGCGTTTCGACATCGGCCAAGTATCCCGCACCACTGGTCGGCGAGGTGTCACGACCGTCGGTAATGGCGTGAATCATGGTATCGGTCACCCCCGCACGTTGCGCCATTTCCGTGAGAGCGATCAGATGGTCTTGGTGAGAATGCACACCGCCATCGCTGACCAGCCCGATCAGATGCAGGCGTCCGTTTTTCGCTTTGGCAAATGCTTCCTGTAGATTCGCATTTTGTTCCAATTCGCGATCGACGATCGATTTATTGATGCGAGTGAGATCCTGATAGACGATGCGCCCGGCACCGAGATTCAGGTGACCCACCTCGCTGTTGCCCATTTGGCCATCGGGCAAGCCCACGTCCATACCGCTCGCAGAGAGGCGACTCTGGGGATACGTGTTGTAGAGTTCATCATGAAATGGAGTCTCCGCCAGCAAGGTGGCATTGCCGTCCCTTTCCGCCGTCTCCCGACCTCCCGGATTGACGCCCCAACCGTCGCGAATGATCAATACTACTGGTTTCTTTGCCATGGCGCGCCGTGATTAGCCGATGGATCCGACAAAGTCCATGGCAAATGCTTTTTGTCATACAAATTGACAGCTCCAAAAAATGCTGACAGAGTTTTGTCGCTATGAAATTTGGTATTATTGGAGCAGGGATGATTGGACATTTTCACGCCAAGGCGATCGGAGCTATGGCAGACGGAGAACTGCATTCGGTCTTCGACTTGCGTGCCGAGAGCGCGCAAAAACTGGCGGATGAATACGGTTGTAAGGCGTATTCCAGCTTCGAAGATTTCCTCGCTGACCCTGAGCTCGAAGTGGTGACCATCGGCACTCCTTCCGGCGCCCACCGCGATCCAGCCATCGCCGCGCTTCAGGCGGGCAAGCATGTCATTTGCGAAAAACCGTTAGAGATCACCACCGAGCGCATCGACGAAATGGTCGCTGCGGCCGCTGCTGCGGGAAAAACCTTATCAGCTGTCTTGAACCGTCGCTTCCAACCGGCGATCGAAGCTTTCAAAAAAGCCAGTGAAGAAGGTCGTTTCGGAAAAATCACTTCCGCATCGGCCTATGTAAAATGGTGGCGCACCCAAGAGTATTACGACTCAGGTGCATGGCGTGGCACTTGGGCTCTCGATGGCGGTGGAGCCTTGATGAATCAAGGGGTGCACACAGTTGACCAGCTCATTCACGTTGCCGGACCGGTGGTGGCGGTCACCGCATCCACCGCGCTGCTCGCTCACGAGCGCATCGAGGTAGAAGATGCTTGCGTGGCGATCTTGGAATTTGCCAATGGCGCGCGCGGTGTATTGGAAGCATCCACCTGCTGCTGGTCCTCCACAGGCCATCCCGCCGAGGTGCAGGTATGTGGCACGCAAGGTTCCGTATTCCTCGCCGATGAATCCTTCCGCGTGTGGGACTTCGCCGAACCAAAAGAACAGGACGCGGCGATCCGTGAGACGCTGATGCAAGGAGCCGCAAAAGGTCTCGGCGCCAACGACCCCTCGGCTATCAACTACGAGGGACATCGTCGCAATTTCCAAGAAGTGGTCGAAGCCATCCGCGAAGGTCGCTCGTGCGCCGTAGATGCCAGCGAGGCACGCAAAGCTGTGGCGGTCATCAATGCCGTCTACCAATCTGCCCGCGAAGGTGGCAAACGCATCACACTCTAACCTTTTGATTACGCATGAAACTCACAGGATTTTCCGATGAAGCGGGACGCCCACTGGCGCGTCAGATCGAGGCGACGAAAGAGCTAGGATGGAGCCAACTCTCGGCGCGCGGCGTCGATGGTGTCAATTTCCACGAGATTCCCGAAGATACTTTCGCTGCATACGCCGATCAACTCGACGCCGCAGGCATTCACGTGCCGGAGTTCGGCTCCCTGATCGGGAACTGGGGCAAAAAAATCAGCAGCGACTTCGCTGTGACACTGGCGGAAATCGACCGCGCCATCCCGCGCATGCATCGACTGGGCACCAAGCTCATCCGCATCATGTCCTATGCCCAAGAGCCATGGGGTGATGACCAACAGGAACAGGAGCGCTTCCGTCGCCTGCGCGAGATTGTGACACGTTTTGCGGATGCTGGCATCGTGGCAGCTCACGAAAACTGCATGAACTGGGGTGGTTTTTCGGCCCAACACACCTTGCGTCTGATCGAGGAAGTTCCTGGTCTGAAATTGGTATTCGATACCGGCAACCCCGTTTTTCAAATCGACCGCTCGTCCGCCGAAGCTGGTCAATGGCAGGATGCCTTTGCATTTTGGGAGACCGTGCGCGATCACGTGGTGCACATCCACATCAAAGACTGCAAGTATCCCGTAGCCGAGGGCGTGGAGCCCGAATACACTTGGCCCGGCGAGGGCGAGGCAAAGGTGCGGGAGATTTTGTTAGATGCGAAAGCACGCGGTTATGATGGATGCATCGCCATCGAGCCCCACGTCGCCACCGTCTTCCACGTCAAGGATCAGTCCCAGGTCGACTGGCAGCAGTGCTACGACTCCTACGTCACTTACGGCAGGAAACTCGAGGCCATCCTGCATGACATCGGTTGGTCGCCGCAATGAACCGTCATTTCCTGATCATGGGCGTGAGTGGTTGCGGAAAAACCACGGTGGGAAAACGCTGGGCCGAAGAAATCGGTGCCACGTTTCTCGATGCCGATGATTTTCACCCCGCTGCCAATCTCACAAAAATGGCAGCGGGCCAACCGCTCACTGACGAAGATCGCGAGCCGTGGCTGGCTGCCATTGCCACAAAAATCGTCACTCTGGCTGATGTTCCCTTCGTGCTGGCCTGTTCGGCTTTGCGCTTGGTGCATCGACAACAGCTCCTGCGCGCATGCCCGGACATGTGCATCGTTCTTCTTCATGGCGATCCTGCGCTTTTGCAGCAGCGGCTCGAGCAGCGTCGCGGACACTTCATGCCAGCATCTTTGCTGGACAGCCAACTCGCCACCTTGGAAAGTCCTTCCGATGCATTGCGCATTGACATTTCCCTTCCACCGGAGAGCATACTGGAACGTCTCCGACAACATTTTTCTTCCTAACTGAATCGCCATGTCTGAATTCCTTGTCATCCCCCGTCAACAGCACGATGAACTCGTGATCGCCGCCTATATGTCCCGTGGTTATTCCGCTGACGAAGCGGCGGAAGGCGCCAAGCTCGCCGCAGAGGCCGCCCGCCATGGCATCCGCACCCACCACGCGCTCAAGGCTCTGCACCTCGATCACCTGTTTGGCTCCGCCTCCGGAGGCTGCGTGCCCGGCGCGGAAATTGAGGTTCTTCCCTCGCGCTTCGCCGCATCAGAAGTCTGGAACGCCAACAAAAAACTGGGACAAAGCGTCGCCTATCGCGCCATCGAGCGCGGCATCGAGCTTGCCGACCAATACGGTATCGCTCAGATTTCCATCGACAATGCCTTCCACTACCTGTGGGGCGGCGGATACGTCATGGAAGCGGCAGAGCGCGGTTACATCGCCTACACCAACTGCACTTCCACCCTAGCGGAAGTCGTGCCCTTCGGCGGAAAATTCCCGACCCTCGGCACCAATCCACACTCCTGGGGCATTCCCACCATGGCAGCCTCAGGTTTTCCCTTAGTCATTGACTGGGCCACTTCCACTGTCGCCATGGGCCGCGTGCAAGCCTTGAAACGCGAGGGCAAACAACTTCCTCCCGGAGCTGCTGTGGACAAGGAGGGTCATCCCACCACGGATCCCCATCAGGTCGCTTCGCTCCTGCCCTTCGGCGCGCACAAGGGCTATGGCCTCTCCCTGATCAACGAACTGGTAGCGGCACTCATCGGCGGCTCTCTGCCCACCCATCGCGGACGCCCCGTGCCGACCGAAGGCGAGAAATCCACCTCCGCTTTCTACTTCCAGATCATTCATCCGGAAGCCCTGAGCGGCCGGGATTTCGCCCAAGGGCGCTCCCAGATGGAGAACCTCACCGCAGTCATTCGCGATGTATTGGGTCATGGCAATGAAAACGCCATGCTGCCCGGTCAACTCGAAGCCAATGCCCGCAAACAATCCGATGCCAATGGCGGCATCCTGTTCACCGCAGCGGAAGTCGCAGAGTTCAACGAGATCAACCGCGAGCTCGGCCGCACCGAATGGGATGTGGATTCTTTGGTGAAAGCCCAATGACCGCGCTGGCCCGTTTTTCATGAAAAGTATTTTTCTGATGTGCCTCACCGCCTCGGCTCTCGCTCAGCAACCCATCCGGGTGACGGTATGGGACGAACAGCAGCCCGAGCAAAAACAAGCCTACGGCGACAAATTCCTCGGCGAAACCATCGCGGCCCATCTGGCAGAAAAAAAAGACCTCGCGGTCCGATCGGAAGCACTGAGTTCTCCCGATCAAGGACTGTCCACCGAGATCCTGAATCGGACTGACGTGCTGATCCTGTGGTCGCACAGAAAGAACGCGGAATTGTCGAATGAACGAGCAACGGATGTAGCTCGTCGCGTCCAAGAGGGTCAACTTGCTCTCATTGTCCTGCACTCAGCCCATTGGTCAAAACCCTTCGTCAAGCTCATGCAGGCACGCGCCATTGCCGATGCCCGCAAGCAGTTGGGAGAGACCGCAGAGCTGCGCCTGGTGAATGACAATCCCATCGGCAAGATACCGAAAGCAGGGGATGTCTTGACGCCGAATCTGCAGCAAAAAGATTCCCACTGGACACTCGCTTTGCCGCTCTGCGTATTCCCCTCATGGCGCGTGGATGGAGCGCCATCGCATGTCACCACCTTGACCCCGGACCATCCCATCGCCAAGGACCTACCCGCCCGCTGGGACATTCCTCAAACGGAAATGTATGCCGAACCATTCCACATCCCCAAACCCGATGTCGTGGTGTTTCAAGAGAACTGGGACAAAGGCGAGAGCTTCCGCAGCGGCTGCGTCTGGAACATCGGTAAAGGCAGGGTTTTTTACTTCCGTCCAGGCCACGAAACTTTTCCCGTCTACAAGAAAAAAGAACCCCTTCAGGTGATGGAAAATGCCATTCGTTGGCTCTCCGCGAAGTGATTTTTAGAAAAAACCGCCAAATTCTCCTGTTTTTTATGATTTCTGCTTGACCTCTCGCCTTTTTATCGCTTTTCTTCGCGCCCCCCATAACAGCAACTTTATCCAGCCATGTCACGCATTTGCAGCATCAGAGGTTCCCACGTCCGCAGCGGTGGACGCATTCATCGTTCCGGTCTCGCCAAGAAAAAGGGCGGTATCGGTCGTCACGTCACCAAGGTGGTGAAGCGTAAGGTTTCTCCCAACCTTCAGGACAAGCGCATCTGGGTGCCTGAATTTGGTCACTACGTGAAACTGCGTCTCTCCTGCAAGGCGATCAAAACGATCACCAAAAACGGTGCTCTCAACACCCTGATCAAGTCCGGCCTCATCTGATCGATTGCCAAGACTAACGAAAAAACCCGCGAGCGAAAGCCCGCGGGTTTTTTGTGCATGGAGCGTGGACTTCGGTCCGCTTCTACTCCCGACAACAAGCGAAGGGAAGTGCCATGCCTGTCGATGGAGCCTGTGCCCCCCAATCACTTCTCTACCAAATCAGCCATCCAAGCACCGCGAGCCGTGACCCACTTGCCTTTGCGGATTACAGTAGGGAAACCGAAGCCATGTTCGGCGGCAGCCGTGAAGACATCCCAGGCCTGACTGGCGAGAATGCCAGAAATGACGATTTCACCACCAGGCTTCAGCAATTTTGCCATCACGGGAAATGCTTGGATCAGAATCGTGCTAAAAAGGTTAGCCACCACCACATCGTATTTTTTGCGGGGTTTCCATTTGAGCACGTCTTTTTCCTCCAGCGCTACGTCCTTTACGCCATTGCGCTCGAGATTGTCTGCCGTAGCTTTGACGGAGAAAGGATCAAAGTCGCAAGCATAGGCCTCCCCTGCTCCCAGCTTTTTCGCAGCGATCACCAGCAAGCCGGTACCCGTGCCAAGGTCCGCCACCGACCAACCCGCCTCACGCTCACGACTGATATCGACCAGCAAGCGCAGACAGGTCGATGTGGTGGCATGATCACCCGTGCCAAATGCCATCTCGGCAGGAATAGAAAGAATCTCACGACCGGGATTCTGCTCACGTAATTTTTTGAGCTTCTTTGGATCCGCTTCTGCGGTGACGCCGAAAACGTCACGAATTTTCAACAAGGGCTGCACCGTGTGGACGGGATTGGTCCATTCTGCATTCTGAACGCGGCGCACCGAACCACCAAATTGTTCAACGATGCCTTTTGCTTCCTTCTCCGTTCCGCAAAAGACCCTTACGCGGGCCGACTTGCCGCCCTTGAGCACCTCGATGACAAAATTCGGATTGCCGCGAAAACGGTCCTCCCATGCATCCATCCACTTGACTCCTGATAATTTCGACCATTCAAACATGCTGGCTCGTTCCTACATCGGAAAAGACGTTCTAGCAAATGGATATTCGACCGAGCGAACAATCACAGCTACATTTTCATTTCTCCACCCTGGTGCCAAAAGTGTTGGATGACCATGTTACCTCAAGCCACATCCTCGTAAGGTTTATTTCACCTTTTTTAAATCGGGATCGAGCGGAGTGGGCGAGCGTTTGCCGGATGACAGGCGGTTCCCCTCTACCGTTGTGGTTTTCAGCCATTGCATTGCTTCTAGGGTTACGGCAGGGGGAGCGATGACGTGGCCACCTTTGAAGCTGAATGTTTTCACCTTGCATCGCTCTTTTTCCAAGACCCCTCTATCACGCGGGATGCTGGAGTTGGCATTCGCGTCGCTATCGCCGTTGACGATGGCCACCGCCATTTTTGGTGCACAGTTCAGTGACTGCTTGCCGCCCATCCAGCCACCATACGCAAGTATTCCCTTCCAGGGCCGCACCGTACTTTCGGAGTAATCATAGGCCCTCAGGGCTCCGCCCGACATACCGCCAAGATACAGCAAATCTTTGTTATGACTCACGGTCTTCTCGATGTGAGGCAGGACTTCTTTCCACTTTTTATCGAGCATAGCTTCATCCGAATTGTTCTTGAAGGCATCACATCCCACTCCGATCCAGCCTAGGGTCTCGCAGGCCTCCTTCACGGAACCGAGGATTGCTTTTCCACCACCGCCAGGACTGAACATGATCATCATCGCGGGCGGAGCATCCGCTCGATAGCTGGTCGGATAATACACATGATAGGAGACAGCTTCCGGTCCATCCGATTGGTAGGAAACCGTCTTACCAGCCATGGCCTGTACCGCGTTCGCAGTTTCTTCCACCTTCCGCTGGCGCTCAGTCAGCCACGCTTGATCCCCATCACTCAAGGTATCGAGCGCAAGGGTAACCTCCTTGCCGTTTGAGAGTTTGAGAGTGACTTTTTTGCCTGTCGAATCGTAATGGACAAGTTCCGCCTGAATGGATTTGCCTTCACGATTCGACCAAGCCCGAGACTCCGCATGGATCGTCATCGGGGCGAGCAACGAAACACCCATCAAAATGGTTCGAGAAATCAAGGTTTTCAAAGGAAGGTGAATGAAGTCAATCATGGGAAATGAATGTTAGATTGTGATATTTGATATGCTTGGGGATTTTTGTCGATGT
Source organism: Akkermansia muciniphila (assembly GCA_945874895.1). GTDB lineage: Bacteria > Verrucomicrobiota > Verrucomicrobiia > Verrucomicrobiales > Akkermansiaceae > UBA956. Next base: position 94,388 of record CAMCIC010000003.1, on the reverse strand, counting down.
CATAACACATCATTTTGCATATTCTTCTCATGCACTACCTCTCACTGCTTGGCAAGCTCCTACGACACACAAAAACACGGCGCCCTGACAGCCGACGAAAGATCAGCACTTCCATGTCAACATGACTTGCTTTAGGAATTCAGAAACCAGATCAAGGAGCACTAGGGAATCCACTGGGGATAGATTGCTGTGAGATCGAGTGGGTCGCGGTTTTTCTTTTGCAGATCAAGCAACCGGGCGAAGAGGCGTTTTTTCAGGGCATCGCTGACAGTGGAATCGGCGATGGGATTTTTTTCCAACGGATCTTTTTCGAGGTCATACAGCAGCGAGACCCGGTCCCTCGGGTAAAGAATCATTTTGTCCTTACCATCGATCACCGCACGCTGGGAATCGATCTCGTAGGCACCGTAAATGGCATCGTAGTGTTTTGGGGCCGTGCCGTCCATGAGCGGGCGCAGACTCTTGAAATCGATGCCGTCGCGATCCGCACCAGCAATTTCCAACGAGGTGGCCACCGCATCCTGCAGGTAAATGCGCTCGTCGATGACCTTGCCCTGCGGAATCTTCGGTCCGCTGATGACAAAAGGCACTCGAAGGGAATGTTCGAACATGTTCTGCTTGCCCATAAGCCCGTGACGACCAATGGCGAGCCCGTGATCGGAGGTGAAGATGATGACCGTATTTTGCGCCACACCGGCTTGTTGCAAGGATCTCAGGATGCGGCCGATTTGTTCATCGGTATGCGAAACGAGCGCGTAGTATTCCTTGCGATGGGTGCGGATCGCAAACTCAGTTCGAGGAAACGGCGCGAGTTGTTCGTCGCGCAGCACATGAGAACCATTGGCTTGTTCCATCCCCATGATGGCGCGATGGGGATTCCACGGCAGAAAATTTTCCGGCACGGGGATTTTCTCCACGGAGTATTGGTCGAGCCACGATTGCGGTGCTTGGCGCGGGTCATGGGGAGCATTGAAGGCAAGATAAAGGAAAAACGGCTTCTTCTCGTTTGCCGCTTGTTTCACAAACGCATCTGCATCGTCAGCAAGCACCTCGGACCAGTGCTTGCCCCCAGTCCACAGACCGCGCGTCTTGGGGTCAGCAGGATTCCAAGGATCTTTCTTGCCCTCGTGAGGCCGGTGATAGGATTCGGGGACAGTGGGCGCCATACCGGGGCGAATGTTCGCGGTGTGGTCGAAGATCTTTGTCGCGTCCGCCTGCACATGCCACTTGCCGCTGAGGTAGGTGCTGTAACCCGCTCGTTTCATGCGCTGCGACCAGGTTTTTTCCTGGGAAAGGATGTCGGCGAACTTCGATTTCTCCTGCTTGCGTGTATTCCATACGAAACGCCCCGTCATCAACATGGATCGACTGGCTACGCAAACAGCGCCGTGCCAGGCTCCCATATTGTAGGCTTGGCGAAAGACCGTGCCGTTTTGATAAAGTTGATCGAGGTTCGGAGTGCGCAGGCCGCTGGTTTCCGAGCCCCATAACTTCGATGCCGCCACGGCATCCACCGCGTGATCATCGGTGATGATAAAGACGATGTTGGGTCTGTCCGCTGCCATCGATGACAACATCAGAGCGCAACCCAAAATCAGAATCCTGACGTCTAACAAAATGGATGTTTTCATAAGGTCCTACTCGTTTCTTTTGGCCGCACGACCATTGGTTTTTTTCGGATCGAATTGGGGATTGGTCTTAGGAAATCTCGCACCCACATCGTTCTGCCATTTTTGCAATTCCAAGGCCATCTGTTTGGTGCGAGCAGGCTCTTTTGTTTCGAGATTTTCTTTTTCTCCGAGATCTTGGGAAAGATCAAAAAGTTCCATTCGATGATCCTCAAACCAATGAATGAGTTTCCATTGCCCCCGACGTATGGCCGCTGCGGGCGCACCGCCTTGGTTGCCGTAATGAGGGTAATGCCAAAACAAGGCACGATCAGGATCGGGCTTTTTCTCTAACGAATCGCGCAAACTGATGCCATCCAGAGCCGTGGCATTTTTTTTATCGATGCGAGCCGCATCCATGAGAGTCGGCATGAAGTCAGGGCTGCTCACGGGCGTGGTGATAACGCTGCCCGCTTGCGATACGCCGGGCCAGCATACGATCAACGGTTCGCGAATGCCTCCTTCATACATCCAGCCCTTACCACCGCGCAAGGGTTGGTTGGAGGTGGGCCAGCCTTCGCTCGTCGATAGACCACCGTTGTCGCTGGTGAAGATGATCAGCGTATGATCGCGGAGTTTCCATTCATCGAGTTTCGCGATGACCTTGCCTACCGCGAGGTCCATGGCCTCGATCATCGCTGCGTAGACCACATGATCTTGAGTAAGGCGCACATCGCGCGGCCCTTCTCTGCCCCATTTGTCTCGCAGACCGAGTTTGTTCCGTTTTTGCTCGTATTTTTTGCGGAGATCCTCGCGCGCCATCAGCGGTGTGTGGACGTCATAAAAGGAAACATACGCGAAGAACGGTTTTTCCTTTTGGCCTTCAATGAACTTTATGGTCTCCGTAGCCAAACGATCCGGCAAGTGCTCGCCCGCCGGACCATCGGTGAGACGAGGATTGTTGTAGGGAGAAAAATAGCCTTTGCCACCATAGGGTCCGCCGCCAGAATGGCCACCCAGATTCAGATCAAAGCCGAAATTTTCCGGCCAATTCCCCTCCGGACCCAGATGCCATTTCCCCGCAAAAAATGTCGCATACCCCGCTTTTTTTAAACGCGTTGCCAAGGTCGGTGTATCTTTAGGCAGACAATCTGCATAGGGAGCAGGTAAGAGCTTGGTATTGCGCTTCCACTGATGGGGTTGCAATGGTGCGCCAATGTAATCCGTAACGCCGGTGCGCTGCGGCCACTGCCCACTCATGATGCTAGCGCGCGTAGGCGAACACACAGGACAGGCCGCATAGGCATCGGTATAACGAGCACCCTCCTGAGCGAGGCGATCCAAGTTCGGAGTCTCATAAAACGTACTTCCATAGCAACCTAGATCTCGCTGACCTAGGTCATCAACAAGAAAAAAGACGACGTTGAGAGGTCGATCAGCGGACCAAAGCGGACTCAGAGCCAGCAAAGAAAACAGCCATAATTTCACAAAAATCATGGCTTTGTTTACAGAATCAAATTGTCCGATCAATCAAAAAAACCTAACTATGATCGGATCGTTCACACGCGAAGAGGACAGGGAATCTCCAGCACTGTCATGCCAGCAGCACGAGCGGCATCGACCCCCGCCGGCGCATCTTCAAGCGCCAAGCATTTCAACGGTGAAACCCCCAAGCGTCGGGCTGCCTCGAGGTAAATGTCAGGAGCCGGTTTGCCGTTGGGCACATCATCCGCGGTGATCACTTCATCGAACCAATCGGATACCCCCAGAATATGCAGGGTCTTTTCAATCACGAATCGTGATCCGCCCGTGGCTATGCCCATAGGGACCTTGCCACGGAGACTGCGGGCGAAGTCTGCCACTTCATCGATCAGTTCGCAGCGATCCAGTTTGCGCAGAAAAGCCTCGCGTTTCGACAGTGCCACTCGGGAGGGATCCAGCTTCAGGCCGTATTCGGCGTTCAAATCAATCACGATGTCCTTCGTCGGCCTGCCACCCATGGCGTAGAAAACATCTTCCGCCAAAACGTTAGCAGCACCGTATTGAGCAAGAGCCTCGCACCATGCATCAAAATGCGCCGGCATCGAATCCACCAGCGTTCCGTCACAATCGAAAATCACAGCGGAAAACTGATTTTGAGGTAAGGCGAGGGGTCCTACAGTTGCCATGGCGGGAATCGGTGTAGCAAAGTCTCTCACAATGACAAGCATGAGCTGCAAAAAAAAACCGACTTTTGCGGTTTTTGCATGCATCCCAGAGGTCGTCCGCCTCGATCCTAGGCTGCAGGCTTTGAAAAAGGAGCTTATTCTTTGTTGGTCATAGAGCCCGTTGTGCGCTACAACTCGCGCATGCCGCAGTCCGCTGAATCGAACGTGAAACGCTCCCGTGTCAATGTCCGCCGTCCTGATGTGATGGAACTTGTCACCGCCGAGGTAGCGAAGCATTACAAGTCCTCCATCGTGGAGCGCCTGCGGGATCACCACGGCGAAATGGTCATCGGTAACACCACCATTCGCCTCGCCGAGCAATTCGGCTTCTGCTATGGTGTGGAACGTGCGATCGACCTCGCCTATGCTTCGCGCAAGGTATTTCCCGATCAGCGCATTTTCCTGATCGGCGAGATCATTCACAATCCCGAGGTCAATCGTCAGCTGGTGGAAATGAACATCGTCTCACTCCCCTGGCAGGAGCTCAGCGCGGATTATGAAAATCTCACGACCGACGATGTCGTGATCGTTCCCGCCTTTGGTGCGCCCACACATTTCATGGATAAAATCGATGAAAAAGGATGCAATATCGTGGACACCACCTGCGGGGATGTGATGAAAGTCTGGCGCCGAGTGCGGACCTACGCGAAGGACGGCATCACGAGCATCATCCATGGCAAGGCGGGACACGAGGAAACGCGTGCCACGGCATCGCGGGCAATGGGTGAAGACGGCCATGGACACTACCTGATCATTCTCACTCTGGAGCACACTGATTACGTATGCCGCTACATCAATGGACAAGGCAACCGACACGAGTTCCTACAAAAATTTGCTGAAGCCATGTCACCGGGCTTCGATCCTGACTTGCATCTGCTCCATGTGGGAGTCGCCAACCAGACCACCATGCTCAAGAGCGAGACAGAGGAAATCCAGCGCAGAATCCGTGAGGCCATTGTGCGACGCGACGGCAATGCCGACCGATTCCTTATGTTCGATACCATTTGCGGAGCGACTCAAGAACGCCAAGACGCTCTCTTTGACATGTTGCGCAAACCTATGGACGTGCTCTTTGTGGTCGGCGGCTACAACAGTTCCAACACCACCCACCTTGTGGAAATCGGTGAGCAATCCCTTCCTACATTTTTCATCCGCAATGCCGAATGCCTCGCCTCTCTGGAGCAAATCATCCACTTCGATCTCCATGAAAAACGCGAAATCTCCAGCACCTATCCGGATTTTCTGTTAGGAAACCGAGAAGCCGTCATCGGTATCACGGCAGGAGCCTCATGTCCGAACAACCTGATCGAAGACACCATCGTAAAAATCCTAGATCTCCGCGGCACAGGCATCACCGAGATCCACACCACCCTCGGACTCACGGAGTCCTGATGCGTCAGGATCCGTGTTAAGAAAGTACCGGGAACAGGACTCGAACCTGCACAGATGAATCCACTTGAACCTAAACCAAGCGCGTCTACCAATTCCGCCATCCCGGCAGGAGCGCCTACACTATGCCTCCCACGCACAGATGGCAAGTCCGGAATCGGAAAAAACTTATCGACTTGTGCTTGAATAAATCAACGGCTCCATCGTCACACGATTGATATGAAAAAATATCTCCTTATCGCGGCTGCAGTTCTGAGCTCGGTCATCAGCTCCTGCTATTACGATCCATTTTACTACGGTACCAGTTCAACCAGTTATGGAGTCACTCACTATGGCGGTGGATCCAGCACTTCGATTTTCGTCAGCACCGGTGATCCGCGATGGGCCTACGATCCATACCGCTATTGCTACTATGACCGCTATCGATCCTGCTACTACGACCCCTTCCTCTATGGCTACTATCCGGTGGGCTACTGCCCGATCCCCGTCCGCGGTTGCCCTCACCCCTACAACTGGTCGGGCGCTGGATACTGCCCTCCCCCACGCACCATTCGTAACACGACGCTGAGTCGCTACGACAATCGGATCAGCAATTACCAAGCGGCCAATTATCATTGGGCGCGCAAGGTCAGCGGGTCGGGCGCTTCATCTTGGATGAGCTCTAACGAAAGATCACAACTGTCCGAACGAGCTTCCAGTTCATCATTTTCCGGACCTTCTTCTCGCTCCTATCTTTCATCGCCCTCGCTCGGCGGACTTCGCTCAAGCAGCAGCAACGAAGGATTTTCTTCGCAGGGTTCCGTCCCACGCCAGGGTCTATCCAACAGCTCATGGAGTGGTGGATTGCGCGAATCCGCTGGAAGCAGAAGACCGACAACCACCATCCGTGAAGCTCCTGATATTCAACCTCGGCCTACCTCTGGTGGAATGTTCGGCGGATTGAAACGCAGTAGTGACACCTCGTCGTCGCGCGCTCCCGCCGCCTCATCCTCCCTGCCTAGGGACCGAGAGGAATCCGCTGCTCCGTCGAGCCATTCGAGCCGCAGTGAGAAGTCGACGGATGAGGGCAGTTCATTGCGCGGCTTACCCTCAGGGGGAGGATCCAGCGGCAGCGGACTGAGACGCTTCCAACGGTGATCATCTCCATCGGCGCTCCCAGACCATGAATCTGGGAGCTTTTGACTGCCCCATCATGCTTGTGGAAAATGGCACTCGCTTTCCACTTGCCTCTTCCCAGTGAGGCGCTAGCCTTGGGAGCATGAAGCGAATCATTGATATTGTCATTCCTGGATCAGGGGAGGCGAACCAGAGTATTTCCTTTCGCAGACTGATCTGGATACCGGCCCTTCTGATCTTAATCGTGGGAGTTTTCAGTTCCTTTTTCACCGTGAACACGGAATCCGTCGGCGTAGTCCAGCGCTTCGGTAGATTTCATTTGATTGCCTCGCCGGGACTGCACTTTAAGCTGCCCTTCGGTATCGATCATGTCACCATCGTTCCAACACTGCGCCAGTTAAAACTCGAATTCGGTTTTACGACAAAGGGAGCAAGCAACGAATACCAGGGCAGCCAGCAACCGGAATTGGAACGCAACATGGTAACGGGCGATCTCAATGCCGCAGAGGTCGAGTGGGTGGTGCAATACGGCATATCGGAACCCGCGAAATACCTCTTCAACGTGCATGAGCCTGAGGCCACGATGCGCGATATTTCCGAAAGCTGCATGAATGAAGTGATCGGCGACCGCACCGTGGACGAGGTTCTGACATACGGGCGAAGTGAAATTGAGAGCGACTGCCTGCGAAAACTGCAACTAACCATGGAGCAGTTCAATATGGGCATTCGCGTTGAGCAAATTCAGTTGAAAAATGTTCATCCGCCGCGGCCGGTGCAGAATTCTTTCGACGAGGTCAACCGTGCCCAGCAGGAGCGCGAGGAGCGAATCAACATTGCGAATGGCGAATACAACAAAGTCATTCCTAAGGCCCGTGGTTCGGCGCAGCAGATGATTTCCGCGGCAGAAGGATACGCCTTACAGCGCACCAATGAAGCACAGGGAGATGTGGCACGTTTCCGCGAACTCCTCGTGCAATATGAGAAAGCCCCAGATGTCACAAAACAACGACTCTACCTCGAAACCATGAACCACGTTCTACCGCAAATGGGACAGAAAATCATCATCGATGAAGACGCTCGACAATTTCTGCCACTGCTCAATCTCTCTACCCATCCCACTCCCAAACGCTGACTGCCATGAAAAAACTGTCCTTTTCCTCCCTTTTGCTTCTCGGCGTCATAGCGGCCATCCTGTTCTCCAGCAGCGCATACGTCATCGATGAAACCGAACAGGTCATCATTACCGAGTTCGGCAAGGCGGTGGGCAAGCCGATCAATAGCAACCCTCAGGTCAATGAAGCCGGTTTGCACTTTAAGAAACCTTTCGTCCAAAGTGTCAACCGAATCGAAAAACGCGTGATGGAATGGGATGGCCCCGCTACGGAAATGCCCACCCGCGACAAACTTTACATCACAGTAGATAATTTCGCACGCTGGCGCATTGCCGATCCGCAAAAGTATTTCGAGAGCCTACGCGACCAAAGAACGGGCCTGTCGAGATTGGATGATGCCATCGGCGGAGCCACCCGTAGCGTGATTGCCAAGCACGATTTGATCGAGGTGATACGCAGCGACAAATCACGCAAAAGCACACTTCCAGATGACCTCATCGAAACAGGAATCCCTAGCAACCTGCCGAGCATCCGATACGGAAGACAGGTATTGGATGTGGAAATTCTTGCCGCAGCCAAAAACAAAGCCACGCTGTGGGGCATAGAACTGATCGATGTCCGCTTCAAACGCATCAACTACAAAGCTGGAGTCATCGATAAAATTTACGACCGCATGCGCACAGAAAGGCAACAAATCGCATCCAAATACATTTCCGAAGGAGAAGGCGAGGCCGCAAAAATCAAAGGCAAGACCGAAAAAGAATTGCTAGAAATCCAATCCAAAGCCTACCGCCAAGAGCAGGAAATCAAGGGCAAAGCAGATGCGGAGGCCACACAGATCTACGCCATCGCTTACAACAGCAGCGCAAAGGCAGCAGATTTCTACCAATTTCTCAAAACCCTCGATACGTATGAAAAAACGATTGATAAGGATACTACTACGGTTTTCACGACCGACAGTGACCTTTTCCGTTTACTCAAAAAAGTCGAAAAGCCAACGAACGAAAACACCGTCAAGCCTACGCCATGATCGCTTGGGAAATCTCGGTCCGGACATCGGCGCCATAGAGTTTTTCAACAAGTGCGAGTCCGAAATCGATCGATGTGCCAGCTCCTTGCGATGTGATGATGTTGTGATCCATGACCACTCGCTGGGTCTGATCCGCTTGCGGTAGCTCCGCCCAGCAACTGAAATGGCAGGTAAACTGCTTTCCCTCTAGCAATCCTGCATCGTGAAGCAACAGAGGGGCGGCGCAGATCGCGGCCAAAGGTTTTCTCAATGCCGCGTATGATTGCAGGAGAGCGCATAACTTCTCGTTCCGCCTCAAGGCCAGCACGCCGGGCCCACCGGGCAGGACGAGAAGATCGAGGGTGCTAGGATCAAGATCCGCGAACAACCCATCCGCTTGGAGACAAAATCCGCCCCTCGATGTCACCAGTGTTGTCGCTTCCGTAGATACCAAGTGCACTTTCGCCCCAGCGCGACGCAACAAATCCGCCGGAGCGATCAGTTCCAATTCCTCGACTCCGTGTCCAAAAACAAACACTACTTCGTTTCGCATGAAAATGGCATAACGAATGTCACCAAATCTTTCCAATCCCAATCTTGCATTTCTACCCAAAATCCTCTAAAATTTCCTTTCCCCGATGAGCACCGCTGCTGATTTCTCTCAATACGTATTGCCCACATACGGTCGTTTTCCGCTTGTTCCCGTCAAGGGGCAGGGATCCTGGTTGTGGGATGATCAAGGAAAGCGCTACCTTGATTTTTGCACGGGCATCGCTGTTTGCTCGATTGGTCATTGCCATCCCGCCCTGACAACGGCAATCCGTGATCAGGCAGAAACACTGATGCATTGCTCCAATCTCTATCAAATCCCCCAACAAGCGGAACTGGCGCGCACCATCGTGGAAGATCATGTCAAACTGCCCGGCAAGGTATTTTTCTCAAACTCCGGGGCAGAAGCGAATGATGGACTGATCAAAACCGCCCGCCGTTTCGGCCATGCGCGCGCTCAGACCAGTGGCGAAGCGCGCTACGAAGTGATCACTTTCACCCAATCGTTTCACGGTCGCACGCTGGGCTCCATGGCGGCCACGGCCCAGAAAAAAATCCACGAGGGCTTCGATCCGCTGCTGCCGGGCTTCCGCTACTGCCCCTTCAACGATCTGAGCGCACTCGAAGCAGCCATTTCTCCCAGCACTGTAGCCATTTTGTTAGAGCCAGTTCAGGGAGAAGGGGGCGTGAATGTGGCGGACGCCAGCTTCATCCGCGGCGCCGCCGCCTTAGCGAAAAAACACGACCTGCTCCTGTTCTTTGATGAAGTGCAGGCGGGCTTCAGTCGCTGCGGTCATGCCATGGCATGGCGGGCGATCTGTCCCGAGATCGAACCCGATGGCATTTCTTGGGCGAAGGGCATGGGCGGCGGCTTTCCCATCGGATCATTCTGGATTTCAGATCGCCTCATCGATGACAATCGCGCGCTGAGCTCACTGATGAATCCCGGTTCGCATGGCTCCACCTACGGCGGCAATCCTCTCGCTTGTGCCGCATCGCTGGCAGTGCTGAATGTGATCTCCACAGAAAATCTCGGCAACCATGCGATGAAAATGGAAGCCTTCATCCGCGATGAGTTTGCGAAATGGAATACGCCGGTTCTGACAGAACTGCGGGGCATCGGCCTATTGTTGGGTTTTGCCATCGACTCATCCCTTGTGCCCGCCGTGGAGGGGAAAACCGCAGCACAGGTCATAGTAACCAAACTCATGGATCAGGGATTGCTCGCTGTTCCCGCCGGACCTGATGTCGTCCGCTTCCTGCCACCTCTCAATGTCTCACGCGAGGAAATGACTAAGGCCTTGGACATCCTTCACTACACCGTGAACCACCTCTAACATCATGCAACATCTCCTCTCCATCGAAGAACTCGACGCGACCACCATCGGTCACTTGCTTGCGGACGCTGGACGTTTGAAAGCACAGCGGGGCTCGCATGAGACCCCCCTGCAAGGTCAAACATGGGCGATGATTTTCACCAAGTCATCGACACGCACCCGCGTCTCCTTCGAGGTCGGCATTCGCGAACTGGGAGGAGCCCCGATGTTCCTCTCGAAAAATGATATCCAACTCGGCCGCGGCGAGCCGATCCAAGACACCGCCCGCGTGCTCGGGCGAATGGTCCACGGCATCATCATCCGCACTTTCGCACAGGACGATGTGGTGCAGATGTCTCGCCTCTCGGGAGTGCCCGTGATCAATGCACTCACCGATGATGAACACCCCTGCCAGATCCTCGCCGATCTTTTGACCGTGCAGGAATTCCTCGGCGGATGGAAAGGCAAAAAAATCGCGTTTATTGGCGATGGTTTTTCCAACATGACGATCTCCTGGATGTGGGCGGCCAAGCACCTCGGCTTCGAGCTGGTGGTTGCCTGTCCCGCTGACTACCAACCGCCAGCAGCATTCCTGAAAAAGCTCGAAGCCCCCAACATCACCATCACCCAAGATCCCGTGACCGCTGCCAGCGGTGCACACGTGATCAACACAGATGTGTGGCTCTCGATGGGGCAAGAAGACCAGCAGGACAAGGAACGGGCTTTTGGACCGTTTCAAGTGAATGCGGCTCTCCTCTCTCACGCTGCGGTCGGTCACATCGTCCTCCATTGTCTGCCCGCCTATCGTGGCAAAGAAATCACAGAAGAAGTGCTAGAAAAACACGCCGGTGTCATTTTCCAGCAAGCGGAAAACCGCCTCCATGCCCAAAAAGCCATACTGGTCGCGGTGTCGCGCTGATTGTTGTCAGATGGTCGGGCTGGCGGGATTGCCTGCACTCCGTTCCGGCTATGCCAAAGTCCAGCCTGCTCCTCCGCAGGCTGGACTTGTCAGATTTACTTACCAAGCACGTCGCGTTCGAACGGCAAGGAATGATGTTCTCTGAGGCGCTCGACACAGGCACAAGGCTGGGAGCACACCCACAATCATTGCGAGCCAGAATTCGGCCAAGACCGAACAGGCAAGAGCAATGATGGCGATCCATGCGAACGCGGCGATGTAATAGAGTGGATTCATGAAGGGCATGATTTTTGATGGTTTGTTGTTAATAGTTGATGGTTGGTTTTACAGATGGGGTTATTTGACGAGCTTGCCCAAAACGCCCAGCACGGCAGCGCCCACGACAGCGTAAGCGATAACCCGGAGGCCATCGCCCAGTGGTGTCGTATCGACGAGCGGCGCTCCTTGTTCCTTGCAAGTCTCGCAAGCGTAAGTGACCAGACCAATCGAGAATAGGACTAAAAAGACGAGCGCCTTCCTGAAAGTGGGATGGTGAGAACTGATATCTTATTCAAAATCTACCATCGTTAATTAAAGACCACTTGCACTATTTTCCTTCATTTGCAATACTATACCGCCCACTGTCTGTATTTCACTAACCTGAAAATGCATCAAAAACCGCTCGCCAATCACCGGCGATTCTGCCATCGTTCATACACGCTACGGCTTTACTCGCGCTGTTTGCTCGGACAAGATGCCGAACCATCCACGCCCTAGCCTTCCCAACCTCTCCACATCATTTCATGGCCATTAAGAAATCCGACCTCTACTCTTCCCTTTGGGCCTCCTGCGATGAGCTGCGCGGCGGCATGGATGCCAGCCAGTACAAAGACTACGTCCTGTTCATGCTTTTCATCAAATATGTCTCGGATAAATACGGCGACTACGATGGCTTCGAGCCCCCGGTGAACATCCCTAAAGGAGCGAGCTTCAATGACATGGTCGCGCTCAAGGGAAAGGACGACATCGGCGACAAGATCAATACCCAGATCATCCAGCCGCTCATCGATGCAAATTCCCGTCTCGCCCGCAGCGATTTCCCGGATTTCAACGATTCCACCAAGCTCGGCGACGGCAATGACAAGGTCGAGAAACTCGGCAACCTGATCGCCATCTTCCAGAACCCCGCACTGGATTTCTCCCAGAACCGCGCCGAGAACGACGACATCCTCGGCGATGCCTACGAATATCTCATGCGCCACTTCGCCAGCCAGAGCGGCAAGAGCAAGGGCCAGTTCTACACCCCGTCCGAAGTCAGCCGCATCATGGCCAAGGTCATCGGAATCACCCCAGGGAATTCCATCGCCGCCACCACGGCCTATGACCCCACCTGCGGTTCCGGCTCGCTTCTATTGAAAGTGGCCGCCGAGGCCGGCAAGCACATCACTCTCGAAGGCCAGGAAATGGACGTGACCACCGCCGGTCTCGCCCGCATGAACATGATTCTCCATGATTTCCCCACGGCGAACATTCTTCAGGGAAACACACTTTCCTCGCCCAAGTTCAAGGATGGCGAACAACTCCGCACTTACGATTACGTCGTCGCCAACCCTCCGTTCTCGGTGAAAACGTGGAGCACGGGCCTCACGCCGGAGACGGATCCCTACCAGCGCTTCTCTTGGGGCGCTCCACCTGCGAAGCAGGGCGACTACGCTTTCCTCTTGCACATCATCCGTTCGATGAAGAGCACTGGTAAAGCCGCCTGCATTCTTCCTCACGGCGTTCTTTTCCGGGGCAATGCCGAGGCCACGATTCGCCAGCAACTCATTTGTTCTGGCTACCTCAAGGCCATCATCGGCCTACCTGCCAACCTCTTTTACGGCACCGGCATCCCTGCCTGCATCCTCATCCTCGACAAGGAAAACGCGACCGCCCGCAAAGGCATCTTCATGATCGATGCCTCAAAAGGCTTCAAAAAAGACGGACCGAAGAACCGCCTCCGCGAGCAGGACATCCACAAGATCGTGGATACCTTCAGCAAGCTCGACGAAAGCGACCCGCGCTTCGCCCGCTTGGTGCCCATTGATGAAATCGCCGACCCGAAAAACGATTACAACCTCAACCTCCCGCGCTACATCGACAGCACCGAACCGGAGGACCTCCAGGACATTGAAGGCCACTTGCGCGGCGGCATCCCCGAGCGCGATCTCGATGCCCTGGGCGACTACTGGAAAATCATGCCCGGCCTGCGCGCCACCTTGTTTGGAACACTCCGCCCTGGCTACAGCACGCTCAAACTTCCCATCACCGAGGTGAAGCCTGCCATCTTCGGCCACCCCGAATTCACCGCCTTCAACTCCCAGGCCACGGCGCTCTACACTCAATGGCAGTCCGCCTCGCTGCCCTTGTTGAAAGGTCACGAGAAAGACGGCCATCCTAAGCAACTCATCGAAACCATTTCCGAGAACCTGCTCGCCACCTTCAAGACCGCGCCCCTTCTCGATGCCTACGACATCTACCAGCACCTCATGGATTACTGGGCGGAAGTCATGCAGGACGATTGCTACCTCATCGCCGATGCCGGATGGAAAGATGGTGCGACTCCCCGCGAAATCATCCAAATCAAGGACAAGAACAACAAACTCGTCTGGCCGGAGAAAGAGGATTTCAAAAAGGGCAAGCGCCGCTTCAAGTCCGACCTCATCCCTGCCGATCTACTCATCGCCCGCTACTTCACCGAGGAGCGTGACGCCATCGCCGCCCTCGAAGCGGATCTCGCCGGCGTCGAGCAGCAGCTCGATGAAATGGTAGAGGAACACACTGGGGAAGATGGCCTGATGATTGAGGCCAACGAAGCGAGCGATGAAGAGCCTGCAAAAGTATCGGCCAAGAGCATCAAGGCCGCGCTCAAAAAAATAGGGGACGATCCGGACGAAGCAGAAGCCCGCCAAACCCTCGAAGCCTACTCCTCCTTGCTCGACCTCAAGGACAAAACCAAGAAAAAGCTCAAAGCCGCACAAGACGACCTCGAAACCAAGGTGGGCGAGAAATACCCCAAGCTCACTCTGGAGGAAATCAAAGCCCTCGTTGTGGACGACAAATGGCTCACCACCATCTCCACCGCCGTCCAAGGCGAGCTCGACCGCGTCTCACAGACTCTCACCAGCCGCATCCGCCAGCTCGCCGACCGCTACGCCGCACCGCTCCCGCAGATCGTTGACGAGGTCGAACAACTCGCCGCCAAAGTCGCGGCTCATCTCGAAAAAATGGGGGTGAAAGCATGAACTTTGACCAACTCGTCTCGCCACTGAGTAGCTCCGCCTGGCAATTTCCGAGACGTTGTCTCGGATTTTCACCACAATATCAAACCTCTTATTAAAGAAAATGGATATTTCTTTTAATAAAGGCATTTCTTATTAAAGTTTCATACCATGAACCGCAACGCATCTGGACACTACGACACCACCGCCACGGGAGGCGAGACGGTGAGTGCCTTCGTGCCGTTCCCACTGCCACCGGATCCGCCCATTGATCTCACCGGAAACCGCCAACGCCTCTTGGAACGCGCCACCCTTGCCGTAGGTCGCTTGGACAGCGTGAGCACCCTCCTGCCAGACCCCCAGCTCTTCCTTTACGCCTACGTCCGCCGGGAAGCGGTGCTCTCCTCCCAGATCGAGGGCACCCAGTCTTCGCTCTCCGACCTCCTCCTCTTCGAGCTGGAAGAAGCACCCGGCACACCCATGGACGACGTGGTCGAGGTCTCCAACTACATCCGCGCCCTGGAGCACGGCATGGACCGTCTGCGCGAGGGTTTTCCGCTCTGCAACCGCCTGCTACGGGAAATGCATGCTCACCTGATGTCCCGTGGTCGCGGCAGCGACAAAGAGCCAGGGGAATTCCGTCGCACCCAGAACTGGATCGGCGGCACCCGCCCCGGCAATGCCCGCTTCGTTCCTCCCCCGCCACACGAAGTGGAGCCATGCATGGCCGCGCTCGAAGCCTTTCTTCACGAAGACACCAGCGGCATGCCCGTCCTGCTCAAGGCCGCTCTCGCCCATGTCCAGTTCGAGACGATCCACCCCTTTCTCGATGGCAATGGTCGTCTGGGACGACTGCTCATCGCCCTGCTCCTTCACCACGGCGGCTTGCTCGGTCAGCCCTTGCTCTACCTTAGCCTCTTCCTGAAACAACACCGTCAGGTCTATTACGATCTGCTAGACCGTGTCCGCACCTCCGGCGACTGGGAGGCTTGGGTGGATTTCTTCCTCGAAGGCGTGGAAACCACCGCCCTCGGCGCGGTGGAAACCGCCCGCCGCCTCGTCGCGCTCTTCGATGCGGATACCAGTCGTGTCCAGCAATCGGGTCGCAGTGCCGCCAACGCCCTGCGCGTTCTCGCCGCCCTCCGCCAACGCCCAATCCTCAGCCTGCCTCAGCTCTGCCAACTCACTGCCATGACCTTCCCCACCGCCAACAAATCGATGGCCCTCCTTGTCGATGCCGGTATCGCCCGCGAACTCACAGGGCAACGCAGAAACCGCGTCTTCTCCTACGACGCCTACCTTTCTATCCTCAACGAAGGAGGCGAACCATTATGAAACCGCAATACAAACAGACCGAAGTCGGCGTGATCCCAGAGGACTGGGAGGTGACTACTATTGGCGACGTTTGCACGTTCTCGGGGGGCTCACAGCCGCCGCGATTCGCATTCAAATTCGTCCCAACAAAAGGTTATGTTCGATTGATTCAAATCCGAGACTACAAATCGAATGAATTCGCAACATATATCCCTGTATCACTCGCCCGAAAACGATGTGATGCTGACGATATCATGATTGGACGATACGGCCCACCAGTCTTCCAAATTTTACGCGGTATTGAGGGAGCTTATAACGTCGCACTGATCAAAACAATTCCTTCGAACAAAGTTGATCGCGAATTCTTCTACAACGTGCTCAAACAGGAATCTTTGTTCCAACTGATCGATGGTCTCTCAAGAAGAACATCCGGACAAACGGGAGTAGAAATGCCAGCGTTAAAATCTTACGGACTCCCACTTCCGCCCCTGCCCGAGCAACGCGCCATCGCCACGGCCTTATCGGATGTGGATGCCTTGCTCGCCGCGCTCGACCGCCTCATCGCCAAGAAGCGCGACCTCAAACAGGCCGCCATGCAGCAACTCCTCACCGGCCAAACCAGACTCCAAGGATTCACAGGAGAGTGGGAGGTGAAACGGCTGGGGGAAGTGGCCTCCATTTCAAAAGGAACTCAACTCCACAGCAGCGAAACGGACGAGGGCGGAAAGTTTGCCCACTTGAATGGCGGTATCACGCCGTCGAGCTACACGCACAAATCAAACACGGAGGCGAACACCATTGCCATTAGTGAGGGCGGCAACTCCTGCGGCTTCGTCCAGTTCATGACCGAGCCATACTGGTGCGGCGGTCATTGTTACTCTGTGATTCCGAATGGCGTTGATAACCATTTTCTTTATCACGCGCTCAAGGGACAGCAGTCTGCAATCATGGGTCTTCGCGTCGGCTCTGGTTTGCCGAACGTGCAGAAGTCTGGCCTCCTAGATTTCAAAATCAAAATCCCCTCGATCCACCCCGAACAAACCGCCATCGCCACGGTTCTAACGGAGATGGACGGGGAGCTAGCGGCGCTAGAGCAGCGATGGGAAAAGACCCGCGCCCTTAAGCAGGCCATGATGCAGGAACTTTTAACCGGAAGAACACGATTGATATGAATAGTCAAGAAACGGAACTAGCACCAGAAACGGACGGCGAATCAACATTCGCTTCCATTTTTTGTAACCCAGATGCGAATTACAAAATCATCGTGCCTGATTACCAACGCGCCTACTCATGGGAAGAAACTCAGATCAAGCTGTTCATTGATGATCTAAAAAAATTCCAGAAATCGGGCCATGCCTATTACTATGGGCATTTCATCGCCGAGAGGATAAAAAATGACTGGGCACTTGTCGATGGCCAACAACGCATGACCACATTTTTCCTATTTTTGCTCATTTGCCGCCATCATAGCAAAGAACCCATACAGCCCGCCGCCGAATCAATCATCCAGCGGTTTGTCACTGTCAGTTACGACAAAGATGTTTTAGACGAGGTGATTGCAAACCTGAGTGCATGCCTGAATCGGCACGACCTCAAAAGCTACAGAGACAAACCTAAAAACGATGATTTAGAAAAGATTTTCTCCATTACGAAACCTCTGACTCGTTCGTTAAAACGCATCTTGCTCGCACTGTTTCAATTTGACCGCTCATTTCGTAAGGAAGAACTGGAACCGAAGAATATACAATCATACATTCAAGTCGTTATGAATGCTTTGTGTTCGCACCATATTACAAAGCATAAATCGGTGGCGGTGAACATTTTTGAGATGCACAACACCCGAGGTGTTGCCTTGACGACTTTGGAGAAAGTCAAAGCATTACTCATGCGATTTGTTTTCGAAAATGGTGAAACCAAGGAAATTCAGCAAGCAAAGGTGACTCAAATTCAAGAGCAATTCGGCGAGATATATCGAATGGAAGAAGAATTAGCTGCACGAAGCTTCCGCGGAGAGATGTCGATGGACAAACTTCTTACTCTCCACCTTCGTGTGATTGACGACGGCAGCAAGAAAGAAGCGTCTGAATTCCACTCGCCTCCATCCAATTCCGATGGAAATGCGATCATCGCTTATATCGAAAAACGTCTTCAATACGCAGATGCCAAAAACGAGATTCGAAAATCCAAAGCGGATTCTGTGGATTACGCCATAAAATTGGCGAATGAACTCAGGAAATCAGTTTGGATCGTAAGTCATCATTTATATGAGTGGGATAAATCAGATCGACTGGTGGGAGACGTAATGATTCTGGAGCGGGAATTGAGCTGTGAATTTTTCCTGCTCGTTTGCAGAAAACTAGAAACCCATCAGGAAGCAGCGGACGGAAAGCTAGAGACAGAAATCCTCATGCTTTGGGAGAAGTTTCTTTTCACCAGAGACTTTCATGAGGCCTACTACCGTCTCCGGCATAAGGATGATTTCCCCCGACTCTTCGCAGAGTTGGAATGTGAAGAAGGGCAAATCAAAAAGCGCTTAAGGCATTACCTCTCAAATGGTTTCCGTGATCAAACAAGAGAACTGCAAACGAAGGTAAGAGATTTTCTAACAAATCATAAATCGAGCATAATGACGAAAGCGTTTCATTGGTGGAAACCAAAGATGATATACGCGATCTACAAATATGAAATCAGTCTTAACGCGGAAATCCGTGACGTAATGAAAGGAACAATCTCCGTAGAGCACATTCTACCGCAGCAATGGAAGTGGGAGTGGATCGAAGGTTCTGCTAATTTCGATGAAGCAAAAAAGGCTGAACGGCTTAAATCAGTCGAATCCTTCATTAATGGAATTGGAAATCTATTACTCATTACACCAAGTGAAAACTCTTCTGTCAGCGACAATCATCCCGCTGACAAAATCTATACGCGGTACAAAGACGGTTCTTATGCGCAACACAACGTAAACCGTGAAGATTGGCGTCGGGCGGATAACTGGCCAAAATTAATTGAGGCTAGAGGTCAGGAAATACATGATTTTATTCTCACTCATCTCGTTGATGCCACAGATATCCAGTCGAAATGCGCCGTGATCTAACATGGGACAGAGCCTAGATTTGAAAAATCTGAGTCAAACGCCTCATCATCCATATGAAAAGTTACAACCGAGTCATGGCAGGAAAAGGAAGCGTCCACGCGAAGCAATGCTTTGATGAGGGCTTTATCGGCATCGCTTACGGAATCGAAGAAGACCTCACGAACCGCTTGCCGGAAAGATGGCGCGAGTTCAACGATGAGTTTTGCCCGATTTATCTCAAGAATTATCCCGAAAAGAGTAAGATTGCTGCTGGCTTGGCTTGTGGATTTATTTGGACCGTGAGCAAAGGATTGAAAGAGGGGGACATCATCATCACGCCCGACGGTAATGGACGCTACCGCGCCGGTAAGATTGCAGGACCATACTATTATTACCCGAATCAGATCCTACCTCATCGCCGCAAGGTAGAATGGCTACCGAATCCCTTTGAACGAGCGGACATGAGCGAGGCTTTGCGACGCTCTACCAACTCCACTGGCACCTGCTGTGACATCACCAGCTACGCCGAGGAACTCGAAGCTCTGATCGGTGGACAACCCCTGCCATCTCTGATCGCAACCGATCAGACAGTCGAGGATCCTACTGTGTTTGCACTTGAGAAACATTTGGAAGACTTCCTCGTCAGCAATTGGTCATCAACGCTGCTCGGGCAGAAATACGACATTTACACAGTGGATGGGGAAATGGTCGGTCAGCAATACCCCAGCGACACAGGGCCGATAGACATCCTCGCCATCAGCAAGGACGGCAAAGAGCTACTCGTTGTAGAACTCAAACGAGGCCGCGCTAGCGACGTGGTGGTAGGCCAGATTCAACGCTACATGGGCTACGTCATCGACGAACTCGCCGAGGACAACCAAACAGTAAAAGGAGTGATCATCGCCCTGGAAGACGACCTCCGTATCCGCCGCGCTCTTAAAGTAGCCAAAGGAATCGACTTCTACCGGTATGAAGTGAGCTTCAAACTGCACAAACAAGATTGAGGAGGTTGATATGAACTACTACCAAGATGATAAGCATAGAATCCAAGCCGATATTGCCTATCGGATAGGGAAGATTTGCCTACAATACGGGGAGATTCCGCGACTGCCAAAAACTGATTTTTCCATTACTTTGAATCTTTGCCTGCTGCAGAATTTACTGACGCATTGTATCGAGCTATTAGATCAAATGAGTAATCCAGAGCGACGTGAACTGGGCCTGAGTGATGCGCTTGGAAGCGATGCTCCGTGGGGGCTCGGTCAGACAGAAATCATACGTAATACTTTTGAAGAAAAATTAACCGTGGCTCAATTTCTAAGGCACATCAGGAATGCCTTGAGTCATCCAACAGGCACCGATAGAGATTCATTGTTTTCCTCAACAGGCTACAATAGCATCAAAGGCGAAAGTGATTATATGGTGGCATTGTTTTTTTCCAGTTCTCCTGATACTAAAAAAAATACACCGAGACGCTTTGATACACTCGAAAAGGCTCAGGCTTATCTAGATAAGCGAGTTAGAAGCTCTGTGGAAAATAGTTACTGTAAAATTACTGCTGCACCAAATGAGAGCGAAGCTTTTGGTCTTTATTTCGACGGCAAGCCATTCGCCCGTCAATTTGCGTGCATTCTTACATGCTCTCAAATGAAAAACTTGGTCTTGGGATTATCGAATCTTCTGGCGCAACCCGTAATCGAAAATTGGGATGGAAAAACAATTGCCAAAATCATCGCCGCATAGAGTTGCATTCTATCCTTGTTGCGCAGGCGACATTGAAGAGCCACGCCGCATGCTCGCCCATCTGGTGGATGAGATCTATTTTTGTGACCTAAGACGAAGCCGTAAGTGGGAAGATGTGAAGGATGTACCAGGATTACCCCAAGCGACATTCCTTCAAGGTGATGCAATAAAAATGCTCGAAAAACTCCCACCGTTAACAGTTTTATTCTACCGAAGAGACAGCAGCGGCGAGAGTGGGAGCAGTCTGCGCATCATAGGCAAAGAAATACTTCCCCAAATTCTCTCAAAATTTGATCTTGCGGGTGGTTGGATTTTCTGCGATGGCTCGAATGGTGGCAAAACCTTTCACTTGTTGTGCTCCGCTGATTGGCACCCCAAGCCAAGTTGGGGCTTTCAATTTCGGGAGGTGGATCGAACCAGCATGAATCTAAAAGATACTTCATCCCTTCACGTTGTCGAAGTGCGCCCGCTCGCAACGGAACCAACCGTCATGCGCGCCGGTTGGGTTCCTCCTCACAGCGAGACTCTCGATACTCTGCTCGCCTACTGCACGAGCAACAACCGTCTGGTTCCCATGCCTCCACAGTGGAGCAAACTTTACAACATGCTCAAGAACACTCGTCAGAAGCCATCCGGTGGCTGGGTTCCTTCGCTCCCGCTCATCCTGGGTGCATGGCACCACTCCATGCCCATCGAGAAATTGCTCCGCTTCAAGGAACATCTGGAATGGGCGCAAGAGCAGAATCAACTGGAAGAAATTGGAAAGTATCTGCGCTCGCTATCCGATGCTCAATGGTGCCACTATGGTGAACTCTAATCAGAATCAAGATCATGCCTGAACAACCCCGCTCCGAACGAAAGACTCAAGACCGAGTCATCGACTTGTTTGTGGATCGCGAAAACAGTGATTCGCTCGGCTATGATTTCTTGGGGGATCGTAGCAAGAGGGAGAACAACCGCTGCATCGAAGAGGATTTATTGCGGGCCAATCTGAAAAAGCGCGGATACTCGGATGCTCACATTTCTGCGGCTTTGCAGAAGCTCATGGCCGCAGCGGATACGACCGGCATCACGCTCTACCACGCGAATCTCCGCACGTACCAACTCCTGCGCTACGGAGTCTCCGTTCAGATCGCGGCTGGCCAACCGAACGATCAGGTGCATTTGGTGGATTGGGAAAAGCCTGAGAACAATCATTTCGCACTTGCCGAGGAAGTCACCCTGCGCGGCGGCCATGAGCGCCGACCGGATCTGGTGATGTATCTCAACGGGATCGCCGTCGGCGTGATTGAGCTCAAACGCAGCTCAGTAGAGATCGGCGATGGGGTTCGCCAGCTCATCACCAACCAGGAAGAAATTTTCAACAAGAGCTTTTTCGCGACGGTGCAGTTGGTTTTTGCGGGAAGTGATTCCCAAGGACTTCGCTACGGCACGGTGACCACCAGAGAAGAGTTTTTCGTGGAATGGAAACCCACCCATACCAGTGAGTTGACGCCCGGGGCTTTGTTGGATCGTCCGCTCGCCGAGATGTGTGAGAAATCCCGGTTGCTCGATCTGATCCGCAACTTCATCATTTTCGACAACGGCATCAAAAAAGTGCCGCGTCAGCATCAGTTCGCTGGTGTGAAGGCGGCCCAAGAGCGCATCCGCAAACGCGAGGGCGGGGTCATCTGGCACACACAGGGCAGCGGTAAAAGCATTCTGATGGTCTTACTCGCCAAGTGGTTGATGGAGCACGATCCTGAAGCCCGGATTCTCGTGGTGACCGACCGTGATGAGCTCGATAAGCAGATCGAAGGGGTGATGAAAAACGCCGGAGTGATTGGTGAAAACTCTCCATCGCCCCGCATCCAGAATCGGGCGGAATTCGTTGCCAAACTCGGCGCTCCTGCTCCTCGCTTGCTGTGTGCGCTGATTCACAAGTTCGATCCCGCTGATCTCAAAGGCGATCCGCCCAGAGTGCATGGCCGTGTCTATGCATTCGTGGACGAGTGCCATCGCACCCAAGGTGGCGATATGAACAAGCAGATGAAGCGTTGGCTGGAGAGCGCAATTTTCATCGGATTTACCGGAACGCCTCTACTCAAGAAAGATGCAGCAAAACTCCGGACACAAGATATCTTCGGCACTTACATCCATACCTACAAGTTCCATCAAGCCGTAGCGGACAAAGTGGTGCTGGATTTGAAATACGAGGCTCGTGACGTGCCACAGCGACTGACCTCACCCAAAGCGATTGAAGATTATTTCGCTCAGAAAACCAAAACGCTGAACAACTTCCAAAAAGCCATCATCCGTAAACGCTGGGCGACGATGGAGGAACTGATGAGTGCCGAGGATCGCAAGGTGCGCATCGCTGCCAGCATCATCCACGATTTCGATACCAAGCCACGCCTCAACGATGACCGGGGCACCGCGATTCTCGTGGCCGCGAGCATCTACGATGCCTGCCACTACTTCCGCATCTTCCAGAGCAAGCCCTTTGGGCAATACTGCGGCATCATCACATCGTTTGAACCCAACCACAATGCGATCTCCCGCGAATCAGCGAACAGTGATGATCGCTACAAATATGACACCTACACCAAGCATGTTCTGACCAACGGGCAGAGCACCAAAGCCTACGAGGATGAAACGAAACGCCGTTTCATTGAGGAGCCGGCAAACATGAAGCTACTGATCGTGGTGAGCAAGCTCCTGACGGGATTCGACGCCCCAAGCTGCACATACATCTACCTTGATAACGAACTCTACGATCACAACCTTTTCCAAGCCATCTGCCGCACCAACCGGCTCGACGGAGAGGACAAGACCTACGGACACATTGTGGATTTCAAGAAGTTGTTCGCTGATGTGCAAGAAGCCATTGCCGTCTATAGCTCGGACGAATTGGATACGGATCAGGGATCGGGAGGCAGTAACAATATCGAACTGAAAGACTGGCTCAAAGAAGGCAGGAAGCAGCTCGATGCCGCTCGTGAGGCACTGCGCTATCTCTGTGAACCGGTAAAGCATCCGCGTGAGGTGGAGCAGTTTCTCCTCTACTTCTGCGGCGATGCCTCAAAAGCCAACGCCTTGACAGAAACGGAACAGCTGCGCATCACGTTCTACAAGACCGTCGCGAGCTTTTTGCGTTCGTATGCGGACGTCGCTCAAAACCTTGCTGAGGCTGAGTATTCTGCTGCCGAAATCACAGCCTTGCAGAAGGATGTCGATTTCTACAGCGAGGTGCGCTCGGCCATCAAGAAGCATTCGGGTGAGGAACTGGACATCAAACCCTACGAGGCCGATATGCGCCGCCTTATCAACACCTATGTTCAGGCGGATTCTGCAACAGACGTGGGCAATCTCGATTCCCTCTCGCTAACGGAGCTGATCATTGAGACGGGCATCCACGACGCGATTGCCCGCAAGCTCAACCAAAAAGGAAAGCTCTCCAAAAACTCGATCGCGGAGGGGATCATCAATAACGTCCGCAAAACCATCATCAGAGATCAACTCACGGATCCAAGATTCTATGCGGAGATGTCCAAGCTGCTGGATGATCTCATCAAACAAAGCCGCAAGGATGCGCAGGAATACGAAGTTTTTCTCAAAAAGGCAGAAGAGTTGGTCAAGCGCATGGCAGCAAAAGGCAGTGATGCATCCGTGCCCACAGCTCTTCATGGAAAAACCGAGGCCATCGTGATTTACAACAACTTAGCGGATATCCTCACGGCAGAGCTCGCGCTCGCCAGCGAAGATAGCCCTGACGACGATCATCGAAGAGCCACTCTTGCGCTGCAAATCGACCAAGCCATGCGATTGCATGCCCCTGCAGGATGGAAGGGTGATGAGACACGTGAAAAACAAGTCCTCAATGCGCTATTTCCGCTCATGGATCGAAACAGGAAGGCCACCATGGCACTATTTGAAATCATCAAAAACCAACCAGGCTACTGATGACTGATACCATTCAGCTCGGCGAAATTACCATTCTGGTGACCAAGAAGGACATCAAGAATGTGCACCTCTCCGTTCATCCTCCTGACGGCCACGTGACGCTGGTAGCGCCTAAAGCGACTCGATTGGACGTTGCCCGCGCCTATGCCATTACCAAACTGGGCTGGATCCGACAGCAGCAGGAAAGACTTAGAAATCAGGCCCGTGAATCGCCTCGTCAATACATCGAACGCGAGAGCCATTGCGTCTGGGGACGGCGTTATCTTCTGACAATCGCCCACCGCGATGCGAAGCCCTGCATTTCACTCGACCATAAGCGAATCACCCTTACGGTTCGGCCGGATGCCGACGCGAAAAAACGTGCCGAAGTCATCCACGAGTGGCACAAATCACTGCTCCACGAACTCGTGCCCGCAATGATCAAAAAATGGGAGCCTAAGCTGAAAGTACGAGTCACGGGTTATTTCCTGCAACGAATGAAAACCAAATGGGGAAGCTGTAACCACCGCGCCGGTCACATTCGCCTCAACACCGAGCTGGTGAAGAAGCCCAAAGATCTATTGGAATACGTGATCGTCCATGAAATGGCGCACCTGCTAGAGCCCACCCACAGCGAACGTTTTGTCGCCATCCTCGACAAGCACTATCCAACTTGGCGAGAAGCTAGGGCGGAACTCAACGAACTGCCGTTGACGGCGGAGGCGTGGAAGTAACCCCCGCTCCACTCCCCATGCCAAGCGATTCAAGACCCCGGGGAAATTGCCCCTGAAACAACAATTCGCGACCCCCGTCGTAGAATTACGCCTCCTGATACAGTGTTGAGTTGCTCCGTAACATTGCTACACGATCGCTGAGCTTGAGAGCACGGGGGCAGGCCATGTTCATGCTCTGCCCCCTAAAGCTAGATGAATCTTTGCAATACTAAGACCCTCTGCGGCTCTTCTCTTTGCAGTTTTGATCATAGGTGACGATCCAACTTCCTTGTATGACCGTAAAGGTGCGCCCCGAGGCTCCTTTGACGGATTTGTTCGAAGACCCCATTCGATTAATCTCTTTGCACTTTTCGTCATAGGTGACAATCCAGTTCCCATCCAGAACAACGAAGAAGTCGCTAGTGACGCCGACAACTTCTTTGTTGGATGATCCCATTCGCTTGATCTCTTTATTGTTGTCATCGTAGACAACAATCCAGCTTCCCTGTTCGCTTACATCTGATATTGGCATATTTTTGTTTGGTTTGTGTTATTGATTGGAGACGAAATTTGTTAGAAAATTGACGTTTTTGGATGTGTGCGGTTTCACATTTTTTAGGATGGAAGGATGTCATTCAAAGCCGCTTTGCATTCCAGATTTTCCGTTCATCGCAAGGGGTGGTAATTTGATAAAGTCTATTCAACTGGAATATCTCTCCGATTCATCCATCTCAAAGAAACGCATGATTTTTTTATCAAAATGGAAATCGGTTTGATGGAATGAAATGCGTGGTGATTTGCAGATGCTGATCTTTGCGAGGGATTGCATGGCGCGAAATTGGCCTTCGTCTTCGGTATAATACTTGGGTTGGTAGATGCTGGTGATAGTGTCGAAGTAGCCATCGATGGTATCATGGTATTTTATGTGATGGGCAAGCGGCATTCCTTTCACATGCTCTTTCCTCCATGGAGAAGACTTACGAGGGATGTTCACGATGAGTAAGATGGGTAGGTTCAATTCCAAGGCAAGGTGTTTGAGCTTGGAGACCACATCAAGGATTTCGGCTTTGGGACCGGATTGGCATCCACAGGATGGCGAGCGAAGGAGCTGCAAGCTATCAATCGCAATAAAACCGATGTGGTTTTCTCTCTGATGATGTTTTGCGGTGTTAACCAAATCATCAATCCCGAAGCTCATGTTTTCCTCGATGAACAATCGTGAAGATGCAATCTTCTTTACCTCTTCAGCCAATCTCGAAAGATCAGACTTGCTGACGAGATGAGCTTTGCTGTCACGATAGAAAGGATCGAGATGGGATCTTGAAAACAGCATGCGCCGCACGATTTCGGTGACTTTCAACTCCATCGAAAAGATGAGGGACGGCACTTTTTGTTCAAAGCAGATGTGATCCACCATATTCAGCATCAAAGTGGTTTTCCCCATCTGTGATCTCCCGGCAAGCACATGGAGACCGGCTCGTAATCCGTCAAGTTTTTGATCAAGATCGGCGAAGCCCGTCGACAAGGGGGATGGCAGAGGGACATCGATCATTGCGGCTTGGTAATCGTGCAACACACTCTCGACAGCGATTTTAAGGTCGGAGTTTTGAAATCTCTCATTCTTAGGTTGGCTCATGATGATTACAGGTCTTGGGTTGCGGGGATTCCTTTGAAAACTTGCCAGAGACGAACCATGGCAAAGGTGTCGCGTTTGCAGTAGGCGGTGAGCTGTTGTCGGATTTGTTGTTTGCGCTCGGCGTGAGTGGCGGGATTGATGGCTTCAAGGAAAGCTTCCTGGGCCATACCGCCGTTGTTGACTCCGTCGAGAGAATCGTAGGAAAGCTCTGGACAGATGGCGGGTAGGACGGCCTTGATGCTCCAGCTTCCGTGCTGGTTGGGGTGGTAGTAGTGGTTTCGAACCACAGGAAGGAGATCGACGATACGTTCGAGGATGCCGGCGAGTTTCGGAGCCAGATCCGGGAAGCGCTCGGCAAGTTTCCGAATGACGCCGGATTCGAACCCTGCGTTGTAGGCAAAGATAGGACCTTGAAAGCCGCAGTCTTTGATGAGTTGCAGAGCGCAGGCGAGCGAGGGATCGCTGCCGTTGATGTTGAGAAATCCTGTGTGTTGGATTTCTCCGTCGGAATGAACGGTGTGAACACTGTATTGGAATGGAATTTGCAAGTAGGGTTGAGTCATTTCCCAGATGGGAACCGCAAAGCTGATCGTCTCGAAGTCTAGGAAGTAGGCCGGGTAGGTGTGATCGCGCAGGGCAGCAGCAGCGCCTTCGGCGTTGTAGTATGGTTCACCGCTTACGCTACAGTCTTTGACGCGTTGTTGTAAAACGTTGAGCATATCGTCCGGAACATCACGGAGATCATCAATGCCCGACTGCTCGATTTTAGCTCGGCGTTTTTGATGGAGTCTGGGTAAAGAACTGAGGGGGAAATCTGGAACTGTTTTGTCACGATTGCAGTAAGCGCAGAACGAGCAATCATAGGGTTTTGTGCAATGGTTTCCTGTTGCGACTTCCGGTTCGACGGGTTGGTTGGCGATTTCATGGGCTAGGGCGACCCATTCTCGGACTTCCTCAAAACGCTCGCTGGTTTCTTCTGTGAGATCTAACAATTGAAAAAGACCACCTTGTTCCATTTCGCCGTAGTAACCGTTCCCGGGATAGGTGAAGCTGTTGTCGATGTAAGCGATGCTGGTTTCGGTGAGTGAAATGCCTGCCTCGCTAGCAATGAAAGCCTGGATGGCGAGGTCGTCGCGGTAATGATCGTGGACCTTGGTGGAGGATTTCACTTCGATCATTCGCCAATGCGCCTTACCGTTCCTACGGTTGGGCAGCATGACATCGGCATAAGCTAATGCTCCGGCGGCGAAGAGGCCGGCTTCGAAAACCGGGCCATCGGCCTTGGCCAAAAGCTCCGCGCTGTATCGGATCGCCTCAGAGTGGCCGAGTGCGTGGATGTCGATGAAGGATCCTTTCTGCTTGGGATCGAAGTAGCTACGTGCCACAGCGCCGACTTGGTTGCCTGCGGCAAATGCCATTTGTGATCCTGAGTCATCGCGAAGCTCGGGTTTGTGGATTTCCAGCCACAGGCGTTTGGGGCACTGGCGGTAGGCCATGATTTGGGATTTGGTGAGATTAGGCATAGGAATAGAGCTGGTTGTATCGATGTAAAGGATGTGTGTGCACGTGCTTTATACACGCAATGTAATCTCACATCGCGACAGAATGCGTCGCGGTTGGATGAAATTTTTAGAAGCGCTACTACGACTAGTAGTTTCCAAGCGCTTCCTTCAAACTGGTAATGATGTGGTTTCGCAATGCGACCGGCTTCATGACGGTGATGGCCGCACCCTGCGAGCGTATCCAAAAATGGAGCTGCCAGGAGTTGGGAACGTTGGCAGTGAGTGAGTGGACGCCTGATCGGGTGGTAATTTTTTGATCTTTGGAAAGCGGTGTTTCCCGCAGCAGAAGGGCGAGTTCATCAGAAACCCGGGCTTTGAGTGTGAGGGTTTCGCCGCTGCCGAACTGCGCGGCACCGCTATCGATAAAGGTATCGAGCGAGTAGCCCTTGGGTCGTTTGACCACATCTTCAAGAATCGTGGCGGAGGCCATGCGGTGGACAGCGTAAAGGAGCGGCGTGTCGTAGTCGAAAGCGCTCGCAACCAGGTAGGAGCGCGCGCCCTGCTGAATTAGCGAGAGTGGATGCAAGGTGTATTCCTTTGCTTCGTGAGTGCCGGTTTTTTTGTAAATTACCAGCAACTGCCGCTGCTGGAGAAGCGCTTCCTGGATGAATGGCAGCACGCCCGGAGCAATTGTTGGTGGAATAAAGGGAATGCCGGGAGGCACGTATCGGACGAGATCCTTCCAGCGTGCATGGGGTATTTTTGGCAGGGCTGCTAGTTTCTCCCGAGCCAGTGAAAACTTGCCCTCCAGTGCGGAAATGAATGCGGGAGGCATGATCTGCCGCAATACATCCTCCATCAGACCGAGTGACACAGCTTCCGAGAGATCCATTCCTAGTACGTCGAAGCGGGCATTCTCCTGCCAGTGCCAGCCATAGGGGGTACCGTTCTCATTGCGGACAATCGGAAAGATCCGCGACAGCTCCACCATGTCGCGCTCGACCGTCCGCTTTTGCACATTGTGTCCTGCAGCCTCCAGCCTATCACGCAGATCCTTGGAGGTTCTTCCGGGCGGACGAGAAGGCAGATGGTTGCGCAAAAGCTCCCACTGACGGGCTAGGGTGGTTTCGTGGTCGGAACTTGGCATGACTTAGTTTCGTGCAATCATTGGTAGCCGATGCGCCCTAAGCAGTTGGCTTACGCATAAAATTCGGTAGTCAATACTGAAGCAGACCGCCACTGATCCGGCAAGTGGGAACCGAAACTTGGCGTCCTAGTTCTTTTCATTGCATATCCTTCTTCTGTATTTTTCCTCTTGCGGCTTACACGGTAGACCATCTTGTGGCACTGTTGGTGCGGTCTTCGAGCATGAGCACGACGATTTCCTTGCGGTCAGGTGCTTGGGCCGGCGGGGTGTTGGTGTCGAGGTGGCCGTTCCTAACTGGCATCCTTGCCCAAGCTTCGACAATCATCACGATCGCACTGTCATTGTAGGCGATGGCCATCAGCCGGGCTACCTCTGCGAAGCGATCCTTGGCAGCTACGTCGGTCAGGGAGGTGGGCATGCAGAAGATGTATCCTTCGTAGGAATCGGCAATCACGGTGGGCTGCACAGAGCCTGTGGAGCGCATCATGTGCTTGGCGTAATCTGTTGCCTGCAGAGCTAGTTGTTCCAGACGATTTCGTCCATGTCAGGATCGATCCGATTGCATGGAGAAAAACTAACAGCGCCCGGTTCGTGGTGTCACAAAAGTTGGTTTGATCTTTGCCCCTATCTCCACATGCGCTTCAGTGCTGATACACGAGGAAAGCGGTTTTTGAACGCTTTGGTGTATTGCATTGCCGGGGCTGTTGATTTCCCAAACCCAAGAACTTTACTGACAGCGCTGACAACACTGAGTTGAGCTGCGGATGATTCCAATCAGTGATCAAAACACACAAACCTAAAGTAGCTCACAGTGTAGGACTCACCTAACCAGGTGATATCCGAAAACAAAGGATTTTTAAAGTGGTCGGGCTGGCGGGATTGCCTGCACTCTGTTTCGGCTATGCCAAAGTCCAGCCTGCTCCTCCGCAGGCTCAGCTTATCAGATGTGCTTTCCAAGCACGTCGCGTTCGAACGGGCTCGCTTCGCTCTCCATTTTCTCACTCGACCTGCCGAGAAATCAAAAAAGCCATCCTCGGATGAGGATGACTTTTTTGAGTGGTCGGGCTGGCGGGATTCGAACCCACGACCCCTTGCCCCCCAGGCAAGTGCGCTACCAGGCTGCGCTACAGCCCGATCAAAAATGAACGGGAGGCGAAGAAAACCAGAGGTTGGTTCGATTGGCAAGCAAAGAATGGACATAGATGATTTTTTTCCAAAAAGACAACCGACTCGCCTCAGAAAGAAGAGTCATCGTGCTCGTGGGGATGTGATCGATTGCAAGATCAATCAATTTTTTCCACGGCTACCCTCACGGTCATCACACAATGAGAGGTGCCGCGATACGCTCCCTTAACAGGTGCAACATCATCGTAATCTCGGCCCACTGCCACCTTCACGTAGCGCTCATCTGCCAGATTGTCATTGGTCGGATCATAGCCAATCCAACCCACAAACGGAAGATACACCTCGCACCAAGCATGGGATGCCTGTGCCCCCACCAACAGGTCTGTCGGACCATTGTAGATGTATCCTGAGGCGTAGCGCGCTGGTAAAGCAACAGCACGACAGAGGGCGATCATCATGTGCGTGAAGTCCTGGCATACCCCCGCGCGGATGGCAAAGGCCTGCTCAAGCCTCGTGTTCACCATGGTGGCTCCCGGTTGGTAACGGAAATGCCGGTGAATCCAACTCATGAAAGCCATTGCCCGCCCGTGAAGAGTCTGGATGCCATCGGTCAAATCAATCGCCAAACGCCATATCTCCGCGTGATGTGTCACCAGCAGGCTGTCTTGCAAGTAAGACCAGGTGCGCTCTCGAGTGGATGGATCGGCCAAGTCATCTTTGGTTGCATTCATGCTGCGATCTGGCACCACAAGGGGCAGATTGTGCACACGCAAGCGACTGTGAACCTCCAACTTCTGGTGAGGCTTCGGGATTTCAAAATGATGCGTAATGTTTTGAAAAAGATCGCTGAAGCGTCTCACCCGAGTTGTGGGCAATATGCGGATTGTCGAAGAAATCGTGCGCTGAAAAGGAAACGTGCGAGGCTCGAGATGCAACGTATTCACGCTGTCGATCACCGGCGACGCATACTCAAAAGTGGTAACATGAGTGACTTGCAATTTTGTACCCATCATCGAAGAGCGCGTGCATGACGCACCCTGATACGATTGGCAAGACTCTTGTTGACTCATTTCCTCTGGCAGGCTCATTGCTGCTCTTGTTCTTGTTGGTATTTCCATGCCCTCATCGTTGCTGCCCCTTGTGTGGCTGGCCACGATGTGTCAATGACGTGAGGCATAAGAACGTAGCTTTCAAACACAGCCTCACCAATCATGTTGAACTGTTTTTGCAAATCATCCAGCGCTTCATGCAAACCAGCCGCGAGAAACTCATCCACGACACCGTAATTCAAACGCCCCATGATTTGCCCCGTAATCCTCTCGGCATTGTCGCTGAAATCGCCAGCTAAGGTGCCGGAGATCGAGTGCAGACAATGCTCCACCCGCGATAGGCAATAGCGCACACTACGCGGAAAGGTGCGAGAAAACACAAGCAATTCCATCACTTTGCGCGGCTCGACGTTGCCAGCATGAAGAGAGCGATAAGCTCCAATGGCTCCACAGGAACGAATAATCGCATTCCAATGCATCGATGTCGTGCTCGATACTGGCAAGAATGTCGATATGTCCAAAAATCTCGTGGTCTTATCGGCACGCTCTAGATGGCGCCCGAGATCCATGAAATCCCAGCCCATGCTGCGATCAATGGTAGACGAAGCAATCCCCTGAAATGTGAAGACAGCTCGACGTATCAACCCGTAGTATCGTGGTGGGTCATCTCGCAACATTTTTTCCGCTTCGCTGGAATTCACAAAAAGATAGAGGGAATTCAACTCCTCCCACAATTCATAGGACAATTGGTCGCGCACCATCCGAGCATTTTCCCTAGCCTGCACAATGCACGAAACAATGCTATTAGGATTGCGTCGATCATCGGTCAGGAAACGGATCACGTCTGCGCTGTGCCCGTTCCCATACAGCTCGTTGTAGAGGGCATCATCTCCAGCACTCCATACAATGGGCATCCAGAAATCCCGCAATCGTTCGCTGTCCAATCGCTCCCAATCCAATAGAAGCTGCTCGTTCACATCGATGAGTCGAGCCAAGTTATCTGCCCGCTCTACGTAACGGACCATCCAGTATAAGGTATTTGCTACTCTTGATAACATCATCATAGTTGGGTCAGTGTTTTTTTTAACTACGCAGCACCCATGTATCCTTGCTGCCGCCGCCCTGAGAGGAATTCACCACCAAGGAACCTTTGTTCAAAGCAACGCGAGTCAACCCTCCCGGCACAATCTTCACATCTTCGCCATAAATGATGTAAGGTCGTAGATCGACATGACGGCCGGACATTTCCTCTCCCGTCCAGGTCGGAGACTGGGACAAAGAAACCACCGGCTGAGCAATGTAGTTGCGAGGATCCTCGATCAGCCTGGTCCGAAACTCCTCGATCTCTTTGTTGCTGGCGGAGGGTCCCATCAGCATGCCGTATCCTCCGGACTCATTCGCAGCCTTGACCACCAATTCCGGCAAGTGATCCAGAATGTAGGACAGATCGCTCTTTTCCGAAGCGAGATACGTTTCCACATTCGGCAACACCGGATCCTGACCCAAGTAGTATTTGATCATTTTGGGAACGAATGTATACATCACCTTGTCATCAGCGACACCTGTTCCCACTGCATTCGCCAGTGCGACATTCCCTGCGCGATACGCGCTCATCAGTCCGGGAACGCCCAGCATCGAATCCTTACGAAAGACCACGGGATCAATGAAATCGTCGTCGATCCGCCGGTAAATCACATCCACTCGCTGCAAGCCCTTGGTTGTTCGCATGAAGACGAATTGGTCAACCACGACCAAATCACGCCCTTCGACGATCGGAATGCCCATTTCACGGGCCAGATAACAGTGCTCGAAATAGGCACTGTTGTAACATCCTGGAGTCAATAAAACACAGATCGGATCACCCTCTCTGACGGGAGAAATGAAACGCAGCATGTTGAGCAACTCACGAGGATAGGCATCCAGAGGGCGGACATCGGACGTCTCGAATAGCGCGGGGAATGCTCTTTTGAGCGCATTCCTGTTTTCGAGCAAATAAGAAGCCCCTGATGGACAGCGACCGTTATCCTCAAGCACGTAAAATCGTCCGTCGGAGCCACGCACTAAATCAGATCCGCAAATATGAATGTAAATGTCCTTGGGAACATCCATGCCGCGAAAGGCTTCACGGTAATTTTTCGCTTCTTCCACATACCTGCGCGGGATCGTTCCGTCATTGAGGATGTGTTGATCGTGATAAATGTCGTGAAGAAAGAGATTCAGCGCCACGATCCGCTGCGTCAACCCCGCCTCCAAGTGCTCCCACTCCGCTGCGGTCAAAACCCGAGGAACAGGATCAAAAGGGAAAATCCTCTCCGTTCCTTTGTCATCATGATACACATTGAAGGTAATTCCCTGCCGCAAGAAATACATATCGCAGGCTGCCTTCCGCTCTTCGAATTCCTTTTGGGTCAGCCCTTCAAAAACTTGATGAAGCGATGCGCAGGATTCTCTGACTTCGTTACCCGGAGCGAACATCTCATCAAAGCCGTTCCACGTTTTGTATCCCTCGAATAATGTGTTCACAACAAAACCCCATCCAAGCATAGAGCCTGCCAACAATGAAAAAATCTTCCCATTGGCCTGTTTCATGCCAAGAACTTTTTGCCTGTGAAGACATCTGGGCTATCATGCGAGATCCACATGATGACTCAATGGATTGATACAACGGGTGAGATGATTCGTAGTATCTCCCTATGTTTGATCACCCCACCCCGTTCAACCGATGCTGCCATGCCCTGTTATGCGCACTGTTGATGGGAGTTTCTTTCGCAAGTGCGCAGGAGAAATCGCCCGTGCGCGAAACCATCGACATCGCTCCCGTTTGGGCGGCGCACCCTGTCGATTTTTGCCTTATCACTCAAGCCCCCCATCAGTTTGTGGCTTTTTACGATGCGCAACGGCAACTGACCGTGGCTCAAAGAAAATTGGATCAACGAGTTTGGACGTTCACTCCACTGCCGATCACCACCAAGTGGGACAGTCACAACTATCTGACGATGACAATCGATGACGAGGGCTACCTTCACCTGAGCGGTGACATGCATTGCGTGCCACTGAACTACTTCCGTAGCGAAAAACCTCTGGACGCTTCATCGCTGCGCCGCATCCCGCAAATGGTAGGCGAGCAGGAACAACGCACGACCTATCCCAAGTTTCTCCGGGGCCCTGCGGGAAAACTGATATTCATGTATCGCGATGGCAGCAGCGGTGATGGCAATCAGATCATCAATCAATACGATCTCAAAACCAAGACATGGAAGCGCATGCTGGAACGTCCATTGACCGATGGAGAAGGCCAGCGCAATGCCTACTTTTCCGGCCCCATACTCGGCCCCGATGGCTATTTCCATCTCTCATGGGTGTGGCGTGAAACACCGGATGCATCTACGAATCACGACCTCAGCTACGCTCGCAGCAAGGATCTGATCCAATGGCAAACCGCAGCGGGCAAAGCGCTTACGTTGCCGATACGACTGAACGATGGCGCGATCGTCGATCCCATACCTGTGCAAGGCGGACTGATCAATGGCAACCACTCGATCGGATTCGACACCGAAGGTCGGGTCATTCTGAGCTACCACAAGCACGATGCGAAGGGATACACACAACCATGGAACGCGCGATGGGAAAAGGACGCATGGAAGTTTTCTCAGATTGCGGACTGGCCTTGGCGCTGGGATTTTTCCGGAGGAGGCACGATCCAATTCGGCATCCGTCTGGATGCGGTCAAGGCCGAGGCAGATGGCACCCTGACGCAAACGTATCGTCATTCGGAATTCGGCGGCGGAACTTGGAAATTGGACCCCCAAACCCTCAAAGCTCTGACAAAAATTCATAAGCCAGCGGCACCCGCTTTGCCTTCACGCGTGGAAGGAAAATTCCCGGGTCTCCAAATCCGCCAAAAAGGAGACGATGGGAAGAGCCCGAATCCGCGAACACGTTATCAACTGCGATGGGAAACACTGCCCGCCAATCGCGATCAACCTCGCCCTGAACCTTGGCCCGAGGCTTCGATGCTGCGCTTGTATCAGATCGAAATAGACTGAAGTCGTATCGCGATCAGCGTCTCGATGACTTAACAGCAGACTTCTTAGCAACTTTTTTGGGAGCTTTCTTTGCAGCGGATGCCGATTTTTTTGCGGCTTTTTTTGCTACCAATGTTTTGCTGTGCTTGAGGTGACGGGAAATTTCCGCTTTTTCCTCTGCGCTCAGTGCACCGGATACGAGAAGAGCCATCACAGCCTCGCCGAGTCTACCGCCGAAGGTATTGGTCACAAATTCCTCTACGGCCTCTGAAACAACCGACTTCTGCGAGTGGGCTGCCTGATAGACGTGAGCTCTGCCATGTTTCACCCGACGCACGTGACCTTTTTTCTCAAGGTTCTGCATGACAGTGAGAACAGTTGTGTAGGCTCTTTCTTTGCCATCGGGCAATTCTTCCAGAACTTTCGCCACCGTGGACGGACCCTGATGCCATAAAACGGTGAGAGCCTGCAATTCCAAGTTTGATGGTTGAGAGATCCGTATCATGGCTTTCGTTTGGGTGCGTCTGACAATTAGGTAATACGAAGGAATTGAAAGCATGTCAACTTTGAAATTTCGAGCGTCTTATGGCAAACCCTCCCATTTTTTTAAAAAAATCCGTTTTTTGACCGCGCATGGTGTGGATGGTGATGCGTCAGGCGCAAAGGATTGGCTGGAGATTTCTGACGAAAATCCGGAAAAAAGGCACAACTGTCGGATTGACAGCCATGTTCTGGCAGCTATTCTCCGCGCGCGTCAGAGGGGTTAGGCACAGTGCTTTGCCCTTTTGCCACCTACCCACAACTATCATTACGTTGAATTATGGCAGCAGCAAAAAAGGCCACTAAGGCCGCGAAAAAGTCAGCCCCCGCCAAGGGAGGCAAATCCGTCAAGTATGTTTACACCTGGGGTGCCGGCAAGGCCGATGGTGATGGCAGCCAAAAAGCCCTGCTCGGCGGCAAAGGAGCCAACCTCGCGGAAATGACCCGCATCGGTCTCCCCGTGCCTCCAGGGTTCACCATCAGCACGGAAGTTTGCACCTATTTCTACGCTAACAAGAAATCCTACCCCACTTCCCTGCAAGCACAAATGGAAGCAGGCGTGACCAACATGGAGAAAATCATGGGCGCCAAATTCGGTGGCACCACTGGTATGCCTCTCCTCGTCGCCGTTCGCTCCGGAGCTCGTGACTCCATGCCCGGTATGATGGACACCGTTCTTAACCTCGGTCTCAACGACCAGACTGTGGAGGCTCTCGTCGCCGCCACGAAAAATGAGCGCTTCGCATGGGACTGCTATCGCCGCTTCATCCAAATGTATGGTGACGTCGTTCTCGGCGTGCAAAAGCGCGAAGGAGAAGACCACGAGCCTTTCGAGGTCGTGATCGAAGGCTTCAAGCATGAAAAATACGGCAAGGACATCATCGACTCCGATCTGACTGCCGACGACCAAAAGGAACTGGTCAAGCGTTTCAAAGCACTTGTCAAAGATCGCACCGGCAAAGGTTTCCCGAACGATGTTTGGGATCAGCTCCGTGGTGCTGCTGGCGCCGTATTCAGCTCGTGGATGAATGACCGCGCGATCGTTTATCGCCGCAAATACAACATTCCTGCCGAGTGGGGCACAGCCGTGAACGTGCAAGCCATGGTTTACGGTAATACGGGCAAAGAATCCGGTTCCGGCGTGGCCTTCACTCGTAACCCTGCCAATGGTGTCAACGAATTCTACGGTGAGTTCCTCATCAACGCGCAAGGCGAAGACGTGGTGGCCGGTGTTCGCACACCAGAGCCTGTTTCCAAGCTCAAGAAAGCGATGCCCCAGGCCTTCGCCGAACTGATGAAAGTGCGCGGTATCCTCGAGAAGCACTTCAAGGACGTGCAGGACATCGAATTCACCATTCAAAGCGGCAAATTGTTCATGCTGCAAACCCGTAACGGCAAGCGCACCGCCGCCGCCGCTCTCAAGTTTGCAGCAGACATGGTCAAAGAAAAACTCATCGATTGGGAAACCGCCGTGCTGCGCAACCCTGCCGATCAGCTCGACCAATTGCTGGCCCCGATCTTCGACCTCGCCGAAGTCAAGAAAGCCAAAGCGATCGCCACTGGCCTTCCCGCCGGTCCTGGTGCCGCTTCAGGCAAAATCTACTTCAATGCCGATCGCGCTGTGCTCGCTGAGCAAGCCGGAGAAAAAGTCCTTCTCGTTCGCAATGAGACTTCTCCCGAAGACCTGCGCGGCATGATCGCTGCCGAGGGCATCCTCACCGCCAAAGGTGGTGTGTCTTCCCACGCTGCTCTCGTGGCACGTCAAATGGGCAAAGTCTGCATCTGCGGTGCTGGCGCTCTGGACATCGACTACGACAAAAAAACCGTCAAGGTTTCCGGCCTCACCTTCAAAGAGGGTGACTTCCTCTCCATCGATGGAACCTCCGGCGTGGTCTACGCAGGCGAGCTGAAAACCGCTCCCTCCGAGATCATCACCGGTATCGTCAGCGGCAACAAAGCGGCGCAGAAAACCGAGAAGTTCAAAAACTTCCTGCAACTCATGCAATGGTGCGAAAAAGCCACTCGCATGGATGTCCGCACCAACGCTGATACGCCGGAGCAAACCAACATCGCCGTGGCCTTCGGTGCCAAGGGCATTGGTCTGACCCGCACCGAGCACATGTTCTTCGAAGGCGACCGTATCGATGCCATGCGTGAGATGATCCTGGCCAACAACGAGGCTGACCGTCGTAAGGCGCTCGCCAAGTTGCTGCCTTATCAGCGCGCTGACTTCGCCGGCATCTTCAAGACCCTCAAAGGTCTGCCCGCCACCATCCGTCTGCTGGATCCCCCACTCCACGAGTTCCTTCCTCACACCAAGGAGCAACAACTGGACTTGGCCAAGAAACTCGGCATCAAGGTGGAATACATCCAACAACGCGTGGCACAACTCCACGAGTTCAACCCGATGCTCGGTCACCGCGGTTGCCGTCTCGGCATCGCTTATCCAGAGATCACCGAGATGCAAGCCCGCGCGATCTTTGAAGCCGCAGCCGATGTCGCCAAGAAAGGCACCAAAGTGAAGCCCGAAGTGATGATCCCACTCGTCGGTTTCGCCAAGGAGCTGCAACTGCAAGTAGAAGTGGTTCACGCCACGGCCAAAGCCGTCATGACCGAGAAGAAAATCAAGTTTGATTACCTCGTCGGCACCATGATCGAAGTGCCACGTGGCGCGCTCACCGCCGATGACATCGCCGGCACCGCCCAGTTCTTCAGCTTCGGCACCAACGACCTCACCCAGACCGCTCTTGGCATCAGCCGTGACGACATGGGCAACTTCCTGCTGCCTTACACCGAAAACGAAATCTTCAAGAAGAACCCATTCGCCACACTCGATGTGACTGGTGTAGGACAACTCATGGAGATCGCCGTGGCCAAAGGCCGCAGCGTGCGTCCCGACATCAAGCTCGGCATCTGCGGAGAACACGGTGGTGACCCAGACAGCGTTAAGTTCTGCCACAAGCTCGGCCTCGCTTACGTCAGCTGCTCGCCTTACCGCGTGCCTGTCGCTCGCCTCGCCGCCGCTCAAGCAGCGATTGAGGAAAAACGCGCGGGTGGTGCCAAAGCCCCCGCGAAAAAAGCTGCCAAGAAAAAGTAATGGGAGTGCGGACTTACTCGGCCTTCGTAGCCTCGGCGAAGTAGGCAGTCCGCATCTCACATAACGACAAACCGCTCATCTGCCATGCAGATGGGCGGTTTTTTTGTCGCAAACAAATCAAATATCAAAAATCAACAGCAGGAGATCGTCACTTTTCCGACACAGCAGAAGAATCTCCATCAATCACTCCCACAAAAAGTGCCACCGGCCGGACTCGAACCGGCACGCCCTCGCGGGCAACGGATTTTAAGTCCGCGACGTCTACCGATTCCGCCACGGTGGCATTTGTTGATGGATCCGAGGGTAGAAACGCTTCGCGTAAACCCCAGAACAAACAGATGATGTCCGAGCAGAAAAACCTGCATCCGTATCCCCATCGTTGTGATACGGCGTCAGCCCCTTCACATCAGACAAAAAAAAGATAAAGAAATATTCTCGCATCGGCGGGATTTGTCTACTTCGGCAAACGACTCAAAGGCAAGCAGAAACTGACAACGGTCACAGAAGTCGTTTGAGCATCACCTAACAAAAAATCTCACATGCATCCGTCCTATTTGCCAGCCCGACGATAACTGCACCCTCCTCTTCGCGTATGGGAGCTTCGTATGTTTGCCAAACGTCTTTTTCTTTCTCTTGTGCTGTCGCTTCCATGGACATGTCAGGCGGGACTTCAGAGCACCTTTGTTGCGTCAGATTTGCGGGATCCGATGGAAATCAGCATTGCGCCGAACGGCGACTTGTATGTCGTCGAGCGCGAGGGGCGGGTCTTGCGCGTCATTCCTGGAACGGGAGCGGTGATGGAGATCGGATCGATCCCCGTGACGGCCTTGCGCAAGGAAAACAAGGACAGCAGCTGGGCGCGCGAGGACGGCTTGCTCGGGATCGCTCTCGATCCCCAGTTCACGAGCAATCAGAGGCTCTATCTTTACTATAGCGCTCCCGATCAGATGATCAATCGTCTTTCACGATTTACTTTAAAAAATGGAATCCTCGATCTCAAAGCCGAGAAAATCTTGTTAGAAATTCCCACTGACAGGCGCGACAGAGTCTGCCACCAAGCCGGTTCCCTAGCCTTCAGCAAGGACGGTTTGTTGTATCTCAGCACCGGTGACAATACCAATCCCTTTGAAAGTGGAGGTGTGGCACCGATCGATGACCGTGAGGGGCACGATCATGCCAATGCCATGAGGAGCGCGGGCAATACCAACGATTTGCGTGGCAAGGTGCTGCGCATCAAGCCAACGGAAAAAGGCTACGAAATACCGAAGGGCAATCTCTTCCCACCGGGCACGCCGAAAACCCGACCGGAAATTTATGTGATGGGCTGTCGCAATCCTTTCCGGTTGTCGATCGATCCCAAAACGCAAACGATTTACTGGGGAGAAGTCGGGCCGGATGCTGGCAATCCCTCGCCCAAAGGTCCAGCCGGACACGATGAAGTCAACCAAGCAAAATCTGCGGGCAATCACGGTTGGCCGTTTTTGGTGGCGGACAACAAGCCCTATCCCCTTGTGGATTTTTCCAGCAAGGCCATCGGCACCATGACCGATCCTGCCGCACCGCGCAATCCGTCGAAATTCAACACGGGCCTCGAGGTGCTGCCACCGGCGCGCGCGGCGCTGATCTGGTATCCGTATGGAGCTAGCACGGAATTCCCACTGATGGGATCAGGGGGCCGGAATGCCATGGCGGGACCCGTGTTTTATCACATAGCAAAGCGCCCATGGAACCTGCTTGGCATAGAGGATGACCATACCCTCATCACCTATGATTGGATGCGAAACAAGGCGTGGAAGGTCAAGCTCGACGATCAGGAAAACTTTGTCCGAATGGAAGTTTTGTTAGAGGGACTCCAACATCCGATGGACATGGAAATGGCCCCAGATGGAAGCATTTATCTCTTAGAATACGGGTCGGGTTGGTATTTCAACAACAACGGTCGAATCCGTCATCTGACGCCCGATCAAGGTCACAAGCCCCTACAAATCGCCATCAAAGCTGGCGCGGGAAATGCCTACGAGGCGGACGTCAAGGACCTCAAACAACAGCCATGCGAGATTGTGTGGTATCTCACAAAAGGAACCACCGATCGCAAAGTAGGAACGGGAGCCAAGCTCGAATGTCCCGATACAAATGCAGACCAATTGCGCGCCGTGGCGACCGATGCACACGGAAACCGCGGCATTGCGCGGGTATTGCTTCAAAGCGGCGGACAAACGGAGTTGGAATTGGAACTGAAGGGTCAGCCCAAAGATTTGGCATTTGGAGAAAAGGTCTCGTTCAAGATCAAAGGCGCTGCACCTGACAAAGACCTAGTCTTGCGCGCCCGCTACATTCCTCCGACCGGACATGACGCGGGAGGCCCCGCGCTGCCAGACGATGTGGTAAAATTGATCACCGCCAAGCAGTGCCTCGCCTGCCATCAAGTCGAAACCCCTTCCGTGGGGCCGGCTTATCTGAATGTCGCACTGCGCTATCGTGATCAGCAAAACGCGTTCGCCCATTTGCAACAAAAACTCAAAAACGGGGGAGCTGGTGTCTGGGGAGAAATCCCCATGCCTCCTCAGGCGGCGGTGAACGAGGCGGAATCGCAGCACATCATCCGCGCCATTCTCGGCTTGGCGGAGGGAATGAACGAAGTGCGCGGCCAACGAGAAGGCATCCTGACACTCCCACCCGCCCCTGCCAACGCGGCTCCGGGCGGAGCCTGGGAACTGACCGCACAGGCACCTCAATGCTCGTTCGCGAAGCGAAGAATCAACGCGAGATAACTTCCCGATTCTTCAGAACTTTTTGCGCCAGCGGATCGAGTTGATGTTGATCCCACCGATACGCGTGCATCAACAAGGCGGTCGCAACCTCAGGGAGATTGATCTGTTTCACAGCTCCGCTGCGACCCACCTCCTGTTGCCTTCCCGTGCGGGTATTTCCCTCTGCACTCACCACACCCTGATCATCGATTCGGCTCAGCAGCCAGCTCATTCCATTTTCGGCGGCCGCATTGCAAGTGTCACGCCATGAACCGGGTTGCATCAGCATCGCATAACGCTGGAGATGAATCAGCGAGACCGCGTGGTAGCTGCTATCATGACCGTTTTTTTC
Organism: Akkermansia muciniphila; assembly: GCA_945874895.1. Classification (GTDB taxonomy): domain Bacteria; phylum Verrucomicrobiota; class Verrucomicrobiia; order Verrucomicrobiales; family Akkermansiaceae; genus UBA956. The sequence continues at coordinate 51,938 of CAMCIC010000003.1, read as the reverse complement.
GGGAAAAGCGCCATCTTCCCGCTGCAAGCTCAACCCATCAGCCACGAGGGCTCTTGCTGCTTGGTGCAAAGCCGCGTCATCATGCAGACAAGCGGTTTGCTCCAGCGCACAGCCCAACAGAAATCGACGATGAGCGTAGATGCGTTGTTTGTTCAAGGTTTTCTGATGAACCGGAGATGCCAACCAGCGTGCGCTCTGCAAGAGCGGAGCCATCAGAGCTTCCGCGGCGGGGGGCAGCGCGTGCTGCTGCGATGAATGACGGAGCAGCCACAGCGAGCGGGCGGTGCTTTCGACGAGAAAACTCGTGCTGTGAAACGGATCCTGACACGCAAACGAGCCATCACTCTGCATTTGAGCAAACCCCCATGCTAACTGCCGTAACCCCCAGTTCACACTGGCCTCATTGGCATGGACGATGCCAGCTTCCACCCAGCGGGCGCCCTCGCGCTGCATTTCCACATACCACGGCTTCGCTCGATCTTTTTCCCATGCCTGATTCACCGAGACTGCGGCACTGCGTTTTTGCCAATCAGCCGGTGGGCGGCGCGGCGTAACAATCCACTCCCTGCAGGGCCTAGTTTCCAGCCATTCCCGCTCGGTTTTTTCCGCAGCCCGCAAAATCCCCCCCCAAACAACCATCATGCTTGCGCAAAACATCCATCGCATGGTCATGCAACGTCATGGATGGCGGGATTCCTTCAATAGGGATGAGAGAATTCTGTCATGGCATCTACCCGTCACAGACCTCGCACGCGGATCTTGCGCTTGTTTCAAAGCTACGCTACTCTGCGCCACCGATGTTCCTTCTTAAAAAAGTTTTCCAACTTCGCGACAAAGCCAATCCCGACGAGGAGAAGCCGTTCCTGGAGCATCTGGAGGATTTGCGGGTGATGGTCACTCGCGTGGTGGTGACCCTCTTGATCACGACTCTGATCTGCTTCACGTATCGCGACCAGTTGATGGAAGTTCTGCGCAAACCGATCAGCGACGTCTGGGAAATCCACTCTTCCAACAAACTGCCCAAATCCGGAAAACTCACCGCTGACCAGTGGGAAACAGCCAAGACAGGATCGGAAGTTCTGGCCCATTTGCCCGAATCATTGCACGAACTTTACCTGAATCAAATGGCGCCTGCGGACCGCGATCGAGTCATCATCGCTTCCTGCTATCGAGCCGTGATTTCCTTACCAAGCGAAAAACATTCCGCATTCGTCGCCTCACTCGTTTCCCTCAATGCAGACCAGAAAAGTTTGCTGGAAGAACTGATCGTGGGCAAACCAGACGCGGCGGCGGGGACAAGGGATCGTTTCAAATTCATGAGTTCGCTCAATCCGACGGAGGCGTTCATGTTATCCATGAAACTCGCCTTTTTCGCTGGAACCGTGATCGCGTTTCCCTTGCTGTTGTTCTACGTGCTCCAGTTCATCCTGCCCGGTTTGCACCAGCATGAGAAGCGCGCCATCTTTCCGGCTTTGGGTATTGGCTTCGGATTGTTCCTCTGCGGCGTCCTCTTTTCCTATCTGTGGGTTCTTCCCAGCGTGTTGGAGTTCTTCTACTCCTATGGTGAGTCGATGGGCATCGCCAATGAATGGCGCATCGGTTATTACCTTTCTTTTGCCACGCAGTTCACTCTCATCTTCGGTCTCTGTTTTGAACTGCCCGTGGTCGTTTGGGTCCTAGTAAAAATCGGACTGCTGAACTACGAGCTCATGAGTCGTACTCGCGGATATGCCGCGGTCGCCATCGTGGTTCTGGCAGCGGTCATCACCCCCACGCCCGATGCCTTTACTCTGGCTCTGTTGGCTGTTCCCATGATGCTGCTCTACGAACTCTCCATTTGGCTCGCATGGTTCGATGACCGCGCCCAGAAAAAGAAAGAACAAAAGGAAGAAGAAGAGCGACTCGCCCGCCTGCTCGCGCGACCGCCCGCAGAGCTAGAGCCACATGCATCCTCCGCTGACAAAGAATCGCATGACTTGTCTCATGATCCCTGCGATACTCACGAAACTACACCCCACGAGCATGACGATCGTGGAGACGCGACCGATGCCCGTTAGCGATGCGATCAATCGTATCACCGCCATCACGAGCGCTGATGCATCTGTAATCGCGGGAAAACGAGAATCACCGCATTGCCATTTTTTTGATTGTGGACATCCGTCGTTTTTATAAAGGGATTAGCGCCAGATCGCTACCACTCCTCGGTGATCGGAAGCACCATTCACCGCTACCACTCGGCATTCATCAGCCTGCTCGACTGCCTTGGTCCAGAAGAAATCGATCTCGATTTCTGGCTTCTCCTGAGGAAAAGAACAAGGCTCGCCGGTTTTTTTCTGATAGACCCAACCCGATGATTCCCACATCCGCCCCAACGCTTCGCGTGGCCCTTCGTTCCAGTCACCGGCAAGGAAGATTTTGCCCTGATTTTCCGCCAGAGCGGCCAGCAGGGCTTTCCCTTCGTCGGCACGACGTGGGGCTGACGCGGCATCGAGATGCACGCCTCCCACCGTCACCCATTGCTTGTTGACCTGCACCTCTGCCAATACGGCGATACGAGCTTCGCCCGCGGAAGAAAGCTTTACCACTCGCGCATCGCGCAGAGGATGGGCCGACAAGATCGCTTGGCCATATTCTCCGCCTTGAAAATCGATGGCCTTGCCGAAAAACATTTGCATTCCCAGTTGATCCGCGAGCTCCTTGGCAAGCAAGCGCTTGCCTGATCGTGTGGTTCCCTGATCAACTTCCTGCAGCACCACCACATCGGCCTTTTGCGCCCTGATGATGGACGCCGTGCGTTCCACATCCAACTTCCCGTCCATGCCCACACCGCGATGGATGTTCCAAGAAAACATCGTGAACGCCTGGATTTTCATCACCAGTAAAACAGAAAACAACGCGGTCCAAGAACTCATGCAACTCTGATACCGATGTGCTTGCCATGGACTTACAGCCGAGTCCCGATTCCACAGGGTCAGTACAGCAAAAAGAGCCAAGCGCATGATCATTTTCGCTTAGAAAGCCTTATTCACGGAATGAACCAACCATGGCTCGTGTGTTCATCGCAGAGGTTTGTGCTATGCATCCTGCCATTTCCAAACATTTTTGCGGATTTTTGCCGTAAGTCTCAATCTGCCATTTACCTTAGACAAAAAATTCGGTAGAAACTCCATTAGAACCGCGTATTGCTATCATGCCCCGAGTCATCATTACCGCACCTGACCAAACTCCTCAGCCTTATCGCTTTCAGCTCGACCGCCATGCCGTGCAGCTGGGACGCGGTCCGGAAAATGACATCGCCATCCACTGCGGTTCCGTCTCCATGAGACACGCCGTGATGGAGCGTGTTGCTGGCGGCTATCAGATTCGCGATCTCGGATCCACCAATGGGATCAAACTCAATGGCGAGGTCCTGCCTATCATCCCTCTGCAGGATGGGGTGACTGTCATGCTGGGAGACGTTTCTTTTCAATTCTCTCTGAACGACGAGGAAAAATACGAACTCAACCGAGAGAAGCCCGCGCAGGAAGCACCAGCTACGGCTGCAGAACCCACCCCTGTAGAGAAAAAAACCGTCTCTCGCCCTGCAGCCCATTCGGGATCAAGACGTCCTGTTGCCAACTCGGACAATCCCCTCCAAGGCTTTCTCGCCATGCTGGTTTTCGTCGTCCTCGCTGTATTGGCGTTCTATGTAGGTTTCAATATTCGCCACAAGAAAGAAACCCATCAGAATTTGTTTCAGTCGATGTCAAACCGAGGCAAGGCTGCGGAGCCCACCACTCCATCGGCGGCAGAGGGTGAAAAGGCACCGGAATGATGCAGTGGAGGGATCAAAGTATTTTGACCCACCTCGCGGATTTTCTTTGCTATTTCTAGAATCCTGCATGATATATCCCCCTCTTCCACCGCATTAGAAGCATGTCCTCCAGCACCACGAAAAAGAAAAAGAAAGTCACACCCGCACCTACTGCTGATAAGCCTCAAAAAGGATGGTCCACGAGTAAGTCAGCGGAACTGTATGGCATCGATGACTGGGGTCACGGCTACTTCCATGTTTCCCGACAAGGGGAAGTGACGGTGCGACTTACAGAGGACGATGACAAATACGACATCAGTCTGAAAAACATCGTCGATGGCCTCGCCGATCGTGGGACTCAACTTCCCGTCTTGCTGCGTTTTCGCGATTTGTTGCACTCGCGCATCGCCGAACTGAACAACTCATTTCACAAGGCCATCAAGGATTTGAACTACCAAGGTTCTTACCGTGGCGTCTATCCGATCAAGGTCAATCAACAGCGACAGGTGATCGAGGAAATCACCGAGTTCGGCAAACAATACCATTACGGTCTCGAAGCAGGGTCCAAACCGGAACTGATCGCAGCTCTGGCGCACATGCATGATCCGGAGGCCTACATCATTTGCAACGGCTACAAAGACGAGGAATTCATCGACCTCGCCCTGCATGCCCAAAAAATGGGCTTGCGTGTGATTCTGGTTCTGGAAATGCCGAGCGAGCTTGATTCCATTATCAATCGCTCGCGTGCCATCGGCATTCGCCCGAACCTCGGCGTGCGCGTACGCCTCGCCACCCGCGGTGCCGGCCACTGGCAGGAATCGGCCGGCGACAAATCCGTCTTCGGTCTCAATGCGGCGCAGGTCATCGAAGTGGTAGACCGACTGAAAGAGCACGGTTACCTCGATTGCCTGAAGATGTTGCATTATCATCAAGGTTCGCAAATTCCGAACATCGCTTCGATTCGCGAGGGTGCTACCGAGGCCGTACGGATGTATTGTGATCTCGTGCGTGAGGGTGCCCCCATGGGCATTCTTGACATAGGCGGCGGCCTTGCTGTCGATTATGACGGCTCACACACGAATTTCACCTCGTCCTGCAACTACTCGATATCCGAGTATTGTGCAGACATCATCGAGGTCATATCCAGCATTTGCCAAAAGCAGAACATCGCGCATCCCAACATCATTTCTGAATCCGGCCGCGCGGTGGTTTCGTACTACTCTGTCTTGGTGTTCAACATCCTCGATGTGACCAGCGTGCAGACTTCTGATAACGAACCCGCTACGCCGGAGAACCCGCACGATCAGTTGAAAAATCTCATCGAGGTCAATCGAGTGCTCTGCAAGAAAAACCTGCAGGAGTGTGTGAACGATGCTCTCTACTACCGCGACCAATTGCGGGCGCAGTTCTTTCATGGCAACGCTACCCTGCGTGAAAGAGGACTGGGCGAGGCATGGGCCTGGCACATTCTCACCCGTGTATCGAAGTTGCTGACGGAAATGGATGATATCCCCGAGGATCTTCGCGAGCTCTCCAGTTCACTTACTGACTTTTACTACGGCAACTTCAGCTTGTTTCAAAGTCTGCCAGACTCCTGGGCCATCGATCAGTTGTTCCCTGTCATGCCCATCCATCGCCTCGATGAGCGGCCGCGTCACCGGGCCGTGCTGGCCGACATCACCTGCGACTGCGATGGAAAGATCGATCATTTCATCGATCGTGAGGATGTGGCGAAAATTCTGCCGCTCCATGAATTCAAGCCCGGCACTCCCTATTACGTCGCCGTGTTCTTGGTGGGAGCCTATCAGGAAACCTTGGGGGATCTTCACAACTTGCTAGGTGATACCCATGTCGTAGGCGTGCACATGGAAAATGGCAAGCCGGTGTATACGCATGAGGTCGAGGGCGACACTGTGGCCGATGTTCTTAGCTATGTGGAGTATGACACCAAGGAGCTCGTGAGTCGCTTCCGCAGTTTTGCGGAACAGGCGGTGAGCAAAGGAAACATCTCTCCCAGCGAGCGTCGCGAGGTCATGGATCTTTTCCGCAACGGCTTAAGTGGCTATACCTACTTCGAGAGTTAATGACTCTGGACAGCTGGGCTGCACGCTACAGCAGCGCATTCTTTTCTCCGCGACAGCCCCTTTGCGGCGAATGTTGTTTTTTTTCTTTCGGGCGCATTCTGGAATTTTCATTCCTGATGATTGTGCTATAATCTTCTCACAACAAGACCATGCACCAGCTGATCGATTCCTACGCCCAAAAGATTTCCGATGAAAAGCAAGCCGCTGTGATCGATGGCTCGGCAGCTGGAACGGAAAAGCGATACAAAGTGCTGTTTCATGATTACCAGGATCCAGATGCGCTGCGTCGACTAGCAGGGAAGATCAAGGATCACACGCTTCATCGTCTCGAAGAGTATCTGCCCAAGGCTGAGGCAGCGTTGATGCGCAACGGGGCCCATGTTCATTTCGCTGATACCGCAGATGACGCAAAACAGACCATACTAGAAATCCTTCGCTCCCACGATGTTTCACGCCTTACGAAATCGAAATCCATGGCGGCGGAAGAAATCCATCTCAATCCGTTCTTGATCGAAAACGGCATCGAGTGTCTGGAATCGGATCTCGGCGAATTCATCATTCAACTCGATGATGATGAGCCTTCCCACATCGTCAAACCCATCATTCACAAAAACCGTCGTGATATTGCAAAGACTTTTCTGCGTGAAGGCATAGCGAACGATTACAACGATGATCCGCAAACCATCACTCATCGTGCCCGATACCACCTGCGTGAAAAATACATGGAGGCTCAGGCAGTGATCACGGGAGCGAACTTCGTGTCGGCGGAATCAGGGAGACTCGTATTGGTTACCAATGAGGGCAATACCAGATTTGGCATGGCACCCGTGGATGTGCACATCGCCCTCGTGGGCATCGAAAAAATCGTCCCCACCGATCGAGATCTCGGCGTGTTTCTCAACTTGCTAGGAAGATCCGCCACCGGTCAGCAACTCACCGTTTACACCGAGTTCATCAAGGGACCCAAGTCCCCCACCCAGCCATCTGGGCCGACCAACATGCACGTCGTCTTCATGAATAATGGCCGAACCGATGTGTTAGAATCGAAGTGTCGCGAAATTCTTCGATGCATCCGCTGCGGGGCCTGTCAAAACGTATGCCCGGTCTATCGCCAAGCCTCCGGACACGCCTATCGCTCGCCCTACGGTGGTCCCGTGGGTGCCGTATTGTCGCCGTTATTGTTTGGCGACCGTTTCCCCGAACTCGCTGATTTGCCGAAAGCGTCCTCGCTCTGCGGTGCCTGTAACGAAGTTTGTCCGGTCGACATCCCTATTCCCGATTTGCTTTTGCGTTTGCGCGACAAAGCCAAACAAGAAAAAGTCTATTCTCCTGGCGCGCTGCCCATGAGTCCATTTGCGACTCTTGCCACCTCACCTTCTGTGTGGCGCACAGCCATGAACATGAGCAAGGCGATGAACCACCTGCCCATTCACATGACGCCACTCAAGCCCCTGCAGGAATGGCTGAACCAGCGGACCTTACCCGCATGGAAAGGCGGGGATTTCCGCAAATGGATGGAAAAGCGCGAGAAGTGAATCGGAGGCCAGGATCCATGGATGCACTCGCTGAGCGATCACCCCGCTGCTGCGATGCGGAATGGCACTGAATGGCGCGGCAAAACTAACCCAAGAGGTCCTGCATCGCGGCACGAATCTTTTTCTCCGAAATGCTCCCCTTGACCGGAACATGGGGAGAGAAAAGAGACACGCGATACTCTAAAAGCATCCAACCGATGGGCCAAATCTCACATCGCTGTGGTTCACTCTTCCACGCATCGAACCAAGGCACCCACAACTCTCGGACGCGGTCCATTTTTTCTAGATCTTTCTGAATGGGCAGACTCTGCAATCGATCGATACGCTGCTGGATGGCTAGCAGGTGACGTGGGTAATCGCAGAGTGCTTCATGCCCCGCGCGCCAGGCGAATTGCTCGCGCAGCATCCATTGCAATTGCTCCTCGATGTCTATCGCCACCGCAGCGAGAAACTTCGATCCACGTTGGCGATCGCACCATTCAAGCAACTTAGGAACCATGGAAACGATGGTATCCAGAGCCTTTCCCACGGGTAGAGCCGCCACATGCCATTCGCCTCTCGCCTTCTGCGCAGCGAGGGCAAATGACGCCGCATCACGCAACACAGAACCCAGAGCTCCTTCCGCCGCCAAACGCAACAAATCTTCCATTGTCGTGCCACCCACTCCCAGTCGCGGCAACTCGACGCGTGCCGCCAAACCTAAGGGATACTTTTTTCTCAGATACGCCACCTGATCGGCTTGCGCCAACATCAACAACCGGGAGCATCCCGCGCGATGCGATTGGCGAGCTTGTTCGGGGTGATGAAATGCCTGAACCCCGACACTTTCTCCTTCATCAACCAAAGCGGGATAGGCATAACCTCCCATGCATTCGACCCTATCAGGCAAATCCATCGGCCATGCATTCGCTCCGCTGCAATGCCATTCCTCACTCGCATATTCTTCAAGGCGCTTGAGCAGGAGCGGACGAAGCTTTTCCTTCATCGCCAAGAGATCCGTACCTAACAAAATCTCGTCACCCTCATCATCGCAGACCCAGCATTTCACCTGCCACTCGGGAGGCAAGGCACTCAAATCGATGTCCGATTCCGGAACCGTGTAACGAACCCGCTGTTGCACCCGCTGCGCAAGAACTCTGACCAAACTGATGTCAGGAATGGCATTTTCATAGTCCTCGACAAATTCTCTCACAAATTCGCTGATGGGCTGACAGACCTTGCGAAGATCCTTGGGCAGGGCACGCACGAGAAACTCGACGCGATCCATCAAATAACCCGCCACTCCCCATGACAAAAGGTGCACGGGGAAATCTCGCAACTGATCGATGTGCACACCTATCGTGACTCCATCATCGCGTTCACCGGGTGCCATGGCGTAGTAGACACTGTATTCCTCACCCTCCCATGCAAGGACATCGGGGAACGCATCCATATTTTCTAACAAATTCTCATCCCATACCACATCAGCCGCCCCCGCCATCAGAGAAGACTCATGATCCATACGCCACTTGTGAAACGCCTTTGCCGTGCACATCCCCTGCGGAATGATGCGATCAAAAAACGCGTATGCCTGATCATCACTCCAGAGATAATCGGGACGACGGAGCTTTACTTCCATCAAACGAACTTGCTCTCGCAATCGCGACAGCTGAGCCAGCGACGGGCAAGCAGCGCGAATCCCGCCGCCGAGCAATCCCTCGCGGATGAACACTTCCCGAGCCGCCTTAGGATCGATGCGCCCCCAATGCACGGGCCTGTCCTTTACGACCACCAAGCCGCCGCAAAGCACGGTTTCTTTGGCGTATACCGCACCTTGCTTTTCATCCCAGTAACCATGGCTGTATCGATATGAACAGAGATGTGCGGCTACTTTTTCGACCCATATGGGATCGATTCGTGCCAAGCGGCGAGCCCACAAACGAGTTGTCTCCACAATCTCCATGCCCAATACCCAATCAAAGCGTTTCACTGCAAATAATCCCGATCCGGGAAACACAGCAAATCCTCCTCCACTGGCGCTTCGGTATTGTTTTTCCTGAGCGTCCCACAACGCCAATTGCCGGGGCACGCCGGCCAGCAGAGAGCGATGAAATGGATCATACGCCGCCTGCCACTCGGCATCTGAAGAATCCAGCCGTAGCATCGCAGCAGGGATTTCCCACTTCAACTCACGCTGGCAAAGATCGAGCAATTCCTCATGGATGTTTGCCCACTCCATCGCCCGGCGCATGTTGAGAAACGCCTCGCCGCAATACTTGCGCAGGGCATTGCGACGCCACTTCCCCTTATCCTGAAAGCGCTGTAGGTCCAACCACAACCGCAGCAACGAAAAAAAGTCAGACTGCGGATGCTTCCAGCGCGCATGAGCGGCATCGGCTTCTTTTTGTTTTTCCGCTGGTCTTTCGCGTGGATCGCTGCTTTCCAAAGCCGCGATGACAGGAAGCAATTCGCGCAGGCATTTCTCGTGAGAGGCCTCGATCAACATTCGCGCCAACCGCGGATCTACGGGCATTCGAGCCATTTGCCGACCCGCTGCCGTAAGTTGCTTTTCCCTGCCGAGAGCGCCAACTTCCCGCAAGGTCCTGTAGCCCTCAGAGACCGCCTTAGGCGCTGGCGCATCGATCAGAGGAAATTCTTCCATAGGTGGCAAACCTAACGAAATCATGCGTAGGATCACGCCTGCGAGAGAGCTGCGACGGATCTCCGGATCGGTAAATTCCGAACGCTCCGCGAGGTCCTGTTCATCATACAAGCGCACGCAGATTCCCTCCTTCACCCGACCGCAGCGGCCTTTGCGTTGCCTCGCGCTCGCTTGACTCACAGGCTCGATTTGCAAACGCTGCACGCCACGCGCGGGGCTCCATCGACTCACCCGTGCCAAACCACTATCGACGACACTGGTGATGCGCGGAATCGTTAGCGATGTCTCCGCCACATTGGTCGCCAAGATCACGCGACGCAAATTTCCCGGCGCAAAGACTCGCTGCTGATCCCCCATGCTCAAGCGCGCAAATAAAGGCAGAATCTCCGTGCGGAAATACTTTCTCCCCTCCAATGCATCCGCACATTCGCGAATCTCCTTTTCTCCGGGGAGAAAAACAAGCACGTCACCCACTGGATCGAGATCCGTCAACCAATCGACGGCACGCGCCACATGCTGCGGCAACTCTTCTTCCTCACTGGGCGGCAAAAAACATTCCTCCACGGGAAACGTGCGACCCGATGCCTGAATGATGGGCACTTCTTGGCCTTCTTCCCGAAAAAATTCTGCAAAAGCTCCCGCATCGAGAGTGGCCGAGGAAATGACAATTTTCAGCGAAGGTCGTTCGCGACGTAGTTCCTTGAGGTAACCTAACAAAAAATCGATATTGAGCGAGCGTTCATGTGCTTCATCGAGGACGATCGCGTCGTAACGTTTCAACGTGCGATCACCTTGGGTTTCCGCAAGGAGGATGCCATCGGTCATGAACTTGATCCGCGTTTGTGCCGAGATCTTTTCATCGAAGCGCACCTGATAACCGATGAGTCCCCCGAGCGGTTGTTTCAATTCCTCCGCCACCCGCTTCGCCACACTGACTGCTGCGATGCGCCGTGGTTGCGTCACGCCGATCAACCCCATTTTGTCTGCATAGATTTCCTGCAATACCTCGGTCACCATCTTCGGCAACTGCGTCGTCTTACCAGACCCAGTCTCGCTGACCACCACCAGCACATCATGCTTGCGCAAGGATTCGAGGATTTCATCGCGTAGGCCGACCACCGGCAATTCCGCCGGATAGTGCCAATCGAATGCTCCCAATACCTCCACTCACGTGACATAACGGGAATTGCAGTGCTTGAAAAGCGGAACTTGTCATATCATCGATCCTTGCCCATGGCCACAGCCAGCGAATCATGATGATGGAAAAAATTCGATCTTGATGCCTCCGTTGTGCCATGACAAAAGTTGCGGGCGTTTTCCGCAGAGCTACCCACGATCGTACCCATGCGTTTCCCGTTCCATGAGCACCGATTCCGCAGCCTCGTGCATCACGCGGCTACAGCCCTGTTTTTTTTGATCCCTACTTTTTTGCATGCTCAGAACTCCGCAGGGACTCCCCGGGTGGTGATCCCCAGCGGCACGCGCATCGTGTATCCCACCACTTCCGCTGCAGCACGGGCGACGACGGCGCCTGCTCAAAGCACACTCTATCCGTGGAAACTCAATATCACCTCCACAGCCTTCTGGATCGGGGAACAACCGGCGCAAAACAATCCCGTGCCGAATCATGTGTCTTCATGGGACCTCAACTGGCAAGCCAACTATGGCGGCTATGATGATCCCGATCCGATGAAGCGCATCGCCTCGCACAGCACGGGAGAATTCCGCCCGAAACATTTTGTCCCGAAGCTCAACCCCTTCTACATCGCTCTTCCCTACAACGACAAACAACAAGGTGGCTACAGGCCAGAGGCAGAAAAGGTGATTCCTTGGTTTCATCGTGTCAAAAAAAACGACGGTAGCTCAACCCTGAAAGGTCGATGGCTTCAGATTTACTCCAACAACCGCTCTTGCTACGCTCAGTGGGAGGACGTAGGTCCTTTTGTCGTGGATGACTGGCCCTACGTGTTCGGCGACAAGCGCCCGGTCAATACCAGCAATCGCGGCGCGGCGATCGACATCTCGCCAGCCGTTCGCGATTATCTCAGCATCGCCGATTCCAGTCAGGTGCATTGGAGATTTGTAGAAGAATCCCAAGTGCCTTTTGGACCGTGGAAAAAATATGGTCCGCAAGCGAAACCAATGACACAACGACCCGATCTGGACGCACAGCAACGGTATTTCGAATACCTGAAAAAAGCGCGAGACGAACAATTCCGGCGCAAAAGCAAAACTCAACTGGAAAACGGGGAATAAGCTGCTATCGGTAGCCGCACATGAATATCACCGTCTTCGGCATGGGAATCATCGGCTCGCGTTGTGCCGACAACTGGCAACAATCCGGTGCAAGCGTCACTCGCTGGAACCGCACCGCCAAGGATCTAGCAGGATTCATCGCGGATCCGACCGCAGCAACGCACGCATCGGAAATTCTCTCGTTCTATCTCAAGGACGGCAAATCCCTACGTTCTGTATTCGAGCAGATTCGGCCGACTCTCACCTCAGGCCATTTTGTCATGAACCATTCGACTGTAGACCTGCCTACCATTTTATGGATGGCCGATCAATGTGATGCCATTGGCTGCTCTTTTGTCGACGCTCCGTTCACTGGTTCCAAGATCGCGGCAGGTGAAGGAAAATTGATGTATTACCTCGCCGGTTCGGATGACGCAGTCGCGCGTGCCGAAGCCATTCTGGCACCGACAGCAAGCGCATTGATTCGGATGGGAACCATGGGGCACGCCACGGTGGTGAAACTCTCCACCAACCTCATCGCCGCCTGCCAAATCCAAGCACTTTCCGAAGCCATGGCACTCTGCCTTAAGCACGGCATCAGCAAGGAATCCTTCTCCCATGCCATCACGCAACATGGCACCGCATCCGCCTTAACGAAAATGAAATTGCCAGGCATGCTGAAGGGTGACTTCGACACCCATTTCTCGCTCGATAACATGCGCAAGGATTCCGTCTACGCACTGGAACTCGCACACAGCATGCGCCTGGAACTACCTGCCATGCATACCGTATCACGACGAATGCAGGAACTTTGTGATGACGGGCTTGCCGAGCAGGATTATACAGCCCTCGCAAAGCCCTATGCGGATGAGTCGTTTTTTCACTAGGATCTATGTGCGAGCAAATTGGCGTAGGCGGAGAGTTCCGCATCATAGCTGACACCGCGCGTGGGTTCGATGCGGGAGTCATGAGCTGGATGGCAGAATTTCGACTGCGTCTGCCCCATATCCTGTCCTGAAGTAACAGCGCCAAGAATCGCCGCGCCGAGTGCGGCGGAATTGGCAATCGCGAGGCGTTCTACGGGGGCGCCAAATACATCGGCCACAATCTGAGCAATCCCGTCATTGCGCGAGGCCCCCCCCGTGAGGAGGATGCGATCGACATGGATGCCGATCCAATCCGTATGAAGTCGCATGTTGAGGAACTGCCCTTCGAGCAAGGCTCGCACTTGTTTCGCGGGATCTTCGCCACGCACAAAAGCCTCGCTACCGCTGCGCAGCGGTTTTTCAAAGTCACATCGCGGTGTGATCTCAGGACCGAAAAAAGGCAGCATCAAATTGCCATCGTTGCCCGGTGAAGTCTGCGCAAGCGCTACTCGATCAAAGGCCGACCAATCGAGCCCATACTGATCGCGCAGAGCTTCACGCGCCAGCGAACCATTGCGGAAACAAACCAAACACATGTAACCGCCACCGGGATTGCCAAAAACGTGACCAAAGCCGCGTGGATCGGTGAAAGCCTGCGTCATGCCTGCGAAAAAGGTATCGCTCGTGCCTAGCGAAATCACCACCTGCCCCGGCGATGTCGCGCCCATGCCGACAAGCGACGCGGGATTATCACCAGTAAAAACACCCACTTGGCACTCAGGCGAAAAACCGTATTTCACCACAAAATAATCCGCCACAGGCCCGACCACACTTCCTGCCGCGGCCAACTCTGGGAGTTTCACACGCAACATCGGCGCGGTGGCTTCTAACAAATCGTAATCCCACTGACGAGAAGCGAGGTTCATCAGATTCATACCAGCGCCATCGCCGAAATCGATGGCGGCATGGCATCCCGCAAGCACCGAACACAGAAACGAACTGACCAGATGGATGCGCGCGGTCGCGTCATAATCTGCCGGTTGTTGTTGCCAGAACTTGCGGATTTGCGGGCCAGTGAAACGCTCGATCGCCGTGGATCCGCTGCGCGCGCAAACTTCCGCATCGCCGCCCATGGCAGCCGCGATTTCACGACATTGCGAACCTGTGGAGGTGTCCATCCAGATCGGAGAAGTATTGCGACTGAATGCGGACTGCAACTGCGTCACCAGATCGCTTTGAGGATCGAGATTTGCCAAGCACTCGGAAGCACTCGCATTCAGATACACCGAACCATGTTGTTGTCCACTGCCGCCGATCGAACGAATTTGTGATAGATCGACAAGGTCCCCCAACTCCGACAACATTTGATCCAATGCCGCCAACCACATGCGAGGCTGGGAGTGAACCTCGCCATCCGTTCCACCGGGAAGAAAACCCTGTGGTGAGCCATATTGCGGCAGGTCCAAACCAAAGTTCACCGATTTTTCCGCGACGATCTGACCCGTCGTCACATCGATGACCAAACCGCTCAAGGATTGCGTGGAGCTATCAATACCCAAATGCATAGGGCGCGAGAATAATCACGAATGCAGCAACGCACAACAATCGAATCTGCGATGATTCATTTTTTCGGTGGCTGCACCGGTGGCGGAGGATCGAGAATCGCACGCCACGAACGCACTGCTTGCACTTCCGGAAGGTCCGCATAAAGAATCTCGGCATCTCGCACGTTTTTGACCGCTAGGCCGATGCGACCCGCATCTCGATCCATACCCATCACATGCATGTCACATCGCAAGCGGTCAGCGGCATCCTGATACAAGGGCTTTGCCTCCTGAATGAACCGCAAGGCCAGTGCCTCCTGCTTGCGCTGCAAGTGAAGCAAGCCCAATGACTCTAACATCACAGCGTTGCCTTTTTCCCGACCGATGCGTTCGATTTCCGCGAGCATTTTGCTGTCCTGCCCGTCGTGCAAAAGTTTCGCCACTCGCAGCGCTCGGTAGGGACGATCGGCAGGCAGTTTTTCACCGCTTCCATCAAGATGCAGGAAGGGCCGATAAAGTGGATCACCCAGCACCACTCCCTGCCATGAGAGCACGGGCATCGCTGCATAGGCAGCTTCGATCCATGTGTAACCCTCCAGCAAACGCTTTTGCAATTCGTCAAAATGATGGGAGGAGCCGAGATATGGCTCGTAGACATTGCCGAGCGTAACGGCAGCGCCACGGGCTAGCAGCGGACCACACCAGTTGGCCGTCTCACTGCGGATGGTGGAAGCACTGAAGCTGTGCAAATGCACGGCCACCGCACCACGACGCAACTGAAAGCCGGGCTTCACGAAGGGTCCGCAGACATTCCACTCATACCATCCGAAATAGACGGCTGCCTCCGTCATCGGGTAGTGTTTGGGAAAAACTTCTTTCCATGGATGCACCACCACGGGCATGCCGGCATCAGAACACTGCAAGGCAGAGGAACGGATCCACGTTTCCCCTTGAGGATAGAACTGAGCCAAATCGCAGTAAGCCCGACCCCATAAACCCGTTTTTTCCACAGCCACGGCATCAGCAATCATGCGCTGGCAAATGACCTGCGATGGGCCATCGATGCGCCCAACGAGCATCAAAAAAGGAAGTGCAGCTTCAGAGAAGCCCTTGTTCGACTGGAAATAAGCATTCTGCAAAGGACCAGCAATGGACTGACCACTCCAACTGAGAATCGCCAACTCTGAGTCAACCGATGCCTCGTTCGCGATCAGCATCGGATTTTTCGGTGCCGCACTCTCCGCCGTGGGCTTGACTTCAGCAGCTTGGATCGAATCAGCAACGCGCGCGATCTTCAATGGCACACCGCGCATCGAGACGATCACCTGCATGCGATTTTCCACGGCTACTGTGGTATGGGCATCAGCCCGCCCCATTTTCCACCACGCACGTTTGTCAAACTCAGCACGCAGCGGGACGCGGATCGAAGTCTCAAATTCCTCACGCGTGATTTCCTCGCGGTCCGGCATGGGCAGACCGATCAGATTTGCTAACGGAATACCGCGCGCTATTTGGTAGGCTTTCGCCAGTTCTTGCGAGTCAGGCAGGGCTGAGTTGTAAAGCACGACCACTCGCTCTGGAGATAGCGGTGCGGGCGCCGCAGAAAGAAGGCCACACAGGCAGAACAAGAGTCGGAACAAAGTCGTTTTCATAATTCTAACGAAAGCGTATCGAAAGCCACACGAACGTGAGCAGGCAGTTCATTTTCAAGTGTCGCATGATCGACCTCATGCGAACAGTGTATGAGATAAGCCTCGCGAGGATTCAGGTCGGCGATCACGGATAGAGATTCCTCGATATGCATGTGAGTGGGGTGCGGGCGGTAGTGCAGCGCATCCAGGATGAGCAAGTCCACCTCTCGAATCATCGCCATGGTGGCATCGGGAATGGCCTTCACATCTGAGATATACGCCAACGATTTGGCACCCTCACGCTCAAAGAGATAGCCATTGGTCTCGACCGCACCGTGCATCACAGGCAGAGGAGAAATCTTCCATGCTCCAATCACAAACGGTCCCTCCACCACCACTGGACCTGGCTTGATGTATCCACGATAGATGTTGGTCTCGGCAAAGGCCCAGGCAAACATCGTGCGCAAAATATCCATGCATCCCGGATTGGCATACATCGGCAAGGGAGTATCACGTTGCCAACAAAACGCGCGCAATTCATCAAAACCAACCACATGATCCATGTGTCCGTGAGTGTAGAGAACCGCGTCCACCTTTTTGATTCCTGCACGCAGCGCCTGTTGCCGCAGATCGGGACCAGCATCGACCAACAGGTTCGTTTCCTCGCTCTCCAACAAGACCGAAGAACGCAGTCGTCGATTGCGCGGATCGATGGAGAGGCATACTGCACAAGAGCAACCAATCACCGGAACACCGGTGGACGTACCAGTGCCGAGAAAGGTGAGACGCGGACGCCGCGCAGGTTGATTTTCATGTGTCTCCATGGACGAGACCAAACCTGCCACAGGAAGACCCATCAGGCAAAACCAAATGCATACGACGAAAAATTCGGCATGTTTGATATCTCTCACCAAACACGGAACTCTGTGGATGCCTAAGAATCGATGAGCGATGACAACGGCGCGATGTCAGAGAAGCCTGCGAGGATAGGGTGAAAATCTCCACAGCGCATGAGAACACAGTTGCCCCTTCCGATCTCACCAAAAAGTACAAAAAGTAAGCGGCCCGATCAGAATGCCTAGGAAAAACCCAAAACCTAGTGCTTGATGATCGGACCGCCTTGTCGACTTGCGACATGGAAAAATTAATGCATTAGGAAAGATTGTCAATCTTTTTTCCACTTTTATTTTTTTTCTGAAATCCATTCATCCCTCGCGCCCTCACTCTATTACCACGGAGGAGACAAAGCTTTCCGATGTCTCTACGTGCTTGGAATCGCGGGAAAATGACCTTATCACCCAGTTTTTCTTGTCAAGGCAGGAAAATCCCACTACCAAGTTCTCGCGACCAGCAAATCTCAGGAGAGGTGGCAGAGTGGTCGATCGCGTCGGTCTTGAAAACCGAAGATGGGAAACCATCCGTGGGTTCGAATCCCACCCTCTCCGCTCTCACCCCAATCCAGCTCAACTGGGTTGGGGTGATGGCGTTTGAGGGGGTGGGACGAGAACCCTGCCCCGGGGCCGTGGGTTTGAACGGTTTTTTACAGAGTCAGCAGGGAGCCGAGGGCGGCGATTACGGATCGGAAGGATGCCCTCACTTGTGCTTGTGGGGCAGGCGACGGTTATGGCAAGCACGCGAGGGTGATCCTCATTGAAATCAGACTTGATCCCATTTTAGTTTAAGTGCACATTAAGAAGACACAAAGTTAAACCCCATTGCATTTGAAAACAAAACTCGTTGTATAGTTTTTCCACCAAAATACCTGCATGTTGAACGCACTATTGATTTTTCTTCTTTTTTTCATCATGCCCACATGCGTATTCGCCAATCCTGTGATTAGCGAATTTATGGCAGATAACAAATCTACCATTGCCGACGAAGATGGAAATTTTTCCGACTGGATCGAAATCCACAACCCCACATCAACTACGATCAATTTGTTGGATTGGGCTCTTACGGATCGCACTGCAAATATGACACAGTGGAAGTTTCCGAGTGTCACACTGGCACCGGGCGAATTTCTTCTGGTGTGGGCATCGTCAAAAGACCGTCGTGTAGTAGGCGCGCCCTTGCATACGAATTTCGCCCTTTCCAAGGCCGGGGAATATCTGGCACTTGTGCGTCCCGATGGTGTCACCATACAACAGGAATTTTCGCCCCAGTTCCCAGCGCAAGGGACCGATGCCTCATTCGGAGCTCGTTTTTCATCGACCACGCTACTCCCGCATGGCGCGAATGGCAAATATGCCATGCCAACCGGTGCTTCAGCGCTTTCGCCTACATGGAATCAACCCAGCTTTGATGACAGTTCCTGGACGAATGGCGTAAGCGGTTTCGGTTTCGGTATTGCCACACCAGGGATGACTGTTCGACAAGTTTCTAAAAATGGCGGTATCGAAGGCTTAAACGATGCGTTAAACTTGATATCTCTCCCCGCGAGCGATCCTCTCGTGCTTAGCTCGACAACAGCGGTGATGAAAACGTTAAATCTGTTAGGTGAAGGCAGCGACGGAAATTATGGACTCAACGAAAACCCACCAGGTGGCGGCGGCGAAAACTATGCCATTGTTGCCACTGGCACCCTCACTATTCCTAATGCAGGAGCATACACCTTCGGATTGAATAGCGACGACGGTGGGCAAATCATAATCAACAAAACGCAAGTTATGCGGGATGATTCGTTTCATGGCCCAGAAAATCGATTCGGCACCATAACTCTCTCAGCCGGAACCCACACCTTTCAGGTCATAATGTTTGAAGGTGGTGGCGGCGACTGTGTGGAATTTTTCGCGGCACCCGGCAAGCTAACCTCCTTCGATGCATCAGCATTTCGATTAGTGGGCGATGTAGAGAACGGCGGCTTGGCGACTACAACCATCCCACAAGGCGCTAGTGAATTCATTGCTACGGATTTGGCAAGTGAGATGTCAGCCAGTCGTGGTGCTTACATTCGTCAACCATTTGAATTCATCGATCAGGGAAATGCAACGTCATGTTCACTTGTCATCCGCTACAGCGATGGCTTTACCGCATGGCTTAATGGAACGCAAGTAGCGGCAAGCAATGCCCCCCTCAAGCCAGCATGGAACTCCTTAGCGACTTCATCACGACCCATTCGTGAAACCATTCAACGGAGCGGATTCAATCTCACTGCGGAAATTCCTAACTTGATCCATGGCACAAATCTTATGGCCATCCATGGAATGAAATCATCCATTTCAGATACCAGCTTCCTCGTCCTCCCTGAGATCATCATCGGCCGCTTGAACTCCACGACAGAACCCGTGATATACGCCGACGAGTTAGCCACTCCAGGTTGGATCAATGGCTCCCCCAGTTCATTCGGTTTTGTCGCAGATGTGATATGCAGCACGGATCGCGGATTTTACAAAACGCCTGTGCAAATCGCTCTCACAACCCCCACGGTTGATGCCGTAATTCGCTATACCACGGATGGTTCAACTCCGACCGAGACGAACGGTTCTATTTACACGACTCCATTCACGATTTCTAGCACGACAGTGCTTCGCGCCGTCGCAACGCTTGATGGTTGGAAACCCTCTAATGTGATTACGCAGACGTATCTTTTTACTGACGATATCATCACGCAATCAGCCAACGGTGCGACCCCAGCTGGCTGGCCACAAAGTAGTGGAACGAACCAAATACTCAAGTTTGGCATGGATCCACGCATCGTGAATCACACAAATCCCAATATCGGTGGCCAAGAACAGGTAATATCCGCACTCCATTCCTTACCGTCCGTCTGCCTAACAACCGATCTGCCAAACCTGTTCAATATGGAAGGTTCGCAGGGAATCTACTCAAATCCTTACCAACGTGGTTTCGCATGGGAACGACCAGTATCTGTGGAGTGGATCAATCCGCCAACAGGAGAGAGTCCTAACGGCAGCGGTCAGTTTCAAATCAATGCCGGACTGAGAATACGCGGTGGATATTCTCGCAGCGAGGATAACCCCAAACACGCATTACGATTATTTTTTCGACAAGAATACGGCGCATCAAAGTTACAATACCCTATTTTCGGAAATGAGGCGGCTAGTGAATTTGATAAGATCGACCTACGCACGGCACAGAATTACTCATGGTCCTTCGAAGGCGGAGATCAAAATACTTTTTTACGTGAAGAATCATCACGGCAGGCTCAGATCGACATGGGACAACCTGGCTCTCATGTGCGTTATTTTCACCTCTACCTGAATGGACAATATTGGGGCTTGCATAACTTCGATGAACGCAAAGATGCGGCATTCGCCGAAACCTACCTCGGTGGTAAAAAAGAAGATTACGATGTCGTTAAATCCGAAAGCGACAACGGCTACACTGTAGGCGCCACGGATGGAAATTTAATGGCCTGGCAAGATTTATGGAATAAAGGAAAAGCTCATCGCGCCTCCCCTACCAATACAAACTATTTTCGCATGCAAGGACTGTCGTCCAATGGTGTAACTCCTACAGCGGATCCCGTTCTGTTAGATCCTGATAACCTTATCGATTACCTTTTAGTCACATTCTGGACGGGTAATTTTGATGGTTGTGTTTCAGCATTTCTTGGAAATGAAAGAGGAAATAATTGGTTTGGGTGCCGATCACGCGACAAAGATGCACGGCAAGGATTTCGCTTTTTTGTGCACGACTTCGAGCACAGCATGTTTGATGTAAATGAAGACCGTATCGGTCCATTCAACAGCGCGAGCGAACGGCAGTTTGTCTACTCAAATCCATTTTTCTTACATCAAGATCTCAGCGCAAATCAAGAATATCGGATGCGCTGGGCTGACCGTATTCACAAACATTTATTCAATGACGGCGCGCTAACTCCATCGGCCTGGAGCAACCGTGTCAATCGATTTTCATCAATCGTCGATCAAGCTATCATTGCGGAAAGCGCTCGCTGGGGAAGCTCAAAAACGAGCGAGCCTAGGACAAAGGAAGACTGGGTGAACGCCAAGAATGCGATTCTCCACTACATTGCGCCACGCCATCCCGTAGTTTTATCGCAACTACGCGCCAGAGGGCTGTATCCTAGCCTCAATGCTCCTGTTCTGATTCCAAGCGGAGGCAATGTAAGGCAGGGAACGGAAATCGCCATCACCGCCCCTAACGAATCAACCATATATTACATGCCAGATGGCTCGGATCCACGAGCGGTAGGTGGAGCATTACGATCGGGCGCACTCACTTACAAGAGCAACACCACAAGTGAAACTCTGCTCCCCCTTTCGGCAAGCGAATGGAAATTCCTAGCCACTGGAGAAAATCTCGGTAACTCGTGGCGATTGCAGAATTTTGATGACGCCTCATGGCACATCGGTAATGCGGAATCCGGTTACGGCGATGGCGATGAAGCGACCGAGATACCGGTTTATGACATCAATCCCTCGACTGCTGGCATTCAACGACCTGCTACTTGCTATTTTCGCCGGCAGTTTGATGTCTCTGATGTAGGAAACATTACCTCACTTCTAGCTACAATTAAATACGATGATGGTTACTCTCTCTACCTGAACGGCACTCGTGTAGCAGGAAACCTTCCTGACAACGTCGCTCATGACTTCTACACGGGAACAGCGATCGAGGACACGATCGAATCTGTAAACCTACCTGCTTCGTTATTGGTTAACGGCAGAAACACACTTGCCATAGAAATTCATCAAGCGAACGAATCCAGCAGCGATCTCAGCATGAACTGCTCGTTAGACGCAATAAGATCATTCACTTCCACTCCGGTTACATTAAGCAACACAGGCAAGCGCACGATCCGCTTCCGCGCAAAAAACGGCCCTATATGGAGTGCTTTAGCAGAATCAACTTATCAAATTCAACCAACTCCACCCAAGTTACAGGTGGAACACCCAGAAAACACGATACTCATCGACCAATCATCCCACCTTGATTTTGGCGCTACAGAGATCGAAACTTTCGTAACCAAAACGATTACCCTTCGAAATGTTGATACGAATGACCTCACTGGATTACAGGTCAATCTTCTTGGTGTTCATCGATCTGATTACATTCTATCAACTCTCAGGACTACAACTTTGAGTCCAGGAGCTACCACTAGTTTTACGGTAACACTCAACCCTACTTCATTCGGTTCCATCAATGCTGCGCTTAAAATCACTTCGCAGGAAACGATTGAAAAACCAATCGACATCGCCCTGATTGGCAACAGCATTACCAGTGATCCATTCTCCTTTTGCTTCCTCGGCAATCCTTTCCCATTGCGGATTGGAAATTCCGTCATGTTTGATTTGAAACGACTTACAAATCAGGGTGAAGGAATCAGAGTATCTGGCACAATACCCTATGGATTAAAGTTTGACCCTGTCACGATGCGTCTTTCTGGGACTCTCACTGGCCGCCCCCGCAGTTATCAATTCATTGTTCAGGTTCTTCAAGGGAAAAAAATTATTCGATCCATTCCCTTTCCTATCTCTATATTAGAATTCCCTACTTCACTTATCGGCAGCTACGATTTTATTTTAGAAGATTCCAATTCATTACCAACTGGCGCACTACGTCTCAATATCACATCCCCGAACCAATGGTCAGCTAGTCTGTCTATGAAGGGATCATCCAGAGCAAGAGGGGCAAGAGGTGGCTTCTTACTTGCAGAAGGCAATCCTGTCGCACCGATCACTGCAAATTTTGCTGCAAACCTCGGTATGCCACCCGTAGCCATCAATATCGCCATTGATGGGACTTTACTCAATCAAATGGGTAGCTACAACGACGGTAATCTACGAGGATTTCGCCATGCCCGCCCGGCAGAAGCACCATCTGCAACGATTGCATACGGCATCATTATCAACCCAGGAACACAAGATGGCCATCATATTCCTGCCGGTTTCGGTTGGTTAAGGGGCAGAGTTAGCAATCAAGGTATCGGCACCTTCGTGGGCCTTTTAGGAGATGGTACTAACGTAACAACATCCTTACGAGTATCCCCTACTGGTCAAGCTGTTTTGTGGATGCAGCCCTACGCAAATAAGAACTCTTTCATCGGTGGCATCATCACTCTCAGTGATCTCAATCAACCCATCACGAACGCAACACTTCTCCATAGTAATGTATGGTGGCGCAAAGAAGCTGATGGAAAAACACTCAGCTACCCGAGCGGTTTTCCTGCCATACCCGTCACAATCGGCAGTGCAAAATGGACCATACCAGACTCTGCTACGGCCTTGGGATCTTCACTAGGATGGAAAAATCAACGCCAATCGCAACTTACGATTGCTGGCGGCGGCTTGAATAATTCTGAACCACAATCCACCATTGCCTCACTGACCACAGAATTGAGCATCGACGACAAATTCGGACTTCTCTCTTTTGCTCCTTCCGATGTGCCTTTGATTCCATGGGTGGGTCGAGTATCCAAAGCCGATGGTAGCTTTAGAGGAACCTTCCGAATTCCTTCAGGCTTCTCTAGCAACATCCCCGCAGGAACAGCCTCAGCGAGTGGCTTGCTGCTTCAAGGAGATTCTTGGGGTGATATCACAGGGCTTGGTACAATTTTAGTCCCTACCATCGGTCCCAAAGGGAGCTTCAAGACTTCGTCTATGATCCTTAGACATAAAGCTAACAATTGACGCCCATACCAAGAAGATCGAGCCGTAGATTAACCTCATGCTAGCTAGTGAAAATCGTCGCGAATTCAAGTTTATCCTGAGGGCAGGACAGGAGTCTTTCATTCGAGAAAAAGTGGCAAAACATCTAACTGCCGACATTCACGCACGAGATGGCTACACCGTCATATCTGAATATTTTGACTCATGCGATCTAAAGTCATATTGGCAAAAACAACTGGGTTCGCCCACTCGCCGCCGGTTGCGTGGTCGTCTCTATAGCTGTAAAGATGGCAGCATTCCTCCAGCAGCCTTCATCGAAATCAAGCACAAGCTAGATGGTGCCACAGTAAAACGAAGAGTGAATTGTGAACTGAAAGATCTAATCTTTTTTTCTCGTGGGAAAATCCCTAGCGATTTGGAATTACTGACAAGAACAGATAACCGGATCATCGCTGAAATTGCTGATCTGATTGACAATCATAATTATCGACCCGTCGTTCAGATTCGTTACCATCGCTACGCCTATGATAGCGGCGCGGATGGCACCATCCGTATCACCTTCGATCTCGACCTTCGTTGTCGATTCCATTTGAAACCTATGCTGCCAAACTGCGATGACTTTGATCTCAACCTCATGGACCCGGGCGCGTCCATCATGGAAGTCAAAACGATAGGCCCCGTACCTTACTGGTTTCGCAATCTGATCGGTGATTTCAACCTCACTCCATGCAGTTTTAGCAAATACGCCAAATCGATCGAACTTACTAAACTAAAAACAAATTCCAGCAACCTCGAATCCCAGCCAAAATGACACTCGAAGACATATTCCAATCGAACCATGCAACGATAGCCAATCCCCCCGCACCCGCTGAAATCATTTTAGCAATGATCCTCAGCATTACTCTCAATCTCGCCATCGCTGTCCTCTATCGGAAAACCTACAAAGGCACACGCTATTCCCAAGACTACGTCCAAACCTTGATCATGATCGGTGTGGTCACTACGATCCTGATCATCGTTGTTAGTGGAAACGGCGCTATTGCATTCGGTATGTTCGCCGCGTTTTCTGTAATTCGCTTTCGCCGCAATCTCGGGCAGTCACGTGATCTTGCCTTCGTCTTCTTTGCAATGGCCATAGGAATGGTCGTCGGTGCTAGGCAATACCCCATGGCGATCATCATCACAGTCATCGTCGGCACAGCAATTCTCATTCTTTCCAAAACGGATGCTTTTGCACCACGTCGCGCTTCACACTTACTCAGCTTACGAATGACCTGCGAGATGGATTTTGAGACTTTACTAAAGCCAGTCTTCGCGGAATTCACCGAGCACACACAACTCGTCAGCGTCACTTCTGCCCAGGCGGGCATGATGACCGAACTTCGTTATGGCTTACAACTGAAAGACGGCGCCAGCACCCACCTGCTGCTCGAAGCCCTCCACCATGTTTCTGGAAACAACCGCGTAGTCCTCACTCCCACAGGACAAGAACTGGATCTATAACTCGGCTAACTATTTTCATGAAATTCCCTATTTTTTGGCTGATCGCGCTCCCTTGTATTTCTCTCGTTTCTGCTGAATCAAAAAAAGCGACAAAAACTCCTGTTCAACAAAAATCAGATTACCCCCGTGACTGGTGCCAATTGATTTCCAACAATTCAGGACAGCTCTACAAAAACAAAAACAATCCTTGGATTGACAGTATAGCCATCGGTGGTCGATTTCACTACCAAATGGGAAGTGTCCACGGTGAAGATGTCCGCGGGAATTCATTCAAGAACCATTTTGAAGAAAATCGACGTTTTCGTATCGAAACAGAAATCGACTTTCTTACTTATTTTGACATAGAATTGGGTGTCAATCTTGTGGACGACAGGCGATTCCGTAATTCAACCAATAGGAAGTTACAGTGGGGATATGATACTTTTGATAGCGCGATCCTTAGCTTTAATCTCGGCAAAGCCATCGGAACAGAAGCCTTAGATGACATTAAATTGCATTATGGTCGAATGAAATTTAATATCACGGAAGAGGTACATGAATCATCCAATCGAATTCTGACGATTGAACGCTCAAATCTTGCTGACGAGCTAGGTGGCAATAATCCACGTCCTACAGGTCTCACCATGGAATTGGGCAAAAACGATTGGACCGGCACAGTTGGTATCTTTAGTGGCGAAGATGACTCTGCATTCATCGGTAGCTGGAACGATGGTGAAGTCGCTTATGGAAGTCTTGCCTGGCAGATCTCCAAACGTCTCCTAACACGGGTGGATCATGTACAAAATAATCCATCTGGCTCAGATGATTTCCTTGGCTATGTGCAAGCGACATCACTATCAGCCGTTTACGAAAAAAAAGATTGGGGACTGATGGTGAATTTGATACATGGTGACAACGGCGGAGCGGATAACGGCAATCTTACAGCCATGCGGCAAGGAGATTTCTATGGTTCGATTGTGATGCCATGGTATTGGATCATAAAAAAACGTCTTCAGTGTGTAGCACGTTACCAATATGCCCGTGCCGATGAAATGGAAGGTCTACGCATCAACAATCGTTACATCGGCGCACTTCATAACACGCCTAGTCTCGATCTAGATGGAGGTTATGGTGATGAAAATCACTCATTTTACCTAGGTATGAACTGGCATATCTGCGGCGATCATTTCAAAGTCATGGGCGGCGTATCTTACGACAAAATGAGCGCGCGAACATCCGACTTTACAGGAACGACTTACCTACTCGCAGTCCGCACTTTTTTTTGAGATGACTTTTTTTCATGGTGGTGTTTGTTAAATTTAATCTACAAATGAAAATAATCCTTTATGTAACGTTGATTATTTCTTTGCTATTAAATGCTTTTTTTATTTTTTCTGGCAAAAATAATAAAATGCGACTTAACAATTACTCGCGTGAAAATTACGAAAAAACAGGTTTCGACCATCTTGGAACTAAGCTAGGTGAAATAATATTTATTCGCGGTATATTTGTTGACAATAAGCTACTTGACATCATCACCGCAGCTCCTGACCCCATTCACCCTCTCAATTTCCTAACATGAGCTAAAGCCCTGTTGCACTTATCAACTACTTCTTCAGCAGTTCTTTCATCAAATTCATCAGAATTCAAATAGTGCGCTCTTATACCTTCTAAAATAAAAATATAATGGTTATTTTCCTCAAGTGAAGTTAACCTTCTAATTTCTTCGACAATGTAGATACGATACGTATGCTTTGAGTTAATTAGTGATAATCTTTCTTGCATTCTCTCATGTGTTAACCCTATAAAATCCGTCAGCAAATCGTTACCTAATGATAAGTCTGCAAATTTCAAGTCATGCATGTAAAGATATCCGCACTTTAAAAGCACCTCGTATTTTTTCTCTCCTATCAATTTCTTTGCAGATTTGAGAAATTCTTCTTTGAAAAAATTAACATCTAGGTTTTGAGCTGTTTTGATCAATGGAACAAAGGGAGCGCCTTCAAGGCCCCCAATACTCGCGTATTTTCCCGCGCTGTCAATTAACTCTGAAACCACATCACGACGCGGCATATCTTTAAGGGCAGCTGCAGCATCTTCAAGCTTTTTATCTGCCCTATATTGAAGCACTATTTTAGTATATCTTCCATCTTCAGTATCATTTGCGACATTCTGACAATATACTGATATCGGCAAGCAAGATGCAGTCACAAAGAGAATTAATTGACTGGGTGACAAATATTTCATAATAATAAAATTTATTTCTCTGACTCAGAGCACGAACATTGCTCGTAATCTAACATTATTTCCGAATCTCTGTGTCGACTTGAATAGGGTAGTCCTGACTTGCGCTCCTAAGGGTCATCACCCAGGGCTTCTACCGCGGCAATCCCATCCACAGCCTCGACGTTTTTGAGTTTGTTGAGCAACATCCGCGTTCTCGTTCCGACTAGGGTGTCGATTTCCTGATTCGCTTCTAACAGCTTTTTCTGGGCTTTTTCTAATACTCCGCCGAATTTCCCGAACTCGGTCTTTACCGCTCCGAGGATGCGCCACACTTCCGAGCTCCGCTTCTGAATGGCAAGTGTTCTGAATCCCATTTGCAAGCTGTTCAACATCGCGGCAAGGGTAGTCGGTCCCGTAACAATGATCTGGAATTCCCGCTGCAATTGCGCCACCAAATCTGGTTGGCGGACGACTTCCGCAAAGAGACCTTCCATCGGTAAAAACATGATGCCGAAGTCCGTGGTGTTGGGTGGATCGATGTATTTATCGCGAATGTCTTTGGCGAATTTTTTCACCGCTTGCGCCAAGGCTCGGTTAGCGACATCGACCGCAGCTGCATCACCCAGTTCATAAGCCTGCTGCAATCGCAGGTAGTCTTCCTGCGGGAATTTGGCATCGATGGGCAGATAAACCGGATGGCCATCGCCCGCTTCTTGACCTGGCAGACGGACTGCGAATTCCACGTGATCGTTCGAGCCCTTCTTGGTCTTCACATTCGCATCATACTGCTCCGGCGACAGCAACTGCTCGAGAATCGAACCCAGCGCGATCTCTCCTACTACCCCCCGCGTTTTGACATTGGTGAGCACTTTTTTCAAATCTCCCACGCCCTGCGCCAAATTCTGCATTTCGCCCAAGCCTTTCTGAACCGCTTCGAGCCGCTCGCTGACAATCTGGAACGATTGGCCCAATCGCTCTTCGAGTGTTTTGTGCAATTTTTCGTCCACGGTCTCTCGCATTTTTTCCAACTTCGCTTCCGTGGTCTTTACCAAATCCTCCTGCCGCAGCACCAACTCGTTGAATTTCTGACGCTGTTGTTCAGTCAACTCTGCACGAAAATCTTTCAATCCCTGCGCCATCTCCTGTCGATTGTCTCGCATGCCTTGATTCAACTCCGCTCGCGTATCGCGAAATTCCTGCGACATGATGCCACGCAACATCTCGCGCAATTCACCGTGCTGCTGATCATTTGAGGAGCGCGATTGCCGCCACAGCACCCAAAGCACTATCATTTGAATTCCAAGACCCAATATCAATATCAACAGCTGCGCTTGTTCCATAGTCGTTTGTCAAAGGAAGTAATCATAAAAAAACGATGAATACAAGAAAATTGACTGTTTTCTCCTGTGACATTGATGAAAAAATAGGTCTCACAGAAAAAGAAAAAACCTCTTGGGAACAAACCCAAGAGGCGCGGATCCACCCTTGAGGATGAATCAATAAGCCACTCGCATCGCTCCACCCGAGTCGATGACGCGGACGCGATCACCGACATGGAATGTGGAAGGATTTTTCGGATTGATCTCCTGCACCACGGCAACAGAACCACCTTGGTCAAGTTGAACGGTGACTTCCATTCCTTGGCGAGAGCCCATTCTCTGTTGCAAGTGAGAACCGAGTGCCGCACCCGCAGCGGCACCACCAATGGCGCCGGCCTGATTCGATGCCTTGCCTTGTCCAATATTGCTACCAAGAACGCCGCCCGCGACCGCTCCTGCGATGGCACCAAATTGATTACCGCCTTCGATTTTGACAAAACGAACGCTCGTCACGCGACCTGTCTGAACGCTCTGCCCCATGCGGGCCTCGTTACGAGAATAAACATCTCCCGACATGCTGTCCTGAGCGCATGATGCCAACAAGCCGAGAATCGGAACCAGAAGTATTGTTTTGTTTTTCATAGCGCAATGAATCTAACCAATGAGACCTATGCGCGCAAGCACGCATCGTGTTTTTTCACATCTCAGACCCAGCTCTCATCCCCGAGAACGAAAGGAAAAATTCACTCATTTGGTTGATTTTCCTGTATCATGCGTGGTTTTTTCGTGCCTAATCAGTCAAATCTGCTTTTCTCTTGCCAGGCCATGACCGAACAGGAAAACGATCAAACGATTCTTATCGTCGATCAGGAAATTGAATTTCTTGATTGGGCGACGAAGCATCTAGCCGCCAAGGGGTTGAAAATCCTGCGCACGGACCAAGCCGATAAAGCCATAAAAATCCTCGAAAAAACTCGCGTCGATTTGGTGCTCACGGCCCTCGATCTTCAACCGTTCGACGGCATGGAGTTGCTTGGTAAAATCAAGGCTCAGTCTCCTTCCACGCTGGTGATTCTCATCGCTGGTTTCCCGACCACGGGTCAAGTGATCGAGGCCACCCAGCGCGGTGCGCATGATGTCATGCGGAAAGAGTCATTGCCTTTTGAACTCCGATCGGTCGTGGAGTCCGCGATGCAACTCGCTGATGATCGGCGCAGTGCCGATACCTCTGCGCCCGCGCAACAAGCCTTCGATGGCCGTGTGAAAATCATCGGGGTCTCGCGTCCCCTGCAAGATGTATTCAAAATCGTCGGTCGCGTAGCGCGATCCGATGCACCCGTTCTGATTTCTGGCGAGAGTGGTTCAGGCAAGGAACTGATTGCCAAGGCCATTCATGAGTATTCCCCGCGTCGCCTCAAGGAGTTGATTCCTATCAATTGCGGCGCCATTCCGGAAAACCTATTGGAGTCAGAATTATTTGGTCATGAAAAAGGCTCTTTCACCGGTGCCATTGCACGTCGCGCCGGTCGCTTTGAGCAAGCTGATGGCGGGACCTTGTTTCTCGATGAAATCGGCGATATGCCATTATCGATCCAAGTGAAACTGCTGCGCGTATTGCAGGACGGCACCTTTTCCCGCGTGGGATCGAATGAGACAATTTCCAGCGATGCTCGCATCATTACGGCCACGCACAAAGATCTCGCCGCCGAGGTGGCGGCTGGACGTTTCCGCGAGGACCTTTACTACCGACTCAATGTGGTGGATGTGCGCATCCCGCCTTTGCGTGATCGCAAAGAAGACATTCCCCTGCTGGCGGAGTATTTCCTGCAGCGCATCACGCATAAGAATGGCATGGCTCGGATCCGTTTGTCACAGGAAGCGGTGACAGCGCTTCAGTCCTACCAATGGCCTGGCAACGTTCGTGAACTGGAAAATACCATCGCGCGCGCCTGCGCATTAGCTTCATCATCGGTGCTGCTGCCTGGCGACATCCCCCTCGCCTCATCTCCGATCCTTTCGAAGTTCAAAATTGATGATGCCATCGACCGCATCATCCATTCCGCGCCCTCGGGCAACGTCATCCCATGGGTGATTTCTCAACTCGCCCAGCGGACGGTGGCAATGGCGGACAATGATCTCAAGCAGGCCGCGATCAACCTCGGGATCTCGCAGGAAGAACTCAAAAAACTTCTCGCTCCGTGAAACCATGTTTCAGGAACTGCAACACCCGCTGATCCAGCAGGAACTCGCGCAATTGCGCCAAGCCAACTGTCCTCCGCACACATTCCGAGCCTGTGTGCGTCGCATCGGAGCGCTCATGACCCCGTATCTCTGCCAAGATCTTCCCACCATGCCTGTGACGGTCCAGACTCCTCTGGAGCAATCTCAGGGCAAGACTCTCGCCCGTCCTATCATGCTAGTGCCCATTCTGCGCGCGGGGCTTGGCTTTCTTGATGGCTTTCTCGACATGATCCCGCAGGCCTGCGTCGCCCACATCGGATTGAAACGCGATGAAGAGACGCTTTTGCCCAAGACCTACTATTCCAATCTTCCGGAAAACAGCGCGGAGCATGACGTGATCCTACTTGATCCCATGCTGGCCACCGGCGGCTCAGCCGTGGAAGCCGTGCGACAACTCAAGGCGGCGGGAGTGAAAAGCATCCGCTTCGCTTGTCTCGTCGCCGCACCCGAAGGCGTGGCAACTTTCACCGCGGCCTGCCCCGATGTGCCCGTCTACGCCGCCGCGCTCGACCGCTGCCTCAACGAGCAAGGCTACATTCTCCCAGGACTGGGCGACGCGGGCGACCGGTTGTTTGGGACGTGAACGGCAGCCTCAGCTGAAAGTCTCAAAACAATGTCACTACCCGAAACGACTTTTGTCATCACGGAGCACAACTCCTAACAAGTCGCTTCTTTTGCAACAGTAAACTCAGAAACGCTTGCGGTATGTCAGTAAACTGCTAGTGTTAATTCCATATTTACGATTCATGCCAATCCCCGATTTTCAAACATTGATGCGCCCCCTTTTGCAGCTACACGCTGACGGTGCAGAGCATCTGAATCGCGATCTTGTTGCCCAACTTGCGGAACAGTTCTTTCTCACGGAAGAGGAACGCCGTGAACTCTTACCTAGTGGTGGTGCTCGCTTGTTCGACAATCGCATTGGCTGGGCAAAAACCCATCTGAATCAGGCTGGATTACTCGCTTCAACCCGTCGTGCGATATCGGTGATCACAGCGCGCGGACAACAGGCTTTGTTGGAAAATACTGACCGCATCGATTTACGTGTTCTACAAAATTTCGAAGATTTTCGCGAATTCCGCAACCGCCGCAAAGACGAAGAAGAATCCACGCCGCAAATCGAAGACTCGCAAAATTCAAAAACACCCGAGGAAATTCTCGAAAACGCCTACCTTCAAGTGCGTCGGCAAATCGAACGCGATTTGTTGTCGCAGATCATGGCGAGTCCTCCCGATTTTCTTGAGCGGGTCGTGGTGGATATGGTGGTTCGAATGGGCTACGGTGGTAACCGCAAGGACGCGGGCAAAGCACTTGGGCGCAGTGGTGACGAAGGGATTGATGGAATCATCAACGAAGATCCGTTAGGACTGGACATCATTTACCTACAAGCAAAACGCTGGGAAAACCCTGTAGGCAGACCGGAAATTCAAAAATTCGCTGGGGCCTTACAGGGACAACGTGCGAAGAAAGGAATTTTCATTACGACCTCATCTTTCACCGCAGAGGCTCGCGAATTTGCCGCCCGGATCGATACAAAAATCATTCTGATTGATGGATCGCTTCTCGCCAAACTGATGTTTGATCACAACGTGGGAGTTGCGATAGCATCAGTCTATGAAGTAAAGAAAATCGATTCCGATTACTTTAACGATACTTGAGTTGTTTGGCTCGGAGGCGGGATCTTAGTTTCAGGAGCGCCACCGTCTCTGCGGCTGCAAGAATCAACTTCATGCGAAGTTGTTGAGAGATCAAGCGCTTGATTGATATGGGGTCCATCTGCCGCCGAGGCAGCAACTCTCCCGGCTTACTTCATGCTGGCCATGATTTGATCAGTAATCGCCTTCACCAGCGCCTCGGCTTCGGGATGAGAGTCACTGTCCCCCTTTGCAGCGGGACCGCCGATGGAACAAACCGTGCCGGGGCGGAACTCGGCGTTGTCGCAAAGCTCGCACTCTTTCCAGTTGGCGCGCTTGTCGTCCATGCCGAGCATCTTGCGCAAGGCAATGAGTTCTTTCGCTTGGCCACCGGTAATGGTAAGAAGGTTGCCACCGTTGAGTTGCGATGCCACCCAGACAGTTTTGCAATACGACTCGACGTTTTCCATTTTCCAGTAGGCGTCCTCGATGTCCTTGCCCCAAGTGATGACACCGTGGTTGACCATCAGCACTGCCATGTGATCGACGGCGGCGTTACCCACCACTTCAGCATTCGCAGGGGTGCCGGGCGTGCGGTATTCGGCCATGCCGATTTGTCCAAGGAACACTTCGGCTTCGGGGATCATGCAGGTCGGTGGTTGCACACCAGCAACGGCGAAGGCTGTGCCGTGAGGCGGATGAGCGTGGCAGCAGGCTTTGGCCTTGGGCTGACGCTTCATGATGGCGAGGTGCGTCATGCACTCGGAGGTGCGCTTGAATTTTCCAGCGAGCTGATTGCCCTCCAAATCAACGAGGCCCATTTGCTCTACGGTCATGAATCCTTTCGAAACGAGGGTAGGAGTGCAGAGCACAAGGTTGTCACCCACGCGAATGGTAAGGTTGCCGCCGTTGCCATCGGTGTATTCGCGTGCCCACATGCGTTGGCCGATCTCGACCATGCGCTCCTTGAGTTTGGTGATAGCGGGCGAATGGAAAAACGCCTCGATCTCGGCGGGAGTTTTAGGGTCTTTGCCAGGAGTCCAATGGTATTCGTAATCAGGCAGGATGGGGTCCACTTTTTTCGCAGCAGGCGCGGCGACACCATACGATTGCTTGGCACTGCCGAAAACATCCTTGGCGGCGGGTGTGACAATGGCTCCGGCAGGAATGTTGATGTTGCCATTGCGGATCATGGCTTCGGCGTCGGCTGCGGTGATGACTTTTTTCATATGCGTGAAATGGTGGGTAAAAAAGGTTAGACTGCGGGGTAAGGAGTGTAGTCGATCGTGTCGAAAATCGCGATGCACAGCGCATCGATGGGAATGGGTTCGGAAAAGGGAGCCGTTGCCTCGGCCCCTTCGCTGAAGCCGATCACATCACCTTCACCAGCGCCTATGTTATCGTAAACAATAAGCGAAGACTGCGCGCTGATATTTTGTTTTTTGGAACAAGCTGCGGAAAATTGTGCGGCATCCAGCGGGCTGACAATCAGCCAACGACCGCCCTTGAGCGCTGCATCCTGCACGCTCATGACCGCTTTGCCGATGACTTGTCCGATGCGCATATTAAGAAATAAGATTTGCAGACATAAGACATAAGACTTGTGCCTGATGCGAGCGATTGTGTTTAAAGAATATCTTCATCTTATGTCTTATGTCTGAGGTTCTTGTTTCTCATCAATAATCCCCTGCACAAACATGCGGATCGGTGAACTGTCATCATCAACGATGTGCCGCGCGCCGAGACCATCCGTACTCACGAGCACCCGCTCATGCAGACCGGCACCGAACAGATCGATTGCCACGAAAGGCGCGCCCACATTCACATCGCCATCGCCGAGTTGCTGGCAGAGCAGCAGCTTTTTCCCGCTGAGTGAGCGGTGGCAATGGGTGGCAACGGCATGGCCTACGATGCGGCAGATGAGCATGAGGGGTGCGTTCGATTAGATGATGTGAAGGTTGTCCACCAGCACACAACGGCGCACGCGGGTGAAGGTCTTCGGTGTGGTAATGCCTTCGCCGGTGGTCGTGGCGATCGAGTAAGAAAGATAGCCTTCTCCACCGAGACCGAGACCAGCGGTGCTCGGGCCATTTTTCACAAAAATCGTGGTATCCATTTCCTTCGCCATTGCGGTCATGTGATCGACGTTGCGAGTATGGATCATCGCCGAGTGGCGGTAGTTGTGCTCGGCCTGCTTCGCATGTTTCACCGCCGTGGAAAAATCGGGGCAAGCCACGATGGGAATCATAGGCATCATTTGCTCCTCTTGCACGAAGGGGTGATCTGCGCTGGTTTCGCCAAACAGAATAGGCGCGCTGGCAGAAACGTTAGCTCCCGCATGACGGGCAAGCACGGTGGGATCAGCCCCGATGAGATCGCGATTGACCGCGGCATGCGAGCATCCACCATCCGTTTCCTTATAGGTGAAGGCGGCCTTGGTGAGAGAGTCGATTTGCACCGCATTGAGGCGGGCAGCTCCCGCTTTCTCCAGCTCCTCCATGAAGCGATTGAATACAGAACCGACAACAAAAACGGCTTTTTCACCGATGCAGAGCAAGTTGTTGTCAAAACCTCCACCCTCGATCACACTGCGAGCGGCTTTGGCGAGATCAGCGGAGTCATCGACAACCACAGTCGGATTGCCTGGACCGGCGCAGATGGCGCGCTTACCGGATTTCATCGCCGCACTGACAACAGCAGGACCACCGGTAATAGCGAGCAAGGGAATCTGCTCGTTTTTGCAAATGAGATTGAAGGACTCGAGCGTCGGTTGCTCGATGCAGGTGATGAGATGGGAAATGCCCAGCTCACGTTCGATCGCCTTGTTGTATTCACGCACGGCCATCGCCGCACTGCGCGCGCCACCGGGGTGAGGATTAAAAACAATGGCATTGCCCGCCGCAACCATGCTGATCACGTTGCCTGTCAGTGTCGGCACCGAGTGCGTCACGGGCAAAATGGCACCGATCACGCCGAAGGGAGCGAACTCCTCCATCATGATACCGCCATCACCGCTCATCGCATCAGGACGCAGGTATTCGACACCAGGAACGTTTTTCGTAATGAGCAGTTTACCGATCTTGTGATCTACGCGGCCGATCTTCGTTTCCGCCATCTCAAACTTGCCCCAAGGCTCGGCGTTGGCAACCGCGAGCGTTTTGACGATTTCAATGACCTTGGCACGGGCACCGATGCCTGCTTTTTTGAGCTTGAGGTGAGCGTGATGTGCGGCATCTGCCGCCTTATCCACACAGGTGAAAACGCCGTAGTCGCCATCTGCGCCGGGGCAGCCACAGCCGCAGCCCTCTTTTGTTGCAGCGGGCGCAGCAGTCACGTTCGCTGCCTGCAAGCGTGACAGCACGCTTTCCACCACGGATTGGATTTGTTGTTGGTCGAGAGTCATGAAAATTGTTTTTATTTGGGATGATCAGTCAGAATTGACGGACCTGCGGATCATTGATTCTTATATACCGTAGTCCCTTGCACTTCCACGCGGTCCACGATGGCTACCACGGCAGCATCGACAGGTACGGGCTTGAGGTCGCCGGCTTGCCGGGCACTACTGCCTTGGCAAAAAAGGACCATCTCGCCCACTCCGGCACCTACGGTATCGATGGCGACGACGGTGTTCTGACCGTTCTTGAACTGACGGCTGTCCTTTTCGTCCACGAGCTTAGGACGGAGAATCAAGAGCTTGCGGCCTGTGAGATGCTCGTCCTTTTTCGTGGCCACTACCTGACCGATGACTTCTGCGAGAAACATGATTTTGTTTCGTTAGAGAATATCGCACCCGCCCAACAGAGTCGGCGGGTGCGAACTCGACAGCTTACTTGCGCGGTGCACGGGCGGCAGCGTCCTTGGGCAGAACGCCTTCGATCGCATCATCGGGACGTGCAATGACGTGGGCGCTGACCACTTCTCCGCATGTGCTGGCGGCGGCGGCACCGGTATCGATGGCAGCCTTCACGGCAGCCACGTCACCCGTGATGACAGCGTTGCAAAGTGCGCTGCCGACTTGTTTCATCGGACCAGCGAGTTCAATGTTCGCGGATTTGAGCATCGCATCGACGCCGACGACGAGGCAGGCGAGCCCGCGTGTTTCCAATAGTCCTACTGCTTGTTTGGCCATAATTTTTGTTGGTTTGGTTGTTGAGTTGTTAGATGAAATCTTTTTTAAGAAAGGGATGAAATTTTACGATACACCTCGCGCGCTAGGACCTGCTCTTCGTTAGCGGGAATGACGAGAATTTTTACGCGGGAATGAGCGGCCTGGAGCTCAGCTTCGACTGCGCGGGCAGCTGTATTTTTATCGGAATCGATCACCAGACCGAAGTTCTCCAAGCCAGCACAGACCGCGGCACGAAGATCCGAATTGTTTTCGCCAATGCCAGCGGTGAAGACCAAAGCATCGAGCCCACCCATCTGCCAGGCAAAAGCCCCGACCCAATGACGGATCGAGTCAACCAGATGATCGAGCGCAAGAGCGGCATGAGGATTGCCGTCCTTCATGGCAGCAATCACATCGCGCAGGTCATTGCTCACACCCGAGAGACCGAGCAAACCTGACTCTTTCGTCATTTGTCGCTCGGCTTCCTCCAGCGTGAGACCGAGAGTCTTCATGGCGTAGGGAAGAGCGCCGGAGTCCAGATCTCCGACGCGATTGTTCTGCGGCAAACCGCTCTGCGGTGAAAAGCCCATGCTGGTGCCAATGGCTACGCCGTTGTAGATGCCAGTCACCGAGCTGCTACCGCCAAGGTGGCAGGAAACCACGCGCAGAGGCGTGCCGGAGATCTCTTGCGGACCTTTTTGATAAAGAGCAGCGGTAACTGCAGCCACATCATTCCGACCAAGCATTTCCGCGGAACGCTCGGCCACAAATTTGTGACTCGCACCGTGGAAACCATAGCGCTTGATACCAGCATCACGCCACGCTTGAGGCAGTGCGTAGTTCGCGCGTGCCTGAGGCACCCACTGATAAAACGCCGTCTCAAAGAGAGCTACCAGCTGTGCTTTGGGAAGGGACTGAGCGAACTGGCGAATGCCATTCGCATACGGAGGGTTGTGCGCGGGTGCTACAGCAGCGAAGTCATCAAGCGCTTTCACGCAGACATCGTCCGCCACAACACAGCCACTGAGATCTTTGCCCAAAACGGTTTTGAAGCCGACGGCATCGATTTCATCCGGCGATGCGATCACACCATCCTTCTGCAAGGTGGCGAGCGCGTCATCGATGACTGCGGCATAATCCGTCACTCGCTCGTAGCCCCCTTTCGCCAAGACCTCCTGTTCCGTAGACTCCATGCGATAGAGACGGTACTTGAAGGATGTGGATCCGAGGTTGGCGATAAGGACTAACATACGATGCGAAAATCTGAAACGCTGAAAATCTGAAACGAGATTGATCAGCCGATCCAGGTGCCGAGCTTGCCGAGGTCGTCGTGTGGACGGGCAATCACTTGCACGGAAGTAACGGTGCCGACATTGGCAGCGGCGGCGGCGGCGGCATCGAGTCCGGCTTTCACGGCTGCGACGTTACCGGTGAAGAAGCCTGTTACGAGGCCGGAGCCGATTTTGTCCCAGCCGGTCATTTGGATGTCGGCGGATTTCAGGGCAGCGTCTGCGCCCTCGATGAGTGCGATGAAGCCTTTGGTTTCAATGATTCCGATTGCTTGTTTGGCCATAATGGTGGTTAGTTAGAATGTGAGAGATTACGCAATGCCGAGTTGGACCAGCAGGTCGTTGTGCGGACGAGCGATCACGTGCGAGCCAACGAGCTCACCCACGCGACCGGCGGCATCTGCGCCAGCTGCGACAGCAGACTTCACGCTGCCGACATCGCCCTTGACAATGACGGTGAGGAAGCCGCCACCGGTTTGAATTTGTTTCACGAGTTCGACATTAGCCGCTTTCGTCATGGCATCGGTAGCCTCGACGCTGCCGACATATCCTTTGGTTTCGATGAATCCGAGTGCTGCACTCATAATGGTTGGTTGTGGTTCGTTTTAGTTGATTGTTGGTAAAAATTACTTGGTCAGTTCGCAGAAAGTATCGGGCTTGAGGCCGCAGGCATTGCCTTCATCGGTATCGATGTGAACCTCCAGCTTGAAAGTGGGATCGACACGCACCACCAGCTTGTCGAAAGTCATGGCCAGTGGTCCATGGACTTTCAATTTCATGGTATCGAGATGTTTCACGCCGTAAAAGTTGGCGTCATCAGGATGCATGTGAACGTGAGGCTGGGCCCGGATGATACCCTCCTTCAACTCGAAATATCCGTGAGGTCCCATCAGCATGCCACCGGGGGTGCCTGCGATATCGCCCGACATTTTGACAGGAATGTCAAAGCCAAGAGCGATGGAATCCGTGTAGGCGAGCTCGACTTGATTGAGATTGCGGCATGGGCCGAGGATGCGAAGGTTGGAAATCACACGACTGCGGGGACCGATCAGTGTGACCGTCTCCTTGGCAGCATACTGACCATGCTGATACAAATCCTTCATCGGTTGGAGTTGATAGCCAGGACCGAAGAGTGCCTCTACTGCTTCTTGCGTCAAATGACAGTGCCGTGCGCTGATATTTACCAAAAGCTTGTTCGGAGCTGGACTCGGCACGGGTTTCTTCAGCGTAGCATACACCTGTTCACGCACCAACCGCTCAATCATCTCACGGCTCACTTGGAATGGGGTTGAAGAAGACATCGTCGGCAGTAGATTCTTTGTTTTTTCGCCTTTGTCAACCAAAAACCAAAAAAAACCAGAATTTTCCAGAAAAAAGATACTGAAACGATCGTGCGAAAACAGAGTCCGCATCGTGGAGGCAGGCAAGAATTGTCTCTCTGGTGCATTGCCCTTAGCGCCTTTTGCGATCTGATGCAGCCTCTGGTATGTTGCGGCGATCAAGCAATTCTCTCGCTTGACGCTCGTGCACTTCTCCACGCCCTTGTCCTGCTCTGTAGGGAGCGAATTTCAAACACCGATCGGTTGAAGCAAAACACAGATTGGTTCGCACCAAGCGACTGCAAGGCACAGACCACATGCGAAAACCATCAGAAACCGTTGCCGAAAAATGCAACTTTTTTCAGATTTCGACGGAACCCTTCGAGACCATCTCATGCCGCCCAACAACAAAAAAAGCCCCGCTTGAGCAGGGCCTTGGCAACAGAAAGAGAAGTACGAGGACTGGGACTCGAACCCAGGACCAATTAGTTAAAAGCCAACTGCTCTACCAACTGAGCTATCCTCGCTTTTCTCTATCCCCGTGAGGGGGCGCACTTGTTACGGGAATACGATGAGATAGGCAAGTTCTTTTTTCGAAAAAATTTCATTTTTTTCGCAGAGGATCATGGGGGAATACTCAGATGACGATGATTCTACCGATCCGCAAGATCCAACCCATGCTGGGCAACATGTCTACAAGCGCTCTAACAATTTCTGATGGATGCCACCAAAGCCGCCATTGCTCAATACGGCGATGACATCACCGGGCTGCGCTTGCGCGACGACGAGGTCGACAATTTCCGGCACCCCAGGCAGATACCAACCCTTGCCACCAAAGGCGACGATGTCGTGCGACAAGCGATCAGGATCGAGGCGCTCATGCTCCGGAACTTTGTGCAGATCAGAAATCGCTGCGACCACGGCAAAATCCGCCAAAGCGAGCGACTGCGCGAGTTCCGTCTGGAACACCTTGCGTTTGGTGGTATTGGATCGCGGTTCAAATAAAACCCATAGACGCGCGTCGGCGTAGCGTTGTCGCAACGCGGCAATGGCCAGTTTGATGGCGGTCGGGTGATGCGCAAAATCATCCACTACCTTGATGCCGCGCACTTCTCCTTTCAGCTCCTGGCGTCTTGCCACACCTTCAAAGCGCAACAATCCCACGCGAATTTCCACAGGGGTAAGGCCCGCGAACAGCCCGGCACTCACCGCCATCGCAGCATTGCGCACATTGAATTCACCGACCATGGCAATCTCATACATTTCATTGCCTATCGTAAAAGTAGAACCATCATGGTGATAACCGACATTCACGATTCGCATGTCACAATCCTCGCTCATTCCCACGGAAGTCACGGGACAAGGGGCATTTTTCGCTACTTCCAACGCATGGGCATCATCGCCATTCACGAAGGCCATGCCATTGCGCGGGACGATGTTAAGCAGACGCCGGAAGCTGAGCTTGATCTCCTCGACGTTGTGGTAGATGTCCGCATGATCGAACTCGATGTTGTTGATCACCACGCATTCGGGGAGGTAGTGAAGAAATTTGGAACGCTTGTCAAAAAACGCCGTATCATACTCATCGCCTTCAAGAACCGTAATATCGGAATTCGTGAACACCGCGCCACCGCCGAGGTTTTTCGGAAGTCCGCCAATCATGTAGGACGGGTCGCGTCCGGCCGATTTGAGCAACCAAGCGAGCATCGAGGACGTGGTGGTCTTGCCATGAGTACCGCTCACCACGAAGTTTCGTTTGCCGCGCAAGAAATGCTCTTTGAGCACCTCCGGCAGCGAAACGTAGAGCAACTTGCGATCGAGTGCAGCTTCCGCCTCCTCGTTACCTCGACTGATGGCGTTACCGATCACGATCACATCTGCCTCAGCAGGAATGTTGGCTACCTTGTAGCCTTCGGTCAAAGGGATGCCCTGCGATTCCAGAAATGTGGACATCGGCGGATAGACATTGGCATCGCTGCCGGTCACCGTAAAGCCCCGTGATTTCATACCGGAGGCGACGGCACCCATGGCCGTGCCACAGATGCCGATGAAATGAAAATGCTGTTTTTGCGACATGTGGATTTTTTCTAACAATCAAAACGTGGGCGCGGCGACTCGGCCATTCTCGCTTTCCTCCATTCGCTGACGCAGGATGCGATCGGCCATCTCGCGCACCATTTCGCTGAGCAACAACCACAAGTGGCTGCCCTTGCGGTAATCTGCTGGCGCGATGTGCTTGACTCGCCCCGCGTGCGTGCACAGCTGGAAGCATTTGCGGAAACTTTTGCCCGTGGAGTCCTCGGGATTATACACCGCGATCGCCTGCCCACCGTTGCGATTCAGCACGGTGAAGCATGGAACATCCGTGGGCCCATCACCCACATACACCATGTTTTCAAAGGGCACAGGGCGCAGCTCGTTGGGCATGTGATCGTTCACATCTTGATCGTAGCGCAGCATGCCCTTATTGATGCGGAAGAGAAACTGGGTCTTCGTCGTGTGCGAGATCGTGCGCTTAGGGAAACTGATTCGGCCCTCGGCATCCTCGCCAAACTCGCAACCGAAAATGGCCTTCACGTGCGGCTGCAAGCGCGAGCCATCGAGCAAGGCCTTGAGTCCCGAGGAAACGATGTAGTGCTCGATCTTAATCCCCGCCGCTTCGTGTTCTTGACTGAGACACACTTTGGGTAGATCGGTAAAAATTTCCGGCAGACCTGGGAAGAACGAAAGACCCGCGCCGAGTTCTGTCAGGCGCGCATTGGTCACATTGTCCATGCCGAGGTAATCGAGCAGGCATTTCATGTAAGCCAGCTCGCCATCCCATTTCTGCTCGGTAACAAGACCATTGCACTTCTTCCAAAACTGGACGGGATCGATGCCGAACTGCGGAAACAAGACATCGTCCTGCATGTAGCGTGGACTCAATGTCTGGTCGTAGTCGTAGACAAGCGCGATGGTGTTTTGCGGCACGGCCATGAGAGTGGAAAACTCTATGCCGTGGCGTATTCAAACGACAAGCACAAATCTCAGAATCCAGCGAGAGCTCGGACGATTCAAAGGAATGGCATCAACCGATCAGCCCGAGCTTCGGATACACTGCCTTGAGGATGGGCTGCGATGGAGTTTTCATAAAATCTTCCAACACCGTCGCGTAGACGCTGCGAAAATCGGTAGTGAATTTCAAGTCGCCTTGGCTGAGATCGGTGAGGCTGGGGTGCTTGCCATACAGGCCACCTTTCACGGGAGCACCGGCGAGGAACATGCAGGAACCTTGGCCGTGATCCGTGCCACTACTGGCGTTTTCTCCCACACGACGACCGAACTCGGAGAA
Organism: Akkermansia muciniphila; assembly: GCA_945874895.1. Lineage (GTDB taxonomy): Bacteria > Verrucomicrobiota > Verrucomicrobiia > Verrucomicrobiales > Akkermansiaceae > UBA956. Next base: position 9,068 of record CAMCIC010000003.1, on the reverse strand, counting down.
AGTCATCACGGTGACTCGGTCGGCATTGCCTTGCTGTTTGATGTCCTTGAGGAATGACTTCAGGGCGCTATCCAATTGACCGAGCAGACGATCGTGGGAATTGAGCTGGTTGTTGTGGGTATCGAAGCCACCGTGGCTGACATAAAACACGCGGGTAGGAAGACCACCGGCGATCATGCGCGATACCAGATTGAGGCTGCGGGCGAGAGCTGTGCCCTCATAACTCACCTGGGATTTGTATTTTGAGGCGATTTCCAAAATCGTTTTGGAAGAAACGCGAGCATCCATGCCCACGCGCTCCAAAAATGCGAGATTGGATTCCCCTTTCACTGTGCCCGGTTTGCCTCCGGCACTCATGCCGATGCTGGCGCCATCGACGGGCGAATCCGCGTCATCATGGTCGGCCTCCGGGCTATTGAGTTGGGCGAAAAACTCCTCCGCCTTGGCTTGTTCGCCGCCGCCGTGAATCCAGCGATAGAGTTCCGGCGATGACAGGCATACACCGGAATTTTTCAGTGCGCCGAAGGACTCCGGCTGCGTCTTGTTGAAACTCATGCCCACGGTAGGATCGGCACCGGCACAGGCATTGTCGAAATATCGACCGATCCAGCCGGTGTTCGATCGCGTGGTCGGATCGGCCGTTTCCCAAACCGATGTGGAGACGAAGTGCGAACGGTTCGGATTCGGATAGCCCACGCCCTGAACCACGGCAAGATCGCCCTCTTTGTAGAGAGATCCCATGAAAGGCATGCTGGCATTGAGCCCGGCGTAATCCGAGAGCTGGATGATCTCCTTTTGCGTCTTGTGAATGCGCGGACGGGCTTTGTGATAATCGTCATCGCCATACGGCACGAGCGTGTTCAGACCATCATTGCCACCGGCCAACTGGATCACCACAAGGATAGGACCATCCTTGCCCGTGGTGAATTGCGTGGCCTTGTCGCGTGTAGCGGCATCCAGAGCCCCGAAGGTCTGGTTGACAAACCCCGGAACCGTCCACGTGGCCGAAGCGCCTAACAAAGTGGTGCGTAAAAAATCACGACGCGTTTTCATAATCGTATGGGTAGAGTAAAGTTTGTATGATCAAGTGAGTTGGTAGTGGGGCGTGCTCATCATCAGGTGCAGCAATTCCGCCACTTCCTGATTGGTGAAAATCACTCCTTTTTTCTCGGTGGCGTAAGAGATGAATTGTTCACGCACATGGCCACTGAGATGACGCTGGAACAGGCGCTGAATCAGCGAATCAACCATGGTCTCGACATTCTCGCGCGCGGCGCGCGGCACCAAGGCATCGTAATCCGGGCCCTTCCAGGTCATTTCCGCCATGCGCTGCATTCCGTTGCCGAAACCTTGGACCTTGCCCATGTCTCGATTCGGCGTGCCACCATCCGTTCCTTTGCAGAGGAAGCCGGAAATTTGGTAACGCGTGAGCAGTGTGTTGGTATTGATCCAAGCCTTGCCCCAGTCCCAGCCGGCCACATTGGGTGGAGCAAACAGAATTTGACCCAACTGGCTTTGCACATAGAGCGCATAACCTTTGGGCAAACTCGGCACCTCGAGCTGCTTGAGCGTTTGGATGAAAAACGACACCGGGCTTTTGATTTGATTGCTCATGCAGTCCGCGGAATAAAATTCTTTCGACAGAAAAATCTCGCGCAACAGGGGCACCAACTCAAAGTTGGCTTCGCGGAAGGTCTTTGCGAGATCCTCCACCGCAGTCTCGGGTGGATTTTCATAGGCGAAGTATTCCCACAATTTCATGGATACATACCTGGATGCCTGGGGTTGTTGGAAAATCACATCGATGATGCCATCAGCATCGAACTTTCCCTTCTGACCAAGGAATGTTTTTTCCCCATCATCCCAGTTGCGCTTGCTGTGGCTGACAGTTCCCATGAAGCGGTTGATGTCATACCCCGTGAAAGCGCGCGCCGCTTGACGGATGTCCTCCTCGGAGTAATTCCCCTGCCCCAGGGTAAAAAGCTCCATCACCTCACGGGCGAAGTTTTCGTTAGGCTTGCCTTTTTTCGAGGTCTGCAAATCAAGGTATAACATCATCGCCGGGTCCTTGGCCATGGTGTGGGTCAGTTGCTTAAAATTCCCTAAGGCATGCTTGCGAAATGTCACATTCTGATCAAACAGCAGTGAGGATTCCCTGACCTTCTGGGCGCTGGTAGCGAAGTGGTCGTGCCAGAACAAGGTCATTTTTTCACGCAAGGGCGCTTGTGTGCGGAACATGCGATCAAGCCACCAGTCTTGGGCTTCGAGTCCCTCGCGTCGCTCCAGTTGCTGAAATTTTTGTGCGATTTCCCGGCGCTTGCGGTCCGCCTCCTCCAGGGTCATGCCCGGCATCGTTTTGCGATTGTCGCGAAACGCGGCAAAGCGTTCGCGAGCTGCTTCCTGACGTTTTTCAGGAGTGGTCCACTCAGGTGCGGGCAGGAAATCGATGGCTTCTGTAGGATGGAGCAAAAAGTCCACCGCCTTGTGACGACCCAGCGCGTGGAGTTGGGAAATTTCCTGCGGATTCCCGCCGAAACCCGCTCGATTCAGCAAGTGCGCCGCTTCCTCCCATGTCCATTGATTTTCGGCTTTCGGTAGCATGATAAAATTGGATTCATGGATAGAACGCCATTCGATAGAAAAAGTTGCACAAAAGTCAAAAATCTCGGAAATCACAAGATCCCGTTCGACTCAGCATTTTCCCTTGCAGGAAATCCTGCGCTGTTGCAGATTGTCAGCATGCAAACCGTGGCCAACCAACTTCGTTCGTTTCTGCAATATTACGCTGTGCAACTGATCGAACATCCGGACCAAGCGCAGCTCCGCGTCGCCGAGGTTGGGCCGAACCGCCTGCGCTTCCGCCTCATTCTCGCTTCCTCGGACGTTGCGCTACTGATCGGTCGCAACGGCTTCACCGCCTCCGCCATTCGCAGCGTCATGAAAGCCGCCGCCGATCGCGAAAATGTCCAGTTCTCTCTGCAAATCCATTCCCACGAAGAAGAAGCCGAACGCGCAGCGCGGGAGGATGGGTAAAAAAATACGATTCTCACTAGAGAATCGTCATCAAAGAGAAAATAGCGGCTGTGGGACTCGAACCCACACACATTAGTACTCGATTTTGAGTCGAGCGCGTCTACCAATTCCGCCAAACCGCCGTTCAGGGAGGCAAAGGAAAACCCATACAGCGGAGGAATTCAATCGCAAAATGCAAAATCGTAGAAATTTTTCGCACTCCACTTTATCGCATCTTACTCTTGCGCGATCAGGCTTTGAAAGCATACTTCGCAAGTGAAATATTCCTCAATCGTGCTGGTCTCCACCATCCTGCTGATCGGCTGTCAAGCTGTGGGACCGAATCATGAAAGCCCGCAAACGAATTTGCCCGCTTCGTTTTCTCACAACGGCATCCAGTGGAAACGCACCAGCGCACCCAAGCTCGATGAAAACAACCCTTGGTGGCGGGTTTTCGGTGATACCACTCTGAACGATCTCGCCAGTGCTACCGCGGCACAAAATCTCAGTCTGCAGGCCGCCACCGCGCGTCTGCATGAAGCGCGCGCGCTGAGCCGAGCGAGCCGCACTGCAGTCCTGCCCTCGCTCGATTTCAACGGCAATGTGAGCCGCAGCAAGTTCATCTTCGGCCGCGGCAACAACCTCCAGGTCAATAACTTCAGTCTTCCCATGGAACTGTCCTACGAAGTCGATGTATGGGGCAAGGTGCGCCGAGAGGTCGAAGGAGCGAATGCCCGCGAAGCCGTCGCCCAAGCCAGCCTCATCGCCACCCAACTCACACTCACAGCGGATACCGCGCAAACCTATTGGGCGCTGCGCGCGATCGATGCCGACCGAGCCCTGTTGGTCAATAGCATCGCGCTGCGCAAAGAATCGCAGACACTGGTGGAGGCACGCTTTCGCGCTGGCACCGTCAATGCCATGGATGTCGCTAAGGCCCAGACCGAGGTCGCTCAACTCGAAGCGGAGCTGATCGGCGTCGATCGAAATCGCTCGGAGCTCGTCAATGCGCTGGCTGTTCTCACCGGTCGCAACGCGGGCCGTTTCTCAATCCCAGCTGAGGCGAAACTGCCCAAGCCACCGGGCATCCCTGCTGGAATCCCCTCCGACTTGCTGCTCCGCCGTCCCGATCTGTATGCCGCCGAGCGCACTGTGGCCGCAGCCAATGCCGAGATTGGTGTTGCCAAGGCGGCCTTCTACCCGAGCCTCAACTTGCGGGCTGGTGGAGGCCTCGCAGCCCAGGATTCCGATAGGCTCTTCCGCGCCGATTCCATCGTTTGGTCCTTGGGCTCCTCACTCACTTATCCCATCCTCGGCCAAAAAAGAATCCGCGCCCACTATGATGCGGCCGTAGCTCGCCATCAGGCAGCATCGCTCGATTACAAACAATCCGTTCTCGTCGCCCTGCGCGAGACAGAGGACGGCCTCACAGGGCTCGACTTTCTTCGCCGCCAAGAAGAAGCACAAAACGAAGCAGTGCTTGCTGCGCAGCAAGCACTAGACCTCTCACGTCAGCGGTTTTCCGCCGGTCTGGTGAGCTTTCTCGAAGTGGTTGATGCCGAGCGCACACTGCTGAGCACTCAGCGTCTTGCCGCATCACTGCGTGCGCAGCGACTCGCCATCACCACCAATCTGATCAAAGCACTGGGCGGATCCTGGTAATTGCACATTTCATGAGCATCCTTACGCAACTACCCGCTTTCGGCCCCACGCGCGATCGCGAGCTCCTGAAAGACGCCACCACTTTTTGCTACAAAAAAACCGAGCAGGGCGACCTACATGCCCATGTCTTTTTTCCATTAGACCCCCCTCAGGGACCACCCACCACCCTGCTGATTTTTTTTCACGGCGGTTTCTGGGATGCCTACGCGGCAACTCAATTCGCTACCCAATGTCTCTACTTTGCTGAGCGCGGCTGTGTTTGCATCGCGGCGGAAACACGCGTGAGCTCGCGACATCAAAGCAGCCCGTTGGATGCGATTGAAGACGCACAGGACCTGATCATTGCCGCCAAAAAAAACGCATCCACCTTGGGCATCGACCCACAGAAAGTCGTGCTGGCGGGTGCCGCAGGCGGGGCGTTGCTCGCTCTGCACGCGGCCATGAGAAAACATCCTCGCAACGATGAAGGCCTAGATTCACGACCTCAAGCCTTGGTTCTGTTCAGCGCGCTCGTAGATACGTCCTCCGGGACGGATCATGTCTCGCGATTCGGCTCACGCTCCGCTGCCAAGGCGAACAGTCCGCTGAAAATGACACGCCGCAAATTGCCCCCCATGCTTTTCCTGCATGCAAAAAATGACCGAATCACGCCCCTCGAACCGGTGCATTCCTTTCGCCGTTGGATGAGATGGAAAGGCAACAAAGTGGATGTGATCGAATACGAAGCGGTGGATCATCGGTTCTTCAATTTCAACTGCAGTCCTACTCATCACGACCTTACGATGCAGGCGATGGAAGGATTTCTGCAAAGGCATCAACTTTTGCCCAAGAAGGAAGACGACGGATCGAAATAACGACGCTAGCCGGCTACGACTCGCTGACCCATCTCACCCAGCCCGTCGATGCCGAGTTCAACATAATCTCCGGGTTGCAAGTACTTGGGCGGATTCATACCCATGGCCACGCCCGACGGAGTGCCGGTAGCAACCACATCACCGGGTAACAACGTCATGAACCGACTGATGTAGCTGAGCACCATTTTCACAGGAAACATCATGTCACCCGTGTAACCGTTTTGTCTCAGCTCTCCATTGACCTTGGTCCACAAACGCAAAGCTTGCGGATCGGGCACTTGCGAGGCTGGAACCAACCAGGGACCGATGGGACCGAAACGGTCATAACTTTTTCCTTTCATCCACTGCCCGCCCATTTCCTTTTGGTAAGCGCGCTCGGAATAATCACAAAAGACCGAGTAACCCGCCACATACGAAAGGGCATCCTCCTCGCTCACGTGACTCATGGTTTGCCCAATGACCACCGCCAGTTCCACCTCGTAATCGAGCTTCTCCGCACCGCGTGGCCGTATGATTTCATCATACGGCCCTGACCAGCAGGACGAAGCCTTCATGAACAACACGGGCTCGGTGGGGATTCCTTCACCAAACTCCTTGGCGTGATCGAGGTAATTTTTCCCGACACACACGATCTTGGATGGCCGGTCCACTGGCGGTCCGATGCGTGCCATCGAAGGAATCTCACGCCCGCCCACACAACCGTCTTCCACCCACTGCGCGAGCGACTCCATACCACCCATGGCGAAAAAACCCTCGTCGTAGTCGTTGAACTCCTCACTGGCATCGATGCGCCGTCCATCCGGCAACAAAACCCCCGGTTCCTCGCGTCCGATATCACCATGACGAATCAATTTCATGAATAGAAGATAGCGGGAACGGGTCTCTTTGACAAGAACCGAGTCACCGTCATCGATTTTCCGCTAAGAATCAAAGTGACAATACCCCTGCCAAGGTTTACATTGCCCGCACATGGCGGAAATTGGAAAATGGATTTCGGAACACTGGCGCAATGCCATCGAGATTTTGATTCTCGCCCTGGGGGTCTATCAGATCTTCCGTGCCTTCAAGTCCACCCGTGGCGCCCGCATTTTGGTGGGTTTGGCATCGATCCTGATCTTTCTCACGCTCATTTCCCAACTGTTCTCCTTCCAGGTCATCGGCTGGATCATCACCCGCGCCGCCGCAGCGCTGGCCCTTGCCTTGATCGTTATCTTCCAACCTGAACTGCGCAATGCCCTCGCGAAACTGGGCAGCAGCCGTTTGTTCCTGTTTTCCACCAACCGCAAGCTTGCGTTCTTAGAAACCTTTGCCGATGCGGTTATCACCCTATCAAAAAAACGACTGGGTGCACTTTTTGCGATCGAGCGAGGCATCAGCCTGCGCCCCTATCTTGATACCGGCGTCAAAATGGACGCCATCTTTTCTCCGGAACTGGCCTTGGCGGTGTTTCATCCCAAAGCGCCATTGCACGACGGCGCGATGATCATCGCCCAGGATCGGGTGGCCGGTGCTGCTTGCGTTTTTCCCGTTAGCCAAAAAGAACTGGGCGATCGATCGATCGGTCTCCGCCACCGCGCGGCCATAGGTGTTTCCGAAGAAGCCGACTGCGTAGTTGTCGTTGTGTCCGAAGAAACCGGTAGCATCTCACTTTGTGTGGATGGCGAAATGATACGCACCACGAGCGCAGAAGATTTCCGCACCCGTCTCGAAGCCCTATTTCTCTCCTCACCTGCTCAAGATGAAAACATCACTGACAAAGAACTGGCCGGCTAAAATCGCCTCGCTCGTGGCTGCTTACGCGATTTGGTATGTGATTCACAAGCACATCAATGATGGCGATGGATTCCGCTTCATTTCTGAACAAGCACGTGACCAGCAGTTGCAGCAGCAGAACCTACAAAGAGAAATGCAGCAAAAATTGTTGGAAGTATCCATCTTGCAGCAAAAGATCGACAAGACCATGACCGAGAACGCGCCTAAGGCCAAAGTGGTGGAAGAAGAACAAAACCCGGCAGCAACCCCAACTACCAGTGAGTGACCGCCCCCTTCGCATGATGAATTGTTTTATCGCCGGAACCGATACAGGTGTGGGAAAAACCCATACGACAAAAATTTTGTTAGACTCCCTGCGTGCTGATGGCATTGACGCGGTGGGCTACAAACCGATCGTTTGCGGTGATCGTGATGACGCCCACATCCTGGCCGCAGCTTCAGGCGGACTGCCCCTAGAGCAAGTGAATCCGGTGTGGCTGAAAACCCCTGTCGCCCCGTGGGTGGCGGCACAGTTGGAAAATACCAGCATCGATGTGGAGGCCCTCATCGCCGGTTACAGGATTCTCGCCGCCGAGCACGAACTGGTCCTGGTCGAGGGCTGCGGCGGTTGGGAAGTGCCGATCACCGCGAATTACTCCACAGCCGATCTCGCTGCGGATCTCGGGTTGCCTGTGGTGCTGGTAGTGGCGAACCGTTTGGGAGCCATCAATCACACCGTGCTTTCTTGCCAGTCGATCCGCGCTCGCGGCATGAATCTGCGCGGAATCATCCTCAATCACCTCGTGGATGAATTCGATACCGCCATCATCTCCAACAAAAACTGCATCCCACAAGTGGCAAAAACCCCACTGCTCACGGAAGTGATCCACTCGCAGGATTGGATCGAGACGGACTGGCTCACAGGAGCCTGAGATGCGCTAATCTCTGCCATCGGTGAAAGAGGGCAATTGGAGCGCGGACTTGAGTCCGCATCAGAAAAAACCAAGCGGAATCATGGTCCATCGTTTCCCTCGCTTGATCGCCGTGTTTTCTCCACAACCACGCAAAACCACGCCCCCGCTACCAACCGAAACGATGAAATCATAGTGGCAGCGTTCGTATATCAGAAAAGATATTCCCGTCCCTCCACTGCCAGATAAACCTGCCTGATATAATAACGTTTTTTGAGATATTCCTTGCAGCATCAAGGAATCTTTGCTTTTTTCTCTAGCGAAATGCCTACTTGATATAACGGTCAAATGGGATACGAATAAATACTGTTCGGCAGAAATGGAACCAGCTAGCGACAATTCTTCGAGGCATCCCGCCACCTACTGCTGGCCTCCTATTCTGGCGGTCGTTCCGCTGATTGTCGGGCATTTCCTTGGAGCCACTCGTCCAGATATTTTTCGCTACACGCATGGTTATTTTGAGATAGCCATAGTAGTCGGATTTCTTGCCGCTATCGGTTACACTATTCGCCTATGGAAGGATCGTGCTGATCGATGCCTCCGTGTCCCGCTCTACCTGAACATGGGTCTTATCATTCTTATATTAGCTTCAGGTCTTTTGATATTTCTTGCCGAACTTTTGAAGTGATTCCCATGACACCAAACCGATCAAAGACGCAACCCAAGCCGAACAAGATTAGATGAGAAGGCAGTGACTGGCAGCGCGTGAGCGCTGTGATACAATCCTCACTGCCATGAAAACACAAATTCCATCCATCACCATCGGTCTCGATCTCGGCGATAAGAAGCACGCCCTGTGTGTTTTGAACCAAGACGG
>CAMCIC010000002.1 GCA_945874895.1 Akkermansia muciniphila | reverse complement strand
AGGGGGTGGATTTCTGTGAGTTTTTGGCCTTTGGGGAAGGTGTAGCTGCCTTCTTGGCCGCGAGCGGTGAGGCGGATGGTGCGGTTGCCCTTGATTTCGATGGTGACCTGATTCCATGCCAGGCCGTGGCCGGCGTGGAGCACTGCTTTGACCTTGGGCTCGTTGGTGCGGCGGGGCGTGGCGATGACTGGCAGGGTAGTGCGGGAGGATTTCTTGGATTCCAGTGACTCCAGTCGCTCGGCCAGGATGACGAATTCATGGCGGTTCCGGGTGCGCAGAGCCTCGATTTCATCGGTGAGCCAGGTGTGGCTCGGCAGCAGCACCATGGACTCCTCGCGCGTGCTGAGCTCGCGGAAGAGAAGTTGGTAGTCACCGAGCTGTCCGGGCGGTAGTAAAAGGAGGACGGGCGTCACGCGTCCGTAGTGATCCTGGCTGGAGCCGATGCGGCGCAGATGCCCTGCATACTCCCAGGCCCCGTGGTCGAAGCCGAGGATTTCGGCCAAGGCTGGGGCGATGGTCTCCCAGCGTGGCTCCATGGCGGCGACGTCGGCTGCGCTGTAGGGGATCGGCGGTATGGCAGGGTCGTCGTGGACGGCTACGTAATCCTCCGCCCCACTCTCCATCAACAGCCAGCGGCGCGGTGGAGTGGTGGGGACGATGACGGAACGAGCCACGTCTCCCGTAGGCTTAAGGAATCGGACATGGTCCGAAAAGTCGTCGCCCAGGTGGTGACGCCAGTCGGACAAGGCCGATCCCGAAGAGCCCAAGGAATCAAGCGCTTTCCAGAATCGACTCTTCATAGTGTTGGAGGAAAAAGCCTTTTTCGCTGAGCCAGCGCTCGATGGCCTCATCGTGGTGCGATCCGGAGATTTTGTCCTTATCGGGCCGAATGACGATGGGTACTTTGCGCCGTTTCGCTTCGATTTTCAGGGCCAGGTGGGCTTCGATGAGCGTGGAATTTCTCAGAATCACCGGGCTGATGGCATTCATCGCCTCGAAGACATCGCCATTATTGATGACCAATCGTTGACCGGTCGGGAGCTCGATGGTCAGCGAGGTGAGTTCCGCATACTGAACTTTCGCGAGAGGATTGCATTTCAGGCAGGAAGGGCCTTGGAGCAAGGGGTCAAGTGAATAGCCATGTGATGAGACCAGGGCATGGGCAGAGCCATGGAATACCGCGCCGAACGCTTGTTGGTAGAGTTCCCGGAGAAGTCGTCCGATGCCGGAAATCTGCCACTCATGGCTATGCTTGCGGTAGTGCACGACATCCACCCGCTCGGGGCGAAGGATCTTCGAAGTCGCGCTGCCATCCTCATCGAACACAGAGATGCGCTTGAGCAGGTCGCCGTGGCGAATGACGAAAGACACGTCTATGGGGTCGGTCCTCGCATGGTAACATTAATGATTTTTCATTTGTTCAATTTGATTCTACAAAATGACTGAAATGACAGAGGCATGCGCAAGATTCCCCGCAAGCGAAACAGATCGAAATGAGATAACGCGATCGCTAGATCCGTTGATCCATGTCGAGAGCGGGGGCGTCTTCTTTTGCGACGCCGACGATGACAGCCGGGACTCCGGCCACTGTGACGTGAGCGGGGACATCGCTTAGCACCACACTGCCTGCACCGATCTTGGCGCATTCGCCGATTTCCACGCGGCCCAGAATTTTGGCACCTGCACCGATGAGCACACCGGATCGCACGATGGGATGGCGATCACCGGACACTTTGCCCGTGCCTCCCAGGGTGACCTCGTGCAGGATGGAGACATCGTCCTCGATGATGGCGGTTTCTCCGACGACAAAACTGGTGGCGTGGTCGAGCAGGATGCCGCAGCCGATGCGTGCCGCGGGGTGGATGTCCACGGAAAAAACCTCACTGGCGATGCTCTGGAAATACAAGGCCAGTGCACGGCGCTCGTGCTGCCACAGAAGATGCGAAATGCGATAGGTGGAAATGGCGAGAAATCCTTTGAAAAAAAGCAGGGGCTGCAAGGGGGAATCGCAGGCCGCATCGCGCTCGTGAATGGCGATGAGATCCTTGGCCGCACTGCAGACCAGCGCGGGATGCTGATCAAACAGTCCCGCCAGCAAAGGAGCCAATTCCTCGCGTTTCATGTCCTCGCGTGCCAGCTTGCGGGCCAGGCGTGCCGCCAGGGCATCGCCGAGGTTTTGACGCTGGAGCACCACATCGTCCAACAAACCGCGCATTTGCGGTTCGTGTTGGCGGATCAGCTCGGCCTCGCTGCGGATCAATTGCCACAAGGCTTCGATGTCGATGGCCCTGCCGCCGCAAAATCGATTGACCTTAGCGCTCGCACTTTCTTCCTGATTGTGTTTCATTTTCCCTATGCGGATTTCCCAGAAGCTTGAATACGCCTGTCGGGCCCTTGCCCAACTTGCCAAACATCACGGCTCGCACACTGTTACACGACTTGACGAACTTGCGCAACGAGAAGACGTGTCAGCCAACTTTTTGGTGCAGATTCTCAATGACTTGCGCCGTGCCGGATTGGTGGAAAGCAAGCGCGGCAAGGAGGGGGGCTACCTGCTCGCGAAGGAACCGCAACGGATCAGCTTGATGGAAATTGTCGATGCGATTGATCCTTCCCTCTTGATTTGCAGTGTGAGCAGTGAAGGGGAGTCTGGCGCCGCGGTGGCAGAGTCCTGGCGTTCGATTGCTAAGGCATTGCAAGAGCATTTGTCCAAGATCAGTCTCGCCCAGTTGACCATCACACCGGGTGACAGCATGTTTTACATTTGATTTCGGAGCAAGAAGCCCGTAGAACGCTCGCCCACCGCATCATGCCAGAACTTGTTGAAACAAAATTTTGCGACATCGACCGTCCCTTCGTGCTACAGGGCGGAGCGGTGCTACCCGGTCTGCGCATTGCTTATGAAACGTGGGGCACCCTGCGTGCGGATGGCTCCAATGCGATCCTGCTCTATCATGCCCTGTCCGGTTCACACCATGCGGCGGGATTGAATCCTAGCATCCCCGGCGTTGAGCATCTCTGGCAACCGGAAATGCACGACGGTTGGTGGGAGGAAATGATCGGCCCCGGCAAGGCGCTGGACACCAATGAGTTTTTTATCATCTGTGCCAACTATCTCGGTGGTTGTTACGGTACCACGGGACCTTCCTCGATTTCGCCGGAAACGGGCAAGCCCTGGGGTTCCTCGTTTCCTCACATCAGTGCCGCGGATCAAGTGCAGGCCTCGGCGCTGTTGCTGGATGCGCTGGGCATCGATGTCCTGCACGCCGTGGTCGGACCCTCGGTCGGAGGATTGCTGGCATTGACCTTTGCCACGATCCATCCGCAGCGGGTGAAACGCGTGGCATCGATCGCCGCGGGGTTCAAAACCACGGTGTTGAATCGCCTGATTTTGTTCGAGCAGATTCTGGCGATCGAAAATGATCCGAATTTCAACGGGGGCGATTACTACGACGGGCAGCCGCCTTTGTATGGTCTGGCCTTGGCCCGCATGATTTCTCACAAAACGTTCGTCCACCTCGATGCCATCGAGCGTCGTGCCCGCCAGGACATCATCCAGGACAACGACACACTGTCCTGGTACAAGGTCCGCGACCAGTTCCAGTCCTACATGCTGCATCAGGGGAAAAAGTTTGTGCGCCGCTTTGATGCCAACACGTATCTGCGGATCATCGACATGTGGTCGCGCTACGATGCCGTGAGTGAGGGAAATGCCTCAAGCCCGCGTGAACTGTTGGACCGTGCTGCTGCCGCCGGCCAGCGCTGGTTGGTGTTTTCCATCGACAGCGATTTCTGCTTCTACCCGGAGGAGCAGGCGGATCTTACGCTGCACCTCGAGCGCGCCGACATCGATGCTACGCAGATCACCGTGCATTCCGACAAAGGGCACGACTCCTTTTTGTTAGAGCCGCACCTTTACACGCCGCACCTCAGTTGGTTGATGAAAAGTTGATCGGAGCCATGCGACAGTGATCGATCGGCCCATCGTTCCTTACGGATCAATTTCGGCGACGTGCGAAGAAATTGATGCCTTGGCAAATTTGGGACATCATCGGAAACATCACGATCAAGGACAGAGGAGGGAACACCAGCGATCCGATGCAAAACATCAGGAATATGCTCTCGTTCATGCGGGGCGCGTTTTTCAGATCATCATAGCTCGCCACGATGCGATTCCAGTCCCTAGGCAATCCCGCAATCGCTACAAACATCCAATAGAGATTGAAGAGGGGGATAAAAAGGAAACCTACGGCCTTACCCGGTGAGGTGCTGGGCATACCGGCCGCCAAGCAACTCCATGCGCGGTAGAGATTGATGTAAAAGAAGATGCCTGATAGAGTAAAGCAGGCAAGGCAGAGAACATATAAGGCTACCCCCCCTAGAATGCTCGCTGCTCCCATGCTACCTGTCTGGGGAGAAGATGAGCTGGAGGAGGCTACTGCGAAAAATAAAAGGATGAGCAGCAGAGGAATGCAGAGAAAGGCGCCGATGAAGGACCACATCCACAGGGCGAAATTCGCAGGTTTGATCGCTATGAGAGGGTAGCTTGTGCCTGTGGGAGCATGGGCGAGAGCAGTCCGTGGGGTCGAGTAAGGCGAAACGGAACTCGGGGACATCGCCACAGTATCAGTTTGAGCCTGAGTCGGAATAAGGCTGGGAGGCGTCGTTCCGTCTTTGGTTGTGGGTGCTGGGGATAAGAGTCCAGGAATTTGTGATGCCGGTTGCCAGTTCGCCATTCCTTCCGACCATACCATGGTATCTGAGGTCACGCGTTGTTCCTGCGCAAGTTGTTGCACTTGTTCCTTGGAAAGGGGGCCTTGTTGTTGCCCATCCATGATGAGATACCATGTGTCAGTCATCGTGGATTAAGACTATCACAAGGAATCTTCGCGAAGCAATCCTTGATTGGATCGAAATCGAAACGGTGATCAAGCGAAGAAGAGAATCATTTCTGAGAGAAACGCAAGCTGGCCATCGAGACGGGTTTTGACAGGATTTCTGACAACTCGACTTCCTTCTCACGAGAAAATCGGACCCTCTTTCACAATCTTGCAGGGAATGGTATTCTTTGGCTGAATCGCCGTGCAAAAAAATAGCTCGTTAGCAAGTCGTGGGCTGCGGCAGATCCAGATAGGAATCGATTTTCCTTGCCCTTTCCTGTCGTGGGAGATACCGATCCTGCATCACTCACCAACTCTCTTCATGAAAAAAACCTTTTACCTTCTCACTTGCTTCCTTTTGCTTGGTTCTCTGCCCGTGATGGCCCAACGCAACCGCAATCAGGCCATGCAAAAAGCCATGGCTGCCAAACGCAAACAAGAGGCAGCGGAAAAGGCCAAGCGTGACAAAATCAGCAGCGCTATCGACGACTTTTTGGAAGATCATGATCGCAACAAGGATGGATCCGTGACGCTCGAAGAGTTTTCCGGAAGTTCCACCGACGTCAGTGGTGCGGCTGACAAGTTCTCACAGTTCAACAAAAACCGTGACCGTTATCTTTCCAAAAAGGAAATTCAAGAGATGCTAGGACTTTGAGTCCCTCATTCCTTGCGACCATCATTCTCTAGGAGGCAACTGAAGGATTTGTCTCCACGCTTTCCTTATGACGGCAAAAAATGTCGCTAGGGCGAGGATGTCCACGGAGGGGCTGTAGAGAGGAAACCAGACTGGACGGGGCTCGGGCAGGAGAGACTCAGACAAAGCATTGACTGCGATGGTGAAGAGCAGGATCCCGTTTCCTACGATGAGCGGATACATCCAAAATCGCGGAGATGGATAGCCTTTTTCCGCGGTTTTGCGGTGAAACATGACGGCTGCAATGATGGTTACGAGGATCAGGACAAACATCGCGCATTCAGGCAAAAAATCGCCCGCTGGGCCTGCGCCCGCGGGCAAGAGAAATCTGGTATCGATGATCAGGCAAAAACTTCGCCTGGGCGGAAGAAACGCTGCAGTTCTGCTTCTGCTGCCTCAGGGGAATCGGATGCATGACAGACGTTAATCATCTTGTCTTCGCCGAAGTCGCCGCGGATCGTGCCCGGCGCAGCCGCTTTGGAGTCAGTGGGACCCAGTAGGTCACGCACGCGGGCGATCACGTTATCACCTTCCAACGCCAAGGCAATGACTGGTGTCTTGCTCATGAAGGCAACAATCTCCGGAAAAAACGGCTTATCGGCGATGTGCGAGTAGTGATCAGCCAGAATCGCGTGGTCCAACTGCATCATTTTGATGCCGCGAATGCGAAATCCTTCGGCTTGGAAACGAGCCAAGACCGTGCCTGCCAAGTTTTTCTCGATGGCATCGGGTTTGAAAAGAATGAGAGACGTTTGTGTATTCATCGGCATCGGGGTAGTCTCTACCCGCGGACCGTGCAAGTCTTTTTTGTCACCGATCCGATCTGCCGTGATTTCTGCATCGCGGCTGCGGCGGAGCTAGAGGACTCAGGCCAGAGCGGAAGCAAGGCTCTTGAACATGTAGTAGCCCCAGCCAAAATCTGGCGTAAGGTTCCAATCGGGATCATAGTGATGGTTTTTCTGGATGAAACGCTCGGGGTGCGGCATGAGGCCGAAGGCCCGCCCCGTGGCATCCTGCAATCCGGCGATCGCCAGTGTAGACCCGTTAAAATTGTCTGCATAGGTAAGAGCCACATTGCCGTTGGCGAGGTACGTTTCGGCATCGCCAGGAAATGTCACAAAGCGTCCTTCTGCGTGGGCGACGGGTAGTTCGAATTGCTCAGGTAGACCTTGCAGGTAGGGACTGGAGGAGTTTTTTACTTGGAGCGTAGCCCAGCGGCAAACAAATCGCTCGGTGGTATTGTCGATCAAGCTACCCGTGGGCAGAATGCCGAGTTTGGTGAGAATTTGAAATCCATTGCAAATGCCAAAAGTGAAGCCACCGCGGGCGTGGTGGTTCTGGATCGCATCGCCGAGTTTTGACTCCGTGACCAATTGCGCCAAGCGCCCGGACATGACGTAGTCGCCATAGCTAAACCCGCCCGAAAACATCACCAGTTGGGATTTTTCGATGTCGGCCACCGTCGCGTCCGCGATCGGTACAATGGCCGTGGTGAAGCCCACCAATTGCAGGGCACGGGCGGTTTCGGCATCGCAATTGGTGCCAGGGTATTTGAGCAAAGTCGCGTGAGGCATTTTCGTTATCGGGTGAATCGGCAAAGCGCTCTTGTAATGGGAAAGTCCGGTGGCGGCAACCGTGGATTTGGATTTTTTGAAACAGTGCGTGAGCGATTTTGTCACGTGCTCGCGTTACAGCCATCCGAGTTCTTCTTGTCGCTCGCGATAGACGACGCCAAGAATTCTGGCCTTGGTCATCAAGGTGTAGGAGCCGACGACTGCCATGATCAAGTGCCCGATGATGATCTGTCCCGAAAACATCTGGTCGATCCATTCACTGATTCCGTAAAGCGCCAATAGCAGTAAAACGCCGAACCAGTAGGTTTTGCCGCCCCTCCATAAAGCGGGGATCACGATGTGGGGACTCATCGCGCCGGTGTAGCCGAGGATGACAACCGCGAGCATGGCCATGGGAAAGTAGATCGCTCCATAACCCAGGAGAGCGAGGGATAGGGCTGAATGACTGGAGCGTTCGTCGGTCAGAAAGTGGCAAACGAAGTAGGGTCCGAAAGAGGCGGCGATCACGGCTGTGGTTTGCAACATCGGCCAAATGATGTCTCCGAACACATCCGAAGTATCAGGAAATTCCGGAGCTTCTTTTCCTCCCGTTGCCGTCGATTGAATCATTTGATAGAAGATGGCGCAAAAGTAACCGCTGAGCATCAGTGTGGCGATTCCGCCAAATAAAGGGGACAACCCCGCAAGATCAGAGACCAACGAGAGTGCGACACAAATGATCATCACATACTTGCCACTGCCTCTCCAAGCGAAGGTGAAAATGTCTTTTAGCAGATGCATGGCGGTTTCTCTAACAGTTGGACAGTCGTTAGGAAAGAAGGAATGTTTTTTGAGGAATTCGTCCAACGATGAAATCAGACATGAGGCAGCAAATCGCTGGCATGAGTTCGCGCCCAGGCATCGGCTTCGAGGATAGGCTCCAGTTCACACGCTGTCTGCACCGCATGGGAATTCATGGTTTTTTCCACCAAATCCCAAATGCCAGGGAAGGGGATGCGACCGGCGATGAACGCATCCACTGCAATTTCGTTGGCCGCGTTGTAAACGGCGGGCAACGTGCCGCCCGTCAGTCCGGCCTCACGTGCAAGCCGCAGGGCAGGGAAATCATTTTCGCGCGGGGCGATGAATTCCAGTTTCGCCAATTCCTCGAACCGTAGCGGTCGCAATCCGCCGCGCATGCGTTTGGGCCAGGTGAGGGCATATTGGATAGGGAAACACATGTCGGTATGGCTCAATTGGGCGAGCACGGAGCCATCAATAAACTCCACCATCGAGTGAATGATGCTTTGCGGGTGGACAATGACATCAATGCGCTCCATGCCGATGCCGAAAAGCCAGCGCGCCTCGATCATTTCCAGCCCCTTGTTGAAAAGCGATGCCGAATCGATGGTGATCTTACGTCCCATGTCCCATGTCGGATGTTTCAGCGCCTGAGCCAGGGTGACGTGCGGCAGTTCCGCGGCGGGGGTGTTGCGGAAAGGTCCACCCGATGCTGTGAGAATGAGACGGGAAACTTCCTTTTCTCCGCCGCGATGCCCATCGAGGCATTGGAAAATGGCATTGTGTTCGCTATCGACGGGGAGCAACTGCACGCCTGCCTGCTGAGCCTCGCGGGTTACGATTTCTCCGGCCATCACCAAGATTTCCTTGCTGGCTACGGCCAGGTCTTTTCCCGCACGGATGGCAGCCAGCGCAGGTTGTAAGCCGGCTGTGCCCACGATGGCGACAAGGGTCGTATCAGCCTCGGCGAGCGTAGCTACCTCGATCAGACCTTCGGGACCGCAATGAATCGTGACATCATCGGGCAGCAAGGCGCGCAGCGAATCGGCCAATTCGGCACGATAAATCGCGACGTGTTTCACGCCCGTCTCCCGCGCCTGCTCTGCGAGTTTTTCCACACTGCCCTGCGCGGCGAGGGCGATGATTTCGAGTTCTTCAGGCAAGTCGCGCGCCACCTTGAGCGTCGAGCAACCGATGGATCCGGTGGAACCTAACAAAACAATTTTTTTCGGCATGGTCAGAGAAAGAGAACAACGTAGAGATAGACGGCGGGAGCGGTGAAGCAGAGGCTGTCGATGAGATCCATGGCACCGCCGATGCCTGGCAGGGCGTGACCGGAGTCCTTGACCGCTAGGGAGCGCTTCCACAGGCTTTCGGCGAGATCACCTGCAACGGCGAGCAGCGCTACGATCTGGCTCAAAACGATCACATGAAACCAGGACGGAAAAATCGACAATTGCTGAGGGAATAGCGCATAGAGGCTAGCGGCCGCAATCAAAGCGAATGCAAGAGCGCCGACAAATCCTTCCCAAGTTTTTGCCGGACTGACGTGTGGAATCATTTTGTGTTTGCCGATTAGCGAGCCAGACAGGTAGGCTCCCATGTCAGTGAATTTCGTCACTGCAAGACACCATAAGAGGAGGTAGGATCCGCTCAATGAACCGTCGAATCGCGGAGAAAAATCCAGTCGTGCGGTAAAATAGAACAACCACGTCAGCCAGAGCACGCCGAAGACGGTGGAGGTCACCGCAAGCACGCTTTTGATGCCATCGATGGGATGACGCAGTTGACTGATGAGTGTGCCACAGATCAACAAGAAGAGTAGGGCAATGTCCAGCTCAGCTGGCACAGCATGGCCGTGCCACAAAAAATAGGACATCACGGCGCCATAGGCTGCACTGAGTGAGAGTGCCCAAAAACGGTGAACGGCGATACCGCTGTGAAGCGACAGTGAGCAGAACTCCACCATCGCCCACAGAGCGAGACAGCCGATGAGGGCGAGGTGGGCCCAAGGCATCATCGAGCCAAATGCCAGACCTACAATGCCCCACAAGAGCAGTGTGCTGAACGTGCGACGCCAAAACGTCTGGGTTTTGCTGGAAGCAGCGGGTGCGTCAGGCATGGGACGACATTGCAAACGGATTTTGTCTGGTGTGCAATCTCAAAGTCCCCCGCAGTGGTGAAACGTTCTTTCTTTTGTATCACCAAGGCATAAAAAAAGGCACCTATACGGTGCCTTTTTCAAAAATGGGGGAGGAATATCAATCCACCGCTTCGTCAAGGATCAGCGTCGGCTTGTCCGTCGAGAAACGCCAGCGCAATTTGTTGCGCTTGGAAGCGGTGCGGAGCTTGCGCTTGAAGCGATCGGTGGGGGTTTCAAAGGCGCGGCGACGACGAATTTCCTCGAGAATGCCTTCGGCATCGAGTTTTGTCTTCAAGCGTTTGAGGGCCCGATCGACGGGTTCTCCTTTTTTCATTGTCACTCCGCGCATGCTGCTAAATTGGTTGTGGTTAGGTTGAAAATTTCGGTTGGGGGGCGGACTCTTGGGGAAAACGAGGGGAATGTCAAGAAGGAAACTGCAGGGAAATGCGATTTTTTTGCGGAGTCCATCAACCGTGGCTTGTCAGCAGCAGGGGAATCATGCATGTTTTTTCTGAAAATCATCACTCATGTCGCCCATTTTACGAAAAATCTTAGGAATGAATTGGGTGTTGGTGATCTTGATGTATGCGCTGTTGATTTTTGGGATCTACGCTATCGAGAGTGCGGCGCGCCACTTGCCTGTGAGTGCACGGCTGTTGGAAGAGTTTGGCTCAGCCGGTGCTTATTATGCGGATTTGCAAAAGCACTGGATTCTCTACGGCTCGGTGGTGTATTTCGCTACGGCACTCATGGATTATCGATGGATCCGCTGGCTGGCTCTGCCCATTTACGCGATCAGTCTTTTTTTTATGGCCCGTGTGATGGGCAGTGATGACGAGGTCCACCAGTTGCGCCTCGGTCCCGTGATCTTCCAACCTGCGCAATTAGGGGTAGCATCGGGGGTGTTGATGATATCATGGATGTTGCAGGACCTGCCGCGCATCCATCGCTGGCTGGGCTTGCCCATGGTTCGCATCGGTATCATTGCCTGCTGTTCTGGTATTCCGTTTCTGATGGTGATGAAAATGGGGGACATGGGGTCGGCACTGGTGTGGTTGCCCGTGGCCGTCGTAGCCCTATTGATTGGCGGAGTGCCTTTCCGGTATCTGAGTCTCATGGGCATTTTGGGCTTTGGATTCATACCGATGATCTACATGGTCGTGCTGCCCAGTGTCTCGACCCGTGGACCTGAGAGGATCCAGCTGTATCTTGACATGCTGAAGGACAAACCCGTGGATGTCGCGGGGCCTGCTTATGCGGCATATTACGTCTCGATGGCTGTTGGCAAATCTGGCATGATGGGGAATGGTTGGAATGCTTCTGCAGAGCGAGGTTCACTGCACGACAAGCGCTACATCCCGTGGAAAACGGCCCACAACGACTTCATTTTTGCCGTGATTGCCGAGGAGTTCGGCTTTCGCGGCAGCTTGTTCCTGGTCACGGTTTTTGCCGTCATGTTGATCATTTGTCTTTATGTGGCGTTTTACAGTCGCGATCTGACGGGCAGGTTGGTCGTGGCATGCGTGGTGGCGTTTTTCTTCGCTCACATTTTTGAAAACATCGGCATGTGTATCTTGATCATGCCCATCACGGGTATTCCGCTGCCATTGATCAGTTACTCGGGCACATTCGCGGTGATGTGCATGTTTATGCTCGGATTGGTTCAAAGCATTTGGATCCATCGTCATGCGATGGAAATCGTGAAGGTTCCCAGCAACGATGCGGATTTTTGCCGCTAGATCTACACACTTGCGCAACATCATCTCCATCGGATCCATAAAGGTATCGTTTCCGCTCTCCGGATCGCCGTGAATCTTCGATGAGACCTTGCAGATTTTCGTTGCGCGCTCGGTCAATTCCCCTACATTCCTCGCGTTCCCCGCTTTGGAATCGTCGAGAGTGTCTGGGGGGAGACTCTCGACAACCAGAGCGGGGTTCCTTTTTGGGAAGCTTGGCACGATGGTGGATTCCGATCTCGGCAGGAAATCGAGTGCTGGATTTTTCGTGAAACGCCGATTCCCAGGTTCATCCACTCAGGGCGACCCGTTTCCCCGCGATGTGGCATCGCTCGACAATCTGCACAAAAAAACGCCCGCTGTGGTGCAGCGGGCGTTCGAAGATGATGGAAGCAAGCGATTACTCGCCTAGGCCGAAACGAACGTAACGGCGGAGCGTCAATGTATCACCGAGCTCTTTGCCTTTGCTTTCGAGCAGGGCCTTGACCGTGACACCTGGGTCCTTCACAAATCCTTGTTCGAGCAAGCAGTTTTCGGCGAAAAACTTCTTCATCATGCCGGGCAGAATCTTATCGAGCATCGCTTCAGGCTTGCCCTGTTCCAGCATCTGGGCGCGGTAGATGGCTTCTTCAGCGGCAACCACTTCAGCGGAAATGTCCTCACGGGCGAGACCGCGTGGGCTCAATGCTGCGATATGGAGGGTAATGTCCTTGATGAGATCACGGAATCCTTCGTTGCCCGTCGTTGCCGCGTTGGTAGTTCCGATTTCCACAAGCACGCCCACCTTGCCACCCATGTGGATGTAGGAAGCGATGGCGCCTTCGCCTTGGGCTTCGTAACGCACATACTTGCGGAACAAGAGGTTCTCTCCGATTTCCGTAATTTTGGCCTTGATGGTGTCTTCGATGCTCAGTCCTTGGCTGGTGACAGCGTTGGCGGCAGTGAGGTCTGCGGCATTCGAGCTGATGAGTGCATCGGCAATGCCGGCGACGAAGCCCTGGAAGTTTTCGTTTTTGGAAACGAAGTCAGTTTCACAGTTGACTTCGAGCAGGATGCCCGATTTGCCATCGGCGGAAATGCGCGCGGTGATGGTGCCTTCATTGGCTTCGCGGTCGGCCTTTTTGGCGGCCTTGGCGATGCCTTTTTCACGCAGCAGGGTGATGGCGGCCTCGAGGTCGCCGTTGGTTTCTTCAAGCGCGCGCTTGCAGTCCATCATGCCTGCGTTGGTTTTGTCGCGGAGCTCTTTTACAGTAGCAGCAGTAATCATAGGTAGGGAGTGGGTAGGTGTGTTTGGAAAAAAAAGGGCGGCACTGAGAATCTCAGGCCGCCCGATGGGGTGAGGGATCAGGCCTTGGAGGCAACTACGATCGCATCAACCAGATTTTGCAGGACGATACGGATCGAGCGGATGGCGTCGTCATTGCCAGGGATGGGATATTCCACTTTCGACGGGTCGGCATTGGTGTCAACCAGAGCGACGATAGGGATTTTCAAGCGGCGTGCCTCAGCAACTGCGATGGATTCGCGTGCGGAGTCAACGATGACGATGGCATCAGGAGCTTTCTCCAGATTGCGAATACCGCGCAGGTTGCGCAGCAGCTTTTCGCGCTCGCGGCCGAGGGCTGCGAGTTCCTTCTTGGACATGGCTTTGAACTCTGGTTGTTTCTCGATATTTTCGAGGTATTTCAGGCGCTCCACGCTCTTGCGAACGGTAGCCATGTTGGTGAGCATACCACCGAGCCAACGATGGTTGACATAGTTTTGGTTGGTGGCTTCCGCCGCTTCACGAACGGCTTCCTGCGCCTGGCGCTTGCAACCGACGAAGAGAATCTTTTTATTCTTGGCGGCAAGACCGGCAAGGAAGTCAGCCGCCTTGTCGAGGCACTTGACCGTTTTTTCGAGGTTGATGATGTAAATCCCGCTCTTATCCTTGAGAAGATAAGGTTTCATTTTGGGATTCCACTTTTTGGTTTGGTGACCGTAGTGAACGCCAGCGTCCACCATTTCCGAGATAAGTTCGTTAATCATAGGTGTATAGGTTGTCCCTTCTTAAAGCAGAAAGGGCGCTTTTGAAAGATCTGCTGCTGAGGTCCCTTCGATCTTTCGTGGTTGATGGGCAGCTCGAGAAGGGGCGGCGAAGATAGGGATGTCGTGAGGTTTGGCAAGCAAAAAGCGTTATTTTTTCGGGAAAATCGGAGAAATTTGCGTAACGCATTCACCGGATGCTCTCACTGCAAGGATTGTTCGGCCAAGTGGGCGTAAATGCCTTGCTGTTGCAGCAGCTCGGCATGCGTTCCCTGTTCGGCGATGCGCCCATCCTTCATGACGTAGATGCGATCTGCTTGTTGAACGGTGGAAAGACGGTGCGCGATGACGAAACAAGTGCGCTCGCTGCGCAAGCGCTCGAGAGCCTGCTGCACGAGCCGCTCGGTCTGATTGTCCAGTGCTGAGGTCGCCTCATCGAGCAATAGCAGCGGCGGGTTTTTGAGCAAGGCGCGTGCGATGGAGAGTCGCTGTTTTTCGCCACCAGAAAACCGGACACCGCGCTCACCTGCGATGGTGTCGAGTCCTGCAGGCAGCGCACGAACAAAGGAAGAGGCATGGGCCGCATCGAGCGCTTGCCAAATCTCTTCATCGCTGGCATCGGATTTGGCGATGCGAAGGTTCTCGCGCAAGCTGCTGTTAAAAAGAAAGTTTTCCTGGGTGACGAAGCCGGTGTGATCGCGCAACCATTCTTTGGAGAGTTCCGTAATGGGAGTGTCGTCGATCCATATGGTTCCTTCTGCTGGATCATAAAACCGGGTGAGTAGGTTCAGGATCGTGGATTTCCCCGCTCCAGTAGGACCTACCAGCGCGATGGTTTGCCCAGGATCCGCCCGCAGGCATATGTCATGCACAGCGGGGCTCTCGCTGGAGTAGGAAAAACCTACGTTTTCAAAACGCACAGCGCCGTGGAACTCGGCGGGACGCTTGCCTTCGGTAAGATGGGTTTCGTTCGGGGTATCGATGATGGCGAAGACTCGCTTTGCCGCCACCACACCGCGAGTGAAGGTCTGCGCCAAGGCATTGATGCGGGAGATCGGGTCAAACAGAAATCCCCACGCAACGAGGAATGACATCACGACACCTGCAGTGAGTTTTCCCTCGATCGTCCACCATGCGCCGAAAGCCACCATGAGAATAATGCCCGACTCGGCCATGAGTGACACACTGGGCCAGACAATCGCCTGCCCTTTCATCACATCGCGATGTGCTTCGCCCACTTTACGCGACGCCTCATCGAATTGTTCCAAGGCCTCAGCTTCCATCGTGTAGGCTTTGATCTGTCTGATTCCTGCGAGGTTATCGTGCAATAACGCATGGAGCGCGGAGGAGGCCTCCGAGGAGGCCTTCCACTTCGACTCCGAACGGCGCGACCACCATGATGTCAATAGTCCGATGAAAGGCAGAGGCACAAGCGTGACGAGAGCGAGTGGCCAAGAGTGATAGAAGAGATAACCCAAGACGATGAGAAATTGCAACAAGGCGGCCAGTGCTTGATCAATGCCATCGATCACCACGCGATCCATCGTGGGAACATCATCGGCCACGCGCGTCATGATTTCACCGGAGGAACGGGAATCAAACCATTTCACGGGCAGGCGTTGCAGCTGGTCATACAGTTCCACTCGAATCAAGTGGGTGATGCGCATTTCCAACATGTTGTTGCAATATGTCCGGAGGGTGAAAAGCAGTTGCCTGCCGGCAATGGCAAGAATGCCTAACAAGGCTGTGGGCAAAATCTGGTCATGCTGTTGCTGCGGGATAATGACATCGATGAAACACATCGTAACCGATGGCAGCACTAAAACGAGGGATGTGCAGCTCACCGCAAGGATCAGGGAAAGCAGGCTCATCAGCGGAAATCGCATGGTGTGGCGGATGATGCGGCGCAGCGTTGTCATGGACCGGATGGTTCTCTGATTTTCGGAAATCTCAGGCGGCGATCGTTGAGAACTGAGGAAGCCGAGGTTTCTTCGGGGCATAAAAAAACCACCCGGAGGTGGTTGATTACGCCATTGGCGACCCGTATGGGAGTCGAACCCATCTTGCCAGAATGAAAATCTGGAGTCCTAACCGATAGACGAACGGGTCATTGCTTTGGTTGGGGGCGCAGAGATTCGCAGAAAATTTACCGATGGCAAGAAAAAATGATCAAAAAATGATTTTTTTTCAAGGTGCTTTGAAGGCTTACCAACGCGAGATCCATGACATGCAATAGCGAATGAATTGCTCGGCATGAACCCACCATGCTGCGAAAAAAGTGCCGAAGGTGAGTGAGCGCGATGCCAAGCATAGCATCACCAGCAGCACTAAGATGTTCGAGAGATAGATAAAGACCAGTGAGAAAAAAGTATCGTTTTCCTTTAGGTCTGGTTGATCGCGAGGGATCATCCAAACGGTCCACCAGAGATGAAAAGACCAACTCAGCCCGATCCAACAATAGAGCAAGGCATCCGCATACCATGGTAGGGTGATGGTCCAACTCAAAAAACCAAAGCAGGCGATGCCCGGCGCGCACCAGATGGGTATGATATAAGGCGAAAGGGAAATCAGGATGTTCGATTTGTTTGTCGCGATGTATCCTCCCTGCGTGGAGACCTTCATGTCCAGCACACTCCCTTTGTAGAGGAAGACGAAACAGGCGTGGGTAAATTCATGACCTAACACATAGAGGTATAAAAAAACACGACGCATCACCCCGAGGCATAGGACTGCGATCATCAGCGTGGCGCCGATCGCGAAGAACAGGAATTCTTCGCTGCGCCAGAAGGATTGGTGTAGGGCTTCATGCGAAAACAGCGAGACGAGAGTATGGGTTGTGATCAGACATACGGGCAGCAGAAGCAGCGCGATCAACCAACGCAGAAACCGACTGCCGAATCCCAATTCCATATCAGCAAATTCCTGCTCCTCCGCCAGAGTGGCGCGGATGTGACGATAGGATCGGATGGAGGTGGGTTGATTGGCTACCAGTCGCGCCCGCAACCCAGCCGCGCGCAGTTGGTCCACAAACGAAGAACTGGGACGCGAAACATTGCGTGTTCGCTTCCGCGCCAATTCCAGTTTGTTGCGACCCCGTGGCATGAGTTATTGCAGGCAAGTGAATAGTCAACTTCCCCTAAGGAATCAAGGGGAATTTTCGGAACTGTCGATGGCGCGAATTGACTTACCAGCAGGCAAGGGAAATGATCTCCCCATGCAGGTGGTGTGCGCGATCACGGTTCGAGAAGACGGAAAGGTTTTGGTGTGTCGGCGTGGTGAGGGGAAGTCACTCGCGGGCTTGTGGGAATTCCCCGGAGGAAAGATCGAGGCGGAGGAAAGTCCGCCACAGGCCCTGATCAGAGAAATGCGTGAGGAGCTCGCGATTGAGATCGAGGTGCTGCACCCGCGTCCGGCGGTGGACTGGACCTACGGAGCCATTTCGCTACGCCTCTTGCCATACGTTTGTCGGATCGTTTCCGGAACACCTCTGGCACTGGAGCACGCCGAATGGCGCTGGTGCGATGGTGCCGAATTTGCCGCACTCGAGTGGGCTCCGGCCGATGTGCCGATTTGGCATTCCTACCTGTTAGAGAACGGCGCATAGAATGTGGATTTTGCTCGACAGGGTTGCCGCTCGCGTGGTTTTTCTGTTTGCACATTTCTCATCATTGTATGGCACTCAATCGTAAACTCAAAATGGGCATGGTCGGCGGCGGACGCGGGGCATTCATCGGCGCGGTTCATCGCATGGCGGCGAATCTCGACGGCAAGATCGAACTGGTCGCCGGATGTTTTTCCTCGAGTCCGGAAAAATCGAAACTCTCGGGCGAGGACTTGTTTCTTGACCCATCTCGCGTCTACTCCAGTTACGAGGAAATGGCAGCCAAGGAAGCGGCATTACCGCTGGGACAACGGATTGACTTTGTGAGCATCGTCGCTCGCAACGATCTCCATTACAAGGTAGCCAAAGCGTTTTTGGAAGCGGGCATTCACGTGATTTGCGAGAAGCCGCTGGCTTTTTCTCTGGCGGAGGGTAAGGAATTGCGCGAGATCGTGAAAAAAACCGGTTTGGTGTTTGCGCTGACCCACAACTATACGGGTTATCCGATGGTCAAGGAAGCCCGTGCCATGGTGCGCGAGGGCAAGCTGGGGCGCATTCTGAAAGTCGTAGCGGAATACCCGCAGGGCTATGCCATTTCCGCGCTGAAGGATGCGACTGATGGTGCGATCTCGAATTGGCGCATGGACCCCAGTGTTTCCGGTGTTTCGAATTGCATCGGCGACATCGGCACTCATGCGGAAAACCTCGCCCAATACATCAGCGGACTAGAGCTCGAAGAAGTGGCAGCCGAGCTGAACACTTTCATTCCTGGGCGTCCGCTCGATGATGATGGCAGTATGCTTTTGCGTTACAAAGGCGGAGCTCGCGGAGTCTTGTATGCATCGCAAATTTCGACGGGTGATGAAAACAATCTGAATGTGCGGATTTATGGAACCGAGGCCTCCATTGAGTGGCATCAAGAGCACCCGAATGAATTGATCGTAAAATTCGCCGATCAACCCCGCCAAATCTGGCGCCGAGGCAATAGTTACAACGGCGTTGCTGCTGCGAAAAATACCCGCACTCCGTTCGGTCACCCCGAAGCATTCATTGAGGCGTTCGCCAATCTTTATTGTGCTGCCGCCGAGGCAATCACCGATGCCATTCTGGGGCGTCCCGCACCCGCCGATGGCTATGATTTCCCCACGGTCGATGATGGTGTGACTGGTATGGCCTTCATCGAGGCCGCGGTCAAGTCATCGAAAAACAATGCGGCTTGGACCAAGCTCGATTACTGATCGGCGTCTGAACGATTCATGCCGTTGTCTTCTTTGGTGAGGACGGCGGCTTTTTTGTGGAAAAAAAAACCTCACCGATGCGGTGAGGTTGGATCAAAAAAGATGGTACACGGGGACGGGATCGAACCGCCGACCGACCGGGTGTAAACCGGTTGCTCTACCGCTGAGCTACCCGTGCATGGGTGGACACCCATCGTAAGGTCTCGCGGCTTTGATGGCAAGCAAGAAAATGAATTTTTTCGGTCAAAAGATTGAATGAGTTGTTCGTTTGAGTGCATTTTCATGAGTCACAAGTCGTAGCGCCGACGTCCCCGTCGGCAAAACCTTCCCGCCCGCAGTGCAAAACCATCTCAACCGATTTCATGAAATCAATCCCTCCCGTTTCCACATTCTGCCCCTCAGGGCGCAAGGAATGGTATTCCCGTGGATACCTGCCTCATCGGGACCGCGTGCACTTGCTTCAGTGCATCACGTTTCGTCTCGCCGACAGTTTGCCCAATTCGGTGATTCTGGCCATGGAGCGGGAGCTTGCCACGTTTCCCCCAGACCAAAGAAGTCGGGAAAAAAGGAAAAAAGTCGAGCAATGGCTGGATGCCGCTAAGGGCTGTTGCGCCTTGGGAAACCCATCCGTGGCGGCGTTTGTTCAGAACAGTCTCTTGCATCATGACGGTGAGCGCTATCGCTTGCTGGCGTGGGTGATCATGCCGAATCATGTGCACGTGGTGGTGGATCCCATGACGCCGATGGCTCAAATGGTGCAGGCGTGGAAGTCTTACACGGCACGATGGATGTTGGAGCAAAACCATGAATTGGGTCTGGGGCTCGGAGATTCCCGCCGGGTCTGGATGCGTGATTATCATGATCGTTTCATTCGCGATGAAGATCATCTGCATGCGGCGGTTCGCTATGTGCATCAGAATCCTGTGAAGGCCGGTCTTTGTCGTGAGCCACAAGATTGGGCGTGGTCCAGTGTCTGTTTGTACGGAACGCCAACGTCCTCGTCGGCATGATTGGACGTTTTTTTGCGTGCCATGTGTCAATGGAGGAAGGGTGCCGACGGGGACGTCGGCGCTCCAATGATTGTGTGGTCCAGTGTCTGTTTGCTCGGAACGCCGACGTCCTCGTCGGCATGATCCAGACATTTTTACAGGCCACGTGCCGACGGGGACGTCGGCGTTCCGTTAGCATTAGTCCTTGATGAACACTTCGCGGGCTTTGGCTCCTTCTCCTGGACCAATCAGGCCGCGGCTTTCGAGGATGTCGATCATGCGGGCGGCACGGGTGTAACCAAGGCGTAAGCGGCGCTGCAGCAGGGAGGTGCTGGCTTTTTGTTCTTGGCGAACGACCTCGATGCACTTGATGACCATCTCCTCGTCCACATCTGATTCGTCATCGTTGGCATCGTCGCCCACATTGCCAGTTTCAATGGCTTTATGGATATCGGACTCGAAATTCGGTTTGCCAAAAGCGGCGCAGTGATCAACGAGACGTTCCACTTCCGCATCAGATACGAAGGCGCCTTGCGAGCGTTCGAGTTTCGCCGAGCCCGGTGGCAGGTAGAGCATGTCACCCTTGCCCACCAGCTTGTCAGCGCCTTTGGTGTCAAGGATGACGCGCGAGTCAAGTTGCGAGGAAACCTGGAAGGCAATGCGGCAGGGGATGTTGGCCTTGATGATGCCCGTCACCACATCTGCTCGCGGGGTTTGCGTGGCGATGATCAAGTGGATGCCGGCAGCGCGGGCTTTTTGGGCGATGCGGGCAATGCAGCCCTCCACATCCGCGGGAGCGGTTTGCATCAGGTCAGCCAACTCGTCGATGAGCACCACGATGTAAGGAAAACGATCGGGGATTTTGTCATCATCTGGGATGATTTCGTCCTCGTCTTCTTCGGGACCCAATTCACCAGATTCGATTGCGGCGGCGATGGACTCGATTTGTTCCATGTCGGGCTCCGGCTCCGGTTCTTTTTCCTCGAAAGGCAAATCACCCATCACCGTTTTTTCCGGGCGCGGGCGGTTGTTGTAGCCATCAAAGTTTCTGACGCCCACTTTGGCAAAGATGCGGTAGCGTTTCTCCATCTCGTTCACCACCCACTTGAGAGCGGCCACGGTTTTTTTCGGATCGGTCACCACCGGCACCACAAGGTGGGGGAGTTTGTTGTAAATCTGCATTTCTACCACTTTCGGGTCGACCATGATAAAGCGCAGTTCATCGGGTCCGAACTTGAAGAGAATCGAGGCGATGATGGAGTTGATGCACACCGATTTTCCTGAGCCCGTGGCGCCAGCGACGAGCAGGTGAGGCATGGCCGTGAGGTCACCGATGACAGTCTTGCCATAGACGTCTTTGCCCAGAGCGAGAGGGATTTTTTTCTTTGCCGAGCGGAATTCCGGATCTTGTAGCAACTCGCGCAAAGGCACCGCGACCTTTGTGGAATTGGCAATCTCAATGCCCACCGTATCCTTACCAGGAATCGGTGCGAGAATGTTGATGCGTTCGGCGCAGGTGGAGCGAGCTAGGTCGTTTTCCAATTGAGAAATTTTGGAGACGCGCATGCCCGGCGGCGGATAGATTTCGTAGCGTGTGATCGTGGGACCACGAGTGATATCGCCGGGGGTCACGTCGATGTTAAACGATTTCAGGGTCTCGATGATATTGCGTTGGGTGGCGAGCAGTTCGTCTTTGTCCGCCTCGGGGGCATCGCCGTTTTCGTCCATATCGAGCAGATCGAAGCCGGGCAGTTCGTAGTTTTCAAACCCCGTGGTCGATAGAGAGAGGTCAGTCTTCGGTTTGCGCTCGAAGGGTTTGTCACCCGGTTGTGGAGCCGCTGGGCGGCGGGCGGATGCATCGATGATTTTCGGAGCCGGCGTCGTAACGAGCGGCAAGAATTGCTGATTTTCTTCGGATTCTGTGTGAAACAAAGGTTTGAAATGACCGTTTTCATCATCAGCGGTGATCGGGCTGCTGTTATTGCCATTGCTATTGCTGTTGCTGCGCTCGCGGCGACGTCGCTCTTTTTCCGCTTCGCGATCGCGCATCATTTGCTGTTCGCGCTCGGCGGCAATCTGGGCTGCTTGTCGCAGTTCTTTTTGCTTGTGCCATTTTTGTTTGGTGACGACCAGGCAGGCTCGCAAAAACTGAAGCGGAGGCACGCCTGTGATCATGATGAGGCCTACGAGGTAAAGAGTGGAAAGGGCAATGAGCGCGCCAATCTTGCCGATCAATTGAGCGAATACCCAGCCACCTATGCCTTCGCCTAGAATGCCACCGGGGCCGGGTGTGCAGTATTTTTGACACTCGGAGGAAAAAATGCCAGACACGTGCAAAAGTGAGGCGGCACTGATCATCAGGAGGGCAAAGCCGATCATGGTGCGCCCCCAGAGGCGTGCATTGAATACCAGCTTGGCGATGCCAAACCAAATCAAGGCAACGGGGATCAAGTAGCCTGCGGAACCTAGCAGCATCATCTGGGCCGCCCCCAAGAGCGCGCCCACTGGGCCAATGAGGTTATGGCGCACTTTGTTGGGGGCATGGCCATACATGTCGGCCACGGGAGAGTCGTGCGGTGTGTAAGAAATGAGCGCAAGTAGGAAAACCAGACCGAGTGCCGACAAGGCGAAACCTATGATCTCGCTACGGTGCTTGTCGGGCGCGGGCTCTGGTTCTCCGCGTTTGATGTTGTCGCTTTTCGGCATAAAAAGGCTCTCTTCGGAGACGCCAACAGACTGAACTGCTTTCGGTGCTGCGGCAAGCCTGATTTTCAAGAAACTTTAAGCTTTCAGGGGCAGTGGATCAGGTCCTGCTTGTCCTTGACCGCGAGAAGTCGTGCTCGCTTGTGCGCATCATCCGTCCCGAGTCACCGCACCTTTGGTGACGGGTTGATTTGTTCTTGTGAACGCGTGGTGCTTTGGTAGGTTGGTGGCACAAAGATGTTGCGAAGATACAAACGAGTTTTATGGGGGGTGCCAATGGTTTTGTTATGTCAGTGCCAGAGTGTGGAGAGTCGGGTGGATCGGGCGAAGTTTTTTGAAGCGGATGCCAACGATGACCGGATGTTGAGCCTGGAGGAGGCGCGCCAATTCGAGCACAAGCGGGTGTTTGATCTCGTCGACTATGATCAAAACGGTTCCATTTCCTTGCGTGAGGCATTGGATGTGGCTCCGGAGGCGAATCGCACCAAGTTCAACGAGTATGATTTGAATCGTGATGGCAAGGTGTCATGGGGGGAGTTCGAGAAGATTCAGACAAAAAAAGGCTACGTGAAGCAGCGATTTGATGCCGCGGACCAAGATGGCGATGGCTTCGTGACCCTGCAGGAGGCGGATGCTCGTGTGCAGTTTTTGCAAGCCCAGGCTGGGGGATCGATGTAAACACGATTGAGGGAGATCATGATTTCGGTCACGGATGGGCTCGCGGTGCCGGGATTGGTTGAGGAAATGCAGCATGCATTTTCTCCCGATGGCGTCCTTGGGCGATCAAAGGACTTTGAATATCGACCTCAGCAGCAGCAGCTCGCCGTTGCCGTGGCGGAGGCCTTGGTGCGGCGTGGTTCTGTCATCGCAGAAGCTGGCACGGGGGTAGGCAAATCGCTGGCCTATCTGCTGCCCGCAGCGCGCTTTGCGCTCGAGTCTGGACGAAAGGCGGTGATATCCACCCACACGATCAATTTGCAAGAGCAATTGATCCGCAAGGATATCCCCATTGTGCGCAAGGTGCTGCGCGAGGAATTTCCCGCCGTGCTGTTGAAAGGGCGTGGCAATTACCTTTGTCCTGTGCGCTTGCGCCGGGCGATTGAACAAACGGCAGACTTGTTTACCAGTTCGGAGGACGAGGAACTGCGTGCCATTGCACGATGGGCAGAAGGAACGCGCGATGGGACCTTGAGCGACCTGTCTTTTTCGCCCTCTCCGAAAATCTGGGCTCAGGTGTGCAGCGATCCCCACATCTGCACCGCTCGGATGTGTGGTCCGCGAGGCAATTGTTTTTTTCAAGAAGCTCGTAAAGCCGCCGCGGATGCCAAAATGGTAGTAGTGAATCACACCCTGTTTTTTGCCCTGTTAGGAGCGGCGGATGATGTAGCGAGCGCTGACGCCGGAGCAATGAACGGTTTTTTGTTTCCGAACGACTTTGTGGTGCTGGATGAAGCGCACACCGTCGAACATGTGGCCGCCGCGCAACTCGGGTTACGGCTCAGTCAGGCAGGCCTGAAGTATGATCTGATGCGCTTGTATCATCCCCGTACCAAAAAAGGTCTGCTGAAGAGCTACCGCAAGGCCAGCGCCATGAAGGCGGTGGAGGCCTTGTTGGATGAGGCAGAAAACTTTTTCCTGCGGGTGGGAGAAAGCGTGCGCTTCAGCGAATACGGGCGGGAATTCCGAGTGCGTCGTCCGGGACTGGTCGACAACACACTGGCAGCTCCGCTCCGCCAATTATGGTCGGAGATTGACGACCTTGCAGCCGATGTCGAAGGCGACACCAGCAAGGCGGAGTTGACAGAAGTGTCCCGAAAACTGCGTGAAGTCCACGGCACGGTGCAGGTATTTCTGGATCAACAACAGGAGGGGAATGTCTACTGGGTGGAGCGCGGCGGGCGCGAGGAGGTGCAGTTTTCCCTCCACGCCGCTCCGGTCGAGGTGGCGGAATCCCTGCGGCGTCTGCTATTCGCACCGGAAAAGACCTGCATCATGACCAGTGCGACATTGGGCGTGGGTGATCCGTCCCTGCAGTGGTTTAAGGGTCGCGTGGGCGCGGAAGAAGTGCGCAGCATGAGCATAGGTAGTCCTTTCGATTACAAGAATCAGATGGTTGTAAAAATATTTCGTGACATGCCTGAGCCGAGCGATGCGAGATATCATAAGGCACTGGCAAAGGCGATCCAGATGTCGGTCGAGGTCAGCGAGGGACGGGCCTTCGTGCTTTTTACAAGCTATCGGGCGATGCGTGATGCGGCGACGCAGTTGGAGGCATTTTTCCGCAAGAAAGGCTGGCAGCTCATTGTGCAGGGAGCAAACATGACGCGCGATCGGATGGTAGAGGAGTTTCGCAAAGACGTGCACAGCGTGCTATTCGGCACTGATAGCTTTTGGACCGGCGTGGATGTGCCTGGAGAGGCTTTATCGAATGTGGTGCTGACACGACTGCCCTTTTCCGTACCGGATCATCCGCTTACTCAGTCCCGCGTGGAAGCCATCGAGGCTGAGGGCGGGAATGCTTTCATGGAATACAGTGTGCCGGAGGCGATTCTCAAGATGCGCCAGGGAGTGGGGCGTCTGATTCGCACGGCAAAAGACCGCGGTTGGGTGCACATTCTTGACAATCGCATTCTCACCAAACGGTATGGCAAAAATTTCCTTTCCGCCTTGCCTGACGCACCCGTCGAAGAGGTCTTTTTGAATTTGCGTTAGATCAATGAAAGAGCCGGACCGACGATAGTCCGCCATCGGGACGGAGGATTTGTCCTGTCATGAAGCGACTGTGATCGCTGATCAGGAAGTCAAGTAGAGCGACGATGTCACCGACTTGCCCCACCTGTTGCAGGGGGTGGCGTTTCGCGGCAGCAGCACGTTTCGTTTCATCGCTAAGCAGAGACTGAGCCAGCGGGGTGTCAGTGAGCGATGGGGCCACTGCATTGACTCGAATCAGCGGGGCCCACTCAGCGGCAAGACTGCGTGCCAACCCTTCGATCGCACCTTTTGCGGCGGCGATGGAGGCGTGAAACGGCATGCCCTGAGCCACAGCTACAGTGGAGAAAAGCACCACCGACGCGTTGCCGCTCGCTTTCAAGGCAGGCATTGCCGATTGCAGCGCGTGAACGGCGCCTAACAGATTGACCTGTAGATCGCGCGCAAAGTCATCGTGGCCGATCCGATGGAAGGGCTTCAGCGAAATGGATCCGGGGAAATACACGAATGAATCGAGTTTTTCAGGCCATTGCAGTGGGGTGGGGTGTAGGGCGTCGAAATGCTGGGCGGAAACACCCTGTGCTGCAAGCACTTCTGGTTTGCGACAGGCGGCGTGGACTTCATGACCCTGTGAGCGCCAATGTTGGAGCGCCCGGGCGCCGATGCCTGATGTTCCGCCGATGATTGCGATGCGTTGTGACATGTTTCACCATCGCTCAATAAGTCCCTGCGTCAACTGATCCGTTGAATTTCCTCACGAGGCCACGCGGCTCAGTTGATTGCGGCGATAGATGGTGGGAGACATGCCCGTGATGCGGAGGAAAGAGCGATTGAACTGTGAGAGTGATTGGTAACCGATTTGGAAGGCAATTTCCGAGATGCGCGCGCTCGCGTCGAGCAACTCTCGCCTGGCCCAATCGATGCGACAACGGTTGATGTATTCGGTGAGCGTCAGTGCAGTCGTTTCCTTAAATAGGCGGCAGAAATGTGATTCGGATAGACCAGCGATTTTTGCGATCTCACACAGAGGCAATGTCCGGTCGAGATTCTCGTCGATATATTTTTTGACCCGGACAACGGCCGCAGGTTCGGATCCCTCATCGATGAAGGCAAGTTGCTCAGAGTCATTGCACAGCTGTTCGCCGAAACTGGCCAGCAAGGCAATCATACTCTGGTAGCGTTGTGGCTCCACCAAGTGAGTCTGGATAAAGGCGTCGTGCAACAGTGGGACATCTTCTTTTGAAATCGTTTTTTCCCCCACAACAGCGAGCACATCACGGAAATTTTTTTCATCCGGCGATCGAGTAAACACCTGCCCGGTTCTCAAGTAAGCGATGGTGGTGCTTCCGAGCCTGATGGGCACAGCACTCGTGCAAAGACCTGCGAAACAATGACACGTCGCAGGACTGGAAAGCTCAGCTTCTTGCATCAGACGTTTGTTGACATCGATGCAGGCGGAGCAGGCCTTCTTGCAAAGGTTGATCTTTTCACAGAAGGGGCTGCGATTGATGCTCTGATCATTGGGACAGCATGTTTCCGTATCGGACTCCACCAAAGACAGCGGCAATCCGGTGGCAGTGCGAAAGGCTTCTTGATAAACGGTGTATCGCTCCGATCTCACAAGTCGCTCATACATCATCTTTTTGAAGGATTTGTGAGGAGAGTGTTGACCCATCATTTCCTTCTGAACTGACATAGTTGCCATGTTATGAATTTTTCTTTCGTTGATCCATCAAAATCGAATTTTTCATCGATGTTGTTCGTCGCCGACTTTCGTGCCTGAAATTCGGCGCTTGATGCCCGTCCGCAACCGTTTCATCTTGGGGCATGTCCTTTCCCCTTCGTTCCGCATCCGCCACGGTCGGCGGGATTTTTGTATTCGGCCGCATTCTCGATAAAATCCGCCTCGATGCCCAAGGTCTGCTACCTGCAGGTTATCACGTGGGCATCATTCCCGGGAAAAAGACTTTTGATGATCGCGTTTGCCGCTTCCTCGGCGTGGACTTTGAGTCCCTGCGCTTGCGAACCTTGCAAGGCGGTAGCGATGAAGAAATCCTCGATTGGTGTTTCGCGCAGGGGCAGCGTCCCGATGACGAACGGATCGAGGTCTGGAATGCCTTCATGCAAAAGCGCGGTTGGAATGATGCCGCAACGCCCGGGCTGACGCAGCAAAAAGCCGATGCCGATTTGGCTCATCGCGATGATATTCAAACATTTTTCGCACTGTTCGATGCCGAGGAAGGTCGCGAGTGATGGGTCATGAAAGCACTTTTGTTCGATGCGATACGAGAAGAGTTGCGCGCGCAATTGCTGCGTTTGAAACAAGCTGCCCAGGAAGCACATGCCGCGGCCACCGATGCCGGAAGCAAGGCAGAGAGCAAATACGATACTCGCAATCTAGAGGCCTCATACCTGGCATCAGGGCAAGCGAAGCAGGTGGAAGAGTTGGCGGATGCGTTGCGTTTGTTCGAGGCATTCGATGTCATGTCGATCGAAAAATCGGAAAAGATCGTCATGGGCTCCTTGGTGGGAACTGCTGATAGCGTGTGGTATCTCTTAGCCCCCAGCGCTGGTGGACTGGAAATCATTCATGATGGTCGTGAGGTCACCGTATTGACTCCTTCCAGTCCTCTGTTTCAAAAGTTGTTAGGAAAAGCTCGGCGAGACTTGATCGAAGGCTCTACCCGAGTCATCACGACCATCTTGTGAATGCCATCGATGCGAGGAAAATAGGCGTTTTTTTGGGAATTCACTCATCTTGGCACGCCGGACGCTAGAACGGAAATATGAAAAGTCAGATGGGGTTTTTGTTAGACATGGATGGTGTGGTGTATCGTGGGAATCAGATGATCCCCGGCGCTGATCGTTTTATCGATTTGTTGAAAAAAAATCAGGTGCCGTTTTTGTTTCTCACGAACAATTCGCAGCGTGCTCGTCGCGACATTGCGATGAAATTGCAGCGCATGGGAATCGCTGCGGAAAGTGATGATGTATTCACCTGCGCGATGGCGACCGCGCGCTTCTTGGCTCAGCAGCGCAAACGCGTAACGGCATATGTGATCGGCGAAAACGGTCTTACCTCTGCTTTGCATCACAATGACATCGCGGTGGTGGATGATGATGCCGACTATGTGGTGATCGGTGAGGGCCGCACGATGAATTTTGAAATGGTAGAAAAAGCCGTGAGGCTTGTCGAAAAAGGAGCCCGTTTGGTGGCGACGAATTTGGATGCTACCTGCCCAACAGACCAGGGCACGCGCCCGGGTTGCGGGGCCATCGTAGCGATGATCGAAAAAGCCACGGGCGTGAAGGCTTTTTCTGTAGGAAAACCGAGCGGCGTCATGATGCGCATGGCACAGCGTCAACTCGGCGTGCGATCGGAGCATACCGTCATGGTGGGGGATACGATGTATACTGATATCCTCGGTGGTGTGGAAATGGGCTTTATCACCTGTCTCGTGCTCAGTGGTCATACAAAGATCGAGGAAGTGAAACGCTATGCCTACCAACCTGATCATATCATCGAATCCCTCGTCCACATGCCCGATGCCCTGATGAAAACAGCCGGCCTCCGGAGCAAAAAGTGCAGCATAGTCGTCGCCTGAGATCGGTTTTCCCCTTGAGCACCATCGTGATTCTTCCGCTATCCAAGGTGCGAGTCCCCCATCTTTCTTCTGGGGTGCAAAGGATTTTTGTATGGTGAAAACTCATTGCGGAGATTCCTTGGGGGGCACTCTCACTTTTTTTGCTCGCCCGCTCTTTTCACTTGTCAGCTTGGATAATTTTCGATTGCATCGCTCATGGCAGACTTCCCCTTGGCTTTCTCGTTTGATGACGTCTTGTTGGTGCCGGCACGTAGTGCAATTTTGCCTGCGGACGCGAATCTCGGCACCATGCTGACCGCGCAGATCGGGCTCAATATTCCCGTGGTCTCGGCGGCGATGGATACAGTTTCGGAATCGGAACTGGCGATCGCCTTGGCGCGCGAGGGCGGCATGGGCGTGATTCACAGAGCCTGCACGATCGAAGAAGAAGCGGCGATGGTATCACGGGTCAAGCGTTCGGAAAACGCAGTGATATTGAAGCCCTTCACATTCCGCAAGGAGCAATCTTTGGATGAAGTGCGGCGGGTGATGGACGAACAAGGTTTTTCTGGTTTTCCCGTAGTCGACGAGCAAGGTCACCTCGTCGGCATGGTCACGGGGCGCGATGTGCGTTATCTCGATCGCACGGATGTCACTGTGGCAGATGTGATGACGCCACGTGATCACCTCATCACTGCGGCACCGACGACGGAACTCGAGGAGGCGCGCCGCATTTTGTATCAAAATCGGATCGAGAAACTGCCCTTGGTTGATGCGGAAAATCGTTTGGTCGGTTTGATTACAGGATCCGATATTGAAAAACGCATCACATTTACGAATGCCGCGAAGGATCCGAATGGTCAGCTCCGCTGCGGTGCGGCGGTGGGTGTGGGACCAGAGTTTATTGAGCGCGCACAAGCGGTGATCGAGGCAGGCGCGGATGCTCTCTTCATCGATGCCGCTACGGGTCATACCACGCGTGTCATGGAAGTGATTGCAAAATTGCGCGAGATTTCCGACCGTCCGGTGATTGCAGGTAACGTGGTGACGGAGGCTGGCGCGCGCGACTTGGTTTCCGCCGGAGCCGCTGCCATCAAGGTGGGGGTGGGCCCTGGTTCGATCTGTACCACGCGGGTGATTTCCGGCGTTGGCATGCCCCAGTTCACTGCGATTCGAAATGTGGCGGATTACTGCCACGAACATGGTGTAAAAGTCATCGCCGATGGTGGCATTCGCTATTCCGGCGATATCGTCAAAGCTCTGGCGGCCGGTGCGGACCTAGTGATGCTCGGTTCCTTGCTCGCGGGCACGCGCGAAAGCCCTGGTCAAACGGTTCATTCGCAGGGTCGACGTTTCAAAACCTATCGTGGCATGGGGTCGCTAGGGGCCATGCGCAAAGGTTCAGGCGATCGCTATGGTCAGAATAGTTCCGGAAAACTGGTGGCAGAGGGTGTGGAAGCCCGCGTGCCCTACAAAGGTCCGCTATCGGATGTGGTGTTTCAGTTGATGGGCGGTCTGCGCTCTGGCATGGGATACGTAGGGGCTGCGAATTTGAACGAACTGCAAACGAACGCGCAGTTCGTCCGCATCACTACCGGTGGTCTGCGCGAGAGTCATGTGCACGATGTAGTTCTCACGGAAGAGCCTACGAATTACCAGCCGATGAGCTGATTGTTTTCTTGTTAGATTTTTTTGTTAGAAGCGATATGAAAGAGTTTCACCACGTAGCAGTTTTGGATTTTGGTTCGCAGTATACGCAGTTGATTGTGCGGAAAGTGCGGGAATTGGGTTACTACGCGAAACTGTATGCACCCGAGGACTTGGCGGATGTGGGGGAGCCCGGCGCCATCATTCTATCGGGTGGGCCTCGTAGCACCAGTGAACCCGATGCTCCGGACATCGATTTCGAGCGCCTGAAATCCTTTGGTTGCCCCGTGCTCGGTGTTTGCTACGGCATGCAGTTGCTGAATATCAAATTCGGCGGCACCGTGTATGCCAGCAATCGCCGTGAATACGGTCCTGCTGCCCTCACACCCCAAGCGCGGGAGGGATTGTATGAAGGACTTTCTGCTTCGTCGCAGGTCTGGATGAGCCACTCCGATACAGTCGATGTCTTACCTGTAGGCACCAAGGTACTCGCCGTAAACCAGCATGGCACGCCAGTTTCCCTGCAATGGTGCGAAGGCTTTTATGGCATCCAGTTCCATCCCGAAGTTACACACAGTCACGAGGGCTTGCGGATATTGCACAACTTCCTGTTGACGGCAAAAGAACTGCAGCCTTTCCATATTGAGGATTTCAAACGCGAGATGATCGAGGGCATACGCCAGGCGGTGGGCGATCGTCAGGTCGTCTGTGGTGTGTCCGGCGGTGTCGATAGCACAGTTCTCGCCGTGTTGCTCAAAGAGGCGGGCGTAAAAGTGCGGGCGATTTTTGTCGACCACGGTTTGATGAGGCTCAACGAAGGCGACGAGGTGCGCAACAACTTCCATCGTATGGGCGTGGAGATCGAGACCGTCGATTGTGCCGAACTTTTTCTCGGCAAACTCGCGGGCGTGGATGACCCAGAGGCAAAGCGCAAGATCATCGGTAACCTTTTTATCGATGTATTCTGGGATACTGTGGGGGATGCCGAAATGCTTGCACAAGGAACACTCTATCCCGATGTGATCGAGAGTGCCTCGAATGCCAAATCAAAGGCTTCCAAAATCAAAACGCACCACAACCGCGTAGACCGCATTCTCGAACTGCAGGCGCAAGGCAAAGTGCTGGAACCGCTGGCCGAGCTTTTCAAAGACGAAGTGCGTGAACTCGGAAAATCGCTAGGCATCGCTGAGGACATTTTGCAGCGTCATCCGTTCCCAGGCCCGGGCTTGGCTGTACGCTGTCCAGGTGAAGTCACTCCCGAGCGCCTGCGCATCATTCGTGAGTGCGATGCGATTTTCATCCATCAACTGAAAGAAGACGGCTGGTATGACCGCGTTTGGCAGGCGTATGCCGGATTGATCCCTGTCAAAACAGTAGGTGTAAAAGGGGACGAGCGGTCCTACGAATGGGCAACTAACCTCCGCGCCGTGGTGAGCGAGGACGCGATGACCGCCGACTGGGTCGATCTCCCCTACAGCCTGCTTCGCAAAGCCAGCCACCGGATCTTGAATGAAGTCAAAGGCATCAACCGCGTTTTGTACGATATCTCCACCAAGCCACCCGCGAGCATCGAATGGGAGTAAACTTCGTGGGTTGATTTCAGTTCTCCCCGGGCGATTTCCATGACTCCAAAGCCACCACTGTCAGCGATCGTCATGTTGATTGGGTTCGCAAACTGAATCGCTAGGGCGGTGAGTCTGTGAATGACCGCTCCTTCCACTGTGTTTGAATCAGCTACTCTCGTGGAAATTTTT
Organism: Akkermansia muciniphila; assembly: GCA_945874895.1. Lineage (GTDB taxonomy): Bacteria > Verrucomicrobiota > Verrucomicrobiia > Verrucomicrobiales > Akkermansiaceae > UBA956. Next base: position 241,120 of record CAMCIC010000002.1, on the reverse strand, counting down.
TCTTGCTTTTTCTGTATTTTCAGATAATACTGAAAATACCGAAAGGATAAAAGTGATGAAATTACCGAAAACAATCGAAGGAATCGAGGTGTATTACGATGGACGCTGCGGCATGTGCTGCAGCTTTCACGAGTGGATCAACCGCCAGCCTAGGGCTTTTCCGATCGCATTCATTCCCTATCAAGCGCCTCATGCAGAAAAGGTTTTTCCTGGTTTGGGGACCTTGGATCCGGCCCGTGAAATGGTGGTGCGGACCAGCGAGCAGGAAATTTATCGTGGCGCGGAAGCCTGGGTGTGGTGTCTCTACAGTTGCGCCAATCATCAGGACGCCGCGTTGCGGTTGGCGGGTCCGCGATTGCTACCAATCGCGATTCATGCGTGTCGGGTGCTGGCCGCAAATCGCCATGCACTGAGTAAGTTGTTTTTCCGTAGCAAAGATCGGAAAGTCAGAGAAGAATTGCACCGGATGGATCCCATGAAGTGCGAGGGCGATTTCTGCGTGAGCCGACCGTAAGTGAATGCCACCGACTCGAGTTTTCGCAAGCAGTTGTTAGAATTCGACCCATACCGATTTCAGATACGGAGCATCGGTGAAATCAGCGGGCATAGCCGTGTGTGAGAATTGGCAATGGGCGGGCAGATTCTGACGCAGTTGGCGCTCAAAATCCCTCGGGTGCAGTTTGTGGCAGTTCGTCGAACACAGCAGCCAGCCACCGGGTGCGAGACATCGTGATGCCAGTGCTGCGAGTTCACCATAGTCGTTTTCCACGCGAAAGACTTTGCCTTTTTCATCCCGCGAAAAAGTCGGTGGATCGAGAATGATACCATGAAATGTGCGGCGTTGTTTTTCAAAGCGTCTCAGCCAGTGGAAGGTATCACCTTTGCAGAAATAGTGCCCCCCCGGATCAAGCTGATTGTGGCAGAAGTTCCGCTTGGCCCAGTCGAGATACGGTTGAGATAGATCGAGCGTGGTGGTCTGGGCACCAGCTAAGGCGGCAAACACGGAAAACACGCCCGTATAGGCGAAAGTATTGAGTATCGTATCGCCCCTTTGGACGCGCGAACGAACCCTTTGCCGATTGTCGCGCTGATCAAGGAAAATGCCCTGTGAGTATCCGCTCTGAAATGAGACTTCGAAGCAAACACCGTTCTCCCGTGCGAGAAAGGGCTCTTTTCTTTCTGCACCATAAAAATGACGCGGCGATTCCTTTTGCTGTTGGCTCAGGCATTTGTGATAGATCTCGCGGTCTTGATCTCGAAGCCATGAAGCGAGTTCTGCTGGTAGGTTCGCTCCCGTAGTGGACACCAACCATCGATCTGCAAATGTTTCCAGATAGACCCCTGGCAAACCGTCACCTGCCGCATCGATCAGCCGCACGGCATTGGTATCATGGGTCAGAAGATGCTTTCGTTTGGCTAGGGCTTGGGAAAATAGGGACATGGGAAAGTCATGGAACGAAAGGTTCCTTCGCGCACTTGTAACAAACTGCTTTCACTTTGACAATCCGACTGCTGCACGGATTCGGCATCCCGTTATTGCCGGCGGGTTTTAGGAGGGATGGGTGATTTCGTTGGCATCGGAGATGCCATTACCGTCATTGTCAGCGTTGGCGGCGGTGCTGGTATCGAAGAGGATCGTGTCGGTAAATCTGTCCGATGTTATGAGTCCGTCCGTATTCTTGACTTCAGCATAGATTGTGATCATTCCGCTTCCTGAGGCGGAGGGTAACAGGTAATTGATGGACTTTCCTTCGTAGAGGATCCATGGATCAGAGATCGTCAATGGATTGTGGCTGATTCGGTAATGTCCGACATCGGAATGAGTGTTGCTTTCAAGCAATAGTTCCCACGCATCCATCTGCCGCGATGCGTCAAGAGAAAATCATATCAGTATATGAATTGTAGATACATTTTCTTGAGTGAATGATCCATTGCGCCTTGAATCTACGATGGAGACGCTTATCTCACGATTCTGTCACATGAGAAATATTCCTCTCCTGTGACGGAATCGTTAATCAACGAGGTGAGCAGAACAAAATTCGTGCTCTTTTCGTTATGGAAACTATTGCTAGCTCATCATCAGTGGAGGCCTTGGGGAAAGAATTGTCGGGCTTGCCGGATTCTTGCTTGCTGAACCGGCACCACTCCTTGTGCACGTATCTTTGTGCTTCATCTGATATTCCTTTGGTAATGCGGGAAATTGCGATCCAGCGCGAGCGAACTTTTCGTGAAGTGGGAGAGGGGACTGGCAAGGAAATGGACTTTGATGATTTCGATCATCATTATCTGCAGCTTTTTTTGTGGGATGAAGACGCGGGTAAAATCGTGGGAGGTTATCGAATTGGCGTGGTAGGGACCATTCGTGCCGTGGCGGGTGATTCTGGCATCTACACCAGCACGTTGTTTGGTTTTGCTCCCGATTTGCTGGACGAGTTGCAAGATGGCATCGAGTTAGGTCGTTCTTTCGTGGTTCCTGAATACCAAGGACATCCTTTTGTGTTGTCGCTCTTGTGGAAAGGCATCGGCACGTTCGTGAGCCGCAACCCTCAACACCGCTTGCTCTTCGGCCCAGTGAGCATCAGCAACGACTATTCTCACCTTAGCCGCAGTCTGATGGTGCAGTATTTGAAGCAGGACCGCATGCATGATCAATGGACGGGCAAGGTGAAAGCCCGCTCGCCTTTTTGTTCGGTGCTCGATGGCATCGACGACGTCGTAGAACGTCACACAGATTGGTCCAGCAAGTGTGCGAGCATCGAGGCTGTGAACGCTTCTTTGATGGAAATGGAAGGCAAGGGCATCCCCGTATTGCTGAAACATTATCTCAAACTCAACGCGCGGGTCTTGGATTTCAACGTGGATGCCAATTTTAGCGATGCACTCGATGTGTTGATCGTTACAGATCTTCTTGATGCTCCAGACCAAACGGTGAAGCGCTACTTTGGCACGGAAGGCTGGGAGAACTTGAGATCGTATCACAAGGTTGGCAAACTGGATTGCGCATGAGGGATGGCGGTGCGATGGAAGCATGGCGAGATTACGTGCCTGACCTGACTTCGGCTCTCCCTTTCCTTGCTGGAGATTCGGCATTCAGGCGCTTGCTGAGAAGCCTCGCAGGGAAGCTTACCGCGCTGGAAATGGGCGGCAAGTTGTTGCACAAGGCTCATCAAATGAACCCGCGCCGGGCGAACCTCTTTGCCGATATCGCAGAGGTTTGTCGTTTGCAAGTGGATGGTGAGGGTGACTTGCCGACGGGACCTCTGGTTGTGGTGGCGAACCATCCCACGGGCCCGATGGACGGGATCAGTTACGGCTCCTGGTTGCTGGACAGACGTCCAGATGCGCTCATTCTGACCAATGGAGCTCTGGCGCGGATCCCCTCGTTCGAGGGAAGAGTGATCGGGCTGTCCCTATACGATGATGCCAGAGCCGCGAGCATGAACGCCTTGGCTCTGAGGCGAGTGTTGAAGCATTTGCATCAAGGGGGGTGTGTGGCGGCTTTTCCAGCAGGAACCATAGGCTGGCGCCAAAATGACGGCAGCGTGCGGGATCCGGAATGGATGACTACCGTATTTGACATCGCACTCAGAGCCAAGGCTCCGGTGGCATGTGTAAAAATCATAGCTCGTAATGGACCGGTGTTGGAACGTTTGTTGGCGCTCCATGCGCACGTGCGCACTTTCTTGTTAGGTTGGTCATTTCTCTATGCTTGCGGTGGCAGGCATGTTTTGAAGCTTTGTGGCGTGTTGGAAAACGGAAGTGGCGGCAATTCTCGGCAACTGGCGGATGATGCCCGCCGACTGATAGAACCATAGATTTTTTGAACACAGTCGTTGCAAAACCCTGAGCAATCCTGTAATACGACCCGAAGATCTGCTGCTGAAAGTTACGATCATCGGCGTTGATCGCCGCCTGAATGACAGGGATTTTCCGTTCAGGCTGACCTTATGATTGTGCCAGTGCCTTACGGATGGATTCGTTGACCTTGTTCTCCACGGTTTCCATGCCCACGCGCAGAGCGTTTTGAATGGCAAGTGGGCTGGATGATCCGTGGGCGATGATGACCACTCCGTCCACGCCAAGAAGCGGACACCCGCCGTAGCTTTCGTAGGAAGATTTTTCTTTCAACGCCTTGAAGGCACCCTTGGCCATGGCTGCGCCTAGGGCGCGCAGAGGATTGGCGGTGAGTTCCTGTTTCAGCCATTTGCCCATGGCTTTGGCGGTTGCTTCACAGGATTTGAGAACGATGTTGCCAGTGAATCCATCACAAAGCACCACATGCAGAGGTGTTTCAAATAGATCGTGACCCTCAACGTTGCCAATGAAGTGAATGTCGGGTGTTTTTTTGAGCAGGGCAAAGGTTTCCTTCGTAAAAGCGGTGCCTTTTTCGTCTTCTTCACCATTGGACATCAGACCGACAATAGGATCGTGGATGCCCAATACATGCTTGGCAAAAGCGGTGCCCATGATGGCGTAGCCAACCAGGTGCTGTGGCCTTGCATCAGGGTTGGCTCCGGCATCGAGAATGTTGCACACACCGTGTTCGTTCGGCAGAGGTGAGGCGATGCCTGCACGTTCGATGCCATCAATCAGACGCAACTTGATGGTGGCAGATGCCACGCATGCACCGGTGTTGCCTGCGGAGATGAAGGCATCCGCGTCGCCCGCCTTGACCAGATCCATGGCGACATTGATGGACGATTTTTTTTTGCGTCGCATGGACAAGGCGCCCGGTTCAGCCATGCCGACGACCTCAGAGGAATGGACAATGGTGATGCGGTCGCTCTCGAGTTGGTGTTTTTTGCATTCGGCCTCCAGTGTCGGTCCGTCACCCACGAGGAAGATTTTCTGGATTTTCGGATAGAGGCCCAGCGCCTGCTTGGCTCCGAGGATGTTGGTGGTGGGGGCGTGGTCACCGCCCATGGCATCGAGTGCGAGTTTCATATAAAATGTGCTCAGATCAGTCCGTCCTTGCGTGCTTGTTTCCAGTAGGCGTATTCACTACGGTTAAAATCAATGTATTCTGGAGATAAATCGCTGGTATACATCGTGTAATTCGCCTCACCTTGATTGAGGTGGATTTCCACAGTGAACTCTGGTTTGGCGGCGATGCTCCGCAGTTCGTCCATAGGCGTCGTTGCTTGCAGTCCACCTAGGCAGGCGGCCTTGCCATTGAGATAAATGTCCACGAGTTCCTCGCGGATGCGTGCGCGCGAGTAGCCCACTGCGTGGATGATGCGCCCCCAGTTCGGATCGCCTCCATTCCAAGACGATTTGACCAGAGCGGATTTGCTTACAGCCTCGGCGACTTTTTTGGCATCGAGGTAAGTGCGGGCTCCCTTGACGTCCACGGTGACAAATTTGGTCACCCGTTCCCCATCGCGCACGACGGCTTTGGCCAGTTCGAGCATGACGTGACGCAAGGCGGCGCGGAAAATTTTGCAAGCTTGTGAGTTGCGACGGATGACGGGCATTCCAGAGCGACCGTTGGCCAATACGAGCACGGTATCGTTGGTGCTCATATCGCCATCAATGGTGATGCGATTGAAGGAATCCTCTACCATTTCCAATGTCGCTTTGCGCAGGCATTCTGAGGTCAAGTGGGCATCTGTAGTGATGAAGCAAAGCATCGTAGCCATGCTGGGACTGATCATGCCAGCGCCTTTCACGCATCCGCCGATGCGCACCTTGTGACCATCGATGTCAAAGGAGATGGCGACCTCCTTGGGATGGGTGTCTGAGGTAATGATGGCAGCCGCCACATCCGATCCGTTCTTGGGGCTGAGTTTTTGAACCAATTCAGAAATGCGTGGTTCGATGCGCGACATGGGCATGGGCAGTCCGATGACTCCGGTGGAGCAGACGCCGATTTGGGACGCGTTCAGTTGGAGTTCTTTCGCTACAGTTTGACACATGATTTTCGCATCACGTATGCCGACCACACCTGTGCATGCGTTCGCGTTGCCGGAATTGGCGATGATGGCCCGCAGCTCGCCGCGGCGCAGGTGAGCGTGTGAGAGTTTGACGGGAGCGGCTTTCACTCGGTTTGTGGTGAAAGTGCCAGCGGATACGCAGGGAGACTCTGACAATATCAGTGCGAGATCAAGACGTGTGGCATCAGGGTTTTTGATGCCACAGGAGACAGCGGAAGTCAGGAATCCTAGAGGAGCTCCGACGCCGCCTTTGATTTTAGTGAATTGCGGATCCATGTGCGCGAGTGGAAATGATAAGGAGTCCTTTACACGGAAAGCAATCCCGCTTTTTCATCCAATCCAAAAATCAGGTTGAAAGATTGCACAGCTTGACCGCCCGCGCCCTTGACCACATTGTCTTCAGCACTCGTCAGAATCAGTCGATTCGTGCGAGTGTCGAAATGCCAACCAATATCGATGAAGTTGGTTCGAGTCACATTTTTTGTGTCGGCACAAACGCCTGCTCCGAGCAATCGCACAAAAGGCTTGTTGGCATAAATGCTGTCCAGCGCCGCTCCGATTTGATCCAAGTTGATGCCTGGCCGCAAGTTGGCGATGATGCTGCTGTGAATGCCGGTGTTCACAGGTACGAGGTGTGGGATGAATGTCATGCGCACACTTTCATGGGCGGCAAGCGATAGCTCTTGTTCAATCTCGGCAAGGTGACGGTGCTTCGGAATGCCGTAGGCGCGCAGGCTTTCGTTGCACTCGCAAAACAGATAGGCGGTGTCAGCCTTTTTGCCCGCGCCACTCACTCCGCTCATCGAGTTGGCAATGATGCTCTGTGGGTCGATGAGATTTGCGCGCAGCAGGGGGATCAGGGGCAGAAGAATGCTCGTTGGGTAACAACCTGGTGAGGCGATGAGTGAGGCGCCTGCAATTTCGCGCGGGTAAATTTCGGCCAATCCATAGACCGATTCTTGCAACAACTCAGGCGCGGGGTGGGGGTGTTGATAAAATTCCTGATAAACCGCTGCATCGTGAATTCGGAAATCAGCACTGAGATCGATCACCTTGACGCCCCGTTGCAGGAGCGCACTGGCGATCTCCGCGGCGACTCCGTGAGGCAGTGCCAAAAACGCTACCGCAGCTCCCGTGGCGGCGATGGCATCGGCATCGGGTGCAATGAAGGTCAATTCCGATCCGGGTAAACCACGATACCTGGGGAAAAGCGATGCGATCGATTTTCCTGCCTCTTGCCTTGATGTCACAGCGCAAAGTTCGACGTGCGGGTGTTGCAATAACAAACGCAGCAACTCGCTTCCGGTGTATCCGCTGGCTCCGACGACAGCTGTTTGAATGCGTTGCATGCCACAGGTCATGACAGAAATGCACTGGATTGCCAATGCTCATTTGCTCTTGTATGCTACGATCATCGGCAAGGATAGATTCCATCGTTTCCCCGCAGATTCATTGCGTTTTTCAGATCGGTGACATCTGTGCCATCACCCCCCATTTGCCTCATCAATACACCAGTCAAGTAGGACTCATCCTACGCTGCGAGGGGACAGCACATTTTGTTCATGCCACATCAAGTCTTGAAAAAGGGGCGCCGGGCTATGGTTGGCAAGTCCATTTCCGATTGCCTCGCCGAAAACAAGCGCCATGCGGGCATCATCGTTTTTCGCGCCAAGGAAATTCTCTCACCGTCATCACAAAAAAACTGACTGACGCTGTCCGTTGTTTTCTAACGGACAGCGCCAGTGAGGCTATGATACACATACAAAACAATGGGATTGCCAAATCCTACAGCAAGATAAGCACGGATTGTGCCAAAATGGAGGGGAAGCATTCGGGGGCTGTGATGATCTGAAAATTCCTCTCGCATCGAAGAATTGATTCGACTCACGGGGCTAAGACGTGCATCCCTCTGCGCGCGCATGGTTGCCAAACGCATCGTTTTTGCTGGAAAAGTCCAGGGAGTCGGTTTTCGCTACGAGGCGAAGGAAATCGCTCGTTCCTACGATGTCTGCGGATGGGTGAAAAATAGGCCCGATGGCACGGTGGAATTGCAAGTCATGGCGGAAACGGATGGTGAATTGGAAAATTTCTTGAGTGAGTTGACCGAGGAATCGTCGGTAGCTCATCATATCCAATCCATGCATACGCAGGTAATTCCCCCGCTGGAGGGTATGAAAGGTTTTCGCATCGAGCGCTGATGATCGTTTCCCTTTGTCTCCCCATGAATCGTAGGCGAGCATGACAACTGGGCTGGGGAATTCCTGTGGCGGTCACATTCAAGTGAGGAAATATTTTTGTAAACTTTGCTTGGTAGTCTGACGTTTTTTTCGCTTTACTGCGGAGGGCGATAGTCACCCAAAACATCAAAGGATCAACCAATCATCACTATGGGACGCGCATTTGAATGCAGACGGAGAGCGAAGGAAGCACGCTGGGACAAGATGTCCAAGGTGTTTCCCAAAATGGCAAAACTGATCACCATGGCCGCAAAAGAAGGTGGTCCAGATCCACTGACCAATGCGAAGCTGCGTCTGGCCATCGCCAATGCCAAGGCTGAGAACCTACCCAAAGACAACATCGAGGCGGCGATCAAACGGGCATCGGCCAAGGATGCGCAGGACATCGTAGAGGTGAATTATGAGGGCAAAGGACCGCATGGGGTTTTGATTTATGTCGAGTGCGCCACGGACAATTCCAATCGCTCGGTCACCAATATCAAAACCTATTTGAACAAAAATGGCGGTCAAATGGTGCCCAGTGGGTCATTGGAATTCCTTTTTTCACGCAAGGCCGCCGTGGAATTCGAATTGGTTGCCGGGATGGACTTAGAGGAAGTGGAGTTGTCTCTCATCGATGCCGGACTGGAAGAGCTGGTGGTCGATGATGATCTGGTGACAGCTTTTGCCGATTACTCGAGTTTTTCTACCCTCACTCAGGCATTTGAGCAATTGGGGATTACAGTCAAGAAGGCGGAGCTTCGGCGTGTTGCCAGCAATCCCGTGGAATTGACCGAGGAACAACTCGAGGAAGTGGAGAAACTGATCGATAAAATCGAGGATGACGATGACGTCCAAGCTGTCTTTACCAACATTGCTTGATCGTGATGTTCTTTTATCAAAAAAGCGCCATGGATCCCATGGCGCTTTTGTTTTTGTTGGATGGCGTCAATTCTGACAGAATCACTCACCAGCAGGTGCGGCCTTTTGCTGTTCGAAGCGGGCTTTGATGCTGCTCTTGATCTTGTCGATGTTCTCTGAGATCTTGCTGTTAGGATAATCTTTCGCCACTGCGTCTACCATCGCATGCGCTGCGGCCACATCGCCTTTTTCCATCGGACCAGCGAGACCGATATTCAGAGTCATGCCAATTTTGAAGTCATCAGGGGTGTCCGGATGATTTTTGATGTAGGCTTTCACGGCTTCAAGAGCCTTATCGTATTCCTTGGCCTTCATCATCGGTTGGATGGTTCCACTCATGAATTCTTGAACTGCGCCCATGGCTTTCTGCTCAGCTTGCTTTTTGGCGGCAGCTTCTTTGCGCAATTTGACAAACCCTGTGCTGTCTTCTTTGTCGAGTGCACTGATCTGATCGATCACATCGTTATAGCAGCGATCGACCAGTTCTTCGTCCATCGCTTTCAGACCTTCCACCAAAGCCGCAGCTTTTTCGGCGTCCGTTTTGGATTTGCTCGCCTTGGCAAAAGCTTCGTCACGCTTCTCACGTATCGCGCGCAGCTCATTCAGATGAGTCACATAGCTTTCGGGACCACCAGGCTTGTAGCCAGTCTTGGCATAGGGTTTTCCAGATGCATCACACAACAGAATCGTTGGGAAACCTTGGATCTGAAACTTTTCCTGAAGGGCTTCGTTCTGTTTTTTCAATGGGGCATCGAGCTCTTTTTTGCGAGGGAAATCCAATTCCACCAAAACAAACTTGTCTTTGGTTCCTGCCTTGAAGGGATCCTTGGAAAAGACCTCGTCATTCAGCTTGATGCACCATCCGCACCAGTCGGATCCCGTGAAATCCAACAGCAGATCTTTTTTTTCATCGGTGGCTGTTTTTTTTGCGGATTCGAAGTCGGTGACCCAGCCTTCGCCACCAGCATGAAGTGGAAGCAAGGATGTGAGGCACAAGGCAAGTGCTGCGAGCAGTGTGTGTTTTTTCATGATAATTGCTTATTGCGGAGACCACTCTGCTCTGTGTGAGGCAAAAGTCGAGCGGTTTTGTTGGCAAGCAATGGGTCCCCGCATTGAGTCAGTGAAAAACACCGGAGGGATGAAGTTGCTGTGCCATTTTTCAGGACGCCAGAAGCTGGTTGGTTGTATCTGGAATCGCACTTTTCTCGACAAGTTTTTCTGCTGTGAGCGGCGATCCCACTCTCGTGCGGTCACGTCGTTATGGATGGGCCTACTTGCCACTCAATACTTCCAAGGCACGAGCGGCTGCGATGAGCCCAAAGGTAGCAGTCACAGGCGTAGCCGTGCCGTATCCGGAATCGCAGTTGAGGCGTAAATCACTGCCTTCTGGGCGCTCGCAGGAAACGGAGCCATCGCACTGGGGAAAAACCGGAGCCTCGGTGGAAAAAATGGCGGTCACTCCGAATTTCTTCACTTTTTGACCCGTGGGCGCCTTGGGGAATCCGTGATGCGTGCGTAGGTTTTTACGCGTCTGAAGCAACAAGGCATCGTGGCAGGTAAGAGCAAGGTCAGCTACCTCAATCCGACTCGGGTCGCGTCGTCCCCCTGCTGCTCCACAAGTGATCACCGGAATTCCGCGCAGCCGACAGGAGGCGATGAGGTGACATTTATGCTTCACTGCATCGATGGCATCAATCACCGCGTCAAAACCTCCACCCAGCAATTCCTCTGCATTCTTTTCGGAATAAAACGTTTGTTTTTCTTCGATGATCGCTTGGGGGTTGATGGCACGAATTCGTTCAGCCATGGCGCTGGTTTTCAAACGACCGATTTGTCCATCCATCGCATGGAGTTGTCGGTTCACATTGCTCAGGCAAATTTCATCGAGATCGATTAGAGTCAGGTGACCGATACCCGACCGAGCCAGTGCTTCGACGGCCCAGGAGCCCACCCCGCCGATGCCTACCACAGCGACTCGAGCTCGGGAAAATTGTTCCAGCGATGACTGTCCGTAGAGTCTCGAAATACCAGAAAAACGATCGAAAGACATTGATTTTAAGTAATAAGTGATTTTTTAAGAAAAGCTGCCTTTATCAAATTAAAACACTCGATTCAATCGATTGATTTAATTTGTGATAGGGGGCTAGAAGTGGGTATGGAGGGATGGTGAGATCAAAAACAAACATTTGCTGCAAATAGGGCTGCGTGAATTTTGAAGTCTACGGCTTTGCCTTTTTGTTGTTGTTCGGCGAGCCAGGCGCGAAGGGAGCAGAGGGGAATTTGATGGACTATGATGGATTCGGAGCCTGTGCCGCCGCCGCTGTGTTCGCGTTGCAGTCCCCTTGCGAGGAAAAGGTGGGTGAGTTCTGATGTCATGCCGGCTGAGGTAGGGGATTCAAGCAGTGGAGCCACGGAGGAGGCGCGGTATCCGGTTTCTTCGAGGAGTTCGCGGGCGGCTGTATCGGCCAGAGACTCGTGGGCGAATTCAGGTTCATCTCCCACCAATCCGGCGGGGATTTCAATGACTGGCATTTGCACTGGGATGCGGAATTGTTCAACGAGGATGACTTCTTGTTCATCGGTGATGGCGAGAATTCCCACGGCGGCGTTGGCGTGAGGTCGTTTGACAAATTCCCAATGACCAAGTTGTTGGAGAATGAGCCAGCGCGAAGCGAACAGGGTAGTGGGATCGGGCATCGGGCTGAGGCAATCACAATTCGGGATTTCTGACAACACGTCAATCGCATGCACGGGAGGTGGTTGATGGAGATTCTTTTTTTGAAGTGTTCTTATGAACAATTTTCCTTGTGCGTCGATGGTGATTTGCTATTGCTGGGGCATGGATCCATTGATTCGTGAAATGGCAGAAGGCGATAGGCCGCGAGAAAAAATGCAACGTTTGGGAGTGCGTGCGCTCTCGAATGAAGAATTGCTTGCTTTGTTGCTTCGCACAGGCATGAAAGGCAAGAGCGCGATCCAAATGGCGCGAGAAATGATCCAGCGCTATGGTTCTATGAGCCAGCTGGGATTGTTGAGTTTGGATGAAATGAAAAAATCCCGCGGACTGGGCTTGGCAAAGGCGTCGATGCTGGTGGCGCTGTTTGAGTTGGGACGGCGGGTGGCTCAGGAGCAGGTGAAGAACGTGGTGCTGGATTCACCGGAATTGATCTACCAGCATTTCGCACCTCAAATGCAGCATTTGCCACAAGAGCATTTGATGGTGGTATTGTTGAATACAAAATTGCACCTGATGGCAGCGGTGGAAGTCAGCACCGGTACGGTCAGTGAAACCTTGGCTCACCCGCGTGAAATTCTCCACCCTGTGATCAATCGCAATGCCTACGCGTTCTTTCTGCTCCACAATCACCCTTCCGGAGACCCTGTTCCCAGCCGTCCAGATTGCCAGATGACGAAACGTGTTCGCGAGGCGACTGAGCTCATGCAAATTCGATTCGTCGATCACGTGATCATCGGTCGCCCGGGGTCTGGACGTATGCCGTATTTTTCATTCAAAGAAAGCGGCCAATGGTAGGAGAAAGGCCTCAGATCAGACTTGTTTGCAAAATGTCACGCGGAGCCTGAGGGATCGCGAGGTGTTCCGGCTGAAGGTCCAGACCATGCAGTTGCAGGGCGTGTTTTTCGGCATCTTCTAGAATATCGAGCTCGGGGCGGAAATCTGCGGCATGGTAGGAACTGCGCACCAGAGGGCCGCTCGCCACGTGGCGAAACCCCTTGCCGATAGCGATTTCCTTATACTCGGCAAACTGATCCGGGTGGATGTAGGCCACCACCGGTAAGTGTCGCTGTGTGGGGCGAAGGTATTGACCCAGCGTCAAAACAGTCACATCCGCTGCTCGCAAATCATCCATGGCGGTCAGGATTTCCTCCCGTGTTTCGCCAAGACCGAGCATGATTCCACTTTTCGTGGCAACCTTGCCGTTGACCATGGCCTTGGCCTTTTTGAGAACAGCAAGACTCCGGTGATACTTGGCCCGCGAGCGCACCAGGGGCGTGAGTCTCTCGACGGTTTCTAGGTTGTGATTGAAAATGTGCGGGCGGGCATCCATGACCATTTGCAAAGCCCAATCGCGGTCGTTGAAGTCGGGCACGAGAACCTCGATGATGATGCCTGGGTTGATGGCGCGCACGGCTTCAATGGTTTTTTGAAAATGCTCCGCCCCTCCATCGCGCAGATCGTCGCGTGCTACGGCAGTGATGACGACGTGGCGCAATTTCATGCGCCGTGTGGCTTCGGCCACGCGCAGGGGTTCGTCATCCTCTAGCGCATCGGGTTTGGCGGTCTTAACGGCACAGAATCCACAGGCACGCGTGCACTTTTCCCCGGCGATCATAAAAGTGGCAGTGCCTTGTCCCCAGCATTCCCAACGGTTCGGGCATTGGGCTTCCTCGCAGACGGTGACGAGTTTGAGGTCGGTGATGAGAGATTTGGTAGACCAGAACTGTGGGTTGTTTGGGAGACGGACCTTGATCCAATCGGGCTTCCGCTCCTGATGAAGAGTCGGGTCCATTTTCATTTGCGGTCCGTGACAGTTGCTCATCCCGCAGGACGCTAGAGCGGAATCCTATCTGCGGCAATGGCAAAGGTGAAAAAAATCGAGGAATGTCCCTGTCTCGCAGGTTTTTTTGCCGACTAGCATGAGTGACAAAGCGCGGCCCATCATGCCTAGGATTATGGCATTCGTGTTTTTGGGGAATCGGTCGATTGTCATGTCGGGTCGACGCGGAGCTGCCGCAGATCTCTTCGATGCCAACGCGTCGTCATTGCGCCATCGGAGCGTCTGGCTCTCACGGCGATCAAGTGAGGAAAGCGTTGTCACGCATGACAAATCCATCGGTCTCATGGATCCCATGCCGATGATTTCCCGCAAAAGTGACAGGCGAGGTCAATCCAAGGCATTATTTCACGACGGATTCCACGTATTTACAGATTTCACGAATGAAAAGAGGGAAGCAGAAATGACAAAAAACGCAGAAGTTCTGGATGTTTACGATTCGACTTGGGTAGGGAAATGACGGCATCTGGTCCATCCATCCATGAAATTCATCCAATCCGTCTTGTCCCGATTCGGCTTCCTCTGCCTCATGGTTCGCGTATGGTCATCTGCCCGCTTTTTCCCTGACTTGCTCGCCCTGGTCTGTCTCTGATTCCTTTTTCATTTACAAGATGGCGCGCTGAGGCTATCGATGACGTATGACCTTGTGGACGCGATGGGGAATTCTGATTCCAATCCTCTGGCTGATGGGATTTGTCGTGATAGGCTCGGCTGATCATTTTGCCCATGACGCCGTTCCGGACGAATGGATGGTGACTTTCGGTCATTTGGTAGGCACATTCTTCGTCTGGATTTTTTCCATTTCCTTGGGTGCTACTACGGTCAAGGAGGTGATTGATTTGGAAACCGAACAGAGCACGGTGATTGAGATGCCGCACAAGTTCTTGTTTTTCTCTGCCAACATGTGGGGGTTCATTCTAACGATCGCGGCGGTTTGGTTTTTTTTCGATCCTCCGTCCAAAGTTTGGTGGGATAAGGCTCTCTTGCAAAAAATCGCGTTGCAGAAGAAGATCGAGCAAGTGAGCGAGCAGGCCATGGAGAAACTCCGCGGGAAAAAGGTGGAAGGCAAAGCCTCATCTCAGTAAGAGTCCATGGCATCCTCTCACATTCCCACCTTGATTGTGCGCAAGCGTGAGGGGGAGGCTCTCACAGATGGTCAGATCCGTGATCTGGTCCATGGATTCACGCGAGGCGAAGTGAGCGATGCTCAGATGTCAGCCTTTGCCATGGCTGTGTATTTTCGCGGCATGACGGCGGCGGAGACAGCTTCGTTGACGCATGCGATGTTGGAAAGCGGGGAGCGGTTTCATTTCTCAGGCGATCACCCTCCTGTGGTTGACAAGCATTCTACAGGAGGCATTGGCGACAAGGTATCCTTGATTCTCGCTCCTTTGGTGGCTTGTTGCGGTTGCTGGATTCCCATGGTATCAGGGCGAGGTCTCGGAATCACGGGCGGAACCTTGGACAAGCTGGAATCCATCCCCGGCTTTCGGGTGGGGCTTAGCATCGAAATGGCGCAGCGACAACTGCAGCGCTTGGGCGTAGCGATGATGGGGCAGACCGAACAATTTTGTCCTGCGGACAAAAAATTGTATGCGCTGCGCGATGTCACTGGAACCGTGCCCTCGATTCCTCTGATTACGGCATCCATCATGTCGAAAAAACTCGCAGAGTCTCTGGATCGGCTCGTGCTAGATGTGAAATTTGGCAGCGGTGCCTTCATGAAAAATCGCGAGCAAGCGGAGCTCTTGGCTGCAGCCATGCAAGCGGTGGGCGGGCAGCTCGGCGTGCAGGTCTTCACGCAAATCAATGAGATGTCTCAGCCCTTGGGTCAAGCCGTGGGGAATGCCCTAGAGGTGGCGGAATCTCTTGCTGCGATGCGTGGCGAGGGTCCTCCAGATTTGCTTGAGCTGGTGGTCACGCAGACGGAGTTGATCACGGGGACTTGTCGGGAAAAACTCATGTCCATGCTCGCTTCAGGAGAAGTGTGGGAAAAGTTCGCACGCATGGTCGACGAGCAGGGCGGCGATGCTCGTTGTCTCGAGCACTACGATGCCGTGCATGTTGCTCCAGTAGTAAAGGATGTGTTGGTGGATGGCTCGGGCACGGTGAGTGCGTTCGATGCCGGAATGATCGGTCAAGCCGCTCTTGAGTTGGGTGCCGGGCGCGGCAGCGTGATGGATGCCATTGATCCGCGAGTGGGCTTCAGTGCTCTCGTCAAAATAGGCGAGCCACTGAAAACGGGTGATCGCATTGCTCGTGTGCACGCTGCCGATGAATCCGCTGCCTTGCGGGCAGAGCTTTCCCTACGTGCGGCATTGACCATTGGCTGAGTTTGCAGTGCTTCTGGGATCCTGCAATGGATGCTTGCCATTCGTAACGAGGCTTTCTAGTCTGCGCCATGCGTACGGTATTTGTATTGTTTTTTGCATGGCTTCTCAGTCTCCATTCACTGTGGGCTGATCAACAGGAAATGGTGAGAGGCTTGCGCGAAGAGTATAAGACCAAGATGGAGGTTTGGACTCTGTCGATGCAATCGGCTGATACGGCCGAGGCTCAGCAGAAAATCTGGTCGCAACGGCCCGATAGCGTCGTCTATGCCACCAAAATCTGGGGCATGCTGAAACCTTCTTTGAACAAGGATTGGACCATTGATCCCGCTGCCTGGTTGTTGAAATTGGTTTGTTCATTTCCCGTCGAGGGACTCCCGAACGAAGCGATCACCATGCGCAAGGAAATCATTTCGCAAGTGATGAGCTCGGTGGAAAAACAACATCTGGGCAGTGCTAAACTTGCTCCCATGTGCATGGGTTTGCTTGCTGTGGGTGACACGCTTTGCCTCAAATTACTAGAGCGAATCGAAAAAGAAAATCCTGAAGGTAGCGTGCAAGGCGTAGCGGCCCTCGCCATCTCGGTGCTCCTGCAGAACTTGAGCGAAGACCCCCAAACGATGAAAAGGCGCCTCACTCTTCTACGCAAGGCCATCATTGAAAGTGCGCATGTGCAGATCGATGGCATCAGCGTGGCGAAGATCGCTGATGATCAGTTGTATATGATTCGCTATCTAACAAAAAATCGTGTGGCTCCTGATCTGGAAGGTGTGGACGTGACTGGTGCGAAAGGAAAAATTTCCGATCATGCGGGAAAGGTGGTGATACTTTTGTTCTGGAATTCCGCCATGCCGGAATATGAGCGCGTTTTGGAAATCCAGCGCAATTTGGTGAAAAAAATGGAGGGCAAGAAGTTGGTGGTCATCGGCATTACCAACGATAGCCTCGCTTCCTTGCGCACCATGCAGGCGGATGGCGCGATCACGTGGCGCAATTTTCTCGATCCCAAAGGCGAGTTGACCCGTCAATATCGCATTCCCACTCTGCCCTACTGTTACGTGCTCGATCATGAGAGGAAAATTCAGTATGTCGGCTCACCGGGATCGTTTGTCGAATTGACGTCTGACGCTCTGCTGCTCGACCTTAAGTAGAATTTTGCTTCCATTTTCTACTCTCTCTCCCCTTGCGAAATCGTTCTTGGGATTGTAGGGTTGCGCCTATGATGAATTTCACCATTCTTCTCCAAGCCGTCTCGACGCACCAAGGTCCCATGGGCATTGGAATGGGCTATTGGTTGGTCATGGGCGGAACCATGCTTCTCAGCTTCCTGATTTCTTCCACCCTGAAACGTCGTTTTCATGAATACTCTCAAATCCCCCTGCGTGTCACCGGTGCGGAAGTGGCAGAAATGATGCTACGCAGTCATGGCATTCGCGACGTCAGAGTGATCCAAGTGAATGGCCATCTCACCGACCACTACGACCCGATTCAGAAAACGATCAATCTGAGCGAGTCAGTGTATCACATGAATACCGTGGCGGCTGCCGCTGTGGCAGCTCACGAGTGTGGCCACGCTGTCCAGCATCAGCAGGCATACGCATGGCTGGGCTTGCGTTCACGCATGGTGCCCATCGTGAATCTCGCTAGCCAGTTGATGAACTTGGTGATGTTTCTTGGTTTCATCGGGATGTTTGCTTTGGGCAATGGCATGCTCATCTGGGTGATTGTAGGTTGCTTGGCGGTTACCACCGCGTTTTCGTTAGTCACATTGCCTGTCGAATTCGATGCCAGCAACCGAGCCCTCGCTTGGCTGGAAACCAGCGGTTTGGCGAATAGCATGGAACACGGACGTGCGAAAAACGCTTTGTTCTGGGCTGCTATGACCTATGTGGCCGCTGCCATCGGTTCCGCTGCGATGCTCCTGTATTACTTGATGCAGGCGCTCGGTCGCAGAGATTGATCTCGTAAGAAAAGCTCCAACCTTTCTACCCTCCACGCTACGGCAAACGCCGGATCAGGAGCCCCACGAAGCATCAAATCTTTTCCCTCGATAGACTCATGGCGACGCACCATGACTGGAGTTGCTTGTTGATAAGATTCGCTGACCCTAGGAGAGCCAGCGGCAGACAACAAGCCATGGAGCTTCTCAAGGCGTGTGCAGGAGGTGTTGGCAACCTCTTGACACGTGTCAGATGAGTTTCATCAAAGCGCTGTAAGCCCCATCCGTATGATCCACACAGGGCAGAACTTGTTTCTCTGCGATCAAACGCAGCTCCGTATGTTCATGGAGGAAAGTGGCCACCAGTTTGGTGTTTTCCTCCGGTTCAATCGAGCAAGTGGAATACACCAGTCGTCCTCCTTTTTTCAAGCAGGGGAGGGCGTTTTCTAAAATGCGCTTTTGAACGATAGGCAAATCCGATAGATCCTTAGGCTGCATGCGCCAACGGGCATCGACACGGCGACGCAACACGCCGGTGTTCGAGCAAGGGACATCGAGTAGGATGCCGTCGAAGAAGCCTTGCCATTTGTCGGGCGCAGGCTCGAGCCAGTCGTGCTGCGAAATCTCGGCACAACGGATGTGGAGGTTCTTTACATTCTCTTCCAAGCGTGGCAGGCGCTTTTCATTTGAGTCGGTGGCGATGAGAATACCCTCGTTTTTCATCGCGGCGGCCATCATGGCAGCCTTGCCACCGGGCGCGGCGCAGGCATCGAGAATGGTCTCGCCGGGTTGCGGGGCGAGCATTTCCACGCTGTGGCGCGTGGCGGGATCCTGCATGTAGATCATCCCCTCGCGGATCAGTTTGATGGGTATGGCTCCCTCGATTTGATAGAATCCCGGCACCCCGGGGAGTGGATTCTCCAGCACGCAGGGCTGACCACACAGGGGATTGTAGCGCGCAAAATTTTCCGCAGGCTCTTGATTCCATTCCATCAGGGCGATCGCGTGATCCAGACCGTAGTGCTTGCGCCAGCGCTTGAACAGCCAGTCGGGATGAGAGTGAAGCTCTGCAGGTGGCAGTTCGTTGAGTTTTTCTAACAACTTATTCTTTTGACCTACCGCACGACGCAATACCGCATTGAGCAAGCCACGGATGTTCGCTTTGCCGGCTTCCACGGTTTCATTGACGGCGGCATGATCAGCGATCTGTAAAATCAGCACCTGAAATAGTCCGATGCGAAGAAGATCGCGGGCATCATTGTCGAGCTTGCCACGACGCATTTCTCCGATCCAGTGATCAAGCACGCGCCTGTGCCGCAGCACTCCAAAGATAATCGCATGCAGCAGTCCGCGATCGGCGGACGAGAGTTGGTAGCGCTGCGCATGACGTTCCACGAGCGTCTCCGCATAGTCATGGCCCTGACCCCAGGCGTGAAGGGCCGCATGAGCCGCGCGGCGAATGTTATGTTGTGCTGGCACGAGGGAAGAGGAGGGTAGGGAGTGAAGGGGAAATGCAGCTTATGGAGCGATGAGAATCGAAGTTGTTATCCTCGATCGATCGCGATGCCAAAACGAAGGTGGCGGCATGGCTTTTTCGATGAAAGAACAAAGGAGTCGACACTGCTTTTGAGCCAGCGATTGTTGCGAAAAGGGAGCGTCATCTTGATGGGCCTGGAAAATCATTTTCCTCACTCTGATGAAACCAAATTTCTGGGAAATCTTAGATCGAATGCGGTGATGCATCGAAAAAATCGATACACAAGTAAAATTCGATGGCAGGGGATGTGCAAACATGGTGCTCGATTAGAGCTCCTCACGGATTTTTTTCTCCAGAGCCGCGTTGATGAATCCGGAGAAGAGCGGGTGGGGCTTGTTGGGTTTCGATTGGAACTCCGGATGGAATTGGCAAGCGATGTGGAAGCGGTTGCTGGGCAACTCGATGATCTCAACCAGGCCTTCTTTCGCACTCACAGAACTGATCACGAGACCTTTTTCTTGCAGTTGCTCCTGGTAGTCGGAATTGAACTCATAGCGGTGGCGATGGCGCTCGGTGATGCGATCGACATTGTGATAAAGTTGCGCGGTTTGTGTGCCGGCGAACAGGATGGACTCGCAGGCGCCGAGGCGCATATTATTGCCCATGGTGGTGAGCTTTTTCTGCTCTTCCTGCAGGCTGACCACAGGATGCGGTGTTTTTTCATCGAACTCGGTGGAGTTCGCGCCTTTCAGACCGCAGACGTTGCGTGCAAATTCGATGGTCGCGATTTGCATACCGAGGCAGATGCCGAAATATGGAATGTTGTTTTCACGGGCAAACTTGGCGGCAAGGATCTTGCCTTCGATGCCACGATCTCCGAAACCTCCGGGCACAAGAATGCCGTCGACATGCCCGATGACATCAGCCGCAGACTGGTTTTCTAGGGCTTCCGTATCGATACGAACGATATGGATCTTGGTATCGTGGGCCGCACCTGCGTGGATGAGTGATTCGTAGATCGATTTGTAGGCATCCTGCAGTTCCGTGTATTTTCCGGCAACAGCGATGGTAACAGCATGTTTCGGATGAATCACCCGCTGCACGAACTTTTCCCAATCCTCTAGGGCGGGCGGTGGAGTGTGACCTAGACCAATTTTATCAACGACAAGGCGGTCGATTTTATCGCGCCGCAAGTCGAGCGGGCATTCGTAAATGCTGTGATCCACGTCGCGGAAGGCGACCACGTGTTTTTTATCGACGTTGCAGAACATCGCGATCTTACGGCGATTGTCTTCATCGAGATCGGCTTCAGTTCGGCAGATGATGATGTCCGGTTGGATGCCGATTTCGCGTAGCTTTGCGACCGACTGCTGCGTGGGCTTGGTTTTCACTTCGCCTGCGGCCTTAATGTAGGGGAGCAAGGTTACGTGAATGAAACAGACATTTTCCTTGCCCACTTCTAGCGCAAATTGGCGGAGGGCTTCGAGGAAAAGAAGACCCTCCATGTCACCGACGGTGCCGCCGATTTCCGTCATCAGCACATCGACATCGGGATTGTTTTTCGTTACCTCATAAATGCGCGATTTGATTTCATCCGTCACGTGGGGAATGAACTGCACAGTTTTGCCGAGGTAGTCGCCGCGGCGTTCTTTTTTGATCACGGCATCAAACACCTGCCCCGAGGTAAGGTTGTTCATGCGTGAAAGCACGCCGGAGGTGAAGCGTTCGTAGTGACCTAGATCGAGGTCGGTTTCAGCACCGTCGTCCAGCACGTATACTTCGCCGTGTTGATAGGGAGACATGGTGCCGGGATCGACGTTGAGATAGGGGTCGAACTTCTGCATCAATACTTTGAGTCCGCGCTGTTCCAGCAGGGTGCCGATCGATGCGGCGGCTAAACCTTTGCCTAAGGATGATACGACGCCGCCGGTGACAAAAATGTATTTCATGTGAGGAGTAGGATCAGTGTGGTGAGGTGGAGGAGGTGAGATGGGAGAGAAGAGATTCGATCAGCGGTGCTTGGGCTGGGGTATCGAGGCCGATGGAGTCATCGTCGGTAATGATCACTTTGATGCGTGCTCCATTTTCCAATGCGCGGAGTTGCTCCAGTGATTCCGCTTGCTCTAAGGGCGATGGAGGCCAGGTGATAAAGGTTTCTAGGAAATCGCGCCGGTAGCCGTAAATTCCTTTGTGACGGTAGATTTGCAGACGATCCGGCGTGGTGCGCCGATAGGGCAGTGGCGAGCGGGAAAAATAAAGGGCGTGACCTGTTAGATCGAGCACGACCTTGACGACATTCGGATCAAGATAGGCGGCTTCATCATCGACAGGATTCGCCGCGGTGACCATCGGCAACGCGGCGTCTGAAGTCATGGCGCGCGCCAGTTCGTCGATGAGGGCGGGGTCAATGAGGGGCTCATCGCCTTGAATGTTGATGACATGCGTTGCTTCGGGGATGGCGGCTGCGGCTTCGGCAATGCGGTCTGTGCCTGTCGGGTGATCGGGTGATGTCAGAATGACCTCGGCTCCGAAATCAAGAGCGGCCTCGCGGATCCGTTCGTCATCGGTGGCGATCACTACGCGATCGAGCATCTTGCAGCCCAAGCAACGTTCCCATACGTGCTGGATCAGTGGTTTTCCGATCAGGCGATGAAGCGGCTTTCCGGGGAAGCGGGTTGACCCCCAGCGGGCGGGTAGAATGCCTACGATGTGCGTGGATGGAACTGACACGTGTGTGAGACGACTGTTATCAGAGGAGGCACTGAATAGGCAAGAATTTCCCAAAATTTCTTGCATCGATGGCATCGCGCAATCTTGTTTTGCCAAGCGTTTGCAGGATGTATGGAACCAAGGTTTGCTCTGCCCGTAATTCGTTCGGCGGATTCTCACTCGATCTCGGTTTTGAAATGCTGCCATGGATGACCGTCAAGCCTCGCCAATCCTGCTTGCCAGATGGGGAAAATTCGCTAGTTTTGATGATATGAGCCGACGTTCCCAACGCAAAGCCGCTGCCGCTCAACATCAATCGAAGTCGCCAGCTTGGGGTCGATGGATCTTGCGTTTGACGGTGCTTGCCATGATTGTCGCCGCGATTGGTTCGGTCGCTGCCTACATGTGGCTGCGCTCTTACTTGGGCAGTTCCGATTTTCGCAAGATGATCCTGACTCAAACAGGGAAAACCCTACGTGCGGAGACCAGCATGACCCCGCTGCGTTGGGATGGTTTTCAGGTCAATACGGATTCCTTTGAAGCGAGTGGACCGGCGGCGATGAAACAGATTTCCGTGGAAGGAATCAAAACGGGCATTGATGCTGGCGGGGTGATTCGCGGGGTGTGGAGTGTCAGTCCCAGCAGGATCACGAAGCTTTCCGCGACTTGGGATGCAACAGCACGAACTGCCGTAGCAGAGGTCGATGAAAAAGAACCCAACCCTTCTGCTGCTCCCACTTCGGCGAAAGCTTGGTATGATGGGTGGGTCCCTAAAGCCATCGAAACGGATACATTTGTGATCAACGATTCCTCGTTCAAGTTGATCACTCATGATGGCGATGTGGGGTGGACAGGAACGCGATGGGATGTGGAACCTATCGATTCCTTAGAGAAGTGCAAGGTCCGCGGCAACGGTGGTAAAATGAAGCTCCCTTATGCTTGGGCGCCGGAATTGAAACTGGAGAAAATGCGACTGACCTATCAGAAGGGATATGTTTATCTCACTGATTCTTCCTTCCGCATTCATCAGAATGGTCACTTGGATCTTGGTGGCGAGTTGGATCTTGAGAGCAGGAATTATTCGGTGGAAGGTTCACTCCGTGATGTGATGTGTCATGAGGTTTTACCTGCGGACTGGCGCCAAAGGCTCACAGGGAAACTGGATAGTTCTTTCCATCTTCGTTCCGGATCCTCTACGCCCACAGTAAAGGGGCATCTGCAAATCAATCAGGGGGTGCTCACGGCTTTGCCCATTCTCGATAAGCTAGCCGCTTATTCCCAGTCCCTCCGGTTTCGAACACTCACTCTGCATGCGGCTGAATGTGATTACGAATGGAGCGGTGATCGCATTGTTCTCACCAACATCAAATTGGGCTCGGAGGGGTTGGCACGCATGGAGGGGAAAATCACGTTTGCAAGGTCTGGTCCGGGTGCGGCTTATCAATTGAATGGAAATTTTCAAGTGGGTCTCGCCCCTGGGACCTTGGCGCAGATTCCAGGCGCGGAAGAAGATGTTTTTTCCCCAGGAGAACGCGGTTTGCTGTGGGCTCCGATGCATGTCAGTGGCACTCTCGATGATCCCAAAGAGGACCTCAGCGAGAGATTGATGGCTGCCGCCGGAGCTCGCATGTTCGATATCATTCCTGCCACAGGAGTGAAGGTGCTCAAATACACTCAACAGGTCGTGGAAGAGGCGGCATCAGGCAAAGGTGTCGTCTCTCAGGCGGTGGAAACGGGAGGGAAAATCCTGGAGACCGGCACCGGCGTGGTGGATCAGGCCGTCCAAGGCGCCACGGGTGTGGTGGATGGAGTCATGGGCATTTTAGGTGGTGGGAAAAAAACGGAGGATGCGAAGAAGCTCGATGAAAAAGCTCAAGTGCCCGCAAGCCCCAAAAAACCTTAGCCATTTCTGTCATCAAAGACAGACACGCCGGAACAATTCATCGAGTGGCAACTGCATTCCGATGTAGAAATCACCAAACTCGGCGTAGCGAGCGGAAACCTCATCGAAGCGCATTTCGTAAACGATCGCCTTGATATCGATCGTGTCCTTCGCGAGTAGAGTCACGCCCCACTCATATTCGTCCAAGCCGGTGGAACCGGTAATGAGTTGGAGAATCCGTCCCGAATAAGTGCGACCCACGCGCGCGTGCCCCGCCATCAATTCCCGCCGCGCCTTGTGGTCCAGCGAATACCAGTTGTCGTTGCCGCTACGACGTTTCGACATCGGGTAAAAACAAATGGCAGGCCAGTCGGGTAAAACCGGATACAGTCGGTGCTTCAGGTAGTGAGCCATGCGGTCTTCAAATTCTTTCAAAGCCGCGTCAAACTCCGGAGTTCCGCGCGTCAGGGATTTTTCCCCGATCAAGGTTTCTTCGACATACTGCTCCGTGGTGGTGGTGTATTCCGAAGACTCGGTTTGCGATAGGTAAGAATAGCAGGCATTGAGAATGTCTGCGCCCAATGACAAGGTAAGACGTTTCTCAAAGGCATTGGCTACCTGAAGATCGGGGGTGAGCAGCATGAAACCCATATCAGCTTTTGGTGTAGCTATGGCAAAAGTAAGGAGATGGGTGTCAGGCGTCGAGCGGATTTCTTGAACCAGTTGCGTCAGTCGTGTTTTGGCTCCGCGTTGTTCATCTTGACTCAGGCACTGCCACTGGGAGTGATCAATCTGATAGAAAAGATGCATAACATGCCAGCCTTCTCGTGGAATCAGTGGGGTATGGGTGCTCATGATGATCGATGATTATTGGACGATGGTGGAGACCGGCGCGGTGAAAAGGAGCCGATATTCAGAACTGGTGGCATTTTCATCCGGTCCTTCATAAACGCGCACCGTCCATGGTTTGACGAGATGGGCGCGATAGGCTTCCTGATCGCCGAAGCTCGAGAATCCTGTGGTGGCGGAGAAGGTCTGCTCGGATGTTCCGCTCTTCGTGAATTGGTGATTCTCGAATGGGTGCGTCACGGTGTCTCCTGCGATGATACCCTTGTCGTTGTAAAAAATCACCCGAATCGCTCCGCGAGAGGAGCTGCATTGTCCCAGAGCGATGCTTGCAACGGGAATCATGGTAATGTCTTGTCTCACGGTATCCGCATTTGGACCATCGGTCACAGGAGCACGCCAGAAGGTCTTGATGGATGTTACCTTCGCCCATGAACCATTCGAGGGCAGTTCAGGCTGCTGATACGGATTGGGTTGGGCTTGCACTTCCCTGCGGAAAGATTGAACCGCCCATACGCCGGCATAAATGAGACAAACTAGAAAAAGGAGGGAAGCTAGCATCTCGAAGCGCGACAACTTTGGCAGAGATCGAGCCGATGGTTGCTGGGGAGAACTTGACGGATCTCCCTGCGGCGCGCTAGCAATGGTGGGCTGATCCACCAGATCTGCAGGGCTCATGGCTGCTTCAAGTTCCTTTTCCGCAAGTGTGAGAGGAGAATCCATCTCTGCTGCCTCTTGCTCATCGAGGATCGGAGCATCATGAATTGTTTCGCCTTCCTCCTCGGGAATTTGTTCGGTAGGCGTCTCTGTTTTGCCGTCTGGTTCGATCTGATCTTCCATCCGAGGTGACTCAGTCGCGCCGAGTTCCTCGGGTTCGTCTTCGCTGAGGAAGTCAGCCCACACTTCATCCTCAGTGAGCCCCAGTCCCATTGGTATACTCCGCTCAGGTGCCGCTGCCTTAGGCTCTGGCTGTTCTACGCTTGGCGCGGCTTCCTCCTCAGCAGGCTGTTCTTCGGTGAGTTCTTCTGTGAGATCCGTTTCCACCGCTCGACGTTGGTTGCGTGAAAGACGCCGCCGATGGTAGGTAGGTTCGATGCGGGTGATGGGCTCATCCTCATCAGCCGCCAGTTCCACCTTCGGTTCGATCGTGGTGGGTTGCTCGACGGCAGAATCGATGACATCAGGTTCACGGGGAGCGATCCCTTGAGTGGCTTCGTCCGTGATGTGGCTTCCCGGATTCGACTCTTCGTCGAGGTTCCACAAACCTTCTTCATGCGGATCATTCCGCCGAGTTAAGGGTGGTTTGATGTTGGTAGGGGGACGGTCCGGTCTTTTTCGTGATGGATCTGAAGAAGAAGCGGACATAGCAGAAGTGCAACAACCGAGATCATAGCGGTGTATGCTCGATCGGAAAAGAGAAAAACGAAAAATCTGATTGCAAGATGATGAAAATCAGGCGATGGAAGCTGTGCACACATTCAAGCCATGGCAGACAAGGAAGACCGTAATAAGGAAAACGTATCCGGCAAGTTTTATGTCGATAGTCAGTGCATCGATTGTGACTTGTGTCGTGAGACTGCGCCCAAAAACTTTACTCGCTCTGACGACGAGGGATATTCCTTCGTCTACAAGCAACCTGAAACGGCGGAAGAGGTAGAGCAATGCCGTGAAGCCATGGAAGGTTGTCCGGTAGAAGCGATTGGTGAGGACGGGGAGTAAGATATGAGAAAGCTGACCCGCCAGGAAATCTTGCGCCGTGAGGTGAGGAGGGAATGGTGGGGAGTCGATGCTCCTCTCGATCTCAATGAAAACGTGCGCATGGCTGGGGACTGCGTCGCAGAGATCCTTCGCCGTGTTGGCCTAACAGAAGGAATGGAAGAAGGGCACTTGCGTGCCATCTGGAAGGACGTAGTGGGGGAATTTGTTGCCAAGTGCAGCGAACCAGTTTCGTTGAAACGCGGTTGTCTCACGATTCGCGTGACTCAACCCGCTATGCGATTTCACCTCGAACAAATGCGCGGCAGTCTGTTGCATCAAATCAAAAAATCCGCGGCGAACGAAAAAATTCAATCTCTACGCTTCGCTGTGGGTTGATTACCGATTTTATGTTTAAGAATCTTATTTTTGATTGGTCAGGAACCTTGGTCGACGATATGGGCCCGACACTCGAGGCCACCAATGCTGTCTTTTCCTTGCATGGTCGCCCAGTGATGAGTCGTGATGAATTCCGTCGGCTCTTTCGTCTTCCCTACTCGGAATTTTACGAGGAACATCTTCCGGGGATTGCTCTCGATGAGTTGGAGCATCATTTCCGACGCGCTTTTGCAGAATCCCAAGTGCCGGTTACGGTTCTCCCGCACGCGCGTGAAAAGTTGCAATGGTGCAGTGATCGGCACATCCGCTGCTTCGTTCTCACGAGCATGGATCGTAGCACATTTGAAATGCAATTGGACGATCTCGGGATGAGGCCATATTTCGAGGAAACTTACTCCGGTGTCTTAGATAAGCGTCAGGTCATTGGCCAACTGCTGGAAAATCATCAACTGTTAGCGGAGCAGACTGCATTTTTGGGGGATATGATCCATGATGTGGTTACAGCGAAACACGGTGGTGTCTCCAGTGTCGCACTTCTCACCGGATACACTCACCGTGAAGTGCTGGAAGCGCAAGATCCCGACTGGTTGATGGCGGACTTACTCGAGTTTCGTATGCTCATGGAAGGCACACACCCTACACTGCCATGAGCCAGAGCATCTTCATCCATGGCTTGCGCCTGTGTTGTCACGTAGGAGTTCCTGATGAGGAACTTGCGGTGGCCCAAGAGTTGTTGTTGCATCTGGAGATGATGCCATCGTATGCATGGGATCAGCTACAAGATGATATCGCTTTGACCGTTGATTATGCCAAAGTCGTCGAGCAATTGGAGCAATTGGCCGGTGCGAAACCGCGGCGATTGATTGAAACCCTCGCGGTTGATATCGTAGATTTCCTCCTTGAGAGTCACCCTTTGACAAAGGTCAAGGTAACAATTGAAAAATTCATTTTGCCCCAGACCCGCTCGGTGGCTGTGATGCTGGAGAAGAGCCGCTAGAGGCTTCACCCTCAGTAGGCTCGCCACCATAGAAGCTCGCAATGTAGCCAAACTCGATGAGAGTGTCTTGCCATGGAGAGATGTAGGCGGGATTGTCAAACACGCGGTTGGCCATTTGCAAATACTCTTCGGCTTTGACGATATCTTTGTTGAGATATTTCAAGCAGGCCTGTGCATAGTAGTAAAATGGCGTATCATCCCGCAACGGATCGTATTTGTTCGCCAGCGCCTTGGCTTCCTCTACTTGATTCAGTGCGATGTGGCAAAGAAGCATTTTAAGTTCGATGATACGGCGCGTTTGCAATCCTGTCTCAGGGATAGTAGGCAGGACGGTCTTCATTTTTTCCAAGCAGGCCTTCCAGTTGCGAGTAACGAATTCCAACTCCGCAATATTGAAAAGAATCACGTTTGACTTGGGAGCGAGATCCAGAGCTTTGTTGTAAAATTCCCGTGCTTTCGGGAAATCTCTGAACTCCACGTAGCAACTCGCAACCATGTTCAGAATATCGGCATTGCGATCGAAAATCTTCCGCGCCGCATCCGTTTGTTCCAATACCTCGAAAATGCGCTTCTGACCGAACAAGCGATTGGCCTCGCTGGTATACTTGATGTAATCAATGCGCTTTTGTTCAGGCAAGTTGGTGAACTCTTTTTGCGCAGCAGTCAATTCAGGCGTTTTGTCGAGATTCAAATCCTTAGGGCTTACCGCCTGAGCGTGCAATACCACGGGATTCATCAACGCAAGCAATGTCGCAAAAGTGATGGTTTTCATACGGACGTGCTCAACATAAAGGCAAGAAAGACGAGTGGCAAGCGAAGAACAGGAAAATGTCATGCGCCTTGCGGGTGAGAGGATCCGGAAATTCATGGATTCTCCGAGCAGGGGGCGATCCTGAATCTTAAGCGCTCGCGATGTTTTTACGAATGGCCTTTTCTGTGATCATGGCCGCGAGGTGATGGGCGATGTGCTCTTTGCTATCGCGCGGTAGAATGGTGTTTTCGTGAGCTTCTATGATCATCACTTCGTTGTCCGATGCATCAAATCCGATGCCTTGCTGCGAGACGTCATTGGCGATGATCATATCGCAGTCCTTTCGCTGGAGCTTATCTCGGGCCTGTTGTTCCAGGTTCTCAGTTTCCGCTGCAAAACCGACCAAGTAACCGGCAAATCCATGAACCGATCTGGCGGAGCCCA
The DNA here is from genome assembly GCA_945874895.1 of Akkermansia muciniphila. Lineage (GTDB taxonomy): Bacteria > Verrucomicrobiota > Verrucomicrobiia > Verrucomicrobiales > Akkermansiaceae > UBA956. The sequence goes on along the minus strand of CAMCIC010000002.1, from coordinate 212,007 downwards.
AAATGTCTTTGGTCTTTTGCATAACGAGGGTCAATGAATCCCCAGTCTTTTTGATTTTTTGAGGCGCGATTTCTTTCATTGTGTAATCCGCCACGGCTGCGCAAAAAATCGCCACATCGGCACGGGAAATCATCTGCGACACGGCATGATACATCTCCTCTGCCGTCTCAACTGGAATGAAATCCACTAGGTCAGGCACGTCGATGTGGGTGGGACCTGAAATGAGCAACACCTCGTGATTGAGCCTGCGGAATGCCCTTGCCAAAGCATAGCCCATTTTGCCCGATGAGCGATTGCTGATGAATCGCACGGGATCGATGGGTTCACGCGTGGGACCCGCTGTAATCAGGATTTTCACACCGAGGAATGGCTGCCATTCGGCTGGCGGAGGCGGCTCAACTGGAGGTATCAGCGTTACTGTTTTTTGTCTGGAGCCTGCGGTTGGGCAGGTGGAGTCACAACCTCGACAGGGGCTGTTGTGGCTGAAACGGGCGGAGTTGTTGCAGTCGTAGAGCCAGTGGTCGGGTCCTTTTGCTCCGCCGGTGCTGCGGGATTCTCTTTCGAGGCGTCCTCCGCGGATTTCGCGAGCTCACTCTTCAAGGTTTCGAGAGCTTTTTTGCCTTCTTCGATGTCCTTGGTGGATGCGATGGTGGAAATTTCGCCCAATACCGATTTGGCATCCTTGTCACCATTTTGAATGGCGATATTCGCCCAGGCCCATGCTTGAGGGATATTTTTTTTCGTTCCCGCGCCGGAAGCCATCAGTCGGGCGACTCCCAGGGCGCCTTGGGCGTTGCCGCGACGTGCGGATGCCTCATAGATCTGTCCTGCTTGCGAGAAATTTTGAGCAACTCCATAGCCTTTTTCGTAGAGTGTGGCGAGGTTGTTCATGGCAATGGCATTGCCTGCTTGAGCGGAGCGCTGGAACCAACCAGCGGCGGCGGAAGGATCCGCGATTCCCATAGCTCCAGAGAGGTAAAAGAGAGCCATTTCGTTTTGTGCCTGTGGGATGCCACCAATCGCGGCATTCAGCAGATGATCATAGGCGCGGCGTGCGGCATCAATCTTTTCCTCGGGTTTGCGATCATCGGGCTCGGGAGCTTCCATGAGTTTTGCGGCATAACGGTAGCCGGCGACGGGATTTTTGGTTTCTGCCGCCTTGCGCAGCCAATCCGTACCTTTGATGGCGTTTTTCTCCGTTTTGCCTTTGCCTTCGAAATAGAAATCGGCGGCTCTCAGTGCGCAATCGACCTGCTTGTTGGCTCCTCCCAATTCATACTGGCTCAGTGCGGCCTTGAAGTTCTTCTTGATGCTTTCCTCAAAGTCACCGAGCGCGAGATACGCTTCATATTGTTTTCCCTCAATCGCCTTGGCCAGCAGTTCACGACCTTCCGTCTCGTTGCGGATGGACTCATCGCCATTCAGCAGACGGGAACCTGCTGCCACCATTGCGGACTTGTCGCCGAGAGTGATGGCCTTTTGATAAAGAGCGAGTGCTTTTTTGGCATCCACTTTGTCAGGGAATTCATTTTTTGCCTCATAGAGTCGAGCGAGACCCAAAATCGAGGGAATGTCTCCTGCTTCACTGGCCATAGTCCACCAGTTGACAGCCTCGGTAAAATTGGGTTTTTCATCGATCATTCCTTTGATGTAGGCCTCACCTAGGATGCGTCCTGCGTTCGCTGGATCTTTTTTGGCAGCTTCCTCAAGGTTCTTTTTGCCCTGCTCGCGTTCAGTCTTTTCTTTGGAACTGATCAGAATCAGCGCGAGGCGGTAGGTGGCATCTTTTTGACCAGCAGTGCTTGCTTTTTGATAAAATTCGATGGCTTTTTCCCGTGAGGCTTCGACACCGCGCCCACTCTCATGAGCGAAGCCCAGCAGAAACAAGGCATCAGCGTTGCCCTTTTCGGCAAGAGGACGAGCCAGATCGATGGCTTTGATATCGCGTCCTTCGTTAAATGCATCGAGCGCCTCTTTCATCGGACCATCGGCCTGGGCGGGCACAGCTGGCGTTTGCTCTTTCGTTTCAAGACTGATCGCTGCCTGCGAGGTGCCGAACAATGCGAGAAATGCGATGTGGAAGAGAGTTTTGCGTTTCATATCGTAGGTGTGAGGACTTTTTTTAGGTGGTTTGGGGGATTTTGCAAGAAGTAGATGATCTGAATTGAACATGCAGGGCATGTGCAGTTCCGATCTTTTCAGGAGGGTGTGGTGGGCGAGTTGCTGGGCTTAGAGTCTCCGGCCGATGGGGGGGATTTGCTTTCGGAATCTTTTTTGGCGCCACTCTCGTAGGAGGCCGATCGGTAGTCGGTCTGATAAAAGCCACCCCCTTTGAAAATGATACCTCCGCCGGTTCCCAGAAGACGGCGAACTTTACCTTTGTCTTGGCAAAGGTGAGCAGGACAGGTTTCCAGTTTCGCGTCTTTCATGCTTTGGAACACTTCAAAACGCTTTCCACAAGTTTCGCATTCGTAGTCGTATGTCGGCATGCTGGGGTAAGGGTTGTAAAATTCTGATTGTAAAACCTGCCGCGCCATTTGCAAGCCTGTCTTGGGTTTCATCGTTGCGACGGAAGGAGGCAGCGTGCATGATTGAGGAAACCTTCGATGCTGAGGGAGCCATCGGGCGTGATTTCCAATGTGACCATGCCGGTATGTCCTTGGTGAAAGATGGATATTCCTGTCTTTTCGACACGGCGCAACCATGCATCGGGAATTCTTTCCGATTCGGGGAAGTCGGCATGGGTGGCGATGATGGCTGCGGGCGTGAACATTTTTATGGCGTCACCCAGAACGACGGGGTGTAGGCTGTGGCGGCCCATGATCATCACATCACAGCGCAAGTCAGGCAGGCGGCGGGATAAGGCTGCCAGATCCATGGCACCGGCATCGTGAAGAAATAACAGGCGAAATCCATGAAAATGCAGCAGATGGATGGCATGGCGATCGTCGGCGATCCGATGAATGTCCCAAGGGTCCGTGCTAAGCACATTTTCCCAAAAAACATTTTTGTTTTGGGTGATCCGGACATCGGCTTGACCATGATAGATGGGCACGGAATCGAAGTCGGCCTCTTGAGTCAATGAGCGAAACGAAGGCGTCTTCGCAAGGGCTACGGGTGAGATGATTTGTCGGAGGGGCAATTGCTTCAATGCGAGAGTCGCGCCACCCATGTGAGCGGCTTCCGGATGGCTGAGGAACAGGGTGTAGGGCTGACTGCCAAAATACCGCAATGACGGCAGAACAATGCGGCGAAATGCCTGAGCGTTGCCCGTATCAAGCAAGGCGTCAGAGCCATCCGCTTGGATGAGTGCCGCGCCACCGCCGCGAGGCAGGTCATAGATGCGGATGGTATCTCGTGTGGGCTTGTGAGTGGTGATCGTCGCATGTGCTCCGGGAAGATCGGAGAAAAAGCGGGAACAACGCATGCAGGCACGCGCGACTCTCGCGTTCAGTTGATTGCTTTTTTCTGCAGCTTCCTGCGAAAAGGGCGCAATGACCGCAGCGAATAAAGACACACCTAGCAATCCCGCCACCAGCGGGGTCAGTGCCAGATTGGTCAAGATTGAGACGGGCGTGATCAAGCTGAAATAGCTGATCGTAAGTGGTGTCGAGCCGATGAAAGCCGATGTCGAAATCACCAGAGATTGGAGAAAACGCTGCCAGATTTCGCCACAGCGGGTTTGCCATGAAGTTTGCAGTTCACGTGGCAAGTAATCATCGTTCCATGACATACGCTCGAGCAAGTCGTGGCTCAGGGAGAGCCCGATCGAGATGATGGCCACAATGCCATAGGACAATTGCACCCCGGGTAGGAAAAGCAGGTTGCTGTCGATGAACAGAGCCGTGAGGAAGACCACGGCAAGGGAAGCCGTAAGATCGGCTTTTCGTTGCGCGAGGAATGCTGCCAAAAATAGCGCAGCCATCCAAGCTGCACGCACGGCGGGAGGGGAGGCTCCCGTCACCCATGCATAGCAAAAGATGGCCGGGATGAGGAGAAAGATGGCAGTCCGGCGCGGGATGCGACAGATTCGAAGAACGCCCCAAAGAATCAGTGCTACGAGATTCACATGCTGACCGCTCACCGAAAACAAGTGCAGTGTCCCCGTTTGGCGGAAAGGCTCCACTACGTCATCGTCGTAAGCAGGTTGTTTGCCCATGACCATGGCGAGAATGACCTTGGCTTCGTCACTACCGGTTTCCAGTCCTCGGGTGATCGCTCGCTCAAAGGAATGCTGAGTCGCGGCCGTCCAACGCCAGAAGGCATGGGGCTGAGCCAGTGGTTGCCATTGCGCGATCGAGCACTCTGCCATCACGCCTAGTCGTCGCATGTGGGCGGCGCGATCGAACTCCCCTTCGTTGCGAGGCGGCGCTATGGGTTCCCAGCGGCCATGGGCCTCGATGATCTGCCCCCATTGCGGCGCCGAGCCCCGACCGTAAAGAAACAAGCGCTCCGATCGACCAGACCATCGGGAGTTTTGGGTGACCTTGGCGAGACAACGCCATGCATCTTGATCCAGGCGGGGTGACTCGATCACTTGTGCTCGGAAATCCATCCACACGCCGCCCTCGACGCGGCGTCGATCCTCAGCGAGTTTTTCCATTCTCTCATGATGCAGCCAAGAGCATGTGAGAGTGATGCCACAGCCGACGAGGGCGAGTCCTCGCGATGCTCCGAACATGAGGGCGATCATCACCCATGCGATCAGTCCCGCGACGATAGAGCGCTGGTCTGTGGCGAAGACGGAGATGCCTCCGGCAAGCGCGAGCCATGCGAGACGGTGGCGCCGGATCCAGCGGAGATGCGTGGCAAATGACTTAGACCACGCCCCACTCGTGGAGCTTGTGTCGCGCATTGGCAGAGTGACGTGTTTCGGGGAACTGCGCCATCACCTGTTGCATGATCGCTACGGCGGAATCCCGATCGCCCGTGTCACCGTCATAGAGTTCGGCGAGACGGAAAAGGAAATAGGCGGCATCATTTTCCTGCCAAGCATGGTTTTCCAAAACTTCACGCAGGGTTTCGATGGCGCTCGCAGGATCATGCAGAACCTCGCGCTGAATTTTGACAACCTCGACCCAGGGCAATCGGTTGCCCGGATCCTTGGCAGCAGCGTCGCGGAAGGCCGAGATGGCTGCTTCGTAATCACCCTGCGCCAGTTTCGAGCGGGCCTCGGACATGCTGTCTTTTTCCACCAGTTCTCCGCTGTCGTAAATGGTATGGGTGGCACGATGAGCCAGACGGGGCAGAATGTAAGCGACAAAAAGGATCCCTGTGTAGCCAGCGGTGAGGAAGGTCAGCAGGATGCCAGAAAAGGTGGACGAGTTGTCCAAGTCCTCAGCCATCTGCTCGGCGGCGGCAATGGTTCCATCGACATCGGTTTCCCGGCCTTTCAGAGATGCCATGAGTTTCTTCAGAGCGTCTTTCTCTGCAGAACTTGTGGTCTTTTCCATGAATTCCGGCAACTGATCGCTGCGAAGATACTTTTCACTGATGGATCGACCCAGCGCCTTGGTGTCGGCAACGGTTTGTTTGTGTTCGAGGTGGCTCATCCATCCCCAGCCCAGACCGGCAATGGCTATCAAGTGAAGAACAATTTTCATAAATGAGTCGTAAAAATCAAAGGAGTAGTAAAATCAGAAGGAAAAAATCAGACGCGTTTCGCGTTGCGGCCTTCGTCGATGAGTTTCCAGAAGTGCTTGGACTGTGCGAGGGCCTCATCCTCCGCGACGGGCATTTTCGAGCGGAAAAGGAAGTCCGATAAGGTCCCTTTGTGCAAGACGCGGTGAACGACGACGGTCTTATCCTTGATTTCGAAGTAAATGCGCCAGTCGCGAGTGCGAAAGCGATAGAGCTTTTTTTGATCTCTCTCGATCAAGCCATACTTGTCTCCATCCAGTTGCTCCAAGTCGTTTTCCCGAACGTGGAACTGGTCGAGCAATTCGAGTTGCTCCATCGTGCCCATCTGGGACATTTCCGCAGCACTGAGTTCGTTGAATACAATTTCCAGCACGTGCGTAGAGTGAAAAAAAATCCGATCATTGGCAAGCATGGGTTCAAAAATCGATCGATTTTTGTCGGCATGCCCGAGAATTGTTAGAGTGCGGAGAAGTCTCTGCCCTTGGCCAGCAGAGAAGCTTTTGCCGACTCCGCGCGCGCTTTTGCGTCGTCGCCTAGAAAAGTGGCGTGACCCATCTTGCGTCGTTCGATGGCTCGTTTTTTGCCGTAGAGGTGGAGAGCTGAGGAAGCATCTTCGAAAATCACGGACCAGTCTGGTGACTGTTCCACGCCCGGCCACATATCGCCTAACAAGTTTAGCATGACGGCCGTTGTCATCAACTGGGTCGAGCCTAAGGGTTGCCCACAAACGGCACGGAGTTGCTGTTCAAATTGTGAGGTGACACAGGCATCCATCGTGTGGTGTCCAGAATTGTGGGGGCGCGGTGCCATTTCATTGACCAACAGTGTGCCTTCGGTGGTGAGGAAAAATTCCACGCCCATGATGCCCACGTAATCGAAGGCCTCGACAATTCGGGTGGCGATCTCGATGGCTTGTTGGCGGATCTCGGGAGCAACCTGTGCGGGTGCGATGGTGAGATCGAGGATGTGATGGCGATGATGGTTTTCCACAGGATCGTGGCATCGGATTTGGCCTGCGGGATTGCGCGCGATCATCACGGACAACTCGGCTTGGAATTCGATGAATCCCTCGAGGATGGCACGCGGTGAGGAAAATTCCTGCCAAACTTGTTGGGGATCCTCGCCTCCCGTGAGTTTTTTTTGTCCTTTGCCATCATAGCCGAACGCGGACGTTTTCAACACTCCCGGGCCTGCGAGTTCTGCCATGGCGATGGCGAGTTCTTCGTTGCTGCTTACGATCCAGAACGGAGCGCAGGGGATGCTCTGCTGGCGCAAAAAGGTTTTTTCCTGTTCGCGGTTGGCACAGGTGGCGATGGCGTGTGCTCCGGGACGTAAGGTCACACGGGCCGCCACGGCTTCGAGCGTCGTGCGTGGGATGTTTTCGAATTCTACTGTTGCTACATCCGCCATTTCCGCAAATCGTGCGATGCCCTCGGCATGATCGAAGGGGTGTTCGATCACTTCGTCGCAGAGAGCCATGGCGGGTGCTTCGAGTCCACCGGTCCAGACAACCGTGCGATAGCCCATGCGTTTCGCCTCCATGCACAGCATACGGGCCAGTTGGCCACCGCCGAGAATGCCAATCGTCGATCCGGGTGGAAAGGAGTGCTGCGTCATTTCAGGAAAGGGGAGGAAGCTCGGCGTCGAGAACGGCTTGCGTTTGGTTCGCGCGGAAGTTGAGAAGTTTTTCTGTCAACTCCCGATCTGAGGTGGCCAATTGCGCAATCGCGAACAATGCGGCATTGATGGCTCCAGGTTTGCCAATGGCGAAAGTGGCCGTGGGGATCCCGCCTGGCATCTGCACGATGGAAAGCAGTGAGTCCATTCCTTTGAGCGCCTTCGATTCCACCGGAACGCCCAGCACCGGCAGAGGAGTCATGGCTGCGCACATCCCTGGCAAGTGAGCCGCGCCGCCTGCTCCTGCGATGATGGCTTTCAAGCCGCGTGATGCGGCATGGCGCGCATACTCATAGAGTTTTTCCGGAGTGCGGTGGGCACTCACCACTTGCGCTTCCCAAGCGACACCGAAGTCCTCGAGTGTGCGTGCGGCATGTTCCATGGTGGGCCAGTCCGATGTGCTGCCCATGATGATTCCAATGACAGGTGATGTGCTCATGCGGGAAAGGGAGAGGAAATCATAGTTGCACGAGACGAGCAAGTCAGAAAAAACCAGAAAACAGGGTCAGAAATGAAGATGTGGAAATCTGTCATCCATGCGGATGAGCAAGTCTCAGCTCGGTAGAATCCGAATCCTCCACGACGGACTTTATTTTTCGATGACGAAATTCTTTCTTGTATTCACATGGTATTTTAGGTTAAGAATGCCTGAGATACATGAAGCAACCGCATCATCCACTTCGCAATCGTGCTGGTTTTACCTTGATCATCACCATTTCTCTGCTGGTGCTTTTGACTCTTGTGGCCATCGGATTGCTCTCCTTGTCCAGCGTTACCATCCGTGGTTCTGCTCAGGGAAACGCGATGCAGGAAGCCCGTGCTGATGCCAAACTTGCGATGCTGCTGGCTCTGGGCGATTTGCAGAAATCGCTGGGTTCGGATCAGAGGATATCGTTTACGGCGGATCAATTGGTGGGTACCACCACGACTCCGGTCACAACCAATCAGCCGCAAAAGCACTACACAGGTGCCTATCGTTCGTGGGATTCCGCTTCCGTCAACCGACCCGCCACACCCACTTTCGTTCAGTGGTTCGTTTCAGGCCAGCGCAATGATTTGTGGAATCGTGACTGGGTTCGCAATCAGCCGCCCGGCTCGCTGATGGAGTTGGTCAGCGCGCGCTCCGCTGTGGCTGCGCATGATGTGGTGCGTGTTCCGATGATTTCGCAAATCGATGCCAACGGCACTCGTCATCAATATGCATGGTGGGTGAGCGATCTAGGGACAAAAGCGCTGGTCGCTGGCGCGAAGAGCCCTGCCGCTGGTCAGGCGCAACTCGTGAGGGAATCGATGCAGGCATTGCCCGCTTATGATATTACCACCATGACTCGCGGTGCGGAGCGTCCTTTTCAGGGAGTCAATTTGCATGATCCCAAATTGGGGCTCGTGACCACCACCGGCAATACGTCCTTGTTGTCAGCCCAGACGGGCAACGCGCGGCCTTTGCTTCACGACGTGACGGCCTTCAACCGTGGATTGCTGACCAACGTGCGCAGCGGTGGATTCCGTCGCGACCTATCCTTCTATTTGGAAAAAGACGCATCGGCGATTCCTCAAGACGTTCTTTACTCCGCGGGAGGATCTCCCGGGATCAACATGCAGGAGCTGTGGCTTCACTACAACATGTACAAAAATCTCCAGCGCGGTGGCAGGTTCGCCTACACCACAGGCAGCTCCATACCGAGCAATGCACAATACCTTCAGGTATTCGGCACGCAAGCGGAGGCTTATGGCGATCACGCATATTACTACAAGCAACCAACCTTTATCCATTACCAGACGATTCTGTCCTTCCATGCCCGCACCGGCACCAATGCCCAAGGGCAGAGTGGGCGATTTTTGCAGCTGGTCGTCGATCCCGTGGTGACTTACTGGAATCCGCTTGATGTGCCCGTAGTGCTCACTCCCGCCTACAATTCGATCAAGTTCTGGCAACTGCCCTATGACCTGAACCTTACCATCGGCTCGCGCAACGTCAGCGTCAGCCTGCAACAAATGCTCGGCAATTCAGAGTATCACTACCTGACACTCATTGCCGGCAGAACTCAGCCCATCGTGCTCAAGCCTGGTGAGGTAATGGTGGTATCCGAGGGACCGAACACCCCCATCGTTCAAACGCGCCGCGGATTGGGCAACAACTTCGTGGACGGAGTGGCGGGATGGAACTTCGGCGGTGGCCGTGCCCTCGATGTCATTGATAAATCAGGGGCCACGGTTTTCAGCGCGGGCAATGAAACCATGCGATACAACATCGTGCCGAATTCCACTGTCTCGCTCGGTTCTCGTCATTGGTCCGTGACTCATCACGAGTGTTACTACAAGGAAGACCGGGCTCAGCGGGGGGAGTCGATCGGTATCGGCGGGATTTTCATCGATTACATTTACGGACAGCCGAACAACGAAGGAAATCCCAAGGCTGACAATCTTCGCATACGGGCACAAAGCCGACCCGACTTCTTCAATAAAATCCCCGCCTCCAGCACGCGCGCACTCACCATGGATCAGATCAGCGGTCGGAAGGAGCCCTTCATGCTCTATGCCTACAAGGCCAAGACCGAGCGCGGTTCCGAGCGTCCTGCCCGTTTCCTCTCGCGCTTCAATCCGAAGTCGATGCTATTGGACTACTATGACCTTAGTAGTCGTGAGTTGGATGTCCTCCCCTTTGAGGTGCAGATCAAGCCACTCAACAGCTTCAAGACCCCCTTGTTAGAGGTCAGTCCTAACGGCAATGGTTATTACGGTGGTGACATGAATGCGCAGGATGGTGTGTCATTTATCACCACGCACAGTGTTCCGCGCGAGCCCATCCTCTCTCTGGCGGCGCTGCAGCATTCATTCGCCAATGGTTGTCAGAGCCTTTCGCCGCAGGCCGGTTACGCCGTCATCAACGGACGGCAACCATTGCTGCCCCAAATCTGTCATCCGATCGGGAACTCTTTCGCGCCATCGGTCATGGCATCGAGCCGCACGGAAGACACTTTACCCGGTGGTCCCCGTCCGCTGGCGGATCATTCATTCCTCGCCAACCGTGCGCTCTGGGATGATTGGTTCTTTTCCGGTATCGCGCCGCAGAATTCGTTCACCTTTGCCAACAAGCGGACTCATCAGCGGGTCGCTCAGGATTTCCTCGAGCGCAAGCAAGTTCTGCCGCTCCACCGCTACGTGCCCGCGCTGGGTCGCTACAATGCTACTCAGGCCCTAGCCTTGTTATTCAGCAGTACACGCCCAACCGCCAGCGCCCACACGCAGAGCGCCTCACTGATCGAGGTAGATGGCATGTTCAATGTGAATTCCACTTCGGTTGAGGCATGGAAGGCCCTGCTGGGCTCGTTGAGACAACGGGACACCGTGGGTTCCGATGCCATTGGCAACGAAACCATCACCACCAACTCGGGCATACCGGTTGCGAACCTGAACGCGCCGCGCCCTCTGAACACCCGCGCCAACAACACGGTGGACATCAAGGATTCCTCGCAGTGGGTGGGCTATCGCACGCTCAGTGATGATGAGATCAAGGCCTTGGCCGAGGCCATCGTGTTGCAAGTTCGTTTGCGCGGACCTTTTCTCTCGCTCTCAGATTTTGTGAACCGTCGCGTATCTTCGGACGTCAAACTGGCTGCTTCTGGTGCCATTCAAAGCGCTCTCGACAGTGATTCTGTGCCGATCAACCGCGGTTTCCGCCAGGGCGGGCGCACTGTCACGAATACCGCTGGCTTTGCCTTTCCGCAGGCTGAAGCCGGCATCGCAGCGCAGGGAGCTCCGGGAGTGGTGAAACAAGCGGACATCCTGACACCCATCGCGCCGTATCTCAGTGCTCGCTCGGATTCTTTTTTGATCCGTGCGGCGGGTCAGAAGACGGATGCCAACGGCGTAGTAATCGCCCGCGCCTATTGCGAGGCGGTGGTGCAGAGAACGGCGGAGTTCGTCGACGCGCGCAATATCCCCACCACGGCGACGGCATCGCTGAATCCTCTCAATCGTGCTTTTGGCCGACGTTTCCAAATCGTTTCGTTCCGTTGGCTGTCACAAGAAGAAATTTGATCGTATGAAATGGTTGATATTTTTGTTAGGTTTGGCGTGCATGCCAATGGTGCAGGGGCAGGAGCCTGCGGAGGAGAAAAACCCACGCTTGCTCGTGAAGTTGCTCGCTGTTTATGTGCCAGAGGATTTGGGCCAGGTGTATCTGAAGTCCGGTGATGCCAAATCGCCGGCATTTGATCTGCCTGCGAACAATGTCAGTGAGGCCCAGGGCGTGAGCCAGCGCAGTTTCACACTGCATACATCAAACAAGGATTTGCCACTGTCCACCGTAAACTTGCCGGAGAGCGGCCATGAGTTCATTGTGGTGCTTTCCCCAGCGAAACCAAGCGGTTATCGCAGTGTGGTAGTTCGCACGGATGACCCGGGATTCCGCCGCGGAGATGTTTTTTTTCTCAATCTCACGACCAAAACCGTCCTAGGTAAACTCGGCTCCCGCCCCTTGGTGCTGGAGTCAGGGAAGTCAGCCCTAGGTCGGGCGGAAGGCCCCAAGGAAAAGGGGTATTACGACATTGCTTTTGCCACGCGCCAGGAAAACGAGGACCGTCTTTTCAGTTCCTCACGTTGGCCCATCGATGATCAGATTCGCAGCTACCTGTTTTTCCTAGAGGATGCCACAGGTCGCATCACGTATCGTGCCGTGGACGAATTTCTCCCCGTGGAGAAGAAACCATGAGGACCGTGCGATGCGCTTTGGGTCAGGCATTCATGCCTCCATCCTGCCATCCCTGAGGGTCAAAACGCGATCACCTTGGCGGGCGAGCGATGGGTCATGGGTGACAACGATAAGAGTGGTTCGTTTTTCACTAACCAATTGCAATAGTAGTTCCATGATGGCTTGACTGTTTCGCGAGTCGAGATTGCCCGTTGGTTCATCGGCGAATAGGATATCAGGCTCATTGACGATGGCACGTGCGATGGCGACCCGCTGTTGTTCTCCACCGGAGAGCTCGGCGGGCAGGTGATCAGCTCGGTCCGCCAGACCCACGCGTGCGAGTGCGGTGCGCGCTTGATCTTCCTGATCTTTCCCCCCGATCGCTCCCGGCACCATTACGTTTTCCAGTGCGGTGAGTTCGGGCAGCAGGTGGTAGTTTTGAAAAATGTAGCCGATGCGTTGATTGCGAAAACGCGCTTGTGCGGAGCGCGATAGAGCATAGAGATCGGTGCCGTCAATGATCACGTGACCGACCTGCGGAGACTCCAGTCCCGCCAAGGTATAGAGCAGGGTGGTTTTACCAGCGCCGCTGGGTCCGCAGAGGAAGACTTTTTCACCGCGTTGGATCGACAGGTTGACGTTTTCCAGAACGGTGAGCTGTTTTTTGCCGAGGCGGTAGGAACGCGTGAGTTGGGTGGTTTCGATCATAGCGCGAGGCGGACTTGATCCGTGGTTCACCCTTCGCTTTGTGGCTCGGAGTGCTCTTGAGTGCTCGCAGGTGAGGCTATGGTGTCAGAGGTTTTGCCAAGGAAGGCTGGCAACTCCACACCGGCATTTCGGGCAAGTTCGTGGATGGGAGGAATGGCTCCTGCAAGACCGGAAAGAAAGCCGGCGGTGCTGGTTTTGCCATCGGCGCTGCCCTTGCCGCTGTCCCATACGGTGACCTTGTCGATCTTGAGATTCCCCACCGCCTTGACTTGTTCTTCGACCAGTTTGGGAAGTTGCTCGGTGACCATGAGCTGCGCGGCATCTTGTGCACTGCCTGCCGCAGCAACAATGGCCTTGAAACCATCGGCACGGGCCTGGAGTTGGGCGAGGGTGCCTCGGGCTTGAGCTTCCATCACGGCACGCAGACCATCGGCCTCACCTTGTTGGGTCAGACGTTGGCGAGCGCCTTCGCCTTCAGCGGTCAGCTCGATGCGGCGTTTTTCCGCCTCGGCCTGGAGCTCGATCTTAAGACGTTCCGCCTCCGCGGTAAGACGCACGCGGGTTTTTTCCGCTTCTGCCAATACTTCGATTTTTTTGCGTTCGATTTCCGCTTGCACGATGATGTTGGCCATCTGGCTGGCTTCATCGCGTTTCGCACGCTGGCGCTCGGCGACTTCCTCGGATGCGTATGCCTCTTCGAGCGCCTTGGCCGCGGCGACTTTTTCGGCAGCGGTGGCAATTCGTTGGGCTTCTGCCTCGCGCTCGCGACGCGCGGCGTAGGAATTGGCCATTTGCACGGCGGCTTCGTTTTCCCCTTGCACGGCATTGGCCTGTGCGGCGGCCACCAACACGCGTTTTTCGCGGTCGGCCTCGGCGGCACCGATGTCGCCATCCCGTTCTTGTTGGGAAACTTTCACCTTGGCTTCGTTGATCGCACGGGCAGCGGCTTCGCGGCCGAGGGCATCGATGTATCCGGACTCATCGGTGATGTCCTGGATGTTGACGTTGATCAAACGCAGTCCCACCTTGCGGAGTTCCACCTCCACGCCATTGGCGATGTTGGCGATGAGTTTGTCGCGGTCGGCATTGATTTCCTCGATGGGCATGGTGGCAATGACCACGCGCATTTGACCGAAAATGATGTCCTTGGCGAGTTCCTGAATCTGGGTGAGATTGAGGCCGAGCAGTCGCTCCGCGGCGTTTTCCATGACTCCCGGTTCCGTGCTGATGCCTACGGTGAAAGTGGAGGGCGTGTTGACGCGAATGTTTTGCTGCGAGAGCGCGCCGCGCAACTGGATGTCGATGGGGATGGGTGTCAGGCTCAGATAGGCGTAATCTTGAATCACGGGCCACACAAACGAGGCGCCACCGTGGTAACAGCGGGCGGATTTTTGTCCTGCGACTTTACCGTAAACCACGAGGATGCGGTCGGAGGGGCAGCGGCGGTAGCGGCTGGCGATGAAGATCAGAGTGCCGAAGGCAATCAGAGTCAGGATTGATATGAGGATGATGTATTCCATACAGTTATTGATGTTGTTTGTGGAGAGGGGCTACGACAAGTATGTTGCCGTTTTCGATCGCCTGCACGGCGATGGGAGTGTTTTGGGTGAGTGCGTGTGTCGCGTTTGTTACAGCAGATACGGTAGCGAGGCGCCCTTGTAGGAGAATTTCGATTTGCCCTTGGCCACTGCGTGAGGCGGGAATCGTGACATACACGTGGCCTGTGAGCCCGATGGCGTTTTCATATTTCAGAGTGCCGTCGGCCCGCAGTGTCATCAGCAGACGCATGATGAGGAAAATCGCCGTCATGAAAACAGCACCCACCGCGAGGGCGGTGAAAATCGTCGTCAACATGCTGGCTTGGCGCCCTAACATCAATCCACCCGTCCAACCGAAGCCCACCAGAAATGCGACAATGGCACGAATGGAGAGCAGTTTTACGCCCTCGACCGATCCACCGGCTTCACCGTCAGGGCTGTGGTCGAAGTCAGAACTCGTGAAAAGCGAGAGGGCGAACATGAGACCTTGGAAGATGCTGGACGCAATGGCGATGGCCCAGAAGATTCGGGCCGGATCGCTCAGTGATTGCCACCATTCGGACATGCGTGACGTTTCTAGCTTGAGGATTCCGCGGTGGCAATTCGAAATCGTTGCAAATTTTCCATTCATGGTGTCGTTATTAACCCGCAAGGTTTCACCAGAAACAAGACGTCGGCCGAATTTCATCAATGTTGACAAATAATACTGACAAAATCGCGCGTCTCTGGTGTTGATTCTTTTGACGAATCAAATTCGCAAACTCACAAAACAACATGAAAACGAACGAAAAAGAACAACGGATCAAACACATGGGCAAGGGTTTCACTTTGCTGGAAATGGTGATCGTGCTCGGTATCATCGGCTTGATCATCGGCGGCGCGATCGGCGTGATGGGCAAGGTGGGGGAGGGGGCTGCCGTGCAGCGAGTCAAAGGCGATTTCAACTCGCTGGGCAGCGTCCTGAAAATGTATAAAATCAACAATGGATTCTATCCCTCCACCGCGCAGGGACTCAAGGCACTGGTGACTCGTCCGAGCGGTGCTCCGGCTCCTAAGTCGTGGACCGCACTCGCCGATCGTGTGCCGATCGATCCATGGGGGCAGGAGTATGTCTACCGTTTTCCTGGCAGCAAGGTGGCCACGGAGTTTGAATTGGTCACCCGCGGCAAGGACGGTCAAATCGGCACGGAGGACGATATTTCCAGCCAAGAGTAACCGGCCACGGGCCTTTTTTCATGATGATCCTCTCCTCTCCAATGCGGAAGTTGCGTCGCCAGCGCGGCTTCACCTTGCTGGAGATGGTCATCGTGCTGGCCTTAATCGGACTGGCACTGGGCGGGGCGATGGCCTTGTTCATCACCACTTCCTCGGAACGACGATTGAAAGGTATTGCGGCCGATCTGGAATTGTTAGCAAAACGCGCGCGTGCGGTTTCCATGGTGCAGCAAACTCCCTATGCGATCACGGTTTTTGAGGACTCGGCCCGGCTGAGTCCGTGGGTAGAGGCCGGCTATACGGATGACCAACTCCGCGAACGGCAGGACCGTGAATCGGCGGCGCTCGATTCCGGGATTCCGGCTCCCAAGTTTAGTCCGGTGCGCGAGACGGTTTCACTGGAGGGATTTGCACTGGCGGTTCGGCGCTGGGGGTCCGACAACTGGATGCCCATGTTGCGCAGTGATCCGCAGGTATGGCGCTTTGATCCCAATGGGATTTGTGAACCCATCGGCATCCGCGCCGAGTATGAGGATGGCTGGATTGAGATGGAATTTCACCCACTGAACGCGAGCATACGGGACCGCAGCATGGAGGCCAAACGATGAACATTCACCACCAACCATCTCGTGGGGGCAGGGGCTATCTGCTGCTCGAAGTCGTGCTGGCGATGGGGATTTTTGCGCTCGCGGCGACCGGATACACAGTGGCCTTGCAAAAAGCGGCGGACGCGTCCGATTTGGCCGCGCGTGAAATGCAAATCACGCGGATTTTGCAGAGCGCTCTGGACGAGGCGATTTCTGTTGTGACTCTGGAGGAGGGCGAATTGCCCCCGCAGAAACTCGAGGAGCGCGATATCGAGATTGTCACGAAATACGAAAAAATGGAGGAGATGGAAAATCAGGATGGGCAGTTGTTGCAGGACATGTGGCGCATCACTGTCACGGCCTACTTCATGCAGGGTGACACGGAAATGAGCCGAAGTGCCGTGACCTGGCGTTACGGACGACTTTATCAACCATGAGGACTTTTGCCACAAGACCCCGTACTGCTGCAGGCTTCACCCTCATCGAAGTGGTGATCGCCATGGGGCTGATGCTGGCCCTGGTGATTCTTTGTGCGCGCCTCGCCACCGCCAACATCCAGCTCGCGAATGGCATCAATCAACAGCAGTCACAAAACAGCATGCGCGAGAGTTTTTTCGATATGCTGAAAATGCAACTTACGTCCCTGCCGGGCAATACCCGGATGGAACTGCGCTACACCAAGGGCGCTCAGCCATACGAATACACACTCGTGCTCCAGAACGTCCCCTTGGCGTTTACCTGGGGTGGTGTGGAACGCATCGCTAAGGCAGTGGAAATCTGCGGTGTGAAGCGAAGAGATGGTT
This sequence comes from Akkermansia muciniphila, assembly GCA_945874895.1. Taxonomy (GTDB): domain Bacteria; phylum Verrucomicrobiota; class Verrucomicrobiia; order Verrucomicrobiales; family Akkermansiaceae; genus UBA956. The sequence goes on along the minus strand of CAMCIC010000002.1, from coordinate 195,146 downwards.
TTATCAATGTGGTGATGCGTTACTATGAGAACCCACTCCTCTCTGACGCGGAAAACATCGAGGACGTTCAGCGGGAAGAGCCTTTCGCTGAAGTGATTCTGATGGAGGACCTGCGTTTTTTCGAGTGGCGTGCTCTGGATGGTCGGACAGGGGATTGGCAGCTGGACTGGGATTTGCAGGGACGCATGCCTTTGCAACTGGAGCTGGTCACGGCACAGGGAGCGTATGGAGATGAGATGAAACAGATTTTTTGGATTGTGCCTAAAATCAGTCCCGCCACCGTGATTCGTGGCAACGGAACGAATCAGCAACCTGGCGGGACAGGTGGCAGAGACAATAGCAATGGCGGTAGTGGCGGGGGCAATGGCAATGGAGGAAACATTGAGGTTCCCGGTGGAGTCGTCGGGCCGGGAGGGAAAATAGGCGGAGCTGGCAACGGCGGAGGAGGCGGAAGGTAAGGAAAGTTTTCGTATGAAGTGCAAGCATCACATCCATCAAAAACCCTCGCGCGGCATGGCTCTCATTGCCGTGTTGTGGTTGATCGTGGTGCTTACTTTTGCTGCAGTCACGGCGATTCAATTGCTCTCCTTTGAGCTCGATGTGGCGGATTCGCAAATCAATGGATTCCGTGCTCGTCAGGCAGCGGAGATGGGCATCGCCGTGGGGGCGAACCCCGTTGTCAAACGCGATGATCCTCTGCTGCACTTGGCAGGCGAAGATGGCGCGCGCTATGACGTGGATCTGCGCTCCGAAGGTGAACGTTTCAACATCAATAGCATGTTGTTGAATTCGGGTGACAAAAATCTACTCAAACAAATTTTCATTTACTGGGGGATTGATGAGGACATCGCTCAGGAAATCGCGGATGCGATGCTCGATTGGGTAGATCCCAATGACGAAGAACAATTGAACGGCGCGGAAAAGGAATACTACGAGGAGATCGGTCGCATCAATCAGCCATTCAATCGTCCATTTTATTCACTCGATGAAATTCGCCTGGTGCGTGGCATGGAGCTTGTGGAACAAGTTCGGCCTGATTGGCGCGACTGGTTTACCATTTGGAGCGCCGGTGGCATTGACATCAACGAAGCCACTGCCGAGAAGATTTCGATCGCAGCGGAGTGCAATTTGGACGATGCAAACACCCTCGTGGAGATCGTGCGCGGTCCTGATGGCATCCGCGGCACGGAGGACGATGCGCCATTTCAGAACCTCAATAGTGGACAGAATGGCGCGACTGTGTTTGAAATCTTGCGTGTGCCGGAGTTTTACGCCCCGGTGGTGACACCGCGTCTGGCGGTGAACGACGGTACGGTTCGCATTGAAAGTGTGGGGCAGGCCGGAGCCACCAAACGCAAAATTGTCCTCGTGGTGCGCAACCGTGGAGGTAGACCTGCCATTTTAGAAAAAACCGAAGAAATTGTACCGTGAGCAACAAGGGAGATATCGTAATTTTAGTACCAGGGGTTTCCGGATGGGAAATTTGGGAGGGCTCGCCGGGCAGTAGCTTTGAGCGCAAGGAATGGACCACTGTGCATCGGGCAGGCGAGATCGCTGATTTGCCATCGCTGGACGTGCTGTATTTTTTCGGTGTGAAGGACGCTACTGTGATGCCATTCAGGACCACCAGTGGGGATGAGAGCCTGTTTGCGGATCTCGCTCAAATGCACAGCGAGCGGATGGGCATACGAGCCGATCCCGGAGCGGGGCAGTTGATTGATCATTTTGTATTGGGAAAAAACGAGGAAAGCGCTGTTCTCGCTACCGTTGTTCTGCGTGCCCCAGAGGAGGGTGAATTACCGCAACGCACTCCCAAGGGCTTCGATTACTCACCACGTGCCTACGCCTTTGATGGCGATGGCATCGCCCTGTGGAAGGAATTCGGTCAATGGGTGTTTGCCTTGTATCAACAGGGGAGCATGCTCTATGCGCAGTCGACCTCGAACGACTCGGAGCATCCTGATGAATCGTTGCTGCGGGATGTTCGCCTTGCTCTGGTTCAGCTTTCCTTTCAGGGAATTGCCTTTACGCCACAGAGCGTGCGAGTTTGGCATCCAGATGGCGAGCTAGGTGAGGCTGGAGCTCTAAAACATGCGTTTGAAGGAGGCGTTCAGATCACGAAGCGACCGGATCCCGCGGTGCCTATCACGGAGTGCAAGCTGCTGCCATCCGATGTCTACGCGCAACGCCGCGAGGCTGCCAAGCGCCGCCAAATCATCAGCGTGGCGGGGGCCGCTGCCGCCGTGGTATTGGGCTTTGCTGGTTACGCAGGCTGGACGCTATGGCAGGAAATCCGTGAGACCAACACGCTCAAGCTCGCGGCTAAGGCCATTCAGCCCGAGCGCGATGCGTTCAACGAGCATAAGGAAAAGTGGCGGGAATTGGGGCCATTGGTCGATGAAGAACAGTGGCCCGTGGAGACATTGTATCGCATCACCCGTTGCATGCCACAGCCCAAGGGGGTGATTCGCTTGCGCGAGGCGAACATCAACAACAACGAGATCCGTATCAAGGGAGAGGCCAGCCAGGCGCCGCCCGTGGGTCAATTCAGTTTCGCCATCAACAAAAGCGAGGAGTTGATGCGTTTCAAATTTACCTCGCCCCCGCCGACCAATACCTCCAAGGGGTGGGAGTTCGTGATTCAGGGCGCCGTGCCTCAGGAACAACAATAATGCTTGCCGAAATGATTCTCGCTTTTACAAACACATGGACGGGCCAGCGGTTTTATTGTTACAGAACACCCAATTGATTTCATTGCATGTCGGAAAGAGAAAAAAAGTTGCTCATGCTCTTTGGCGCTGCCGGCGTCATTTTGCTGGCTCTCTGGGGATACAAAACCTACGAAAACCAGAAAATGAATGTCGCCGCGGATCGTAAGAATGCGGAGAATGCGTTGCGTGAAGGACAAATGTATCTGGCATCGCGAGATTCTTTGACCGATGAAATCGAGTGGCTAGCTCAGCATGAACCCGAGCCAGAGGCCGCAGAGCAGGTGCCTACCAAGCTCCAGCAACTCGCATCGGCAGAGGCGAGTCGTGCAGGGATGACGGTAAAAAAAATGGACATTCTTCCCGATCGCTCGGCTGAGTCCGAGGACGGGGCAACGCGCCGCTACAAGGTCGCTCAAGTGAAATTCACCGTTACGGGGGAGGAAAAAAATCTCTACGCATGGTTTGATCGCATGCACTCGCCCAACGATTTCCGCGCCATTTCTGAAATCACCATGAGCCCGAACCGCGAGGATGACTCTCAGATCGATTGCATCGTGACGTTTGACCAATGGTTTGTTCCTCTCAACCCCAACCTCTGATTTTTTATGAAACCTATCGTTCTGCTCTGCCTGCTTCCTTTGCCCCTGTGGGCAGGTGCGCCGAAGAAACCCTTGCCCAGCCGTTACACCACGCTGCACACCAGTTCGCCATTCACGACGCCGGCGCCGCCCGTAGTGAGCAATGTCCCCGTGGTGAACCCGCTGGAGGATTGGACCCTGGGCGGAGTGACAAAGTTTCCCGATGGCTACTTTGTGATTCTGATGAACAAGAAAAAGCCTGAGGAAAAAACCATCATCCAGCCAGGCCAGCACTCCGAGTTCGAGGTTCTAGAAGTGGAGGACGGTGGCATGGATTATACCGCCACCACCGTGAAACTGAAATACGGGTCTTCCATCGGCACAGTGTCTTTCGATAAAAAATTGCTGACGGTAAAAACCCCCGATCAGGGTCAGCCTGGGCAACAACAGCAGAACCGTCCGACTGGTTTTCCGCCCACGGTGGGTGGTGAGCGGGGCGGAGACAGAGGCGGTGATCGTGGAGGCAATCAACCCCGCTTGCGCACCATCGTTCCTCCCTCTCCCCCAGGCACTCCTGTGACCCCAGGCCAAATGCCACAATTGCCTCAACGTTGATTTTCCCTTACTTCACTCTTATGCAAAAACGCATTCTCTATTACGCCGGTCTTGGTTCTCTTCTGCTCGTGTGGGTAGTCGGGCAAACGCCAGACGTTCCCGCACAGCCAGCCACGGCGCCCGCTCCTGTGCCACCACCTGTAGCACCCACGCCCGGTGCTTCCAACACCGTGCCACCTCGTCCCAAAGCGAATGCCGAGGCCTCGCCCTCCGCCAATGGCATCTCACCCGATGGGAAAATGCCCCTCGTGCCCGCGGGGCAGAAAAACGCTGCGGTGAAAGCCCCCAATCCCAATGACATTTGCGAGTTCGCCTTCAATTTTCCGAAACTGAATGCCGAGGGCTTGGGCTACGTATACCGACAGTTGACCGGTCGTCGCGTGGTCATGACCGCGGAGGTCAAGGACCTAGAAATCTACTTCGTTCAGCCCCCTCCGATCACCTACGGAGAAGCGACCGACATGCTTAAGGCAGCGTGCCTGATGCACGGATTTGTGTTCGCACCGGGCGGCGACGGTTGGGACAAACTCACCACCGCCACCCAGGGTCCTAAACCCGGTACCGGTGACATTCCTCTGATCACCAGTCCGCTCGCGCTGCCAGAAACCGATGAAGTGGTGCGCTATGTAATGACCCTGAAATACATGAAACCCGATGAGGTTTCTCGTGTATTCCAAGCCGCGGTTACCCAGTTCAATAGCTTCGGTTCCGTGGTGCCGGTTCCCAATGCCTCTGCTCTGATCATCACGGAAAACACGTCTTTGATTCGCTCGCTGATCGAGCTTCAGGCAAAGATTGACGTTCCCTCGTCCAACATCGAGACCAAGTTCATTCGCGTGCAATACGGAGATGTGGAGGAATTGGCGGCGACATTGAATGAAATCTTCGCGGCCCAGAGCGCCTCACAAACCACTGCTGGGGTGCAGCGTGTGCAACAAGGAGGCACGCCGCCGCCTCAAGGAACGGCTCCTCAGGCGGCCGGCGCCGCCTCTTCTTCCGCAGGGGAAGCACCACCCATCCAGATCGTGCCAGATATCCGTACCAATCGTATTTTTGTTATGGCTCGTCCGCTGGATCTGGTGTTCATCGAGAGCTTGGTGAAGGAATTTGATACTCCTTCTGATCAGCGCAATTTCCTCCGCCGCAAATTGAAGTTCCTGGCCGTGGGGGATTTCCTCGATGTGGCCAGTGATGCCCTGAGCCGTGCCTTTGGCGGTGCGGCTACCTCCGGTGGCGGCGGCGGTGACAGCGGACGTGCTTCTACGAGCACCACTCTGGGCCGTGGGTCTTCTGCGTCTTCCGCGGGCGGTTCTTCCTCCATGGGCGGATCTTCACGCCGCAGTGGCGGTTCCTCGACCAATCAATTTGGCGGCTCTGGCTCCAGTCAGTTTGGTGGCAATGGCGGCGGGCAAATGGGCGCTGGTGGTGGTGGCAGTGGTGGATTATCTGCTCCACAAGTAGCAACCAAACCCGTTTCCGTTCTGGTAGGTCGCACGCTTTTGGTAGCGGATAACATCACCAACTCGATTGTGGTGCAGGGGCCTCCCGCCGGTGTGGAAATCATCAACAATCTTCTCGATGAGATCGACGTCAAAGCAGATCAAGTCATGATTTCTACCGTGTTCGGTCAGTTGACGCTGAGTAATGAGATTGAATACGGAATCGACTGGTTTCGTAATCTAGACAAAACCGGAGATGGCGCTGTAGCAGGTAAAATTGGAGATGTGTTGCCAACATTTGACTCAGCTGGCAATATTGTCACTGAAAACAAAGGACTTGGGGTATATGGTAAAGTCGGCGAACATCTTACAGGCTACCTTAAGGCACTTCAGGCAACTGGTGATTTTAATATAATTTCACGTCCAACAATTTTTACGGCTAATAATCAGAAGGGTCTTATTTCAAGCGGCCAACAGATTTCAATTCCACAAAGCAATCAGTATGCGTTTAATAATAATACGCCGATAGTCAGTTATGAGTATCGTGATGTCGTTCTGGCTCTTGAAGTCATTCCACTCGTGAACTCTCAGGATGAGATTACATTGCAAATATCACTGGTTAGCCAAAGTGTCGGGAGAGAATATACCGACACAGAATCGAACAGACCTCCAGACATTATCAGTCGCGAGTTGCTAACAACGGTCACAGTGCCTAACAATGAAACCGTTGTTTTGGGCGGCTTGATTACTGAAGAACTTAAAAAATCGATTTCCGGTGTTCCCATTTTGAGCCAGATTCCTGGTTTGGGCAAACTGTTCTCGACCACGTCTGATAAGAAAAACCGCAATGAGCTTGTGATTTTCATTCAGCCCAAGATCATCCGCGACGAGCGCAGCATGGAGGCTGCCAACCGTGACATGGATCGACGCTACGAGATGTCGGATAAGATTCGTGAATTCGATGGCCCCGGCGTGCTACCGATCAAACCCGTGGACGAAATCCCAGAAAATGTAGCGCCGAAGGCTGAGCCGGCAAAAGTCACGAAACCCGTGTCTCTGGGGGGAGAGGATGCGGACTATCAAAACGCTCCTAAGGCCAAGCCAGTGAGCGAGTCATCGTTCTGGGATCGATTTCGAAAGTAGCATCGCTCGATTCAATCTTCCGCCGAAGGCTTTGGACTGCGGTGAGCGATCACCGCTTTTTCTTCGCGACCCGATAACCGCAAACCAACCGACTTGCTTTAACGAAAGTCGATGTCGCATACAGAAAGCTGCGATTTCTCGCAGCAGTCCAAAGCGGCTGCGCCGCGCTACGACTGCCCTGGGTCGTGCCACAATGATCACGGACTCTTCTCCTCCATCAGGAAAAACTGCGATTGCATCATGATTCTAATGATGCATTGTGATTGAAATTTGAGATGCTTCCTGTAGCTTGATGCCAGATGAGTTCCCTCGCTGTTGACATCCAACATCTGGTCAAGGATTTCCGCCTGCCCTTGCGGGGTGCCAAGCCGTTTCGTGCGGTGAATGATGTCTCACTGCAGATCCGTGCGGGTGAGGTCTATGGTCTGATCGGCCCGAATGGCTCGGGTAAATCGACTACGATGAAAGCCTTGTTGGGACTGGTGGCTCCCACCTCGGGCACATGTTCGATCTTTGGTAAGGATTCGCTCAAGGTGGATTCCCGCAATGACGTTGGCTTCCTGCCGGAGAATCCTTACTTTTACAAACACCTCACGGGAGCAGAAACCCTGCGTTTTTATGGCAAGCTTTGTGATCTACGCGGCAAGGCATTGGAGGCGCGCATCGACGAATTGTTAGAACTGGTCGATCTGCGTGACGCGCGTGATCGCAGATTGGGGGGGTATTCGAAAGGCATGTTGCAACGCATCGGCCTCGCCCAAGCTTTGGTCCAGGATCCTCGGTTGTTGATTCTGGATGAGCCGACGGCGGGCGTGGATCCCATCGGTTCGCGGCAGATTCGCGATCTCATCTTGCGTTTGCGCGATCGCGGCAAAACGGTTTTTCTTTGTTCTCACTTGCTGGAGCAGGTGCAGGAGGTGTGTGATCACGTCGGCATCATTTTCCAAGGGAAAATGGTCAAGGAGGGTCGATTGGAAGATTTGATCGCGGTGGAGAACCAAACCGAGATCGTGCTGCAGGATGCGGGTCCGGAATTGGTCGCGGAGATCGAACGCATGGTCGGTCGTGATACGGCGGCCAGCTGGGTGCGGACGGGTAGGCCGCGCACGACTCTGGAGCGTTTGTTTCTGGAGGAAACGAAGGGAGGAAAAGACTAAATGGATATGGGCAAGAAACGAAGCAATCGATGGCTGCAACCTCGGCGTGTGAGTGTGATCGCGATGAACACGTTCACCCAGTTGGTGCGGATGAAGGTGTTTTATTTTCTGATGATTTTTGCGATGATCGCCCTGGTCGCGCAGTTTCTGGATTTGCCGCAGTATGATGGACCGGAGGCGGTCTACACTGGCGAGTTGGTGCTCTTGAAGAGTTGGTGCATGGGGGTGATGAAATTGTTCGCTCTGGTATTCGCCATCGCTGCCACCGCCTTGCTGTTGCCGAAGGATGTGGAAGACCGCACGCTTTACACCATCCTCGCCAAACCTGTGCCGCGGTTGGATTATCTCGTCGGAAAACTCGCAGGGGTATTGGCGTTGATTTTTGTCTCCCTGTTTCTCATGAGTGCGATCATGACTCTCGTCCTGGGCTATCGCACGGGCATTTTGCTCGACCAGCAGGTGACCATGGCGGTGGGCCGGGGTTGGAGCCAGCAGGCGATTGATTCGATGCGGAGCGATATTCAGATGCAGGGCGTGACGTGGTCCTTGCAAGCCGGTGTTCTCGCCATTTTCCTGCAGGCTGCCATCGTGGGTGCCGTTTCTTTGCTCTTGTCCACGTTCTCCACCAGCACCTTGTTCACGATCATCGTGTCCTTCATGAGTTATCTCGCTGGCAGTTTTCAATCGGATGCCGCCGAGTTTTATCGCGCGACTGCCACGGTGGGCACCACTACCCTGACGAGTCTGTTTATGAAATGTGTGGCGATGGTTTTTCCGAATTACCAACTTTTCAACATTACGGATGCGGCGATACAAGGGCAACAGATTGCCTTGACGGCGGTCGGGCATTTGTCCGGGCTATCGGCTTTTTACGTGGTGCTCTACACCTTGCTTTCCTGGTATGTCTTTTCCGACAAAGAGTTCTAATTGATGAAACTGTGGCGCAACATACTGGTGGTATCGACTACCCTGCTGCTCGCGGGGTGGGTCAAGGCGCCTTGGGAGGAGCGGACGCAGAGTGCCTTCGAGCGGGACGGGCTTTTGTGGCGTCCGCTAGAGGTGGGGGTGCGGGAAAAGATCGGGCAAACCTGCGCGACGGTCTCGCTGGGTGGATTGCGCACGGTAGTGGCGACTTTTTTGAATCTTGCGGCCTACGGTTCATTTGAAAAACGCGACTGGGTGAAGCTCACCGATCAGTTTTCCTTGATCGTGGCCTTGCAACCGCGGACCTCGTATTATTGGGATGTGGGTGCATGGCACATGGCCTACAATGCGGCCATGGATTGCAAGGAGCGGGAAGACTGGCCCGCGGCGCGGCAAGAAGCCTCGCACCGAGCCTATGTGCTCAAAGGTCGGGCCTTTTTGGAGCGAGGGGTCTTGAACAATCCCGATGACTGGACGCTGCTGTCCAGCTTGGGGCGTTTTTACGGCACCCCGGAGAAATATCCTAACTACGCGAAATCCGCCGAGGCTTATGAGAAGGCCTGGAAAACGGGCAAAGCGAGGAACTTCGAGGCCCGTGCTTGGTTGTATAGTCTCGCCCGCGTCGAGGGTCGGCAAAATGATGCGCTGCTGTTAGCGCGCCAACTGTTTGAACGCGATCGCAATCGGGTGGATACCCTGTGTTGCCTCCTGTTTGTTTTGGAATGGTCGCAACCCCATGCTGCCCCAACGATGGATTTGGTGAAACGATGTTTTGCGGATGAGTCCACGGCTTTGCGCATGCTGACGATTTACAAGCAGAACAACGCGGAGTTGTTGCCCACCGCAGGTGTGGATCATGCGATTTCCCTACTGCAGTCGCGCGCATCATCCCGTTGAGACAATCATTTTTTTTGCTTCATCGTGCGGTTTGGCTCGACAGGTGCGGCGGATTTCCTGCATCTTGCGCCGTCCAATCATCTGTAACTCATGCGCGTAGCTCTTTTTGGTGACATTCACGCCAACCTCGAAGCCCTCGAGGTGGTGGTTGCCGATGCCCGTGAACAAGGTTGCACGGACTTTGTGTGTTTGGGGGACTTGGTCGGTTACAATGCCAATCCTGCGGAGTGCTTGGAATTGGTACGATCGATGAACTGTCCCGTCGTGAAGGGCAATCACGATGAGGATGCCTCAGGCGATCACTCGCTGGATTCGATGAATCCCACGGCGGCCCGTGCCCTGATGTGGACGCGGCAACAGCTTACGGAGGAACAGCGCGAGTGGTTGCGCAAGCTGCGCATGGTGCGGCAGGTATCCGATTTCACCATTGTTCACAGCACTCTCGATCAACCGACGCACTGGAACTACGTGACGAATCGCTTTGATGCGATGTCGAACTTCTCTTATCAGTTCACCCAGGTTTGTTTTCACGGTCACACCCATGTGCCGCGCGTCTACGTCAAGGACTCCAAGGTCCACGAGGTTCCTGCGGGGACGATCGTGATCGAGCCGGGCTCGAAGTATTTTATCAATGTAGGTTCGGTGGGACAACCTCGCGATGGTGACTGGCGTGCTTGTTACGCGATCTATGACCAGGAATCCAAGCTGTTGGTGTTCCGCCGCTTGGAATACGATATTGCGAAGACCCAACAGAAAATCATCGATGCTGGTCTGCCGGAAATGCTGGCGGCTCGCTTGGCTGATGGGCGCTAGCGCCTGAGTTCCTGTTTTCTCATCATCCCACTGACATTTTCTTGCCGTGATTCATCCCACCGCCATTATTTCCCCACGCGCTGAAATCGGTGCTGATGTGAAGATCGGTCCTTATTGTGTGATTGGCGATCACGTGGTGCTGGGTGATCGCTGCGTTCTGCATTCCCATGTGGTGATGGACGGACCCTGCAGGATCGGCAAGGAAAATGAGTTTTTCCCCTTTGCCATGATCGGGGGGAAAACCCAGGATCTCAAATACATCGGTGAACCGACGCATTTGGAGATCGGTGACTCGAATGTCTTCCGAGAAAACACCACGGTGCATCGAGGCACCCACGCGGAAATCCCAACTCGCATCGGCAACCACAATCTGTTCCTTTGCTATTCCCATGTCGCTCACGATTGCCAACTCGGCGATCACATCATCATGTCGAACAACGCTACTTTGGCGGGACATGTGGTGGTGGGGAATCATGCGATCATCTCAGGATTGACCGCAGTTCATCAATTTTGTCGGGTAGGCGAGCATTCGATCACGGGAGGCTGTTCCAAAATCGTACAGGACATTCCACCTTTTATGATTGTCGATGGCAATCCAGCATCCACCCGTGGATTGAACGTGGTGGGTTTGCAGCGGCGCGGCTTCAGCGAGGACGATATCCGCGCCTTAAAGTCTGCTTACAAACGGCTGTTTTTGAAAAAAGACATCAACATGTCAGTCGCGATCAGTTCGCTCAAAGCCACATCGGCTGCGGCTCATCCGCACGTCCATTCTTTGATTGCATTTGTGGAAGGTTCCTCGCGCGGGGTCACACGTTGAGCCCACCCTGAGTTTTTTTGATTTTCCTTCGTTCTACCTTGACAATTTTTGCCGCATCATGTAGCATCCGCCCCGCTCGCCGTCCGGCAAGCCCCTAACATAGGTGAATTTTGTCCAAATTTTCTCCTGTCCCCACTGATTGACTGGATATCACAACCATATGGCAACCAAGAAAGCACCTCTCAAGCCGACCAAATCATCCACCCCCGCAGGCTCTAAATCCGCCGCGAAGGTAGCTCCATCCGCTAAAAAGAAAGTGGCTGTGAAGAGCAAAGGTGTCGGCCAAGCGAAACCAGTAGCGGTCAAATCCAAAACACCTGCAAAACAGCCGTCGAAGTCTGCCCCGTTGGCTCGCCAAAAACCAGTTGCGAAAGTCGCTAAGAAAACTCCTGCCAAATCGGCGGTGAAGGCACCTGCGAAAGTGGCACCTGTGGTAAAAGAATCCGCTGCTGCTGTGACGAAAAAGGCACCGGCCACAAAGGCTGCTCAAGCGACGACCAAAACCGCTGAGCCGAAATCCGCTGCAACCAAAACCGCAGCGACCAAAACCGCAGCGACCGCTCCCACCGATCGCAAAAAGAAAGATTCCACCCCCGCGAATCCCCAATCTTCCAAGACTGCCGTCACTGCGGTGGAAGCGCCCGTGGAGGTCAAAAAAACCGGCAAAAAAGGTGGGAAGGACAAACCTCGCATCCACACCCCGGAAATTCAGGAAAAAATTCGTGAACTCATTAAGCTCGCCAAGGAACAGGAATACCTGACCTACGATGACATCAATGAGATTCTGCCTAACAACATCGTAGATCCTAACGATGTCGAGGCGATCATGGATCAGTTGCGTTCGATGGAATTTGACATCATCGATGCCTCTGAGGTCGATCGTTTCAAAGATCGCCGTGGCGACGAAAGCGAACTCGATGAGGACGACTCGAAAGGGGAGCAGAAGCTCGATATTCTTGACGACCCAGTGCGCATGTATCTCAAGCAGATGGGCCAAGTACCATTGCTGACGCGCGAACAGGAAGTGGAAATCAGCAAGCGCATCGAGGATGCTGAAATCGAGGTCGCACGACATTTGCACCAGTTCGGCTTCATGCATCTCGACTATCTCGATCTGGCGGACAAGTTGCTCAAAGGCAAGGAGCGATTCGATCGCGTGATTCTTGATAAAAAGATTGAAAGTCGTGAGCGCTACATGAAGGGCTTGCCCCGTCTATGTGATCAGCTGAAAGCGATGCATGCGGAGAACGATGACCTGTTCCGCCAGATGACGGCCAAGAATCCTCGTGGGCTGAAAAAACTTCAAGAGGAGTTCGCCAAGAACATCTCAAATCTCAATCGTCACTATGTGAAGTTTTACTTCAAGCAGAAGATCATTGAGGATTTCTGCGAGAGAGTGGACGAATACCAGCAAAAGTTCTGGAAATACGGCCGCAAGATCCAGACCAATGCTGACGATAAGGCTACGCAGAACATCGTGCGCGAGCTGCAGCAACACGCTTGGCATACCATCGAGACCTTCGATGAAGCCCATGCCCAACTGCGCCACTGGATGAAGATGGCCTTGAAAGCCAAAACGGAAATGGTCGAAGCGAACCTGCGCTTGGTGATTTCGATTGCGAAAAAATACACCAACCGCGGTCTTTCGTTCCTCGACTTGATCCAAGAAGGAAACATGGGGTTGATGAAAGCGGTCGAGAAATTCGAGTATCGACGCGGCTACAAGTTTTCTACCTACGCGACTTGGTGGATCCGCCAAGCCATCACTCGCTCGATTGCCGACCAGGCCCGCACGATCCGCATTCCGGTGCATATGATCGAGACCATCAACAAGCTCATGCGTGTGCAGAAGCAGTTGGTCCAGGAATACGGCCGCGAACCATCGCCAGAGGAAATCGCTGAGGAAATCCATTTGCCGGTGGAGCGTGTGCGTGCCGTATTAAAAATGGCGCAACAGCCGATTTCATTGCAAGCACCCGTGGGGGATAGCGACGATACGTCGTTTGGTGACTTCATCGAAGACAAGTCCGCTGACAATCCGATGGAGGAAGCGGGCTTTTCGATGCTTAAAGACAAAATCAAGGATGTGCTGGACAGCCTCACCGAACGGGAGCGTGAGGTTTTGGAGCAGCGTTTCGGTCTCAAGGATGGCTACTCGCGAACGCTGGAGGAAGTGGGCCGCCAGTTCCAGGTCACGCGCGAGCGGATTCGTCAGATCGAGGCGAAGGCTCTTCGCAAGATGCGTCACCCCACACGCATTCGCAAGCTGGAAGGTTTCATCGAACTTCCCGGCGCATAACGTTTACGGAGATTTCTCCCCATGTCGGACAGAAACATCATCCCGAAGAAAGTCATCTACCGACTTTCCACCTACCTGCGCTGTTTGCAGCGTCTGGCGGACAACGGGATCGAAACCGTTAGTTCCGGCACCTTGGCCAAAGCCGCCGGAGTGAATTCTTCGCAGCTGAGAAAAGACATCACTTACCTTGGGCAATGGGGAACCCGAGGCTTGGGGTATCCTGTGGAGACGCTCGTGAGCGCCTTGCGTGATGCCTTACGGCAGGAAAAGTTGCAGCCCGTGATTCTGGTGGGTGCGGGCAATCTGGGATCGGCGTTGTTGCGTTACCAAGGCTTTCAAAAGGAAGGCTTTGAGGTAGTGGCTGCCTTTGATGCGGATCCTGCTGCCGCACGCAATCGGGGTGTTCATGTTCCGCTCTATCTGGAAGAAGAGATGGAAACTTTTTTGGCGCAAAACCCGGTGCGCCTTGCCATTCTGTGCGTGCCGGCCGAGTTCGCCCAAGGCGTCGCGAACCGATTGGTGAGAGCCGGCATTCAGGGTGTTTTGAACTTCTCGCCTGCTGTGCTGGAAGTGCCCAAGGAAATTGTGGTCAATAGTGTCGACCTCGCGTCCGAACTGGAGAACCTGAGTTACTTCATTCGCGGGTGATGGCATTCCTGCGGGCGGTGGATCCCGACCCGACTCAGGTTTATTTTTGATGATTTGCAAAATTGTCTTGCCAATTTGTCGTGATTCGTAGACAGTCGCCGCCCCGTTCGGGGCGTAGCTCAGCCTGGTAGAGCGCCTGCTTTGGGAGCAGGAAGTCGTCAGTTCGAATCTGGCCGCCCCGACCAACATTTGTTGCAAAATTTTCTTGCCTAACAGTAAAAAAATCAGCAACTTCGCCCGCGCCTTACGGGAGACGATAAGGCACTTTAACTCCGGTTTAGCTCAGCGGTAGAGCGGATGGCTGTTAACCATTAGGTCCTAGGTTCGAATCCTAGAACCGGAGCCATAAAGAACCTCGATTCCTCACGGATTCGAGGTTTTTTTGTGACCATGCGTCATCGATGCCTTTGAGAACTTTGGTGATGGGCCGTGGTGCTGATTCTGCCCACATTCCCAACTTCCATCGAATGGTTTGTCGGTTACCCCGTAAAGACAGACGTTTTTCTCCTTGGTGGATTTCCTGCTTAGGAAAAATGCAGTTGCACTTGCGGTGGATCGTGGAATTTGGCAATTACGGGCATGGACGATGAAACGATGATGCACTGCAAAGAGCCAAGCCGCCAGATCGAGAGGCTCAGGGCCATCATGCATCGACTGCGTGCGCCAGGCGGATGCCCGTGGGATGCCGAACAAACGCACGAGTCTCTGATCAGCAACTTGATCGAAGAAGCCTACGAGTGCGTGGATGCCATTCGCAGCGGGAATCTAGTTCACATGCGGGAGGAGTTGGGTGACCTGCTGCTGCAGGTAGTTTTTCATAGTGAATTGGCTTCGGAGCGGGGAGATTTTCAACTCGATGATGTGGCGGCGGCCATATCCGACAAATTGGTGCATCGGCATCCGCATGTCTTTGGTGACTCCCGGGTGAGTAGCACAGATGGCGTGCTCGCGCAGTGGGATGCCATCAAGCGGGCGGAAAAAGGGGAGCAGGATCGCCCTTACCTTCATGGGGTCGGGAGAGGCTTGCCTGCTCTATTGCGCGCGATGAAGTTGCAAAAAAAAGCCTCAAAAGTAGGATTTGACTGGCCTGATGCTGCGGGCGTGATGGCCAAGGTGGAGGAGGAAATGCGCGAATTGTCCGATGAATGGGAGCGGGGGGACGAGCAGGCTTTTGCGGAAGAGTGGGGAGATCTGGTATTCAGCTTGGTCAATCTGGCGCGCGTTCGCAACATGGACCCAGAAGTTTTGATGGCGCAAGCCAATCGGAAATTTGAGCATAGATTTGCCGCCATGGAAAAATTGCTGCGTGAGTCAGGCTTGTCGCTGGAAGAGGCGAGTCTCGAGGAAATGGAAGATCGGTGGCAGAATGCAAAAGGACAGAAAAAATGAAGTGCCACGAATGGGAACTGGATGGTTCTCACCTAGATCTGGTCCTCCGTTTTGCACGTTGTTCTTGTGAAATCGACATTTTCCGCTAGGTTCTGAGGCGATGGAAATACGGTTATGGCACGGTCTTTGTGCGACTCTGGTCGTCTCCTCTTGCGGCTTGGCGCATCTCCCGCGGGGACAGGATTCACTCAAGATCCATTCTCCTTCCGTGTGGCAGTCCGCTCATCAGCAGAACAATCAAGACATCGCGCAGGGCTGGCTCGAGCAATTTTCTGATGTCAGATTGCGTGAGACGGTGATGGAAGCGCAGGCTCACAATCGCGATCTACAAGCTGCCGCCGCACGGCTGCAGGCGGCCAAAGAATGGACCGTGCAATCACGTGCCACGCTTTTGCCCCGATTGACCGCAGGTGCGAGCGGCAGTGCTGCCGATTCCGATGCGGGTAGTTCTGAACGCTACGGTCTAACGATTGCTTCGTCTTGGGAACCAGACTTGTGGGGGCGGTTGCGGGATATGAATCGCGCAGTAGCGGCTGATTATGAAGCGGCCGTGGCTGATCTGCGCGGTGCGCGTCTGTCACTGGCAGCTGTCACGGCCAAGAGTTATTGCAATCTGATTAGCGCGCAGCAGCAGTTCGCGCTGGCGCAAACCACGCGCGACTCTTTTGAAAAAAATCTTCGGATCATCGAACGCAATTACAAAGCGGGCGTGCCGAATGTGAGAGCACTGGATGTGCAGCTCGGCCGTAGTAACGTCTCGGCCGCGCAGCGTTTAGCCAAGGCCCGGGAGCTGGAGCGAGATAATGCCATCCGTGCGTTGGAAGTTCTGTTAGGCAGATACCCGTCTACCACGTATCAACCAGGTCGTGAGTTGCCCGTGATTCATAAGAAAATCCCCATGGGACTACCGGCGCAACTGATCGAGCGACGTCCTGACCTTCAAGCATCGCGTGCGCGCATTCTCGCAGCGGCACGAAGGGCCAGTGCATCACGCAAAAATCTTTTGCCGAACCTTTCTCTGCTGGGCAGTGCTTCCATCAACCGAGCGACCATCTCGCGTTTGCTCAATCCCACCGATCTCGCCACCAGCATCAGCGCCAATCTCACGCAGGCCTTGTATGCGGGTGGTGCTTTGGAATCGGATGTGAGGGAGGCGGTGCATCGCAACCAAGCTGCGATTCACGATTACGCCCAACTTGCCTTGGAGGCATTTCGCGAGGTGGAGACTGCGATCGCAGCTGAGTCATCGCTCACCGATCAAGAAGGCTACTTGCAGAAAGAGGTCGAGCAAGCGGCACTAGCGGAAAGGCAGGCCGAGAGGGATTATTCTGAAGGCATCGATGGGGTGGATATCCTCTCGGTGCTCGAGTCACAACGCCGCGCCAATAATGCGCGCTCCGCATTGATCCGGCTGAAAAATGAGCGCTTGCAAAACCGCATGGATCTTCACCTCGCTCTGGGGGGCTCGTTTTGATCATCCGAGCTGGGATCGGAAATAATCCAGCGTCGCCGCGAGTCCCTCTTCCAGAGTATGCTGCGGCCGCCACCCCGCAGCGCGCAACTGATCCGCACTGGCTCGGGAGTGCCGCACATCGCCCGGTCTCTCGGCGAGATGCACGATCTTCGATCTGCTGCCGGCTGCAGAAACAATCTGGTTCGCGAGGTCTTTGATCGTAATTTGCCCACCGTAGCCCGCATTGAACGTTCCATGCATCTCGTGCTGCGCAGCAAAAGCCAAGGCTCCCACGATGTCCTTCACATAGATGAAGTCACGCGTGGCACCTCCATCACCGAAAATGGTGATATCCTCGTGCCGTAAAGCCTTTTCCATGAAGATCGGCACGGCTGCGGCATAGGCACCCTTGGGATCCTGCCGCGGCCCGAAGACGTTGAAAAACCTGATCGATGTGCTTTGGATTTTCCCTTCGCGCCGATAGAGGTCCAGGTAGTATTCGCCATCGAGTTTGGTAATGGCGTAGGGGCTCTTTGGCTCGGGTAGCATGGTCTCGAGTTTTGGCACGATGGGGTTGTCTCCGTAGACGGCAGCCGATGAAGCAAAAACGATTTTTTTCACACCTGCGGCTGAAGCTTCTTCCAGAACATGCAGCAGGCCCTGAACATTGATGTCCACGCATTCGCCAGGCTTGCTCATGGACTCGGGCACGCTGACTAGCGCGGCCATATGGAAAATGTAGTCGATGCCTTGAACGGCTTGTCGAACCAGTGAACGATCTGTGATGGATCCGTTGATGACGTTGGCACGCAGACCTGATAGATTCTTGGCGTATCCCGTCCGATAGTTGTCGAGCACTCGGATCTCTTCTGCGCTAGTTTGAAAATGTTCAGCAATGTGTGAACCAATAAAGCCGGAACCTCCGGTGATGAGAATTTTCATGTCGAGTGATGGGGAGAGGGGATCATGCGGTGACTGCCAACACTTTGTCTTCCAGTTCGCTCATACGGCGTTCGATCGCTTGGACAAAAGCGAACTGGTTGCGACAGCGGTCGATGTTCTGGCTGGGTCGCTTGATTTTGAAATACACATCCCCCTGCAAGTAATCGGTGAGGAAACGGATGCCGCATTCCAAGGTGAGCAATTTTCCCGCGTAGGCAAGGTGTTGTTTTTCCGCCGCATTGAGGAAGGTGGCGGTGCCAGTGTATCCTTTTAGCAGAGCCTCGAACATGTCCATTTTGAGATCCATGAGCGATAAGTCAGTGGCGTCCTCCGCTAGTTTAGGGACGGCAGTGCGGACCATATCACCAAAGTCATAGAGCGCCGAGCCGGGCATGGTGGTATCGAGATCGATGACGCAGACTCCCTCCGCCGTCACATCATCCAGCAACACATTGTTCAATTTGGTGTCGTTGTGGGTCACCCGCTCGGGAATCTCGCCCGAGGCGATGAGGTCGACAATTTTTGAACAATCCGCCTCGCGGGCACGCACAAAGTCCACCTCGGCCTGCACTTCTCCCGCGCGCTGTTGTGAATCGTTTTCCAGTGCTATCAGAAACGCTTCGAATCGCTTGCGAGTATGATGGAAATGCGGAATCGTTTCGTGCAATCGCTCGCCTGGCAACCCCGCAGCCAGTTTCTGGAATTCGCCAAACGCTCGAGCCGCTTGATACGCCTGCTCCGTGGTTTCTAAGGTATCATAGCCGCGCGCGCGCTCGATGAAAGGATAGGTGCGCCAGACGTTACCCGCGGTATCGATCGCATACGGTTTGCCGTCGATGGCTGGAACACAGGTCAAGGTGCGACGGTGGGCCTCCGGATGATCTTGATGGAGCAACAGTTGCAAACTATGGCGGGTGACGCGGTCCACATTCTCCATGAGTTGCACCGGATTTTTGAACACGTTGTGGTTGATCCGCTGGTGAATGTATCGAATGCGCTGACCGGATGCGTCATACCATGCGCAGTAGGTGTCGTTGATATGTCCGGAGCCGTAGGGATGGGCGTGAACGAAATCGGCTCGCATATCAAAAAGCCGCGCAATGGATTTGATGTCGTGCTGCATCATGCGTCAGAGTGTTGAGGGATATTCTCCAGCGGCGATCAGGTCCTGAATATTCGCCACCACATGGGGTTTGTCTTCGGGGTAGGTTACTCCGAACCATGAGCTGCTGGTCGGCAAAACGGAACAAGTGGCGCGACCAGAACGGATCAATTCATCGACAACGCTGGGAATGTAACACTCGGACTTTTCTTTGTCTCCATGCTCCTTCAGAAATTGTAGGAAATGTTCTTCGATCCGTTCGATGAATGATGCCTCGAAAGCCCAAAAATTCATCGAGACGATGGCGTCCTGCGGGACAGGTTTGCGCAGACCATCGAGGTAGTTGCCGTAAATCGAGCCATCTTGTTCTCGCTGGATTTTCACCACTTCTTCGACGGAGGTCAGATATCCCTCTGCATCGGTGCGGCAAATGCCACGGTTGACATCGCCATGATCCGATAGCGTGTTGAGGAGATCATAACCGACCATGGCGTAGTGCTCGATTTCTTGATCCAGTGCGGGTTGGCGCAGAAATGCTGCGGCTTGATGGTATGAATCCCGACCGTAAAAATCATCGGCATTGATCACGGCAAAAGGCCCATGGATCAAATGACGCGCGGCACGGATTGCGTGGCTGGTGCCCCATGGCTTGGTTCTGCCTTCCGGCACCGAAAATCCTTCGGGTAGGTCATCAAGTGACTGATAGGCGTATTCGACCTGGATTTTGCCAGCAAAACGAGAGCCCACCGAAGACTGGAATGCCTCGGCAAAGTCGCGCCGAATGATAAATACGACACGCTGGAAACCGGCGCGGATGGCGTCAAAGACCGAATAATCGAGCACCGTCTCCCCATTTGGCCCCATGGGATCCATTTGTTTCAGTCCCCCGTATCGAGAACCCATTCCGGCTGCGAGAATCAATAGTGTGGGCGATGACATAAATCCTTTGTGTGCTCACCCCACTAACGGATTTCGATTCGTTTGGCAAGCATAGATCAAAAAAATCTGTCTTGATAAATGTGACAGATGATGATTCTTGGGAGACGCAGGTGAAAAGGGTGATGGTGCGGCCGTTCGGAATCGTGGGGGGCGGGGGATGATGATTTCTGTCGCGCATCTGGAGCCGATATCTGGCGCGATGTTGAGACCATAAAAAACGCCGCAACCCAGATGGGATGCGGCGTTGAATCAGGGAGTGGCAAGAGATCAGACGAAGTTTTCCTTTTGTGACTCAGCCTCAAGGGAGTGCACTTCCTCAACGATCGCGGTTGCTTCTTCCACGGCTGGTTCCGCTTCAGAGGTGGCAGCTGCAGCTGGTGCATCCGTCTGCGAGGCGGGCGCCTGTTCTTTTTGTTCACGGGCGGCGATGGCGGCCTCGCCGTCTTCGGCATTTTTCGCTTTGGCGCCCGAAACAATCATCTGACGGCCCATGAAGTGCTGGTCATGAAGCACTTCGACCGCGCGTTTGGCTTCATCGATGCGCAACATTTCCACGAATCCGTAGCCTTTCGACTTGTGGGTGTGCTTGTTGTATACGATTTCCACACTGCGTACGGGACCAATGCCCTTGAACAATTCTTCGATGTCTGACTCGTTGGCCTCATAGGAGAGATTGCCGATGTAGAGTCGAGTGGATTCCACTTCACCAGTGGTGGGCTCGCGTCTTTCCCGTGGAGCGCGTGGCTCGCGGGGAGGACGAGGTTCTCCGGATGTGCGGGCATCGCGGGTGTTGCTGCGCGGTGCTTGTTTTTCGTTGCGTGGTGGGCGTTGTGAGCCGGGTTTTTTCTCTTCTGTGTTTCGTGCGTTCGGTTTTTTCGACTCCGTTCGATTGGATTTGGCTGGCTCTTTGTAGATTCCAAGCACTTTGAGCAGTTTTTGCCACAAACTGAGCTTCTTGGCGGGAGCGCGGTTAACGAACGACTGGTGCTGGGAAACCGGGCGCGATGGGTTAGGGTTTGACGAGGAGTGGCGTTGGTTGCGATTGCGATTGCGGTTACGATTGCGGTTACGATTCGGATTATGTTCCTGAGTTCCGTTGGACATGTTGTTGGTGTTTCATAGTTGATGGCAGCAGTCCCGGCACGCGAATCCGTAGGGATCGTAGGCTCGCAAAATTTCTGGAGCTAGGTAGCAAGCTAGCGTGAGCGACACGCTCTCCCATGGCACCCGAGCGAAAGATAGGGTGAGAGGAAGTGCTTGAAATGGGCCGTGTCGCTGCCATGAGTTATCGGAAGGTGGTCACCCTCTTAGGTGTCCACACAATCCGATTATGGACACCCGATCCGAAAAAATCAAGCCCAAAGCACCCGCGGGGCGAAATTCCCCCGATCACCTGCCGAAATGAGGTGGTTTCCGGGAGATTCTTGGGCTTTTTTGCTCAGGAAATCGTTTCCAAGCCCAAATAGGGCACCAAAGCCTCCGGGATGCGGATTGATCCATCGGCTTGTTGATACTGCTCCAGCAGGGCGACGTAGAGACGTGGCAAGGCCGTGCCAGAGCCATTGAGCGTGTGGGGGAAGCGGTTTTTGCCCTCGCCATCTTTGAAGCGGAGTTTCATGCGCCGTGCTTGGAAGTCACCAAACCAAGAACAACTGGAAACTTCGAGATACTTGCCCTGACCGGGTGCCCAGACTTCGATGTCATAGGTTTTTGCCGAGTTGGCTCCCAGATCCCCTGTGCAAAGTTCGATCGTGCGGTAGTGCAGACCTAGTTTCTGCAAAATGGACTCGGCGTGAGCGGTGAGTTCCTCCAGTGCCGCGAGTCCTTTGTCGGGATGAACCAACTGAACGAGTTCGACTTTATCGAACTGGTGCATGCGGATGATGCCCTTGTTATCGCGTCCAGCGGAACCGGCCTCGCGGCGGAAGCAAGGGGTGTAGGCGACGAGTTTGATGGGCAGTTCGTTTTCTGGGACAATGGTATCGCGGTAAAGATTGGTGACAGGAACTTCGGCGGTAGGTGCTAGGAAAAGCTGGTTTTGCCCCTCTTCGTCGCGTTCTGTTCCATACATGTCATCTTCGAATTTCGGCAATTGCCCCGTGCCTTCCATGCATTCGCGTTTGACCAGATGGGGGACATTGACCTCCTCGTAACCGTGCGAGCTCTGGGTATCGAGCAGGAAATTGATCAGTGCTCTTTCCAAGCGGGCACCGCGACCACGGTAAACGGCAAATCCGGCTCCGGAAACGCGGATGGCGTCATCCCAATCAATCAGTTTGTGCCGCGTGGCCAGTTCCACATGGTCCTTGGGTTCCACTATCTCGGGCTTCACTCCCCACTCACGCACCACTGGGTTGTGGGTTTCATCCTCGCCCAGCGGACAGGCATCGTGAGGCAGGTTGGGGATCATCAACAGATGGTCTTGTTGGCGGAGCGAAGTGGCTTCCACTTCGGCATCGAGAGCATCGATTTTGGCATTGATGGCTCGCGCTTCCGCTTCGGCGTCACCCGTGTCCTCGCCTTTGCCCTTGGCCATGCCAATTTGCTTGGCCAGTTGCTTGCGCTGCGACTGCAGGGCTTGTTTTTCCGTTTCCGCACTGCGTCGCTTCTCGTCGCATGCCAGCACGTCATTGATAAGTTTCCAGTGGTTTCCTCCACGCAGCTTGAGGCGTTCTTGCACGGCTGTGGAGTTTTCGCGAATGATTCGGATGTCGAGCATGATGGTAGGGAAAAATTAGTGTTGCGGGAGGTTCTGGTAATTGGGTGGCACGGGTAGCAACGAGGCTTCATCTGCTGGTAGGTCCGGAGGAGGTGGTGCCAGATCGTTCTTCGAATAGTCTGGTCGTGAACCGATGCCAGGTTGATCCAAGGGAGCATTCGGCAACAGTGGATTGTCGGGATTGTATCCGGGAGGCATTTCGCGATCAAGAAACACCGGTGAAGCATCGGGTTTGTTCAGTTTGTGGGCGAGAATGCGAGGCCATGCTTGGGCATCAATGAGCTCCGCTTTGTAGGATAGTTCTACGACTTGCCCGTAGTAGTGCTTAGCGCCGAACAAATGTTCTTGTTGCTGATCTTGCGGTGGCAGGGTGTAGGTGATTTGCAATAATTCTTCGCCGGTGGCCCAGTCGAGTGGCTCCGTCATCCATTTTGATGCTACTTTGCTGTGCGAGGTGTCCGCGGGAGTGATTTCTTTGCGTGCTCCCACTTCATCGAAAAATTTGACGATTACTTCCAAATCTCGTCCTTCAACCTGCTCGCCCGGAGCCGCCTGGATCGGGATCGTGATGATGACTTTTTCCCCCTTTTCGCGGTTGGGATCCTTGAAGACGCGAGGACGCCCTAATACGACGCGATGGATTTTGTCGAGGGGTTGCTCGAATCCTTCCTTCAGTTTTTCTGCAGCCTTCAGGTAGAGACCGCCCGCAGCGGTGGTTCCGAGTTGATAGACCTGATGGTAGTAATGCCGCGCCTTGTCATAGATGCCCATGGCCTCGTGACAGAGTCCCAACTCATACAACGCATGAGCGTCATGGGGGGATGTTTGCAGTGCTTGATCGAGCTTGGTGATCGCTGTCATCATGTCCTCGCTGACCCGCGCGGCTTTGGCTTCTTTGACCAATCGTTCGGCCACAGGATCAGCCGTTTCAGGCGTGGCGAGCGGTCGTGGCGGTGGCAGGGGATGGGTCATCGGTACCACTTCGGGCAAGGGCTGTGTCGGTTTGATGATAGGCGCGGAATCTGACGGCATGGCAGTCACCGAAGGGATCACTGCCACATCGGTCTGCGGGTGGATGACCACATGGGGTTGGCTGGGAACCAATTTTTCCACCACTTTGACAGTCCTTGCGTTTTCCATGCGCATGGCAATGGCCACTCCCGAAATCATGATTTGTCCGAAAGCCATGACGGCCATCAGCCAGCAGGCGATGCGGAAAATCAAGGTAGAGGATACGGCGAGAGCCATGACGGAATGCGTTCGATGATGCATGTCTGGGGAGCTAAGTCAAGAGTCCTGCCGCGACATCGAGGGGGAATCTCTGCGAGCCAAACATCGGATGCGAATTCTTTTCGTTTTGAAAGAATCCAAAGACCAAGCAATTGTTGGGTCATGCAGACCTGCGTGGAGGGCCGCATGGGAGTGACATCACGCCAATGCAAAAAGGGTTTGGCGCAGTCGGTTCGATTCAGCGCTAAAAAAAGGAAGAGATCCCTGATTCGCAGCGTATGATACGGTCGACCCAAATATTATGAAATCGCTTCCCCATATCATCCTGTCCCTCTTTCTGTCTTGCCTAGGGCTCTGCGCCGTTCATGCACAAGAAATGGATTCCACTCTTCCTGTGGCAGCCAAAACCAATGGGGAAAAATGGTGGAACGGCAACTGTGAGCGAATTCTCAACGATCTGAAACAGGCTGGAGAAAACATCGACATAGGATTCATTGGCGACTCCATCACAGCCCGTTGGCGCGGCAGTGAAAATTGGCAAAAGCATTGGGGGGGCTACAAAGCGGTGAACATGGGCATAGGTGGAGATCAAACGCAGAATGTCTTGTGGCGATTGCAAAACGGTGAGCTCGATGGTTATAAAGCAAAAGTCTTTGTCGTGATGATCGGCACGAACAATCTGTGGGCAAAAGATAAAACACCCGCTCAGGCCGCCGCTGGAGTCAAAGCAGTCCTCGACCTCGTGCAGTCCAAACAGCCGCAGGCAAAAATTTTGCTCATGAGTCTATTGCCCGTTGGCGAAAAACCAAATGCGGGCCGTGAGTCGCGATCCGCTGTTAACGCGATCATCAAAACCTATGCCGGCGGCTCCATCAGCTATATCGATATAGCCGAAAAATATCTACAACCCGATGGCAGCATCAGCAAAGAAGTTATGCATGATTTTCTCCATCTGTCTCCCGCAGGGTATGACATCTGGGCGGAAGCCATCACACCGAAGATCAAGGAAATCCTTGGTGCCAAATGATCTTGAGCGGAATGATGACCTGATTTTCTCTGGGCTTCGTGACACTGGCTTGGAAAATTTCCCCAGGGTCTTCATCGATAACAAAAGATCTTCTTCCGATTCGAAAGCTGCTTGACGCGATCGAAGCAGAGAATTAGAGATTCCCCACCTAACTTATGAAACTCCATCCCAAAATCGCTCTCGGTGTTGTGCCCACTCATATCAAATTTGTCGGCGGCTTGGTGCCTGATGCCAATGGCAAGTTTCCCCGCGAGGCGGATGGACGATTGATGTCCGTGGCGGAGATGGAACGCATTTGCCAACAGTCGCCCGTTACGCCTAGTTGCGTGCAACTGGCCGCATTTCCCGGCACCGACGCCGCTGATACGGAAGAGATGATGCGCGGCATGCAGGCTCTGGGCCTAGAAGTCCACTTGATCATGATGGTAGGCGGAGCCAATCCCATGAATCCGGCTGACGAAGACGTGGTCGTTGCTCAACTCAAGGAATCCATCAAATTCGCTCTCGATTACGGCGCGGTATCCGTGTCCTCGACCTCGGTAGAGGAATGGATGAACGGTCCGGCGGACATGGACTTCGATGCCGCAGTAGCTCAAAATATCAAAGTGCATCTTCGTGCAGCGAAAGAGTCCGGTTTGCTCGATTCCTCCATCACCGCATGGCACATTGAGTTTTTGCGTCCCATCGAATTCAAGACCTTCACCAACATCGATAAAGCTTGGCAGTTCGTCAAAGCCGCCAACCAAGCTCTCGGTCGGAATTTCTTCAAGTTGCTGGTCGATGCCGCTCATTGCGGTGATTCCGGTCTTAGCATCCCTGAACACGAAGCTCTCATTGCTGAAATTGCGGCAGCAGGTCATTTCGGCATCTATCATGCATCCGCCAAAACCACTCGCGGATGTCTGAGCACGGACGATGGATGGATCGGCGCCACTATGGCTGCCGCTGCAAAAACAGGAGCCTTGACCACGGTTTTCGTGGAAATGTTCCATCACGAGGACGAAGCGCTCGCCTCCCTGCGTGCCGCTGTGCCGGGGCATGGCGTGAACACGCTCGACGGTCGCACCTACACCCAGATTGTGATCGATGGCTTGGTCGACGTCACACGCCGTCTCAACAACCTGCAAGCACGTGGCTTGCTCAAGGCATGATATGACAGCTGCGGAGTCGTTTGGCTTCCACGACTGTGACCCCGTATGATCTTGCCAAAGCGGCAACGCCGCGGTTCATCAGCCGAAGGCTTTGGACTGCGGTGAGCGATCACCGCTTTGCGACGGAAGTTTCGACTACCCCTTAGAATCCAAATTCCTTAACCGAAAGCCGATCGACCTAACAAAAGTTTCGATTGCACGCTTTGTCAAATTGCATTTTGTTAATGACGTTCGATACGCATTTGCTAGGGTTTGGTATGAGTGAAAAAAGTATCACCTCTATGGAAAACGGGATTTCACACGAGGAGTGGGAAACGGATTTCCGTGGCGAACGGAAATCATGGCTTCGCGCAAAACACTTGCTTTGGTTTTTGATAGCTTTGGGAGCAACAACTTTGATTTTTGTTCCGTTTGTCAAGACGCAGGGGCGAATCATGGATATGTCGCATTCTCTCTCTAATGGACGTGCGGTCTTCGCTTGTATGATGGATTTTGAAAACGATTTCGGTCATTTTCCCGACGATATAAGTGCGAGCAGCAGCGCTAAGATGAAAATTTTTCGCGGCGAATTCTCAAACGATTATTTGGGGCAACTGATTGCGGGTGGTTACTTGCGAAGCGAAGAGATTTTCTGCGTGAGTGCAAAGGCCTTTCCACGACAGCAGCCTGATGATGTGATTTCTCCGCCGGACAGA
Organism: Akkermansia muciniphila; assembly: GCA_945874895.1. GTDB lineage: Bacteria > Verrucomicrobiota > Verrucomicrobiia > Verrucomicrobiales > Akkermansiaceae > UBA956. The sequence goes on along the minus strand of CAMCIC010000002.1, from coordinate 168,455 downwards.
ATTCTGGAAAAAAATGAATGTGGATTTGCCTACGTAATGAGGGAGGTCCAAGCAATGCGTCAAGGTCTGAGCTCTTCAGATCCAAGATATCTACCACTCCTCGTCACTCCGCTGGTGAATCGTTGGGGATCATTTGAAAGGACGAGCTTTCAACATTGCGGCGGAATGATCTGCATCGATGGTACTGCTAAAGCAGAGCATCTTCGTCGCTCTGATAACAAAATAGTTCTTAAAAATGGGCTGACTCTCTTTGACACAGGCTCGGGAACTGTATGGGGCAACGTGAAACCCGTGGTTCTCCTGCCCGAGCGCTGATCTCAGCCGAAGGCTTAGGACTGCAGTAAGTCATCACCGCTTTGTGACGGTCGGTCCGACTTCCCCTTAGAATCCGATGCCCTTGGCCGAATGTCGAGCCACCGAACACAAAGCTGCGATTTCTCGCAGCAGTCCAAAGCGGCTGCGCCGCGGGAAAATACTTTATTCTACAGCGACGAGTTGTTTTGACAAGCTGATCCGGAATCGCTAGTTATCACGCCTCATGAACCCAACCCGTGAACCCAACTGGAGCGCGATTGCCGCGATGCCCGAATTCCAGGAGCTGCTGCGCGCCAAACGCCGTTTTGTTGTTCCTTGCTGCGTGTTTTTCTCGTTCTACTATCTGGCGTTTCTTATTCTCGTCGGATGGTATGCCCCCGTGTTGAGCAAACCGGTTCTCGGAAAGATCAATGGAGCCTACCTTTTTGCTCTCTCGCAATTTTTCATGACCTGGATCATGGCTTACGTTTACATGTATAAAGCGAATCAGTTCGACAAAGCTGCAGCCGAATTGCTGAAGAAAGCTGGTCTCTAACATTTCAATCTCTCACATCCCGATCCTATGGCAATTACCATGTTTTTATTGTTTGTGGTGGCCACGCTCGCCATCACGTTTATCAGTGCTCGCAAAAACACCGGCTCCAGCGCGTACTTTGCGGCGGGGCGCTCGATCACGGCGTGGCAAAACGGCTTGGCGGTGGCAGGAGACTACATGTCCGCCGCGTCATTCCTCGGCATCGCCGGCATGATCGCCTGTTTCGGTTTCGATGGCTTCATGTATAGCGTGGGCTTTCTCGTTGCCTATCTGACCGTGCTGTATGTCGTGGCTGAACCACTGCGGAACTCGGGCAAATACACGATGGCTGATGTTCTGGCCTATCGTCTCAATCCACGTCCAGTTCGTGCCATGGCGAGTCTCAATACGCTTAGTGTCTCGCTATTTTACATGATCGCACAAATGGTGGGCGCCGGTGTATTGATCCAAAAGCTCATGCACGATGTTCCTTTCATGCAGGAGACCGCAGGATACAATTTGTCGGTATGCAGTGTCGGAGTCATGATGATCATCTACGTCGTCTTTGGTGGCATGCTGGCCACCACTTGGGTGCAGATCATCAAGGCCATCCTGCTGATTTCCGGCAGTTTGTTTTTGAGCGTGCTGGTGCTGCGCAAGTTCGATTATAGCTTCGTCCATTTTTTTGATGCTGTGACTCAGATCAAGATGACCCAAGATGGTCAGCAGGTCGTGAAAAATTTCCTTGAACCGGGCATGAAGTTCAAAAATCCATGGGAGTCGGTCTCGCTGGGCGCAGCCTTGCTCTTCGGAACCGCCGGCTTGCCACACATTCTGATCCGTTTTTACACCGTCCCCGATGCGAAAACGGCGCGTTCCAGCGTGGTCTGGGCGATGTGGATCATCGGCGGTTTTTACATCATGACCACCTTTTTCGGTTTCGGTGCCGCATCATTGATCGGCCCCGATGTGACCAAACTGAATCCTAACATGAGCGCACCCATGCTCGCTCAATTGCTCGGCGGTGAGTTTTTCTTTGCGTTCATTTGCGCGGTGGCTTTTGCTACGATCCTCGCAGTGGTGGCCGGCCTCACCATCAGCGCCAGCACTTCGTTCGCCCACGATTTTTATACCAACGTGATTCATCACGGCAAAGAAACTCAAGCCGGCAGTGAAGTGAAGGTGGCACGCATCACGGCCTTCTCGATCGGTGCTCTGTCGATTCTTCTGGCCATTTTGTTAGGGCCCAAGGTCAATGTGGCGTTTCTTGTGGGACTGGCCTTTGCCGTTGCGGCGTCTGCCAATTTGCCCGCTATCATTTTCTCTGTCTTCTGGAAGCGTTTCAATACCACCGGTGCCTTGTTCGGCCTGGGTGGTGGTTTGGTCGCATCGCTCGGATTGATCCTTGTGAGTCCCGTCGGAATTTTGGGAAAAGAGGGAGCTCTTTTCCCCTTGGAAAATCCGGGTATCGTCAGCATCCCACTCGGCTTCCTCTTCGCCATTATCGGCACTTTCCTAGGCGGCCATGAAGCCAATGCGGAGGCGAAGTTTGACGAACTCGCCGTGCGCTCGCACACCGGTCTCGGTGCGGAGAAGGCGAGCAGTCATTGATGCGACATCACGAAAAATTGATCGCATCCATGTCGAAGGTGGCGATAACGTCTTCGGGAAGCGGGGTGCGGTTGAGCACGGCCTGGACGTGATTGGTCAGAGGGCGAGCCTGGGGGCAGCGCAAGGTGATTTGGAAACGGAATTGGCCGTGAGAGCGGACTAAGGGACTGGGCAGCGGCTCGCTGATGGTAAGATACTTCGGTTTGTTTTCCTCGAGCCGTCTGTGCAGGGTTTGCAGCGTAAATTCGGCACGGCGCTCGTGGGTGGAACGCACGGTGAGAACGGCGCAGCGGCCGAAGGGCGGGAAGTGAAATTCACGGCGGAATTCGAGCTCCTGCTCGCTGAAACCATCGAAGTCGTGACGCCGAGCATACTGGATCGCAGGGGCGTGGGGTGTGCTGGTTTGCACGATGACCTCGCCTTCCAGTTCGCCGCGACCGGCCCGACCAGCGACCTGGGTGATGAGCTGAAAGGTGCGCTCGGAGGCACGGAAATCCGGCACGTGAAGGCCGATGTCAGCATTGAGAATGCCCACCAACGTGACGTTCGGGAAATGCAAACCCTTGGCAATCATCTGGGTGCCGATGAGGATATCGATCTTCTTCGCCTTGAAGGCGTTGAGCATGTCGCGCAGGGTGTTTTTCTTGCGCATGGCATCGGCATCGATGCGGGCTACGCGGGCTTTGGGGATGATTTTGGCGAGCACCTCTTCCACCTTCTGCGTGCCATAACCTTGAAGGGCAATGGCTGTATCCTTGCACTCGGGGCATCTGCGCGGCACGATGGATTGGAATCCGCAGATGTGACACATGAGTCGTTCATCGGTGCGATGATAGGTGAGAGCGATGGCGCAATGCGGACACTGGCAGGCATGACCGCAGGCGGGGCATTGCAGAGAGCGAGCGAAGCCGCGTCGGTTGAGAAATAAGATGGACTGCTCGCCGCGTTCGAGTCGCAGATCCAGTGCTTGGCGCAGTTTGTCGGAAAAGATTGTATTGCTGTTTTTCTGCTTCTGTTGCTCCAATCGCATATCGATCACTCGCACGAGCGGCATCGAGTGGGAATCGGCGCGTTGGTTGAGGCGCTGGAGCTGATACTTGCCATCGAGACAATGCTGGTAACTTTCTAACGAAGGTGTGGCGGAACCGAGCACCACGGCGCATTTTTCGATGTGAGCTCGGAGAACAGCCACATCGCGACCATGGTAGCGCGGAGTGGTGTCCTGCTTGTAGGAATTGTCGTGTTCTTCATCGACGAGAATCAAACCCAGATTCGGCAATGGAGCGAAGACCGCGGAGCGGGCGCCGATGACGATGCGGGCTTCGCCTTTGCGGATGCGATGCCATTCATCGAAACGCTCGCCTTGAGAAAGATGCGAGTGAAGGACGGCGACTTGATCGATGAGGGCGGCAAAGCGCGCCTTGAATCGTCTGACGGTTTGCGGTGTGAGAGAAATTTCTGGCACTAGGACGAGGACCGTTTTTCCCTGATCGAGCGCGTAGCGGGCCGCTTGCAGATAAACTTCAGTTTTTCCTGATCCGGTGACGCCCAGTAGCAGCAAAGGTTGGGTCGGCTGGTCGATCTGCGTCGTGATGGTTGATAGCGCTTGCGACTGCTCCGCATTCAGACCCAATGGCTGGGACTCGAGGATTTGTTCGTTGAGGTCGGCATCCGGTTCGCGGCGTATGGCTTCTTCGAACACGCTGACATGGCCGGCTTTTTCGAGAGCTTTCACCGAGGCGCTGGCTCCTTTTCCCAGTTCGGCCAAAAGAATTTTTTGATCGCTCTCTCTCAGCAAACGAGTCAAGATGATCTGTTGCTTGGGTGCTTTTTTTCCAAGGGATTCGAGAGTGTCTGCTGATGGAGTTTTTTGCAAACGAACCATCTTTTGGGACTTAGCTTGATGTTCTTCCGATCGCACGGATTCAGGTAAAAGCGAGCGTATCACGGATTCCATGCTGGATCCGTAGTATTGCGCGATCCACTGGGCTAACTCTAACAACTCAGGCGTAAGAAGGGGCGCTGGGTCGATGAGGGATGTGAGAGGGCGGGTGGCGAATCCAAGGTCCTGAGGTTCGACGACGGCCAGAACCGTGCCCGTGGCGTCCCGATTTCTCAGCGGCACACGCACCCTGCAACCCGGTCGCACGAGCAGGTCGTCAGGGAAAGAATAGTCGAAGACCAGTTCAGAAGGTCCATCGATCAATACGCGGGCATGGAGCACCCCAGCACTTTACGTAGGATGGTTGCGAGCGACAAGAATTATGCGGAGGAAGAATGATGAGTAAAAAGCCCATGCTTGTTTTTCTCTCCTCTCGCTATGGATTTTTACCCCTTGTTTCGATGGCTTTTATGAATCATCTTCAGGTCGTGTAAGGACCTCATCGATCGGCATCGGGCTGTTCTCCCCGCCGCGAGATTTCTGTCCTCTTTGAAAACATGAGCAAAACATCCTCCAGCCACCTCATGAAACGACCTAGGATTTCAGTCATGAAATGGCTTGTTGTGTTGATCTGGACCATGTCCATCGTTGCGCTACGGAGTCAAATTCCCTCATCCGGCGCACCTCGTCCCAAGCGTGTGGATTCTTCCTCTCTCGCAGGAAAAGTGATGTGTGGATATCAGGGGTGGTTTCGTAGTCCTGGTGATGGAAGCGGTTTGGACTGGAAGCATTACCGCAACCCTACCAGCCTTCAATTTCAACCGGGAGATGCGGGTATCGAATATTGGCCTGACATGTCGGAACTGAGTGAGCACGAGCGATTTCAGACGAAGTATCGCCACGTTGACGGCAGCGTTGCCCAAGTTTTTAGCTCGGCTGTGAGAGATACGGTCGTGCGTCATTTCCACTGGATGGAGCAATACGGCATCGATGGTGTTTTCGTACAGCGTTTTGCTACAGAGGTGACTTCGGTCAAGGGGACGCGCGCCGATAGCGAAATGTCCCGCTCCGTCAATCGCGTGTTGGAGAATTGTCGAGTGGGAGCAGGAAAGCACGGCAGGACTTATGCGGTGATGTATGATCTGACCAGCATGTCCGCCTCACGCATAGCGGGGGTGAAGGATGACTGGCGATTTCTTGTCAGAGAAATGGGAATTCTGAAAGATGATTCCTACCAAAAACACGAGGGTCGACCTGTGGTGGCACTTTGGGGGGTGGGATTCGGTGGACGCGCCTACGGGGCATCCGAGATGGCTTCTTTGATTCAATTTCTCAAAAACGATAGCGAGTGTGGAGGCATGAGGGTCATGCTTGGAGTGCCCACCTACTGGCGTTCGGGCGATCGCGATGCTGATTCCTTCGCGCTGTGGGGGGATATCTATCGGGCGGCGGATATCATTTCCCCATGGACGGTCGGTCGATTCAGCGGAATCAAGGCCGCGCAACGCTATGCAGCAGATGTAGCGAGGCCCGATCGTGATTGGTGTGTCGCCCACAAAAAGGAGTATATGCCTGTCGTTTTCCCCGGTTTTTCATGGTCCAATCTCAAGAAGGGTACGAGCGAAAATCCTACTGCTTTTATCGATCGCGAAGGTGGGAAATTTCTTTGGTCCCAGTATGATGCGCTGGTGCGCACGGCGGGTGCCACGATGATATATCAAGCGATGTTCGATGAACTGGATGAGGGCACGCACATCTTCAAATCGACGAACCATCCGCCCGTAGGCGCGAGCAGATTCCTGACTTTTGGAGATCTTCCCACCGATCATTACCTATGGCTCGTGGGCGAAGCATCGCGCCGCGTTAGGGGAGAAGCTCCTTTCGCTCCTGAAATGCCTCACCGTTGAGGCAAAAAATGAATCATTTTTTTCAGGTGTAACGTTTTTTTATTGCCATAAAACCATGCTTTTACCGATCAATTCGGTAGGTCATGCGTGAGTTTGCACGGTCTTGCGAAATGACAATCGTATAACCTCGGCATCGAGCTGTGAGATGTCGCTCGCTGCTGCGTTTTTCAGAGACTGGGCGATTTGGTCCACCGCGCGCGCGTGTTGATCGGGGTGGAAAGGATCGAGCAGCGATAGCGGCAAAGGTTTATGCTCAGGTGACAAAGCCAGTGCCAGCCACGAGACAGCATCCACGGAGCGATTTCCCTGCCTCACCTGCACACGGGTGGGATCTTGCATGGCTCGCTCCAACAGCTCAGTCTGCACGGTAACGGATTGCTGGGAAAATTCTAACGAATCGACGAAGATGCCATGGTAAAGATGCGGATGTCGAATGCCATGATCAGCAAGATGTTCTTCGATGTGCGGGATGGCTCTACCGATGAGCGGTCTTTGCCAGGCGATTGCTTCCCAGAATGCCATGCCGAACCCTTCTTGCATGGAGGTGCTGATCAGATGTGTGGCGTGGCGGATGTGCGTTCCGAAGTTCGTGGAGCACCCGGCACTTTCTGTCACGGCCCAGTCGACGGGGAGATCAAGCACTTGAGCCACATTTTGCCAATGTTCGTAACTGGACTGATGAAGTGATTTCCCGGGTCCCAGTGTGGTGGCAAACCTAGCGCCTGCGGGAGAAAGCGCTGCAAGCAGGAGCATCTCTCCCATGTTTTTTCGAGTGATCGCTCGGGTGGGGTAGATGATTTGCGCGCTTTTTGACTGCGGCATGGGAAACGGCTGGGGCAGAATCGGATTGCCGATCACGGTCACTCGATTCGCCGCGAGTCCTGCATTTCTGAGAATGTCCCGATCACGTGTTGTGAGAACGACGTAGTGGATGCGTTCGCCTACAGGGAACCAAGGAGGCCCTGCGCTCAAACGCTGAAGATTTTGCGGGCGATCCTCTTCCGCGAAATCATGCAGATGAAGGATCAATCGTTCGCCCGCATGGGCCATGTTTTGAATGACCGAGGCCATGTCAGGATGGCAACCGAGAGTGGGATTGTGCACGTGCCAAATCCATGGTTGGGGAAGATCCTTGACCAACTCGCGCAGATCCGCCCAGCGTAGATTTTGCGCATCAGCATAGTCCAGTGCGGGCAAACAACGATGCCTGCCCGTCAAGTGATCGAAAGGTCCGCTGCTGATGGTGAGACAATGAAGGCCCATGCGCTGAAACGCGGCTGCCTGTTGTAGCATCACCCGGGTGACACCACCGGGACGCAGGTGGTAGTGAACGAAGATGTGAGTCATCTCGGCGCGGCAATCATTTGTTGTTTTCGCATTGGTATGTCCAAGGTGAAGTGCTACGAATGTTGCGGCATGGATGCTGAGGAAGCAAGAAGAGTCTTGGGCTTGTCATCAGAGGATGACTGGCGATCTCGCGCGCCGTCCTTCCTAGCGACCCGTGATCAGATGGCTGAACGGGTGCGGCGTGCGCCCACGGAGTTGATCGCAGAAAGATGCCAATACGATTTGATGCAGTTCGATCGAGCAATGGCTTTTTATCGCGAAAAAAGCGCAGCAACGAGCGATTCTATGGCCATCGATGCCGCAACGGAGAAGCCGAACTCATCGGGTCGCTCCAGATCCGCAGCAGGACTGGTGGGGAAATGCCTTTTCGTTCTCGCTTCTCTGGGAATGGGGGGATTTCTCCATTGGAATGAATCGCAATGGCAGCAGGAAGCTGCGCGCCAGCGACAAATCACGAAATGGGAATCGGAAGCGGCGGATCATGTCATGAAGCGCCGATGGCAGGAAGCCATGGCCATCTATCAAAACATCGAGCAGCAGGATCCCGGAAATGGGATCGCACTCATGGGCCGACGTAGCATTGAGGCAGGCATGCAAGAAGAGCAGGAACAATACGTTGCCTATTGGGCTGGGGAAGCCGTTGCCGCCTTTGAGGGCAGTCGCTGGGATGCTACGCTGGCGGCGATCGCTAAGGTCAGGTTGATCCAACCTCAGCACAGCGAAATGAGCGTGTTGGTGGACAAGGTGCGTTTCATGCAGACGGCGGGTATCCGCCAACAATGGAAAGACAGCGCGCAGGCTTCGATCGACCGGCGAGAGTGGGATGCCGCATCGGCCTGGGCTGAAAAAATTCTCCGCGAGGAACCGCAGTATGATCAGGCCAAGCAGTGGAAAATCATGGCGGAGGAGGGGCGGAAAACGGATCAAGCGAATAGAGCTCGCTCGGCGGAATTGTATCAAGAGGTTCTGCGAAACGACCGTGGGCGCTATGATCCGCGATTGCTGGAGATGATTCGCGAGGCAAAAAAACTCCATCCCTCTGACCCGCTTGTTGGCGCACTGTATGATAAAATCGCCGGTTACACTCGCACCATTCGCGTGCCCGATGATTTTCCTCAATTGCAAGCCGCCTTTGATGCGGCGCAACCGCAGGATCGAATCGCGATCGCAGCGGGGGAATATGCCGGACCTTTTTTTCTTCATGTTCCCGTCGTTCTCGAAGCGGCATCGGGTGATGTGGTATTTGCCTGCCCTGCGGAAACGGCACCAGCATTGAGCCTAGGGAAAAAGGCGGATGGTGCACAAATTAAGGGTTTGCAGTTCCGGCATTCATCGATCCACACCGATGCGGAGCGCTACTCGGCCGTTTTGGTGGTAGGCGCGAAGGCGAGCTTTGAATCCTGTCGTTTTTCACGAGCGGCAGGTCATGGGCTCGCCGTCATTCAGGGGGCGGATGTGCTCGTCGAGCAATGTCGCTTTGAAGAAAATGGTTGGAACGGCATATCTCTTCAGAATCAGGGTACTCGTGCCACGGTGCGGCAATGCCAGTTGATTGCCAACATCCACCACGGCATTGAGGTGTGGGACCACGCTGCCGCCGTGCTTGAAAACAACCGTTGTGCGGAAAATTGTCTCAACGGCATCTTGATCGATACTTCAGCGGTGGTGCGGTCGAAGGGGAACCAACTCATGGCGAACCGCGACTATGGGATGTTTCTTCGCCAGGCGGGCGGCGGTATCTGCGAGAGCAATCGCATCGCGGAAAATTTGTTAGGTGGCATGGTGGTGACAAAGGCGGCATCGGCCATGTCGTGCTCCCGCAATGTGTTTGGCTCCCATCAGGGACCGGCACTTTCACTGGGCGTGGGTGTGGCGGCGGCTCCTTACCTCGAAAATGAATTCGCCGAGGCGGTTGAAAAATCGATTCGGCGCGATCTTCCTGTGGAGTAAGCCGCCTGCGGATCAAGCCTGTGCTTTACAATTTCGTTCCTCTATGGCAATCGTGCTGCGCGATGTCAGAGTTACCCAAAGGATACGAACCCAAGGACGTGGAAGCCAAGTGGTATGCCGCGTGGATCGAAGGCCGTTGTTTCGAAGCGGACCCCCGATCCGTCAAGCCGGCCTACTCGATCGTGATTCCGCCTCCGAATGTGACCGGGATTCTCCATTTGGGGCACGTGTTGAATAATGCCCTGCAGGACATCCTCGCGCGTCGGGCGCGACAAAAAGGTTTCGAAGTGCTGTGGTTGCCCGGCACCGATCACGCGGGCATCGCCACCCAGACAAAGGTCGAACAACTGATCCGCAAGGAGGAGGGCAAAACGCGCCGCGACCTTGGTCGTGAGGAATTCCTCAAACGTGTTTGGGCATGGAAAGAACAATACGGTGATATCATCATCGGGCAGTTGAAACGTCTCGGTTGCTCGTGCGACTGGAGTCGTGAGCGTTTCACTATGGATGCGGATTACACCCGCGCGGTGCAGGATGTGTTCGTGAAGTTGTTCGAAAAAGGATTGATCTATCGCGGACTGCGCATGGTCAATTGGTGCCCTGTATCCCTAACCGCATTGAGCGATGAGGAGGTCATACCCAAACAGCAAAACGGCAAATTTTACACGATGCGCTACGAGGTCGTAGAGGAGCCTGGGCGTTTTCTGGAAATCTCCACAACCCGGCCCGAGACACTGATGGGTGATACGGCGGTAGCAGTTCATCCGCTCGATGAACGATACCAAGATCTGATGGGCAAGCACGTCTGGCGGCCTTTCCCGCGTGCTCCGATCCCCATCATCGCTGACGAAGCGGTGGACAAAGAGTTCGGCACCGGTGCCTTGAAGGTCACTCCTGCTCATGACCGCGTGGACTTCGAAATCGGCCAACGTCACGCTCTGCCTATCATCGATGTACTTCATCCCGATGGCCGCATTCATTGCCCCGATTGTCCGGAATTCGATGGGCTCGATCGATTTGTGGCGCGCAAGTTGGCGGCGAAGAGACTTGCCGAACTGGGCGCTCTGGTGAAAGAGGAAGATTATTCGAACAATGTGGGCTTCAGTGAGCGTGCGGATGTTCCCATCGAACCGCGCCTTTCCTTGCAATGGTTCCTGCGATATCCTGCGGTGGATCGCACAGCTGCCGCCGTGGAAAACGGGGAGATCGTATTCCGCCCCGAGCGCTGGAAAAAAACTTTTGCCCACTGGATGGGAAATCTTCAGGACTGGTGCATCAGTCGGCAACTCTGGTGGGGACATCGCATCCCTGTCTGGTATCGTAAGGAGAAGTCGGACGCACTGCAGCAAGCGGAAACCCTCGATCTCTCGGATCGGCAGAAGGGTGACATTCACGTAGGAACGGAGCCTCCCGCTGATGCCGAAAACTGGGTTCAGGATGAGGATAGCATGGATACCTGGTTCAGTTCGTGGCTCTGGCCCTTCGCGACCATGGATGACGACACTCGCAAAAAATTCTATCCCACCAATGACCTCGTCACGGGACCAGACATCATCTTTTTCTGGGTGGCACGCATGATCATGGCGGGTTACGAATTCATGGACGAACTGCCATTCCGCAACGTCTACTTCACCTCCATCATCCGCGATTTGCAAGGTCGGAAGATGAGCAAACAGCTAGGCAATTCCCCGGATCCGTTGGATCTGATGGATCAGTTCGGGGCGGATGGTCTACGCTTCGGGCTGCTGCGGATCGCTCCGGTAGGTAGCGATGTTCGCTTCGATGAATCGCAAGTCGAGGAAGGGCGAAACTTCGCGAACAAAATCTACAACGCCTGCCGTTTCCGCCAGATGGCGAGCGATGGCGGTGTGATGCCTCTGCCTCCTCTGAATTCGCTGCGACCGTATCACATCGATATCATGGCTAAGCTCGATGCGTTGGCGTTGCAGCTCGAGGAATCGTATGGCGAATACCGTTTCGGCGAAATCGCGCAGAAAATGCACGAGTTCTTGTGGAGCGAGTTTTGTGACTGGTTCCTCGAGGCGGTGAAGGGCGATCTGAGAAACACGGCCACCGCGGCAGAGAGAGACCGCACACTTGCGGTTTTTGATGCGGTGATGAGCCGATTCCTCCAATTGCTCCATCCCTACATGCCTCACGTCACGGAAGAATTGTCCGCGCGTATGGGTTACGTGCCGCATGGAGAATTCCTCATGAACCGTAGCTTGCCGGAGCATTCATTGTTGCACGGATATGATGCCAAAAGCGCACAGGCTCAAGTGACTGGCATTTACGAAGCCACGGGGCGTATGCGGAATCTGAAATTTGAATACAACGTGGCAACTCGTCGCGATGTAACATTCATCGTCAAAAACGCACCATCGTGGTTGGCGGGTGAATCTGATGTTCTCGCCTTGTTGTCAGGAGCAGGGGAGATCCGGATCGATGATTCCTACGAGTCCCCCAAGGGCACTCCCGTGGCGATCACTCCCATCGGAGAAGTCTATCTCCCATTGGAAGGTTTGATCGATGTAGAAGCGGAGAAAGTGCGTCTCAGCAAAGAAATCGACAAGCTCAGCAAGGAAGTCGTAAAGTGCGAAGCAAAGTTGGGCAATGCCAGTTTCGTGGAGCGCGCGCCCGTCGATGTGGTGGAACAGGAAAAAGCCCGTTTGCTGGAATGGAAAGGGAAGTTGTCGCAGCTAGGGGAAATGTTGGAAGCCTTGAGATGAATCGTTTTTATTCATTCATCGTTTTTTTCCCAGCATCACGCGAGTGATCATGGGTATGCCCGCCCGTGACCGCTGTCGTCTATCGACTCGGAAGACGGCGCTATGGTATGGCATGAAAAAACTCAACGCACTTCGAATGGCGCGTTGGCGGTGGCCACGTGACCGTGACCATCTTTGACCCAGACGTAGAGGCGATACATCCCGTGTTTTTGCGGCGCCTTTGCCTCGGGGGTGGCGGTCTGAGCTGCAACGACTGTGTCGGCAACAAAGGCGGGGATTTTGCAGCCGTTGTGCTGGTGACCCTGCAGTTCCGGCAACACGGCCCACTGCCATTGCAACGGATCAGAATCGGGATCCTTGGATTCCACTCGTGGTTGCCATTTTTGACCAGGTGCCAGTGCGGCAGCGGGCATGCTGCTGATGGGACCGATCTCAGGCGCAAGGTTCTCTGGTTTGCGACCTTTCCAAACTTCTTCAAGGGTATCCACCGACGCGGTGGTGTCTCCCTCATGAGTGTAGAGACCGAACCAAGTGGCTGTGGCTTCGAACTTCCATCCCCAGACGAAGGCATAGTTTCCGAGGCATCCTCCCTCGGGTCGGATCACTTCGCGATAGGCCCGCATCATCATCGCAGCTTTTTCGCTGCTGTTCTGTTCGAGCGGAGCACCAAAAGATGTTTTTTTGCTCTCCCAAAATCCACGAGGTCCCCATTCCGTGAGCAACCAAGGGCGATTCCATCCGACGTTCTGCAAATGCTTGCGCAGGCCGAACACGCCGCCATAGGTATTGATGCCTACATAATCAAGACTGGGTGTGAATTTCATCAAACCCTGGGTTTTTGAGGGATTCAAACCCGCCACAGCTGTGAATGTGGGGTGCTGAGGATCGATTTCCTTCACCATAACAGCCAGTCGTTCCAGTTGCTGCCAATAGGCATCATTCGATCCATCACCCTCCGCCTCATTGCCCACACCCCAGGCGAGCAGTGCTGGGTAATTTCGATAGAGATTGACTTCCTTGCGCACGCGATCCGATTGTTTTTTGCAATGTTCCGGATTTTTGTAGGAGAACCAACTGCATTCGTTTTCTAGCCAAATCCCGGCGCTGACCGTGAGTCCCAGCTTTTCTGCCTCGTCGAGTATGCTTCCCAGGCCGTTGGTGGACCAGGTGCGGATGGAATTGCCGCCACGGTCCGCTAAAGCTTTGAGGTTCTTGTCTCCGCCCACTCCCTGAACGAAATATGGCTTACCTCCTCGCATCATTCCTTGCGGCGATACACTCACAGGAATCGGCGCGGGCTTGGGGATAGCCATTTCTGTCACCGTTTTAGGCGCGGCGGTGATCGTTTTCTGTTTGCATCCGCTACCGATCGAAGCGGTTGCTAGGATCATGCATGTGTGAATCAAATTCCGTTTTGTCATCGGTGGTCGATATCTTCGTTAGAACCTAGGTTTTCTCAAGGAAATTGTTTGCAAGTGCCCCGTATGCAAGCCCCACGGTCTCGTGAAAGGAATCCTGCACGGCTCATTCAGTCGCGCATTTCGCTACAAAAAAATCTGTCACAGCCGAGCAAACTGTGGTGAAGTCGCGGCGTTCCCCGCACGGAACCATCAAGTCATTTTCCGCATGAAAAGCTATCGCCACATCCCCATTCGCAATCTCACCGGTGAAGAACTCAAGGCCCTGAGCGATTCCATGAAGCTCTCGCTTTCCCGCGAGGACATGGAAGTGGTGCAAGGGATCTATCGCGAGTGGGATCGTGAGCCCACGGATGTGGAAATGGAAGTGATCGCCCAAACCTGGAGCGAACATTGCAAGCATCGGATTTTCGCCGCCACCATCACGCACGAGACTCCCAACGGCACCGAAACCATTCACTCGCTCTTCAAAACATTCATCAAGAAGCCCAGCGAGAGAATCATGGAAAAGAAGCCGGACTTCGTGCTGAGCTGTTTTCATGATAACGCGGGTTTCATCCGACTCGACGACCAGAAAGCGGTTTGCCTTAAGGTGGAAACTCACAATCACCCCAGTGCCATCGAGCCTTATGCAGGTGCCAATACCGGCATCGGTGGAGTGGTGCGTGATATTCTCGGTGCCGGAAAAGGCGCCAAGCCGATCGCCAACGTCGATGTCTTTTGCTTTGGCGCGCCTGACACCAATCCTGCCACGATTAAGGGCAAGGACGTCATTCACCCGCTGGGAATCATGCGCGGTGTCGTGCGCGGGGTGCGGGATTATGGCAACCGTATGGGCATTCCGACAGTCAGCGGCGCGATCCAGTTTGACCCAACCTACATTTACAATCCTCTCGTCTATGCTGGTACGGCAGGCGTCATCGATCAGCCATACATCGATAAAAAAATGCGCCCTGGGCTGAAAATCATCGTCGTCGGTGGTCGCACTGGGCGCGATGGATTGAAAGGTGCCACCTTCTCTTCTGCCTCACTGACGGGCGATAGCCACGTCGAGGACCAGAGTGCGGTGCAGATTGGCAATCCCATCGAGGAGAAAAAGGCCGCGGACTTCATCTTGGCCGCCCGCGATCGTAATCTGATCGTTTTTATCACGGACTGCGGTGCGGGTGGTTTTAGCTCGGCAGCGGGGGAGATGCTCAGTGAGACCGGCGGCGAGTTGTTTCTCGACAACGCACCGTTGAAAGAGCCTGGACTCATCTCTTGGCAGGTCTTCATTTCGGAGAGTCAGGAGCGCATGGTGTTGGCCGTGGAGGAAGCCTCTTTGCCGGAATTGCAGGCGCTGGCTGACACCTATCAGACGGAGCTCACTGTGCTGGGTCACTCCGATGATACCGGTATTCTCAAAATCTGGCATCACGGCGAGATCGTCTGCGAGCTCGATAACTCCAAGCTTCACGATGCCCCGACGCGCCAGCTGCAATCGCGTTTCGCCGGCTCCCCGGGCGCTACCGGTCTCGTTGGAGAAAACATCAACCTCAGCGCCGCTCTGCATGATGCATTAGGAGACTTTGCGATCTGCTCACGCGAGCCCATCATCCGCGAATACGACCACAAAGTCCAAGGCAACACCTTGCTCGAACCCCTAGCGGGCGCCACCGGTGATGCACCGCAGGACGGATCGGTGATTGCGATCGATGGCTCCACCAAAGCCATGGCGATAGGTCTTTCCTTGTTGCCTGAGTGGGGCAAAACGGATCCTCGTGCCATGGGGCGCGCTAGCATGGATGAAACGATGCGCTCGCTCGTGCTCGTCGGCGCCAACCCTGATAAGATCGGTTTGCTCGACAATTTCTGCATGGGCAATCCAAACGATCCCGATGAACTGGGTCGGCTTGTTGAATGCGTTAAGGGCATCGCTGATGCCGCAGAAGAGTTCGAAGCACCTTTCATTTCTGGAAAAGACTCGTTCTACAATTACTTTGAAACCGAGGATGGTCCTATCAACATTCCCGTTACTTTCCTTTGCAGCGGCATCGGCATTGTCGAGTCGCAGACAAATGTCACTGGCTCCTCGCTGCGCCGCGATCATTCACTTCTCTGCCTGTTAGGCGAGACCAAGGATGAAATGGGTGGCTCGGTTTTTGCTCGCCAGCAAGGCATCAGTGGCGCGCTCGTGCCGCAAACCAATTGCGCAAAAAACCTGCAAACCTATCGGAAATTTCACCAAGCCCGCATGGCCGACTTGATCCTCTCCGCCCACGATGTCTCCGAAGGGGGCCTCGTGACTGCTGTCGCGGAAATGGCATTCTCGGAAAAAGCCGGGGTGGAAATCGATCTAGCAACTGTTGGTGCATTACCCCCTGCTGTGGCTTTGTTCAGTGAATCGACTGGTCGCATCCTCATCGAGGTTCTTCCTGAAAATCTCGCAGCATTGCAACAACACTTCGAGGGGGAAAGCTTTGCCGTTCTTGGCAAGGCGGTAGCAGCCCATGGCAAGCTGAAGGTCACACGTGGAACAGAAGAACTTCTGTCAGAAGATCTCAAATCACTCAAGTCGATCTGGCAACGTCGCCTCGTTGAGTTTTATTGATGAATCCCTAGGAGCCGAAGGAATGGTGACTGCGTGGTGCGTCATCCATTCCGCGGTAGCTTACTTTTTCAATACCTGGATGAGATATTCCGTTGCGGTTTTGCAATCCGGATTTTTGATGCCGGGGTGGATCACTTCACAATCAACACCGATGCTTTTGCAGTGTTTCTGAAGTCCGATTCCATGGTTGGCCGAGTGAGTCGGGTCTTTCTGCGGCTTACCCATATTCGGAATGTTTTCGTAAAAAATCACCACATCGGGATCATCCTTGGTCACGAGCGCGTAGGGGGAGTATTCCTTGATCCATGGCAGCAGATTCTTTCGATCGATGAGAGCCTCAGCGAAAGATTTTTTGCCAAAGGCATGACCACCGTAAGTGCTGTTGGGAAGCCATTCCTTAGCTTGCTCGGGATCCAAGGTCGTCTGCGCACGCAACACCGCGACATATTGAGGGCGGGTCGATTGGTGGGCGATTGGATCGGTATGTTTCGGATCGGCCAAGTCATCATGGAAAGCGAGCCACAAACTCGTGCAAGCGCCCGCCGAGCTGCCCGTGAGCCCTACGCGTTGCGCATCGAGATTCCATTCTTTGGCGTTGTGCCGCAGATGCTGAAGAGCGCGTGCGGCATCGTGCAGAGGACCTATCACGGGAGGCGTCAGCCCTTCCTCGGTTGCCTGAGCGATGTAGCGATAGTTGATAGCGGCAACGGAAATTCCGGCGTCGAGTAAGGTTTGCACATTCACGCAAGTTTCGATTCGTTCCTTGCTGCCATTGACCCAACCGCCACCGTGAATGAATAGAACGAGAGGGGTAGGTTTGTCGGACTTCGCTTTCCAGAGGTCGATGATATTTCGCTCATGCGGACCATATCGAATATCAGTCACCGTAGGAGAGGGCACCGTTTTCGGATAGACTTCCGGTGCCGCCTTCCCAGGGCGGGATGGCGTAGATCTTTTTCCCGTAGGGCTCTTTTGTGCCGTTGGCGGTTGTTCTTGTCCTTGCAAAACGCCGTATGACAGCAGTGCGAGACAGAGTCGAAATATGGTGGTGGTTTTTTTTCTCATACTACTAAAACGATGGTTGATGAAGTGGAAATCAATTGGCATGGGGGAGCCATGCTCATGGGAATGGACTTTCTCGACTGTCTGGACTCAGGATGGCCGAAGTTTTTCCAATGCCGCCAGACGCTGGCTCATGGGCGGGTGCGAGTAGTCGAGCAACACACGCAATGGGTGAGGCGTGGGGTGCGAGAGGTTGTCGGTCGTGAGTTTCTTCAAAGCTGCGATCAGCGCATCGGGTGAGCCACAGTGCAAGGCGGCGTAGGCATCGGCTTCGAATTCATGACGACGTGACCATTGGTTCGAAACAATGCCCAGAAGCCGCGAAGCGGGCGAGAAGAGGATGCTAAAAAGAACCAGTCCAACATGAGGGCTGATGGTTTTCACGCCAAAGGCATCGAATAAAAGGCGGGAAAAAGTGCCATCGGGATCAGTAGCGAGGCCGATCAAGAAAAACAACAACGCGGATTGGAGCAGGGAAACTCCAAGACGCTGAGGGATGTGCTTACAGCGGAAATGGCCGATCTCATGCGCGAGGATCGCGACCAGTTCATCCGTGCTGTGTTTGCCGATCAGTGTATCGAAGAGGGCGATTTTTTTCATTTTCCCGAAGCCTGTGAAAAACGCGTTGGCTTTGGTCGATCGCTTGGAGCCATCCATGACGTAGAGCCCGACGATGGGGAAGTTACAGCGTCGGGCCATGGCTTCGATCGCATCACGCAATTCGCCTTCGGGCATGGGGGTGAATTGGTTGAATAAGGGTAAAATAACGGCTGGAGCCAACCACATCATCAGCAATTGAAATGCCGATACAGATCCCCAGGCCCACAGCCACGCTCGATCCACGTGCTGGAAAATCCACAATACGGCTGCAGCTAGGGGCAATCCAATCACAATGCCCAACAAGATGTTTTTGAGTTGATCTGTGAGAAAGACCTTGGGGGTGGTTTGGTTGAAACCGAATTTTTCCTCGATCACAAAGGTATCGTAAATCGAGAGAGGCAATCCTGAGACATACTGGCCTATCATCAGCAAGGAGAGAAAGCACAGCCCCGTGCGAATGGGGGAATCAGGGAACCATTCACGAGTGGATTCATCCAACCAGCCGAAACCTCCGAGACACCAGAAACCCAGGAGAAGGGCCAGATGGACGGTCGATTCCACAAGCGAAAATCGTGCGGAGCTTATGGTGTAGGAGCGGGCTTTGTCGTAAGATTCCCTTGTCCACAGGTCTTTCAAAGTTCCTGGGATGTCCGGATGGAAGGCCTTGAGATTCAACAAGGTGGCGATGAGTTCCAGTTTCCAGAAAACGAAGAATACGACGATCAGAGATACTGCCATGAGTGTGCCATCCATTGTCGCCAGCGAGAGTTGAGGTGGGTGAGTTGCCTTATTGTTGCGCTCATCCTTGCGATAGCGCAGGTCATTGCCAAATGGTTCGAGCGGATCAAAACGCCGGCGCGATGATCAATTCATCACCGGCCTCAGGAGCGAAAGGTCCTGCACTGGGGAGAACATCGGCTATCGCTTCTCCGCCAATGATTTCTCTCACCTTAACATTCCCCGCGATTCCATCCTTGCGACGTATGGCCAAGATCGTGTCGACCGTCACATGCTCCTGCATGACCAATTGGATGGTCACAAATGAGCCAGTTGTGGGCTCGTTGCGATATTCCATGACTTTGGCCATCAACAAGGCTTCTCGGATCTGTCGAGCGCGGCGCAGTTCCTTGTCGCTTCTCTCCAGATCGTTTTGTGCGATGAGTCCTGCCTCTTTTTTCGCCACGTTCGCCTCCTTTTCCTTCATCTCGAGTTCTCGCTGCAAGGCAGCGTTTTTCTCTTCAATTTCGCGAAGTCTGGCGGCTTTCTCAGCGAGCTCGGATTGGGGGCTGGGAGGAATGGTGGGTGCTTGTGAAGGAGCGTTGGCGGCCACTCCTAGATTGCGCAGTTGTTTTTCCGCACGCAGGATCTCCTCCTCGTGTTTGATGTCGTCGAGTTGTTTCTGAATCCGCTCCCATTCTCCCGTTGGAGAGTCTTTGCTGAGCTTCTGTTGCGTGTTCCAGGTCCACAGCAGAGCACCCAGTAGCAGCGCGGAAGTGGTGGTAAGTAGCAATTTGATCGTGTCCATAAGGTCGGCTTGGTTTTGTTATGAGATCGATGAGATCGCCTCTCAGGGGGAACCTGATTTGTCGGATGAAGGGCTACCGCCTGGTGGGCTCGTTGACTTTTCTGCGGTGGCGGCGAGTTGCGCTTCGAGTTCAGCAATGCGGGTTTTTGCCTTCAACCACTCATCTTCGGTCGGACGTCCCGCGTAGAGCTCAAGGCGGCTCTGTGCCTCGCTGAGTTGAGTGCGAATCAGTTCCGTGCTGGCGCCGTCCGCGATGGCCTTGTCGAGTTGGCTCTGAACTCGGGCCAGTTGAGAGGAAAGCGCCTGACGTGCTTGTTCGGAGACCAATAGGCTGTTGTTTTTTTCAGCGAGCATCGTGCGGAAGCGATCCGCGTAATTCGCCAGAGTGGCCGCGTCCTTGGTGAGGCGTGCTGCGATTTGTTCCGGTGAATCCGATCCCATGCCTTCCAAGGGAGCTTGTCCCAACCGAGCCCGCTCTGCATTCACGTTGGCAGTTCTTGCGGCCAATTCTGCTTTTTTGGCATCGAGATCGACCCGTGCGTTCTGCTTCTTTTGTTGCAGGTTGGCAGCGATCAGGAATCCGAGCAGCAGGGAGACGGCAATCGTGAGAATCAGCGTAGGATACGGAAGCGACTTATTGGCTGGCGTGTCGCTGGCTGGCGCAACTTGCGCTCTGCTTTGAGGTGTGGAATCTTCGCTCACAGGCAATGTGTTACTGCATTTCAAGGCTGTCGTCCATGCGAAAGGAGATTTTCAAAAAAAGAAGATGAAATCACAGAGATTCCGTTGCAAGCTTAGCGCGCGATGGGGCAGAAACAATTTTTCTTTTTTGCGAAAGCAGCGCTGACTTCGACGCTGGTCCTGATTTTTGTGGGTGCGATCGTTCGCGTCACAGGGGCGGGCATGGGATGTCCGGACTGGCCAACTTGCTGGGGTTGTCTGATTCCTCCGACCCAAGTGGAGCAAGTGGAGTTTGAAAAACTGGACATCGCCAAGTTCCAGCGCAAAGCCGCGAGGCTGGGGCGTGATCCGCAAACGATTTCCGTTGATACCTTGCGTGCGGAGTTCAATCCCCGTCATGTTTGGACCGAGTTCATCAATCGATTGTTCTCGCTACCCGTGGGACTGTTTTCTTTGCTCACTTTTGTTTGGTCTTTTGGTCAGCGATCCCGCCGTCCTGCCCTGTTTTTTGCTTCCTTTCTTGCTCTGTTGCTGGTATTGATCAATGCTTGGATGGGAGCGCGTGTGGTATACAGCGGACTCGCGCCTGGGGTCCTCACCCTGCACATGGCCATGGCGTTTCTATTGATCCTCGTGCAAACATGGATTGTCTGGCAAAGTGCGGATACTCGCTGGCATCCGTCTTTTGGTGATCGGTTTCCCATTCGTCGTCTGCGGTTGGTTGTGGGCACATTGTTCTTGATTGTTATGGCGGAGGGGATCATGGGCTCACAGGTGAGGGAGTTGACGGATGCGATGTCCAAGCATTTATCAACGCCTAGAAACGAGTGGGGGCACGCTCTGGAGCATTCGTGGCTCTACCTCACGCACCGGAGCTTTTCCTGGTTGATCCTACTGATGGCGACCTACGCATGGAGCTTGTCTCATAGAGAAAGAAATTCGCCCATGCATCCCTGCGAAAAATTGGTCTTGGGGATTGTGCTGATGCAAATGGTGCTCGGTGTCGTGATGTCGCAAATTCACATCTACGGATGGGTTCAAGTATTGCACGTGGGCCTGGCTGCCTCACTTGTCAGTAGCAATTTCTTTTGGTTGCTGGGACTCGGTTCCCGACCACGCTGACGCGATGGCCGATATCCATTCTAAGATCTGGATCGACGGTTGGATCGTCTGTTTGGCATGCGTTGTTTTGTTTCACGTCTTCTTGCATAGATCGCAAAGAACATTCCAACCTTCACGGGTGATTTGGTTTTGCGTTTGCGTATATGGCTTGAAAAAAGGATGAGAGCTCTTCTGAGAATCAAGCTTGATTTTTTGCACGTAGATTCCAGTCTTGCTCCTTCATGAAAATTGCTAGCATGCTGCTCTGTTCGTTTTTTGCTGTGCCTTTATTGCAAGCGGAGCCACTCACTCAGGCGGACATGGAAGAATTGCGCGCGCGGCTCAAAACCATTCAGGAGGGTGCAATGGCCCATCAGGACAGCCGTTTCAAGGGCGCTGCGGACGATTTCCGAAACGCGCTAAAAGACGAAGATGCGGCATTGGATCTTTATCTGAAATGCGTAGAGTTGGTCGACTTTACAGAGCAACAGAAAAAAGGCCAAGATTTCCGCGATTGGAAACGCGAGAACGAGGCTCGACTGAAAAACCCGCAATTTCGGCAGGCTTTGCGCTTCCAGTTGAACTGGTTGGTATTGACCATGCGCGCGGCAGCTCGCCCATCTGAAATCCACAACCTCTCCCCAGAGGCCTTGGACGCTTTGCGTGCGGTGTTTGCCAATGCCAAAGACATTGCGGCCCAGCGTGATTTACTGAATCGGCCCGTGCTGGACAGTGTTTATGCCAAGGCATACAAAATCGGTGACCTAGAACTGAAAAATTGGCCGACGTCACCCTTGCAGGTGACTGCGATTTTCGAGCAAATCATTCTTCCTCCCTTGAGAAAAAGCGATTCAATCACCGCGTTGGATGCCGCATGGGATGCGCGCATTCAGATGGAATTGGCCAAAGTCGCCGAGTTTTCCGGTCCTCAACCAGAGCCAACGGGTTTGCAACGCGGCGAGCCTCAAAGCCCTGCGGAAGTGAAATTTCGCAAGGAACAGCTACCAGAACTGCTGTGGAAAAAACAGGTGGATTTGTTCCAGTGTGGCGATCAGCGCGCAGCGGCCTTGCGCATGCTGACTCACATCAACGATCATCTCACTAGCTCCGATGTTTCCCGATGGATCGAGCAATTTCAACAGCTCGTGGCTCCGCAGGGGAAATCGACCCAACCCGAAAACTAGCCTGATGGACATAAAAAAACATCCCGTCGCCTGAGGGACGGGATGTTGTTTCCTATGAGTCGTTTAGATGGATTTCAGAACTTCTTTGATGGCAGAGAAGTCAGGTAGGTCTTTCGGATGATCTTGGATCTCGGCGTAGCGCACGACACCAGCTTTATCGATGACGAAAGCGGAGCGTTTGGCCACACCACCCATGATGAGGTTGGCTTCAGGAAGGAACTGCTCATAGGCAACACCGTAGGCTTTGGCTACGTTGTGTTCGTAATCACTGAGAAGAGGCAAGGTGATGCCTTCTTTCTCCGCCCAGGCTGCCTGCGCGAAAGGGTTGTCACCACTGATTCCGATGACCTTCGCATTCAAAGAATCATACTCAGCTATGCCATTCGAGATATCGCAAAACTCTGTGGTGCATACACCGGTGAAAGCCATGGGAACAAACAATAGGAGCAAATTGGCTGAGCCGATGTGCTCGGAAAGCGTAAACAATTTGGGTCCTTCGGCGGTCTTGGTGACGAGGGTGAAATCCGGTGCTTTATCTCCTACTTTGATTGACATAAATGTTTTTTGGTTGTTGAACAGGGTCGCACCATCCTACTGCAATCCTGCAGCCGGTCAACCCCTCGCTCATACATTTATGTTTGATTTCTCTCTCATGGGGCAGCGCCTCGGCGGCCCCAGCGGAATTTCGGAGCTAATGGATGATCTTGGGCATGCTCTGGCTCAGGGCGGCCCCGATGTCAAAATGCTGGGAGGCGGGCAACCCGCTCATATTGAGCCGATCGACGCGCGCTGGAGGGAACGCTTTCGCGAAATGTTAGAGAATCGTGATGAGTTCGATCGCGCGGTCGGAAACTATGATCCGCCCCGCGGCAATCCCGGCTTCATCGATGCCTTGGCGGGTTTGCTGCGGCGGGAATTCGGTTGGGACATCGGTTCAGATCACATTGCCGTTACCGCCGGCGGCCAGACGGCGTTCTTTTTTCTTTTCCATTTGCTTGCGGGGGAGATGCCCGATGGTCGACTCAAGAAAATCCTTTTGCCTTTGGTTCCTGAATACATCGGTTACGCGAATCAATCGGTCAGAAACGAGATGTTTCGTGCCCATCCGCCGCGCATCGAATGGATCGGTGATCACGAATTCAAGTATCGTGTGGATTTCGATACGCTGGAAGTAGCCGATGACATCGCGGCCATTTGCGTATCGCGCCCGACCAATCCCACAGGCAATGTTCTGACCGATGAAGAGATCGAGAAACTCGCGGTCATCGCCAGCCAGCACGGCATTCCTTTGATCATCGATAATGCTTACGGCGCACCCTTTCCCAACATCATTTTCACTGATACGAAACCCATTTGGCACGAGCACTTGATTCTGACACTAAGCCTATCGAAACTGGGCTTGCCGGGAACTCGCACGGGAATCATCGTTGCTCACCCGAAAATCACTGCCGCCATCGCCAACATGTCCGCTGTGGTGGGTTTGTCGAATCCGAACGTCGGCCAAGCCATGGTTCGCCCAATGTTGGAAAGCGGAGAGATTCTGAGCCTGTCGAACGACGTGGTGCGGCCCTATTACTTGAACAAATCGCGCTTCGCCCAACATTGCGTAAAAGATGCTTTTGGCGATCGTTTTCCCTATCGCATTCATCGCAGCGAAGGCGCGCTATTCCTTTGGCTCTGGTTTCCTGATCTCCCCATAAAATCAAAGGAATTGTATGAGCGCCTAAAAAAACGAGGGGTATTGATCATTTCGGGGCATTACTTCTTTTTCGGCTTGGAGGGGCGTGACTCCTGGTCGCACCAACATGAGTGCTTGCGTATGACATTCACGATGCCAGAACAGGTGGTTGCAGATGGCATCCGCATCATAGCGGAAGAAGTGGAAATGGCATGGCGCTCCTCGGGAAATGTCTGACGGTTTTGCTTGGCGAATCGTGAGGCATTTGCTACGAATGATCTTATGACATTGGCCAGTAAAATCACTCTCTCGCGGTTATTTCTCGTACCTGTTTTTGTGGTGCTCTGTTTATACTATGGTCGTAGTATCAAAGAAGGACAGCCTGTCGAGTGGTTGCGCATGGCGGCACTGGCGATCTTCGTTACAGCATCTGTCTCCGATGCTCTGGATGGTTTCATTGCGCGACATTTCAATCAGCGCTCGGCGTTTGGTGCGTTGATCGATCCGATCGCTGATAAGACGCTGCTCTTGACCGGCATTACTGCTTTGTCCCTGATCGATTGGGGCAGTGCCGGTTGGCGCATCCCATTGTGGTTTACGGCCATGGTTGTCATTCGCGACTGTGTGATCATTGGTGGTTTGTGCATTCTCTGGTACTGCAAGGTGGATGTCAAAATTGAGCCTCACTGGAGCAGCAAAGTTTGTACATTTGCGCAGATGGTTGCGCTGGCATGGGTGATGTTGCGCATGGTCGGAATCAGTCCGATGTATGCCTGTACGGTGGCAGGGTTTTTTACGGTGTGGTCGGGAATCACCTACGTCATTCGAGGGTGGCGCTTGTTGCAGGCTGCCGACTTGCACCGCCCTGGTTCCCATGGTGAATAGTATTTGGTTGTCTCCGCCTCGCGCATGCACTAGGGATGGTCAGGAAATTCGATACCGTGCCGATCAGGGATGCGGATTTTCTGAAAACGATGTGACGCTATGGCCAACCCTTTCATTCGCATACGCAATCTGCGTCAGTCCTTTGGTTCCCAAGAGGTGCTGCGCGGAATCGATCTGGACATTTATCGCGGTGAAACCTTGGTCATTCTCGGTGCTTCGGGATGCGGCAAGTCGGTGATGGTAAAACATTTGCCTGGGCTCATGCGCCCTACGGTAGGGGAGATCTGGATTGGCGATCTGGAAATCACCCATTTGCGCGAGCGTGAAATGGGACCGGTGAGGCATCAAATCGGCATGATGTTTCAGGGTGGAGCTTTGTTTGACTCGATGACGGTGTTTGAAAACGTGGCGTTTCCCCTGCGCGAGGAGTCAGACTGCGGGGAGGAGGAAATCCGCACGCGCGTGACCCGTGCTTTGGAAATCGTGAAGCTTGCCTCTCATGCCGATAAGTTTCCCTCGGACATCTCTGGTGGCATGCGCAAGCGTGTCGCACTCGCGCGCGCAGTGGTGGATGTTCCCTCCTGCATCATCTACGATGAACCGCATGCTGGCTTGGATCCGATGACTGCGGACACGATCGACCGATTGATCAAAACCTTGCAAAAGGAGCATGACATTACCAACATTGTCATCACTCACGAAATCCGCAGCGTTTTCCGCATCGCAGACCGTGTCGTATTCATGAAGGATGGTCTGGTCTATTGGACAGGATCGCCCGATGAATTGGAACGCACGCAGGATTCTCATTTGCGCGATTTCATCGAAGGCAATGCGCAAGAGGACTGAGCCTCATTCGGAACGCAAGAGAAAATGCAAACGACGGAAAACCAGAAAACCGGCCAGACTGCCGCACAGATCGGCGGTTAGATCCAGTGCGTCATTGCCAGATCTTTCTGGAACCCAGGATTGGTGCCATTCGTCGAGTGCGCCCGTGCCGACCATGACCGCGATGACGATTATGAGAATGCGTGTCCAGTCCGGGTTGGGGAATTGCTTGCGATAGAGGAAGGCGGATAGCAATCCACTGCCACCGAAGAAGTAACCGAAGTGGCAAATCTTGTCCATGTGAGGGATTTTCCAGCCATGATGGATCTGCACGGGTCCTGAAGAAAGATACCAGAGAGTGCCGAACCAAATGAGAAAAAATACCAACCAGACGGGCGAACGTTGCAGTATGGAAGGTAGTTTCATATCTCAGTCACCTTCAGCGTGTTGGGGGATCCTGAAGTCGAATTTCCTCCTCCAATCGCTCTGCCAGCCACTGTTTCATCATCGATTGATAATTGAGATAGCGTGAGCGAGCTACACGTTTGATTCGCGAAAGCATACGCGGGTCAAAGCGCAACGTGATCGTGGTGGATTCACGGGAGTCAGGCTCATGCACACAACTTTGCATGAGGCGCGCGTCCAGCTCATGCTCAGACCAAAAAACGGCTTCCGCTTGCTCATCGGCAAACGCGGGAATTTGGGACCATTGGGTGATCGATTTCATAGTTTATTTGATCGCGGCATATCGGCGCTCATAAAAGCGCTCTTCGTTTTCCGTCATTTCCCTCGCGGCAATCACACGCGTCGTCTTGCCGTCGGTCCAAAAGCAAATGAACAAAGCACGCCCGCCAACAGTCCGCCCCAAGGCGTAGTAGCGTGACTCGCCATCATGACGTTCCTGATCGGGCAAAAATCGGACACCGAAAGGATCCTCAAGAATTTCTTCCAGCTCGCGAGGTTTGATGTCGCGAAGGTCAAAGTGAACGTCTATGAGATCGAGATCCATGATGAAATGAGCGGAGTTCGCGGCGAGGGGTAAACGAAGACAACAAAAACAAAAAAATCAGGCTATGCAATTCAAATTGGCAACTTCGTCTCGATCAAAAAGGCTTTTTCACACCGAGGTAAGCGGCCAGTATACCAACGAGTAGAGTGACCACCAGCAAGGCGGGAGCAGGCAGGACTTTTTTCCGAGCCAGGACGGGAGCGACACCAAGGAAAAGCCAAAGAACGATTTTGACTTTCCAGTAGTGTATATGCATGAGCGGCTTTCCTAAGATCGCAAAGCCTGCAAGAAAAAGCAGCAAGAGGGAAACGCCGTGCAGCATGGAAGCGACTTTGCGCTGTGATTCTTGTACGCCGAGCACGATCGCCCCCATAGCGGAAAAGACACCGAGTGCTCCCGCAATGTGGAGTGTTTTGAGCAGATTTGGATCAGGCATGTGTCCTGAAAGTATCCCACCACGGATCAGTGTCAATCGCAAAGAACCTCAATGGAATCACTGCGACCAAGCCAGGGAGTACCATGCTCTGTAAGGCAGTGAAAGAGGATCCGTTTTTTTCGATAGGAGAGGTCGAGTTGCCCAAATTTCAGCATATTCCGAATGACCCTAGTAGGAGATGAATTCCTATTCAGGAAGCCATACGAATCGGGATCGTAATGGTGATGTTGGGACCATTGCCGTTGCGAAATTCTCACCCATCGATGAGATCGCTCAGTTTTGTAGCACCTTGATGCGTAAAAATCGGCGAGGTGATGCGCCGATGACGGCTAGGTCGCGAACCGTTACGATGGTGCGATCGCTTTCATCGATGGCATTCACCACCCGTGCGTGTTGAAATCCTTGGGATGAATTCCAGATTTCCGACCAAGTGCCGTCTAGTTCGTGGCTTGCCTCCACCCGATAGACGAGTCCTGTGGTGAACTTGCGTATGGGGAATCGCAGGGTCATGGAGTTGTTTTGATTGGTATCACTCTCTTGTGCCAAGAGGGGAGTGGCGGAATGGCTGGGCAATGCGGGGTTTTCGATGAAGGCAAATTCGAGCAAATTGTTCAGTCTGTCACCATCGGGATTTTCTTCGGCCGCACTCTGATCATGGGGAAAAAGGGTGCGCGCCGTCCAAGTGGCGAAGGTGTCATGGACCGTAACAGAGATTTGCTGGGAATGACTCAGAAGGTCGAGATCGGTAGCCGTGATTGTGATGGTGGTTCGCCCGCCTTTTAGGCTCTGCAATCGCAGCTCTCCGTCAACGATTTGGGCAGAGGCCACGGATGGATCGGTATTGCCGGTAATACTGTGGCTGATGACGGGAACGGGAGTTACGGAGAGCGTTCTCACCACCAAATTTTGATCCATGGCCACTGGTGCTGCGGAAGCATTCATGGGGAAATCGGTGAAACTTGTCGTCGCGGCACTGCCATCCAACTGGAGCGCGTATGTGGCACGAGGCAAAGCGTTGATCGCATCCACCACTGCCATGCCATTGCCCGCGACTCGACCAAACACCGTGAAGCCACCATTTTGGTAGTCCAAATTGGCGGTGTTATCTCCTGTATTTACAAAAAACTGATTCGTGGCGCTGTCCGGATTCCCCCCGATCTTCGCCATTGCCATGGTGCCGCGGATATTCGATAGACCAGGTTCGTTGGCAATGGGAGGAGAGGCGATCATGCTTGCGAACTGGGTATTCTGTCCCGTGCCCCTGAAGCCGCCCCCCTGCAATACAAATCCGGGAATGCTGCGGTGAAACGCAACGTCGTTGTACTTTCCGGCATTGGCATAGCTCATGAAATTCGATACGGTTCCCGGAGTCGCGGAGTTGAATAAGATCACATCGAAGAAACCAAGGCTGGTATTGATGCGCACGGCCGACTCCGCTTCGGCATCGGCGAATACTCCACTTAATGGGTGCGCTCGAGTGCTGCCTGCGTTCGTTGTCCAATCGGGAATCGCGCTCACTAGAGTCGGTGCTCCAGCTTTTGGTCGAATCCGCAAGGTATGGGACCCTGTGAGGATCCAACCATCGGAATAGGTCACTGATAGGTGGATGGTTACGACGCCAACTTGGGCCGGTGTGCCGCTGAGCATTCCCGTATCCGCGTTGAGTTGCAACCACGCGGGTAAACCGCTTGCGGAGTATTGTACCGCGTTTTGGGAGTTCGATACCTCGATCTGTTGTGAGAACTGTGTGCCGGTTGTTCCGGATCCGAAGGGTCGCAGGAAAACGTCAGGTCCTCGCATGGCAGGAAAATCCACGATATCGAAAAAGTAAAACTGCTGCGTCAGAGGATGATAGGCATAGGAACGGATGCCAAATATCGCTGTTTCACCTCGAGCGACTCCTCCATTGATTCGGACAGAAGTGATGTTGGGCTGTTCCAATGCGCCCAAATACGCGTAGCCGAGGTTTGTTTTCTTATAGAAAGCGAAGCCTGTTTCATTGGTGGAATTGTCCTGCCATGACAGCTCCGCATTCCAATTTGTTCCGTTCGCAGCTCCGATCACGGCATTCAAGTTCATTGGTGGATTGGGCGCTTGCGCAAGAAGAGCACATGGCAGAAGGCCCCATAGCAAGGTGATGATCGTTCTCAGGCTCATGTCGATGGTCAGAATGTGACTTGATCAATACAAAACAGCAGGGGAAGGATTTGCCAAGATCATTCAAGCTTCGATTTCTTGCCTCTGTTGCCAACAACGGGCTGCAGCGCAGTCTGGTAGCGCGCTCCCGATCCAAAAGCCCACGAAATTCGGATAAGTTTTTCTCCAGAAAAGGCGCGTTCTCGCAGAGGCAATCATAACGAGTTTGAGGAAAATCATCCATTCGAACCCTTTTCAGCAAAGAGTGTTCAAAAGCTTATAAAAGAGAAATCGGCATTGGTGAATCTGCAAAATGGGGTGGGGCAGCACTGCTGCATTCGTATATCAGCTTGCCCATTTCCCCGCCTCGCTACCCAGCAAGGTGTCCTGATCTAAGAACGATTTTCTCGGAATTCCCTTGTTGTAGCAAAGAAAACCTGATTTTATGATCACTGAAATGCCTGTCTGATAGACAGGTCGGATGGGATACGAATGAATACTGTAGGTCAGAAACAAATAGCACGATAATGAATTCCGAGCATCCAGTCCAAAAATCTTCGAGACGCTTCTTTCAGCTGGATGTTGCCCGCAGTCCAAGCACAGCACGAGTAGCCATTACCATTTGTGTTGTTATCTTTGTCGCTGCGGGGTTCGTTGCGTGCAACTGTCCCGGATTCTTTGTGGTGATGGGGATTTTCTCAGTCGTAGCGTTCTGGGCTGGCACACGAACGCAGCGAGTGATTGCCGGAATTCTGTTCGTCCTAGGGATTACAGGCGCAATCTTTCAGTTCCGTGCTGAATTTCAAGATAAGCAAAGGCTTCAAGATCGGATTCGGCCCGTCAACGAAGCTAAAAAAGTCTCCGAAAAGTCCAAATGAGAAGAAGCTCAACAAGTCGAGACACAGTTAACCTTATTAGCGCCGTGTTTGCATGATCTCCCGTAGTTTTAACCTCAACCCCGTGACCGACGCGCGCTCTCGCTGATAGGGTTGTGAGCTCTTTGACGTTAGCTTGAAATCATGATCCACGATGTCAACGTATCAGTTCGGCTCGCACTCATCCAAGTGCTCGCCGTGATCTTGGGCGTTGTCATGACGCGGATCGCCTTCATGGGGTGCGGTTATCCGGACTCAAATTTAGACTGGGATGCTTTAGCGCTAGTTGTCCGTAATCATGGATATGTCCTGCTCCTGGCACCTGTGGCTTGGAATACTACGGTAGTATATTTGGAGAATTACGGAACAGTGCGATGGTCCAAGAGGATGACGGTTTTCACGGGAATTCTTTTGATTGCGGCCTTGGTGCTTCTCTTCTTTTGGTGTTGTTCCAACCCTTACAATGGTCGCATGAGATACGCAACCGAGCAATGACTGATGCTGAACCCGCAACTAAAAAATCCCCCATCGTAAGGCAAACAAGATATTTGAAGCAACAGCTAGGACGACTTGTTTTTGATTGCGATGGGTGGTGGTTTCTTGTACTGCTTCGGTGTGAGCTAGCTCCTTCCTAGCTATGCTACACCTCACCGTTCAGCAAAATAATAAAACACAACGACCAATACAAACCATGGGATTAATGAATGCAATATTTGGCACTGCTTCACAGATCGACCCGAACGAACTCGCTTCTGAGTTCGGACCAATCTTGATCGATGGCGAAGAGATAACTGGTGCATTCAAAGTCGTAAGAGATTTATTTGTTTTCACCCAATGCAGGCTCATACTTGCCGACAAGCAGGGCATCACCGGCAAGAAGGTAGAGTATCACTCCATACCATACAAATCCATCAGTCAATTTTCTGTGGAGACTGCTGGGCACTTTGACATGGATGCTGAACTCAAGATTTACATCTCAGGTAATCCACTTCCTTTGAAGAAAGAATTTAAGAAGGGTACAGATATTATTCAGATACAGAAGCTTCTCGCCACATACATCATGCAATAAGAGGCAGTCGCATCATCCAACCCCTGCCAGCTTGTTCAGTTGCGATGACCTTCCGTAATTAAGGCTATAACCCCGTGATCAACGTGCGGTCCCGCTGCTAGTGGTGCACGCTCATCGATCGGGATCCAGTTCCGGCAATCGGTTTCATCGGATGGTTGGTGTTTCAGTGTGCGGATCGGACTCACCGATTTTCAGGCTTCTATTGAAAAGATCAAGTGCCGAGGTTTGAGGAAAATGGCACGCATCTTGCTTTATCAGACGTGGCAAGGAAGCCAATCGCAGTCATGAACCGTAACATGCCAGAAATCCGTCAAGTGCAAGCGTTTGTAGCGATCGTTGAAACGGGCAGTTTCACGATGGCAGCCAAGCGGCTCAATTTGACGCAGTCGGCGATCAGTCACTCGCTGCGGGCTTTGGAGGAATCGCTCAAGGCTCGGTTGCTGGATCGTCGTGGCAAAAGCCATGCACTTACCGCATCGGGTGAAATATTTCTCACCCATTGTCGCAATGCCCTGGCGGAGTTTGACCACGCAATGCTGAGCATTCATACCTTGCAGCAGCGCGCTGTCTGATTGCGCTTCGCTGGCTAAGCCCCGCATCTTGATGAGGGGAGCCCTCAGAGGAGAAGCGGAAAAATTTGAAAAAAGTCGTTTTTCCGATCTTGTCATTTGAAACATCCGGATTATCTTCACGCCGCGACCTTGTCGGTCACATCAATTCTCATGAATGCTTCGACCTGTTCTGCTTGCGCGATTTGGAATTCCTCGATTGGGAAAAAAATGTTGGTGGCCCTCACGGGTCTTGTCTTGGTGCTCTTCCTTGCAGGGCATCTCGCAGGCAACCTCTTGGTGTTTGTCGGGGAGAAAGCATTCAATGAGTATGCAGAAATGCTTCATAGCATGCTGCACGGAGCAGGGGTTTGGATAGCCCGCGCTGTGTTGTTGTCTTGTCTTGTGATCCACGTGGCGGCCACCATTTCTCTGACTCGCGCCAACCGCGCGGCTTCACCGAAGTATGTGCACCCGCAGACCATCCAGGCCAGCAAGTCATCTCGCATCATGATCTGGAGCGGTCTGACCATTCTCGCTTTCGTGATCTTCCACATTCTCCATTTCACCATACGCGTCGATTCGGATTTGGCTCAGCTTGGCAAAGACAACCCTCACCGGATGGTCATTGAAGGTTTCTCTCATGGTCTCGTCGTATTGTTCTACGTCATCGCCATGTCCTTGCTTTGCTCGCACCTTTCCCATGGGGTGGCATCGATGTTCCAAACGCTGGGCCTGCGATCGAAGAAGTCGGCGCCACTGATTGAAAAGCTCAGCAAGGCATACGCCATCGTGATCTGGGCGGGATTCATCTCCATCCCCCTCGCCATCTTCGTTTTTAAGTTCGGCAGATAATCATTTCCAACCCACTCGCACCATGTCATTCGTTCTCGATAGCAAAATCCCATCCGGACCGCTGAACCAAAAATGGTCCAAGCACAAGATGGACTCGAAGTTGATCAACCCGGCGAACAAGCGCAAATACACGGTGTTGGTTGTGGGTTCGGGACTGGCGGGAGGCGCCGCTGCCGCCACACTCTCGGAACTGGGCTACAAGGTGAAATGCTTTTGCTACCAAGATAGTCCTCGTCGCGCTCACTCGATCGCCGCACAAGGGGGCATCAATGCGGCGAAAAATTACCAGAATGACGGTGACTCTGTGCGTCGTCTTTTCTACGATACCATCAAGGGCGGCGACTTCCGCTCACGCGAGGCCAACGTTCACCGTCTCGCGGAGGTATCCACCAACATCATCGACCAATGTGTCGCTCAAGGTGTGCCTTTTGCTCGCGAATACGGTGGATTGCTTGACAACCGTTCTTTCGGTGGTGCTCAGGTTTCCCGCACATTTTACGCACGTGGTCAGACCGGTCAGCAGTTGCTGATTGGTTGCTATCAGGCGCTGGAAAAAGAAGTTCACAAAGGCGGTGTGCAAATGTTCCCTCGCACGGAGATGCTCGACCTCGTGCTCGTGGATGGCCAGGCCAAGGGCATTGTCGTGCGTGACTTGGTCACAGGGAAAATTTCTTCCCATGCTGCCGATGCTGTGATTTTGGCGACGGGCGGCTACGGCAATGTCTTCTTCTTGTCCACCAACGCGATGGGCTGCAATGTCACAGCCGCATGGCGTGCGGCACGCCGCGGCGCGCTGTTCGCGAATCCTTGCTACACCCAGATCCATCCGACCTGCATTCCGGTATCCGGTGATTATCAATCGAAGCTCACACTGATGTCTGAGTCGCTTCGCAACGACGGACGCATTTGGGTGCCGAAGTCGAAAGAAGTAGCTGAAAAACTGCGCAAAAAACAAATTCATCCTGACTCGGTGGCAGAAGAGGATCGCGACTACATCTTGGAGCGCAAGTATCCTTCTTTCGGCAACTTGGCCCCACGCGACATTTCCTCTCGTGCCGCTAAAGAAGCCTGTGATGAAGGTCGTGGCGTCGCTTCCACGGGATTGGGCGTCTATCTGGATTTCCGCGATGCCACTCAGCGCTTGGGCGAGTCTGTGATCCGCGCCCGCTACGGCAACCTCTTCCAGATGTATGAGAAAATCGCCGGTGAGGATCCTTACAAAAACCCGATGATGATCTATCCCGCTGTGCACTACACCATGGGCGGTCTCTGGGTGGATTACAACCTGATGTCGAACATCCCCGGTCTTCACGTGTTGGGTGAGGCGAATTTCTCCGATCACGGCGCAAACCGTCTCGGTGCATCCGCACTGATGCAAGGTTTGGCCGATGGCTATTTCGTGATTCCCACCACCATCGCCAATTACCTCGCCACGCAATCACCGGGCAAAGTCAATGCGAATGATGAGGCCTTCCGTCAAGCCGAGGCAGCGACGAGTGAGCGCATCAACAAACTCACGAGCATCCAAGGCAAACGCACTGTCGATTCTTTCCATCGCGAGCTCGGTCTGCTCATGTGGGACAACTGCGGTATGGCTCGCAACAGAGCGGGTCTGGAACACAACATCAAACGCATTCCTGAAATTCGTGAGGAGTTCTGGAGCAATGTTCGCATTCCCGGCAGTGGCAACATCGCCAACATGGAGCTTGAAAAAGCCGGTCGTGTCGCTGATTTCCTCGAATTTGCAGAGACGATGTGCTACGATGCTCTGGCTCGAGAAGAATCCTGTGGCGGTCACTTCCGCGAGGAACATCAAACACAAGCCGGCGATCCAGATGTTGATAGCGGTCTCGTCGCGCCGGGCGAAGCCAAACGAGACGATGTCAACTATGCGCACGTGGCCGCATGGCAATACGTCGAGGGCAAGGCTCCTATTCTTCACAAAGAACCGCTGAATTTCGAGGAAGTTCATCCATCGGTCCGCTCTTACAAATAATCTAACACCATTCTCCCATGCTCAATCTCACACTCAAAGTCTGGCGTCAGAAAACTCCTCAAGACCAGGGGAGCATCGAAACCTATGATGCGAAAAACATCCCGGAAGAGGCTTCTTTTCTTGAGATGTTGGACATCGTCAATGGGCGCATCATCGAGTCCGGTGGCGAGCCGATTCACTTCGACCACGACTGCCGCGAGGGCATTTGTGGGTCGTGTTCGCTGACGATCAATGGTGTGCCTCACAGCAAGGAAAAGGGCATCACCTCGTGCCAGGTGCACATGCGTAAATTCACCAACGGAGATACGATCTGGATCGAGCCCTTCCGCGCTCGGGCGTTTCCTGTCATTCGCGATCTGATTGTTGACCGCTCCGCCATGGATCGCATCATTGCGACTGGCGGCTACATCAGCGTTCGTACAGGCTCCGCAGTCGATGCAAATTCTCTGCCGATTCCCAAGCCCGATGCGGATGCTGCCTTTGATGCCGCCGCTTGCATTGGTTGCGGTGCCTGCATCGCGGCATGCAAGAATTCCTCTGCCATGTTGTTCACCGCAGCGAAGGTTTCCCATCTGGGTCATTTGCCCCAAGGACAGCCCGAGCGCGACAAACGTGTATTGGCCATGGTTCGTCAAATGGATGCTGAAGGTTTCGGCAACTGCACCAACCAGTATGAGTGCGAAGCCGCTTGTCCTAAGGAAATCAGCGTCGATCACATTGCCCGTATGAACCGAGACTACGCTTCCGCGCTGGTCAAGGAGCAGCTGGTGGGATGAGTTTTTCATGCTCTCGCCCCCTCAGCGGGGCTTTTCATCACCATTTACGAGCGAATCTTTTTTCGTCGATGGATGTAGGAGAACCAAACCAGTGTTTTCGGTGACCTACTCCATGGCTCAAATGTTTTGCAATCTTTGCCGTGAGACTTATCATGGCTTGGTATGAAAAAGAGTGCGATCATTCCTTTGCTTGCCTGGGTTTTATCGGCTATGCTGGCTTCTGATGCCTCGGCTCAAATCACGTATGTGGATGCCTCGGCCGCGAATATGACGCGTCTCGATGGAGTTGCTTTCACTCCCTCCACCACTGCTCAAGCCTATACCGACAGCAATTGGTCGCTTCGAACGGCTACGGGCCTCGCGAGCCATACCACCATCTATGAGGCCGGTGGAGGTGAGGTTGTGCCCACTTTACGTCAGACAGTAGGTGGTCTAAGCCCTGGTCTCTATGATGTTTACACCTATTATTGGGTGGCCACAAATGTCACTTGGCAGTTTTCCAGTAGTTTGGGAGCGATTCAATTTCCGATCATGAGGGGGACGAATCTTAGCATGGGCACTCCTGTTGCATTCACACCTGATTCGGCAGATTTATCCTACGTTCCAGCGAGCCATCTCACCAACGGCACTTTCGCCAGTGGTTTTGCTCCCACTCAGGCCACAGGGGGGACGGATCGAACGATGATACGGCAGTATCTGGGAAAACATTGGGTCGGCGCATCGGGCCAACTCGTCGTCCATATTCGCAACGGTCCTTTCATCTCCAGTGCCGCCAATAGTCGCACTTGGTATGACGGTCTGGGCTATGCGGCTTCAGCCGGATCGACTTCTCTCATCGGTTCCTCATGGAGTGTCGGTTTTGGGACTCCGACGATTTCGCTGCCCACGACCCAGAGCTTGATCTGGGGGAACAATAGCGTCAACAATGCCGATAATTCGGCGGTTCACGTGAGTGTGGACGGCGATCCTTCTACAGTCCAGCAAGAGGCTCTGAGTCTAGCTGACGGTCAGAGCGTCAAATTGAGCGGAAAGGTTCATTTCCAAACTTCGATCATCGACACCACGGTGGCGAGTCAATTTCGTTGGGGGTTCTTTCATCACAATGGTTCTACCAATTCTGCTGGTTGGACGGGCTACTGGGCCGGCAATGGCACCTCTGGAAATGCCGGTAGTATGTTCCGGCAGAACAGCAGCAGTACGCTCTATGTCTCGGGAGTTACGCCCAACGGTTCCTATCTGACCAACATCGTCAACAATCCCAGCACGGTCAATGTCACCGCCGGAGTGCATGATTTCAGTCTTGTGATCACTCGTGAAGGGAATGGGGTCAAAATCACTGCTTTGATGACGCGTGAATCCGATGGTGCCATCCTCACTGATATGACCGCCTCGGATCCGACCGGATACACCAGTTTCACGCGTATCGGATGGCTTTCTGGTAACTCACTGGATATTGATCAGATCAACCTCTATCAGTTGTCTCTTGAGTATCCCTTCACGCCTCCTGCTCCACCACTTCCCGGTGAAATTGCGGAGGTGGCGCCGAATGGCACATGGACCTGGTTCAATGACGAGCGAGCGATATGGCATCAGGGGAAACTGTTTGCCGGTTACGTACGAAGCGATGGAAATCCGGGCGTCACGCGATACGATCCCAGCACCGGTATCGCCCATCATGTGAATTTTGGCACGGCTTCCTCCGTCGAAGTCGATGATCATAACAACCCGTCTTTTACCATTTTGCCGGATGGCAAGATTCTCTCCGTCTATTCCAAGCATGGAAGCGCCAGTGCTTTCTACAGCCGGATTTCCACCAACAATTCGCCGACTTCGCTTGCCTATTGGAGCGCGGAATCGATCAAAGTAACTCCGGCGCGAAATACCTATGCCAATACCTATGCTCTTGCCGGCAATGGGTCCGGTGAGAACGGTGCTATCTACAATTTTTCCCGCTGCATCAATTACAACCCCTGCGTTACTGTGTCCAATGACAACGGCGTCACGTGGGGCAATGTGACCCAAGTCATCAACGTAGGAACGGGAGGCACGCGACCCTATCCGCGATACGTTTCGAACAAGAGCAACCGCATCGATATGATCTATACCGACGGTCATCCGCGCAATGAGAACAACTCGGTCTATCACATGTATTATCAGGGACAGACCTTCCGCAAGACGGACGGCACCCTACTTAAGTCACTGGCCAATCTGCCGATCCAACACGGAACTGTGAGTGATCCGAACAGCGGTGAGAAAGGAAGCGTCATTTATCAATTTGACCCGACATGGGGGCGGGGGTGGACTTGGGATATCCACTACGGCGTGAACGGTCATCCCGTTTGCCTATTTCAGACGCAGCGCGATGACGTCACAGGAACGGGTTGGAATCACGACCGCATTTATTATCATTATGCCCGTTGGACTGGTTCAGCCTGGCAGAAAACGTTTATTGCCCAGGGCGGACGTGGCATTTATGCCGCGGAGGATGACTATGGCGGAGGCATGGCAATGGATCCAGAGGATCCTCGCATAGTCTATATTTCATCCAACGCTGCCAATCCGTTCTCTTTATCCGATACCAACAACGTGCCACTCGGCGCCGGAGAGCGTTACGAGATATGGCGTGGTGTGACTCTTGATGGCGGACTGACTTTTGCATGGTCTCCCGTCACCCAAAACTCCCTGCAGAACAATTTGCGCCCGATTGTTCCAGAAAAACATGGATTGTCGAAACACCTGCTGTGGTTTCAGGGAACTTACAATAGTTACATCAACTACAATACCAAGGTGATGGGCATCTTCGATCTCCCCAAAGTCTCACTCGCTCAGTGGCAACAGGAAAACTCCCTCGCTACCCGCGCGGGCGATGATGCGGACAAAGACGGCCTTGCTGACATTGTGGAATACGCGTTGGGCGGTAATCCCCAAGACGCATCAGATCGCCCTGCTCCCACTTTGTCCGATGGAGCCTTCTGTTTTAAGCATCTCCCGCTGCGCGCGGATGTCGAATGGATTGTGGAAACCAGCGAGAATCTCACTGACTGGACTGCTGTAGCAACATTTCGTGGCAACGATCTGGGTCATACGATTGCGCCCGGAATTGTTGCCACGTATGCAGACGGTGATGTCACCAACGTTCGTTTGAGTCCACTGCCTTCAGGCAACGCGGCTCAAGGATTTGTTCGGCTGAAGGTCCGCGATGCTCCTGTTCCGCGTTGATCGCCCCGTGTTTCCGTTGTGATGGTGAAGCCGTCGATCTTACCGCTCAATCATTGCTCGTACATCAATGCGAAAGCAGTGGGTGAAAAAAAACGATGGATCAGAAAAATACGATGCTAGATTCCGTTCATGGAGACCGACGAAAGGGAGACAATGTGAGGCCCGTTTTTTGCGCGCGTCCTTCACTCGCTGGCATCGGGGTAGGAGCCTAGCAGTTTGACGAGGGAGCAGTGATTGCGTAACTCTTTCAGGGCATCTGCGACTTTCGGGTCTTCGTGATGTCCACCAAGATCGACGTAGAAGATGTATTCCCAATCTTTTTGTTTCGAGGGGCGTGACTCGATTTTCGACATGTTGATTTCGAACTGATCGAATGATTTGAGTGCGCTTACGAGAGCGCCGGGCTTGTCTTGGATGGAGAAGAGGATTGAGGTTCGGTCATTCCCTGTGGGGGGGCAGGTTTTTTCACCGATTACCAAGAACCGCGTCGTATTTGTTGCCCGGTCTTGAATCGAGTGATCGAGAATTGTGAGACCATTCAATTCCGCAGCCAGAGCCCCGCCCAGCGCTGCGGCGCCTTGTTCGGCATATTCCTTGGCGAGCTTTGCAGCCTTTGTGGTTGAGGAAACCTCTACCATGTCGGCCTCGGGGAAGTTTTTCAAAATCCAGTTGCG
This sequence comes from Akkermansia muciniphila, assembly GCA_945874895.1. Classification (GTDB taxonomy): domain Bacteria; phylum Verrucomicrobiota; class Verrucomicrobiia; order Verrucomicrobiales; family Akkermansiaceae; genus UBA956. The sequence continues at coordinate 129,058 of CAMCIC010000002.1, read as the reverse complement.
GCATTGACCGAAAACTTGGGGGTGAGAATACAGTGTTTTGATTTTTTCTCGCGGAATGGCCGCCATCAGGTTGTTTTCGATGCGTAGTAGGATTTGCGCACAGATGTGAAGAGGGGAGTCCACAAACAGATCGAGCGTGTGAGATACGGCTCCTTCAGTGGAGTTCTCGATCGGCACTACACCATAATCGGCACGGCGGCGTGCCACTTGATCAAATACATCGGAAAAGTTAGGCTGGGCTGCGTATTCGACCGAATGTCCAAATTTTTTGATCGCAGCCTGGTGGGTCCAAGTCCCTTCGGGGCCGAGGTAGGCGATTTTGAGGTCATCTTCCAGTGCGAGTGCGGCCGACATGATTTCCCGATAGATCGCGAGTATCGATTTTTCTGGCAGTCTCCCATGGTTTTTTTCGAGCAATTTTTTCAGGAGTGCATCCTCGCGCTCGGGTGCATAGATCTGCAGTCCGTGTTCTTTTTTGATGACTCCTACCTGATGCACGAGGTCTGCCCTGGCGGACAGCAAGTCCATCAAGCGCGAGTCCACTTCATCGATTTTTTTTCTGATGTCTTCCAAGCTCACAAAAATATGGGGGTTAGGGTGCTTCTTCTGTTGCGGATTCTTGCGTGCTCACCACAGGAGCCAGGGGCAATTGTTCGTTGATTTCCGCGGATTCACTGACAGGCTCGGGGAGTTTGACTTTGCGCAATTCCGCGGAGTTCGGTAGGTCATCGATGCTGCGAATGCCGAAATGCTCATAGAACAATTCGGTGGTTTCGTAAAGGAGCGGGCGACCCGGAAGGTCCGCGCGTCCCCCGATGCGTATGAGGTCACGATCAAGCAGTTTTTGGAGCATGCCATCGCAAGATACACCGCGAACGGCTTCAATCGCGGCTTTGGTGATGGGTTGGCGGTAGGCGACGATGGCCAGTGTTTCCATCGCAGGACCGCTGAGGCGTTCAGGCTTGCGGCCCGGGAAAAGCTGCCGAACAAAATCTCCGTAATGTGCGGCAGTGTAGAACTTCCAACCCTTGCCGCGTTCTACGAGGGAGAATGAACGACCGCTTTGCTGGTAGGCCGCGTTGAGTTGCTCGATCGCACTAAGCACCTCGGCGCTGGCGATCGCAGCCAGTGGCTTGAGCCACTCAGGCAGCGGGGCTGGCTCACCACCATCGTCGCTTTCGCGTTGGTAGACATCCTCGGCCTCGGCGACGCGCGCACGGATCAAACGCGCCAACTCATCGGCAGAAAGCGGTTCGCTGGAGGCGATCAAAAGGGCTTCAACGATCAAAGGTAGTTCCATAGTCCGGCGCCACACTAGAAAGCTTCGGGCTGGCGTGCAAGCCTGCAAAACATTTCATGGCGTGGTCGCCGCGAGGATTTTTCGATAATTGAGATTTTTTCCCTTGCAGGATCGCAAATTGACCGCTATCGAAGACCGCCCTCTCGCTTTCTGGCCTGATGGGGGCGATTCTCACACCTTACTCTTCTATTCTTATGGCTGCTAAAAAAGCTGCAAAAAAACCATCTGCCAAGGTGGTGAGCAAGAACGTTGCGAAAAAGGCACCCGCCAAGCCCGTAGCGAAAAAATCGGTATCGAAACCCGCGCCGAAAAAATCGGTGGCGAAACCCGCGCCGAAAAAAGCTACAACCAAGCCTGCTACCAAAGCTGTAGCGAAGAAGGTTGCCGCGAAACCACTGCCCAAGGCCCCAGCGAAAAAAACCGCTCCTGTGAAGGCAAAGGCGAAGACTCCGGCGAAAAAAGTGGTCACCAAGCCCGCCCCTAAACCACCAGCCAAAAAAATCCCTAGCAAGAGTGCACCCAAGGCCGTAGTCGCAAAAAAGGCGACTAAAAACACAGGGAAGCCTGTCGTGAAACCTGTTGCCAAAACAACGACGAAACCTGTTGCCAAAACAACGACCAAGGCCGTCGTTCCTGCAAAACCGGTGAACAAGGTTGCCGCAACCAAGACGGTGACTGCAACCGTCAAGCCGGCTGCTGTCGCAACTCCGAAAACATCGGCGACTCCTGCGAAAAAATTTATCCCGAAGAAAATCACTCCTGTGCCAGTGGTAGAGGTTACCATCATCGTTGAGCCCATTACCGACCCCAAGTTTCTCGCATTCACTCAAAAACAGAAGCAGCGATTGCTGGACCTGCGCGATGAAATCGTCGATGCCATGACTGGTTCCGCCCGTGAGGCGATCCGCAGTTCTCCCGAAGGCAGTGAAGCCTCCGGCAGCGGCATGCACCAAGGTGATGCAGGCAGTGATGCCTACGATCGCGACTTCGCCCTCAGCGTTCTGGCAAAAGATCAGGACGCTCTCTACGAAATCGAAGAGGCCTTGCAGCGCATCAAAAAAGGCACCTACGGTCTTTGCGAAATGTCAGGCAAGCGCATCCCCATTCCACGCCTCGAGGCCATTCCTTTCGCCCGTCTCACGGTTGAGTGCCAATCCCAGTGGGAAAAAGAATATGGCACGAAAAAATTCCGCCCCAGCGGTAGTGTCGGATTCAGTGGTGGAGGAATTTTTGACGAAGATGAAGATTCTGACACGATTTCTCTTGACGAAGACGAAGATTAAGCTAGTATCTCCCTCCCACAACTCTAAGCCATGCCACGCGACATCATTATTCTCGAATGCACCGAAGCCAAAGCGGAAGGGAAACCGACCTCCCGCTACGTGTCCACCCGCAACAAAAAGAGTCTCCGCACTCCGGGTCGTCTCGAAAAGGTGAAATTCAATCCTTTCCTTAAGCGCCGTACTCTTCACCGCGAACTCCGCTAATCCCTACGTATCATGCAAGAAACCGAACCAAAAACCGTCGAGCGCCGCATTGCTTTCCGTAAGGCGAATCGTCGTATGACCCGCCGTCGTCAGGATATCCCTGTTGACAAAATCGATCACACCAATCCCGATCTGCTGTCGAAGTTCACCTCGACCACCGGAAAAATTCTCCCACGTCGCGTTACGGGAGTGCCGGCCAAGGTGCATCGCCAGATCACTCGTGAGATCAAGCGCGCCCGCGCTCTGAATCTCGCTCCTTGATCGGCGCGAATCTTGTTTTTCAGGGCTTGTCCGTCATCGATCGGGCAAGCCCTTTTCCTTTCCCTATAAGCCCTGCCATACTCTCCGCTTCCTCGCATGCAAGAGCTCACCGATACCCAGAACGAAAAGGACGACCGCAATCTGCCCATCGACCGCGTCGGCGTGAAAAGCCTACGCTTCCCCGTGGAAGTGCGGGAAAAATGCGGCGGCACCCAGAAAACAGTGGCCACAGTCTCGCTCGCCGTTGATCTGCCCCAGCACTACAAAGGCACCCATATGAGCCGCTTTGTGGAAGTGCTCAATTCTCACGGCAACTGCCTCGACGTTCACACCATCAACGCCATTCCCAAGGAATTGCTGAACCGGCTCGATGCCCGGCGCGCCCATGTAACCTTTCAGTTTCCGTTCTTCATGAAAAAAGCGGCACCCATCAGCGGTGGTGAAGGACTTGTCGATTACGAAGTGCGTTTTGAGATCGATCACGAACGTGATGGCGCTACCGACTTTATACTGACGACTTTTGTTCCCGTCGCCACGCTTTGCCCCTGTTCCAAGGCCATCAGTGAACGCGGTGCGCACAACCAGCGCGGGCTCGTGACGTATTCGATCCGCTCGAAAAAGCCGATCTGGATCGAGGACCTCATCGCCCTTGTCGAGCGCTCCGCTAGCTGCGAGCTCTACAGTTTGCTCAAGCGGCCCGATGAAAAATACGTCACCGAAAAAGCCTACGACAATCCCGTATTCGTCGAAGACCTGGTGCGCAACATCGCTTCGCGCAGCAACGCCCACGAGCAAATCACCTGGTATCGCGTAGAAGCCGAAAACTACGAGTCCATCCACAATCACAACGCGTATGCGGTGATTGAATCGAAGCCATGATGACACGCGTGATCGGAACGCAACTGTTGTTCCATCATCGGTAAACAAGGTCGATTGTGATCCGAGACAGGATGTTGCGGAATGCATTCTGCGCTCCTTTTCCCTCCGTGTTTTCTTGCCAACTGAGGCGTTCTGTAGTGGATTGACCTTGCAATTATGGAATCCATTCGCGCAACAGATCTGGTTAAGGCTTTTGGAGAAACTCGGGCACTGAATGGAGTGACTCTAGAAATCCTTCCGGGGGAATTGTTTTTCCTGCTGGGAGCCTCGGGTTGTGGGAAATCGACCTTGCTGCGCTGCATCGCCGGTCTGGAGAATCCTACCAGTGGCACGATCCATTTCGGTGATCGCAATGTCACTTCCCTTGCCCCTCACAAACGCGAGGCGGCGATGGTGTTTCAAAGCTACGCGCTGTGGCCGCACCTTACGGTGGCAAAAAACATTTCTTTTGGTCTGGAGGAGCGCAAGGTGCCCAAGGACGAGATCAAACGCCGCGTCGACGAGGCGCTGGCCATGGTGAAGTTGGAGGGTTTCGGCGATCGTTCGATCGATGCGATGTCTGGCGGCCAGCAGCAGCGTGTGGCTCTGGCGCGGGCACTGGTGATCCGTCCGAAATGCCTTTTGCTCGATGAACCGCTCTCCAATCTCGACGCCCAACTCCGCATCGAGATGCGTCGTGAAATTCGACGCATCGTAAAAGAATTCGGACTCACGGCGATCTATGTCACGCATGATCAGGAAGAGGCGTTAGCCATGGCCGATCGCATGGCGATTCTCTCGCGCGGGGTGATCGAGCAACTCGGCACGCCCGAGGAAGTTTATCGCGATCCTCGCACCAGCTATGTCGCGGGATTCATTGGTGAGACGAATTTGTGCGACGGTATCATGGATTCGATCGATGGCGCTACTGTTGTCCGGCTGGGGGAAAATCTCTTGTCAGCCCGCGTCACGAATCCCGCCTGGCAACCGCGTCACGGTGAAAAGGTGAAAGTCTCGATGCGCCCCGAGGCGCTGCGCATCGAGGTGGGAGGCGTTATGGCCGCTACGGTGGTGGAAAAAGTGTATCTCGGTCAGAGCATCCAATATGGGATGGAGACCGCCATCGGTCGTTTGCAGGTGGTAGAGCAAAATCCCCATCATCTCTACGGACTGGGGGACCCGGTGGCATTGGCCATTGATGCCGCGGATGTGGTTTTGTTGGAACGATAATCGACGCATGATCAAACGGATATCCATCATCCTGGGCTTACTGGTCGCGATTGTCGCGTTGCCCGTTCTGCTTCGTCGTGAGTCTGCCACGGCGGCGCCGGATGCGGCGGATGACCGGTTGGTGATCATCACGCCGCACAATGAATCCATCCGTAATGAATTCGGTGAAGCCTTCGCGCTCTGGTGGAAAGTCCGCAGTGGTCGTACGGTGTATGTTGATTGGCGCACACCCGGCGGCACGGCAGAGATCCGCAAAGTGCTCGATTCTGGGTATGCCGCCGCCGAGGCACGCGGCGCCCAAGGGATGGGCATCGATTTGTTTTTTGGAGGTGGGGATTACGAGTTTAAGGCCCAGCACAAACCCAAAAAAGGAGCGGGACGGTTGGTTCGTTTGGAGGTCTTTGACAAGCACCCCGAGTGGTTCGGCGAACAGGCGATGAGTCAGTATTTTTCGGGAGAGCAGTATTACAATGACGAGCGCACTTGGGTGACAGCCTGCCTCTCTCAATTCGGCATCTGTTACAACGAGGACGCTCTGCGCCGATTGGGATTGCCTGTGCCACAGAGTTGGCAGGATTTGGGCGATCCGCGCTACGCCGGTGATCTGGCTTTGGCCGATCCCAGCAAGAGCGGTTCGGTAGCGAGGGCCTTTGAGTTGCTCATTCAGCAACAAATGCAGGCTGCCATGGTTTCCACGGAGAACAAGGATATGGCGCTGCAGGAAGGTTGGGCCAAGGGCTGGCAGCTCATCATGCGCCTCTGCGCGAATGCCCGTTATTTTACCGATAGTGCATCCAAAATCCCACAGGATGTGGGGCAGGGGGATGCGGTCGCAGGCATGTGTGTCGATTTTTACGGACGATCTTTTAGTGATGAACTCAAGCGACCGGATGGCAGTTCGCGCTTGCGCTGGGTGGCGCCGGTTGGAGGTTCGTCCTTGAGTGGCGACCCGATTGCCGTGCTGCGCGGTGGTCCGAATCCATCAGTGGCGCAGGCTTTTGTGGAATTCGTGATCAGTGATGCAGGGCAGATTCTCTGGAATGCTAAGCCTGGCGCACCACAGGGTCCCGTATCCAAAGCGCTGCGCCGCATGCCTGTGCGTCGTGACATTTATACACCGGAAAACCGCGCGCGTTTTACGGATGGCGAGATCCATCCGTATGAGGCTACGGGAAATTTTGTCTATCGCCCCGAGCTCACGGGTAAGGCTTTCGGGACGATCCGCTCGCTGGTCAGGATTGTGGGCATTGATTCGCACGAAGAGATGAAGAGCGCATGGAAGGCTCTGGGCGAGGCGCATTTCCCTGAGGAGGCCATGAAAGTGTTTTTTGATGTGTCGGGATTGGATTACGAAAAGATGAAAACGGGCGACCCAGGTCTTAGCTCTACAGATGCTCTGGAAGCCGCGCAGCGGGCCTCTGCTCTGGGTGCCCGTTTTCGCGCGCAGTATCAAAAGGCTGAGGCGATGGCCCGCGAGTCGATGCAGAAAGGAGGAACGCCATGAGAAAAGGTTACGCTTGGAGCATCATGGTGACGGTGGTCATTCTATTCGCCGTGTTTTTTGTGTATCCGGCCTGCACGATTGTGGGTGAAGCCTTTTGGAAAAAGAGTGGGGGATTCACCATGTCATACATCGCAGCGGTGTTCCGCGATCCGGTTTATCTGGAGGGGCTCTGGAACGCATTTGCGTTGGGCATCGTCAGCACAGCGGTGACCTTGATGCTCGCTTTCCCACTGGCCCTGCTCTCGCATCGTTATGATTTCATCGGTAAAAAATGGCTGAGTGTGCTGGTGCTGGTGCCGCTCATTTTGCCACCCTTTGTAGGCGCGGTGGGCGTGAAGGAAATGCTCGGCGTGGATGGTGCGTGGAATGCGCTGCTCATTGATCTTGGGTGGATGGAGGCATCGAGACCTTACGACTGGCTGGCGAACGGCAGGTTCACGGGCATTGTGTTGATGAATGCGCTGCATCTCTATCCGATTCTTTATATGAACATCGCAGCGGCCTTATCGAATCTGGATCCCACCATGGAACAGGCCGCGCAAAATCTCGGTTGCCCGCCCTGGCGGCGTTTTTGGAAAATCACCTTTCCGCTCACTCTGCCGGGTGTATTTGCCGGCTCGTCCATCGTTTTCATCTGGGCCTTCACCGAGTTGGGGGTGCCGCTGGTGTTCGATTTCGCCCGCGTGGCTCCAGTGCAAGTGTATGACGGCATCAAAGACCTCGGTGGCAATCCCTTGCCCTATGCAATCGTCGCCATCATGTTGGTGATTTCGGCGCTCGTGTTTGCCGCCTCGAAGTTGGTTTTGGGGCGCTCCCCCTTGGGCACGGCTCCACGCCCGAAGGGTCGCAACAACGAGCGGGTCTTACGCGGTGTTTCTTCATGGCTGGTGGGGGCGATTTTTTTGTGTGTATTCCTGCTCGCTTCCGTGCCGCACTTGGGTGTGATCTTTTTGTCGGTATCGGACGACTGGTATCAGACGCTCCTTCCCAGCGCTCTGACGATGCGCCATTACGATGAGGCGCTGGGTCATTCACTGGTCGTTCCTTCCATCCAAAACAGCCTTTTTTATGCATCGATGGCGACTCTCATTGATTTGTTGTTAGGGGTGGTGATCGCTTGGGTAGTGGTGCGCAGCAAGATTCGCGGTCGCGCCTTGCTCGACTCGTTGGTGATGCTGCCGTTGGCGGTGCCGGGGCTAGTGATGGCCTTCGGTTACTTGGCGCTATCGCAACCAGGAAAGCCCTTTGCGTTTTTGATCGGTGTCGATGGCAATCCCGCTTTGTTGTTGATCGTAGCCTATGCTTTCCGTCGATTGCCCTACGTCGTTCGTTCTGCCGTTGCGGGCTTGCAGCAGAGCAATCCTGTGTTGGAGGAAGCGGCGAAGTCGCTGGGTGCCTCACCGCAGCGCACCCTGCGCAAGATCGCACTGCCCTTGATTGGTGCGAATCTTGCCGCTGGCGCGATTCTCGCATTCGCTTTTGCGATGTTGGAAGTGAGCGACAGTCTCCTATTGGCACAGCAAACGGAGCACTATCCGATCACTAAGGCGATTTACACCCTCCTAAGCACTTTGGGGAATGGGGTTCAACTCGCTGCGGCATTGGGCGTGTGGGCCATGTTGTTCCTCTCGGTTGCCATCATCGGCGCGGCCGTGATCGCAGGGAAACGCGGAGGGCTGTTCAAGGTCTGATCAGGTCCCAAGACTGCCATTGCGAAACGTGATTGATCAGGGCATGTGGACTTTGGCAACTGTGAGATCATCTTGCTGACTCATTTTTTTGATTCTTGCGTAATATTTCACCTGATTTGTTCGTAGTGTGTGTTCCCTTTATGAAGTATCTTCGAAACCTCAGATCATGGAGCACGGGCTTGGCGTTATTCGCCATCTCGGCTGGAATTGCCTCTGCTCAAGAGTGGCTTGTCCTGCCTGCGAAAGCTGGCACCTCCAATGGCAAAAAAATTGTGCTCGTCTCCGGTGACGAGGAATATCGCAGCGAGGAGTCCTGTCCCATGCTGGCGAAAATCCTCAGTCAGAAATACGGTTTCGATTGTGTGGTGCTTTTTGCCATCAATCCGGACGGAGGCTACATCGACTCGAATTACCAGAAAAACATTCCTGGCACCGAGGCATTGAAGTCGGCAGACTTGATGATCATTGGCACACGATTCCGCCAACTTCCCGACAATCAGCTTGCGAATTTCGCCGAATTTCTGAATGCCGGCAAGCCAGTGATGGGCTTCCGCACAGCGACGCATGCCTTTACCGGTTCTGCCAAGACGGGCGATTTTTCATGGGCCAAATTCGGTCTCAACATTCTGGGGGAACAGTGGGTAAGCCACCATGGCGTTCACAAGAAGGAGGGCACGCGCAGTGTCGTAGAAGCCGCTCATGCTTCGAATCCGGCTCTCGCGGGTGTCGGTGAAATTTTCGCGACCACCGATGTATACGGCATCGCCAATCTCGATCAAAAAGCCGCTACGATTCTCCTTCGCGGTGCCGTAACCGAGACACTCGATCCCAAATCGAAAAATGTCGATGGTGCAAAAAATAACCCAATGATGCCTATCGCCTGGTTGCGTGAATACACGGCGCCGAATGGCTCCACCAAAGGCAAAGCATTTTGCACCACGATGGGCTCATCCACCGATTTTGCCGATGAGGACTTGCGTCGTCTGGTGGTGAACACGGTGCATCATCTGCTGGGCATGAAAGCTCCAGCGAAATCGGATCTGGCCTACGTCGATCCCTTTCAACCCTCGGACTACGGTTTCATCAAAGAGGCCAATTTCTTTAAAACACGCAATCTGAAGCCTGCCGATTACGTCCTCGGCAAGAGTCCATCCACTCAGGCGAAGGCCGCTACTTCCTCGACCGCACCAGCGGCCTCGGGAGCAAAAAAAACGGCGCCTAATGCCACTCATGCTCCCGCGGAAGAACCTCCCACTGCCACCGCTGCTCGCCCACAAGGTGTGAGTGCTCCGGATAAAGGTGAGCGCATCGTATTGATCGGTAACGGATTGGCCGAGCGCGACCTCTACTACAGCCGTCTCGAGACCGAACTGCACTTGCGCTTCCCTGATAAGGCCTTGTGGCTGCGTAATATGGGTCGCCCTGGTGACACGCCAGCGTTTCGTCCCCATCCAGGTCGCAAGTCCCAATGGGCTTTCCCCGGTGCCGAAAAATTCCGTCCGGAGTTCAATGTGCACTCGGGACAAGGTTTTTTCCCGACGCCTGATCAGTGGCTGCATTTCTTGGAAGCTGATACGATCGTCGCCTTTTTCGGATACAACGAATCCTTCGATGGTCCCAATCGAGTAGAAAACTACGAAGCCGAGCTGAATGCATTTGTCACCCACACGCTGAGCAAGGCCTACAATGGCAAGGCCGCACCGCGATTGGTTTTGGTATCTCCGATCGCCTACGAAAATCTCAGCAAAGTGCGTGATTTGCCGAACGGAGAGAAAGAGAATGCTAATCTCGCTCTTTACAGTGCCGCCATGCAGCGCGTGGCGAAAAAGCACAATCTTAGCTTCATCGATCTCTTCACTCCCACCAAAGAGCATTACGCCACTGCGAAAACCCCTTTCACGAACAATGGCTTCATTCCGGACGAAGAGGGCTACAAGCAAGTTGCTGTTTTGTTGGCTAACGGCCTCTACGGTCATGCTTCCCGTGCTTCCAAAGCGGATCCAGAAAAAGTTCATGCCGCCGTGAAACAGAAGGATTGGTTCTGGCAAAATGATTACAACATTCTCAACGGTGTTCATACCCACGGTCGCCGTTACGCGCCTTTTGGTCCGCAAAATTATCAGGATGAAGTGAAAAAAACGAGGGAAATGGCTGCGCTGCGTGACCAGTTGATTCATGCGGTAGCTTCTGGTAAGACGACCCAACTCAGTGTCGATGACTCGAAAACCCACCCACTGCCACCAGTGGCCACCAACTATCGCCCGGGCGGTAAAAACGGGAACTCGGAATACCTCTACGGCAAGGATGCGGAGAGCAAGTTGACCGTGCCCGATGGCTACAAAGTCCAGTTGTTTGCTTCAGAAAAAGAATTCCCCAACCTCGCCAATCCCATGCAGTTGTCCTTCGACAACAAAGGTCGTTTGTGGGTGGCTGTGATGCCCATTTATCCGCACTATCGCCCCGGTGATGCTCTGCCGAACGACAAATTGCTGATTTACGAAGATACCAACAACGATGGCAAGGCCGACAAAGAAATCGTGTTCGCGGACAAATTGCATCTGCCCATTGGCTTCGAATTTGCCCCTGAGGGCGTATACGTTTCGCAGGAGCCGAACCTGATGCTACTGCGCGACACCAATGGCGACGACAAAGCAGACGTTCGTGAAATTGTCTTGGGCGGATTTGACAGTCACGATACCCACCACGCGATCAGTGCCTACACCGCCGATCCATCTGGTTCGTTCCTGATGGGCGAAGGAGTTTTCCTTCACAGCAACGTGGAGACTCCCTACGGCGCCGTGCGCGGCGTAAATGGCGGCTTCTGGCGCTACAGTCCACAGCGTGGCATGCTCGAGCGCACGGCTCAGGTCAGCATTCCCAATCCTTGGGGGATTGTGTTTGATGAATGGGGTCAGGACTTTTTCCTCCACACCTCAGGACCCACCATGAACTGGATGATGCCGTCCTCGGTCAAACCGCACTACGGCCGCACCACTCCTCTTACATCAGATCTGATTCCCGAAGGTCAAAAAGTACGTCCCACCTCGGGCTTGGAGGTGGTTTCCTCCCGCCACTTCCCCGATGAAGTTCAGGGCGATCTCATCCTTTGCAACAACATCGGCTTTTTGGGGATCAAGCAACACGCGATCAAAGACGATGGCACCGGTTATAAGACCAGCTTCCGTCATGAACTGCTGAAATCTGCTGATGGAAACTTCCGTCCTGCCGATCTCGAATTTGCTCCCGATGGTTCCTTGTATGTGATTGACTGGCACAACGTGCTGATTGGTCACATGCAGCACAATGCCCGCGACCCGCTGCGCGACCACATACACGGTCGAGTCTATCGCATCACCTATCCATCGCGCCCTCTGGTCAAGCCTGCACAAATCGCTGGCGCTCCGATCGCTACCCTATTGGAAAACCTGAAATTGCCAGAAAACCGCTCACGCTATCGCACTCGCTGCGAACTCCGTCGACATGATGCGGCTAAGGTGCTTCCCGCGCTCAAGGCCTGGGTGGCCAAGCTCGATAAGAGTGATGCCCGCTATGAACACCATGTGCTTGAAGCGCTTTTCGTGACATGGGCGATGAATCAAGTCGACCAGGATTTATTGAAACAGGTGCTTGCCTCCAAGGACTTCCGTGCTCGTGCGGCGGGTGTTCGGGTCATTCGCTACAACTATCACGCGATTCCCGATCACGCCGCTCTACTGGAAAAAGCCGCTACCGATCCCGAAGGACGCGTGCGCCTCGAGGCCATCGTAGCTGCCTCTTGGTTGGATAACGCAGCGGGTAAAAAAGTCGTCAGCATCGCCTCGGCACAGCCTCAGGATAACTGGATCAAGGGCGCGGCGAAAACCGCCAGCGATCGACTCGCCGGAGTGACAGAGGTAGAAGTGGACGAGCACCCCGCGCCGCCTGCACCAGCGCATTTGTCCGATGCCGAGAAGAAGCAGTTCCTGGTAGGTCACGAGATTTATTATCGCGATGCTCATTGCGCTACCTGCCACCAAGCCGATGGCAAAGGTCTGGCACCTGCCTTCCCTCCATTGGCAAGTAGTCCATGGGTTTCAGGGGATTCGGATCGATTGATCAAGCTGACTCTGCATGGTCTGATGGGGCCCTTTGAGCTGAATGGCAAAAAATACGATGGCGCTGTGCCGATGACACCCTTCGGCGGCATGCTGAAGGACGATGAAGTAGCTGCTGTGTTGACCTACGTTCGGAACAACTTCGGCAACAAAGGCCCTGCGATCCAAGCGGATCAGGTCAAAAAAGTCCGCGATGCCACCAAGGCCCGCCAGAGCTTCTACACCGTAGACGAATTGCTCAAGGAGCACCCGATGAAGTAAGCGCAAGATTCCTGATATGCAAAGCCCGTTGGTTCATCGCCAACGGGCTTTTTTTTCAGTGGGTCACCAGATTTTTTTACGAGCCACTCCGTCGGTTTTTTTGAGGAATCTCAATGGCAGAAACGCAGCGCCCGTAGGATCCAACGATTACAATCCAAATCGATCTTCTGAGGGATTGGAACCGTGAATGCAATGGGCCTGACCGTTGGCACTGAGGTGCGTCAGGCAGTGATAGACATCCTCGGCATCCGCATCGATTGACGCGGCAATCTCCATGGCGCACTTGGGCGCTGCTGTCAGGCTCGCTCTTACGGCATTGAGGGTGCTGAGGAAGGTGGCCGCGGCCTTCTTGCCCGCCTCCACACCAGGTTGATGATAGGCGTTTATGTTGACCAATGAGGCGTAGAAGGAAACGGCACGCTCGTAGAGAGCGATGAGCAGACCGACTTGGAAGGGCGATACTTCCGGCAGTGAGATGGTGATGGATTTGCGACCGGATTGATAGAGCGCGCTGCGAGTACCGCGCAGGAACCCTTGCAAATAATCGGCACTGGTGTTGCCGGGCTCGACTTCAATGGTGTCGCCCTCGCGTCCTTTGCGAACTTCGATGAATGTGGCAAAAAAGTTTGGCACACCATCACGCAGTTGTTGCACGTAGGCATGTTGGTCGGTGGAGCCTTTGTTGCCATAGACGGCGATGCCCTGAAACACTTGATTGCCGTCGAGGTCGTGTTCCTTGCCTAACGATTCCATGACGAGCTGTTGTAGATACTTCGACATCAGGCACAACGAGTCCTTGTAAGGCAAAACGACCATGTCTTTTTCGCCTTTGCCATTGCAGCCATGATACCACGCGAGGGCCAAGCGCATCGCCGCATTTTTTGAGACATCTGGCTTACGCGTTTCGGCATCCATCGCGGCGGCGCCAGCAAGCATGGCATTGATATCGATCCCCTGAAGGGCGGCCGGCACCAAACCTACCGTAGACAGCACGCTGGTGCGCCCGCCTACCCAGTCTTCCATCGGAAAACGGGCGAGGAATCCGAGTTCCGTGGCATACTGATCGAGTTTGGAACCTTTGCCCGTAATGGCGACCGCATGTTGGCCGAAGTCCAGTCCCACGGCGTCATAAGCAGCCTTGGCTTCGATCATGCCATTGCGGGTTTCAGGAGTGCCGCCGGACTTGGAAATCACCAGAACCAGCGTGGAAGAGAGATTTTTTTGCCCAATCGACGCCAACACGCGGTCCATGCCATCGGGGTCCGTGTTGTCGAAAAAGGAAATCGGCATGCGGGCGCTGCTGCCCAGGGCTTCCGCCACCAATTGGGGGCCGAGGGCGGAGCCACCGATGCCGATCAGCAGGATGCGTCGGAATTCCTCCCCCGAGGGGGCTGCGATCTGCGCTGAGTGGATTTGCTGTGCAAAATGTTTCAGCGCAGCAAGGGGTTCGGTGATTTGAGCACGGAGTTCTGGAGTGGGGGCCAACTCGGCGTTGCGCAGCCAGTAGTGACCTACCATTCGGCCTTCATCGGGATTCGCAATGGCTCCACTTTCTAAGGCTGCCATGTCGGCCCATGCACGGGCGATCTTCGGATTCATCAGCTCAATAAAATCCGGAGCCATGTCCATGCGTGATGTATCGAGTGAGAAGCCGAGGGCAGGGTAACGAAGCAGCTGTTGCGAAAAACGATCAAATGCCATAGGTGGCAACACTACCACTCTCACGCGGGTCTTCCAAGTGAATTGCGAAAATTTCACGCCATCCTGCTCTCTACGATATGGAAATGAAAGAACCGTTGCTTAGATCGGGTATGTGCGTATGTTATGAATCGAACCCAATTTCTTGTTTCCTTGTGCGGACTCTCTCTGATGTCTTCTTCTTCGATCTTCGCTGCGGATATTCCTCGCCCCGATGGCAAACCTGCTGACACATCGAAGCCGGTGAAGGTTTTTCTCATTATGGGGCAGTCGAATACATTGGAAATGGGACAGGTAAAGGGGGAAAAGCCGGGGGCTCTGGAAACGGCTGTCAAAACTGAGAAACTCTATCCATTTCTCGTCGATGATGCGGGTCAATGGACCAAGCGTATGGATGTTCGTAACATCGGAGTGATGCAGAAGGGCAATCAGATGAACCTTTACCGCAACGACTGGCTGACCATCAGTGGCGGGAAAATGGGTATCGAAATCGGCATCGGTCATCAGCTGGGAAATGCGATCCAGGAACCTGTGATGTTGTTGAAAAGCTCGATTGGCAATCGTAGCCTAGGATGGGACCTGCTGCCACCGGGAAGCGCTCGTGTGCTTCATGAATTTACGGATAAAGCAGGCCAAAAGTCGAGCAAGGTGATTGCCGGCTACAAGGACAAACCTGACATGTGGGATGCGGATCCAGCCAAGGGTCTCGCCACCGAGCCACCGAAGGAGTGGCTTGATAAAAAAGGAAATCCTATCGATTGGTATGCGGGCAAACAATGGGATGATGATATTGCCAATGCGAAAAAAGTGCTCGCTGATCTGGCCAAACATTATCCTGATGCCACAAAATACGAAGTGGCAGGATTCTTCTGGTGGCAGGGGGAAAAAGATGCTGGCAATGAAGCGCACGCCGTCCATTACGAAAAGAATCTCGTGACACTCATCAAGGCTCTTCGCAAGGAATTCAATGCACCACAGGCGAAGTTTGTCATGGGAACGATTGGCGAAGTGAAAAAAGGCGACACAGGCAACAGTGGCAAAATCCTCGATGGCATGTTTGCCGTCAGTGGTGATAGCGGCAAATACCCAGAGTTCAAAGGAAACGTCGCCACCGTCTACACTCATCCCATGAGCAACGGCGGAAGCGGCAACAGCCACTACAGCGGCAACGCCAAAACCTACATGGACGTTGGTCTTGCCATGGGAGAGGAAATGAAAAAAATGCTGCAGAGCAAGTAATCCATCCGTAGATTAAAAAAACGCGGAGAGGGGAAACCTTCTTCGCGTTTTTTTGTGCTGCGTTCTAACGACGGTGCATGATGAGGCTTCGTTCCTCGCCCTCACGCCCGGCAAAGGTGCGGTGCTCAGCGACGGGTTGCTCAATGACAAACCATGGGGAAAAGAGACATTCGATGTCACTCATGGTCGTGTTCCATGGCGGACCGGAGGCTCGATCCGTGATGTCGGTGAAAAAGGCGCCGATCAGTCTGCCACCGCTAGGCAGCAGCGCCGCAACCGTTTTTGCATAGACCTCGCGCAGGGGAGGTGGAATCGCACAAAAACAAGTGTGTTCCCAAATGAGACCTACACGATTCCCTTCATACCATGATTCGAGCGAGAAAAAATCCGCTTCGTGAACGGTGACGTTCGACAAGTCTTGGCACAGCCTGCGGGCGGAAGAAACGGCAGAAGGTGCGAGGTCGATGCCGATCACGGCATGTTGTGGGTAGGCGACACCCCAAGCCTGAAGATCCCAGCCACGACCACATCCAGGAACGAGGATATCGCCTTCAACCTCACGATCTTGGGTCCAACGAGCGATCATGGGATGGGGCTCGCCTTTGTCCCATGGGGTATCTGCATTTTCATAGCGTGCCTGCCAGTTTACCTCGTTCATGAGCGCTTCTTGCGAGTTTTGGGTTTGATGGTAGTTTGAGATGACTCAGGAGAGGAGCTTGGGCTCGAGCGCGCGCGAAGCGTCCAACCAACAAAGCCCGAGATCAAACAGCAAAAGCCGAGATAGGGGACTAGCTTGATGATAAACCAGAGGTTTCCTTCCATAGGTGTTTACGGGTGTTGCGGATTAGGGTGGGGGAGGGTTGGGAGTATGTGCTGATTGGTGAATGCGGAAATCGTTCAGGGCAAGGGTCACATCACGTTCGGACACCCCAGCGTGCGCCAGTGCGTGGGCGATTGCCGCGTCACTCGCGGATGGATCGAAGGTCTGCCACTGACCATCGCCTGTGCTGATCGCGATCAGAGAGTGATTTTGTTGCGCTGTTGCACGCGCAGAAAAGTCCGGCACGTTGGCCAGGGTTTTGTCCCAATCGGAGGCGGGCCAGGCGCGTTCATCGATGATGATTTGATTGGCTCTGTCACGACCGGCCGCATCCTGCGCGGGACGAAGTTTTTCGATTTTCTCCAAAAAGGCCAATCGTTGGATCGGAGACTTCAGCACGCCTTCCATGCGTTTTTGTGATCCATACACTGCCACCAACAACCACACATGGTTGCGGTGCGGCGCGGCGGCGGGATTGACCTCCACCAGATTATGCACAGCGGTGACAGGATTGCGCTCAGGTTGATCATCGCGCAAACACACTTGATTCCGAACGATGTTCTCTAACGACAATTTTTCTTCCTCCCTTGCGACCGCGCCCGTCAGTGTGGCTTCTTGTCCAGAAAAGGTGACGACTATCTTGTCGTAAACACCATCGTGTTGGCTTTGATTTAACAATTTTGTGGTCTGGATCGCAAGGTCACGCTGGGTTTGGGGCAGATGAAGAGCCACTCCTGAAAACCAAAGCAGCAGAAACAAAATCAGACAGCCGAAATACGATCGTATCACTTCCCCCGCACGATGGCGCTCTGGGTGCTCGCCGTCAATGTGTTTTGCGTCGCATGAAGGGAACTCGGCAACCAACGATTGCCGCAAAGAGTTCTTGCCAGTGTGGCATTTCCCCGCCCAGCATTAGCTATGTCCTACGGATTTGGAATGTTTGGAATTTTTGCGCTTTTGTTTCAGATCATGCAATTGATTCTGGGCATCATGACCCTCAAAGTCAGCAAATCCGCTGGTTGGATGATGATCGTTGCTCCTCTATTCACTTGTTTGATTTACGCTTTGGGTATCATCGTCAGAGCTGGTTTCTATGCCTCCGGCAGTACGAATTCCTTATCCTATGTTCTCGCCCTGTTACCGACATGCTCCCAAGCATTGTTTTTCGCCGGTGTCTTCATGATTCTACTGCAAGCCAAGGCGATCAAAAAACGCGCGGAAGAGCAGCAGATACTGCTGGATGAAATCGCCTCGCGGCAGTGACGGTCCTTCACGGCCACGCGATGGTAGCGCTGACGGGGTAGTGATCTGATGCAGGCTTTTCCTTGCCCTCGGGATAGATGATTTCGGCTTTGAGGATATGGGCCGGACGTGAGACCAGAATGTGATCAACCTTCACCCATCCGTCTCTGTTGTTTTCCCAGAAATGAAGAGTGCGCCGCGATCGTACTTCCGCGTGCAGAGTCTGGTAAGGATCGAGCAGGGCGCCCGACCATGAGGGATTCCGTCCCGCGAGCAAATCCACCGCGGGATTCCCCTCCGTGGCATTGAAATCGCCTAACAAGACGAGCGGCTCGTTGAGGGCTTTGCGGGTGTCGATGCGCCGAGCGATCAAGGCAGCGGCCTCCACTCGTGAGCCTTGGTGCCGGTGATCCCAGTGAGTGTTAAAGACGGTGAAACCACGCTGGTTCTGTCGATCTCGTAGATGAATCCACGTGGCGATGCGAGGAATCTGATTGCCCCACGTTTTCGATCCGGGGACTTCGGGGGTGGCGGACAACCAGAACATCCCAGCATCGGCGGGATCGGCTTGGAAACCCGCGCGCCGATAGAAAATTCCGGAATACTCGCCTCGCGTCTTGCCATCATCGCGACCGTATCCGTAAAAATCATAATCGGGTAAGGACAGTCGCATATCTGCGACCTGGGAGTGAAGGGCTTCCTGCACGCCCATGACATCGGGATTCATACGCCGTATGGTGCCGATCAGTCGATGCAATCGATGGGGCCACGCGCGCCATCCAGTATCCTCATTCGCCTCGTAGCGGATGTTGTAGCTCACAAAACTCAGGCTCCAGTCCTCCGCTCTCGCTGTGGTCAGTAGAACCATGCCAAAAGCGAAACAACGCAGAAGCCGAGTCATAGCATCAGTCTTTTTTCTTGAGCTGTGGGAAAAATACGACGTCGCGAATGGTCGGTGCACCGGTTAGCATCATGATCAGTCGATCGATGCCGATGCCGATGCCACCTGCCGGAGGCATGCCGTGCTCGAGGGTTTCGATAAAATCGTAATCGACCTTCTGCTCTTCGCCGCCCGATTGATGTTCGAGGCGATCGCGTTGCACATCAGGGTCATTCAGTTCCGAGTATCCAGGCGAAATTTCCTGGCCGTTGATGATCAGCTCATAGACCTCCACCGTTTTACCGCCGGGGGTGACTTTGGCGAGAGGCACTAGTTCGGAGGCCACTCGAGTGACGAAGCAAGGATCGAAAGTTTTTTCTTCCACCAGCTTTTCGAAAACCTGTTGCACGACCTCGTAGTCTTCCATGAGCGGGGAAATCTCCACTCCCAATTCAGCACAGCGTTCGCGACGTTGAGCCGCGGTGATATCGAAGAAATCGTCTCCCGCCGCTCCCTTGATGAGATCGTGGTAGCCGGCGCGTTTCCAGGGACGTTGCAAATCGATGGTGCGCACCACGTTTCCTTCCTCGTCCTTGTGTTCGATCTGCAAGCCGCCGCAGAATTTTTCCGCGAGAGAGCAGGTCATTTCCTCGACGAGATTCGCCATTTCTTCAAAATCAGAGAAGGCCCAGTAGGCTTCCAGCATCGTGAACTCAGGATTGTGACGACGGGAAATGCCCTCGTTGCGGAAGTTGCGGTTGAGTTCGAAAATTTTCGTGAATCCGCCCACGAGCAAGCGCTTGAGGAAAAGCTCGGGGGCAATGCGCAGCGTGAGTGGCATGCCGAGCGCGTTGTGATAGGTTTCAAAAGGCCGTGCCGCCGCGCCGCCCGCCACATCCTGCAACATGGGGGTCTCGACTTCGAGGAAACCGCGATCCTGGAAAAAACGGCGGATCTCCGCGATCATGAGAATGCGTTTTACGAACACGTCTGCGCTCTGTGGGTTGCCCATCAAGTCGAGGTGGCGTTTGCGATACTTGATCTCACGATCGGCCACACCGTGCCATTTGTCGGGCATGGGACGCAGGGACTTCGAAAGCACCGTGAAACGTTCCACCTTGATGGTGGGCTCTCCGGTGCGGGTGAGGAAGGTTTCACCCT
The DNA here is from genome assembly GCA_945874895.1 of Akkermansia muciniphila. Classification (GTDB taxonomy): domain Bacteria; phylum Verrucomicrobiota; class Verrucomicrobiia; order Verrucomicrobiales; family Akkermansiaceae; genus UBA956. The sequence continues at coordinate 109,332 of CAMCIC010000002.1, read as the reverse complement.
CTACGCCGATCCAGTCGCCGCGATCCAAGCATTGCCAGATCGCCACCTGTTCTTCGCTGAGAGTCTTCAGGCCGACGTAGCCTTGGATCCCGCCTAGCACATCGCCGAGGTGGAAAAACACCGACTTGCCCATGTCACGCAACCCAGTGATGCGACCAGCCACCCTGACCTGCACTCCTTCGGTGAAATTTTCCTGCAAGGTGGCAGGCGTTGTGGTGGTCTCGTAACGGGCACCATAGGGATCTACTCCCAATTCGCGCAGCTTCGCCAACTTTGCGCGGCGTACGGCGATCAGTTCGGCTTCGGTGGAATGGTGCGTGGCATCGTCTGACATGGCGCGCAATGACTTACGCGAGGATGGGCGATTGGGAAACTGCAAAATGCGCGTTTTGCCGATTTTTCGACGGTTTTCCAAGTCTGCCATGGGGCTCCCACCTTGAGACTGCTGAGGAATCATGCATTTTATGCCGATTCATCTCGGATTTTGTCGATACCGACGTTGTCACAGCTCATTCTGTGGATGGCGGAAGCGGGCGGGAAGCCTGCGGATGGTTTTTGATCTATTGATTTCATTGGTTTTACTGGGTCGTTGGATTTTCCGGGTTGCCCAGAACGACAATTGACGACACGGATCTTTGTCAGAAATCCGTCGGAAAAACCGTCATTCTGTCCCAGCATGTAGGATGGCCTGGAAACCCAGCCGAAAGAAGCAGTATTACGGAATTCCGGTAGCTGGCTTAGTTGGTCAATTTCATGTCCATCCTTCATATATCTGCCAAATCGGCGAGTCGGATCAAGGTCGATGTTGCGACTGCGGAATGCCAAGCTTCTTGGCGGTTCCTAATGGCGGCTTGGGAAAGAATATCGGAGCCCTCATTTGGACGAACTTACCTCTTGTCTCGGCACGGTTTCGATTGGTGGGACTAGTGACTTCTGAAACTTCCTTGTCTATGGTCAATTCAATAACCCCGCAACTTCTCGGACTCTCTGGTTTTATAATGGCATCCGTTGCGTCTTTCATCAAAATTAGCCCGTGATTATCTACTGAATTACTCAAAGCATGAAGCACCTAGTTTACATCTTCATCCTCTTCTCTTCACTCTATGGGGCGCAGCCGAACGTAGTGCTGATTCTCGCCGACGATCTTGGTGCCCGCGATCTGGGTTGCTTCGGCAGCAACTACTACGAGACACCGAACCTCGACCGCCTCGCTTCGCGGGGCGTGCGGCTGACTCATGCCTACTCCGCCAGCCCGCTCTGCTCGCCCACGCGATCGAGCATCATGGTGGGGCAGAATCCCGCGCGCACCGGCATCACCGCTCCGAGTTGCCATCTTCCGAAAGTGACCCTCAAGAAGCAGCTCTTGTCGGGTAATGCGCGGGTGAACGTCGCGAACTCGGTCACACGTCTGAAGCCCGACTACCATACCCTTGCCGAGGCGCTGAAGGGCGCTGGTTACGCCACCGCTCATTTTGGAAAATGGCACCTCGGGCACAACATGGCTCCAGGCGATGCCTACGAGCCGAAGGACCAGGGCTTCGATGTGGACTGGCCGCACGTCCCGCGCGCTGCGGGCCCCGGCGGAGGCTACCTCGCGCCGTGGAGCAAGTTTATCAACGACCCCGCGATCACAGACGAGCCGGGCCGCCACGTGGACGAGCGCATGGCTGACGAGGCGGGCAAGTTCATCCGCGCCAGCAAGGGTCGTCCTTTCTTCATCAACTTCTGGCTGTTCTCCGTCCACTCGCCTTGGAACGCGCGCGCTGACTATATTGAGCACTTCAAGAAAAAGATCGACCCTGCCAATCCACAGAGGAACCCGCTCTACGCCGCCATGGTCAAGAGCATGGACGACGCGGTGGGACGTCTGCTGCGCCACCTCGATGATTCGGGCGAGGCCGACAACACCCTCATCGTGTTCTGGTCCGACAACGGCGGCTACGCCTACCCGCCTAAGACGACCGACCCCGAGGGTTACGCTGAGATTCCCGCCACCAGCAACCTACCCTTCCGCAGCGGCAAGGCATCGCTCTACGAAGGCGGCACGCGCGAACCCGGCATCGTCGTATGGCCCGGCCAAGTGAAGCCCGGCACCACCGCCGACTTCCTCATGCAGTCCACCGACCTCTACCCGACCATCATCGCGGCCTGCGGCGTGGCACCCAAGGCCGCCCAAAAGATTGACGGCTTCGACCAGTTGCCCGCGCTCAAGGGCGGACCACCCCCGCGGACGCACGTCTTCTGCCACTTCCCGCATGGTGATGCGCCGCGCGACGCCGTCATGGACGGCTTCTACGCCGGTTCCTACATCCGCGAGGGCGACCTCAAGCTCATCCGCTTCTACGCTCGGGCTGATGACGGCTCCGATGAACTCGAACTTTACGACCTCTCCCAGGACTCCGGCGAACGCCACAACCTCGCCAAAGTGAAGCCCGAGATCGCCGCCAAGCTCAACGAACTCTTGCAACGCCATCTGATGGACAACGCCGCGATTATTCCGACGCTCAATCCCAACTTCGGCAAGGCTGCGTCGTCCGCCAAAGCCGCCCCCGAGAAGAAATCGCCAGCACCGGACGATCTCCCTGACGGTTGGAAGAACCGGGCCGGGACAGCCACCGTCCGCGATGGCATCCTCAATATCCAATCGAAGGGGGCCAGCTCCTTCCTCGGCGTCGGCGCGGGACTGACCACCGGCACCGCCCGCTTCTCCTTCCGCGTGCGAGCACCTCAGGCCGGAGAAGGACGAGTCACGCTGCTCAACGAAGCGGGCGCCACGGCGACACTCTCCGTGCCCTACAAGGTGGCGGGCGAATCCGTGTGGGAGACCGTGACCCTCGAACTGCCAGTGAAGGAAAAGGCGGGCATCCTGAGACTGTATCTCCCCTCGGGATCCGCGTCCGTTGACCTCGACGACATCGTCCTCACCTCTCCACAGGGCAAACCACGCCGATGGACCTTCTGACCATGAAACACACCCACACCCTTCTCACCGCTCTGCTGCTCGCACCTCTGACCGCGCTGTGCGCCGATGACTCCAAGCCGTCCGGAGTCCGTCTCAACAATTTCGAACTGCCGGTCGTGCTTGCCAATCCGGGCGCAGAGTTTCAGGATGACGTCCGACCAGGCGCGATGATCAACGGCATGGATCGCAAGCCGGGCGCATCTGGGGCTGTGCCATTCGGGTCAGTCCTCGCATGGTAACATTTTTTCGAGCTCTTTGCATTGTTTTTTGGTGGTTTCATTAGCTTTTCCCAGCTCCCGCAATCGTCTTACGGATGGATTTTGCTCTTTTTCCAAAAGCTCGGCAATCTGCAAATGCCTCAGGCAACAGGGAATTTCCCATGCTTGTCATTCACTTTTGGGATGGAGAATTTGATTTTCCAGCCTAGCGACACGCTCGTGAATTGCGTGCCGCCTCCTCCTCCGGAGGCGGATTTTCTGATGGGCGCACGCAGAGCGCTCGCGTGGCGTCCGAACCCATGGCCCTGTGGGCAGGGATCTCATCCCCCTCAAACGCTCTCACCCCAACCCAGATGAACTGGATTGGGGTGAGAGCGGAGCGAGAGGGATTCGAACCCTCGGTGAGGTCACCCCCACGCTCCCTTAGCAAGGGAGTACTTTCGACCACTCAGCCATCGCTCCTAATACTCGACGTGCGGGTCGCGCGAGAGATACACCCATTTGATCGTGTGCGTCAATCCTTTGGCGCACTTTTTTTGATTTATTTTCCGAGTCGGGGAAGGGAGGCGGTCGCGGCTTCTTCTGTGCTTGAAATTTGCTGCCGATGTGATGGATTGCAGGTGTGTGGAATGTGACACGATACGCTGCGATGAGCTTGCTGCTGGTGGCATGTGCCAGCCAAGATCAAGAATCCGCGGAGAAAAAGCCCGCGGCTGAGGGGGAGACCATGCAACTGGTGGCCCGTGTGCAATCCCAGCCAGGCAACAAGGATTTTGTATTGCTCGAAGCCTATGGCAAGTGGACGCTCGACGAGGGGGTGATCCTACATTCCTACGGCATCGACGGCAGATCTGCGACGCTGGAGACCAGTGGCGAAAAGCTCGGGCAATTCGTGGCGGCTGATGTGAAATCGGGCGAGGTATCGGTCGGTGATGCCGTCTATCATCGCACGAAGGGGTCGGCTCAGGCTCCAGCGGTCGGTCCTCAGGGCTCTCCCGATCCACCAAATAAACCTGCAGCAATGCCTCCAGCCGCGGTTGAGACAGCTCCCGTGCCTGCAATCGAGCCAGTGCCCTTGCCATCGAATTGAGTTGTGGAGACGTTTCAGGGCAGCAATCGTGACCGCAGCCTCTCATCGGCCATTTCGCAGGTCGCTGCCGTTCCGAACCACCGGCTGCGATGGCGGGCGACGGAGCGGTAGAGTAATTCACACCACGAGTACGGAATAATGCTCAGCAAACGCAACAGATTCCAGAAACCACCCAGTGCGCGGGCGATTTCCCATACGGCGTCAGAGCGTAGGAAGATTGAGCCATCAGCCTCGCGCCATACGACTACGGTGCCGTTTTCCTCGTCGGCATGCTGGCTCAATCGTTGGGTCGCCGCTGTTTTTCCTTGCAGCGGGGCGAAACGCAGATGATCCCGATGATCGGCGTGGGCGATAAAACGTATCAAGCTCGTACATAGACCGCATTTTCCATCAAAAAAAACGATCTAATGCATATCTACGATGGTTCAGCTTGCCTGGGGTTGGAAGAAAGTTTGCATGCGGCGATGCAGGTCCTCATAGAAACTCTTTTTCATCGCTTCTAGGGCGGCGATTTGTTCGGGAGAGGACTGTTCGCGCAGGGCTTCTTGTTGTTTCATTTTTTCCGCGAAGGCCTGTTCCATCTCGATCAGGCTGTCGATGAACTCGCGTGCGGCGCGCGAATGCTCCACGCCATCCACCAACGCGGCTTCCAAGCGCTTGTTGCGGGTGACGCCGAAAAGATTGCTGACCGATGACTGGGTCATGTAGTGCTTGTGATGTTTGACGAAATTCTTGTGCTCGCCATCGATGGATCGCTCTTCCCGGTCCAGCAAGGCATCGTAGGGTCCGGTTTTGGTGAAAAACTTCACAATGAGCGGAATGGTGTCCACCAGCATGAAAAGGGCGGTGAGAATGAGGTAGGTGAAGTAGGCGAATGAGCCGCCCTTGTTGCCGTCTTCGAAGAGCTTGTGGAGTGCCAATGTCTGGGTCAGCACATCCTTGCGCGGTTCAGCCCGCAGAGCATCGATGGTGGATCGCTCATCGGCGGCCACGCGTGAGAGTTCCTCTTGCACGCGAGCGAGTTCGGTCAGTCTCGTATCGATCTGTTGTTTGATGGTCTCCCGCAAGGCGTTTTGTTGGGCAGTGAAGGCGGCGGCTTGGTCGCTTTCTACTTTGCGTTTGAGTTCGGCGACGCGCTCCTGTTCAGCGACGTTGGCCAGTTCGATTTCCTTGAGTTTTTCTTCAAACGCAGCGATGGCGGATGCCTCGGCTGAGCGGATTTGCGATTCGAGGGCCTTTTTTTCCGTCGTCAAGTGTTCCAGCAGTCCGCCGAGCCTGCGGGCATCTTCGCGGCGTGGATCGAGTTGGTCGGAGCGGATGGAGCGCGCGCGCGGGCCTTCTCCCGAAAGTCCGGAGCGCTGGCCGTTGAGTTCGCGCTCGAATTCTGCTTGCCAGTAGCCCAGTTCGGTTTGGATCTTGTTGTATTGCGGCGTCAGTTCGGCGGATTGTGCCTCGATCGCTGTGAGTCGTTCTGTGAACGGTTTCGTCGCCTCGTCGGTGGCTTTTTTTAGCTCCGCTTGCTGGGCTGCGGTCAGGCCCGGCACCTGGGTGGATGCATCCTCGTTTTCCTGAATGATGAATTTCGCCTGAAAGGATTCGTTCCATTTCTGCCGTTGCTCGGCGATGTTGGCTTCGAGTGCGGTGATATTTCTGCGCACACTGGCCTTTTCTGTGTCAAAATGTTTCCGCGTGTTTTCGATTGCCACATAGCGATCAGCCTCGATCACAGTGGAAATGGTGTCGCGAAACAGCAACAGCACCATGGGGTGGGCGATGGTGATACCCATCAGCATGGCGACGACGAAACGCAGGGCAAACTGTCCGATTTTCCGGAAAAATGACATGAACGGCCGATAGGAAGCGAGCAGCGCGCGGTCGATGCTCAAAATGATGAAGGCCCATACGGTAGCCACGCCGTAGATCACCACGGGGCGATCGGTGAGGGTGGACAAGGCGTAGGCGCAGGCGATGAAGGCAAAAGCGCAAGGCACGAGGACCGTGCAGCCGAATGCCACATACTTGCGCTGCTCCCAATTCGGGCATTGCTCCAGGGTTTCGCTGCCGGCTCCAGAGAGCCAGAAGAAAAATCGTTTGATTGGTGAGCTTTTCATCAAACTACCTCTACGCCCGCGAAAGGTCGAATTATCATGGCGTCGATCGATTTTTTGGTTCTTTGCAAAGAAGCGTCCGCTGTCGCTGTATGAATCCCATGCGAAAAAGAATGTTACTCCGATTTTCCCTAGGCGGTTGCTCGGTTGCGGTGCTTTCACAGGCTTTGTTTCTATCGATGGTTTCGCTTGGTGCGACGAGCCAGCCAAACATCATTCTCGTGATGCCCGACGATGTGGGATACGGTGATTACGCATGCATGGGGAATCCGGTGATCAAAACTCCATCGGTGGATGGGTTTCGCCAACAAAGCCTGCTTTTTCGCCAATTTCATGTCAGCCCCACCTGTGCACCCACGCGTTCCGCCTTGATGAGCGGTAGGCATGAGTTCAAAAACGGTGTCACGCATACCATCTCCGAACGCGAACGACTCAGTCTCAAGACCTATACGCTGCCACAAATGCTCAAATCTGTGGGCTACACGACCGGGATTTTCGGCAAATGGCATCTGGGAGATGAGGCGGAATATCGTCCTGAGAGCCGTGGCTTTGATGAAGTCTACATCCACGGTGGCGGTGGAATCGGGCAGACTTACCCCGGTTCGTGTGGCGATGCCCCCGGCAATACCAACATGAATCCAGCTCTCTGGCACAATGGCAAGTTCGTCAAAACCAACGGGTATTGCACGGATCTTTTTTTCGATCAGGCACTGCGGTGGATCGATGATACACGAAAGCAGAAACCGCCGTTTTTCGCCTATGTCACCCTCAATGCAGCGCACTCGCCCCTCGTCGTGCCCGAGTCCTATTACCAACACTACTTGGGTAAACCGGGAGTCGATGAGGACGCAGCGAAATTTTTTGGCATGATCGAAAACATCGATCGGAATTTCGGCAAGCTGTTAGGCAAGCTGCGTGACTGGGGCTTGGAGCGTGATACCTTGGTCATTTACATCGGTGGTGACAATGGGGGCACGGTGGGAACGAGGGTTTTCCCTGCTGGCATGCGCGGCACCAAGGGCACTCCCTACCAAGGGGGCACCCGTGTTCCCTGTCTCATGCGTTGGCCCGCTGGCGGAGTAACCGCGGGAAGCGAATGCCATGCGCTCACCGCGCATCTCGATCTTTTTCCCACCTTGATGGAAATGACAGGGGCGACGATGCCAGAGTCGGCAAGATCACAAGTGGAGGGCCGCAGTTTGCTGCCGTTGATGAAACAACCTGCGGCACAGTGGTCGGACCGGATTCTCGTGCACCATGTGGGGCGCTGGGAGCGAGGTCAGGCGGAGAAGGCGAAGTATCAAAAAATGTCGATTCAAAATGCCCATTATTCTCTCGTAAACAATCGTGAACTTTATGACCTGAAGGCGGATCCCGGGGAAATGCGAAATGTCATCGATCAACATCCGGAGGTGGTTTCCCAATTGCGCGCCCACTATGACGGCTGGTGGCAGGAGATACAGCCCTTGCTGGTGAACGAGAATCTCGATGGACCTGCACAAAACCCGTTGAAGGTTTTGTATTGGCAGCAGTTCGGGGGCGGTCCGAAGCAAACTGGCAAGTTCTCGACAGGGAAAACCAAAGGTCAAAAACGCGAAAAAGAAGCTCCCTGATCTCCATGGTGATTCCGCCTGGGAACGCCATGCCCTCCCTGGTTGTGAAAAGAGGATCGGTTTTTTTCGATAGCGGGACGATGGCCATGGCGAAATTCGGAAAAATACTGAAATTGTGTCAAAACCACTCACAATGGCCAGCTTGCGTTTCTCTCAGGGAAGATTCTCTCCCTCGCTTGATCTCCTTGCCTATCGCTCTTGCACATCAGGCTTTACGCAAGCATCTGTGTTTGCTTGTATGAACTTCTGACATGCGTTGTTTCTATTCCCATGATTTCGAGTTGGTTTTGCCCTCCGATCACCCTTTTCCTATGGACAAATTCCGCGTGTCGAAAGACATGCTGGTGGAGGGTGGGGTGATCAAGCCTGAGGAAATCGTGGAAGTTCGCATGGCAGATTCGCACATTTTGCAGCGAGTGCATGATCGCGATTACTTGGGGAAAATCTACAGCTGTGCGGTCGATCGCAAAGAAGAGCTACGTCTCGGGTTGCCAGTGACCCCACAACTCTACCGTCGCAGTGCCACAGAGGTCGAGGCGACACGCATGGCCTGCCGTGCCGCCTTGGAGGAAGGCGTGGCTGTTTGTCTTGCGGGCGGCACCCACCATGCGTTTCGCGAACATGGTGAAGGCTATTCAGTCTTCAATGATGTGGCGGCCGCCATCCGTGACTTGCAGGATTGGCGTTCTGGCATCAAAGTGATGGTGGTGGATACGGATGCCCAGCAGGGCAATGGGATGAATGCCATTTTGCAGGACGACCCGCGCGTTTTTACCTATTCGATCCATGTCGGTAAAAATTACCTGACCAACCAATGTTCGGGAACAATGGATGTGGAAACCGTGCGCTACGTGGAAGGGGAGATGTATTTGAAACAACTTTTCAGCACCTTGGCGGCGGCCTTGGATGTGTTCAGTCCGGACCTGGTGATCTGGATCGCCGGCGCTGACAATCATCTCAATGACCGATTTGGTCAAATGATGCTCACCCTCAAGGACATGCAAAGACGCGATGAAGTGTTATTGAAAGCGATGATTCGCAACCGCATTCCCATCGCCGTGCTGTATGGGGGTGGCTACAATCGCCAACCGGAATTCACCGCAAAAATCCATCGCAACACGGTCGCGATGGCGAAAAAGCTGGCACAGGAGTATCGCGGCATCTAACCATTTTTCGTCATGTTTTCCACCATTGCCATTGTAGGATCGGGAGCGATTGGGCTCTATTACGGCGGAAGGTTGGCTGAAGCTGGACATGATGTCCGCTTTCTCATGCGGAGCGATTATGATGCCGTTTTGAGGGAAGGCATCAGATGTCAGAGCGTCCATGGTGATTTTCATCTCCACCCCGTCCCAGCCTTTCGCAACGCGGAAGACATCGGTGCTGTGGATTTGGTGATCGTGGCATGGAAGGCAACCAGCAATAGGATGTTGCAGGACATTCTGCCATCACTGCTGCATGAAAAAACGCAGGTCGTTACCTTGCAAAATGGTATGGGCAATTGTGAGGCGATCGCCAAAATCACAGGAGCTGAGCGAGTCATGGCGGCTCTGTGTTTTGTCTGTATCAATCGGATGGCTCCCGGAGTGATCCATCACACAGCAGGTGGCAGAATGGCGATGGGAGAATTTGCCCCCGGGGTGCCTGGTCGGTCCCTGGCCTTGGCCGAGATGTTTGCGGCGGCGAAGGTTGAAACGGTGGTGGAGCGAGACGTCGAGGAGACGGCATGGAAGAAATTGATTTGGAACGTGCCGTTCAATGGGCTCGCCATTGCTGAGGGAGGAAAAACCACGGACCTTCTGCTTGCGGATGAAACGACGGTGGCGGAGATTCGCGCACTGATGAATGAAGTAGTGAGTGCCGCTGCAGCCAGAGGATTTGTTTTGGATCCGAAATGGATCGATTGGAACATCGAACGCACTCGACCAATGGGACCCTATCGCCCGAGCAGTCTCATCGATTGGCAGGAGGGCAGGGAGGTGGAGATCGATGCCATCTGGGGTGAGCCGCTGCGCCGTGCGCAAAGCAGAGGTCTGTCATTGCCGCACTGGGAGCGATTGCTCACGCGAATTCAACAAGCTTGCGACAGGTGATGCCTCCATGGAGCGCGTGACTTCAGTCCGCATCTTTTCTTGAAGCTCGAGTGACATACGCAGTCCTGTGCTAGGCGCGGAAATCACGCCCGAGCCGCCAAAAAAGGATTGCTTCGTTTTTCTTGTCCCACCGTGGTAGCAGGTCCGTGACCCGTGAGCAGGATGGTGTCATCGGGAAGCGATATGACGTGCTGGCGCAGGTTGCGCAGTGCCATATGATAGGTGAAAGAATCCGAGCATCCGCCGATGGATCCAGCGAACAGGGCATCGCCGACGACGCAGATGGGTCGTGAAAGTCCATGGATCAGGTAGCCATACGCAGGAATGCAGTGTCCCGACAAGTCGAAGCATTTCACATCCAGCCCGCCGATGCGGAGAGATTGACCATAGCTCATTTCGTGGTGTTTTTTGACTAAGGGGCGCAATCCTAAGATGCCTCCCACATGGTCGCGGTGGTCGTGGGTGATAAAAAGATCTAGTGGTGCGATTCCCGTGCTCTGGAGTAACACTCGCGCCGAATCCCGCTCGAATCCCGTATCGAAAAGTAGGGTTTGGTCCTCATCGCGAATCAACCAGGCGTTCACGGAGTCCTGCTCGAAAGGCAATTGTAGGCGGCTGACTCCGTGAAGATGGGGAATCACAGGACGAATGTCTCCGTGCCGACGGATCGCATCCGCATGGAGGTTGAGAACGTCCGCTGCTTGGTCGAGCAGGGCGGAGTCCGCCTGTCCCGAAATCAGGGCATCGATGGCGGTTTTTTCCACGCCGCAACGCTGAGCTAGCTGAACGGCATCGAGTTGTTGTCCGCGCAAGGCTTTGCGCCATACGTAGGAGAGATCATCCTCGAGAGGTGCTGGATCCGCGAGACGAAAGATTTTTCCCTGCAAGCTCATCGGATCGTAAACGTGCGGCCCTTGCCTGATGTCCATGTCGCTTTGAGGCTGGAGTAAAGGGCCTCCAGATCTTGCAAATCCATCACGCGGAATTCCACGGTGTGGGCATGGGTGGTATTGGGGTAGCTTTTTTGCACCATCTCGTGAAGCTTGGAACCGGTGCGCGCCGAGGTGTTGCTCACCACTTCTTTCGCGCGATCCACCATCTTCGTGGCTGCATTTGTGGCAACCGCCTCGGTGGCGGGAACGACGTGATAAATCCGGGTCAGAGACTGTCCACCGAGTGTATCGATCGTGACCTCTGTGCACAGGAGTCCGCCATCGAGCAGGTATTGGCTTTTGCTGATCGCTCCGATGCGATCCACCGCTACCATAATCTCACCGCCATTGACGTTGCATTGCCAAAAACGAGGATTGCTTGGTGTTTCGAGCTCTTTGACCCGCGCTTCCAAGTTGTTCTGATTGTTGTTCTGGTTGTTATTGGTATTTTGAGCGAGCAGCAAGGAGCTTGCGGCAAAGAGCAGGGAAAAGATCGTTGCTTTCATTATGGGCAGATTGTGGCATACCCCGAGTCTTTTGACCAGCGAAGAATCGGATTCGCGCCGGAAACTTGGCTCTTGCAAGTGGATGAGACATCTTTATCGTTGGTCCGTGGTTCGTTTTCGCCCCAATGTTGCAGCGCTTTTTGTGCGACCGGAAGGACAGCTCTTGGTCTGCGAGCGCACGACCTTTCCTGGCTCCTGGCAATTTCCGCAAGGCGGGGTGGATGCCGGTGAGACCTTCGATCAGGCTCTGGCCCGTGAGGTGTGGGAGGAAATCGGCTTACGGCCGGAACATTACGAGATCCTGCGTCAGGAATCCGGTTACCGCTACATGTATCCGCTGGATGCTCGACTGAAAAAACGCAAAAAACATGGATTCCACGGTCAGGAGCAAACCTATTTTCTCTGCCAAATCAAAGCCGACGCGCCGGCCATCAACGTCAGCCATTGCGCCAAGGAGTTTTCCGCCTACCGCTGGATCCAGCCGACGGAATTTGATCTCCATTGGCTGCCTCCATTCAAGCACGACGTCTATCGTCAGGTGCTGAAGGATTTTTTCGGAGTGAGACTGTGAGACCGTATTCGATCCTGTGCACGGATTGCCCTCTTCCGTGCTTCATTACATGAGGCGTGCCCCGACGTCTGCCAACTCCGAGCGCTCGCCGCGGGTAAGGGCTACGTGGGCGGTGAAGGACTGGTCCTTGAGCCGATTGCGTGTGTAAACGAGACCATTGCTGCGGCTGTCAACGTAGGGGTTATCGATCTGTGCGGGATCGCCAACGAGCACGAGCTTGGAGCCTCGGCTCATGCGGGTTACTACGGTTTTCGCCTCCTGCGGCGTAAGTTGCTGTGCTTCGTCGAGAATGAAAAAGCGATTGGGAATCGAGCGACCGCGGATGTAGCAGAGTGCCTCGATTTCGATGATGCCTTGATCCATCAACAACTCCCATGGTTTTTTGACTTTGGGATCAGGCGTTTCTTTTTTCATCTGCTTGCGACGCGGGCCTGGCGGCATGGTGGGGCGCATCAATAGGTCCAGTGCATCGTGGATGGGCTGGAGCCAGGGACGCATTTTTTCTTCCAAGGTCCCCGGGAGGAAACCGAGCTGGTCACCCATGGCGACCACAGGACGGCTGATCGTAACGCCATTGTAGCGGCGATTGAACATTTCATGGAGACCCACTGCCACGGCCACCAGGGTTTTCCCTGTGCCAGCATGACCATAGCATGTGACGAGGGAAATGTCAGGATTCAGCAGAGCGTCGATCAGGCATTTTTGTCCGATGTTGAGAGGCTTCAGATTGTGACCATCGGGAATTTTTAGCACATCTGGGCACAGCAATCGAACCAGCATGCCATGGGCGTCCACGCGTGCGGGCATGTGATGATGATCTCCGGCATCGAGCAATACGTATTCATTCACGCTCAAGCCCTCGATGCGACTTTCTTCCAGATCGAGTTCCCCGCTGCTGGCGAAGCGTTGAAGTTCCGATGCATCTACGGGGATGCGTTTGTTTTCGTAATTCGCGATTTCCTCAGGTCTGACTTTGTCGTTGAGATAGTCCTCACAGTTCAATCCCACGGCGCGCGCCTTCAGGTGCATGTTCAGATCCTTCGTGACAAGGATTACGGGCGACTCGTTGTATTGAGTAATCAGAAGCACGCACGCGAGGATGCGATGGTCCATTCTCTCGCGATCGGGGAAGATCCGATGAAACTGGTCCAGTCGTTCGGTATTCTTCTGGCAAATCTGGGGATCATAAATCACCATCCGCACCGTGCCGCCTCCTTGCGTGGGGACTCCTTGCGTCACAGTGTCGGAGCCAGCAAACATTTCCATCAGCATGCGGTGCACCTTGCGAGCATTCGCGCCGCGTTCGGTTTGTTCACTTTTGAATTTATCCAGTTCGGCTAGCACATCGGCGGGCACACAAATGTGGTTTTCCTTGAAGCGCCCGAGACATGCGGGATCGTGGAGGAGGACATTGGTATCGAGAACATAATTCTTCACATCCTGAGTCGGAGCGACCAGTCCGTATTCCTGAGGCGCCGCGCTTCCCAGCGCTGTTGGGGTAGATTTGATTCGTTTGGCTGGCACGGTAGTATGGTGGGAAATGGTTTCGATCAATTCGTTTTTGTCGGACTGAATCATTGTTTTTTTCTCGGACATGGCAAGCTTTGTCGGAGAGTATTTCTCTGGAAATGATCCGATTCTGTAGCCATAGGGAGCAAATGAAAAAATGACATCTTTAAGTTACCTTTACTGTTGCGCATCCTGAGACTGAATCAATCGAAAAGTCCAAAAATCGCCTTCAAATGAATGGTTTTTTTCCGTTGTCGATTTTTTTGCCGCGATTTACGCCTTTTTCTTGACACCTCACTGAAAAACGGTAGGTTTCTCGCCCCGCGCATGCGGAATTGTCGTTCGATCATCTTCAACTCAGTCATTTTTTTATCATGGCCCACACCAAATCTGCCCAGAAGCGCATCCGCCAAACCGAAGTGCGCACGGAACGTAATCGCGCTGCGAAAAGCCGTATCAGAACGCTTCGCAAAAAAGTTGCGGAAGCCCTTACCACCGGCGACAAAGTGGCTGCCACGACTGCCGTGAGCGAGTTGGCTTCCGCCGTAGATAAGGCTTCCAAGACCAACCTCATTCACAGCAACAAGGCTGCGAACATCAAGAGCAAGGCTGCCAAGGCTCTGGCATCGGCCAGCGCTTGATCAGACACTCTGTCATTTAGCAAAAGCGGACTGGCTCATGCCTCGTCCGCTTTTTTTCGCCCTTATCTGCCCTCATGATGAGCCATTCCGAAACACGACAGGAGAAAGCCCGTAAAATCGCCGCCAATGCCGCATCGTATAAGGTGTGCGAAGGTTGCGATTCGATCGTGGGCATTCGCACGGTGTTATGTCCGAACTGCCATTCTTTTCGTTTTGACGAATCAACCCTCCGGGTGATTGCCCAAGCCAAATTGCTGGGAGCGCGCGAGCAGAACTCTGTCACCTCCACGGATTTGCTGTAACCATTTTTCTGTTGCACATGATGGTCATCCTGCTCGACTGGCGCGTGCGCTTGATTCTACTCATCGGAATTTGGATGATGACACAGCGATTCTCTCTGGCAAGCGGACATGCCAGCGCTGAGTTATGGTTATCGCCACCGGTAGTGAAACAAGGAAGCCCCACACTCATTCCTGCTGCCATTCGCATGGTTTATGAAAAAGGTTGGCACGGCTATTGGATCAATCCGGGAGAAGGTGGCATGAAAACAGAGGTCACCTGGAAGTTGCCCGAGGGCATCTCAGTGGGTGAAGTTCTTTTTCCCGCACCAAAGAGAGAAATGACAGGAGAATTGGCGTGCTACGGTTACACAGGCGAAGTGCTATTACCCGTTTTGCTGACGGTTTCCGAGAAAGGGCAGGGAGCAGGACAGGTCGAGGCTACCGTTTCTTGGCTGGCATGCAACGAAAAGGAATGTGCTGCGGGAGAAGCGGCGATCAAGGTTGATTTGGCTGATGCGGCAACTGCGGATCCACAGCGAGCCCTCGCCATTCGGCAGGCCTTTGAAAAATTGCCCCAAACCGATGCTCGATTGACTCTGGATGTGAAGGAAGCGGATGGTTGGGTAGAGCTCATGCTAAAGGGAGCGGATCACCTGGCATGGGATGGTGCGCAAGTTTTCCCTGTAACCGAGCAGGCGCTCGATCCGAGTAAGCCGATGGTCTTGCAAAAATCCTCTGACGGATTCAAGACTCGTGTCAAAAAAAACGAATACTCTACAGTTGCCTTGACGAGCCTCGTCCTGGTTGTGGTGCCGCCACAAGGGGCAAATCCCATTCGCATTGAGTGGAAAAAATAGTGCATTTTCCTATTGGACTGCCTCCTCAAATGAGGAAAATCATTCACCCGATTTGCGAAAGAAATTCGCCATCAAACGGGTAAAAACAACCAACTCCAGATTCGATTGATATGATGACAGCTAAGAACATGTTCGCCGCGATGGTCAGTGCCATCTCCCTCTCCATTTCTGCCCATGCTGCGGAAATTGGTAAGCCAGCTCCCGCATTTTCCTCCAAAGATGCCAAGGGGGTGGATGTATCTCTTGCAACTTTGAAAGGAAAAGTCGTGGTTCTCGAATGGGTCAATCACGGTTGCCCCTTCGTCGTGAAGCACTATGGCTCGCAAAACATGCAGAAATTGCAGGAGACCTATACTGGTAAGGGCGTGGTGTGGATCACCATCAACTCCGGTTCCAAAGCCAGTGGATCCTTCACCGATAACGAGACGTTTCTCAAAATTTCCGCAGAAAAGGGCAGCAAGGCCACGCACCTGATTGCCGATGAAAGCGGGACGATGGGCAAGGCCTACGCGGCTAAGACGACACCGCACATGTTTGTGATCAATCAGGAAGGGATTCTCGTCTATCATGGAGCCATTGATTCGAAAAAAACGACCAATGCCGCAGACATCGCAGGTGCTGAGAACTTCGTGGCCAAAGCGCTGGATGAAGTGCTGGCTGGCAAGGAAGTCAGTAATGCCAAAACCGAACCGTATGGTTGCGGTGTGAAATATTGATTCTTACGCGGAATTCCATACGAGGGAGCGCAGCGAGCGTTCCCTCGTTATCTTGTAGAGACTTCTTCGGGTTCGTCGTAACTTGCCTCAGGCAAAGATAGACGAAGCAAGATCAAAAATTCGCATCACTGGGCGATTCCATGACTCTCATTTCGGCAAAAAGAAGCCGCGTTGTTTTTCGCTGATGGGCAGGCTGAGCTTTTCCATGACAGCGAGCATGTCCTCCCAAAATTTGCGTTTTTTCTGGTGAACGGCAGTCAGGAGAAAGGACGGGGCATCCGTTGTGCGCAGCGAAATACCGTTCCACATGTGCCATTGACCACGGAGTTCATCCGCCGATGAAGCGGACGGACAGAGTCGAGTGGAGGTTAGGGATCCGAGAGTCACAATCACACGAGGAGATATGATTTCCATTTCGTGCGCCAGGGCGGGGAGAAACGCCTCGATTTCGTGGTTGCTCGGCGCCCGGTTGTTGGTGGTTTGATTTTTTGTGGCAGGCCGAAATTTGACAAAATGAGTGATGTAAACCTCTGCACGACTGAGGTTCATGGCCTTGAGAATCAAGTCGAATTTCTCACCCACTGCTCCCGCGAAGGGGAAGCCGTGTTGTTCATCATGATGGGATGGACTTTCCCCGATGAATGCGATCTCCGCATCTGGGTTGCCTTGAGAGAATACCATTTGAGTGCGCAATTGCTCCAATGAATGACGGCGGGGTAGGTCCGCCAATTGGCGGCGAAGATCCGCCAGACGCTCGGCTTTGGTTTGTCCTTGCGTTTGCCAGGGCGTTCGCACGACGGGTTCCGTGGCTCTCGTGGGTTCGGTGTCCTCGTGCTTTATGACGGCTCGCGATGCAGCCAGTGCAGGCGATTCGGTTCTCCGAGAAGAAAGTTGATTGAGAAACGCGCGGGCGGAATCATCCAAGTCCACATGCGTGATGCCGCGTGACTGTTGTTCGCGTAAAAAATCGATCACGATGTCAACCGGTCGTGGCATGGGAAAATGATAATCGATCCCGAGCAATGTCCAATCACCAAATCATAAAATTGATGGCAGGAGACTGCTCTCATTGATCTAGGATCATGTGCTCGAGGCTGAGCCTCTCGGCGCGTTGTTCGGCTTCCTTGGCGCGAGGCGAAGGAAAGGTCGCCAGTTTTTTTGCTAGTGCGATCGCCGGCTCCCATCGACGGTTTTTTTCCAGTAGAGCGATGGCATTGAAACCACAGCGTTCGAAGTAGTCCCACTGCGAAGGAGCTTGTTTGCTCGCGGTCTCTATGACTTGATAGTAGGCGTCCAAAGCCTGATCCGCTTGGTTGAGTTGCTCGAGTGTCAGGCCGCGAAAGTAGATCACGCGGTTGCGGTCATCGTCGGCCAGCAGCGGGTGATCGAGCAGTTTGCGCTGCAGAGAAAGACCTTCTTGAAGTCGTTTGGTGTCGGATCCGCTGAGAGCGTGGAGGGTTTCCATCCAGAGCAAACCGGCCGTGATCTGCAAGGAGGGGTTATGTTCCAAGGTCCCGTGCAGGGTTTCCAGTTCTGTCGTCGCCAACTGGAGGGATGCGGTGGATTTGGTGTCGATGAGTGTGCGTGCTTTTTCCAGGGCGGCAAAGGCGGAGAGAGAAGACTTGGATCGGATGATGCGGTCAAACAGTTCCATCGCTTCTGTCAATGATTGCGGTGTGCCTGTTCGCGCGGCCGCTCTGGCGGCAATCAAAAGTGCCGGCGCGGCTTTTTCTGGATGACTTTTTTCCAACTTCTGCAGGGTTTGGCGAGCATCGTTGAGGTCTCCGTTTTGATAGAGTGCAATGCCCAGCGAGAGGGTTACGTTGGCGAGTTGGGGGGATTCAGGATAAGTGCTGAGAAATTTCCTGCTCAAGCCAATGGCTGCGGAATTTTCCCGGGTGGCGGTGGCCAGTTGGATTTGAGCAAGCAGAATTTCCTCGGAAAACTCGCTTTGTCCCGCTAGCGAATCGAGCAATGTCCGGGCGAGAGCGATCGATGGGGGCACTTGATCAAGCGCGCAAAACGTCATTGCCAAGCGCGCCTCGATGATGCGGTAGTGGTTCGGATGATCGATGATGAAGCGGTCCAGCATCGGCAACCCACGTTCCGGTTGTTGCTGCGCAGCAAGGAGCGCCTGCTCGAGCTGCAAACTAGCCTTGAGCTGCGGTGTGGCTGCGTCCAGCAGTTGCTGCCATTGACCGATATCACCGGCAAGCAGCCAGGAAATCCCCGCATTGAACTGCGCATTGTTTTGTGCCAGCGGTAAAAGTGCTTGAGCGGCCTTTTCGAAAGCTCCGGCTGCTTCACTGAAGTTTTGTTGTCGGAAAAACTCCCGAGCTAGCAAGAGGTGTGCTTCTGTTTCTGCGGTTCCACCCACTGCGCAACCAATGAGGTTTTCGAGCAGATGGGCCGCTTTATCGAACTGTTTTTCGCGGAAAAGCGCGCGCGCTAGGGCGATGGTGCCTTTTTGTGCGAGCGGGTGATCCGGATGTTCCCAGTGCAACTGCGTTACGAGACGACGGAGAAGATCAAGGTTCTCAGCCTCTTGGAGCTGTGACTGCTGGCGGATGCGCAAGTAGAGGGCGTGGGCGTGAAGTTCGGAATGATCAAATTCAGTCAAAGTGGGCAGGCGATCGGCGACTCCTGTCGATGACTGGGGAAGGAGGGCGGGCAACTTGACTTGTGGGGTTATGGACCATTGCTTGAGGCGTGCATCGATCAAGGAGACAACGGGGTCATCTGCTGCGGACTCCTTGAGCGCGAGAGTTTCTAGAAGGGAAAAAGCTTCATCAAGAACAGGCGAGTCTGGTTGGTTTTGGAGAAAGGATAGAAGTGCGTCTGTGGCTTCAGTTCTTTGGTTGAGTGATGCGCGGGCTCGCGCCATTCCGATCGCAGCCTCATGGATAAAGGCCGGCAGAGGTTCTCCTTCTTTTTCGTAGGATTTGAGAATGTTTTGATACTCAGCCACCGCTTGTGGGAATTTGCTTTCGGTATGCAAGAGTGCGGCATTCAATAGTTTTGCATCGAGCGCCTCGCCACCCTTGAGAGATTTCGCACTAGGCAGTATTTTGCGAGCCTCTTCCGTTTTCCCCGTTATCAGCAGCAATCGCGCTTGGTCGAGCTTGGCGCGGTTGGCGAGGGCTGACTTGGTGCTTGTGAGCAGATTGAGGCCATCGATGGCGGCACGCTGGTTGCCCAAGGCGGAGAGGAGGCGTGAACGAGTCAGCACGGCTTCTCCGAAATAAGGAAAACTTTTGATTGTGATGACTTGGTCCAGAAGCTCGATCGCCCGTTGCAATTCACCCTCTGCTCGATGGGCTTGCGCTTTCCAAAAAAGAGCCAGCGAAGAGTCCCTCAGAAGTTCGTGGGATAGTGTCGTGAGAGCTTTTTGGGATTGATGGGCCCGCACCTGAGATTCTCCTAAAAGCAGCAGAAGGCGGGTCGTTTCTTCTGCATCGGCAGGCAGATGGGCAAGACGTGCTTCAAAGCGCGCGGCGGCCACATCAGGGAGATGCGCTGCCATTGCTTCACGTCCCTGTTTTTCTAGGTCCGAAGGGGGGACTGCGGCGTGTGAAAACAGGCAGATGATCAGGCTAAGTAACGTATGCCGGATCATCATCTCACGCAGGGATTTGCCTGGTTTGCAGGTCACGGGTTCAGAATAGTGGGCGATTTCCTTGCGGGCAAGGCATTTCCCGATCGAGTCACGGTCGCTAGTCGTCCGCGAGGGGGGCAAGTTGCGCCCAAGGAGGGGATTCCAGCAGGGCACCGGCGAGGTGAGTCGAGCTAACAACAGGGGGACGGTTGTTTTTCTTTATCGCAACAGGGAGCTTCGAGACTTGGATCAGGCGCCTGTGCACCCAATCCGAGCTTGGCCAGTAGATTGCGGTCTTTCTCAACGGCGGGATTTTTTGCAGTCAGTAGCTTGTCGCCATAGAAAATGGAATTGGCCCCGGCATAAAAGCACAAGGTTTGTGCTTCTTCGCTGAGCATAGTGCGACCTGCGGAGAGTCTCACCTTGGCTTTGGGAACAGCAATGCGAGTAACGGCGATCATCCGCACCAAGTCCAGCGGATCCACTTGCGGATTTTCCGATAGCGGTGTTCCTGGCATGGGCATGAGCGCGTTGATCGGAATGGATTCGGGTTGTGGGTTGAACTCCGAGATCACTTCCAGCATTTTCAGGCGATCTTCAATGGTTTCACCCAGTCCTAGGATCCCGCCGCAGCACACGGACATGCCTGCATCCTGTGCATGGCGAATGGTGCGCAACCTGTCTTCAAACGTATGGGTGCTGACGATGTTGGGATAATGCTCGGGTGATGTGTCCACATTGTGATTGTAGGCAGTGACTCCCGCTTCTTTGAGTGCTTTGGCTTCTTCCTGACCCAGTTCTCCCAGCGTAACGCAGACCTCCATGCCTAGCTTTGCGACATCGCTCACGATATCCAGCACCTGTTCGAATCTTTGTGTGCCCATGCGCACCCCGCGCCAAGCCGCGCCCATGCAAAAGCGGGTGGAGCCGGTTTCTCGGGCCTGGAGTGCTCGCTCCATGACTGCCTCCTTCGACATCAAGCGCTCCACTTCCACTCCTGATTTGTAGCGGGCCGATTGGGCGCAGTAGGAGCAGTCCTCAGAGCATCCTCCGGTTTTGATCGATAACAAGGTGCAGAGTTGAACTTCCTGCACAGGCCAATGTTCTTTGTGCACTGCACGAGAACGGTCAATCAGTTCAAAGAGAGGAAGTTGGTAGAGTGAGGTGAGTTGGTCGTATGTCATGAGAGAGAATCGTTGGAGTTAGCGCATCCATCCGCCGGATACGGCAGGGAATTTTCCTTCGGCAAGAGTGCGGTAGTCGGTTTTGCCTCGGGCACCTTCCAGTGCCACGCCGAGCTGGGATTTCCATTGTCCGGACATGCTTTCGCCACTGTGGCAGCCCCAGGATTTGCAGTAAGCATTCCGGTCAAATACGGAGGACCGTATCTTGCCTAGATCGCTCTCGTGGAGCCATTGCGTGCATGTGGCGATGATTTCGGTGCCATAGTCGAGGCAGAAACAATGTTTGTTCGAGTGGCCAAAATAGTCGAAGGTTTGGATGGAACCTCGACTGCGGGAATTGAGCGTGCGGATCAAGTCCTGACCGCTCTCGATCCAGATCAACGAAGCGCCTCGCTTGCTTGCTTGTTGTTGAATCATACTGATGTAGTTTTGTCCGTCTTCTCGACCACGCAATTCGTAGGCGGGGCGATAAACGATCCACACGATTGGAGCCGCATGGCCATAGACTTTGCGGATTTCGTCCATGCGCATTGTACCGCCTCGGATGAAGTTCGCCCACCACCGGTCATGCTGGTCCTCGGGGACGCGGTATTGTTCCCAGCGCTTTAAAGACGGACCACCGCAAAGCACCACATGATCCGCCCAGCCCAGTGACTGCGATAGCAGAAGCACAAGGGTGAGAAGAATGCAGCGGTTCATCAGGCACTAGCGTAGGGGATTCTATGGACTTTGCCAAACAAAAAGGGGCAGCTATGCGCGCGAAGTTAGGCTCAGGCGCGCTCGATGCCGATCATGGATGCCTTGACCTTTTTCGAGGCACTGATCACACGCAGAGTCGAGGCGGAGATGATTTGCATTGTTGCGGGAAACGTGGCATTCATCTGTCATGAAACAGCGAGTGGGAATTGTGGGAGTCACGGGATTTGTCGGCCGCTATGTGGCCGCGGCGCTTGCCGCCCGAGGTGACGAGGTGGTCGGCTTCAGTCGCAGCGGCTACGGCGATGTGAGCTGTGTGAAGGAGTGGCGAAAATCAGGAGAATGGGATTTTTCTGGGCTCGATGGCATCATCAATTTGGCTGGCGAAAGAGTCGATCAACGTTGGAGCTCTGCTCATAAGGAAAAGTTTGAGCAAAGTCGGATCGGGGTGACTCGAGCAATCGTCGATGCCTTATCGCAAATGCCTGATACGGAGCGCCCCAAGGTCTGGGTCAATGCTTCCGCTGTGGGATATTATGGCAATCGGAATGACGAATGGGTTGATGAATCCTCATTGCCTGGTCAAGGGTATCTGGCTCGGCTGTGTATCGACTGGGAGCGCGCGACATCAGGGGCGGAGCGACTTGGGGTTCGTTGTGTGATGGTGAGAATCGGCATGGTGCTCGGTAGGGGAGGAATGGCTTGGGATCGGCTGCGCTTGGTCTTTTCCTTAGGAGCGGGAGCAAGGTTAGGCGATGGCAGTCAATGGATGCCATGGATTCACATCGATGATTTGGTGGCGGGCATTCTCTTTTCTTTCGATCACTCTTCACTGACGGGCCCAGTGAATGGAGTGGCTCCAGCACCTGAGAGAAATCGTGATTTCACCCGAAAGCTCGCGAAGGCGTTGCGACGTCCCGCGCCTTGGGTAGCTCCGGGATTTGTCTTGCGTATGATCTTTGGCGAGTTCGGTGATTTTCTATTAGGAGGTCAGCGGGTGCAGCCACGTGTCTGGGAGCAGGCGGGATTTGTTTTCCAGTATGGCACAGCGGAAAGTGCCTTCGCTGCATTGTGCGCGGAGGCCAGTCACACCCGCGGCGGGCCTTGACTGAGGATTCGCGAGTGAGATGCCTCCATCGCTTCGATCCCTGCCATGAACCAGCAACGAAATGAGGAAGACACTCAACGCTGTAAAGCAGACTCCAGCATCTCGATGCTCCGCTGGGTGGAACCGGCATGCTGTTCCAGAATTTTCTGAGAGCGTGACGACATGATTTCACAACGCGCCGGATTGGCCAAAAGAGATGCCAATGCGCTCGACAAATCATTCGCGTTATCGACGCGTATGATGCCATCCACCGCCAGCAGTTGACTGGCGAGCGGTTCGAAATTTTCCATATGGGGGCCGACAATGACGGGCTTGTGAGCGAGTATGGCCTCAGCAGGATTCTGTCCGCCGGTCGAAAGAAAACTTTTGCCGATGATGGCAATATCGGCATGGGCAGTCCAATCGCGCAATTCCCCCGTGCTGTCAACGATCAGCACATCGACCTGCGATCCTGCGGGCGGAATTCCATCGCTGCGCAACCAGACCCGCAGGCCGACTTCGGCGAGGGCTTGTGATACTTCGCCGCGTCTCTCCGCATGGCGCGGCACGCATACGAATAAAACATCCTGACGGGTAAGGGCTTGGGCTAACAAAATTTCTTCCCCCTGATGCGTGCTGGCAGCGAGCACGATCGGCCGATGATGGCGGATGGGCTCTAGGATGGCGGAAAACTCGTCGCGCTGACGCGGAGGAACGGCCGCTGCAGGATCGAATTTGATGCTTCCGGTTACCCACAGACGATCGGGATTCAGCCCCAGAGACGCGAATCGTGCGGCATCCTCTGGTTCCTGCAAGCCGATCCGAGTTATTTTTTGAAACAAAGGCATGATCCAGTTTTTTGCTTTCTGGTAGCGACGCTCGGAACGAGTCGAGAGTCGCGCGTTGATCATGCATACGGGTATACCGCGCTTTTGGCATTGGGTCATCAGTTCAGGCCAAGCTTCCGCCTCCACCAGAGCAATCATCGATGGCGAAAATCGGTTGAGATATCTAACGACGAAGGCATACAGGTCGAGCGGTGCATACACGACGGTGAGGTTCTCCACCTGTGACGCCACGGCCAATTGATATGCGGTTGCCGTTCCTACGGCAAGGACGACGGGATCAGCATGCTGATGACGCCAGGATTGCAAAAACTTGAGTGCGATTAGGGTTTCACCTACGCTAACGGCGTGGAGATGAATGCGACCAAAGGGCTCCCATTCGGGATCCATTCCATAGATGCTGAAGCGCTCGCCAAATGGCGTCGACCATCCATCACGTGCCGCCATTTTTCTCAGCCATGCGGGTAGCGCTATGCCCAAAAGACAGGGTGCCAGCAGACGATAGCATGTCATCGCTAGACGCCAGCGCCAGGGGTCGGTCACGCGGTTCGATGGGATCATGTGCGATATGTCTTTCTAGTGACCGCGAAACAAGAACAGGTCTTTTGCCATCTGTCCAGCACCTATGAGGGCTCGGGACTCGACTCAGCGGGAGTGAGGTAGGTTTCCTCGGCTTCCTGTTCCACTTGACGTATCTGCTTGTATTTCGACCATGCGTGAATCAGCAAGATTCCCAGATACAGGCCGGTGAAGACGATGCTCGCAATCAGGACAGCTGTGTCGGAGGTGCCCGCGTTATCGATCAGATACAATTGCGCCGGCGGTAGCCAAACGAAGAGCCACATCGAAGCATCCGCGTTGGTGCTTTCTGCAACAGCCATGAGTGCTAGCATTAGGGCGAACGAGGCGATGAGAATCGCCAAGTAGATCCCCAGACGATTTTGTATGCGTTTTTGGAAAAAGGCCAGAAAGAGCGCGGGAAAAAGGGCGGATCCTGTGAGGCTACACAATACCGTAAACTCCTCCTCACCGAAACGATACATGGGCATGTATGCGGTAAAAACACCGCCGAGAGCCAAGAGGAAAACACAGAGTAAAGCGCTAAAGCACACTCCAGAAAACCAACATGGATAAAGAAATACGCCGCATAATTTACCGATGATGCCACGACGGATAAAAGGGAGTGTCACGCGAGGCAAAAGCTGGTTCGGTTCTGTCAGGCTCGCCAATAAGCCGGGAAATGCTACGGCGCCGATGATGAATGGAATGATCACTTCGTCGGCATGGGCAAGATGCATGATGACGGCGGCGATCGCCATCATCACCAGTGTGATCAAGCGGTTCAGCGAACTGTGGTTTTCTGCGGCAGGAGCTATCGCCGAGACACCGAGGCCGAAAGTGATCCAAGCAAGGTAGATGGATCCGATGAAAAGCCCCCAATACAGCGCCATCGCATCCGGGTCAGCCAGTGAGAAAAACTCCAGAAAATCGTCGAACTCTGTCAGCATGGCCATCAAAAAACTAAAGAGAATCACAGCGACAATCATTGGCACGATTCCGCGCACGATGATGGCGGCGTTTGACGACAAGCCTATGTTAAATGCCGTGAGGCAGGCGGAGAATGCGCAAATCGATCCCAGCGCGAGCAATTCGGCAAAGAGGTTCATGCCACCGAAAAAGTAGCGGAGTATCAGATACGGAACGATGGAGACAAAGAGCAGCAGCGTTTGGCCCACGATCGATGCCCATTTGCCTGCAACGATACGCCGCGCATTCAGTCTTGTGAGCACCATCATGTCGAGTGTGGTAGACTTGATTTCTGAGTGAAGCGCATTGATCGCGCGCAACGGTTGCACGACGAGAACGGCAAGGGAAAAGAACAGGAAGATGATGCGTGAGACGGCCTCTCCTGCTCCGTCAAGTCCGGAAGCCGTGGTGGCGAAGAGCATGACGATGCCGAGAAACAGTTGTAGTCCGAGAAACACGCCGACAAACGTTTTTGCTCTCAGTCCCTGGCGCAATTCCTTGACGAGCATGGGCGGCAGGCGATCTGAGAAATCATTGAGTTTCTCCGTGCTGCGATCCGCGGCACTCATTTCGATCGCGGGAATGGTGGTTTCTTGGCTCATGCTTCAGGTGCAGGTGGGTTGAAGGCTTTCCTATCCGGCATGGGGGGTGGCTTGCTGCCGCCGATTTCGCCGCGGTCGAGTTTTCCTAACATGTCGATGAAGGCGTCCTCTAGATTCCGTTCTTCACGGTGGAACTCCGTGACTCGGAGTCCGTCCTTGATCATGCGCTGCAAAGCCTGCGCCGCATCGTTGAGATCGGCGGAGTTGATGCGCACGCGACCACCGTGTTTTCGTGCTTCGATCAGTTCGACTTGAGCTTGCAGCAAGCACCATTCGGATAGGTCCTCGGCATTGCCCAGAAGCTGAACGTCGAACAAAAGCCCACCGCCGCTGTCCGTTTCGCGTTTCATGCTTTCCGCATCACCGTGGTGAACGATGCGCCCGCCATTGATGAAGAGCAGCGAATCACACATTTCCCCCAGCTCGGATAGAATGTGGGAAGAAATGAATATGGTTTTTCCCTCGTTTGCGAGGACGCGAATCAGGCTCTTGAGTTCCACACGGGCCTTGGGATCCAGTCCCGCGGCTGGTTCATCCATGATCAACACCTGCGGATCTTGCAGCAAGGCTCTCCCGAGTCCGAGTCGTTGGGTGTTACCTTTTGATAATTTGTTAGAAAAGCGATCGGCCAGTGGCACGAGGTCGGTGAACTCCATCACCTCCTGCACTCGTTGCCGCCTCTCCTTGCCTTTGAAACCAAGGGCGCGCGCGTAGAAATCGAGATACTCGACTACGGTCATGTGTTCGTAGTTGCCGAAATGATCGGGCATCCAACCGATGAGTCTTCGCACTTCATCGGGATGGCTCACCACATTGTAGCCGCAGATTTCTGCCGTGCCGAGAGTAGGGTAGTCCAGCGATGCGAGAATGCGCATGGTGGTGGTCTTACCTGCGCCGTTTGCACCTACGAAACCGCAGACGGAGCCGTGGGGGATTTCGAAGCTGACTCCATTCACCGCTTTGAGCGGGCCGAAGTAGCGATAGAGATTGTGAACGCGAATGGCGTGCTGGCTCATGAGGAAAAAAAGGTTAGGGTGTTTCCGGACTTTGCACGCGTCCTGTGATGATGGTGGTATTTTCTGTCCAGCGGATGGCGGAGTAGGTTTCGATCATGGGTGCCTGCGATGTCTGCGCGATGAAATACCCTTGACGCTCGGCAAGTCGTTCCAGTTGTTGTTGCTGGCTTTTGCTAAGATTCGCTCCCGCCATGCGGACGAAATGAACGAACTCCGCCTGAGTGCACGCACGGGCGAGGAAGTTTTTACCAGAGGGGATTTTTTGCGCGCACCAGAATTTGCCTCCTTTGCCTCGATAGTAGATCTGATCAATCTCGTATTCAAAATTGGACAACAGTGCCAGTTCGTTGGCGGGATCCGTGGACTCGATCCTAGCTCGTGTGGGCACGACAGCCCGAATCATCTGGGCTTGTTCCGAGCGAGACTGGAACCAGTCACCGGAAATTTGCAAGCCTTTGTCTACGGTGTTGATTTCATACGATTGATCATTCGAACTGGATTGGGTCAAGCGTGTCCACTGGCTGCTTGCCATGGGCAAGGGAGTGATGCTGCTCGGATCGCTGAGCAAAAATCGATTGCCCACGAGAACACCTGTGCGTGATACCTGCTCCTGATGAATGTAGGCGTTATGATCGCTGTTCTCGCGCACCAGTTCCATCCATTGGACCCGAATGCCACGTCCACCGAGTCCGTCTTGCACGAAGATGAGAATGACCATTACCACGCTGGCTCCGATGGCGATCAGCGGTGTGGTGATGAACAACTTGTGACGTCTTCCAGATTTGGCAAAAACGAACAGATTGATAGGGCCGACCAGGATCCCGAAGGCGATCAATACAAAGATGAAGAGTAGGAAGTGAAAGGTTTTCGTGCCCAATGCTTGGTGCAGTCCCCAACTGCCATTGCTGAAATCTTCTGCTGCCGATTTGTTTTGGCATGGCCAGAGATTGCTTGTGGATATGATTTCCGCGAGTGTAGGAGAAGCATCGAGCGTGAGTGCTGCGGGAATGGAACTCATTTTGACGACTCCCTTGCTGCGCATTCTTTTTCCGTTCCATTCTTCGGTTGGAATCCCCAACGTCTCGAGAGTGCTGCTGGAGTTGCTAGCAAAAAGTCGCAGATATCCGCCTTGCCGGTTCCATTGCAATAAGGCAGAGCGGGCCCCAGGCGTCATGTTCAACCAATCTTGATCAGTGAGCAGGATGCCGTCATGGCCGATGAAGGCACGCCAGTCTTCCGGCATCGTCTTAGGATCGAATTTGCCCGCGAATGAGAGATTGCCCGGCATGTAGCCACCGCTCGCACCATGGAGGTGTTTGTTCAATTCACTATCCAGAGCCGAAGCATTCGGTGTGCTCAGAGACTCCGACATGAGTAGGTAGGGGAAATCGGAATGGTTGGTGCTGGTCTGCGTGTGTGTGGTATTGTTGGCACCTGACATGGTCAATCGCAGGCTTTGTGAAGACGCGACCGTGCTGTGAGACACTCTTTTTACAGACGGCGCGACTGGAACGAGACAATCCGTGGTGGTGACGATCCCCGCAGGCGATGATGCCGTGAATGATGATTTTGTAGTCAGCGAGCCGTTGTTATAATAGGTGGTATTGGATTCCGATTGAAACTGCAGCGACAAGCTGACGGGAACTCCGGTGCGATTGGCGATCGTGACGCGCATGGGCGCAAAACCGCTGGAGGGAAGTTTGCTGAAAAGTGAAGTCACCTCAACGTAAGAGCCCGATTTAGGCTCAAACACACTGCGAAAAAAGCTTTCTTGAGCCGCGATCCGCCCACTGGGCAGGAGTGCGAGACAAACGATCAAGAGACGTGTGAGAAAATTCATTCGAGCTGGTGCGTTGGATGTCGTCCATGCTGTCGGTTCAGATCGAATGATCAAGAACCGAATCATGAATTTTCGATGAAGTTCGCAACTTTCGCATCTGAGGAAAACCTACGGGAGGCGATCGGTAAAGACCTGTTTCCACACTTCCAGGGCACGTCGGATCTCATCGGTTTTGCGGGAGGGGGAGAGCTCCCATACGATAGGACAACCCGTCGGGAAAAATGGTAGCAGCGTTTTGTAGTCCAGTGTGCCCGTGAATGGTGTGCGATGATCGCGTGCGGGCCACTCGACATCATGGATGTGGGCACCGATGATGTGATTTTGAATTTTTCCTAGCCAGTCGCGATGGTCCAGCAAGCCCAAGTTGTGCTTCAACTGCACATGTCCGAAGTCATGCCAGTAACCGATCCAAGGATTGCCTTTGAAATGTTCCTGCAAGTGAAGCATCTCCCTCTCATTGGGCATGTCTTCGAATCGTGAGCGCGACTCGACTGCTAGGATTACGCCGCATTTTTCGGCGTGAACGACCAGTTGCTCCAAGGCATCAATCGCCCGCCCGTAGTAGAGCGGTGAAATTTTTTCTCTTTTTTTGACGAACTGTATCTTCGACTTGGTGAATACTTCCTCGAGTTGATGACCTGCAGCCACCAGGGAGGTGAGACGCTTGGTGTATTTTTTGGGATGAAGTGGCACGGATCCCATATGCAGAACCATATAGTTCGCGCGGAATTCTGCGGCCAGCTCCAAGGTTTGCATGCTCATTTCCATAGCGCGCTTGCGATCCCATGGACGATGAGAAGTGTATTCGTAGGCATCTGGTGCATCGATCATGACTTCCACCGGCGATGGGAAAAAGTTGTGAACGCCTGAGCACGTAAATCTCCCATCCTGATGCGCTTTGCGAATGCCAGGCAGCTTGGAGATGGTCATGCCGTGTGAGAGTTCGATGTGCCGGAAGCCCAGTGCTAGGATTTCGTCGATCATCGCCTCGCCATCCGAGTGGCGCGAGTTGTTCCAGCATGTCGAAAAGGATAACATCGCGTCGATCCGTTAGGGTGCGGCATCAGGGTTGCCGTGAATGAGAATCACGATCTCCCCTTTGGGGGGATGGTTCTGAAAATACGCATAAAGTTTTTCTGCTGTATCGCGATGGTAGGTTTCGAATTTTTTGGTCAATTCTCGTGCCACGCAGACCCGTGCTTCAGGCTGCAGTCCGGCGAGTATTTCCAAGGTCGATGGCAGTCGATGGGGAGACTCGAAAAAAAGATGTGTTTGCCCGGATGCCAATGCGGATTGCAAGGCTTGCGCGCGTTTGCCTTTTTTGACCGAGAGAAATCCGCCGAAGCTGAAGCTGTGGCAAGGGAATCCCGAGCCGATCAGCGCGTTGAGTATCGCAGATGGTCCGGGCAATACCTCGTAGGGTATCTCATCCTCGATGCAACGCTGCACCAATCGATAACCAGGATCCGATATTCCAGGCATGCCTGCATCAGTGATGACGGCGATTTTTTCTCCTTGCCGGACCCTCTCGATGAGCTCGGGGATGCGGCGGATTTCATTGTGCTCGTGAAGTGAGATCAGTGGCTTCTGTATCCCGTGATGCTGTAGCAGGGGAGATGAATGGCGGGTGTCTTCGCAGGCAATCGCATCGACTTCCCCGAGGACCTTGAGGGCACGCAGCGTGATGTCGTCGCGGTTTCCGATAGGCGTTGGGATGAGGTAGATGGAGCCGGTAGACATGGTGGTGGGTATCAATAATCGTCGGTCAGACGGCCCACCACTTGGGTCGCCGCGCGCTGCATCGCATCAGGCAAGGCGCTGGTTCTTGCGGTTTGCAAGTTGGCATCGATGGCGAATCGCGACACGCCCGTAGCACTTCCTTTCGCGAGGACTTTGAGTGGATTTTTTGCATCACGCAATTCCCAGCTCAGAGTAATGGTGTTTTCCAATTCCTCAGAGCGCAGGGTATCAAGTCGTGTGGCTCGAACCTGATCGTAGTTGATGGATTCCACCGTGCCTTTCAATACGGCGTCTGCCGTTGCGTCATTGGCGATGCGATAGGTGCCGTCACTGGCAATGGCATCGATCAATGAGTTCGTGGCAAGCGCCTCGCCGCGTGGAATGAGAGTTTTGTTTTCAAACAGGGGAACGCGTATGTTTTTCACATGCACGAGAGCTTGCGGGCGCTGTCCTTCGAGGTGATAACCAGCGCAGGAAATCAAGCCCGTCACTGAGATGATGATACCTGTGCATATCACCGATTTAGGAGAGAAGTGGCGCATGATGGTATTCACTCGGGTGTTGAGAGGGATTGTATGCCCGCTTGAGCCTGATCGTGAAGAGATCCGGACGCGTGTTTTTTCAGCACTTCGTTGTAATAGAAGCGGGCCGATTCGAGGTCGCCTTTGCGTTTGTAAAAATGGGCAACGTCGAGAGATCGTTGCACATCCTGTTGTTCCAGACTGGCCACTTGTGTGCGTGCTTCCGCGGCTCGTGACCCGTTAGGGTATACCGTCAGGTAATCCTGAAAAGCTTCGCGCGCGCGATCGAGATTGCCCATGTCCTGATTGCCGCGTTTCGCTTGTTCGATCAGGATCAGTCCGATGCGGAATTGTGACTCGGGAGCTTGTTCGCTATCGGGCCAATCGGACACAACCTTGCGGTAGGCTGCGATCGACTCGGCGACTTTGCCTCGCTCTTGATGGACTTGACCGATCTGAAATTGAGCTTTGGGTGCTGATGCGGCTTCGGGAGCGGCGTCTCTGACTTTGTCGAGCATTTCAATCATTTTTCCGCTATCGATTTTCGTGCCGAAAATAAATCCTGATTTCACCTTTCCATCGAGGGCAAGTTGAGAAATTGCTGTCTGACGTTCTAGGGCAGGGGAGTAGAGTTTGCTGGATTGATAACGCTTCAGCACATCACTGTATGAGTCGAAAGCTGCAACCAAATCTCCTTGTTGTTCCTGCAATTGCGCTTGGCGGAATCGAGCCTGCGGAGCATCCGCTGCGGTGGGATAATTGTTCGCCATATGGGTGTAGAGCTTCCGGGCCTTTCTGCTTTTTCCGGCCTGATCTGCAGTTAATGCTTTTTCGTAAGCGGCACGAGCTGGTCCTGCCGAGGCCTTGGCCATGCCTACCAAAGGAGGTCCATCATCGGGATCCGAGCCGCAAGAAACGAATAGCAGCGGGGCAAGGCAGAGGAAGAGAAGAGCGAAAACTTTTTTCATGGATGGGATGGCGCTGGGTTAAGAATGGGAGAGTTCACGGGAACGTTGAGTAGCTGCGGAGACTGCTTCGTGCAATGCGTGACGAAGAGAGTTCTGCTCCAGTGCGGCGATGCCTGCTATGGTCGTACCGCCCGGCGATGCTACCATGTCTTTCAGTTGCGCCGGATGCATGCCCGTTTCGAGCACCATGGCGGCTGCTCCCAGAAGGGTCTGTGCTGCGAGCTGGATCGCATCGTTGCGGGGCAGACCTTGACGCACTCCCGCGTCGGCAAGCGCTTCAATGATCACGAATCCGTAAGCAGGACCTGAACCAGATAGACCAGTTACGGCATCCAGGAGAGACTCGGGTGTCGCAATCGCAAGACCTACTGAGGAGAAAAGGGTCGAGGCTACTTCTGCGTCACTGCTGGTGGAGCGGGCACCGAGAGCATACGCACTGGCGCCCTTTCCCACGAGTGCAGGAGTATTGGGCATGGTGCGGATCACTCGAACGGTGGCAGGAAGACAATCTTCTAATACAGCAAGGGGAATCCCGGCTGCTACGGAAATGAGCAGCGCCGGTTTCGTTCCCAATGATTGTCCCAACTGGGAGAGAACATCGCGCACCTGATAGGGTTTGGTGGCGAGTAAAAAGGTATCACACTTTTGCGCTAATTCCTGCAAGGATGCGGCGGCATGACATTGGGTTTGGCGGCAAAAATCTTCCGTGGCGGCAGCGATAGCATCATAGCCCCAGACTTCAGTGGGGGTCAGCGCACCGCTGCGCACCGCGCCGGCAATCAGAGCCGAACCCATTTTTCCACAGCCTATCACTCCGAAGTTCATGGGCCGATCATAGCAGCAAAGTCTGATCAGGCGAGTAGGATTTTTGCTTGGATCAGGAAAAAATCTGGTCATGCTCGACGTGTGAGAATTTTGATATTGATGGGAATGGCTGGCATGTCATGGGCGGCAGAGTCTTTGCCCGAAGTCAAGGATCTGATCCTCCCTAAGCTTCAGGGGGCAGCCGAGGTCGAAATGAGTGCGGTTCCCAGCGGAATCACGATGGCCATTAGTGCTACCGATGAGAAAGCGCAGAAGCATGTGATTCAAGGGCTCAATCTCATTCATGGCGGCTGGGATTTTCAAGCCTATCGGCATTTCATCGCGGCCTTGCGCATGGATCCCGATTGCATCATGGCCCACTTCGGGGTGGTGTTCAGCCTATTGGAAACGGAGAGTGAATTCATGAAGCCGCGCATGGCCGCGGCGGATCGGGCTCTGGCATTGATTCAGGCGGGTAAAGGTACAGAATTGGAACGTGGCTACATTCATGCAATGACGCGACTTCTGGAAGAGGGGCCCGGAGACGCGGCCAGTGCCTTTGCTGAGGTGGCGAAGAAGTTCCCAGGTGACTGGCAGTTGAAGTTGTTCGAGGTATACTTTCGCCGCAGTGGTTTTGATGAATACGGCTCGCCCAATCCCGATCAAAAAGTGGCTCAGGATCAGTTATCCGTTCTGATGAAAAATCAACCGGATTCTCCCTTGTTGATGCACGCGTGGCTGATGATGCGAACGGAGAATCTGGCAATGGCTGAGGACTTGCCTATGGCTCGCCGTCTATGCCAGATGGTCCCGGACTATCCTCCTTATCTGCATCTGTTAGGTCATTACGAGTGGCGCTGTGGCAATCACCACGAAGCCGCCACTGCCTTTTCCCGATGTGGAGACTTGTATTTGAAGTGGATGAAGGATTCCGGCATGACGATGGCTGATTGTCCAGAGTGGATCCGGGCGGAGACATATCGGGCGATCGCTTTGGCGTCTTCGGGCCAAGAGGATGCCGCTTTGGCCGTGTCTCAATCTCTTGTAAAAGTGAAATTGCCTGATGATCGAATGAAGTCGGCCGGAGCTCGCATGATGTGGTGGGAGGCTCATACGCTTCAGGCCCGACTCTTGATGAGGCGCGGTGGCAAAGGGGATTATGAGCGTGCCAAGGCATCACTTCCATCGAAAGTTGCCGTCAACTCGATGATACCCCACTCGAAAGTTGCCTTTTACTACCAAGGGCTGGCCATGGTTCTAGATGGGCAAATCGCCCTTTCGCAAAAGAATTCCAAACGATTGGAGGAAGTTCAGCAGGCATTGACCATGCACTTGCCGTTGATGGATCAGGTGCGTCGCGATGCCGTTATGTTGGGCGAGTTGGCACCATTTTTGAGAGCTTATTCCTTCCTGGAAATTGCCGTTTTGAAATTGAAGGGCGATATCGCCTTGGGCAAAGGGGGGAGTAATGCTGGCATTGCCTACAACTGGTACAGCGGTGCCCGTGAACGTCAGGTCTTGGCATCGCGCATGATGCCTCCCGTATTTTTGCTGCCGATGAATGTGCCCTTAGGGCGTTATTATGAGAGCAAAAGCCAGCTGGATCGAGCCAAGGAGATGTATCTGGAGGGTTTGCAATACTGGCCACGCGATCTCCTTCTTCTGGAGTCCTTGCGTCAATTGCAAGTGACTTCTCAGGACGAGGCCGGCGCCAAGTCAACCCATGATCTCATCCAGTCGATCAAACGAGAAAATTGATTGATTTTATGAGCGCTTTTTTCGCTTGTCTCGTTTCGTGATTGTCAACAGCGCGGCAATGCGTTTTGGATAGCGCCGCATGGCTGGTGCTTTTTCGTTCGATTCTCTCAATAAAGCTCAACGCGATGCCGTGGCTGCCATCGATGGTCCCGTTCTGATTCTCGCGGGAGCTGGCACGGGAAAAACCCGTACGGTCACCTGTCGCATTGCCAACATGCTGGAGCGCGGCGTGGCCGCGAAAAATGTCCTCGCTGTGACCTTCACCAATAAGGCCGCCGCTGAGATGCGCGAGCGGATCGGCGGCATGGTTTCGAAACAGGCGGCCGAGGATATGACGGTGTGCACGTTCCACTCGCTCTGCGTTCGTTTGCTTCGCGGAGGAATCGATCGTCTCGGTTACAAGAACAATTTCGCCATTTACACCGGCAGCGATCAGGTCGGTTTGATCAAGCAAATCATGGTCCGCAAGGGGGGGGCGAACTCCACGCTCAAGCCCGAACAAATCCTAGGGGCGATCTCCAAAGCAAAAAATGCAGGGCTCGATCCCTCGCAGCAGGACGATGACTTCATCGGCATCATTGCCACTGCCTATCAAAACGAGTTGCGTGCGCAGAACGCCGTCGACTTCGATGACCTCCTCGTGCTGGCGGAAAAGTTGCTCACGGAACACGAAGACGTTCGTCAAATCTATCGGGATTATTACCAGCGGGTCACCGTGGATGAGTTCCAGGACACGAATTCGCTGCAAATGAGACTGCTGCAGCAGTTGGTTGGTGCCCCCTATCATGTTTGTGTGGTGGGCGATGACGATCAATCGATCTACGGCTGGCGTGGGGCGCAAATGGCCAATATTCTGCAATTTGAGAAATTCTTCCCCCATCCACGCATCATTCTTTTAGAGGAAAACTATCGCAGCACCCATGCCGTTCTCCACACGGCGAATAGCCTGATCAAACACAATATCGGTCGACGTCCCAAGGTGCTGATCAGCACCAAGGCGGGTGGTGCTCCCGTGCGAGTGGTGGCTATGCCCGGCGATGCGGAGGAAGCCGAGTTCATTGCAGAAGAGATCATTGAGGAAAAAGGCCTATCGAAAAAAGCTTGGGAAGATTTTGCCATCTTATTCCGCACCAATGGTCAGTGCCGCTTGCTCGAGGAGGCTCTGCGCGAGAGAAAAATCCCCTATCGCATGGTGGGGGCCCAGAGTTTCTTTGACCGTCGCGAGATCCGCGATGTGATTGCCTATGCTCAGTTGCTAGCCGCACCGGAATCGGATGTGGCTCTGCTGAGGGTCTTGAACGCGCCGAATCGTGGCATCGGTCAAGCCACGGCCCTACTTGCTACCGATTTCAGTCGCGAGACACACAAAAGTGTATGGGAGGCACTGTGCGATCCGAATTTTACTCATACTCTGGGAGCCAAGACCCGAGTGGCGATCGAGGAATTCGTCGCTCTGGTTTCGAACGCCAAGGCACGCATCGATGTCGCGAAACAAAATGCCGGGCAGGTGTTGCGCGAGATGGTCGCGGAAATGGATTACGTCGCATGGTTGATGCGCGGATGCAAGACGGAGAAAGAGCGCGATGCTCGCACTGAGGGCATAGGCAGCATCATCCGCCAACTGGAGGACTACTCCAACCGCGGTAAGACCTTGCAGCAATTTCTCGATGCCATCTCGCTCAGTTCCGAAAAAGAAGATGACCTCGAGAGCAAACAGGGTGTCACTCTCATCACTCTTCATGCCTCCAAAGGTCTCGAGTTTCCTCACGTTTATTTGGTGGGCTTGGAAGAGGGCACTCTGCCACACAAGCGCAGCATCAGTGAAGGAACGCGGGATGAGGAGCGCCGATTGTTTTACGTGGGGATCACCCGTGCCAGAGAAAAACTAACGCTCACCTATTGTGCCACACGCATCAAATTCGGCGAGACGGTCCGATCACAGCCCAGCACCTTCCTCGACGAACTCGATGGAGAGCACCTCCTCGTTACCAGTTACGAGGAAATCTTCGGGCGTGAAGCCAGTGATGACGAACTCAGCAACTTCTTCAGTAGCATGAAAGAAATGCTAGGTGGTTGATGAGAAGCATTTCATTTTGAGATTGTGGTTTGAAAACTTTGATCTTATATGGGATACCAAATCGTACATCTCTATAAAAACCCAATCCTCTTATGCTCAAAGAATTCAAAGAATTTGCTCTCAAAGGAAATCTCATCGACATGTCCGTGGCTTTTGT
Organism: Akkermansia muciniphila; assembly: GCA_945874895.1. Lineage (GTDB taxonomy): Bacteria > Verrucomicrobiota > Verrucomicrobiia > Verrucomicrobiales > Akkermansiaceae > UBA956. Next base: position 72,818 of record CAMCIC010000002.1, on the reverse strand, counting down.
CATGGGTGCGGCCTTTACCAAGTTTTCTGGTTCATTCATCGATGACCTGATCATGCCTTTCGTGGCGAAGATCAGTAGCGGGATGGATTTCTCCAACTCCTACATTCCTCTTACGGAAAAAGTTCCGCCTGACCTAGCATTGCTGGATGCCAGAAAGCTTGGCCCCGTAGTGGCGTGGGGCAATTTTGTCTCCATTGCCATCAATTTCCTCATCATCGCCTTCGTGATGTTTTTGGTGGTGAAGGCCATGAACAAACTCAAAAAGACCGATGCGGAAACTCCTGTAGCACCGCCCGCTCCCTGCACTCAGGAAGTGTTGCTCGCAGAAATTCGGGACTTGCTGAAAAAATAATTGTGGGCAGATTTGGCTCATGCGCATCAAGCTGACGTTGGCCTACGACGGACGGGCCTTTTCCGGTTCGCAATCGCAGGCGGGAGGAAACACGGTGCAGGATCATCTGGAACGCGCGATCAGCGATACCGCCAAGGTGCCCTTACGTGCCCATCTATCGGGGCGGACCGACGCTGGGGTCCATGCCCTCGGGCAGGTGGCTCACTTCGATGCCCCCGGGCACCTCAGCATGAATCCCTACAACTGGCTGCCGGCCATCAATGCGAAACTTCCGCCCACACTCCGCGTAATGGAATGCGACGAAGTATCCGAGGATTTTCACGCACGATTTTCCGCCATCGGAAAAACCTACGAATACCGGATTTGCACATGGCCGGTTCTGCCTCCCTTGTCGGCGGGACTTGCCTGGCATTTGCCGAAACTGTTCGACGTCGATGTGTTGCGTGATGCTCTCTCGTGTTACCTAGGGCGTCATAATTTCGTATGTTTCGCCGCGGTGCGAGGCAATGAAACTCCAGGCATGGATTACCATCGCCGCATCGATCAGGCATCGGTGACCGCGCGGGACGACGGTTATGTTCTGACATTTTCGGGCGAAGGTTTTTTCTATCGTATGGTGCGTCTCATGACGGGCGCCGCGATCATGGTGGCGCAGGGAAAAATGTCGCGCCAACAGCTGCTGGATTTCATTGATCCCGGTGACGTCCACTACTCGAACACATGTCCGCACTGCGCTCCTGCAGATGGGCTCACGCTCAAGCAAGTCTTCTACCGTTGATCGACGGTTGCGCATTTATGGTTGAACAAATCAGAATCCGCGCTTGAGTAGCGTCATGGCAAAAAATGTTTTGGGCGATGACTTACAGCCATGTTCCATGAATCCCAAAACTGGATTCTTTCGTGACGGTTGTTGCAACACGAGCGGCGATGACCGCGGCATGCACACGGTGTGCGCGGTGATGACAGAAGAATTTTTGCGCTACAGTCGGGCGATGGGAAATGATCTGATCACACCACGGCCCGAGTTCGATTTCCCCGGCTTGAAAGCAGGGAATCGATGGTGTGTTTGTCTGGGGCGATGGATGGAGGCACGGGAGGCGGGATGTGCGCCTCCGGTAGTTCTTGATGCTACGCATGCCTCGGTGGCGGAGTTTGTGGATCGTGATGTTCTGATGGAACACGAGTGGAATCCCAAGACAGAAGATTGATGTCATGATACGCCTGTTGCAAAACACCATGGGAAAAAAATTCCGCGCTTTGCTCTGCGGTGATCCCAGTGGTCAACCGCCTTGGTTGGGTGCCGTTGCTGCGGGGCAGGGCCCTGGTTTTTTTCTGCCTGAGGACGCGCCGTGGATTGTGCATGGAGATATGGCGACGCTGGTAGGCGGCGTGCGAGCGTTGCTGATGCAGGCCCTCCATCCCGGCAGTTTAGCGGGTGTTCGCAATCACTCGCGTTATGAAAATGATCCCTTAGGGCGACTTGCGGGTACCATTCAGTGGCTGACCGTCACCACATTCGCCGCCCGTGAGTCCATCATGCGAGAGGCGGGCCGGGTGCGCGGTATGCACGGGAAAGTACGCGGCACATACACGGATTCTCACGGCCAAGAACGCACGTATGATGCCTCTGATCCTCATTTGTTGATGTGGGTGCACATTGCCTTCATGGAATCGTTTCTCCGTTGTCATCAAACATATTCGTTTACCCCCATTCCCGGCGGCGCCGATGATTACATCCGACTTTGGGCGAAATCCGTCGAGCCTCTCGGTCTATTGGGCGCTCCGCACAGTGAGGCAGATATGCTGGCAACAATCGACTCATTCCATGAGGAATTGACGGTCTCGGATCAAACGCGCGAGGTCCTGCAATGGTTGCGCAAACCACCTCTTCCTTTCGTGGCGAGCATCGCCTACCGTCTGCTCTACCAAGCTGCTTATCTGACACTGCCGGCATCGTATCAGGCAATGATCGGAATGCCTGTCTGGCCGCGTGCTTTGGTGATTCCCATAACAAGATGGTTTCTGCGAGCATTGCGCTGGGTGATAGGGCCAGAAAACCCCATACAGGACGCTGCTCTGGAGCGAATGAAACGCGGTTCGGCACCCGTCGAGTGATCATCTTTTTTCTTGGCAAGTGGGTGGGTGGCTGGTAACCACTGAGCAGCAATGCGCGACCTGAAAGAAAACCCAGCGTGGAGTGAAGAGGATCTTGGCATTGCAATTCCCGATTCCCTCCACGCCGTCTCGGTGTGTCTGCCGAACTGGAAAGCCGTGCTGGATTACGAGGAAGGTCGCGATCGCGTTGTCCGTAAAATGCGCGCGGGATATCCAAGGTTTTTCCGTCATCCCGCTGTGGAACGTTTGTTTGAGGTGGCAAAAAAAGAACTGGCCGGCGATGGTCAATCGGTGATGCTTTTTCCTTCAAGAGTGTCAGCCCAGCGGGCCCAACGCTTTGTTGAGCGCCGCGCGGAGGTGGCCACGCGAGTCGCTAGTTTTCACGGTTTGCAGGCGCTCATCGTTCCGGAAAAAGCGGCGCAGGTCGCTATCGATTACTGGCGTTTCTCCGGAGAAGTGGTCAGTAGCCGACAAGCCATGGACATCCTCGACGGTAATCCCGCGCCTTCCGGTCGCTCGAAAATTCTCCGTGCGAAAATTGGCAAGATCGTCGGGGTCGGCAAAGACCAGATTTTTGTGTTCGCCAGCGGTATGGCAGCCTGCACCTCCGTGCTGCGAAGTTTGCCCGGCTTACGCATGGGGAAAAAAACACTACAGATCGAATTTCCCTACGTGGACTGCTTGAAAGTCCAAGAGATGTTCGGCAACGGCGTGGTTTTTTTGAATCAGGGAGAAGGCGAGTCGCTCGACGAAGCCTTGCATCGCGTGCGCCAAGGTGAATTTGCCGGGGTGTTTCTGGAGGTTCCCAGCAACCCCTTGCTGCGTACGGTGAATCTTCCTGTCATCGCTGAGGCCTGTCGATTGAGCGGCACGCCTCTCATCATCGATGACTCCACCGCTTGTCCCGGCAATGTCGAAGTGCTTCGTTATGCCGATGTCGTAACGACTAGTCTCACGAAATGGATCTCTGGTGCGGGTGATGTGATGGCTGGTATGGCATGTGTGCGTGAGGATAGCCCCTTCAGCGCGGACTTCTCCGTATCTCTTGCTGGTGAAGTCAGCGAATGCGCTCCCTTGTATGCGGGTGACAGCTTGGCATTGCTATCCAATCTGCGTCACAGCGAACCATTGTGGCATGCGGCCAATGAAAGCGCACTGGCCTTGGTGGGATTGCTCCAATCGCATCCCGCCGTCGATAAAGTGTGGCATCCATCCGTCACTTGCCGCACGGAATACGATGCCTTGCGCAAACCCGATGGAGGTTACGGCGGATTATTGTCTTTTGCACTGAAGTCTCCGAAAAAAACCGCTAAATTATACGACTCCATCAAATTTAGCAAGGGACCATCGTTCGGCACTCCGTTCACACTGGTTTGTCCCTACACGTTGTTGGCTCACTACCGTGAACTGCCGTGGGCTGAAGGTTGCGGTGTGCCTAGCCATCTACTCCGTGTAAGTGTCGGCAGCGAGGGCGCGCAGGTCATCTGTGATGCCTTTCGCGATGCTCTCGATGCATTGTAAGGATTGTTGGATTTGCGCAAAAACACATTTTTTTTGCGCGTAGTCACATGGACGAAAATAGGGAGCGAGAGTAGTGTGGACGTGTAAACCCTATGAGCACAAATACCGTCACCAAGTTGTCGCTGCGCGTGAATGACGCCAATGAAAACCATCATTTGTGGAACAATCGCGGTGTCTGGTGGTGCCATCTGACGATTCACCAATCCGATGGCACGGCCAAGCGTATGCGCTTTTCACTCAAAACTCGCGACATCGAAAAAGCACGCACTCGTCGTGATCGCATCTTCCAGCAGTTGGGCGAAACACCCCATTGCGCCGCTTGATCGATTCTGTACTGATTAGCAGATCTGTACCAATTTCTGTTTTTTTTTGTTGCAGATGTCATACAGATCACGCAAAAATTTTCATGCATGAAGAAAACCTCGAAAATCGTCATGAAAATCAACGATGATAACGCCAATCATCATCTTTGGAACAACCGCGGCATCTGGTGGTGTCACGTGACGATTCACAAATCGGATGCGACCTCGGAGAGAATGCGTTTTTCTCTGAAAACAAAGGATTTGGAAAAGGCCCGCGAAAGACGCGATAGGATTTTCAAAAAGATCGCCGAGTTTTACGAAATCGCTGCTTGAGTGATACAGATTGCCCCAGGTGCTTCTGTATGCGGATGGCAGGGCATTGCTGTGAAACGGGTGTTTGATAAACTATTCTTGCCATGCTGCCGCTTGCTACGTAGCTTTTGCCGCCTGCGACAGTGAGTGTTGAATTCGCTTTCGCCAGCTAACACAATCAAATCGAGCCGTGGGATTTTGGGATGCGTTCAAACGATGGAAGTTGGCACAGCAGGGTCTGTCTTCCGGAAAAAAGCGTCGCGTCTATGATGCGGAAGGGCGCATCGTATCTCTGTTGGGAAATGCGCGTTGGATCCAGTGGCTGTTGATCGTCGCCTTTGTGGTGAGTCTCATCGCACTGGTAACACAACAGCCTCACGATGAGGTGGGCAAGTGGTCCGAGCAACTCTGGCAGCAGATCATGAGTGCGGCTGTCGTCGCTATCACGGCCGTGATCATGTTGCGATTGAATCATCGCGATTTGATGCGCAAGAACAGTGTGGCCTTGTTGCTTCTGGGAGGCTTGTTGTTGCATCTCGGTGTGGTTTGTTGGATTTCCCATTGGGTGGCCACCTACCAATGGCGCAAGGAATATCAGTTGCTGCTCATTCCGTTTGCTCTTGCACCCATGGTTCACTCGGTTTTGCTGGGGCGGCGCGCCGGGACTTTTAGCGCGATTTTTGTTAGCATCGCCGGGACCCTGTTGATGCCTTCGAGCGAAATGGTGGTCTATCTGATCACGAGCCTTGCCTGTTGCATGGCTGTCGTGGTGCTCACCAGTCGGGTACGCAAGCGGGCGCAGTTGCTTCGCTCAGGCATCTATGCAGGGGGGCTCTCGCTCTTGTTCGGTGTGATCTATGGTCACATCTTGCATGTCTTGGATGGGAATCATCAGCAGCAATGGACATCGGACGGCACGATGTGCGCCGTTGCCTTCGGCGTCGGATTTACTACGGCGCTGATTGTCAGCGGTCTGCTACCTATGCTCGAAGGTGCTTTTTCTCTCACCACGAACATCAGCTGGCTCGAACTTTGTGATCTGAATCATCCGTTGCTAAAACAAATGCAGTTGGATGCCCCTGGCACATTTCATCACAGCTTGGTCGTGGCATCGCTCGCGGAGTCGGCAGCGGAGGCGATCGGTGCGAATGCCGCCTTGTGCCGTGCATGCGCCTATTTTCACGACGTGGGCAAGCTGAAGAAACCGGAATATTTTATCGAGAATCAGGCAGATGGTATGGAGAATCCCCATGATGCACTGACTCCCACGATGAGCTCTCTCGTCATCATCGCCCACGTCAAAGATGGCGTGGATATGGCTCTCAAGTACAAACTCAATCCGCGCATCATCGATGCGATTCTCGAGCACCATGGCGATAGCATGGTTTATTATTTCTATCGCAAATGCCAAGAACTCAAGGCGAAGGAAGAAGACAAGGTGGACAAGGGATTGGAGAACGAAGAAGACTTGCCACAGATCGACGATAAAAACTTCCGCTATCCCGGCCCGCGGCCCCGATCCAAAGAGACGGGCATTCTTAGCTTGGCCGATGCCATCGAAAGCGCCTCACGCAGTTTGCAAAAACCCAACCCGATCAAGATTCGAGGTCTGGTGGATGACATCGTTCGCGCCCGTCTGGCCGATGGCCAACTCGATGATTGCTCACTTACTCTGCGCGAGTTATCTAAGGTGCGCGACAGCTTTGCTACTACCCTGCGCAGTATGATGCACAGTCGCATCAGCTACACAAAAACAGAAGATGCCGGAGAACGCAAATCGGCGGGAGCCAAATCCACAGTCCGACCATCCCATGAGGAGTAAGACATGGGACGTGGAGATTATCGACCACCAGCAGCAGGTTCCGCTCTCGGATGAATCGTTGGATGTTTTGCGCCTCGCCACAGCGCAAGTCTTGCCCTTGTTGACATCGTATCAATGCGAGGCACATCATCTCGACGAACTCGAGTTGTTAGAAATAGCGTTCGTCGATACCGTCGAATCGGACCGCATTCATCGCGAGTTCATGAATGTTCCCGGAGAAACGGATGTGATTACTTTTTTGCATGGTGAATTGATCATTTGTCCTGCGGTCGCTCAACGCCAAGCGCAAGAACATGGTGAGCCGCTGATGCGGGAATTGCTCCGCTACATCATCCATGGCATGCTGCACTTGGCAGGGCATTTGGATGATGCGCCAGAAGTTAGGAACGTGATGGAACAAGCGCAGGAAAAACTCGTGGCCTGGGCATGGGAAAACGGCAATTTTACCGCAGAATCGACCGAAAACACGCAAAAATGAAAAAAATCCCCCTGATTCGAAGAAAAAATCATTTTTTTTTCATTTCATGCTTGCCAGTACATCTAACTCTGGTATCAACGCCGCCCCGCATCGCTTCATCGACTCTGTTGCATGCGCCTCAACGCGAATCTACGCAAATATCATGGCCCGCATTTTCGGTATAGAAATTCCTAATGAGAAGCGCATCGAAGCTTCTCTTCCGTTCATTTATGGCATCGGTCGCCCGACTGCCACGAAGATCCTCGAACAAGCCGGGATTGATCCCGATATCCGCACGGGTCAGCTTTCCGAGGAGCAACTCGTGAAAATCGCCCAAGCGATCCAAAGCAACGGCATCGCCATCGAAGGTGACCTTCGCCGTGAACGTCAGGTCGCTCTGAAGCGTCTCACCTCAATCAACTGCTACCGTGGCATCCGTCACAAGCGTGGTTTGCCTGTCCGTGGTCAGCGCACCCGCACCAACGCCCGCACCCGCAAGGGCAAGAAGAAGACCGTGGGTGTGAAGAAATAATTAGATCTCCATTACTATGTCTGAGGAAAACAATAATGCAATTGAGCCGCAAGCAGCAGCTCCCGTGGAAGCTCCAGCCGCAGAAGTGGTGGCTCCGAAAAAAGATGAGCGTCGCGACATTTTCGCTGAGATCGCCGGTGGTGAGGAGCCGGTCATCAAGATTCACAAGGCCAAAGGCTCGAAAAACATCACCAAGGGGATCGTGCATGTCACTTCCACTTTCAACAACACTCTCGTTTCCGTAACGGACGCTCTGGGCAATGCCCTCGGCTGGTCCAGCGCTGGCAAAATGGGCTTCAAAGGTTCTCGTAAGAGCACTGCATATGCCGCTCAGGTCGTTTGCCAAGATGCTTGCCGCCAAGCCATGGGTCACGGTCTTCGCGAAGCGGAAGTCCGCGTCAAGGGCCCCGGCTCCGGTCGTGAGTCCGCTGTTCGTGCCGTGCAAACCATCGGTATCGAAATCATCTCGATCGACGATGTGACTCCCGTTCCACACAACGGTTGCCGTCCAAAGAAAGCCCGTCGCGTCTAATCCCCACTTTTACCACTCAAGATCATGGCACGTTACACAGGTCCCCGCACAAGAATCAGCCGCCGCTTCGGTGTGCCGTTGTTTGGTTCCAACAAGTCGTTGGAGCGTCGCAATTTCCCACCCGGTCAGCACGGCATTCGCGCAGGTCGTAAGAAAAAGAGTGAATACTCGGTGGCTCTCGGCGAGAAACAAAAGCTCCGCTTTCAATACGGAGTTCTCGAGAAACAATTCCGCGGATACTACGAGGAAGCCGCACGCCGTCGTGGCATCACAGGTGAAATCATCCTTCAATTGCTTGAGCTGCGCCTCGACAATGTTTGCTACCGCCTCGGTTTTGGCAATACTCGCCAAGCAGCCCGTCAGTTGGTCAATCACGGTCACGTCCTGGTCAATGGCAAAGTGGTCGATGTGGCCAGCTACGAGTGCAAAGCCGGTGATGTGATCAAACTCGCCGCAAAGCCCTCATCTCAGCAAATGGGTCTGCGCATGCTCGATCTCACCCAAGCCGTGCCATTGGTCGATTGGTTGACTCTCGATCGCGCCGCTCTGGAAGGCACCATCTCCCGCGTGCCTGAGCGTTCGGACATCGATCCAATGGTGAATGAGCAGCTCATCGTGGAGCTCTACTCCCGCTAATCGTTCTCGCAACGAACCAAAGAACCTCGCCACCTTCGGGTCGCGAGGTTTTTTGTTGCCGTGGCGGAGTCACTATGCCTCTAAGCCTGAGTTCAAATGATGAGACCCTGAGTTTATTTCACCTCCAGTTTCACGCGTAGAAACTCATCTTTGTTCTTCGGCGCGATCGCTTCTATCGCGCGCGGACGATTGGGGTTATCTGTGGGGATGACGACTTGGTAACGCACTCCTTGCGGGACACGGATGCTCAGAAAATCGTTCATGTCTGCAGTCGTAGAAGGGGTTTTTCCTTTAGCTACGACCACGTCGAATTGACGGACTTCCACGTCGAGCGCCTCGCGTTTTTTGCTGCCATCAGCTTGAAGGAGGAAGGCATCGATGCGCAATTCGCAGTCGCCCGGTTGGATCATGGTCTTGGCTCCGAGATCGATGTAGCGCTGCGTGACATCCACACCCGCTACGCTAGTGTCTCTCATGTTCCAGATCATCGGGAAATGCGCGTTGGTTTTTTTCCAAGAGGTCGCATACACGCCATGGGCGACCGATCCCGGGACACCGCGAGCGGCATCGGCCATCAGCCAACCGTGATCGAGGCCATTTTTATCCGGATGGTATTCGGTAAAAAGCCAGCGCTTGTGCTCGGGCAGCCAGACTTCGTTCCAATTGTGATTGCCTTCCTTCGTTGTCCACATCGCGGTGCCAGCGATGCGGCAGGGGATGCAGACGGAACGCAGAGCATCGGCCAGCAGGATGGATAGCCCCGTGCAGGAGGCCATTTTCAGTTTCATCGACTCGTGGGGACCCTGGTTCGGCGCGCGGCGCTTGGTGTTGTATTCCACGCCCAATTCCTTGGCGATGGCGGCATTGATGCGCTCCAAGGCCTGGGAAGAGGTGGTCGCATCACCGGCGATTTTCTTGAAGCGCTGGTAAAAATCCGCACGCCAGTTGTCGCGTTTCTCATCGAGCACGGCGTAGGGCAATACGTCATTGAAAAAAATCTCGTCGGGAATGTCCTTGCCCCATGGCATCTCTTGACGTGCTTGATAGGCGAGTTTGATATTTTCTAACAGAAATTCCGATGGGAGCGAAGAGGCATCGCGGGTGGACATGTGGATCAGCAGGAATTCCATGCCGGGGCGCTGTTCGGCAGGGCATTGCTGCCAGGCTGTCTTGAATTCTTTGGAGGATGCCTGTTCCTTTTCGATGCGCATCGCGAGGGTGGGGGGCAGAGTCGTTTCTGCGGAAAAGATAGGAATATGGAGCAGACAGACCACAAGCAGAGGCAAACGCATGGGTTTTTTTCGCAAATGTTGCTTCGTTTGGCGATGGCAAAAATACCATGAATTGCGCAAAACGAGCGGGGAATGGGCTTGCAATTTTCGGCTTCTTCGCTTGGATGTCTGCGGCTTGCGCGCATGGGATCCAAGGGTCGATGGCGTATGGCCGATTTCATCCTCCATCACATCGCGAATGAGTCATTTTCAAGTAAAAGCCATCCAGAGCCTGCAAGCGGAATTGAGCGTGCCAGGAGACAAAAGCATGTCACACCGCGCCGCGATCATTGCCGGGCTTGCCGACGGCGATTCGTTGATTCGCAATTTTTTGCCCAGTGAGGATTGTCTCAATACGCTGCATGCCATGGCGGCGGCAGGGGTTTCGTATGAGGTGTTGGAGGAGATGGTCGGCTTCGGGCCTATCGCCTTGCGCATCCACGGTCGAAAGGGCAAGCTCCAGGCGCCGCAGAAGCCCATTGATTGCGGCAATTCCGGCACCGGCATGCGCTTGTTGGCGGGATTGCTGGCAGCCCAGCCCTTCGAATGCGAATTGTTCGGAGACGAATCTTTGTCCTCACGTCCTATGGGGCGGGTGATCAATCCGCTTTCGCAAATGGGCGCCAAGATCGATGCCCTTGGTGAAAAAACCGGATGCGCGCCTTTGCGTATCCACGGTTGTTCCTTGCAGCCGATTTCCTACACAATGCCGGTAGCCAGTGCTCAGGTAAAGAGCGCAGTGCTACTCGCGGGGCTGTTTTGTGAAGGTGTGACAACCGTGATTCAGCCGGCGGAAACTCGAGACCATACCGAGCGCATGCTCGAGGCCTTTGGGGTGCAAACACAGCGCGAGGGCCAGGCCATCCGCTTGACCGGTGGGCAAACACCTCAAGCGCGCGACTTCCGTGTGCCGGGCGATATTTCCAGTGCCGCATTTTGGATCGTGGCCGCCTCTGCCATGCCCGGTTCTCGATTGTTGATTCGCCACGTGGGCTTGAATCCTACGCGCACCGCCATCGTGGATGTGATGCGCCGCATGGGCGCGAAGATTACCGTGGTGAATGCTTCCTCACAGGATGGCGAGCCCATGGGCGATCTGGAGATTTGTGGTGCCGCACTCTCTGGCACTGAAATTTTCCCCGCCGAGGTGCCGAACCTAATCGATGAAATTCCTGTCATCGCCGTGGCCGCAGCGTTGGCCAGTGGCAAGACCGTGATCCGCAATGCCAAGGAGTTGCGGGTGAAAGAAACCGATCGCATCACTACCGTGGTGAACAACCTGCGCAGCATGGGCGGCGAGGTGGAGGAGTTCGAAGACGGCATGGAAATCACGGGTGGACACGCGCTGCACGGAGCCACACTGCAAAGTTTCGGCGACCATCGCATCGCCATGGCCTTCGCGATTGCTGGATTGTTTGCTAGTGGCGAAACGATTGTGGAAAACACCGCCTGCGTGAATACCTCATACCCAGGTTTTTCCCGACACCTCGATGCCATCATGGCGGAAGCAAGCGATGCGAGTGCTTACGAACTTCCCACCGTTTCCCATACCCTCTGATGCATACGAGCGCTCATTTTGCCATCGCCATCGATGGTCCTGCGGCATCGGGGAAAAGCACGATCGCCAAATGCCTTGCAAGGGAACTGAACCTAGTGATGGTGAATTCCGGTGCCATGTATCGCGCTGTGACATGGAAGGTGTTACAGCTCGGCCTAGACCCGCACGACAGTGCCGCGGTTTTGTCAGCGCTCGATTCCATGGATATTGTTTGCGGAGTGGAAGGTTGTTTTTCCACCGTGGCCATCGATGGTCGAGAGTTGAATGAGGAACTGCGCGATACCGCCGTGAACACTGCAGTTTCTGTTGTTGCCGCCATACCCCGTGTGCGCGAGGTGCTGGTGCAAAAGCAGCGTGACTATCTGCAACACACCAGCGTAGTCATGGAGGGACGTGATATTGGATCCATCGTTTTTCCCGATACACCCTACAAAATTTACGTGGATGCCTCTGAGGAAGTGCGCGCCGCACGTCGTTCTGCCGAGGGCGTGACGGATAGCGTCGCAGCGCGCGACAAGGCGGACAGCAATCGCACCACTGCCCCTCTGTTGGTGGCGGATGGTGCGGTGGTGTTGGACAATTCTGATCACACCGTGGCATCTGCAGTGGCTGCCGCGCTCGACATTTTGCGAAGCCAGGGTTTGGCGGTGAATGAAGCATAATACGATCATGATGCGATGGATTTATTGGTTGGGATGGATGAGTTTTGGTGCGGCATATCGCACTTTGTTCGGCTTGCGCATTGAGGGGAAAGAGCACCTCATCACCGATGGACCCGTGCTGGTGGCGGCGAATCACCAGAGTTTCCTCGATCCACCCTTGATCGGGAATTTGTATGATGAGGAAATGTATTTCCTCGCCCGCAAGACTTTGTTTGTAGGCCTCGGAAAGTGGTTATACCGTCAATGGAATGCCATTCCCGTGGATCAAGAGCGGCCCGATATGGCCAGCCTCAAGACCATGGTGAAATTGCTGCACCGAGGAGAAAAAGTATTGGTTTTCCCCGAGGGCGAACGCAGTGAAACCGGAGCGCTCGGCAAGGGGCAGCCTGGTGTGGGTCTGATCGTCGCCAAAGCGAACGTCAGGGTGCAGCCCGTTCGCATCCGCGGCGCCATGGATGCTCTGCCTCGAGGATCGGGCCGCATTCGCTTTGCCCGCATCGTCGTCAGCATTGGCCCAGCCATCGATTTTTCCGGTCAGGACTACCAAGGCAAAGAGGGTTACCAAAAAATCGCCGACCGCATCATGGCGGAAATCGAAGCTCTCTAGTCAGGGGCTATAGCATTTATCGGCTTTGGCAGCCTAGAAGTTCAGATGACATGCCATGGTTGGTAGGATTAGCCTCCTAGCGAGAATGGATGCTGACTCTTAAGTATCTTAGAAAGTGGTAAGACTGTGCCGTCCACCCAAGCACGATCATTGGACATGAGGATCATATGCGGCAGGTTGTCGAGTTCTGGGATGTATTTGTAGCTGGGCGCTAGGTAATCGATGATGTAACTCGATCGATTCGGAGTAAATAGAATGTAACGCTTACAACTTAGCCCATCAGAAATATCCTCAGTTATCAGAATCCGACCGCTGTCCGATTCATACTGAATCTTGATGTGGTCGATTGCGTACTCCGATCCTTTAGTGATTGAACTTTCAGCCATGGAGTAACCTTCATGATCGATAGGCATGATCAAGTAATAGGAAGAGGTCGCATAACGCACTCCTGAAACTTCTCTCGGAAACGGGACAACCTCTTCAGGATTGCTGTGGAGTTGGTGCAGTTCTCCGAGCGTTAGCCGAAATACCGCTTCGTTCGTTGGACTGATGAACGTTTGATTTTTCATCTTCAAGTATTCCGCCGTCGGGGCAGGTATTTCATTGGGGTCAAATGGCGCACATGACGATAATTCCACTACGAGGATTATCATCCACCAGATATTGACGATTGTTTTGCTAGAATTCATATTCAAAAGTGGTTCATGATGATAGCGGAAACACCAAAGCTGAGCAGAATGTGGTATCTTGTGCAACCGACCATAAAAACTAGGTTCTGTCCCGACGGTAATCACCCAGACAGGGTGATCAGGCTATTGTTCTGTGGTGCCATACAATGCGAATCGCAAGTTTTCGGGTAGTTGGCATCGGCTGCGTTGATAAATTTGATCCAGAAGATCACCAGCTTTGGGAAAGCCATCCGTCGATGAGAAGCTGATCACTCCATCGGAACTCCTGATAGAGAAATAGTGAAGTGCTCGATTCCATCTCAGCTCGGAAATCTGATCCCAAGGAATCACCTTGCGGCGCATCAAGCGGCGAAGCTCAAGTCCATCGTCGGTCACAATGTAAACAATCAGTCCACTTCGCACATACAGCCACGATAGAAGAATCGCCATAGCGATGGAGAATGCAATGAGGATGATGCGTAAAGGAAGGCCGCCATTCACAAACTCATCAACACAGGATCGGTAGGCCAGATGCGCCATCAACATGGGCATGCCAATCCCCACCAAATGAACAAATCTACTCGGCCTGAATGTTTCAGATGTCATTGTTTGAGAAGCGTAAACTAGGTATCAATCATCATCAATCGTCAATCCAATGAGTTGAGACGATGCGTGATGCCTACGTGCCGCAATCTGACGGGTTGACTGGATGCGATTCTTGTGATTGCTTGACACGGTGAGGCCGCACTCAAGTGTCTCCACCCATTCCATCCAACTTGGATTGTTCGTTTCCTCAGTGTTACCCATCCAATCTAACCTGTGTTTCCTATCTATACATTTCACCATCGATGGCCCTTCGTTCTCGTTGTGATCGTTATGATCCTCGGGCTTGCCCGCGCGCAAATGGTCACCAGTTTCAGCAATTTTAGCGAAAGTGGCAACTTGCTGACGTCGCCGAACATCCGCAATCAAACGTTTACTCCCAGCGGAACAAACGTCACGGTGACTACTGCGACTCGACATGCGAATGGCGTGGTAGGGCAAGAAACCTATCTCACGGAGGAATTTCCTGCACTAACGACGGGTGATCGGATCACGGCAACTCTCATCTCCGCCACATTCAATCATTCCGCCGATACAGTAGCAGTAGCGGTTGCGAATACGAAGACGCCGACCAGTCGTGCCAATTTTTTCGTCTGGGGATGGCGGAGCGGTTCGATGTATCTCACCAATTTTGACGCGAGTGGTAGCAATACGACTTCCGCAACCGCATACCCTGCTTCCGGTCGACCGGACTCCGTTTTCATCGAGCGCACCGCTACAGGGTGGACTCTCGGATCCATCAAAAGCGGTATCGAGACGATTCATCATACGAACATTACGTCCGTCGTCGGAGCCTCGACCACATCCATTACCACCAACGGTAGAGCCATCGGCTTCTATTCGGACATGAGAACCGATGCCTCGACCTGGACCTTGGGAAACTTCACCCGATCAAGCACCGAGCCGCCACCACCACCTCCTCCGCCACCGGACTATCTGCCACTCGTATCGTTCATTCCGGTGAGTGATGGCAATGAGGCTACCGATGAAAATGGCTATGCAGGTTCAGCGACCAACTCGATCGCCTTCATTCAGGACAACCTCATCACGGTGGGTGACCAACAGTTCATCGCATACTACGGGCAACACGCCACCAACTCCAGCCACCCGAGCAACAGGTGTGTTCTCATCGCCCGCCGCTACATCGACGAATCCGTCTGGCAAGTGTATTCCACAAACTTTGTCATCAGCTCCGCGGAAATCAACAATACCCATTGCGTCATTAGCTTTGCCATCGACGGAAGTGGCTTTCTGCATATCAGCTGGGGCATGCACGCCACGGTGCATGGCGTCATTCCTCCGCGCTATGCGAAAAGCACCACCTCGGTGCTAGGAACAGGACCGATTTCGCTGGTCGCTGGGCAGATGACAGGTCAGGAAAATGTCGTCACGTATCCCAAATACCTGACCCTCCCTGATGGCGACCTGTTGTTCCTCTTCCGTGAAGGTGGTTCGGGCTCTGGCGACTGGTATCTCAATCGCTATGATACGGCGACATCGACATGGGCTCCCGTTCACGCGACCAGCGGCGTGCATCAACCTTTCATGAAGGGCAATGGTGACTCACCGAGCAACTGCTTCTATCCCGATAGGATGACGCTTGGTCCGAATGGGATGCTTCATCTCGCCGGTCCTTTCCGTAACTCGGCCGCTACCATGCAGACGAACCATCGCTATGTCTATCTGCGTTCGCCCGATCAAGGGGTTACGTGGCAACGCAGCAACGGCACCACCATCAACCTGCCCGCAGTTGAGCGGATCGGTTTCGCGGGCCTGCCTGCGGCTCACCTTCCCGAGATCGTGAAGGATCTTCCACAAAATCACAGCATCATGAATGAGTCTGGTATGACCACTGACAGCTCAGGTCGCCCGATCATTGCCAACTGGTGGGCGGACAATGCCGCCAGCGGCAACAACACTCGGCAATACCACATCTTTTTCCATGATGGTGCTGCTTGGCAACAGCGCACTGTTTCCGCACGCAATCTCGATCGCCCCGCCGACCAATACGGGGGCACTGGCCCCGCCTTGAGCGCAAGTTTCATGGGGCGACCGATCGTCATCACCGATTCCGCGGACCGGATCATCGTGCTCTACAACGACAACCGATTTCCGGGCATAACGGCCGTCTTTTCTGAGCCCCTCGCGCAAGACCCCGATCGCAACAACTGGACTCGTATGAACTTGACCCACGAAAATCTCGGATTCTGGGAGGGCACCTACGATGAGGCGCGTTGGAAGCGGGATGGAGTGCTACAAATGCTCTATCAGAAACTTCCGGGCATGGGAGCAAGTTACAGTTCACAAAACAATTCGACGCCTGTTTCTGTCCTCGAGTGGGATGCTTATGCCTACTTCAACACTCCTGGTCCATTGACCGTGGATACCACAACGACACCCGGTCAGGCGGCTGTCTTCGTGCCGGCTCACGCCGGTTTCCGTTATGATCTTCGCACCAGTCTCAATCTCGACTTCAGCGCGCCTCCCGTCGGAACACTGGACGGCGACGGCACTTGGAAGAATTTCGGCTCTTGGCCGATGAACGAGCCGCGCAGATTCTGGCGCCTCGAACGCACGGAGGAAGCTACGAACGAATTGTAGTCGGATCATTGATCCAAGAACGATTTTATCGATCTTTTTTTTAGTCGATCGACCGTATCTCACAAAATCGCGAATCAGCAATCGTCTATCAAAAGGAACCGTGTTGCACCATGGGAAGAATTCACGATGGATGATACTTGATTTCGGATTATTGAATGCCCTGCTTAGACATCCTTCAGGCACCGCAGCGACTGCAAAATTTTCCCTTGGCTTTCCCAGAGCAATTGGAAGTCGGTTTTTGGGTAGAAAAAATCTCCGTCGCTCCAAGGCAATTGCGTGAATTTTTCGAATTCCGAAACCTCGCGGCAGACCCATTGGAAATACTCTTCATGGTCGGTTTTGAAAAGGAACTCACCACCGGGCTTGAGTGCATCCCACAGTGCTTGCAAAAATTCCTGCTGCACCAAACGGCGCGAGTGATGCCTACCTTTTGGCCAAGGATCGGGGCAAAGCAGATGGAGCCGGTCGATGCTGGATTTTTCTAACAACCATTCGACGGTGTATTTGCTTTCGAGTCGCAGCACCTTGGCGTTTGTGAGGCCTGCTCTTGTGATGTCGCGCGCGACCTTGCGCACGCGTCCGAGCAATCTCTCCACCCCGAGGAAATTGCGCTCAGGAAATTGTTTCGCCATCGCTAGCAAAAACGCTCCGTCGCCACAGCCGAGGTCGACCTCGAATGGAGCGTTGCAAGGGAAAATCGCCGCGCTGCCGATACGGGCAAAGTAGTCCTGCGGCACAAACAGTCCCGCTTCGATGTCCTTCAGTTTTACTCCTTTTCCCATTTCCGTGCGCTTGATGTTCCCGATTTTTCTCGCCATGTCAATGGTCATCGATGTCGAGGCTCAAGCGCATGGCGGGAGTGTCCAGATTCGATGTTACACGATCGATTCCGAAAAAGGATGACTGACGTCAGACTTCGATCTTCCAAGGCCCGCGCATGGGTTGATGGATCAACTCGTTGGCTTCGGGTAGATCGAACTTCAGCGTTTTGGAATCAAACTTGAGGTTTTTGTTCAGGCGATGGGCCATCACTCCCATGTTGACCATAGTGCAAGACCAGAATCCGTTTTGTTCATTGAGAGCGAATTTTTTGCGTGTTCTCACTGATTCGTGGAAGTCGACAATCTGTTCTGGAGGATCCGGCAGGGCGGCGAGCTTTTTGTCGAGGTCGGGAATGTCGCAGCGGAAATTTTTGAAGATTTTCCCTTTGGGACCTTCGATGTAGGCGGCTTCCTTGTCCTTGTTCTGGCCGTCGAGGATGACCTTGCAGCCATCGGCATAGGTGAACTCGATGCGACGCCAGGTGCCGATGGCGTCACTGTCCTGAGGATCGGCATCGATTTCCACCGAGATGGGGGCCTGATCGTCCTTGCCAAGAATGTATTGCACGGGATCGAGGTAATGTTGTCCCATGTCGCCGAGACCACCGCCATCGTAGTCCCAGTAACCGCGAAAGGTCTGGTGGGTGCGGTGCGCGTTGTAAGGTTTCATCGGCGCGGGGCCGAGCCACATATCGTAGTTGAGCGCAGGGGGAACCGGTTGGGTGGGAAGATGGGTTTTTCCGACCCAGAAGAATTTCCAGTCGAATCCCGTTACACCGGAAACCGTTACTTTTAGTGGCCAGCCGAGGAGGTCGTTCATGGCGGCCTTTTTCAGTTGTTTGACCGGAACTCCCATGCCGTAAAAATTGTCCTTAAAGCGGAACCAAGTGTTCAGGCGGAAAACGCGATTCTGTTTCTCTACGGCTTTCACCATCGCCATGCCCTCGCCGATCGTGCGACTCATGGGTTTTTCGCACCAGACGTCCTTGCCGGCCTTGGCGGCCTCGATCGCCATGAGTGCGTGCCAGTGAGGAGGAGTGGCGACATGGATGATATCAATGTCCTTGCGCGTCAGCATTTCGCGGAAATCCTCGTAGCCCTTGATGCCGTTTTCCTCGGCTTTGGCCTGTTTCATGCGCTGAGCGAGATGGTTTTTGTCAACATCACAGAGCGCGAGCAACTTGCCTGGCATGCCCAAGTGAGAAGCGGAGATTCCGCCGCAGCCAATGATGCCTCGCGTCAGTTGATTGGATGGTGCCGTTTGTCCTCGCAGTCCCAATACGTGTCCGGGGACGACTTGGATCGAGGCGTAGGCTGCGATGGTTTTGAGAGCATTCCGACGTGTGAGATTTGTCATGACAGAACCTTTACGAGATGGGGACAAAATACGTTTCAAAAATTCGGCAACTTCTGCTGCACAGTGGATCGGAACCCTAGTTTCGCGGATGGGACGAATTTTTTGAAGAATCTGCTGCGGTTCTCAGTATGGGGATGATGGATCCGATGCTGAGGCAACTCCTGATATCGCGGCGTGACTTTCTGGGTTCGATACCGATTTGTGCTGCCATGTGTTCAAGAGCAGGAGCGGGAGATGTGCGAACGCAGACGATTTCGTTTTTCGTGGTGGGGGATACCCATTACTGTGCTCTTCAGGATCATCCTTCCCAGATGTGGGATCATTCCTTGCAGATCAATCAGAGGCTCTTGCGATGGCTCAATGAACTCCCAGGTAAGGTGTTTCCCGCTTCGATCGGCGGTGGCATCATTCCTGAGCCAGAAGGAGTGATTCATGCGGGGGATATCATCGACAACGGCGACAAGGGACCTAGCAAAAACGAAATGGTGCTTACTGAATGCGCAGCGTTCACGAGTGACTGGGGGCTCAATGGTGGCGAGGGGCTTTTGCGATGGCCGGTAAAGGAAGTCCATGGCAACCATGATGGTCCGCAGGGAGATACTCCCATGGTGAAGGAAATCATCGCCCGCAATAAGCGCCGCAAGGGGGTGCTGCATGTATCCGAGAACGGATTGCACTATTCATGGGAGTGGGGTGGCGTGCATTTCGTTGCTCTGGGCATCGTTGCCGGAGATGCTCCGCAGGTGGTGCGCAAACGCCGCTACGATCCGATGCAAAGTCTACCGTTTTTGGAAAAGGATTTGCAAACCTACGTGGGAAAAAGCGGCAAACCTGTGGTGTTGATTCATCACGTGGATGTCCACCGCTACTCCGCCACGGTTGCGGACGAGAAGGTCAAAAACCATGAATGGGATTATGGCGATGCTCAGGCATTCTATCGCATCATTTCTCCCTATCGGATTGCCGCCTGCATTTGCGGACACACACATGTGCGGCGCACGATGCGATGGGATGGCACGGCGGATGTGAATGCCACCCAAGGAGTGCCATTTTTGAATACGGACAACGGAGCACATTTTCACTCATCGACTCAAGGCGTGCTGCACGTTACCATCTCAGTGAAGGAAATGATCGTGCGCGAATTTGCCACCAAGGATCATTGGAAAAGTGGTGATTGGACGCCGCAGATGTGGCGCTATGAACTGTGAATCAGCCCTTGATCTCGAGCAGCATCTGCGCGTTGGAGGGGAATTTTTTCAGGAAATAGGTTAAGCGCTCCATCGCTTCCAGGGGTTTGTGTCCTGACAATCCGCGGCGGATCAGGTGGATTTTATGCAGCATGTGTTCGGGCAATAACAGCTCCTCGCGGCGGGTGCCCGATTTGAAGATGTCCACGGCCGGATAGATGTAATTTTCTGCGATCTTGCGGTCGAGCACGATCTCCATGTTGCCCGTGCCTTTGAATTCTTGGAAAATTGCCTCGTCCGCGCGCGAATTGGTCTGAATCAGGGCGGTAGCGAGGATGGTCAATGAACCAGCGCCGCGCGTGTTGCGCGCTGCGGCGAAAAGCCGGCGCGGGATTTCCAGTGCCCCCACGGTGACGCCACCGGAGCCGATGCCTCGACCGTGCGTGGATCCTGTGTTATTGTAGGCGCGTGCGAGTCGTGTGATGGAATCCATCAGCAGAAAAACATGCTTGCCTGCTTCGACGAGTCGTTTCGCGCGCTCGATGGTCAATTCCGCAATGCGGCAGTGGTTGCGCGGATGTTCGTCGTTCGAACTCGCGAGGATTTCCACCCCCGGAAGCGCGCGACGAAATTCTGTGACTTCTTCCGGGCGCTCATCCACTAGCAGGATCATCAGGTGAAGGTTATCGTCTTCTCTCTGCCTCACCGATTCAGCGATATGGAGCATGAGTGTCGTTTTACCGGAACGTGGTGGCGATACGATCAATCCTCTCTGACCACGCCCCACGGGTGCAACGATATCGAGCACGCGCGTCGTAAAGCGGTTTTGATCGTTCTCAAAAGGAATGCGCTTGTTCGGATTGACGGCGGTCAGTTCCTCAAAGTGCGGAAGTCGACGAGCTTCCTCTGGCGGCATGTCGTTGACGGCAAGAATCTCGACCACCTGCGGACCACGGGGGCCCGATTGAGCTAGGGCCTTGATGACAGCACCTGAGCGCAATCCCCATTTACTGACCATCGAGGTTGCGACAAAGGCATCGTCCTTGCCCATCTCAAAACTTTTTTTCACGCTGCGCAAGAAGCCGCTGCCCTTGGGAGTGAGTTCCAACAGACCCTCGACTTCCGTTTTCGGACCTTCCAGGACTGCATGGGAGCGATCGGCATCGGGATCCTGTTTCATCCCCCCTGGAACATGCCCGTGATTCTTGTTCTTCTGTTTGGCATGACGATCAAAACCATTCTTCTTATTCTTACCAAACTTGTTTTTCTTGTAATCGTTGGGATGCTGTCTGCCGGATGGAGACGCTTGCACTTGAGGTTCGCGCTGGCTGGGGAATGGGGTGGGCGCTTGACTTTGTTTGTGACTGACTGGCTCCGCAACGGGAGGGACTGGGCTCGCAACCGGAAGGGGGGAGGGGGCGGGAGTCGGTTCAGCGGCAGGGGATTCAGCACGCGCTGCGGATGAGGTGATTTTCTTTGCGCGGGTCGTGCTACGGGGTTTCACCGGTTCCTCGACATTGACGGTGGTTTTTTTGGTTGCCCGCTTTTTGGCTGGCGGAACCGTTGATTCTAAGGCGGGTGCAGCTTCTGGTTTCGTTGCTGTTTTTTTTGCTGCTTTTTTTGCCACTTTTTTGGGGGTGGGCGGGGCATCCTCGACACGTGAGGCCGCGGTTTTTTTTGAAGCCCGTTTCTTGGGTTTTTGGGCTTCCTCGTTGAATGGAGTAGTGTCGCTCATGCTGGTAAATCGGTCGGTGTGGGATCAGTCGAGTTGTGACAGCACCGCGTCGGAGAGTTCGAAATTCGTGAACACGTTGCGGGTATCGTCGTAGGAGTCGAGCAGGTCGTAAAGTTTCAATGCCTGTCTTGCCACGGATGGGTCATCGATGACAACAGGCGTCTGGGGAATGGATGTGAATGTTTCGGATCGAATCGTCAGGCCCTGCGCACGGAGTTCTTGCGCCACTGCGGCTAATTGGTTCGCGGGAGTGTGGATCACGTGCTCGATATCGTCGGAAAACACATCATCGGCGCCCGCCATGATGGCGATTTCTAACATGCTATCGCCGTTTCCTGCTTCGGCTGGTAGGATGATTTCCCCTTTGCGGTCAAATTGATATGCCACGGCCCCCGGAGTGGCGGCGGCTCCTTGGTTTTTTGAGAAAATGGTGCGGATGTCCTGCGCCGAGCGATTGAGATTGTCCGTGGCGATCTCGATCAGAAATGCTGTGCCCGATGGACCATAGCCTTCATAGGTGACTTCCTGGATGACGGCTCCTCCCAGCTCACCGGTGCCCTTTTTGATGGCCCTCTCGATGTTTTCGCGTGGCATGGATACGGCTTTGGCGTTATCGATCGCCGTGCGCAATCGGGCGTTTGCGGAAGGATCGCCCCCCCCAGCTCGCGCTGCGAGGGCAATTTCGTGAGCACATTTGGAAAAGACTCTGCCTTTGACGGCATCGACCTTGGCCTTGATGTGCTTGACCTTGGACCATTTGTTATGACCGGCCATGAAGAAATGAGGGAGTGATAATGAACATTTGTATCGCGCGTCATCATCGAACGCGGGATGGGAAAACGAGTGTGAGCATCATGTTCTGGGGCATTGGGATCAAAGATCACCCAGGGAGGAACATGCGCAGCAGGTTCTCGAATCGAGTGGGAACGCCTGTGCGCGCTAACGAGAAGAATGTGATCCACGGTGAGGGGTTTGGCAAACTTTTTTTTGGCGAACCCTTGGGGCGGTGGTTGCCCATGATGGCGAATGGGCTTGCGCTCATTTGCTTGTTCTCACGGGATACAAATCGGGATTGCCATGCAGATTGCCACCGTATAGCGTTGGCAAGTGAAACAAAGTAGCTTGCGACGGTATTACCCCTTGCTGTGGGAGGCCAGATGGACCTTTGGTGGCGGTGTGCTTGCAGGAGTGGTCTACGGCATGGCCAGCGGTTTGGGATTGCCGACGATGGTGAAATATGTTTTCCCGATTTTGTTTCGCGACGCCAAGGGCATGAAAGAAGTGCCTACTTGGTTGCTGCAGTGCAAGGAGCAATACCTCCAAAACTCGGTGGAGGCGATGACCATGTTGGTTTGTGCATTCATTCCCATGATTTTCCTCGTGCGTGGTCTTGCGGCCTACATGAACACCTACCTCATCAATAAGACGGGGTTTCAGGTGCTAGAGCATGTGCGCACCATGGCTTTCACCAAATTGCAGCGGTTGCCGATGAATTACTTCCATGGCCAGAAGTCAGGCGACCTACTGTCTCGTCTGACGTATGACGCGGAAGTGATCCGCAATGCGATCGCGCAAGGCAGCAATGATCTGATCAAGCAACCAGCCACATTGATCGCATCGATCGTCTATCTGGTCTCCGCTGCTTGGAAACAAGATAGCATGGCGATCGCGATGATCGGATTGTTTTCGATACCGCTTTGTGTATTGCCGATTTCGAGAGCGGGCAAGCGCATCGGTCGCCGCAGTTCTGCTGTGCAACGAGAGATGGGAGAGACATCATCGATCATCAGCGAAACACTGCAATCGCCTCTGGAGGTGCGCGTGTATCAATTGGAAAAGCGCCAGCAGGACAGCTACGGTAGCCAAATCCGACAGGTCCTCCGGTTGTTGCTGAAAGTGGTCAAATACAAGGCGATGATATCTCCGGCCATCGAAGTGGTCGCTTCAGTCGGTTTTGCATGGGCTCTTTACCTCGGTGTGCAGCGCGGTATGTCTTTGGAGCAATTCATGTCGGTGGGCACAGCCTTGTTCATGGCCTATGAACCGGTCAAAAAACTGGGAGCTCTCCACGCTCTGTTGCGTCAAGGAGCGGCGGCCGCGGAGCGCATGGAAATGATCATGCAGGCCGAGGAGACGGTCAGCGAACCACCGGACGATGAGGTCCTCGCGCGTGGTGCCATTCAAGGCAAGGTGGAGTGGTGCGATGTTTCTTTTGCCTACGACGATCAACCCGTGTTGCGGCAGGTTTCGATCTCCGTAGCGCAGGGCGAGATGGTGGCATTGGCGGGGCCTAGCGGTTCCGGCAAGACGACCATGGTCAATCTGTTGCCGCGACTGTTTGATCCTCAGCAAGGTATGGTGAAAATTGATGGCTGTGATTTGCGCCACTGGTCGCTTCGTGATCTGCGTCGCAACATTGCCGTCGTGCCGCAAATGCCAGTCTTGTTCCAGGACAGTATCATGGAAAACATTCTGGTGGGCCGCGAAGGAGCCACGGAAGATGAAGTCATTGCGGCCGCGAAAAAAGCGCACGCCCATGAGTTCATCAAACGTCTGCCTGATGGATACCGAACTGTTGTAGGCGAGCGTGGCTCCAGTTTATCGGGCGGACAGCGACAACGCATTGCGATGGCTCGAGCCTTTCTCAAAGATGCGCCGATTTTGATTCTCGACGAAGCCACCAGTGCGCTCGATGCAGAGAGTGAAGCCGCTGTCTCCGAGTCGCTACAGAGCCTGTGCCAAGGACGCACCACATTTCTGATCGCGCATCGTTTTTCCACCATTCGCATGGCCAGTCGCATCATTGTGCTGGAGCGTGGTGGTGTGGTGGCTGATGGCACATTTGCCGAACTCCAGTCACAGCCCGGAACTTTCCGCAAGCTCTTGGATGCGGCAGGTGAGGCATGACAGAGGGCCATGCAAGTTTCTCTTTTGAAATGCCGTATCGATGGCTATGCATCGTAGTTTTGTCATAGGGTCATGGTTGGTTTCACTCCTCCCGCTGTTCGCGGTGGAGCGACCCTCGGATCACGCACACCCTAGGCTATTGTTTCCCGTCGAAATGGAGGCGCAGCTGAGAGAGAAAATCGCTGCGGATCCGTTGGCGGCTGAGTTGCACGAGAACATTCTCGCCCGCGCCAATGCGGTATTGCGTGATAGGACGTGTCGGTATGAGAAATCAGACGGCAAGCGTCTTTTGCCTGAGTCTCGTCTGGCTCTTCATCAAATCATGCATACGGCCTGGGCATGGCGTATGACTCGTGAGAAAAAATACTTCGATCGCGCGCTGGCAGAGATGGAAGCGGCAAGTGCGATGAATGACTGGAACCCCACTCATTTTCTTGATACCGCGGAAATGAGCACGGCTATGGCGATAGGTTATGACTGGCTGTATCGCGATCTGGATCAGAAGCAACGCGATAGATATGCCCAACAAATCGAGCAAAAGGGACTGCGCGCCTTGATCACCCGTAGTTCGCCATGGTGGACAGGGGCGACGAACAATTGGTCACAGGTATGCGGCACAGGCATGAGCTTTGCGGCGATTGCGATCGATGAGAGGCAGCCTGAGATTTGTGCCGATATTCTCAAGCAGAGTCGCAGGCTGGTGGAGGAATGTCTGCGTTTCTATCAACCTGATGGAGCGTATCCAGAGGGACCCGATTATTGGCACTACGGCAGCAATTACCACATCATGCATCTAGCAGCAATGGAAGTGCTCTTTGGTCAATCGGCCCCGCCTGGTCTGTGGCGACGCTCGGCGGAATTCATGATTCATCTCAACGGCCCAAGCGGCATGCCATTCAATTTTGCCGATGGCGGCTTGCGCTCTGGCTTCATCACTCCCGCGCAGACATGGATTGCCAGCAAGTTCTCTGACAGCTCATTGCCTGGATGGTCGCGCCAAGCTCTCGCCGCATCCCTGCCCGCCAGAAAGACCTCGGGATCACAGATCGATCACCGGTTTCATCCCCTGCATCTCTTGTGGTTGCCCGCACAGAAAGATCAGCAGGATTCGATCTCGACGCATGCGCGCTTCCGTGGAGAACAGGAAATGGCATTTGCCAGAACCGCTTGGGGGGACCACGCAGCGTGGCTTGCGATCAAAGGCGGAACAGGGGCTGCGAGCCACGGACATCTCGATGCCGGAAGTTTTGTCTATGAAGCAGGCGGCGTGCGATGGTTTGTCGATTTGGGCAAGGAGAATTACAATTTACCGGGATACTTCGGAAAGCAGCGCTGGGATTATTTTCGGTTGAACAACCGCTCGCACAACACCTGGGTGATTGGTGATGCCTTGCAAGTGGCGGCTATGCCTGGTTGTCCCGTTTCCGACTGGACCCCCGAGAAGTTAGGCTCTACGAGTTGTGAGATTGATCTTACACCAGCATACGCCAAACAATGTGCCCGCGCGATGCGAGGTGTGACCTTCGATAAAACGAATGGTGCCGTTAGCATCAAGGACTTGGTGGAAAAGCCAGTCGGTGATCTGCGCTGGGCGGTGGTGACGGATGCCTCAGTGAGGCTGGATGGCAAATCGGTGATGCTAGAAAAAAACGGCAAGCGCTTGATCCTTTCGCGCGAGGACGACATGGGAGGCGAGTGGCGAGAATTTTCCTTACTGCCACCTACGCCCGAGCAAAACAAGAATGAGGGCTTTCGCATGCTGGGCTTTGTTGTGGCGCGTGGTGAAGAGCTTCGCATTCATGTGAAATGGCGCCTCGCAACGGAAAAATCCGGACGATGAAAGAAATTTTTGGCTGTCGTGAAGGCGTGCTGGTAGGACATTACCGTTCGATCCTAGAGCAGGCGGGCATTGCCTGCTTCGTCCGCAATGAACATGCTGCCGCTCTTAGCGAATTGCAGGGACCCGCATTCTATCCGATTTTGTGCGTTGAGGAGGCTGATTATGAGATGGCAATGGAGGTTCTGCGGCCTTATTGCGTTCCGGCAGATGCATGGACGGACCATGATGAGCAGGAGTTCCGTTGTGTCACTTGTGGTGAAATGAATCCCGGAAGCTTCGACTTTTGCTGGAATTGCCAGCACGAGCGATGGTGTGCCATCGGTGGTCCTTAGTCGTGAAGTTTTGCGCGCGGCATGGTGACCAGAAACGCAACGCCTGCCAGAACCATGAAAAGCGAGTAGAACTGTCCTTTGGTGAAGACGCCGATCATCGCGGAGTCAGGCTCGCGGAATTGTTCCGCAAGGATACGAAATCCTCCGTAAAGAATGAAAAAAATACCGCAGAGCCATCCGTTTCGTGCCCGCGGAAAACGGAAACGAAGGAACCACATGATGGCAAAGATCAGCAATCCTTCAAGCAGACCTTCATACAGCTGTGAAGGGTGACGAGCGGTCAAGTATTGTTCAGCAATCGCACGGACTTCTGATGATTTTCGCACGGCTTCGCTCAGTCCATGAGGCGTCATTGCCATGTCGGCAAATTCGGGGGCACGGTCGGCGCAGGCCGTGACAATGCTTTCTTGTGTCGAGTAGCTCTCGCTGGCAAGCGCCTGAGGGAACTTGACTCCCCACGGCAGGTCCGGTGCCACACGTCCGTAGAGTTCGCCGTTGATGAAATTTGCCATTCGTCCCAAAAACAGACCCACCGGTGCCACAAGGCAAATGCCGTCCCCGATGCCAGTCCATGAGATGCGGTGTTTGCGCGCGTAAAAATAGGTGAAGATGGCCACACCTAGGAAGCCACCATGGCTAGCCATGCCCCCATCCCAGACTCGTATGACCGAAAGCGGGTCTTCCCGCAAAAGCGCTATGCCTTCGCTGGGTAGCATGTAAAACAAGACATAGCCTAGACGCCCCCCCACAAACACACCGAGCATGGCCAGCAGTGCAATGAAATCGCCAATCTGCTTTTCTGCGATCACCCACAAGTTTTTCCGCGAGAGATAGGTGAGCAGATAGTAAGCCGCCACAAAGGCCATCAGGTAAGAGAGCCCATACCAGCGCAGCTTGATGCCGCGCCAGATATCGAAGATGATCGGATCCCAATCGTGAACGTAGGCGAACATGGACTGAACACACTACAAACAAGACATGCGGTCAAGCCCGTGCGAGGCAAGCAAGAGATTTTATCAAGAGCCTGCAGGTTCTTGAGCCGGCGCCCCCGTTTCAAATCGCATCAGCGGAGCAATGAAGGTAAGTGGCACACTGCCCGTTTCGCCGTTGCGGTTTTTGGATAGCAACAGCTCGGCCTTGCCCTCTTCTTCCTGACGCTCTTCCTGATTTTCCGCGTAATAAGCACTCCGGTAGAGCAGCCCGACCATGTCGGCATCCTGTTCGATCGACCCCGATTCCCTGAGGTCGGACATCCGCGGAGTCCCTCCACTCCTCCCCTCAGGTCCACGGTTGAGCTGCGCGAGCACGATGATAGGAATGTTCAGTTCCTTCGCCAGAGCCTTGAGACCGGAGGAGATTTCTGCGATTTCCCGCTCACGGGAGTTAGCGGCTTGTTTGCTCAACGATCGCATCAGCTGAAGGTAGTCGATCGCGATCAATTGAATGTCAGCATCGCGTTTTTTTCGCCGTGCCTTGGCGCGCAAGTCATTGATGGTAATGCTGGCGGTATCGTCGATGAATAGTTTCGACTGGCTGATTTCTTCAGAGGCTCTTCGGATGCTCAAGAGGTCTTTTTTCTGCGGTTTTAAGCCCTTGCTGAGGTCAGAAAACTTGTAGCGCGCCCGCGAAAAAATCAGACGCTGTACGATCTGGAAAGTGGTCATCTCGCAGGAAAACACCATCGCGGGTCGTTGTTGATCGATGCATATGTGCTCCACGATGTTCATCATAAATGAGGTTTTTCCCATCGAGGGACGTGCGGCTATGATGAACATTTCCCCAGGCTTGAGCCCGCCCGACATGCGGTCCAGAACCTCGTATCCCGTCATGTAGCCCTGAGATTTTTTCTCATCGTTGACCAAAGCCGCGAAGTGCTCCATCACATCCTTTACTGCTGAGTGGATCGTGACGGCGCGGTTGACTTCTGAGTTTTCCCGAATGGCCAAGACCGCAGTCTCCACGCTGTCCAGCAACTGTGGCACGTTCTCGGGATTATCGTAAGCTCCGGCGATCGCCTCATTGCAGGAACCGATGATCGAACGCAAGGTGAACTTGTCTTTGACAAAATTAAGGTGCGTCAGGAAATGGCCGGAGTTCGGTGCGTAGGAATACAGCTCAGTCAATGCCGCAGGACCACCCACGGACTCTAGCATGCCTTTGTCGATGAGTTTTTGCACCAGCGAAACCAGCTCTACCTCGATGCTCTGTTCGAAAAATTCCAGCAATAGATCGAAGATGATGGCATGGGCGGGCAGATAGAAATGAGATCGGGTGAGTTTTTCTTCGATGGCGGTGCTGATGTATTCCGCAGGGTTCTGCAGCATGGAGCTCAGGATCGACTTCTCCGGACCCAAGGCGTGCGGCATGGCGCGCATCACGTCATCGGTCTTCACGTCCTGGCTCTGCTGCAGGGCGAGTTTACCAAATTCTGCGTTGCTGGTGGGGTCTTTGGCGATCATGCGGTGGACAGATTGGCAAATGTCGCCCCAACTCGTCAATGCTGCGGATCGCTTGCGGAAATTTTTCTCGAAAAGTCTTGCCCGCTTTGCCTCACAGTCGCCTACTATGTGCCGCCCAATGATCCCCGTCATTTTCTCCTGTGAACATGCCACTTGCGCCGTGCCCGATGCCTACAAGGAAGTGTTGGCCGGCGACGAGGAGAGGATTACTTCCGCTGAAGGATGGGACCCCGGTGCGCTGAACCTCGCTCAAGCTCTGGCGATGAAATTCCGCACACCACTGGCCCATTGTGAAATCAGTCGTCTCATTCTCGATTGCTACACCCAGGAAAACCATGAGTCGCGATGGAGTGAATGTTCGATGCGGTTGACAGAAACGCAACGCGAGAAACTTCACGAACGGCAGTATGTGCCGCATCTTTCCTCTTTGCGCCAGCGCATCTCGAATGAACTAGAACGTCATCCATCGGTTCTCCACGTATCGGTGCACACCTTCGATCCCTTGATTCATCCAGATTTGCACATCAGTCTGCTCTACTCCGAGGGACGGGTGGGGGAGTCATCGCTGGCACTGCACTGGCTGCGCGTCATGCAGGAACGTATGCTTGGACTCTCGATCTCGGGCAATCAGGCATTTTATCCGGAGCAGACCAAAACGATTCTGGATACCCTGCGCAAGGAGCGATCGTCGGCCGAGTATCAAGGCATCGAACTTCAAGTGAGCAACCGGCTTTTCCTCGATGGCAAACCGATGCGCTGGGAAGCCGTAAAAAACGGATTGTTCGAGTCACTGCGGGTCGTATTGGATTGATTGTCAGGTGGCAGTGGCCCATACTCTTGCTCCCATGGCGCGACGCCCGGGGTGGGTGAAAAAGGCTTCCATCCCGCGCCGCGTCAAGAGGTCCGCCATCATCGAATCCGCCGTGCGAAACCGCCAACGGAAGCCCTCTTCCTTCAGTCGCATGGGCTGTACCCAACGACTCTTCAAGACAAGCTCGGCCTCCGTGCGTAGCAGCCATGCGCCCAGTCGGACCATCGTCGCAGTCGCAGGCAATCCGATCGGCATGGCCAGGTTCTCACGCAGCAGTTGCTGGAATTTCCGATTTGTGGGAGCTTCGGGTGCGGTAAGATTGAACACTCCATCGAGCAAAGGATTGGCGAGGAGAAAATCCAGTGCCGTCAACCAGTCATCCATGTGAATCCAACTGATGCGTTGCATGCCGCTTCCTTGGCTGCCACCGAGGCCAAGCCGAGTGATGCGAGCCATCACATCGAAGGCGGTCTTTTCTTCGTTTGCCATCACGATGCCCGTGCGCAACGCCATCTTGCGCGTGGCGGCTGGTGTGACTTCGCGAAAAAAGGCTTCCTCCCACGCGCGTGCTACGCTGACAGAAAATCCTTCACCCATCTCGCCATTCCATTCGTCCTGAGCTTGATCCTCCGCGTGCCGATACCATGTGGCCGTGCTCGCATTCATCCATACCGCAGGCGGTTTTTTGCATTGGCGGATCGCGCGGGCAATGGCACAGGTGCTGTCCACGCGCGATTCGAGGATCTGCTTGCGATTCTCCTCATCGTAACGACAGTCCACCGAACGTCCGCTGAGATTGACCACCACGGCAGCTCCTTCCAGAGCCAGTTCCCATGCGCCACCGTTTTTGCCGTCCCATGGAAGAAACATGCCATCGCCACTCCAGCCATCGCGATGACGCGCTATCGCCACAATCTCGTATCCCTTGCGCGCCCAGTGACGGCAAAGATAGCGACCCAAAAATCCATTGGCTCCCGTGATGACAGCGATCGGTTTCATAATTGATTTTTCTATAGTTTCTGTTGTTTTATTCTTTTCAGTAAAAAATGAAATCTTGTGGCAAAAAAAGGAATGTTTAACCAAGCAACTTCGCGGCGAGTTGGACGGCGAAGCCATGCTTCATGCCCGATACTTGATCTGCGACTTTGGAAGCGAAGCTTACGAACTCTTCGAGCTGGCGCATTTGTTGATGAAAGGCCTTTGCTTCCGTGCTCTCCCAACGGCGGCTTTTTTCCACGCACTCGCGCAGCACACCCAGCGCAGGTTCGATTTCACGACGCTTGCGCTCGCGTGCGACCGTGCGAGCGATTTCCCAGACGTCTTTTTCTGCTTCGAAAAACTCTTTGCGCTCTCCACGCACAACCACCGTGCGAACGAGACCCCAAGCGATGAGTTCCTTGACGTTGGAATGGGCATTGCCGCGGCTGATTTCCAGCTCTTCCATCAGGTCATCGGTGGTCAAGGGTTGATCCATGGTCATGAGCAGTGCATGAATCTGCGCCATGGTGCGGTTGATTCCCCACTGCGATCCCAAGGCGCCCCACTGCGATACAAATTCGTCACGCGCAGCCTTAAGAGCTATTTTTTCGGCTTGGGTAATTTCTTTTTTGTGACTCACGTTTTTCATTATATTCTGAAAATTTCATAAATCAATGGTGAATTTGCTTTTTTTTGCTCTTCGTATCAGCACGCCGCACGTACATCAGTGATAACGATTTGTAGCGAAGTCACACCGCGGAATGTATTGCGATCGATGGTAAAAGCGATGTCCCAGGGCGGGTCGGGAAGCTGGCGCTCGCCACCGTTGAAAAACATCGCGGATTGCTCATTGAGACCACTTTTGCCCTGTCTTAGGAACAGTCGCAGGTGTTTGTTTTTCAAATGCATGGGCGGCCGGCTCAGATAGACATCCCGGGCGAAAAACACGGGTTGTGGATTGCCACTGCCGAAGGGCTGAAGGAGTTCGTACGATTTCAGGAAGTCCAGAGAAAGCCACTCGAAATTGAGTTCCGCATCGAGATGGATTTTGGGAAGCCGTTGCTCTGAAGTGGTGAGGCGCAAAACGTGTTCGGAAAACTTCTGGCGGAAAGCCTCTAGCTGGTTTTCCTCGATGGAAATGCCCGCCGCCATTTCGTGTCCGCCCCCAGCGAGAAGGATCGGACGACATTCGTCGATCGCATCCACCAGCGATACGCCCTGAATCGATCGACCCGAGCCTTTGCCTACGCCTTTTTCATCAATGGAAATGATGAAAGTGGGGCGATGATACTGTCGCATCAACCGCGAAGCTACGATGCCGACCACGCCCGGGTGCCAATCGCGCGACCCGAGTACAATCACTGGATCGTTTTCGTAATTTTTCATCATTTCCAGCGCCTCGCGCCGCATGCGTTCCTCCATGGTCTGGCGCTCGCGGTTGAAGTCATCGAGCAGGGCTGCCAGCTCTGCCGCCTCTTTCTCCTCTTCGCACATGAGAGTGGCCAAGGCCATTTCTGGCTGATCCATTCGTCCCGCAGCATTGAGGCGAGGTCCGATGCGGAACCCTACATCCATGGAGCTGGCGTTGCCATTCATACCAACAGCTTTTTGCAGTGCCCGCAGTCCTAGGTTGGTGGTTTTGGGGAGTCTTTTGAGCCCATGGCGCACGATCAGGCGGTTTTCTCCGATCATCGGCACGATGTCGGCAATGGTGGCGACGCTCACGATATCTAACAGATCTTTGAGGTCGTAGCTTGGATGGGGCCGTGTTTTTAGCATGGCGTGGGCGACCTTGAAGCAGACACCCGCTGCACAAAGATAGGTGAAATCATCCCCTGTCTTAGGGTTGACCAAGGCAACACATTCAGGCCTACCCCTTGGTCCGAGTTCGTGATGATCGAGAATGATCAAGTCCACTCCCTTTGCCTTCAGCATAGCTGCTTCATCGATGGAACTTGTGCCGCAATCGACAGCAATCAGCAGATCGGGAGTGCCGCATTCGCGTTCGAAACGTTCCAAGGCAGCTGCGCTTAGACCATATCCTTCCGCGCTTCGCTGTGGCACGAAATACTTTGGCTCCGCGCCGTAGGCGCGCAATATCGAACGCATCACCGTGATGGAAGTAACCCCATCGACATCGTAGTCACCGAAAATACCGATCTTTTGACCTTGGTCCACCGCCTGAAAGATTCGCGCCGTGGCTTTACGCATCTCAGGCAGTAGGAAGGGATCGGCCAGGTCCTTGAGTTTGGGATCAAGAAAGCGATCGAGTGAGCCCAATTCGGCAATGTTGCGCTGGCGGATGAGGTGAGCAAGAATCGAGGGAAAATCATCGCTCAGGTCATTATCATCCATTTGAAATGACTCCCCGCGTATGACCCACTCAATTTTCGATTCCCGCATGTGCTCCTTCACACTATGGCGGATTTGTCCACGCTGACAAGTCCGGATGACTTTTCTTTTTTGCTCAATGGCAATGATCTTGATGGGGAACGATGCCTCGCATGGAAATTCTCCGACTCGAAAGGTTGTGCAGTGTCTGGCAGTTGTGCTAGTTTTGCCGCGCATGAATTCGAATGAACTGCTGCGTTATTGTCCCGATCTACTTCACTATGCTCGCCGCGAGAGCCGCGAGGTAATGGTTGGCCACGTGGGAATCGGCGGCAACAACCCGATCCGAGTGCAGTCGATGATTACTTCCGATACTCGTGACACCCCAGCTTGTGTGAAGGAGGTGCTGCAGCTCTCCGAGGAGGGCTGCGAGATCGTTCGTATTACGGCGCAGACGAAAGTCTATGCCGCAAATCTCGAAAACATCGCCCGCGAAGTGCGGGCCGCCGGATGCATCGTTCCCCTGGTGGCGGACATTCACTTTAAGCCCGATGCCGCCATGGAGGCAGCAAAGTGGGTGGAAAAAATCCGTGTGAACCCCGGCAATTATGCCGACAAGAAAAAATTTGAGATCCGCGAATATTCAGACGAGCAATACGAGGAAGAACTGCAGCGCATCCGCGAAGAATTCGCGCCGCTGGTCGACTTGTGCAAGGAAAAGAATCGCGCCATGCGCATCGGCACGAACCACGGCTCACTCTCGGACCGCATCATGAATCGCTATGGCGATACGCCGCTGGGTATGGTCGAAAGCGCATTCGAATTTGCCCGCATCGCCCGCGAGATGGAGTATCACAATTTTGTCTTCTCGATGAAAGCATCCAATCCTAAGGTCATGATCGAGGCTTACCGGTTGCTCGTGGCGCGCTTGAAAAAAGAGGGGAGCGATTGGAACTATCCGATTCACTTGGGCGTTACGGAGGCTGGCGACGGTGAGGACGGTCGCATCAAGAGTGCCATTGGCATGGGCTCGCTGCTGGCAGATGGCATAGGTGACACAGTCAGGGTTTCTCTCACAGAGGATGCCATTTACGAAATTCCCGTGGCGAAGGCTTTGGTTCAACCTTTTCTCGACGGCACGTTCGGCGCAGGCAACAATGATCTGAATGCAGCAGAAAAACTTTCTTACGATCCTTTTAGTTACGAGAAACGTAGTAGTTCTGCGATCGAGGCAATGGGTGTGACGGTGGGTGGGGGTGATACGGTCCGTGTCGTAACCACTCAGGAGAAATGGAACGCAGTGGCGCACAAGTTTTCCGCACTCGGTGACTTCAAGCCTGAAATCATACTGGAAAAATCCGGTGTGATCGCCATTGATCCGCGGGATGATGAGGCCGTAAGGCAAGTCAATGCTGCGGCGAGTCCGCAGTTCGTGACCGTGGCGGACGGTCTCGATGTAGAAGTGATTCATGCGTTCCGCTTGCTAGCGGCACAGCTGGAGGCCCGTCACCCGATCTTGCTCAAGGATACCTTGGTGCCTGCTTCTGGCGATGTCGATTTTCAGAATGCTCTGTTGGTCGCATCGCGCAATCTGGGTTCGTTGCTCTGCGATGGGATCGGCGATGCCGTCATGGTGCAGGGTGAAAGCGCTCCGGGGCAGAGCTTCCGTTTGTCCTACAACATCCTGCAGGCTGCAGGGGTGAGGATTTTCAAAACGGATTATGTCGCGTGCCCGAGTTGCGGGCGCACTTTGTTCAATCTCCAGTCCACCACTCAGAAAATCCGCGCTGCTACGGGGCACCTGAAGGGAGTTCGTATCGCGGTGATGGGATGCATCGTCAACGGTCCTGGAGAAATGGCGGATGCCGATTTCGGCTACGTCGGTGGTGCGCCAAACAAGATCAATCTCTACGTGGGCAAGACGGCTGTGAAGTTTAACATTCCTGAGGCGGAAGCGGTCGAACGTTTGATCGATCTGATTCGCGAGCACGGTAAGTGGATCGAAGCGCCAGTCGTGATCGCCGAGTGATCAAACGGAGTTGCGCTGAAAGAGTGATTCGCACGCCGCTATGACCTTCCTCGCGGAAAGTTCGTTTTGGCAACGACGGTCCAGCAGGCATTTCCGCATGAGACACGGCGAGCATTCGACCTTTTCCCGCACCACGATATGCTGTTTGCCCAAGGGGCGTCGCCAATCCGGATCGTTGGGTCCGAAAAGTGTCAGCGTGGTCGTTCCGACATGGGCGCTCAGGTGACAGATGCTCGAATCGGCACAGATCGCAAACTCGGCTGATGCCAACAGAGGCAGCGCGTCTGCAGTCTTGCCGATTTGTGGAACTCGGCATTGAGGAAAGCGCTGAGCCAGTTGCAGGGAAAGGGGATTTTTTTCTAACGAAGTAGGCAAAAGGGTGATCTCCGTGAAGCCCGCGTTCCAAAGCCATTCGATGGTTTTTTCCCAGCCTCCGAACGACCATTCGTGCGATGGGCCGAAGTCAGAATCGGGTGCGATCAGCAAGTGCTTGGCTTGGCGCTGTGTCGGCATCGATGACGGTGCGAAAATCTCTGCTTTTCTCGTAGGAATTTTCAACGTTTCCATGAGATCCAGGTAATATTGCACGCGATGTTTGACGGGGCCGGGATTGTCATCGAGAGGAGCCGCATCTGTGAGAAATTTCATCAGTGGCTTCAGCGCATATCCAAGACGTTGCTTCACGGCAAGAGACCGGCAAAATTCCGCAGCGAGATCTTTTTCCCAGAGAATCGAAGCATCCCATGAATGTGGGGAATCTTCATGAGCCCGCAACATGTCGCGTAGTTTGGTCCTGTTGCCATACGTGATGATGGCATTGATGCCGGTCACAGAGCACCAGTAATCGGCTTGTTCCTCATGACAAATGACTCCCAGCGTGCAAGTGGGTCTAGCAGATCGTATAGCACGGAGAGCAGGAGTCGCAAAACAGGTCTCATCCCAACGCCGAGGGGCGGCGAAAAGAATGTCACTGCCATAGAGCCCGATGGGGGGCTTGTCCGGTATAGGATTCGGTGCTGGATGGGACATGGCGATGCAATCGTCGTAAAAAATGTTTCGCAATGATTTCTAGCTTAGATCGTATTTTCCAGAGGATGATAGCGAAATGACGAAAAATGCTTGGGTTGGTGAAAGTCTGGATCATCACCCGGCAGCCGCGTGGCACTGACAAATTGTTGGTCAGGCGAGTTGACGATAAAAGTAACGTTGATGAGAGAGGATTCCGACCATTGCAATCGGGCTTTGAGTAGATCGAGGGGCAGAGCCATCGCGCTCATCCATCCACCATCCGGGGACAGTTCTGCGAAAGTGGCTACCTCGGGGAAAGCGATGTCTGTGCTTTCCGCCCGCTGTCGTGGTGCGGTAAACTCCGCACTCCACCAAGCTCCGTTGGCCGCGAGGTTGAATTCGAAATACCGTCCGCTCACTGGGTCTGCGAGAAACAGCTCAGCACAATCATATCGCCACAGCTCTGCCAAAAAAGCTCCGGGTCGCGCCTGCGGATGAAGTTTCGCGGGAGTTTTTCCCGCCGCAATCCACCAAAGTCTATGGTCGTCTTCCGCCAGCGAGAACATCAGGGGAGAGTCTAACTCTTTGCCGTGCCAGTCGCGCTGAAGACCCCAGACGGGCAAAGAGAGATCACCCCATTGAATCAGTGGGGCGCTTCGAAGAATCAACATGCGTTCACGATAAGGTGATCCTGATTTTCGGTCGAGGTCGAATTTAGTAAGGAAAACCTAAGGATTGATCCATCAAAAGATGCGATTTTTTCACAATAAATCTCGCCATAGGAACGTATTTTGCTTACCACATCTCCGAGTTCATGCGACGCAATCCATACGGCAGTTTGACGACCATCGAATACATTGGTCCTCGCCCGCAAAAACCGAAAAAGAATTTTTTCGGTGGTTGGGTTATTTTGTTGATTGCGGTGGGCATGGGGCTTTTCTTCGGTCGTCCCTTGCTTGCATCGTTGCGTTCCGAGCAGGTCGTCGGCACGGATGCGGCAGCGGATCGCATGATCGAAGAACTGCATGCTTCAACTCGACCCGGTGACAAGCTTGCTGTGGCTGCGTTGTCTCTGATCAAAAAGGATGACAAAAATTCACAGGTCAATAGCACAGCGGAGTTGATCAACTCGGCTTACCAAAAGGCGCTGGGAATGGATATCAGGGAGTTGCTGAACCAAGATATGAGTAGCGCTTTTTCCCAATATCCACAGCTTTGGTATGAGCGTGGTCCCAACAAGGAGATCGATGCGACTCGCGTGCCCAACTTGCAACGTTTTTTCCACCGCTCCGGGGAGGATTTTTCCGCATCAGACGTGAACGTGGGTGATGTGATTTTCTGGACGCTTCCCGATGGCAATGCACACGCAGCCATCATCGTTCCTGGTCCTGGTCTTCATGCGAATGAGAAATGGATCGTTCATCACTGGCAACAAGGAGTCGTTTGGGAAAATAAACTCAAGGATTACAGCATGGTGCTCGGACGCTATCGTTTCGGTCAATAAACCGCGATAGCGCGATGCAAGCATTGCAGGATTTTATCAAGCGAGAAGGTCTTTGATGACCTTGGCAGGTTTCACGCCGGTGAGTTTCTGATTCAGTCCTTGGAAGGGAAACGTGTGCTTTTGGGCGTCGATTCCTAACAAGTGTAGCAGGGTGGCGTGGAAATCTCGGACGTGCACTGGTTTGCTAGCGACGTGGTAACCAAGTGGATCGGTTTCCCCATAAGACACACCGTGTTTCACTCCCGCTCCGGCCATCCAGAGAGTAAAGGAATTTGGATTGTGATCGCGCCCCGTGAACTTCCCATCGGCTCCGCCACGGTTTTCCTGCATGGGCGTTCGACCGAATTCTCCCGACCATACCACCAAGGTGTCTTCCAAAAGACCACGTTGTTTGAGGTCCGTGAGCAAGGCAGATATCGGTTGGTCAATGTCACGACACTTTTTCTTAAATCCGATGTTGAGCGCTTCTTCTTGATTCGAGCCGTGGGAGTCCCATCCCCAGTCGAACAATTGCACAAAACGAGTGCCGTTTTCGACCAAACGACGGGCTAGTAGGCAGTTGTTGGCGAATGACTCGCGGCCAGGCGTGGCGCCGTAGAGCGCGCGGATCTCCTCGGGCTCGCGACTGATGTCCATGACCTCAGGTGCCGTCATTTGCATACGGAATGCCATCTCGTATTGGGCAATGCGTGTGGCGGTTTCGGCATCACCGAATTCCGCTTCGGTCATGCGATTGAGATTTCCCAGAGCATCGAGAGCTGAGCGTCTGACATCGCGGCCCACGCCGGCGGGATTGCGTAGATTGAGCACCGGATCACCGGAAGATCGGCATTGCACACCCTGATAGACGGAGGGGAGGTATCCGGAGCCCCATACGCTTTTGCCTGCGCGTGGAGTTTGTCCACCCGATAGCAGGACGATGAAACCCGGCAGGTCTTGATTTTCTGTTCCCAAGCCCCATGTCACCCACGAGCCGATGGAGGGGTGGCCGAGATTGGCTTGGCCAGTGTGCACCACGAGCTCCGCCGGTCCGTGATTGAATTGTTCCGTGACCATCGTATGCACGAAGCAAAGATCATCCACGTGTTTGGATAGATGCGGCAACTGATCGGATACCCATGCACCGGATTGTCCGTATTGTTGGAAGGGGAATTGTGGTCCTAGCAATTTAGGCACGCCTTGAATGAAGGCGAAACGTTGTCCCTCAAGAAATTCCTTGGGGCATTCCTTGCCATTGTATTTTACCAGTTCTGGCTTATAGTGAAATAGATCTAGCGTGCTGGGCGCTCCCAACATGTGGAGATAGATCACGCGTTTGACTTTGGCTTGCAGCGCAGGCAGAGCGGGCATGAGCGGTGCTGCCGGATCGGGAGAAACGGCGGGAGCGGAAAGGCCGAGGCATTGCTGCTGCGATGCGAGATAGAGCGCGCCCATGCCAGTTGCGCAATGGCGGAGAAAATGCCGACGCGTGTGTTGTTCCAGAGATGTCCTTTGGAGTTCTCGAAGCAAGGTTTCAGGGTTCATGCGATGCAATTCTGAAGAATGGTTATTTGACGACCGCCTCATCAAGATTCAGCAGAATGGAACCAAGCACAGTGAAGGCCGCGCCGTCCGGCGTGCCAGCCATGCCTTCCATCGTCTGCGGATTCTTGCGATAGTTCGATTCAAGCGTCTGGTAAGCTTCTAACAGTTCCTTCAGTCGTTCCTGTGAGATGCGTCGTGAGGTGGTGATACGGTAAGCTACGGAAATTTTTTGTGCGAGATCGCCCGGAATTTCGTTTTTCATGCGACGTGCCAGTGCTTGGGCAAATTCGGCATGGGCTGGTGAGTTGAGTGCTTCCAGCGCTTGTAGGGGGGTATTGGATAAGACTCTGCGTTTGGTGCAAAGATCACGAGGGGGTGCATCATACGTGGCAAAGCCGGGGTAGGGGTTCGAGCGCTTGGTGTATGTGTAGATCGCCCGGCGGTAACGATCCGGTTTGCCTATCTCTGGAGTGCTCCACTTTTCCCCACTCTTGAAGGGAGTCCATCCACCAGGTGGCATCGGGGGATAGACGGGCGGGCCGAACAGGGTCGGTGAGAGAAGTCCAGAAGCCACAAGACCGTGATCGCGCACGGCCTCTGCGCTCAGCCTTACCCGCGGCCCACGCGCCAGCAGGGAATTGCGCGGGTCTTCCGCACGTTGCTCAGCGGAGCTTACCGCCGATTGCTGATAGGTCGCACTTGATACGATTTCCCGCAAGAGCGACTTCTGGCTCCAGCGCAGGTCATCGCGGAATCGCAAGGCAAGATGGTCTAACAACTCTGGATGGCTGGGCTTCGTGCCTGAGGAACCGAAATCTTCGAGGGTTTCCACTAGACCTATTCCAAAAAGCTGTTCCCACAAACGATTGACCACAACGCGGGCAGTGAGTGGATTCTCATGGGAAACCAGCCATTGCGCGAGCCCGAGTCGATTCGTGGGGGATTTTTCGGGAAGTTTGCCGAAAAGAGCTGGGATACCAGGGTTTTCGATACGCTTGTCTTTATTCAGCCAGTTGCCGCGAACAAATTGATGTGTCGATCGTTTCATGTTCGGACTCTGCTGCTGTAGACTCGGCACTGCAGTGAGTTTTTGTTGCGCTAGCGCTTTATCGATTTCTGTCACACGTGCCAGGGTTTTGCCGACAGCGGCATCCGTCAGTAGTGCGGTCCAAGCGCTCTGGTCGGTGAAATGGATCCTTCCACGCTTGGCAGCCAGGGGAACGCTACCGGCCGCGCTCATGCTTTGGGTCAGAGTGATTGCCAGCGTGGATGATGCGTCGAGAGCGAGCGGTTGCTGGAGAACTAGGATGCATGAACGCGGCCGATCGATCTTCGTGTATGCACCCCAACCATTGGCATCCGCTTTCAGGCTATCGTTCGGATCGAAAAGCGGGTCCGGTTCATCGCCAATGACTCGAGCCAGTGGCACGGGGCGCATTTCGTTGCTGTTCGATGTGATGACCGCCAATTGGACGTGGGAAAGCACGGATCCCCATTCTGGTGTGTGGGCGGCAGTCTTAGGGTCAACGGGAAGAACTTCGAATTGAATGGCAGTGATGGCGGCCAGAGAAGGATCCGCTTTCAGTTCCAGTTTGATCTTGGTGTTGTTGGGCACGTTCGATTTGGTTCTGAACTCCTGATGTTCATCGACCGAGCGAACTTCTAGGGACACCTGAGTGGAGGTGGCTAGCATGCGTGACGCGGGCTTCCATGATGTATGATCGCGGATTTGCTGATGGCGTGTGTGCAGTTGTTGGAGTAAATCGTTGCGCTCGTTGAGCCAGCGGGCAAAATCAGCGGCTCGTGCTGGATCCTTGGGAATGGGAGTGAGCGGAAAATGTTGATCCAAATCTGCATCGCGCGCCTCGTTGAAAAACGCCATGCTGGTGTAGTATTCCTCGTGCTGAATGGGATCGTAGGGATGCGAGTGGCATTGCACACAGCCCATGGTGACCCCTTGCCATGTTTCCCAAGTGGTGGCGATACGATCCATGACGGCAGTCATGCGGAACTCTTCATCGTCCGTGCCACCCTCGGCATTGGCTTGGGTGTGACGGTGAAAATTGGTAGCAATGCGATCATCGAGCGTGGGCTTTTGCAAGAGATCACCGGCCAGTTGTTTGATGGTAAACTGATCGAAGGGCATGTCGCTGTTGTAGGCGCGGATGACCCAGTCGCGATAGGGCCATGCCGTGCGCGGACGATCGAGACCCAGTCCCTCGGTGTCAGCATAGCGGGCTAGGTCGAGCCAGTTCGATGCCCATTTTTCGCCGTAGTGCGGTGAGGCCAGCAGACGATCGATTTCCTTTTGCCAAGCGGCATGGGCATCGGACTTCCATGCGGATTCAAAGGCATCGAGCTCGGCCAGAGTCGGCGGGAGACCAATGAGATCGTGGGATAAACGGCGCAGCAGCAAGGCAGGTTCCGCCTCGGGGCTCGGTTTTTGTTGCAAAGATTCCAATCGGGCGATAACGAAACGATCGATGTCATTTTTGGACCACGATTGATCTTTGACCTTCGGAAGCGCGGGCTTGTGCGGTTTTTCAAAGGCCCAGTGTTCTTCCCACTTCGCGCCCTCAAGGATCCATTGACGCAGGTTCGCCACATCGACATCGGAGAGCGGCGGACCATGATCCGGTTGTGGCATGATTTCATCAGGATCCCTCGAGGTGACGCGTTGGATCAGTTCACTTTCCTCTGGTTTGCCGGGAACGATGGTTGGCTTGCCCGACTCGCCGATGGCCAATGCTTTTTCGCGAAACACAAAGGAGATGCCTCCCGCTTCTTTGACGCCACCATGGCAGGAAGTGCAATGACTGGTAAGAATGGGACGAATGGAGCGATTGAAGGAAATCTCCTCAGCGATCAGCAGAGGAGAAAAACACAAAAGCGTGAGAAAAATGCGCATCATGAAATGTCAAAAAATCGGTAGAGCCACGCTACAAGCGCGTGACGAAATCATAGCACAGATGAGAGAAAATTCCCCAGAAAACCCTCGATAATGTGTCATTTCACAAGAAACGAATGAATGCCCGGTAGCAGAGTCTGAGTTTTTGTAGCGGCAGTTGCTGGGGTCCCTTGCGATTTCCATGGCGATTTTTCCGGTAATGTGAGCTCTGCGGAGGTGTTGGGAGGAACGGTGACTGCATAGGATAAAGAATCATCCTCCTGGCGTCGCCATGAGACCGAGATGCGTCCGTGCGGGCTGTCATGGTGCGCCTTGACCCACGAAACGGTATCCGTTTCTTTGCAGGCATTTTTGGAGGGAAATTGGGGCCGAAGGCGTATGACGCGATAGCCGGGTTCCTTCGGGGCGATGCCAGCCAATTCTGTCATCATCCATTCCGTGACAGCACCGAAGGAATAGTGCGAGAAGGAATTCATGGCGGCATTCATTTTGCCATCCGCTCCACCGAAGCCATGCTCCTCTGTGTAGGAGTTCCATCGTTCCCAGATCGTGGTTGCTCCGTTTTTGACCTCGTAACCCCAAGAAGGATACTTGCGCGACTGCAGCATGACCACGGCAAGATCCAGATTCCCCGTATCAGTCAGCACAGGCAGCAATGGCTTGGTGCCGAGAAATCCGGTGGTCATGCCTGTGCTCTTGTCGCTGGCTTTGGAGCGAATGAGAGCTGCGAGATGCTGCCCCGCAATCTCTCGCTCTCGCTCATCCGTGATGAGTTGACAGTCGAGTGCGAGAACGTAAGCGGATTGTGAGCTTGGCTGAATCGAGCCATCAGGCTTCAGGTGCTGGGTGCGGAAGTTTTTTCGAGCCCTATTGATCCAATCATGATACTGCTGGGCCTCATCATTGTTTCCGGCAGCCCGTGCCATTTCCTCCATCATGATGGCGCATTTGGTGAAATAAGCCAATTCCACGTAGGGATGGGGCGTGGGATCATCGAGATTCAGCCAATCGCCCCATAGTGCCCCGAAGGCCTTGCCTTTGAGCTCCGGATCCCGCGCATGACGCGCTTTCATAAAATGCGTCATGTTTTTCCAGTGGTCTGTAAAAAACGAACGATCTCCTGTGGCTTTCCAGAGCGAGTGAGGCACAATGATTCCCGCGTCCGACCAAGCCGTGCCGTGAATGCCGCCGCCGTGGCCAAAGCAATAGGGCGCGTATGATGGATAGAATCCCTCAGGTGTCACAGCCTCATTGAGCTCTCGCAACCACTTGCGGAAAAACGCGGCCACATCGGCATGGATCGCGGCCGAAGCGGCGTAGATCTGCGCGTCGCCTGTCCAACCGAGACGCTCATCGCGCTGAGGGCAGTCGGTAGGGAGTTCGATCCAGTTCGCGCGCTGGGTCCACACTGCATTTTGGAAGACTTTGTTGACCACTGCGTCAGAGCATTCAAAGTTCGATGCGAGGGGAGTATCCGAGTGAATGACGAGGCCTGTGATGGTATCGAGCGGAGGCTTTTGATCAAAGCCAGTGATTTCCACATACTGGAATCCATGGAAGGTGAAACGCGGAGTCCAGCTCTCACCATTCGGATCACCTTTGGCGATGTAAGTATCGGTGGCGCGGGCCTGACGCAGGTTTTCGGTCATGATTCGACCATCGGGATGCAGCATTTCCGCATACCGAAGCACAAATGTCTGCCCCGCCTTGCCCTTGAGACTGAGGCGAACATTGCCAGCGAAGTTTTGACCCAGATCAAAAATCCATGTGTTCGGTTGAATTTGTTTGACGGACTTGGCAGAGATTTTCTGAGTGATTCTTACTGGTTGAGCAGGGTAGGCCTGCATCACAGGTGGCCGAACAAAACCAAACTCGCGCTTTTCGTTTTTGATGAAGGCATCGGAGAACGGTTCGATGACGGATCCGTTGTCTTTGGCGAGAATCGCTGACGGCCACGAGGACGCATCAAAGTTCGCTGTCGACCATCCTGTCATTTCCTTGCGGGCATCATATGTCTCGCCCATGAGGAAATCGGCTTCGATCTCGGGGCCAGTGGACGTTTTCCAGGTGGAATCTGTGCCGATGATTTGGCTACTACC
The DNA here is from genome assembly GCA_945874895.1 of Akkermansia muciniphila. Taxonomy (GTDB): domain Bacteria; phylum Verrucomicrobiota; class Verrucomicrobiia; order Verrucomicrobiales; family Akkermansiaceae; genus UBA956. The sequence goes on along the minus strand of CAMCIC010000002.1, from coordinate 28,437 downwards.
ATCATCGTAATTCAGGTGAATTTCGACCATCAGTGATGGCGTCTTGCCGTAAATGTTACGTCCAGTCTTGTGGGGACCATAGCCTACTAGCTTCCCATAGCCGACGTAACCAGCATACCAACCGTCGGCCACGATGGCACCGATTACGTTTTCTTTTTCCGAGAAATAAGGGGTAAGGTCGTAGGTGTTATAGTAGGCACGTTTGCGGTAATCCGTCCAACCGGGAGCGAAACAGGAGTCGCCCACGCGCTTGCCGTTGATCTGGAGTTCGTATATGCCCAAAGCGGTAGCGTGTGCGATGGCGCTGATGATTTTTTTCTCCGGCTTGAAACTGCATCGATAGTAGCGTGCCGGCGGAAGATGGAGTTTGTTGCGCTCCTTGTGAAATGCCGATTCGTCTTTGAAGGATATGAAAGCCTGACTCGGTTGTTTGTTGATCAGTGCGGTGAGAAATGTTTGTGGTGTGGACCAAGCGGAGGTCTTGTCGTCCGCTGCGGTACGGACTTTCCAGTGGATCCAGGTGGAAGAAGGCAGAGGTTTTCCTGCATAACGGATGCTGGGTGTCGACGATTTGATCTCTCCGCTGTCCCACAGGTCGGCTTTACCGATCTCCAAACGATCGGCACTGGTGGCAACAAGGATGTGGCAACGGGTTTGGGCCAGGTTTTTTTCCTCACCTTCCATACGCCATGAAAATCTCGGCTGGGAGTCATCGATGCCGATCGGACTTGTCCTATGCTCGACTTTCAGATCTAGCGTGGAGTGCGCTTGCGCAAATAGGCAGGCAAAAACGAGGAAGATGATCGATTTCATGGTTGATGATGTTGGTAACGGTGCAAATTGTCCCTAAAAAGTGTCAAAGGGCGCGTAGGAAAATGGTTTTGGGTGATGTGAATCCGCTTGGGAGATTGTAGGAAGCAAAACAATCTTCATGCGAGTCAAAAAATGACGATACCTTCGCCAACATGACACCTCTGAGCCTATGTGCGAGCGATTGGTTCTTTCTGGCCATAGGTGGCTTTCGCAAAGGAGTCCTCAGGGTAGATCCACAACCTGTCCTTGTTTGAGCAGTCGCTCTCGCAAGATCGGGTAGGGGAGGTTTTGAACGGTTACGCCTTGTTTAGCGGATATCGAAGCCGCCACACCGGCGCCTTGGCCGATTGCCATCCAAGCGCCCTCGATGCGAAGCGAGGACATGGCTACATGCGTGCAGGATAATGCTACCGGCACGAGCAAATTGTTGCATTGATCGGCTTTTGGCAAGATCGCGCGATAAGGGACTTGATAAGGATAGCCGACTTTCGGGTTGGTTTTGCGCACTGGGAAAATCGTGCCTTCGTTGATCACTCCACCGCCCTGCAAGGCGATGCGCTGACAGTCGTGAGAATCGATGGGAAAGGAGGAAATGGCGATCGGGTCTTCCTTGACCGGGTTCTCCAGAATGTCTTTTTGTGATATGACGTAGAGTCCTCGCATGCGCCGCGATTCCCTGACATAAAGTGCCGGTGGAAAATGTCCGGTTTTCGCGAACTCATCCTTGCAGAAGCCCAAGCCCTCGAATTTTTTGCGGACGTGAGGAGGAACGGCGGGGTCGTGCAATAAGAAATGGAGAAACTCGAGGGTATATTCTTTGTGTTCTTCCCAGATCTTTTGTCGACCTGCTTCGTCAGCGAGATGCCATTCGTTGCAGCGGCCGACCAATCCTAACGAAATTTGTCCACCAATCGAATTGTTGCCATCCAACTTTTTGCCAGGCAGCGGATACATGTCGAAGCCCACAGTTTGCTTCGCCTTCAGGGCCCGACGCGCCAGTTCGAAGCGAGCGGGGTCGTAGTGTTTCGGTTTGGTCAGCGGTATGAAATTTTTTGGATCGCGTGTGAGACACAAACGGAAACTGTAGGTCATCATGAAGGCGTCACCTTCTTCCTGATTCCCTCGCTCCATGGAGGTGATGAGTGGCAGCGGCTTGCCTTGATCGTCGAAGCCGTTGATCGACATCGTTTTCTTGGGATATTGTTTGCCTGCGTAGGATTCACCGTATTCCTTGCGTCCCTCGCGTCCGGTGGTCCAGTCCACCTTGGCGGCCGCCATGAGATCTCCTTCATAGGTGCCATCGATGAAAACTTTGGCTTCGTAGGTATCTTTCCGAGTGATCAAGGCCCTAATGCGTGCGCCCTCTTTTTCTACCCTCGGCAGTCCTTGGTCGACCAGAACCTTGACACCGCTCTGCTCCAGCATTTTTTGGGTGACCCGCAGCGCAACGTGGGGTTCGAAGGTCCAGAGCGCATGATCCTTGATCTGTGGTTGATAAGGCGCGGGAAGGCCGCGGTCGGTGTAATCTTTTACGATTCTCGTATGCCATTCATCAAACAATCCCATGAGCGTGGAGCGAACCATTTGATTCGAATCGCAATGGCTGAGTCCTCCTGTGCTCAGACCGCCGATGTGGGTGGTCGTTTCTAACAAAATGACCGATCCTCCTTCGCGGGCAGCGGCGATTGCTGCACTGAATCCCCCCGGGGTGGCGCCATACACTACGACGTCGGCAATTTGTTTGGCAGTCAGTGGCAGTCCTGTAAGTAGGGACATCAAGCAGGCAACGACCATGGGTGATTTCATCGGAGTTCTGTCCTAAGTGAGCGAATGAGTTGCCGTTTTGCGAGAAAGATGATGCGAGTCGAGATGAACCACGGAGACCTCTCAGGCGAGAAATACGCGGAGCGATTCCAGATCGGTCTTGTAGTGTATCGCGCGTTCTTTTCCGGTTCCGATCGGGTATTCGTGATGTTGACAGAATTCGCCCTCAAACGGAATCTTATCGTGATTCTGACAGAATTCTCCCTCGGTCTGACTCTTGCGCATTGATTCGAAATACGTCTTGCGCACGATTCCTTTGCCGAACGCGCAGGCATCCCGATGCCACACGCCGTCTGCCTCTCGCCAACGGTAATCCTTGATGTAGGCGACTCCCAGACGCGGGCGTGCCAGACGATATTGGATCGGCCAGTTTTGTCCTCCCTCGACCGTGGCATGGGCGATGTCGAAACAAAGTCCGAGATGGTTTGCATCGGTTTTTTCTATCGCCATCATCACATCCCAGATTGGTCCCCCGAAATACTGGGGTCCCGAGTGATTTTGATAGCCACCCCACAATCCCAATTCTTGATTGAGCGCTGCGATGTCCTGAAATCGGGCCGCCATATCGCGCGCGACTTTCATCGGATTGTCGTTCGCTTGATAGCGATGGAAACCGAGTCGGTATTTTTTGATGCCGCAGGATGCCAGGGTTCGCAAGAATTTTTCATTTTCGGGAGAAGCGCTGATGACATCGGTGGTGACCATGCAATGGTGTTTACCGCGCTTTCGAAGCATTTCGATAAAGGCGGGAAGATCATCTGCCACACGATCGATGGGGATATGAGTGCTTTCTTTGCGGATGGGAATGTCCACACCATCCCATCCCACTTCCTCTACCAGTGCGGCGCTATCTGCCAAGGAGAGGTCGGAGAATGATTTTGAAAAGCCGAGGATAGGTTGCGTTTTTTTGTAGGGGCTGGCATCGGCCGCATGCAAAGAAGTAGCGGATCCGAGTGCGGCAGCCGCTGTAGCGATGAATTTTCTGCGGTGCATGGTTCTGATTACACGGGGAAGGATGATTCGCGCAAGCAAGAAGCAAGTCACGCAAAACCGCGAATGTGCTGTAATATTGGTTTCGCGTTTGCGTATCGTGCTTCAGGTTACCGCATGAATGTTCGTTTTCTGACACTTTGGATCGGTCTCACGTGGCCCGTGTGGGGTGATACGTTTTCCCAACAGATCGTGCCCCTGCTCGAGGATCATTGCTATTCCTGTCATGGTGAGAAAAAGCAAAAGGGAGGCATCGAATTGCATCAGATCAAGACGGTGGAGGATGCATATCGTTCTCATCGTTTTTTGAAAAATGTCGCCCTTCAGATCAAAAGTGGTGACATGCCGCCTGAGGACGATATCGATGCATTGCCAACGCCCGAGCAGCGTTCTTTGATGGTTGCGGAGATCGAAAAGCTCATGGCGCAATTGAAAAAAGGCGATTTCCCGCGCAAGCCGGGGCAACCCACGGTGCGTCGGTTGAATCGCAACGAATACAACAACACGGTGCGCGATTTGTTTGGCATTGCTTTTATGGCTGGGCAGGAATTTCCTGCAGATGGTGCTGGTGGCGAGGGCTTCGACAATGTGGGCGATTCATTGTTCATTCCACCGGTGTTGATGGAAAAATACGTTCAGGCCTCGCGCAAGGTAGTGGATGCGATCTACGCCCAGCCCGCTTTGCTCAAGCGTGTGATTTTCCGAAAGCCTCTGGAAAAGGAGGATCCACTGGCTGCCGCGCGTGCAGTGCTCGTATCTCATGCTTCGTTGGCTTTCCGCCGGCGCCTGAGCGATCATGATATTTCCTCGCTTCTTGGACTGTTCGAATCGTCACGGAAAAAAGGTCAGTCATACGAAAATGCCTTTCGTTCTCCTCTGCAGGCATTGCTGATTCATCCATCATTTCTCTTCCGATGGGAAGCGGATCAGCCAGGTAAGGGCGAGTGGCAAGTGGATTCCTTCGAATTGGCCACCCGTTTGTCCTATTTTCTCTGGGCCTCCATGCCTGATCGCACGCTGTTTCAACTCGCGGACCAAGGCAAGCTGTCCGATCCGGTTGTCTTGCAACAGCAGGTCCTGCGCATGCTCGATGATCCACGTGCTGATACATTGGCCCGCTATTTCGCCGGGCAATGGTTGGGATTTGATGACTTGCGCGAGTCGGTCAATCCCGATGCCAAACGTTTTCCTTCTTTCACGGAAAGTTTGCGCGTCGCCATGTATCGCGAATCGGTGGAATTCATTCATCACATCCAGCGACAAAATCGACCCATCACGGAACTGTTGGATAGCAACTATACCTTTGTGAACGAAGAACTGGCTCGTCATTATGGAATGTCTGGTGTCGTCGGAACCCAGATGCGTCAGGTGTCAATCAATGATCCGCAGAGGGGGGGCGTGATCGGACAGGCTTCGATTCTCACCGCGACTTCACTGCCCCTGCGCACCAGTCCGGTGAAACGCGGCAAGTGGATCCTGGATACCATACTGGGCACCCCACCGCCGCCACCGCCGCCCGATGCGGGGGTGCTTCCTGCGGATGACAAATCCACGCAGGGGCTATCGTTCCGTCAACAACTGGAACTCCATCGCAAAAAACCAAACTGTGCCGGATGCCATGAGAAAATCGATCCTTTGGGCTTTGGGTTGGAAAATTTCGATGCGATTGGGCGGTGGCGCACCCATGATACGAATGGGAAAACGGTGGATTCGCTCTCTGCTTTGCCTGGAGATATCGTTTTTTCATCACCCGCGGAACTCAAGAAGTTGCTGGTTGAATCCAACGAACTGTTCTGCAAAAACTTCTGTCGCAAGCTTCTCGGCTACGCCTTGGGGCGGCCTTTGGAGTATTACGATGAACCGGTGATCGAGGATCTCTACAAGACACTGGTGAAGAATGATTTCCGCATGCGTCCCGTGATCGCTGCCATCGTGGCGTGTCAACCCTTTCAATTTCGGGGTTCTGAGCGCTGAGTCGGAAAAAAATAGGTGCGAGTACGCATTCCGCTTGCGTTGCGGCGGTGGAAGCGGCAAAACGGTCGCCCGCACCGCAGGCGACGCGCGTTCTTCCCGTATCGTGGCCCGTCAACGGGCGATCAAAACGAATCTGCGCAAACCATGCAAAGCATCTCATCCCGAATCAATAAAGTTTCTCCCTCTCTCACTCTCGCCATCACCAATCAAGCCAAGGCCATGAAAGCCCGAGGCGAAGAAGTCTACGGACTGGCGGGTGGTGAACCGGACATGGACACTCCGGAGCATGTCAAACAAGCCGGTGCCGCCGCCCTGATGGCCGGGTTCACCAAATACACCGCTGCTTCCGGCATCCCTGAACTGCGTGAAGCTCTGGCCGCCAAGCTCAAGGCTGACAATCATCTTACCTATGACACCAAGGACATCTGCGTCACAGGTGGTGCCAAAATGGCATGCTACATGGCGATTCTTTCCGTGGTGGAAGAAGGAGACGAAGTGATCATCCCCGCACCGTATTGGGTCAGTTATCCCGACATGGTGTTGATGGCCGGCGGCGTTCCCGTGATTGTGGAAACGACGGAGGCAAACGGCTGGAAAATGACTCCCGAGCAGTTCGAGGAAGCCATGACCCCACGCACCAAGATGGTCATCATCAACAGCCCCGGCAATCCAACAGGAGCAGTCTACACGGCGGAGGAACTGGAAGCCCTTGGCGAAATTGCTCTCTCGGAGGACATCGTGATCCTTTCCGACGAAATTTACGAAAAGCTTGTCTACGGTGAAACGAAGCACGTTTCCATCGCATCGCTGAGCCAGGAACTCTACGACATCACCATTACCGTGAACGGATTTTCGAAAGGTTATTCCATGACGGGATGGCGCTTGGGATACACTGCTGCTCCACGCCCCTTGGCAGAGGCGATTGAGAAAATCCAGAATCACACGGTTTCGAATGCTTGCTCGTTTGCCCAGTATGGTGCTCTGGCAGCCTTGACAGGTGATCAGTCGTTCGTGAGCGACATGGTGGAGGAATACGATGTGCGCCGCCAGTTTATGCTCGGCCGCCTGCGTCAGATCCCGAACATCCGTGTGGTGGAGCCGCAGGGTGCTTTCTATTTCTTCGTTTACACCGGCAAGCTCGGACTGAAGTCGATGAATCTTTGCGACAAGTTGCTCTCCCGTTACAAAGTCGCTGCGATTCCCGGCACCGCCTTCGGTTACGATGATGGCATCCGTCTGAGCTACTGCACCACGCTCGATGTGCTAGCGGAAGGTCTGGATCGCTTCGAGGCATTCTGCCGCGAACATTGATCCCTCGCTTTTTCGCATTTTCCCTGTCGGTCCTGCCGACAGGGAATTTTTTTACCCCTGCATCAGAGACCGATGTCGGGTAGCGGCATTTCTTCGATCGAAATGCTCAACGATGCTCCTGCGGGCGGCACGTCGGTGGCTGCTTTCACATTGGCTGAGGGAAAGGATGCGATGGCAAGGGTGACTTTGTCTTGGGAAAACTCCTTGCGGAATTCTCCTGTGATGTGAGCGCCGCGTGGTTGGCCGCCTTCGCGACGCCAAGCGGTGATGCCAGTGTTGAAAAAGGCCATCGGTTTCCCATTGACAAAAATCGCATAGGCATCCCCCGAATTGGTATGAGGACTACCGTTGATCAAGATGCGGTAGCGATGGTTTTCTTTGAGGGGAGGTAGGTCAAAAGTGCCGCGCAGCAGCAGGACATCATTTTCGACCACTGTCTTCGGTTTGACATAGCGACTGCCGCCGTACCTTTGAACAAACCAATCGGGGTAGATCGTTTTGTCTTCAGCCACGCCGAATGTCTGCGCACCGTTTTTCCAACCGGATTTTTTTGCATCGAAGTCGAGAGCATGCCACTTTTCCTGACCCTGCGGCAGGATGGTGGCGAGATCCGCAATCGGCTTGGTGAGGTCGAAGCCCTCAGGCAAGTTGAAACCGAGATAATCCCATGTCTCGTTGCTGGTGCCGAAGATGGGTTTCCAGTTGTATGTCTGCACTCCCGCAGCCTTGTAGTGATCCACAACGCTATCGAGTTCATCGCGCAGCGCGTAATTCGGTTTGGCAGGTAGGGTGCCGCGGTGGGCAGCGAGGATGGCAGGTTGGACACGCGGGTTGGCAATGAAGTCGGGAATGGTTGCCTCCATGATCACGGGCTTCACCGCCTCGCGCGATGCCACCACTTGCGCAGCTGTCGGCGCCGGCCGGGCTGCTTCTGCAATGCGCTCGGCCACGCGCTTAGCAGTTGCTGCTTCCCGCTCAGACTTCGGTGGTGTCTCCGCGTCACCGCCAAACAAACGCACCATGGCGCGTCCCATGGCTTCGCCGATCAGCAAATACGTTTCTGGATTGCGGTGGTAGTGGTAGTCCTGATCGCGGGGCGATTCACTGCGCTCGCGCCAGAAATCTCGGGTATCGACGGATGCCACCGAGCCAGAAAGTTCCGGATGCTGCTTGGCATCGCCTACTGCCATTTGAGCTTCCCACGCGCCTTTCCAGTTTCCTGTGTTCACTTCATAGCCGTGGAACCCCACGGTGGCTACAACAGCTTTCATCTGCGGTGCATGGAGATCTTTGCGCAAATCCTTGATCAGATGAACGAGGTTTTTCTCGTATGCTTCCTTGCTGGAGCCACTGTCCTTGTGTCCTTGAAACCAACCGAAGCCGGCAATTTCATAGCCCTGACCCGCATAGCCGGGGACAACCTTCTCGATCTCTGCCAGCGTTTTTTTCACGCCCTCAATCATCAATCGATACTCGAGGCCCTCCCATGTCTCTGCCCCCTCACGGTTCGTCTTGCCACTCGATGGCGGTCGGAAATCAAAATCCAGAGAACGGTTGCCCATGGCGCACTTGATGAGCAATACCTGTTCGTTGTGAAAAAGCCCCATCACATGGCCGAAGCCCAATTCTGGGCCTATGGTCCCGCCGTTGTTCGAGGTCGCAGAGAGTGATGAACTGGCCCGCGTCGGGAACAAACGTGGATCGAAGTAGGTGACATCACTGCGCACGCTCCATTGTTCGGGTCCATCGATGAGGTAGGGGTATTTTCCCGCCGTGCGTGTATGCCAAATCAAGTCACCTATGCCCGGAATTTCAACTTGCTCCAGCCAAAATGCGGCGGATCCGCTCTCACTGTAGGTGATTTCGATCGGATAGCGTTTTCCTGCTTCAAGCGCGATTTGGGTGACAACCGCTTTGCCGCCCCTGTCCTTGCGATAGACTTCCTTACCCGCGAGTTGGATGACATTGTGGCTGCTCGCACCCGTCCCTGCTCTCAGCACGTAGTTGCCAGTAACTGGGGCGTCGATGGTAGCACGAACAACGAGAACCTGAGTGCCTGTGATCGGTGGGAGAGTGGCGTTGCTTTTTCCCAGGTGGACCGATTCTGATGCCAGGACCTTGCCTGCGGCTTTGTCGAAAATCGTGGCTTTGGCATCGTATAGTCCATGTTTTCCGAATGGCAGTGTGGCCACCGGACCACGAAAACCAGATCCCACGGGCAAAGTGCCAGGGATCAGAGTCGGATCGGAGAGATAGTAATGATGGGTGAATGGCGGAGTAGCACCCTTTATGTCTCCCATGCCAACCATATTCGATTGTCCCGAAAGCACGTAGACCTTCACAGGTTGGGTGGAATCACCAGCTTTGCCGTCGGGAGATGGCAGTTGCAGCGGAATCGATGCCGCCTGTGTGAGAAAACACAGGCCAACGATGCCGACCATGGGGAAAATAAGATTTTTCATGAATGTGAGAACATGGGATACGCGATCAACCCTACCTCCTATCAATGGGAAAAACAGAAAACACGGCGCGGTGGTTTTTAAGCGTGACTCATTCGCCTGAGAGTGGCACAAGCGTTGCGCCGCGAGGCACTGAACGCAATGTCGGGAAAATTGACTTATCAACAAGCAGGGGTCGATACGCGCAAAGCCGCGGCGATTGTCGGGGACATCAAAAGCCACGTGAAACGCACGCAGAAGGAGCGGCAACTCTGGGGCGCATTCGGCCTATTCGCCGCTTGCTACGATCTCAGTGCCTACAAGGCACCGGTGATCATGACGGGATGTGACGGAGTCGGCACCAAGATCGATCTGTTGCTGGAACGTGAAATGTATGAGACCGCCGGCAAGGATTTGGTGGCGATGAATGTGAACGACATTCTCACCACGGGCGGCGATCCGCTGATGTTTCTCGACTACATTGGCATTCCCGCTTTGGATGGCGAGAAAATCGAGCGCCTCATCGCCGGCATGGCGGATCATTTGGAAAGCTGCGGATGCATTTTAGCGGGGGGGGAAACGGCGGAAATGCCTGGCATCGTGCCCGAAGGCGTTGTGGAGCTGTCCGGCTTCTGCATCGGCTGCGCCGAAAAATCGGATTTGATCGACCCCACCACCGTCGCCGTCGGCGATGTGCTGGTCGGTTACGCCTCGGATAGCATTCATGCCAATGGGTGGAGCCTCGTGCGCCGTGTCTTGCGCGAGCACCCCGAGGTCGCCACCGAGGAGGAATTGCAGCATTGGTTGAAGCCGACGCGCTTGTATCACGATGTCACTCGCGGTCTAAAGGCCGCAGGCATCAAACCCCGGGCGATGGCTCACATCACCGGTGGCGGCTTGCCAGAAAATCTCGAGCGTCTGTTCCAAGGTCTCGGTGCCGATCTCACCATCCCTGCGTGGGACTTGCCTGGCATCCACAAGCTTTACGAATTCATCGACTCAGAAGACCGCTTCCATACCCTGAACATGGGCATCGGCTGGGTGGCCATCGTCGCCGCAGAGGATGCCGAAAAAGCGTGCTCGGTCGGCCCTGGTGGCGTCATCCTCGGCACCATGCGCGAGGGAGAGGGTGTCAAGGTCAAGGTCTCAGGCGAGTGAACGCCGGCAAGCAGCCCAAACCCAAGATTCCATGAGTGATTTTTTGAAACATGAATGCGGAATCGCTGCGGTGCGACTCCGTAAGCCCTTAGCCTACTACTACGATCGCTACGGCACTTGTCTCTGGGGATTCCAGAAGCTTTTCCTGCTCATGGAAAAGCAACACAACCGTGGCCACGATGGTGTAGGCATCGGTTGCGCGAAGTTGGACATGCCGCTCGGTTCACCCTACATTTTCCGCCGTCGTGATGCCGAAAAAGATTCACTGGCCAGCCTGTTTCGCTCCGAGGTAAAATGGTTCAACAAACTCGCACGAAAAGAAAAAATCGACCCTCAAAATCCAGCCAGCGTCAAAGAACATTTTGATTTCGGCGGGGAAATTCTCATCGGTCACCTTCGCTACGGCACCTCGGGTGAATTTGACTCCGGTTCTTGCCATCCTTATCTGCGCCGCAGCAATTGGCCGACACGAACGCTCATGGTGATGGGGAATTTCAACATGACCAACACCGGTGACCTGAACCGCAAGTTGATCGAGCGAGGTCAACATCCGGTGTTTGGTACCGATACGCAGACAGTGCTGGAGGAAATCGGTTTCCACCTCGATGAAGCTCACACAGATTTGTATCGTCGGCTGCGCGACGAGGGCTTCGAAGGCCGCGAGATGCCTGAGAAAATTTCCGAATTGCTCGATGTGGAAAACATCGTGCAAATCAGCGCTCAAGCTTGGGATGGGGGATACGCCATCGTCGGTGTGGTCGGCAATGGCGATATGTTCGTGATGCGTGATCCTCATGGCATTCGTCCCTGCCACATGCTGCTCAACGATGAGGTCATCGCTTTCGCCTCCGAGCGGGTGCCCCTGATGACGGTGTTTGAAGCGAGCGCGGCCGAGGTCAAGGTCCTTGAGCCTGGATCACTGATCGTCATCAAGGCCGATGGCACCATGCGCGAGAGCAAGTTCGCCTCTGTGGAACAAACGGCTCCATGCTCGTTTGAAAAAATCTATTTCTCTCGTGGCAACGATCCTGCCATCTACCGCGAACGCAAGGCCATGGGCGCGGCTCTGGTGGATCAGATTGTTCGCAGCATTCAGCACTCCTTCGACAACACCGTTTTTTCGTTTGTGCCGAACACTGCCGAGACCGCTTACTACGGCATGATGGATGGCTTGCGCATGTATCGGCGCCAGCAAGTACGTTCGGAAATTCTCGCCGGTCTTGCCGATGGGAGTTTGACTCCCGATAAAGTCGATTCCCTCATCTTGAAAAATTGGCCCTGCGGCGAAAAAATCGCGCACAAGGACATCAAGATGCGCACATTCATCACCCAAGAGAAAGGCCGCGAGCAACTTGTTTCTCACGTCTATGACATCACCTATGGCGTGGTGAAGGAGAACGACAATCTGGTCGTCATCGATGACTCCATCGTCCGCGGCACCACGTTGAAAAAGTCGATCCTCAAAATCCTCGCCCGAACGAATCCGAAAAAGATCGTCGTCTGCTCCACCGCACCGCAGATCCGCTATCCTGATTGCTACGGCATCGATATGTCGGAGATGGGCAAGTTCATCGCTTTCCAGGCCGCGGTGGCATTGCACCGGCGCGCCGGACGACAATTCTTGCTTGATGAAGTCGCAGCGGCTTGCCGCGCCGAGCTGAAAAAGCCCGCTGCCGAGGTGAAAAATGCTGTGAAGCGAGTTTATGAAGACTTCACTCAGGAAGAAATTTCTGCCGAGATCAGTCGCATGGTCTATCCCGAGGACATGAACTGGAACGGTGATGTGGAAATCATTTTCCAGACCATCGAGAATCTCCACGCCTCGATCAAAGGCCCCTGCGGCGATTGGTATTTCACCGGTGACTACCCCACACCTGGCGGCTATGCCACCGTGAACGCCGCCTACATTCGCTGGTTCGAGGGCATGTCCGGCCGTGGCTACGAGCTGCCACTGTGAGGCGTTGAGTTTTGGAGGGCGCTTTCATTCCATAGGAGAACTGCGCCCGCGATTCGGTTTCACATTGCATTTTGCTTCACTTCCCTTAATTTTCACAAAACACAGTATGTTGTGTGAAGCGATTGTTTTTTGTGGTATATGTAGTATTGTTTCATGTTGGTGAGTTGCCATTTCTGGGGGCTTGGATAAGATTTCCCTCGCGAGCCATACAGAGCTCCATGAATTTTCCCCGTTTCAACCTATGTATCTCAAATCTCTCGAAATTCACGGCTTCAAGTCCTTTGCCGATAAAACCATCTTCGAATTCGCCACGGGTGTTACGGGGATCGTAGGGCCGAATGGCTGCGGCAAGTCGAACGTGGTGGATGCCATCCGTTGGGTGCTTGGTGAAACCTCCGCGAAGGCTCTGCGCGGCGGTGAGATGGCAGACGTCATTTTCAACGGCACGGAAAAACGCAAGGCCCAGGGCATGGCGGAGGTGACTCTCACCATGGCCGATTGCGAGAAATCGTTGAAGGTCGATTACAACGAGGTTTCGATCACTCGTCGTGTCTTCCGCGATGGCAAGTCCGAGTATCGGATCAATAACACTCTTTGCCGACTCAAGGACATCCACGATTTGTTCATGGATACGGGCATCGGTCGCACGGCCTACTCGATCATGGCGCAGGGGCAGATCGATCAGATTCTTTCCTCCAAGCCCGAGGAACGCCGTGCGGTATTCGAGGAAGCCGCTGGCATCACGAAATACAAGCGTGAGAAAAAGGAAGCCTTGCGCAAGCTCGAATACACCGAGGCGAACTTGTTGCGCGTCAGTGATGTGTTAGCGGAGCAGGAGCGCCGCATGAATTCACTGCGTCGCCAGGTCGCCAAGGCTCGTCGTTATCAGGCACTGGCCATCGATGTCAAAATTCTCGACACGCATCTCAGTCACAAGAAATTCCTCGAACTTTCCGCCGAGTTGGGAGAATTGAAAACATCGATCCATTCACTTGATGTAAGGGAAACGGAGATCGAGGCGCAAATTCCAGGTAAGGAAGAACTGGTGGCTGAGGCCCGTGCGATTGCGCGTGGTTTCGAGTCAGAGCTCGCCGAGTTGCGCCAGCGTTTGAACGAGCACCGCAACCAACTCACTTCGGCGCAAGGGCGTGTGGCTTTCAATGCCGAACGCAAATCGGAACTGGAAGGTCGCATCCGCCAGAACCTCGAAGACGTAGAGGACACCCGCCAAAAGCTCACACAGCAGGAATTCGCTTTCCAAAACTGCCACGCCGAGCTGGAGTCGTTGACGAAACGCATCATCGATCGTGAAATGGAAGTGCAGGAGCACGAGGAGCGCACGATGGCGGCAAAATCTCGTCGCGAGGGTGTCGAAGCGAGCCTACGCGAAAGCCGTGCGGAAGCCAACAAAACGCAGACCATCATTGCTTCGTCGCAAGCCAAGATCGAGAGCTCCATCGCCCAGATGGAGGGGAATCGCGACCGCGCGCGGCAGTTGTCCGATGAGGAGCAGCGACTGCGTCTCACGCTCGAGGAGTTGCGCAGTGAGGAATCCCGTGTGGTCGAGGAACTCGATCAGCACACGGGCGCACAGCAGGCGTTGGAGGAGGAATTCCAAAGTGCCGAGCGCGGTTTCCAGCACATTCGTGGCGACCTCGATTCCACCCGCATCCAGTCGGCCGAGACGCACAAGCTCTATGCCCAGCGTTCCTCTCGTTTGGAAGTGGTGAGCCAGCTTGTGAAAAGCGGTGAAGGCTTTGAAAAAGGCACGCGTCAAGTCCTTGGGGGGCTGGGTGCTCCGGAGCAATTTTCCGCCGGCATCCATGGGGTTTTGGCCTCTTTCCTCGATGCCGATTCCACTTGCGCGCGCGCGATCGAAGCCGCTCTCGGCTCCCACGTGCAGGCCGTGCTGGTGCAGGATGAAACCATGGCCGCTGCAGTCATCGATCGTCTCACCGAACAAAAGCTCGGCAAGGCTGCGATCATCCCGCAATCTTTTGTAGGCACGTCTTTGGGAACGCAAATGGAAGCTGTGCCGGAAGGCGGAATTGCCTGGGCGCTTGATCGCGTGAAGGTCGATCCCCGAGTGACCGCTCTGGTTGAAAAATTGTTAGAAAAAGTGATGATCGTACCGGATCTCACGGTTGCCATGCGTCTGCGCAAGAGCATCCCCGATGCGACTTTTGCCACACTGAAGGGTGAGATTCTGCGTGCTGAGGGAACCATCAGCGGTGGGGTATCCGGTGACGGTGCAGATTCCTTGTTGGAGCGTCAGAACGAGGTGCGCGATCTAACCATCGAGGTCGATCGTCTCGCCCAAGAAGACGAGGCTTGCCGCATGAAGTTGTTAGAGTTGGAAGCCACTCTGGACAAGCAGCGCGAGGCGGTGGAAGTGGCTCGCGACCGATTGCAACGCCAGAAGGTGGAAATCTCTACGCTGCAGGGTCAGCTTTCGCTTGCCAAACGAGAGGTGGAATCCTTTGAGACGAAATTGCAGAATGTCATTTGGGAGCGCGGGGAGTTGGAGAAACGAGAGCAAATCGCCGCTGATAGCCGTGCCGGCTTGGAAGAGGAACTACACTCCGCACGGGTGCGACTGGAAGCGCTCGATGCTGACCAACGACGCTTGCAAATGGAGTTGGATTCCTCCCTGCGCGATGAGGCCGAACTGGCAGGCCTGTTGAACGAAATGAGAACCTCTCTGGCGGTGGATCGCCGTGCGAAACAAGCTGCGGAGGAGCAACAGAAGCCGATGGAGCTGCGCTTGATGGAGCTGCGTGAGTTGTCGCTGCGCCGCGAAGCGGAGATCGAGCAATTTACCCAACGCATCGAGGCCGCCATCGCGGAAAATGCTCGTCTTGCTGAAGAAATCGAGACTCATTCCGCCGAAGCCGAGGACTTGCAAACCGAGTTGAATACCCGCAGTTCCGGACGCGAGGCCATCATGCAGCGCATCGATGAAGCCGAGGGCCAGCTCTCGGAAATTCGTCGTCAACACGCGCGTTTTGCTGAGCAGCGTGGTCGTGAGGAAGTGTCCGCCACGAAAATCGAACTTCGCCTCGAAAGCCTTGTGCAAACGGTCCAGGAGCGCCACCAAGTGGAACTCGCTGCATTTGAGACCGATGCCCATGCCTTGCTGCAATGCATCGCTCAACAAAAAGCGCTGCAAAAGGAAGGAGGACGCCGCGTCGTCGCCGAGAGTGAGGAAGGCGAGGAAGAGCCCGAAGTGGTGGTCTACAACGAAGCGCAAAGCGCGCGTGCGATTCATCCAACGAACCAAGTCCTGCCCGGTGAAATGGAAGGCGAACCAGATTGGGAATTTGTCGAGAGCATCGTCGTTGATCTCAAGCGTCGCTTGGATTCCATGGGGCCAGTCAACCTCGATGCCATCGAAGAATACGAGGAATTGGAAGAACGCTTCAACTTCATGCGCTCCGAGCACGATGACCTTGTCAATGCTAAGACGGAATTGCTGAGCATCATCGAGCGCATCAACGAGGAAACTCAGCGCCGTTTCAGCGAAACCTTCGCGCAAGTGCGGGAGAATTTCAAAGAGATGTTCAAGGAGTTGTTTGGTGAAACAGGCAAAGCGGATCTTCTCCTCGTTGATGAAAACGATCCCTTGGAAAGTGGTATCGAAGTGATCGCTAAGCCTCCCGGGAAGAAACTCCAGTCCATCACCTTGCTCTCCGGTGGCGAGCGCTCTATGACCGCGGTGGCCTTGTTGTTCTCGATCTACATGATCAAGCCCAGTCCCTTCTGCGTGCTCGACGAGTTGGACGCGCCGCTGGATGAGTCGAACATCAACCGTTTCGTCCGTGTGCTGGACCGTTTCATCGACAACAGCCAGTTCATCATCGTCACGCACAGCAAGCGCACCATGGCGCGCGCGGATGTGATGTATGGTGTGACCATGGAAGAGTTTGGGGTATCCAAACCTGTAGGCATGCGCCTCACGCAAGCGGATGGCCAAGGCAAACAGGAAGCCAAGACCGCCGCCCAAAAGGCAGCCCTGCGACTCGATGCGTAACAATGCCCGGGTGTCCTTGTGTCTCAGCTCGGCCAAGGACGTAGCCTCACGAAAATCAAAAACACCCACGGAGAAGCTCCGTGGGTGTTTTTGCAAAGTGGCCTGCTATGCCAATTCTGTTAGACCAGCATCAACGCCGGGCTTTCGATGAGTTTTTTGATCTCACTGAGGAAGGCAGCTGCCACGGCACCATCGACCACTCGATGATCGCAGGAGAGTCCGAGGTTGACGCGTTGGCCGACGACGATCTGTCCGTTTTTCACAACGGGCTTCTCGATCACGGCGCCGACGGAGAGAATCGCGGCTTGGGGAGGATTGACGATGGCGTCGAAGGACTCGATGCCCCAGGCGCCGAGGTTGGAGATCGTGATCGTACCGCCATCGAATTCATCGGGGCGCAACTTGCGGTCCTTGGCACGAACGGCGAAGTCCTTCACCTCGCGCGAGATTTGCAGCAGGGATTTGGTTTCAGCGTTCTTCACGACTGGAGTAACGAGGCCGTCTTCGATAGCGATGGCTACGGACAGACCAACAGAACCGAAGCGCACGATGTGGTCGCCGCCGAAGGAGGCGTTGATCGCAGGAACGGCCATGGTGGCGTTGATCAGTGCCTTCATGATAAAGTCATTGACCGAATACTTGTTGCCCGTGGTGTTGGCGGCCTGATCATTGATTTGCTTGCGTAAGCTCATCAGCGGAGCGGCATCAGCCTCGACATGGAGATAGAAGTGAGGAATGGTCTGCTTGGAAGTCAGAAGACGATTGGCGATGATCTTGCGCAGGGAGGAAAGCTCGATGATCTGATCTTCGGCTTTCGCCACCGGAGCGATGGCCACGGGCGCCGGCGCAGGTGCGGCGGGAGTTGCAGCACGAGCCTTGGAGGCAGCGGCGAGTGCGGAGGCAGCGGCAGCCAAGGGGCTCGCGGCGGGTGCGGATGCGGGCTGACTCGAAGCGGCTTCCACGTCTTTGCGAATGATGCGTCCGCCCGGGCCTGTGCCTGTGACCGTGGCCAGATTCACCTGCAGGGAAGCGGCGACCTTACGTGCCAGTGGAGAGGATTTGATGCGTTCTCCCGAGGCAGATGGCGCGGTCACAGGAGTAGGGCTAGCGGCGGGAGTGGCTACGGCGGTTGGTGCTGTAATGGCGGGTGCAGCTGTTGAGGTAGGCGCAGCGGCAGGTGCTGCGTCGTTGCCATCCAACACACCGAGAATGGTACCGATGGCGGCTTTGCCACCCGCAGGAACGAAGATGGATGTCAACACACCATCGTCGAAGGCTTCCATTTCCATCGTGGCCTTGTCGGTCTCAACCTCGGCAATGATGTCGCCGATTTCCACTCGATCACCGACGTTTTTGTGCCATTTGAGAAGGGTTCCTTCGGTCATCGTGTCCGAAAGCTTGGGCATTTCAATGTTAACAGCCATGGTAGTTGAAAAATCTGTTGGGAACGGGCGGACTCTAGGGCAGGGACTTACGATTTGCCAGTTTTTTCTGTGCAATAATCGTGAGTCGAAAAAGGTGAGGCATCACATGTTGCGGTGATTTCGTTCATCGGTCCATTCGGGCTTGGAATCAACGACAAAATCTGCCAGAATCGTGGCATGACGCGTGTCTTGGTGGTGGAAGATGAACCGGCGATTGCCGATGCTCTGGTCTATGCTCTGCAAACCGATCGATTTGAGGTGAGTCATGTCATGACAGGTGGCGACGCACTGGCCATGCTGGTGGACGAGGAATTCGATTTTGTGATTCTTGACGTAGGTTTGCCAGACATGACGGGCTTTGATTTGTGTCGGAGGCTGCGTGAGACTTCCGCCGTGCCCGTGTTGTTTCTGACGGCGCGCGATGCCGAAATCGACCGCATCCTTGGTCTTGAGATTGGTGGCGACGATTATGTGACCAAGCCCTTTTCTCCTCGTGAAATCACCGCCCGTGTGAGGGCCATTTTGCGCAGGGGTGGGGCAGGGGAGAGCTCGCCAGTTCGCATGACGACAGAGAGGTCGGTCGAAGTTCTTTTCCATGATGCGGTGGCGATGCGCATCCATTGCCATGGGATTTGCCTCGATCTGACCGCGCATGAATACAAACTTTTGCTGGTTTTATTGGAAAATGCAGGTCGAGTCTTCACGCGCGACCAGTTGTTGGAAAAAGCTTGGTATGACCCAGGTGCTGTCACCGATCGCACAGTCGATGCTCATATCAAGTCCGTTCGGGCGAAAATGCGACAGGCTCGTGCTGGGGCAGAGGATTTGATTCAAACGCGTCGCGGTCTGGGCTACGTGTTGGTAATGGAATGATCGATGTTTTTTTATCATGAGGCTGACACGCATCACCTTACTGCTGATCACATTCGTGATGGCGCTGGGATTTTATCGATTGACGAGGTCTTTGCTCGATGATGTGGAACCGCAAATTCTCCAAGCCACTGAGGAAGTGATGGTTGATGCAGCACACGTCTTTTCCGAAATGGTTTCTCAGGAAATGAACGAAGGCGCTTTGGATAAAAAGCAGTTGCGGGACATGTTCCAACGTGCCCGCGATCATGAATTTCAGGCACAGATTTTCACGCTGCAGAAACAACAGGTCGGCATGAACCTCTATGTCACCGATACGGCTGGCGTGGTCATTTTTGATAGTGAAGATGGCAAGCGTGAGGGACAGGACTACATGAGCAAGCGCGATGTGCGATTGACATTGAGCGGGCAATACGGTGCTCGCAGTTCTCGAGAAACCGAGGAGGATTCAACGACATCGATCATGTATGTCGCGGCGCCTCTCGGGCCACGTCATGCGCCCCGAGGTGTGGTGACCGTGTTCAAAAAACAGGCCGATGCGCTACCCATGATTGCCGAGCGCCGTGCAGTGATGATTCAAGCGATCGTGATCATTGGCACAGGCATCTTGTTATTAATCGCGGCAGTGTTCTGGTGGGTGTATCAACCCATCGGCATTCTAACGAAATATGCGAAAGCCGTGGAAAAAGGTCAGCGCCCGCCCAAGCCCCTCTTGGGTGCTGGACGCGAGGTGAATGCTCTCTACCACGCCCTTGAGACAATGCGGGAGGCTTTGGAAGGACGCCGATATGTGGAACATTTCACTCAGACACTCACCCATGAGATGAAGAGCCCATTGGCAGCGATCCGCGGTGCAGCGGAATTGTTGGATGAGGAAATGCCCGAGGAGCAACGCAGGCGGTTTTTGGAAAACATCCGTGCCGAGAGCCAGCGCGCCGAGCGGTTGATATCACGATTGCTGGAACTTGCCGGGGTGGAAAGCCGTTCCCATTTGGATGTTACAGAAATTGTTGATTTCGTGGCGATCGTGGAAGCTGCGCTGGAAGAGGCTCGACCTACCGCAGAAAATGCCAGAGTGGAAATGGAGCTGCAGGCACCAGAGTCTCGGCCCACGGTCAAGGGCGATCGCTTTATCCTGCGTGCGGCAGTGTCGAATCTACTGGAAAACGCAATGGAATTTTCGCCACCAGATTCCACGGTGACAGTGACAATCGAGGTCGAAAAGGATGAGGTTTTTCTTCGCATAGATGACCAAGGTCCCGGTGTTCCAGACTATGCCCGAGAGAAAATTTTCGAGCGTTTTTATTCGCTGCGGCATCATCACAGTGGTCGCAAGGGCACGGGCTTGGGGCTAAATTTGGTGCGCGAAGCGGCCGATTTGCATCGTGGTGCCATTACGCTGGTGAATCGCCCGAATGGCGGCGCCAGAGCGACGCTCTGCTTGCCCTTGTCATGAAAGAGCGGTTGCGGGGCTTGAACCGAAAAAAATCCGACAATTCTTGACCGCTGCGAACTGCTCGCCTAGTTTCTGTGCGGAAAATTTTCGATACACGTATGAACATCCACGAATACCAAGCAAAAGAACTCTTTGACCGTTTTCAAGTTCCCAGCCCCAAAGGGCGAGTCGCTTCTACTCCCGCCGAGGCTGAGGCCGCAGCCCGCGAGTTCGCCGGATCCTCGTTGGTCATCAAGGCCCAGGTTCACGCGGGTGGTCGTGGCAAAGGCACGTTCAAGAATGGCTTCAAGGGCGGAGTGCATTTGATCGAGTCTCCCGAGCAAGCCGCCGAATTCGCTGGCAAAATGCTCAACGAAACACTCGTGACGGTGCAAACCGGTGAGGCCGGACGCTTGGTCCGCAAGGTGATGGTTGCCGAGGCCGTGGACATCACTCACGAATACTACCTCGCCATTTTGATGGATCGCGCGACCTGCCGCCCCGTCATCGTGGCATCCACGGAAGGCGGCATGAACATCGAGGATGTGGCCCACAACACCCCTGAAAAAATCATCCGCCAATTCATCCACCCATTGCTCGGACTGCAAGCCTATGAAGTTCGGAAAATCACCGCCGCCCTCGGCCTCAGCGGCGATCTTGCCAAGCAGTTCGCTAAATTGCTCGGCAATCTCTACAAGCTTTTCATCCAGTGCGATTGCTCGATGCTGGAAATCAACCCTCTCGTCACTACGCCCGATGGCCGCGTGCTCGCGCTCGATGCCAAGTTCGGCTTCGACGACAACGCTCTCTATCGCCATCCCGATATCGTCGCCATGCGCGATAAGGAGGAGGAGGACCCCCGCGAAGTGGCTGCCTCTGAGTATGAGCTGAACTACATTGGTCTCGATGGCAACATCGCCTGTCTCGTCAATGGCGCTGGTCTCGCCATGGCCACGATGGACATCATCAAGCATTTCGGTGGTGAACCCGCGAACTTCCTCGACGTGGGCGGTGGCGCTTCGAAAGAACAAGTGACCGCAGCCTTCAAGATCATTCTCGGCGACCCGAACGTCAAAGGCATCATGATCAACATTTTCGGTGGCATCATGGACTGCAACGTCATCGCGGAAGGTGTGGTTGCCGCCGCCAAAGAAACCGGACTCCCCATTCCGCTCGTCGTGCGCCTCGAAGGCAATAATGTCGAAGCCGGAAAAGCCACCCTTGCCGCCAGCGGCATCAACATCACCGCCGCTTCCACCATGGCCGATGCGGCAGAGAAAATTGTCGCACTTGTAGGCTAACTTTTTTCGCGAATGACGCAAAAGCAATTCTACGACTGGCAAACGATGGGCGGAAGCAGAGATGTTTCCACCCTCATCCAGTTGTTGGAAGAGCGGGACATTTCCTGGTGCATGATCGGCGGGCTTGCCGTGAACCACTGGGCCGCCGAGCCAATGGCCACTGCCGATGTGGACATCGTTATCGTCGCGGATGCCCTTGACTCAGCGATTGCCGCTTGCGAACAAATGGGATTCACCCGTCAGCAATTCGAGCATTCGGTGAACCTGAAAGGTCAGTCCAAGGTCAGCATTCAGATCACCACCGCGCCGTTCTATCAGGAATTCCCCCTTCGTTCGGTCCCGGCCGATGTCCACGGCATTCTCATGCGCGTCGCCAGTTTGGAAGACACGATTGCCGGAAAAATTGCCGCATTCAGCGATTCAGCCCGGCGTCCCAGCAAGCGCCAGAAAGACCTCGCCGATATCTCACGATTGCTCGAGTCACATCCCCATTTGCAACCACTCATTCCTGCCGATGTCCTATCGAAATTGATTGTCTAACACACTGCTCACTTCAAACTTCACACTTAACCACCATGTCCATCCTCATCAACGAAAATACGAAAGTCCTGATTCAGGGCATTACCGGCAGCTTCGGTGCTCGCCATGCTTCCTTGTCGCTCGCCTACGGCACCAAAGTCGTCGCCGGCGTTACTCCGGGCAAAGGCGGCCAGTTGTTTGAAAATACCGTTCCCATTTTCAATGGCGTGGCCGATGCCGTGAAAGAAACGGGTGCCACCGCATCTGCGATTTTTGTGCCGCCTCCATTCGCGGCCGATGCCATCCTCGAAGCGGCCGATGCCGGCGTGGAGTTGATCGTATGCATCACGGAAGGAATTCCCGTGATGGACATGATGCGCGTGAAAGAAGCCATCAAAGGTCTGCCCGTGCGTCTCGTTGGTCCGAACTGCCCCGGTCTGGTGACTCCCGGTTACGGCGAGAAATCCCACGGCGGCTGCCGCATCGGCATCGCCCCGGGTTACATTCACAAGCGCGGTAACGTCGGAGTGGTCTCGCGCTCCGGCACTCTGACCTACGAAGCCGTGTTCCAGTTGACCCAACTCGGCTACGGTCAGAGCACCTGCGTCGGCATCGGCGGCGACCCAATCAATGGCACTTCCCACCTCGATGTGCTGAAAATGTTCAACGAGGACCCCGAGACCGAGGCCATCATCATGATCGGTGAAATCGGTGGCACGGCTGAAGTGGAAGCCGCACGCTGGGCCAAGGAGAACTGCAAGAAGCCCATCGCCGGATTCATCGCCGGTGCCACCGCACCTCCAGGACGCCGCATGGGTCACGCGGGAGCCATCGTGGGGGGCGAGGAAGATACCGCCGCCGCTAAGAAGCGCATTCTCGCCGAGTGCGGCATCGCCGTGGCGGAAACACCCAGCGACATGGCCTCGACTCTGCTCACCCGTTGGGGCAAGTAATACGAACCCATCGTCTTTTTCGAAGATCCCGATCTCACCTGAGGTCGGGATTTTTTTGCTATTATCGAGAGCTCGAACTGGAGGAAGCGGACCGATCCACAAACCGGCGTGTCACGGTTTTTGGGGAAGGGACACAATCGCCTACTCCAACTTCCGTTTTCGGTCAGCGCGTTTTACTTGATCGGCTTCCTTGAGAGATTTTTAGAGAGTAGCAACAAGTGGATCATGAGACGTCGCCAATTCTCGTATACGATGAACGGCATGTTGGTAGTCGGCAGGGAAGTTGCTCTCGAGCAATCTTAGGGATTCATCGAAACGAGATAGCTCTCGCAGAACTTCCGCCTTCATCAATCGTTGGTTCTCATTCTCTTCCGACAAGAGGGGAGCGAGTTCCGTCAAATTCTGAATGTGCTTATCCGGCAATTGCGTGATTTTCTTGTTTCTGACTTGGTCATTGCCACGCCACCAAAGTCGTATCCTGATGTATCTCAATTTCTCTTCCGTGTCAGCGATGCCATTGCTGAGCGCGGCAAAGTAGTCACTTTGATTTGGTTCTTTCGCAAACTCAAGATCGTCCCATTGCGGGTTCTCATTTTTATAGGCAAAGAAATCGATCTGCCCGATTTCTTCGCACTCATCTGACCAGAATAAAACGCCTTCTGAAGGGCTCTTTCTCAGCCAAGGCTCATCGGGAAGCATCGGCGCTTCTCTCTTTCCATCAGTCCAGAATGTAGCTCCAAAGGTATTTCCGGAACCAATGCTGGAGAATTTGACCGGCTTTTTGCAGCCGGGGGCTTTCATGATAAGTGTAGGACCTGGTGTCATATTTTTTGAAGGTTAATTAGGGATTAGGCAGCGGCATGCAGGTAGCATCGATGACACATAAAATGTCATTCGAGTCGTTGCCTGCTTCCTTTTTTTTGCAGTTTGCTTTGTCAAGGTTCGATGCATTTCAGAGATCTGACCCATGACTCTTGCAGTCGTGGGCTATATGTCTAGCTTATCCAATGTGGGGAAGGAAGTAAGAAATCAAAGCACCACTTTGCACGCCGTTGCGTGTGTCTGTTCTTCTTGTAATTGGCTCTGGTTCCCTTAGCTGCGTTCCATGGTCTGAAATAGACGATGCTTACTTCTGAGGAGGTTTGTTCGTATCCGAGTGTTCTTGGATGACCGCTTCCATCTCATTCAATTGGCGTTGTACTTTTTCAGCCTTTACCTCATTGCTCAGGTTTTTGGACTGTCGTTTCCTCTGCGGAAAGACCTTGGTTGTTGATGAACTTCACGTCATTGGATTTCTCAACGTGGACTTTGGGTGTGCCTTTGGGCGCATTCTTAGCAAGAGGGCCAAAAGTATTACCGCGAATCATCACGTGTGCCGCGCAGGTGATCGTAATTGCAGGGCCGACGGGCCAGTTCCAATCAAAGACACTCGGAGTGGTGCCGAAGCCAGAAAACGAGTTACCTTCAATCAGGATGTTCTCGCTGTCGTGCGAGATATTTCCCGGTCCATCGCTCACGATGGGTTTGCTGCCAGGAACTCCAGAAATGGGAGACGCGCCGATCACGATGTTGGGGTGATTGTTATCGGTGAACGTGCAGTTGCGCACAGTGAAGTTTCGAATCGATGAACCTTCCTCAAAATACCATTCGGGCGCGGCAGAAATCGCGGGTTGGAAGCTATTACTGAACGTGCAGCGCTCAATTGTGCAATTGGCGCCTTTTACGTTGAGGCATTTCGCGCGAAAGACTTGAAACTTGCTGTCGCGGATGATGGTTTCCTGCCCCACCGTCGCCACGTTGATGAGTCGGTCTATGCCGTCGGTCATTGATTCGCGACTGAAGTTCATGCCCACGCCCACACCGACTCGGTCGGTCACGACATCTCGATCCAAAGCAATCACGAACGTTCCGTCGGTGTGGCTGGTGGCCTTTGTAATGATGGCGTGCGACCGCATTTTCTTGTGCTGCCAATCCCAGAGTTCCACTCGGTCGCCCGCACGGTAGTCGCTGTTTTTGGCCTGCACGACCAGCGTCCGCTTGTCTCTCTGCTCGATGATACGCGTGTAATTGGACAATAGATCAATGCCGTCGTCGTCTATTTTGGAAAAGTTGCACTGATCGAGCAGAAGCTTTCCGCGCAGACCGCTTATCTGGCCACCGCCCGCGCAGGAATAGAGACGATTTGAGCCAGGAGGCACGCCGATCACAAACCGCTTGAACGTCGTTGTGCCTTCCAGTCCGTTGACGTAGAAGCCTGCATTGGCTCCGCCACCCCAGTAATTGATGTCATCCAAAGTCGTATCGCGCAGATTAGTGAGAATGAAAGCGTGGCTGCGACTTTCTGTGTAGATGAAAAACCTCTTGCCTGGCCAATTTTCAATGTTGGGCGGACCTTTCAGTTTCCAGCGCCAGGTGTTCTCAGCGGTTTTTACCATTTCAGATGGGTTGGGCCAATGACGATCGAGTTGATAGTAGTTCTTCTCTGGCAACACGAACGGATGAACTTGCGAGCCTTTGAATGATGGATCGTTTGGGGCTTGATAGCCTGGGTCTATCGAGACTTCGCAAGTCATGTTGGGTATATCTACACTCGTAATCGTTCCCTGTGTGTAGCCCAGAGGCTCATGATCAATAGAGATTTTCCTTACGGTTACGCTCTTGCTGTCTACGATGCGAAACACAGGCTCATCCAGATCACCAGACACGATGGTCGTTTCGCCTTCACCCTGAAAAGTCAGACTGTCAGCACCAGAGATGCGAATCGACTTTTCCTTTCCCAGCCCAGTTTTGTAGCGGCCTGAAGGTAGCGAAACGATAGCGCCCTCACCCTGCTTCTGCGCCACAACAATGGCTGCGTTGATGGCCGTTGTGTCGTCGGTCACGCCATCGCCTTTGGCACCAAAATCTTTGACATTGATCGGTTTCAGCTCGGCTCGTGTTTCCGCCATCGATACGGTGGCAACAGACGAGAGGGCGAGCGCCATGAATGCAATGAATGTTCGAGAAAAAGCTCTCTGTGGTTTGTAGTTCTGTTTCATTTTTCTCCTTTGATTGCATATTCTGACAACAACTCACCCATGATCTAGTTGAACGCATTAGATCTACGTCTTACACCGAAGTTCAGTGTGTTGTGAGCCCGAAGTATAACGCCCAAAGCCAGTATGAGCGAAAGAGAGATTCAAAGAAAGTCGTTGTTAGCGATGGGCGAGGGGTATTGGGTTTGATTTTACTAGTGGATGTCAAAGCTCATGCAAGCGAATAAGCTGGAACGCAATTCGATCTCGAGGGTGAGGGTGTATTCAGACGAAATCATCTAGGCTGAACGACCGGAAGAGAGGATACCGGCGCGGCTTGTTCGGCTTCTTGGTGGATCCTAGCTACGAGAGTATCACGATCATCTTTCATCAAGCGATGCATGGCATCGATCCGACGATGCAGATCGGCAATCCCCCATGCGATCACGGAGAAGAAGGACACTGTGAGTATGGGAAAAGAGTCGCGGCCCATACCAAGCATCAGTATGGCAAAAATGATTGGGATCAAACACCAAAGTTTCTGCCATGCTGAAGCCTCCGCGATGCGCTCCAGTCGGGTTCTGTTTTTCAATTGCGAGAGCTCCAAGGATGCCAATGAGTTTTGAATCTCTTCGGGCATACTCCGGATGTGCTCTTTGGTTTGGTCTGTATGGATCATGACGTGATATGGATTTTCTGACGAACCTGGATTTTACCATCACCAGTAGCGAGGGAGGAAGTGGGAGACAATGTTGAGGTTGTAGATTCCTACAATGATCGATTCAGCCTCCCTAGCAAGGCGATTATTTCTTGCCAAACGTCAATCGTTAGCCACGCACCTTAGCGCGTTGGCTGGAAGGCTGGATGAGTTGATTTCTTTGTCTCTTGGTAAACGCAATCAACCAGATCGGATAGGGTTGCATCGCGCGAAAACGGCGCATCCATAGAAACTTTATAATGTCTTGCGATGTTGCGAAAGAAGGAAACATCATCCAGTCCATCTTGATGGGCCCATGCCGCAATCCAAAGTGGGTCAGATGGAATAAAATGATGATTCGGCCACCCAAATTCAATGGGTAGCTGATGAACAATGTAGTCAGCCATTTTTCTCCGTTGAGAGTCTTCGCCCCAGACGGACAAAGAAGGCTCTGCTCGATTCTGAAGCTGGCGGTAGATATCCTCAGCAATGGGTCGTATACGGACCCGATACAGTAAGGCACCAAAGAACCATCCCACGATAGGAATCCACATCAGCATTTCTTCAAGTTTGCTAGGCTGAGTATCCCAAAACTTGGCGAAGTGAAGTGCAGTCATTTTCTGCTAAGGATAGAGTGGCGGCGTCAGCGGGACAAACTTCGATTCGACTCGTTGCATGATCGCCGGTTGCCTCGTATGGATTGTTCGGCCTCTTTGTTTGTAGTTAGCGGCTTTGTTACTCCGAGAGGATGAACCAAGCTGAGCCTGCGAGAACCTGAACGCCCCCTGTTGGAAGGGCGCACACGATCTGATAGCGCTTTCCCACCTGAAGACCCTTGAAGTCCTTGTTGAATGTAATCTTCGGCGAATACTCAGGAGCGTGGCCCTCTAGCACCACATTTCGAACAGCAGCCTCGCGGTAGAAAGGATCCTTGTGTGGATCCCTAACCTGCTGACCACCCTCGTCGAGCAAGATGATTGTCATTTGTGAGTTCGTGAACGTGTAATGGGTCCCAGCCACGTTGACGAAATGGAGTTGGAGTGGGATCCCCCCTCCCATGTTCAACGATACCTTGTCGGGCAGCGAGACCACCATCCCCGACGGCGGCGAAGCGGGACGGTCGTTGGCTGCCGCGGTTGGGTTATATTGGTCTGCTTTTACTAGATTCAATAGCACCAACGTTATCGAAAACACGCAAATGGTCTTCATCGTTTTCTTCATAGATTGGGGTAGGAGTTACGACACGAAAGTGTAGCGATTCAGGAGTCGCAAATGCAAATTTTTTGAACGTCCGAGCGATGGCAACCCCACTAGCGGGAGCCAACGTTGAACGCGGGGTTGAAGTTGTAGTTACGTGGAAACATGGAGAACAGAGGGGCTAGTTGGGGTTGCCATCCGCGCCTTGTTCGCCTTCTGCTTCGGATGATGGATACTTGGAAGATCGAGTATATCCGGAAATGCCTCTGAATATAAATAGCAGTCCAAGTCCGCAAAAAAGGAGTGCCATCGGCTGCCCAGAAGGTAACCCCATAAAAAACCCCATCGCCCCAAATAAAACGCCTGCAACTATTGAAAAAGATGCGTTCTTCTTAACTTGTGTATTGGCTACGGCCATTACCTTTGAGTTGGAATCAACCATAAGATTGATCTTACGTGCCCTTGTCTCACAAATTCCTTTGCAAGCCAATCCATCCCCAACATCGGTTGCATATTCCGAGGATAGTCCTCT
>CAMCIC010000001.1 GCA_945874895.1 Akkermansia muciniphila | reverse complement strand
CAGAGCGAAGTGGAACCACCCGGTCCCATTCCGAACCCGGAAGTGAAACGCTTCAGCGCCAATGGTAGTGAGACGATAGGTCTTGTGAGAGTAGGTCGTCGCCAGGTATATGCCCCGTATGCAGAAATGCATACGGGGCTCTTTTTTTGCCAATTTCAGATGCATGATATTTGGTGTTTTTGTCACGATTTTTTCGTGTCAAAGCCATGGATTTGGATTATGATCCCCTTATGCTGTATGTCATCTTAGGAGGCTTGTTGGTGATCACCGTGCTGGTGGTCATTCTTAAAAAAAACTCAGGAGCAACAAACCATAGTTTTCACGACGAAGCGATGTGGTCCGGTCACTCTGACAACGTCAGCGCTGAATCACCCAACGATTCAGCCACAATCGATTCTGAATGCAGCGATGGGGATCGTGGAAGTAGCGACAGTGACACCTCTAGTAGCGACAGTGCTTCCAGCAGCAGCGATTGAATCTCCTGCTGTGATATCGCGATACTCCGTCGATTCGACGATCAGATGGGATAATCCACCCCAGGCTCGGGCACGATCGCCTCGGTGCTAGGGAGTTTTTCCTTCAGTTGGCCGGCGAACCATGCCACGGCATCGTCGTCACCGTGCACCAAGAATGTTTTCTTGGGTTTGACCTTGAGGATGTAATCCAGCAATTCCTCGCGCGTGGCGTGACCTGAAAAATCGAAGGTATCGACATCGCAAAGCAGTGGAACGGCAGGCAAGCGATCATCCAATTTCACTAAGTCGCCACGATGTGCCGCCTTGATGCGAGCGCCTGGCGTGGCGGCATCCGTGTAGCCTACGAAGTAAATCGCATTCTTCGGATTCTCCATGAAACCTTGAGCGGCAAAGGTGTTGGACACGGTGTTTTCCGACATCATACCGCTGGATAAGGCGTAAATGCAACCTGGATGAAGAGGAATGGGGCCACGACGCTTGCGATTGCCTGTTTCCAAATCCATGTCCTCGAGAATTTCAAAGTCAGGGAAATGTCGCCGTGAGCCATGCATGTGCCTGTCGTAGATCATCGTCATCTTGGTGCTCAAGCCACCGATATAGACCGGTGTCTTGCGGGGGATGAGTTTCTTTGATTTGAACTGGTGAATCATGGTCAGCAACTCCTGTGTTTTACCGATGGCAAACACTGGGATGAGCACGGAACCGCGGCGATCAATGATCTTGCGCATGAGTTCGGCCAAGCGCTGTTCTTCAGATTGTCGAGTGTAATCGGCACGGCGCTCCTGCGCACCGCGAGTGGTCTCGATGATCAGAGCATCTACTGGTGTTTCTGGCATCACGGCACCTTTTAACAAGGTGTGTCCTCCAAAACACAGGTCACCGGTATACAGGATTTTTTTTCCCTCCGCTTCCATGGTGATGCCCACCGAACCGAGAATGTGGCCGGCATCGTGAAAGGTTCCACGAATGGTGCCGGCAGGATCGAGATCGAAAGGGCGTTCATAGCCACGTGTCTCGAAGCGTGGTTCAAGCTCCTCTAGTTCCTCGTGAGTGAAAAAAGGGTAGTCCGTGATACCAAGTTCAATACGTTTGCTATTCATCACGTTGACCGAGTTATGAAGCATAGCCTTAGCCAAATCGGCGGTGGCGGGAGTCATGAACAGTGGTGCATTCGGATGACGGCGCAACAACATGGGCACGGTGCCGGTGTGGTCGAGGTGGGCATGGGTAAGTACGGCGGCATCGACAGAGCCTTCTTCTACAAACTCAAAATGCGGTGTGGCTTCGAGCCCCTCGTGTTTCGGATGCATCCCCGAGTCGAGAACGATGCGAGCTTTTCCAGTATCGATCAGATACGAATTGGCACCAATTCCAGCGTGCCTGCACAAACTTTTGAAAATCATTCGATAAGAGTCCTAACTGCTGCGAAGGTGGGACATCGTGGAGTGCTTGTCAACTGCGGAAAAGTTTCCTAGAAACGCACATTTGCGGGAGGAAAATCGACTGTGCGAATGCAAGTGACAAGAAGCATGCATGGCCCGTATGTGGATGATCTGTCGAACCACGGGCGAGATGATTGTGCTCGTTTGCACCTCACATAATACCATTTTTTGCTTTTCCGTGAGTGGTATTGTGGGAGTATGAGTGCATGGAAACATTGACGATTGCACAGCTCAGAGAGCAGGCCGGCGAGACACCATTTTATGCCGAGATTGATGTGCAGTTGCAATCGCGTCATGCGAAGACGACACGAACCAACAAGCCATACTTGGAACTTTCATTCGCCGATTCTACAGCGAGTTTTTCGCTAAAACTCTGGGAAGACCGGTCTTTGTTCACTGCTGCGCGCGATTGGCCGGATGGGGTGATGATCCGACTTGCGGGGAAATGGACGCAGAATCAATACGGCCTCGAAGGCAATGACCTTCATGCACGCGTGCTCAGTAAAGAAGAGCGTGAATTGTTTCTTACGGGTGATGCCGACTTACAACTGAAACAACACCAGGATTGGCAAAACATTCTCGAGTTCTGCCAAAGCCTGCAAGATCCGCGTCTGGCCTTGCTCACGCAGATGTTTATCGAAAAATTCGGCGATCATTTTCGTCGTACGGCTGCTGCGCGCAAAAACCACCACGCGCGGCGCGGTGGACTGGTGGAGCACGTCGCTCAGATGATGCGGGCTGGCGAGGCGCTGTGTCGGATTTATCCACAGTGGCACCGCGATCTTCTCATCGCTGGAGTGCTGTTTCACGACTGCGGTAAGCTGTGGGAGAATTCCTATCCGCGCGATGGCTTCACGCAAATTCATAGCATGCGTGGAGAAATGTTAGGTCACATCCCCATTGGTATCGAGGTGGTGAATAGTCTTTGGCGCGAGATGATGGAATCGGACATGGCGTCTGATTGGCTGACACTGGAACCTCACTCGGAGGAAGTGCGTTTGCATTTGCTGCATCTCATCGCCAGCCATCACGGGCAATACGAATTCGGCTCGCCTACCTTGCCACGTACACCCGAGGCGTTCGCATTGCATTTTATCGATAACATCGATGCCAAAATGGAGATGCTCAAAGACGCCTACGCGAACGCGAACGAAATTGCTCCGAACATCTATGAAAAACAATTCCCCCTGCCGGCAAATCTGGTAAGGCCGCTGAGGGTGTATGAGTCGCCCATGTTAGCGGAGGAGGTCGGAGATGATCGTGCCGAGCTGCCGACTGAAGTCGATGAGAACACAGAGTTGATCTCGTAAGATTGCGACCGCGGTATCATTCCACTACCTCAAACACCCCGCCGCCTAGCAATCTTCCGCCATCGTATAAGGCACAGATTTGACCGGGCGAGATGGCGCGTTGAGGTGAGCGGAAAATCACCTCGCAGGTGCCGTTTTCGTTTGGCGTGACAACGCAGGGCTCGGCCTTGGCGCGGTAGCGGGGTTGAGATTCCATGATCGTCTGCTCCTTGGGCGATCCGTTGATCCAATTCAGTGTGCCGACCACACAACGCCGTGCATAAAGTCCGGGCGAATCCTGATTGTCCCAACCAACGATGAGGCGGTTGTGTTCCAGATCTTTGCCCACGACTACATAGGCCATGCCTTCGCGCGGAGAGGCGACGCCGTGTCCCTTGCGTTGGCCGAGGGTGTAGAGGTGCAAACCTTGGTGGTGGCCACGCAGTTTGCCGTCGGTGTCGACGATCTCCCCCGGTTGATCGGGGACGTAGTGGCGGAGGAAGTCGCTCATCTTCACCGCGCCGATGAAACAAATACCTTGGCTATCTTTTTTCTGAGCGACTGGCAGAGCCAGTCGAGAGGCGATGGCGCGGGCCTCGGGTTTGAGCATTTCGCCAACGGGAAACATTGCGTGGGCGGTTTGCCGTTGTGTCATCATCGCGAGGAAATAACTCTGGTCCTTGTTCGGATCGGCACCGCGCAAGATCGCGGCACTGCCATCGCTAAGAGTCCTGCGGCGTGCATAGTGTCCCGTGCCAACAAAGGAAAAACCTTGCGCCAGAGCATAGTCGAGAAACACACCGAATTTCATTTCGCGATTGCACCAAACGTCGGGATTCGGTGTGAAGCCGTTGCGGTAGCCCTCGATCAAATGATCAACAATGCGTTGACGGTAGGAGTCGATCAGGTCGATCACGCGAAACTCGATTCCGAGATGTTTTGCCACTGCATGAGCGTCTTCAATGTCCTGTTCCCATGGACAATCACCGGGTATTCCTTCTTCGTTGATCCAGTTCTTCATGTAGCCACCCACCACCTCGTGACCTTGCTCGAGTAACAAGGCAGCAGCCACGGCGCTATCGACTCCTCCCGACAATCCGACAAGTATCCTGGCCATAGCGAGACTTTAGCTGGAGGAAACGGTCAAGTGGGCCAGCAGAGAATTTGTGAGTTGCGCGAGAGCGGTACTCGAGAGAGGGGAGTGAACGATGAATGCCAGAATGAAAAGATCATTCTTGGTTCTCACGGAGATCAGTTCGAGAAATTCGGTCGAACCCGCGCGAAGTTGCACATGCTGATGAGCAGAGGCGAGTCCTGCTTTGATCCAATCCCTTGCAACGAAATGAAGGTGTTGATGATCTCCATCATCGCAAATCACTTGCGCTTCCCCGTTGAGTGCGAAGAAGCCCTTACATGATACATGAGATGGTAGTGTCTCGCGAAACCTTTTGAGTTGCTGGGAGATTGTCCCAAGTCCGGCTGTGGGGGGAGCGCTTGCGGTTTGTTGGGATTCGGCAAAACCCACAAATTGCTGGCTGTAGGCCGCTTCCTCGGATGCCGGCCTCGTTCTGGCCACAGGAGTCATCAGCGCCTCAGCTAGGCGTCTCACTTGTTCGGGGTCTACCCATGATTCGATCGGATCCATTAGCCTAAAATGTTAGATTTTTCCCATTTTGTCACCACCTCGGAGCGCAGGCGATCGAACACGGATTGAGCATCGGCTCCATCCTCTAGAATGCCCACAGGCAAACCCTTCGCGCTGGCTTTTACGTAAATGCCATCCCGCGGCACTGTGGTCTGGAATACCATACCTTCTGGTAAGAGTTGGCGCAGTGCCTGTGCAGCTTCACGACTTTCCGTGAGATCATTCTGCACCATAGTTAGAGCCACCCCCAGCACAACAAGGCGAGGACTGAGCATGCGGATGCGATGCAGGCCTTCTAACATTTTTGGCACCGAGCGCACGCCGAGCGGTTCGGATTGCTGGGGGATCAGCGCCGTGTCGCAGCAGGCAATCACGTCCGCCGTGACTCCAAACAATCCCGCCGCAGTATCCATGAGGCAAACCTCAAAACCATGGGCCGCCACGGCGCGCATGAATGATCGGCAGCGCGGCAAATGCGCTCCACCGATTCCACCGCCCGCCTCGTAATTGCTCGCTTGACCTGCGGCGATCAGAGAAAAGGTTGGCATGCGTGTCGGAACAACCAGTTTTTCGAAGTCCAAGCCTGGATCTTCCAAGAAATCGTAGAACCCCGGCAACATCCGAGACTGACGGGTGAGAGACAGGCCCACTGAGCCTTGTGGATCGGCATCCACGAGCAAGGTGCGCATCCCTGTCCGCGCGAACGCGTGCGCCAGATTGATGGCCACGGTCGTCTTGCCGACTCCTCCTTTTTGACTGGTTACTGCTATGCTAATCACAATAGAACGTAGAGTTGCTGGAGTCAGCATACTCACGTCCGTTCATTGCGAAAGTCTTTTCTTTGTGGGGGGCTGGGGAAAATCGAAAGGAGGCGTTGCATGAAGAGTGAGACGATCTTGTGATCGGATTCGATCATAGCGCAACGTGCACGGGAAATTGCGATTTCACTGAAGATCGCACTTGCGCGCCACGCGAATGTCTAGGAATGTTTTGGCGTTGAGCGGACTGGTAGTGACTCCCCGGATAAAACCACACATTCCTTGGTGGATGTATCCGAATGTATTGAGTCTCGATGCGCCCCTGATCGCGATCGTGTGGTTGTATGTGTTTTCGTGGATGTGGGATGTGAACTATGTGGAGCCACTCTTGCCCTTAGTATTGGCTCTGGTGGTGTGGATTGTTTATGCCACAGATCGATTGCTGGATGGCAAATTGCATCACACCAGTTCGTTTCCGCTGCGGCATAGGGTTCACCAGTTTTATGAGAAGCAGTTCAAACTTGCCATTGCGATTGCCGCTCTCGCGACGCTGCTTATATCGCTGAATGTGCTGCAGTGGAGCATCGTTCAGACCGCGATATTGCCTTTGGCGGCAACGATCGGATTTTTTGTTCTTTCGTTTTTCTCTTCATCGACGAAGCGGGTTTCCTATTCGAAAAATCTGCTAGCGGGTTATGCGTTTGCCTGGGGCGTGGGCGCGGGCCTGATTGGTTTGCTCGGTTTGCCGCAGCCGGCGAATTTGTTCAAACTTCTCGTGCCTGAGATGCTGGTGTTCGGCTTGATGTGCATGATCAACATAACGGCCGTTGATTTATGGATCAAGGGTAGCGATGAACTGGATGATGAAGGCGATGAATGGGCGTTGACTATGCCTTTGATGATGCAGGCGTTTTTTTCCGTTCTCATGATGCGCACGGTTCACAAGGATCAAAATCATCCTTTCTACATCAGCATGCTCATATCTGCGGCACTGATGTATGTCGTGAACCGAATGCGACATCGATTTTCCGCTGATTTCCTGCGCGTGGTCGCCGATTTGATCGCATTGGTGGCGGCTTTGTTCTTTTTCCTTCTGCATTGATGTGGGCATGATCAATCTAACGCATTTTTATACCGGTTCCTTTGTGCGCGCACTGACATGCATACTTCTGCTTGCCTCGCCTCTCTCGGCTGGAGTGCGAACGGTTTGGCAAACCCTACACAGTTATGATACGATCGTGGAGCCTGCGCACAACGGAAGGCAGGATCGACACAAGGTCAATCCATTCCTCTCCTACACCAACATCGGAACGGACTTTGGCTTTGTAGGTCCTGCAGAAAATCTCATCGGTTGGCAGAGTGGGCAAATCGGCGTTTCATTGGGCTGTGGGGCAGATGATTGGGCGGGGATGTGGCACTCGCTCTCACGCCTCGCCCGAATGAAGGATGCAAAATTGAACTTCTCTGCCTGCTATCCTGTGGAGATCCAATCTCGGTTCCAACCGAAAATCAACGGATTGAGGGCCATGATTCGAGGCAGGGGCAACTGGAAGATCGATCTTACGGATGAAAAGAACCACGTGCTGTGGTCGGAAAGTCGGCAACTGCGCTATGATGCTTTTACCGAAGTAACCTACGATCTCCCTGCGGAGTTGCTTTCCTCGGTGAAATATTTGACGTGGATTGCCGAACCCGATTCTGATCTCGATCTGGATCGTATCGACTTGCGCATGCAGACACCCGATGTGGAAGATGACCAATGGTGGTTTCTGGCATCTTACGCGAAAGCCCTGACCTGTTGGACGGAGAGCACGGGCACCGTGAGGGATAGGGCGCACATCGACGATGGCTCATTTGACTCCGTTGCTTCCACGGGATTGTTTTGTCTCGCAACGGCGGCGGCTGCAGGGGAAGGCATAGTCAGTCACGCGTTCGCTTCGCATGTATGGCGCAAATCACATGCGGCGATTGCTCCTCTGCGCGGCCCCTACGGATTGTTGCCGCACTTCGTCAGTCGTGGCAAAAGTGGAGCGCTTGCGCTCCATCCAGGCACGGAATATTCTACCATCGACACCAGCTTGTTCGACCTCAGTCTGATCATCGCCGCGAAAATGCTGAAAGAGGAAAAGCTCCTGCAGCAGGCGTTGAGCGATGCCAAGAGCGTTCGCTTCCGTGATTTGATCAATGAAAACGGATACATCTCCCACGGTGTCATGAGTGACGGCAAAACCGTCATTCCCTATCAGTGGAAAGATTGGGGAGGAGAAACGGCATTGTGTTTGCTGATGATGCGATTGAGTGATGGCGCTGCCAAGGCGGGAATGTCGTTGCGCGCGAGACCCCATCAAGGTACGGGCTTCATCGCGGAAATTCAGTCTTTGTTTTTTCCAGATTTCGATTCTGAGAAAGCTGATGCGATCACTGGCGCCAATTGGAGAGCGGTGCGAAAACAGCTTTTGCATGATCAGAAAAACTATCTGATGCGGCACTATCCTAACGCGCCTGTGACACGCTCGGGTATATTCGGTTTCTCCGCTGGAGAGCATCGTCATGGTCTTGGTTACAACGTGGGTGGTGTTGATCTCGAACGGCAGACGGTTTTGCATCCGCATTACATGCTGATGGCTGCAGCGATCGATGAGGAACCTTCGCAACTGCGTCATGTCTTGCGTGGTATGGAGCAGAAGGGTTGGTTCACGCCGCTGGGACTTGTCGAGAATGTGACTGTGACGGATGGAGAGAGTCTGCCGATGATCGGATCACTGAACGCATGCTTCGAAGCCATTGGTGCCTATCACTTCGCAAAAAAAAGTCTTCGTGAATCTAACGAAATTTATCACGCGACTCACGAAGTATCTGAACTGCGCGATGCCATGCGGATCTTCTATCCGTAATTTTTTCTGCTAGCAGGCACATCAAATTTTTTTCAACGAATTCCTAGAATTCTAGTACTTTGATGTTGACGCGAATGAGCGATTTGATTAGTTATGCATCATTGCCTGTCGCAATTGGATGATGCTTATGGTTTCTCACCACAAAAATCTGCAAACCCAAACGATTTTCGTTAGAGAAAACGATGCAGTGGCTCCGGCATTTTTCGGGCACGGTTCCACTGACTGCATGGCTCAAGTTTTTTTCTCCGGAGAGATGACCGCGTTGTCTACCGGTGACGCAAGCTTTCCCCTGGACTCGTTTGTTCAGTTGGAAAAACCAACAACATAACCAACAACACAATACACATATGGCCGCAAAAAAAGCCGCAAAGAAAGCACCAGCCAAAAAAGCTGCAGTGAAAAAAGCACCTGCTAAAAAAGCCGCTCCAGCGAAAAAGGCAGCACCAGCCAAAAAAGCTGCTCCAGTGAAAAAGGCAGCTCCTGCCAAAAAAGCTGCTCCAGCGAAAAAGGCAGCACCAGCCAAAAAAGCAGCACCAGCCAAAAAAGCAGCACCTGCTAAAAAGGCTCCTGCCAAAAAAGCTGGCAAGTAATTCGATTGTATCGTTCGCCTTCGCTTCCTGTGCTACTTTGTGCAGCGCAGGAGCGGGGTCTCGATCCGCCACAAGCGGGAGATGCGGGCAGACCACTGCCGTAGACGCACTCCCGCTTTTTTGTGCCCGATGCGTTGATCAAAGATGCGCAGTCATATGACGCAGCACCTCATGGGCCGATACTCCAGATGCACGCATCTGCCTCAGGGATAGAGCGTCATGTCGTTTTGCCAGGCGCTTGCCTTCTTCGTCACAAACCAGCGGGTGATGCCAGTATTGCGGATGGGGCAGCTGCAAGAGGCGTTGCAACATGACATGAATGTGTGTCGAGCTCAGCAGGTCTTCCCCACGCGTTACCCAGTTGACATTTTGTGCCGCGTCATCAACCACCACGGCGAGGTGATAGGAAACGCCAATGTCTTTGCGTGCGATGATCACATCACCCAGCGAGGATGGATCGAGATCTTGCACTCCGCAGCGATGATCCTGCCATGAGATATTGCCGCACATTGCTCCGGCTTTGGCGGAGTCCAGGCGCCAGCACCAGCGCTCGCCCCGCATCATGCGAGATTCGCGCTCAACATGCGGGAGTTCACGGCAAATGCCTGGATAGATCATTGCTTCCATTCCGTCACCCATTTGCGGAGCATGCGCCATTTGCGCGATTTCCTTTCGCGTGCAGAAACACGGATACACTACATTCATTTCGCAAAGGCGCTCCAGCGCCGATTGATAGGCCTCAGTGCGATCGAGTTGGCGCCATGGGGTTCCCTCCCACTCGATTCCGAGCCAACGCAGATCTTCTTCAATCGCGGGATAAAATTCTGGTCTTACGCGAGTGACATCGATGTCCTCAAATCGCAACAGCATGGTGCCGCCGTGTTGCTTTGCCCAGTCATATGCCACCCATGCTGCCAGAGCGTGTCCCAGATGCAGAAATCCGGTTGGGCTCGGGGCGAATCGAGTGACAATCATGACCGGTTAGGACAAAAGCAAACGTGCGGCTTGATGAAAGGCGGCCGATGCCGGACAGCGTTGCGGGTCGAGCAATGCGACGGGTTTTCCGGCATCGCCCCCCTGGGAAATGGGCACTTGTAGGGGGATTTGCGCGAGCAAGGGAACCCGTAGTTTTTCTGCCTCGCGCCACCCTCCGTTTTCGCCAAATAGATAATATCTTTTGCCTGCATCACATTCGAACCACGACATGTTTTCGATCAAGCCGAGAATCGGAACGTTGACTTTAGCAAACATGCTCACGGCCTTGCGGGCATCGATGAGCGCCACTTCCTGGGGTGTGGTGACGATCACTGCACCGTGCAGCGAGACGGTCTGCACGATGGTCAGTTGGATGTCGCCAGTGCCGGGTGGTAGATCGAGAATCAGATAATCTAGTTCTCCCCATGCTACCTGACGCAGAAATTGTTGGGTGTATCGTGTGGCGAGCGGACCACGAACGATCACGGGGGAGCGCTCTTCCAACAGCAAGCCCATCGACATGATTTTCAATCCTTGTGTTTCGATGGGGATGATCTCGTCTTTTTCGTTTGCCATGGGTTTTTCCTCACAGCCGAACATCATGGCGATCGAAGGTCCGTAGAGATCGCAGTCGCAGAGACCAACCTTCGCTCCTGTAGCTGCCAACGCAATAGCTAGGTTGGATGCGACGGTAGACTTGCCCACGCCGCCTTTTCCAGAGGCTACGGCGATGATTTTTTTCACCCCGGGAATGGATGAGGCACCTGCTTGGGTGGGTGCTGCCTGAGCCGAGGGATCCTTCACATCGATCCCCACTTTCACATGAGTGAAATCGGGCAATTGGTCCAGGACCTCGTGACATTGTTTGAAAATTTGTTGCGGCACCTCGGCATCGCGCGTTTGGATTTCCAAACGAACCCGCAAGGTGGAGCCCTCGATGTGAATGTCCTTCACCAGCCCGAAGGAAACAATGTCACGGGAAAATCCTGGGTAGCGAACTGTGCGAAGCGCATCGCGGATGATGTCGTTTGTCATAATAAAAAAATGTCTGCTCCGGAGTCAATAGGTGGTGCCGCGGGATTGGCAATGGTTTTCTCTCGGACTACGGAGTCTAAGGAAATGGGAAATGTTATTTTTTCTCCTCCGCTGCTGGCGCTTTTGTCTCCGGTTTTTTCCCGCCCTCGGGCACGAAGAGAAGTGTCACCCCGTTGATGCAATAGCGTTGGTCCTTCGGGGTGTCGAAGCCCTCCCCTTTGAACAAATGTCCGAGGTGACCGTTGCACTTAGCGCAAAGCACTTCGGTGCGGATCATGCCGTGGGATAGGTCATCCCTCAGGATTACATTTTTATTGTTGCTTGCATCGTAAAACGAGGGCCAGCCGCAGTGGGAATCGAATTTGTGTTGCGAAGAAAAAAGTTCCGCCCCACATCCCGCGCAATAATAGGTGCCGCCGCCCTGTTGTTTGAATCGTTTGTAGACTTCGCCGTGGGCAGGTTCGGTGCCCGCCTGACGGAGAACGCGGTATTGTTCGGGCGTGAGTTGAGCTTTCCACTCGGCTTCGGTTTTTTCTACCTTGGCTTCTGGTTGTGCGGGAGCAGTGTCTTGTGTTTTCATCGTTTCTTTTTTACCGGGGTCTTGCGCGATGACGGTGACCATCATCAGTGCTAGGACCGCACCGCAGGTGATGAGAAATGAATGGCGCATGAAGAGAAATTACGCGGGTTCGTCAGGGAATCAAGCGAATCGCTGCAGGATTTTTCCAAGCATCGCCACTCGCTGCTGTGGCCATAGTTCGCGCGGTGTCATGATGGCTCCGTCAAGGGAACGATGCTCTGGCCAGTCTGGTATCTCCGGGATGCGTGGAAGCACACGGCGGATCACTGCCTTTGCTGCCGTCACATTGGCGTGCAGATGTCCCATGACGGCCTCGGCGGTGACAGCGCTTTCTTCTACTTTCCA
This sequence comes from Akkermansia muciniphila, assembly GCA_945874895.1. GTDB lineage: Bacteria > Verrucomicrobiota > Verrucomicrobiia > Verrucomicrobiales > Akkermansiaceae > UBA956. The sequence continues at coordinate 309,324 of CAMCIC010000001.1, read as the reverse complement.
GCCATCGTAATCTGTAATCATGGCGAGGGTGGCGAGGGCGATTTCCGCTTCGCGCGCTAGCTTGGCTTCGGGCAAATTGGTCATGCCGATGACATCAAAACCGAGCTTACGGTTCGTCTCACTCTCTGCCCTCGTGGAAAAAGCCGGCCCGTCCATGTTGACATAGGTGCCGCCATCATGGACGTGCAGATTTTCTGCCGTGGCAGCATCTCGCAAAAGAGCCCGCAATGCCGCGCTAACGGGATCGGCAAAACTAACATGGCCGACGATGCCCTGACCGAAAAATGTATGATGTTCGCGGCGGCTGGTGCGATCGAAAAACTGATCTGGCAACACTGCATGGCGCGGGTGAAATTGTTCTCTTAAGCTACCGACTGCGGTAACGCAGATCAACCAGCGCACGTTGAGACTGCGCAGCGCCCAGATGTTGGCACGGTGATTGATTTCCGTGGGTAGCAGCCGATGCCCGCGCCCGTGACGAGGCAGGAACCAAACCTGCCGCCCCGCCATCGTTCCACCGATCAATGCATCACTGGGCGAGCCGAAGGGTGTATCGATCACGCGCTCGTCGGTTTTTTCAAATCCGTCGATTTCATACAACCCGCTCCCGCCGATGATGCCAATGTTCGCTGTCTCAGCCATGACTCAGATTGGCAAAGTGGTGCGTGCTTGACAATGCGGATTTCGATCGTGCGCGGGATCTGCTTTTTCTCAGGGCGGGCTGGGGGGATGAATGGAGCCATCGGAAGTGAGAAATGTGACACGAATGGATGTCAAAATCGCTACTTGTCATACACGTGATTTCTCCTACCATCCCGCGACTTTCTATTTTCTTATGAATACTGATACCCTCTCTTTTGCCGCCAATCAAGCCCGTGGTCTTGCCATGGATGCCATTCACGCCTGTTCATCGGGTCACCTGGGTTTGCCTCTGGGATGTGCGGAAATTGGTGCCGTCTTGTTCGGCGAAATACTGCGTTACGAGCCCTCCACGCCGCGTTGGCTGAATCGCGACCGCTTTTTGCTTTCCGCTGGCCACGGATCGATGTTTCTTTACGCGTGGCTGCACATGGCAGGCTACGCGGTTTCACGCGAGGAAGTGAAAAACTTCCGTCAATTGCATTCGATCACCCCTGGTCATCCAGAATTTCATGAAACGCCTGGTGTCGAAGCTACCACTGGGCCTCTTGGCCAAGGCATTGCGAACGCTGTGGGATACGCCCTCTCAGGAAAACGCGCGGCCGCTCGATTCAACACAGCGGAGCATGTGATTTTTGATCACCATGTGTTCGCTCTGTTTGGTGATGGCTGCTTGCAAGAAGGCGTTGCCAAAGAAGCAATCGCTTTCGCAGGTCATGCTGGGTTGGATAACCTTGTGCTGATTTATGATTCCAATGACGTCACTCTCGATGCCATGGCGGAAGTGACTCAGGGGGAAGACGCGGAAGGATACTTCCGCTCGCAGCAATGGGATGCCGTGACCATCGATGGTCATGATTTGGTGGCGATCGCGCGCGCCTTGTCCGATGCCAAATCGAACAACAACGGACGGCCTAAGGTCATCATTGCCAAAACTCTCATCGGCAAAGGCATCCCCGAAGTGGCAGGCACGGCCAAAGCCCACGGTGAGGGCGGGGCCAAGTTTATCGATGAAGCTCGTAAAAATCTCGGTCTGCCTGAAGAGCATTTTTACGTGTCCGACGAAGTGCGTTCCCATTTTGCCACGCGTGCTGCCCAGAGTGCTAAGGAGCTCGCGGCATGGCAAGCATCCTACGATGCTTGGGCTCAAGCGAATCCAGAACTTGCGCAAGAGCTCACCGAGTGTGTGGCGAATGCCGTGCCGTCCGATCTTAGCTCGAAAATCCCCGCCTTCCCTGCCGATTACAAGGACGCCACCCGCAGCGCTGGGGCGAATGTGATCAATGCCGTGGCCAAAGCCATGCCAAGCTTCATTACGGGTAGCGCCGATCTGTTTGGTTCGACAAAGAACTACCTGAAAGATGCCGGTGATTTTTCTGCCAGCAATCCCGTGGGTCGCAACATCTGGTTCGGGATTCGCGAGCACGCGATGGGTGCCATTTGCAACGGAATTGCCTACGACGGTATTTTCCGTGCATCGGGCGCTACCTTCCTCGTGTTTGCCGACTACCTCCGTCCTTCCATTCGTCTCGCTGCGCTGGCTCATCTGCCTGTTACATATATTTTCACACACGACTCCGTCGGTGTCGGTGAAGACGGTCCTACTCACCAACCCGTGGAAACCGTCAGTGGTCTCCGGGTCATTCCGGGGCTTGATGTCATTCGTCCCGGCGATGCTGAAGAGACAGCAGGTGCTTTTGTGGCGGCGATGAATCGCACCGATGGCCCAACAGCTTTGATTCTGACCCGTCAAGCGATTCCTCTGATGAATCAACTGAGTGTGGAGGAGCGTCGAGACGGTGTGATCCGCGGTGCCTATGTTGCGAGAAAAGAAGCGGCAGCTCTCGATACCATCTTGCTTGCCAGCGGTTCAGAATTGCAACACGCGATGGCAGCTGCCGAAGAACTCGGTGCGGGAGTCCGTGTGGTCTCCATTCCTTGTTTTGAGCGCTTCGACCGTCAAAGCCCAGAATACATCGAGAGCATCTTGCCATCGAGCTGCACCAAGCGCGTCGCGATCGAAGCGGGAGTCAGCGGGCTGTGGTGGAAATACGTCGGCTTGCAGGGCAAGGTGATTGGCATTGATCGTTTCGGTATATCCGCACCAGGAAATACCGTGATGAAGGAATTGGGCATGACCAAAGAAAGCGTCATTGCGGCGGCGCACGGATTATAAGCCTGATCCAGGCTAGGATTACCCCTGAGACTGCGGGACTCGTTCAGAGATCCCGCAGTTTTTTTGGATTCTCTAGACGCTTGTTCTGTGGAGATTTTCCCAACGCGGTGAGTTGCCGTTCAAGGCTGTTCGGTGGCTGGTTTTTCAGGCTTCTTCTCCAGAACTAGCAGGCTTTCTGCCTGAACTCTTGTGAGGTTGAAGAGGTTGCCATCGAGAAGGCAATCCAGTTCCAGAGAATTCTGATCCACGGTGCGAGCCATTTTGATCATACTCGGAGCGTTGGCAAAGGGAGCCAAGGGCATAGTCAGGGAAACTTTGCCATCAAATACGGCGGTTAACGCCTGTTTCTCAGACGTTTTCGTGAGCAACTCAGATGCCAGAGCCTCGGCGGCGAATGGTGAGCTGTTATCGGTGATCTCTGTATCGAAGCCCGTCGATGTAGCCTGATTTTTGCCAGCCAATTCCATCGCACGACGTAGGGACAATTCGTCCGAACCAGCAGGAATTTCGGCAGATGTGGCGACCACGCCTTGAGCGATTTCGTCAGTGATGAAGCCTTTGCGCAACATTTCGCTAATTTCTTCTGCTTTGGCGGGCCGAACCACAAAGCTACCGCGCATTTCCATCTGTTCTGGCGCGATCAAACTGATGTCAGTGATCGTCAGCGTGCCTCCTGAAGTTTTGATGTTGAAGTAACCCTCACGGAAAGTTGTTTTGCGGAAGCTGCCGGCCGGAGAAAGAATGGACAAGCTGTTCATCAAGTGCAATTGATTGCGCAAGACGATTTCGTCTGATTCATTCAGCGATACCCTTCCACTGAGCATGACTCCATCGGTCGAGTTGGTGGATCCGAGAATTTTCAAGCGACCAGATACAGAACCTTCCACATAGTCCTTGTAGCTGTCTTGCAGCAATTTCTGCAACGGAAGGTTTTCGAAAGTGACGGAGCCACTGAAGGTCGGACGCAGTCCCCCGGTGATCTTAACATCCTCGAACCGCACTTTGCCGTGGGTTTTTTGAGCAGACAATTCCGCCAGTGGTCGCGTAACGGAGAAAGTGCCCTTCTCGACGACAATCGATTCACTATTGCAGACCAAAATCAACTCATCGATTTCCAGATTTTTGAGCCAATTTTGCTGGAAAGTGCCACCCGTGAATCGCAAACGCCAACCGTTCTCATAGCGAATCGCGGTCATGTGGCTTTGGGAAATGCTTCCCATAGTGCGGAGAGAGTAGCCCCATGCGATGCGAGTGTTTTGGCATTCTAGGGCTTGGAAGCGCAACGAATCGAAACGTTTGCTCAGCGCCCGTGCCAAGGCTTGCCCTTCCGCTTCGGTCTCAGCACCTGCTTTGACGTTGAGCGACATCCGTTCCACGCTGATCTGATTGGCATCCCAAGTGCCAACCAAGCCATCAAGCAAGCCCATGCGGAACGATATGCCTGTGGCTTCACAGTCTTCGATGTAGCTGTTCGGCCCGCCTTTCAGAGCCAGATGGCGGATGGATGCTCGGTTTTGAGTCCGAGTGAAGCTTTTCATTTTCCCGCTCTGGCAATCGAATCCTGCAACGATGCGGTCTTGTAGATTCGTTCGGAAAGCTTCCTGATCCGTGCGGCGAAACAGGAAAAATAGCAGCATTGTGGCGACCACGCCGAGAAAAATCATGACCTTCAACAGCAAACGTAAGACATGATACATCAGCACAGACTTTCCTCCGCCAGCCATCGAGTAGCGCATCTGGAACCAAAATCCTTGGTTTGCGACCCATTGTGCCAGCCGTTCGTTGAATTGTTTTGTCGTTTCGATGTTCATTCAGAAATCGTTCCACAGATCCAAGAACAGTTAGCGCCAATTTGGCAGGAATTGCCAGTGGAAAATCATCCGAAAAAATTGCCTCGCGCAAATGTCTTTCCTCCGCTACATCGGCGCTGTGGAGGAGCAAGATTACAAAGTCAAATTAGAGATTTTCGAGGGACCGCTCGATCTTCTGCTCTATCTGATCAAAAAAGAGGAGGTCGATATCCACGAGGTGTCGATGGAGAAGATCACGCGCCAATACCTCCAATACATCAATACCTTCAAACTGCTCAATATCGACATCGCAGCGGAGTTCGTCCTAATGGCCGCTAACCTCATGTATATCAAGAGTCGCACGTTGTTGCCGAAATCCGAACAGCCGCCCGAGGATGAAGAGGATGCCGATGACCCACGCTGGGATCTCATTCGCCAACTGATCGAATACAAGAAGTTCAAGGACGCCGCCTCTTTCCTTATCAAGCGCGAGGTCGAGCTCGATGGATCTTTTGCGTATCAACCCGATGTCCCCAAGGACGAAACGCCACCAGAGTTGGCTGAGGTGTCGATTTTTGATCTCATCCGCTCGTTCCAGAACGTGCTCAAGCGCTTCGAAGAGGCTCACGATTTCGGCGCGATCGTCGATGACCGATTCACAGTGGCTGACAAAATTGAGATGTTGATGGATCGGTTCCAGCCCGGGCAGTCCATCGCCTTCGAGAGCCTGTTCGATCAAGCCACCACCAAGGCCGAGGTGATCGTCACTTTCCTCGCAGTATTGGAGTTGATGAAAATGAACCAGTTTGTGATCCGCCAAAGCTCGATTCTGAGCGAAATCGTCGTTGAACGACGCGCCGCTGGTAGCAGCCCAGCTGCTGAGTTGTTAGAAATGGAGGAGGAGTGACCCGCGCACGAAAAAGTTTTCGCGGTGATTGTCTCACGCTGGGGTTGCCAAGCAGTCGATTTTCTCTCAAGTTGTGGAAGTGAATTTGCCTAATTCCATCACTCTGGCGCGACTCGCTCTGACGGTGCTTTACGTTACCGCGGCGACGTTTTCTGGAGTCATGGCCGCATGGGTGACATTGGCCTCTTTTGTCATCGCTGCTACCACGGACTGGCTGGATGGCTATCTGGCTCGCAAAATGAATCTAGTGACCGCGTTGGGAAAACTGCTAGACCCACTAGTAGATAAAATCCTCGTCTGCGCCGCTTTTGTACATCTCAGCATGGCTGGGCTTTGCCCCATGGCGGTGACCATTTTCATCATCGCACGCGAATTTCTCGTTACCGGACTGCGCCAGATCGCCGTGGAGCGTGGCGTCGTGATGGCGGCCGATCGCTGGGGCAAGTTGAAAACGATTTTCCAGATGATTTTTGTGATCGCCGCACTGTTGGGATTGTGTCTGAAGAAGCAAACAACGTTCTCTCTTCTGAGCGTAGGATTGTCGTGGATCCTGATGCCCTCACTGTGGATCGCTGTGTTCCTTACCGCTCTTTCTGGATGGAATTATCTCCGCGCATCCCTCGTCTTTTTCATAGAACCCAAAGCGGGGAACTGAATCGTCCTCGCAACATCGCCCCAAGACCTCTTGGTCTCTGATACGCCCGACCACACAGCAGGTTCAATGACGATGCCATTCGACGCGGATGGTTTTTGCCTTGCTGCCGGCGACGGGGCGTGGGACGAGAATGAAATCGTCAGCGAGTAGGGCTTGAGAGTGATCTGTGGTGCGAAAGATTTGGGGATTGATGCGTTTTGGCAGAAATGCCACGAAGGGGCGACCACCGCGCTGGGAGCCATTGGTGTCGATCGTATCGTAGCTTTTTTCGCCCTCGAGCGGTATGATTTCGATCGCGATGGTTTCTTCGGTTTGGGTGATTTTTTGGGAAAACGGCAGAGGACGCGGAGCCATAGAGGCAGACCACGCGGGATCACCGTAAAATGCGACCATATCGCGATCGAATAACAGGCCCTTGCGGTCCATGGGCTTGAGGTCGGCGGTATTTTCCAGTCGATGTACGAGCGCGATTTGATTGGCAAGAAAGGCCTCGGAGAAGGTGTAGCGACCGGGTTGTTCGAGAAAATAATCCAACATGCCCCAGCCCATATAGCCATACCAGGTTGGTTCAACATAGCCTGCCATCTGTCTCACTCCGGCGCTGTGCATCCACGCCAGAGCCATGGCATCAGGGCCGTCCATCAACCCCATGAGACAATTCCCGCAGGGGAGATAGACCGTGGGTTTTTCATGGTGCACGGGGTATTCCTTATGCTGTAAATCGCGACCATAGATCACCCCGTCCCGTGAGTGAAAAGAGCCGTTTTTATAGCGAAATCCTGGCTGCCAATCGCGGGTGGTGGCATGGCCGGAGGTGATGATGAACTGGGTGCCAGGATGAGCCAAGGCGCTGGCTAACTCGGCAACACTATCGGCATCAGGGAGTGGGATTTCCTTCTCTGCTTCACCCCTGTTTTTGACGGAGTGGCCGCGAGGCAATAGTTCATCAAAGCACTCAGCCTCCTCGCACATGCGGGTGGCGATGCGCGTGCCCGAAACCGTGCGGTGGATTTCCAAGGGCTCGACTTCATGGACAATCTTCATCGCGTCATCAGCACTCCGGCCTGTGATCACGCCCCAGCGTACATCCGTGTAGGGGTCGGCATCCACCTGACGCATCAGCGGATGGAACTGGTTGATGAACTTTCCGTCGATCTGTTCGCAAGCTCCCACGACCGCGACAAAACGAGGTGGATTTTTTTGTAGCGTGGGCAGCGACTCACTGAGGTTGCGATCGCAAACGATCACGATGGCATTATGTTTTTTTGCCAGAGCATCAATCACACCTTGCCACGGTCCCTGCGCCTTGGTTTGTTTCCAAGTCAGTATCGCGTAGGCGTCATCTGCTGCGCACAAGGTGCCCCATGGCATGGCGATGCTCATGAGGATCGATAGGAAGAGAGATCGTAGAATCATCCGCCCAATCATGGTAGCATGCCTCCCGTGCGACAAGCATGGAAGTAGGCTTTGATTCATGTGACTTCCGTCATCACGAAAAATTCGTCATTCCAAGGCCAATCTCTGCTCTTGGCGAATGCCGCATCACACGTTAGTATCTGGGCATGTCATCCACATTCGGTCATGCCTTCCGCATTCACACATTTGGCGAATCTCACGGCGGTGCTGTGGGCGTGATTGTGGATGGATGCCCGCCACGGATCCCCATCAATCATGCTGTGATTCAAGCCGCACTGGATCGTCGCAGACCGGGCCAATCTGAAATCGTGACTCCTCGCAAGGAGGCGGATACCGCGGAGATTTTATCCGGCATTCAAGATGATCTTACCCTAGGCACTCCGATCGCCATTTCCGTAAAAAATACCGACCAACGGCCCGGCGCCTACGATGAGATGGCGCTAAAGTATCGACCCTCGCATGCTGATTATACCTATGATGCGAAATATGGCATCCGTGCGCTATCGGGCGGCGGTCGCGCCTCAGCAAGAGAAACGATTGGACGCGTTGCTGCCGCCGCTATCGCGCTGGAAGTATTGCGCGCCCACATTCCCGATATCGAAATCCTAGCTTGGGTGAAATCGATCCAGCACCTTGAAGCAACCGTCGATCCCGCAACCATCGATGCTGCGACGATCGAAGGTAACATCGTACGCACTGGTGACCCGGCCATGGTCGAGCCTATGATTGAACACATCAAAGCGATACGAAGCCAAGGCAACTCCGTGGGTGGTGTGATCGAATGTGTGATCCGCAACTGTCCGCCGGGCTTGGGCGAACCGATCTTTGATAAACTCGAAGCGGATCTCGCTAAGGCTATGCTTTCCATACCTGCGACTAAGGGTTTTGAGATCGGTTCCGGTTTCGCTGGCACCTTACTCACTGGTCGTGAACACAATGATCCTTTTGTGATGGAAGGAGATGCTGTGCGCACCTCTAGCAACCGCTCCGGTGGCATTCAGGGGGGAATCAGCAATGGCGAATCCATCGTATTTCGAGTCGCATTCAAACCCACCGCCACCATCATGACCAGCCAGCAGACGGTCACCAGTGATGGGCAAAACACCGAGCTTCAGGGCAAGGGCCGGCACGATGCCTGTGTCCTTCCGCGTGCTGTTCCCATCGTGGAGGCAATGGCCACTCTCGTGCTCACGGATCATTTGCTGCGTCAGCGGGCGATCAATCACTGACCTTCATGATGGATGATCTGATGTCTCACCCCTATGTGAGCCTCGGCGCCATTGCGTTGGGAATCGCAGCGGTGTGCGCCATCTTCGCGATTCTCCGCGGTGTGTTCCGTCTTATCCTCCACACATCGATCCTTACTTGTTCGATCTGGGTGGCCTATCGGGTATGGATGATAACTCCCGATTGGGGAAGCCAGTTGTTTCGACCTGCGCCACTGTGGCTTCCCTATGTGATACCCTCTCTAGCAGGGATATTCACTTTACTCGTGCTGAGGAGAATTTTTCGGTTTCTTGCTGCTCCCTTACGATTTCTCAGCGCAAAACCAGAGTCACCTCCGGGAAAATGGTTTTCTGCAAGCTTGAGCCTGGTTCCTACGACCCTACTCTGCCTGATTGCCGCATTGCTGATAAGGCATTTGGGAACCTTGCGGCAAGTAGAAGATCCTGACACGCGTTCGATTAGCGTTCTCTGGAAAGATGTGATCGACCGCCACATTCCGCCCGCATGGCTGCAGCGCATCGATCCAATCACAGACCCCTTGCGGTTGGCGTTGGCCCAATGGATCTCCTATGCCAGTCAGCATGAGGCTCCGCCATCCCTCTTTCTTCCCGAACCTCTGCAGCTCAACGCTTCGTGGATCAAAAATCCAAAATGGCGCACGCTATTGGAGCAGAAACGCTATGGAGAGATTCTTCGTGATCCTCAAATGGAGCAGGCGTTGCGCGATCCGCAAGTGCAAAAAGTGCTCGAGAAATGGCACCAGCAATGGCAGCCGTGAATGATAATGTCGCGGTAGGATCATTCCATCGGTGCATCATGGGTTCTCACAAAAACGACTCAAGTGATGCGGATAGGAAACTTGGGTGATACGAGTATGCCCAGAATCGGTAGCATTTTTTGCTCGCAGTTTGCAGCGCGTTTGGCATGATTTTTTCAACACCTATGAATCGTCGTCGCATCCTCACACTTGTTCCTCTTGCAGCTGCTGCCGCTGCCACCCGCGCGTGGGGTAAGGCTCTCGATCCTTCTATCGTCACCGCGGCAGGCTACACCATTTCTGTGCAGTGTTGGTCCTTGAAAAAATTCAGTTTGTTCGAGGCGATTGAAAAATCCGCTCAAGCCGGCGCGCAGGGGGTGGAGATCTTTGCCGGACAAATCCTCAGCCCCGAGCACAAGAATGTGAAAGTCGGTCACGATATGCCAGCGGAGATGATCACCGCCATGCAGGAGCATGCGAAGAAGCACAAGATCGCGATTGTCAATTTTGGCGTGGTGGCGATTCCCAACAATGCGGAACAGGCTCGCCCATATTTCGAATTTGCCAAAACCCTCGGTCTCTATGGCATCACCACCGAGTCCATCGGTTCCATCGATGTGTTGGAAAAACTCGCCAAAGAATACGACATCAAGGTCTGCTTCCACAATCACCCGAAACCGACCGCACTGTGGAATCCAGATACGATTATGAAAGCGATCGAGGGGCGCGATGCGAACCTCGGCTTTTGCGCGGACCTCGGTCACTGGGCCTCCTCAGGCCTCAATCCGCTCGATGTCATCAAAAAAATTGCGCCCCGTGTTCATGCCTTCCACATGAAGGATCGCACCAGCATCACCGGTCCCACGCACGATGAGATTTTCGGCAAAGGCATCATCGACCTTACCGCCATTCTCGATGAAGTGCGCAAGCATGGATTCAAGGGCAACGTCACCATCGAATACGAACATCATTGGGACAATAACGTGCCCGATATCACCGATTGCGTGAATTATCTCCGCGATTACGCAAAGAAAAAAGCGTGATGATCTGTAAGACCGACTGTGGGAGATACGGCACAAGGCATCATTTTACGGCTCACGAAATTGACGGAGACGAGCCTCATTGTTCGTTGGTCTACGGTGGAACATGGGATCATCGATACGGTGGCGAAAGGCGCGCGGAATCCCCAAAGCTCATTTGCGGGAAAGCTCGATCTGTTTTTCGCTGCTGAGTTTTCATGGCAGGCAGCCAAGCGCGGGAAATTGCATCACTTGCGCGAGTGCAACGTGGTCGATTTCCGTGAGGGGTTGCGTCGGGATTATCACACGATGATGCTGGCCGGCTACTGTTGTGGACTCATCGAGCAAGTATGCGAACCTGAACATCCGCACGAGGAAATGCACGATCTGCTCAGTCGTGCCCTACGACACTTGAGCGAAGAAGGGGCCAGCCTCAGAGCCCTACGCCACTTCGAACGCGAGCTTGCCCGCATCGAAGGTATAGGCCGCGATCGCGGCGAAGCGTTCGTAGAGCTGGCGCAAATCGGCGCTAGCCTCCCTCAGCTCCGCAGTGACCTCATCCAGCGCTTGCGCTAGCGGAGCTCGTTTTATTCTTCCTCGTTGGTGTTGATTTCTTCGTTAGAAAGCTCTTCGTCAGACGGTGCTTGTTCGGCGGCGTCGCTGTTGTTGTCTTCGCCATCGGGGATGACTTTGGCGATGTCTTGGAGGGTTTCGCCTTCTTTCATCGTCAGCAATTTCACGCCTTGGGCGTTTCTTCCGGTTTCGCGGATGGTGTTGACTTTGATGCGGATGCTCAGACCAGTGTTGGTCATGAGCATGAGCTCGTCTTGCTCTTCCACGGTCACCGCACCAACGACGTTGCCGGTTTTTTCGGTGATCTTCATCGTGATGATGCCCTTGCCTCCGCGAGATTGCAGACGATATTCCTCAAAAGCCGTGCGTTTGCCGAGACCGTTTTCGGCGGCCACAAGCAAGGTGCTACCGGGCGTGACAAGCGCGAGACTGACCACGTGGTCGCCTTCTTCGGGTCGAATGCCCCAAACGCCTGTCGCCGTGCGACCCATGCTGCGGGCTTGTTCCTCGTGGAAACGGATGCTGATGCCGTGACGGGTGACCAGGATGACTTCGTCGTTGCCACTGGTCTGGCGCACACCGATGAGTTCATCGCCTTCTTCGAGATTGATGGCGTTGAGACCGGCCTTGCGATAGTTGCGGTAATCGTTGAGCGGGGTTTTTTTCACCAGGCCCACTTTCGTGGCGAAGAGGATAAAGCCAGCTTCGTCGCGGAATGTAATGTCGTTGTTGTTTTCATCGGTGACGCGCTCGAGGCGCAGCAGAGCGGCAATTTTCTCCTCGGGCTGGAGGTTGAGCACGTTGCGGATGCCACGGCCTTTCGCGGCGCGTGAGCCTTCGGGGATGTCATAGACTCGCTCGACATACACGCGACCGGTGTTGGTGAAGAACATCAGGTAATCGTGCGCTTGGGTGGAGAAGAGATGCTCGATGAAGTCATCCTCCTGATCGCCGGATGCGCGGGTTTCCATGCCGCGCAGGCCTTTGCCGCCGCGCGCCTGCACGCGGAACTCGCTGGCAGGAGTGCGCTTGATGTAGCCGCGATGGGTGAGCGTGACAATCATCGAGTCGTTGGCGATGAGGTCCTCGATAGCAATCTCGCCTTCATCGGGAAGGATGGGGCAGCGGCGGGGTGTGCCGTATTTTTCGCCGATGGCGCGGAGCTCGTCCTTGATGATGGTGAGCACGCGGATCTCGCGGGCGATGATGTCCATGAAGTCGATAATCTCGGCGAGAACGCTGTCGTATTCGCCCTTGATCTTGTCGCGCTCCATGCCGGTGAGTTGATAGAGGCGGAGTTCGAGGATGGCATTGACCTGACGCTCGGAGAAAACGTAGGTATCGCCCTGCACCGATGCTTGCGAGCGGATGAGAATGCCAAGGCTTTCCGCGGTCTTGACAGGGAAGGTGTAGGAGGCGAGGCGCTCGCGGGCTTCATCGCGGTTTTTCGACGAGCGGATGATGTGGATGAAGTCATCGAGGTGACCGAGTGCGAGCAGATAGGCCTCGAGGTTTTCGGCGCGGTCCTCGGCCTTGCGCAGAAGATATTTCGTGCGACGCACGACGACTTCGCGGCGGTGTTCGATGTAGCAATCGATCGCGTCCTTGAGCGTGAGCATCTTCGGGCGCTTCTCATGGATGGCCAGCATGTTGATGCTGTAGGAAGTATCCATGCTGGTGAGCTTGAAGATCTGGTTGGCGACGACCTGCGGGCGGGCATCGCGCTTCAGCTCGATCTCAATGCGCGTTTCCTCATCGGAAAGATCGCGCATGCTGGAGATGCCGGTGAGGATTTTTTCATTCACCAGTTCGGCGATCCGTTCTTGCAATGTCGCGCGGTTGACGCCGTGCGGCACTTCGCGGATCGTGAGAATGCTCTTGCCGCCTTCCTGTTCGTCGATCTCGATGCGACCTCGCAAGCGCACCGAGCCACGTCCCGTGCGCATGTATTCCTCGATGCCCTTGAGACCGCGGATCTCGCACTTGCCCGCGAAGTCAGGACCTTTGACGTATTGCATCAGTTCTGGCAAGGTGATGTCCGGCTTGTCGATCTGCGCGCAAATCGCATCGACGATTTCACGCAGGTTGTGTGGCGCGAGGTTCGTGGCCATGCCCACGGCGATGCCGGTGCCGCCATTGACTAATAGATTCGGAAATGCGGCGGGCAGAACGGTGGGCTCGGTGAGTCGCTCATCGTAATTCGGCACGAAATCGACGGTCTCTTTTTCCAGGTCCTCCATCATCGCCATACCGAGATGGGTGAGACGTGCTTCCGTGTATCGCATCGCAGCAGGAGGGTCACCTTCCACCGAACCAAAGTTGCCCTGACCATCGATGAGCGTTTCGCGCATCGTCCAATGCTGACCCATGTTCACCAGGGTCGGATAAATCACCGCCTCGCCGTGCGGGTGGTAGTTGCCCGAGGTATCGCCGCAAATCTTTGCGCATTTGATGTGTTGCTTACCCGGTGCCAGATTCAGCTCGCGCATGGCGAACAAAATGCGTCGCTGCGAGGGCTTCAAACCATCACGCACGTCGGGGAGCGCACGGGATATGATCACGGACATCGAGTAGTCGAGGAAAGAGGTCGAGAGTTCCTCGGCGACGGAGATTGGTTTGATGTGGTCGGACATATGAGTAAAATGGTCACTAGTCACTGGTCACTAGTATTTGCTGTTGTGCGTTTGGGGTTGGCGGGTTTGCCTATGGTTTTGATGTAGGCGTTCAGACGCTTTTTGAGAGTGTTGAGTTCGCGATAGAGTTGGCGGGCGGTTGTTTTTTCGATGAGAGCGCGATTGGCGGATTTTTCAATCCAGGTTTGCGTTTCCTCAGCGGAACCCCGGGCGTATTGGCAGAAATGAATGTTTTCCTTGTAGTGATGGCGCCCATAGCCTTCGGCGATGTTCGCCGCGATGGAATCGACGGCTCTGACGAATTGCTTGCCCACTGTGTCCTTGGCAAAAAAGTCCCATGTCACCACCACGCCCCACACTTCTTCGCCTAGGCGCATGGCCTTGCGATAGATTTCCAGTTTGTTGATGTCATTGTTCATAAATACCAGTGACCAGTGACTAGTGACCTTACTACCCATTACACATCAAGATTGCGCACGTTGAGCGCGTTGTCTTCGATGAAGCGTTTTCTGGGCTCGACGATGTCGCCCATTAGCACATCGAACATCTTGTCAGCTTCGACGGCGTTGTCTTCATCGAGGCGCACGCGGAGGAACTGGCGTTTGGTGGGATCCATGGTCGTTTCGAAGAGCTCCTTGGCGTTCATCTCACCGAGACCTTTGAATCGTTTGATCTGCATGCCACGGCGGCCGATCTCCAACACTTTTTCCAACACATCGGTGATGGCGAAAATGGGCGTGACGGATTTTTTATCACCTTCTCCCTCGATGAGTTCGAAGATCGGTTTGTCGGGCGAAAAGAAGTTGGAGGTATCGAGTCCTTTTTCGCGAAGCTTGATCATCAACTTGTCGATGGCGTGCGATTCGTGAAGTTCCTTCAACACAGCGCGGCGAGAAATCTGATTCGTGCTCGCGGCGAGCTCTTCTTCTGTGAGGCTTTCGCCGAAGAGGCGCAGGTCACGATTTTCAGCAGCGAAGGCGCGAAGGCTTTCGTCGTTGGTGAAGTAGTGGATTTTCTCCTCATTGCCCTGGCGCACGCGCACCATGTAGGCGGGGAGGGTAGTGCCTTGACCGGCGGCGAGGTAATCGGCGAAGTTGCCGCCACTGCGTTGGATGGAATCGGCGTAACGGGTCAATTGCGCGATGTTTTCCAGCACCATGCGCAGTTCATCGGCGGAGAGCAGGGCGTCGTTGGCGATGGAGTGCAGCGAAACATCACCTGCCCCGAGGTCGATGAGAATCTTGTTCAGTTCGTTGTCGTCCTGCACATACTCAGCTCGTTTTTTACGAGTGACCAAATAAAGTGGTGGTTGCGCGATGTAAAGGTGACCGCGTTTGACCAATTCTGGCATGTGGCGACAGAAAAAGGTCAGCAACAAGGTGCGGATGTGCGAGCCGTCGACGTCGGCGTCGGTCATGATGATGATTTTGTGATAGCGGATTTTTTCGACGTTGAACGCGCCCTCCATCTCGCCATCGCCGATACCCGCGCCGATGGCCGTAATCATGGACTGGATCTCTTTGTTTTGCAGTGCGCGGTGGAGACGGGATTTTTCGACGTTGATCAGCTTACCGCGAAGGGGAAGGATCGCCTGCGTGCGACGGTCGCGCCCTTGTTTGGCTGAGCCACCTGCGGAGTCACCCTCGACAATGTAGAGCTCTGATTTCGACGGATCGCGCTCCGAGCAATCAGCGAGTTTGCCGGGGAGTCCGCCACCAGAGAGGGCGGACTTACGCACCGTTTCGCGCGCCTTGCGCGCGGCCTCGCGTGCGCGCGCGGCGTTGACCGATTTCTCGATGATCTTTTTCGCTAGAGCGGGATTTTCCTCGAAGTAGCTCATGAGTCCCTCGTAGGAGATCGAGGAAACTACGCCTTCGATTTCCGCATTCACCAGCTTCGCTTTGGTTTGCGAGTTGAATCGCGGATTCGGCATCTTCACCGAGATCACGCAGACGAGCCCTTCGCGCACGTCGTCACCACTGAGCGATGGATCCTTGTCCTTGAGGATCTTGTTGGCTTTCGCAAACTGATTGATCGCACGGGTCAACGCGGTGCGGAAACCGGTCAAGTGTGTGCCGCCATCGGGGTTAGGGATGGAGTTGGCAAAGCAGAGAATCTGGTCGGTGTAGGAGTCGTTGTATTGGAACACCACATCGGCGAAGACATCGTCCTGGGTGATCTTGCCATCGTAATCGATTTCCACCTGGCGTTTGCCAGAAAGGGCGATGGGCTTTTCGTGAATGATGGGTTTGTTTTCGCCGAGTTGCGTCACGAACTCAACAATGCCCTGCGCGTAGTAAAACGTAGTCTTTTTCGCTGACTCCGGGCGTTCGTCTTCGAGATCGATCGTGAGGCCGGGGTTGAGGAAAGCGAGCTCGCGCAAACGCGTGGAGAGCCGCTCGAAATTGAAGATGATGGTATCGACGAAGATGGTTGCGTCGGGGAAGAAAGTAATCGTCGTTCCGGTTTGATCGACGGGAGCCTCGCCGATGACGGCGAGTGGCGAGGTGGTCTTGCCGCGTTCGAAGGCGATCATGTGAACCTTGCCCTCGCGGCGCACTTCTGCCTTGAACCAATCGGAGAGAGCATTGACGCACTTCGCGCCAACGCCGTGAAGGCCGCCGGAGTATTTGTAAGCGCCTTGGCCGAACTTTCCGCCAGCGTGGAGATTGGTCAATACGAGCTCAACAGCGGGGATGCCGAATTTCGGGTGAATGTCTACCGGGATGCCACGACCGTTGTCGCTGATGGAAATCGAGCCATCGATGTGAATGGTGACCTTGATGCGCTGGCAATAGCCTGCCAGGTGTTCATCGATGGAGTTATCCAATACCTCAAAAACGCAGTGGTGCAGGCCACGTTCATCGGGATCGCCGATATACATGCCTGGCCGTTTGCGAACGGCTTCCAAGCCTTCCAATTTGTCGATCTGAGCCGCACCGTATTGTTGATTGGCATCGACGCCAGGAGGGGTATTTTCCGCAGGAGTAAGAGGATCGGACATGAGCTAGGAAAGTATCCAAAAAATGCACTCCGAGGGCAAGGCATTTCCCTCGTTTGTATGAAAAATCCTACCATGCTCGCGACCCTGCTCAGGTCGGCATAACTCGGACGCCGCAGGCTCTTGGATGAGTTCGTAAAAATGGGAGGTATTGCCTCAGAGCGATCCGATCGGATATCGCTGAGTGTGCTCAAAAATCATGCGAACCACGCAGGGCGGACAAGCTTTTTTACAGTTTCAGTTGTTCAATTTGCCATGGCATCAGGCAATCCTCAGGCTGAACTTCCCCAGCAGCCAGAGATTCTGCCACGCTGCGAGCGATCAGCAGCGATGGATCGATATTCAGAGCCTGTGCGGCGCTGTCGCGTTTCTGGATGATGGTGTCTACAGCTTTTTCGAAAGCGGCATCTTTTTTGCGGCGCGGCGCTCTGATTTTTTGAGGCAAATCTTCTTCGGATAGGGAGGAAGCCTCCGCAATTGCTTTTTCATAACGACGCTGGCGTTCTGGTCGCTGAAGGTGGCGAGGCAGGGAAATGGTTTGATCTTGAGCGAGCAGATCAGCCCATTCAATCATCTGTTTGTTATTCACCACCATGAAAGAGGGTTTGTCCCACGAGGCAGCCTCGGCATCGCGCCAATGCCAAAGCGCGCGCAAATAGGCTAAGCCGAGAGGGGATAATCGTGCCGATCCATTGATGCGCCAAGCTTCCTCGCGGCTGTCATCGCGTTCGAGAATTTTTTTTCGAGCGGCCTCGCAGCTTTGCACAAACCAATCGTAGCGCCCCAGATCGATCAATTCCTCAACGATGCATTCGCCCATGGGGAGCAGATAAACGACGTCGTTGATGGCGTAATCGAGCATGGTCGGAGTCATGGGTCTTTTTCCCCAGTCGGCCTTTTGTGAGGTTTTCACAAGATGAACACCGAACCAGTGCTCCACAAGATCCGATAGACCGAATTTTCTCAGACCTAACAATCGCGCGCCAATTTGTGTGTCCCAGACTACGGGTGGCAGCTTACCAAATTCACGGCGAATCATGGTCATGTCATAGTCAGCACCATGCATCCATACCTCACAGGAGCAGAGGTAATCGGCAAAAACCTGCAAATCCTTGATCGCAAGAGAATCGATCAGGACATTTTCTCCTCCGGCAGATAGCTGGATCAGGCATAGCGATTCCTTGTAGCGGTGAAGGCTATCGGCCTCAGTATCGATCGCGCATACCGGCGCTATGGGAGCAATGCGCTCTACCAGTTCGAGCAAAGCTTTCGAGTCTTGGATGAGAGTAGGCATGAAAAATTAGCGAATGCCGCGCAGCAGCAACTCGGTATTGTTTTGGGTGTTTTTGAGGTTTTTCATCAAGGTCTCGATCGCCTCGCCGTAGGGGAGTTGAGCCAGTTGACGGCGGATGTCGAGTACTTTGGAGAATTCATCCGGGTGATACAGGCGGTCATCATTTCTTGTGCCCGATTGAGGAATGTGGATGGCAGGATAGATCCGTCGTTCGGCCAGTTCGCGATCCAAGCGGATTTCCATGTTACCAGTGCCCTTGAATTCCTCGAAAATCACATCATCCATGCGGGACTCGGTTTCGATCAGCGCAGTGGCAAGAATGGTGAGCGACCCGCCTTCCTCGACGTTGCGCGCGGCACCGAAAAACTTTCGAGATTTTTGCAAAGCAATGGGTGATACACCACCAGAACCAATGGGGCCAGATGGATTCGCGGAATTGTGACCCCTCGCGAGGCGGGTGAGAGAATCGAGCAGTAAGATCACATCCTTGCCCTGCTCCACGAGTCGCTTGGCGCGATCGAGCACCATGTCGGCCACTTGGGCGTGGCGCTTGGGAGATTCGTCAAACGTAGAGGCATACACGGTACAGCCGACACTTTCTTCGAAGTCCGTCACTTCTTCTGGGCGTTCATCAAGCAACAACACGATGAGTTCTGCGTCGTGATGATTGGTCTTGATCGCTTTGGCGATTTGCTTGAGCAAGATCGTTTTTCCTCCGCGTGGTGGTGCCACGATGAGTGCGCGCTGCCCCAGCCCGAGCGGAGCGATGAGGTCGACCAAGCGGACGCTCAGAAAGTCAGAGCCCGCGCCTTCGAGATACACTCGGCGGTCTGGAAACAGCGGAGTGAGTTTGTCGAAATCCGTCGGCGGCTGCCAGAGATGAATGTCCTTGTCCTCGATTTCCAATAGGGCTGAGGTCGTGAGAAACTTATCTTTTTCCTTGGGAGCGCGAACGCGGAGTTTGACTTTCTGTCCAGACTGCAACCCATTTTCGCGAATGAAGTTGATGGGAACATGAATATCGTCGGCGGAATGACGGAAACTCCGCTCCGCATCACGCAGCATGGCAAAGTTTTCCTTACCCAATTCCAACACGCCTTCACAAGTCAACTCCACGCCTTCCGTTGCGTAAAATTGGAGCAATTCGTAGATCAATTGGCTCTTCGTCGCGTGCGCCACTTGCAAGCCTGGGATGGCGTCTGCCATATCATGCAGTTCGGCCAGTGGCTTGGCACGGAATCGGTTGATATCAATCGATCCCGGCAACGTCACAGGTATGGCGTGGATCATCGACGCATCGGTGGTGGTGATGCCATGAGACTCGAGAAATCTCGCAATCTGAGTGCGCAAGCTAGTCAAGGGACCTTCGTTCCAAAAAACGGCATCGGCGCGCAACATTTTTTCCGATACGGGCATCTGTGCGGCGATGCTGGCATGAATCATATCGTCATCCCAACGCGTCCGATTGCGCAAGCGGCGGACTTGGGTTTCAAAGCTGGAAGCAACCAACAATGATTTTTCTTGGCCGAAATGGAAACCGTTTTCAAAAAGCAAGGGGACGTCCGCGATGAAAAGAGAAGATGGCGACTGCTCTCGGGCATGCTCCAGAGAGGCGAGGCAATCCTGACGGATCAGTGGGTGGATGATGGCTTCCAACTGAGCTTTGGCGACCTCATCATGAATGATTTTTTTGCGCAGGAATTCGCGGTCAAGACATTGTTTGGGCGCAAAAATCGCCTCATCGCCGAATACGGCACGGCATTGCTCCACCACGTCAGGGTCGCTGTGGAGTCGACGTGTGGCTGCATCGCAGTCAAAGATGGTAACGGTCGGGCATAATTCGCGCAGCAATCGGCATACAGTGGATTTGCCGCTGGCGATGCCCCCGGTAAGGGCGAAAACTCGCATGGACGAAGTATGGGTTCGAATGGGGGCACTGGCAAGCTGTAACATGGCGAATGCACGAAATTTTTCTGGGTGGGAAAAACTTGACGCCCTAGGAGCATAGCCATACGATGATGGATATGAAACTTCCTTATGCAATGTTGGGATTGTGTGGCGCGGTAGTGGTCAGCAGTTGCGCGGATATCGAAGCGCCGTTCGGTAGCGGTAGTTTTGATCCTCTGAGCACGGCGGGTTATCGCCAACAGGCTGCCGAGCCTACCGTAGCGAGCAATTATCAGTTCAATGCGGGACAGTTTGTCACCGCAGCCTCGAACTCCACCGCATTCTTTAGCAAAAAGCCGTCGGGGAATGCCGAGGCGGATGAGTTGTTGGCAGCGGGAACCATGATGCGCGTGATCAAGTCCGAGGACACTTTTGTCAAAGTCGAGCTCGATAACGGCAAAGTTGGATACGTGGCAGCAGCTCTTTTATTGGAATCCCAACAAAGCGTCACAGATCCGAACGCTATTCCCACGGGTGGAGAGGCAGTCGCTCCATTGCCTGCAGGGTTGCAGCCCGGCTTCACTCCCGCCCAAACGGACAATGCCGTGCCTCAGCCGCCGACCTCCAATGAGCTTCCTCCATCGTCGCTGGATGCCAAACCATCGAACCTCAATCCTTCCCCCGAAACCACAAAGGGAGGCTCCCTGCCACAACCTCCGATCGGCCAGTAAAAATCTCATATGGGTCTGAGGTAGGCTCATTGATAGCGATGGCAAGCTGAACGCAAGAACGCTGTGCCCCCAAAATGATCGCATGATGCGAAAAGGTTCATCCCGAAAAGGCCAACGCCGTAGACGCGTCGTCGCATCCTTGGACGATGGCGATGACGGTTCTGACTTCATGATGCCAGCACCGGAGATACCGATCAAATTGGATCTCGGCACCGCTGGGATTGTGAAAGAAATTGCCCGAATGGAGGTGAATCCAGAACAACAGGCTGCGCTCGAAGAACGATTGCCCAAAGACGGTGAGTTGTCCTGGGGGCAAAACCAAGCACCCCAAGAGCATCGTCGCGTCTGGTGGTCGTTTGCAGGAGCGATCACGCTGATGTTCGCAGCCATAGCCGGCGTCAACCACGGTTCTCGCGAGAACCATGGTACCAATCAATCGATCCCCCAGGGAATCATCGTTTTTGAAGACCATCCTGATGAGGATTCTCAGTTGTTTGCTCTGATGAAAAATTCCTACCGCAAACAACAACAGGCCGTAACACTCTTCCGCCAATTTACTGCAGCGAAAAAACGCGCGGAGATCCTGCCGCTGATCCGGATTTCCGATATCACCTCCTCGATGCTGGAAAAACACTGGAAGCCTTGGCCGTCAACGCCGTTACTGGATCAACAGGATCAACTCCAATTTGATTTCGATGAAACCCAGGGCAGGGCCTTTTTATCCATGGGCGGCAAAAATGCGGATGGCTCTTCGTTTCTGGCGTTTTTTGTGCCTGATGGTGACGAGCTCAAACTCGATTGGGAGGCTTCCATGCAATTGGGCGAAGCTAGGCTTAGCAGCTTGGCTCGTTTTCCCACGGAAAACCCCGTTACGGTTCGAGTGCTCCTGTCGCCATCTGCCTATTATCTCCCGACATTGCCAGAGAGTGAATTTGAATCCTATCAACTGACATGTCTGCATGATGATACCGTAGTCTGGGGCTACGTGCGACGAGACTCTCCCGAGCACCAGC
The DNA here is from genome assembly GCA_945874895.1 of Akkermansia muciniphila. Lineage (GTDB taxonomy): Bacteria > Verrucomicrobiota > Verrucomicrobiia > Verrucomicrobiales > Akkermansiaceae > UBA956. The sequence continues at coordinate 287,606 of CAMCIC010000001.1, read as the reverse complement.
GAATCCGTGAGCTGTTGCGCATCGACTCAGAGTTACTGGAGCACATGCAGGAACTGCGCGTTACGGTTCGATTGAAAAAAACCGACGACTTGTCGTCACAAAATCGCTTTTTCATCACAGAGATGCTTCACAAAGACTGGGTTATGCCCTAGTTTGGCCTCGGTGAATGGAAATCTGATAGGTTGGCATCATTGCGGTAAATGCGGAGAGGTGTTTAAGGGCACCTGGGATTCGCATTGTCCTGCATGCGCAAAGTCACCCTTGCCATCCAAGAAAAAAATCAACGTCCACGTCGTTCAGGGTGCTTCGAGTGAAATACGTAAGGAGTTCAGTCCCAACCTTATACAGGAATCCTCAGGCTCTGGTCAGTTGGTGCGGATCGACACGCACAAGCGAGCTGCGGGCTCTTCCTCTTCCCGGAGCCATTCGGAGCGCAAAAGCAAAAAATCGAACAGATTGGTGAAGTTTGTGGCCGGTTGGTTGATTTGCGTGGGCGTTTTCGCTGGCGTGATCAAGTGGAAATCCCGCTCCGCGCCTCAAGTCGCTGTTGCGCGAACAGAAACCGAAGTCTCGCAGCAAAAGAAAAAATGGGAGAGCGAAAATGTCGATCTGTTCAATCAAGCGTATCCTGCGCTGCTTCAAACAGCCACAGTTCTCTTTGAAGTCGTTGCGCCTGAAGCTCTGGCTCAGTATTGCCGACAGCGCCCCAGCCTGTCATCGATCATCATGAACGATGGCCCTAAAGCCTCATTTTTTAAACCCGAGTCGATTGAGCTAACGGAAAAAAACGTGATCAGGCCTGGTGATTTCCCTCTCATTGAAACCATCTGGACCGATAAGCGCGGTCGTAACGTGGAGATGGTCTTTGCTAAGGAGGATGAACGATGGGTTCTCGATTGGGAGAGCTACGCCAAAAGTTCTACCATGCCATGGTCGGTGTTTCAAGGTGGCGATGGCGATGCTGAAGGTGTTTTCCGCATGCTTGTACGCGAACGGTTGGCGGAACAGAATTTTTCTGATTTGCAAATGAGCCTCGTTTTTTACGAACCATCGCTTTTGCGTGGATCGCCCCTAGGTCTGGCGACTCCCGAGTTTCTGATCGATCGTAAGAGCCGTAGTGGTCGCATGATCGCTGCGGCGCTGACAGCGAGAAAAGAAAACCAACCTCTCATGAGCTCGATTTTCCCTCAAGCAGACCCACCGAATACGGCGAGGGTTTGTGTGAAAATCCGTCGCTCAACAAAAGGAGAGGAAAAAGTGTTCACTCTGGTGGAGGTCCTCGCTTGTCATTGGATGGGAATCGAACACCCCGGTGTGGAACTAACTGACACTCCGTAAACCGCTGCGCATGATTTCCAGAGGCGCTTGTTTTGGATACCAGATATTGTAGGCGAGCACTCCTTGATGCAATAGCATGGAAAAACCGTTCGCGACTTCAGCTCCCTGCTTGATGGCGTCGCGCAGGAAAGAAGTGAGTGGCGGCTTGTAGATGGTATCGTAGACCCACTGGTGGCGTGCGAAGCAGGTGGCGGATAGGGGCGAGGGATCGTCAGGCCTTAATCCCAGAGAACTGGTGTTGACCATCAGTTGGCATTGTTTGGCCACGCCACAGAGTTGCGGATCGTTCAGAGCAATGCTGTGGAATTGGGTTGCAGGGAATCGACGACCTAATACTTGAACGAGCGTGTCGATTTTTTCGACAGTCCGGTTCACCAAGATGACGCGCTGTGCGCCATCGATCGCACACTGGGTAGCGATCGCCTGACCCGCTCCTCCGCCTGCTCCCACGATCATTACACGCAGGCCTGCAAGCGAGGTCTGGAATTCTTCCTCAATCGCACGCGCGAATCCAGGGCCGTCGGTATTCCAGCCGTGGATCTCACCATCGACAAAACGAATCGTATTTACGGCACCGATTTGACGTGCGGCTTCATCGACCTGATGGCAGGCATCCAAAGCAGCAAACTTGTGGGGCACGGTGACATTGGCTCCCACGAATCCGAGCTCGTTGAGGTGCTGCAAAGCTTCCATGACTCGGCCCACTGGCACCTCCAGTTTGATGTAACGTCCCGAGATGCCACAGGCGTCCAGCGCTGGTTGATGCATGGCGGGTGATGCCGAGTGTCCGACGGGACACCCAATCACCGCGAGAATCGCAGGCTTCTCGTGAAAGGCATCCAACACATCCCGAGCGATCAAGTCGCTCATCTGATAAACCTCGCCATTCATGCCATCATGCCAAGGATGTTTTTCAATCGCTGCAACACGCGATCGCGACCTAACAATTCTAGGATCACTGCCAGATCAGGACCACCCGACTTGCCAGATAGTGCCACACGCAGAGGAAACATCATCTGTCCCACTTTGATACCCAGAGAGCTCGCTGCGTCGTTCATTGCGGACTTGGCGGATTCGCCATTCCAAGGGGAGACGACACCAAATGCCTCGTGAAGGGATGCGTAAACGGCAGACGCTTGGGCGCCAGCTTTGACTTTGTCCATAGCGGCATGATCCATGGGGAAATCATCATCCAACAAAAACCTTACAGCATTCGGCACTTCCTTGAGAAGGCGAACTTTCTCTTGAACGGATGAAGCGACTGCGGTGAAATTATCTCCTGGATTCAACTCGGCTTCTACCACAAATGGTCTCGCGGCATCGGCAAAGCCTACCGCACTCATGCGCAGTAAATGTTGTTGATTGACCCAAGCGCATTTTTCAGCATCGAAGCGAGCAGGGGATCGGTTCACTGCTTCTAGAGAGAAGCGTTGCACCAGTTCGTCCATCGTGAAAATCTCTTCATCCGTTTTTGACGACCATCCCAGCAGGGCGAGAAAATTGATCAATGCGGGTGCGACGAAGCCTTGGCGCGGATAATCACCTACCGCAGCGCCTACATCGCGTTTGGACATTTTGGAGCCGTTGGCATTTTGGATCAAAGGGATGTGCGCGTAGGCCGGAGTTGTGCCTCCCAGGGCTTCGATCAACTGCAAGTGCTTCGGCGTGTTCATGAGGTGATCCTCGCCGCGAATGACGTGGGTGATTTTCATCTCGAGATCATCCACGACATTGACAAAATGAAACACATACGAGCCATCGGATCGTTTGATGACCATGTCCGGGGTATTCGATTCATCGCGGTAATCGATGGTGACTTCGCCGCAAACAAGATCGTGCATGGTGATGGGCTTGCGATCAAAGCGGAAACGCCATGCTCCCTCACTTTCATAGACTCGGTCAGCGGTCAAAAGCTTCTCAAAATAGCGATCGTAGATTTCACGGCGTTCGCTCTGGCAGTATGGTCCGTAGGGACCACCGATGTCCGGACCTTCATCCCATTGCAGCCCTAACCAATCCATTCCATCAAAGATGGCTTTTTTTGCCGCTTCTGTGTTGCGTGCTTCATCTGTGTCTTCGATACGCAAAATGAATTGTCCTCCATGTTTGCGAGCGAACAGCCAACAAAATAGCGCCGTGCGCGCACCTCCCACATGCAAATACCCCGTTGGTGATGGGGCGAATCTCGTTCTGACCGTGTCCGCCATGACGTGAGCTTGGGGAAAAGCCGCGTCTCGCACAAGCTCATAAAAACATCGCGGAGGCGACATGGAAAAAGGCCGCGAATAGGACCAGTTGTAGACCACCCAGAGCGAGCAGACGGTTCATACCGCGGTCGGCCGGTTGAGTGAAAATGCAAAAGGAAAGATACATGCCCAAGGTAAGGAGCGGAATGGCAGCCAAGGCCAACCAGGGAAGCTGGTGCTTCAGCCAAATCAACCCGCAAAATGCCGCCACCTTGATTTCCAGCCAAATGAGAATCCGTGCTCCGCGATTACCCAGTCGAACGGCCATGGTGTTTTTCCCCGTCGTGGCATCTTCTTCCCGATCGCGCAGGTTGTTGATAGAAATCAAAACCGCCGACAGCAGTCCGATTTGAAAACCTAACAGCATTGCCTCATCACGCCATTGTCCGGTTTGGATCCATACCGTTCCTCCTACCGCGATGATGCCGAAAAACGCGACAACAAAAATTTCTCCCATCCCGCGATACGCCAATGGAAACGGTCCACCGGTGTAGCCGTAGGCCAAATAGAGCGAGGGTAAGCCGATGGCGATGATGGGCCATCCCACTGCTTGGTAGAGCACCACGCCAAAGGCAATCGCCATGGCTAAGGATATCGTAGCAGCAGTGAATACCGCGCGGCGCGAAATCAAACCAGTTGCCGTTACACGTGTGGGGCCTTGGCGTTTCGCGGTGTCAGCCCCCTTAACGGCATCGATGGCGTCATTGAAAAAATTCGTGGCAATCTGAATGCAGATCGCACCCATCAAGGTGCAGAATGCCAGCCATGGATTCCACGTGCCTTGGAGCTTCCATGACAATACGCATCCAGCCCACACCGGAACAAGGGCGGCAGGAAGCGTCTTGGGGCGGGCGGCGAGGATCCAGGAGGACATGGTGGGATGGCTGAAATTTTGAAAAGAGAAATCAGATCAAGGGTAAACTCGCATTTTCCTCTTATGTCTCATAACCGAGAGCGCAGCGATCTTGTAACGTTACGGCACTCTGGGAAACTTGCTGAAGTCCGGCTTGCGTTTTTCGATGAAGGCCTGTTTGCCCTCTTTGCCTTCTTCGCTCATGTAATAAAGTAAGGTCGCATTTCCTGCCAAATCCAACAACCCCATCTGGCCATCGCAATCGGCATTGAGTGCGGACTTCAGGCACCGCAGAGCAAGCGGGGAGTGCACCAACATTTCACGGCACCACTGCAGTGTTTCTTTCTCCAGATCGGCCAAAGGAACCACGGTGTTCACCAAGCCCATTTCTAGTGCCTGATGGGCATCATACTGCCGACAAAGATACCAGATCTCCCGTGCCTTTTTTTGGCCAACAATTCGAGCGAGGTAACTTGACCCCAGTCCGCCATCGAAGGATCCCACCTTGGGTCCGGTCTGACCAAAGCGGGCATTGTCCGCGGCGATGGTGAGGTCACAGACCACATGCAAGACGTGGCCACCCCCGATCGCGTAGCCTGCTACCATGGCGACAACAGGTTTTGGCAACGAACGGATTTTTTTCTGCAGATCAAGAACATTGAGCCGCGGCACTCCATCTTCGCCCACATAGCCGGCATGGCCGCGCACCTTTTGATCTCCTCCTGAGCAGAAAGCAAGATCACCCTCCCCCGTAAGGATGATGACACCTACCTGCGGATCCTGGTGGGCCAATTCGAACGCTTGCAGCAATTCCATTACCGTCTTCGGGCGGAAGGCATTTCTGACTTCCGGTCGGTTGATGGTGATTTTGGCAATCGCACCTTCATCGGTGGTTTCGTAACGTATGTCCTCAAACTCGGCTGCACTGATCCACATGGCTGAGATCACCATGCACGATACCACGAACTTTGGCAACCATCGGAATCAACGACTACCGAAAATAGCCGATCCGACCCGGACGTGAGTGGCTCCCTCTTCCACAGCGACTTCAAAGTCACCGCTCATCCCCATGCTCAGATAAGGCAGCGGTGCATGAGCCCTCAGGGATAATTCCTCGCGCAGATCTCGCAAGGTAGCGAACCATGGACGCGCTTTTTCTGGGTCATCAACCGCAGGGGGAACCGTCATCAAGCCAGTGATCTCAAGCCGATCCAAGCCCAGTAATTCCTGCCACTGTGCGCGCAGCTCATCTAACGAAAATCCAGCCTTGCTTGACTCATCGGCATGATTGACCTGCAACAGCACTTGAGGAAATAGCCCGAGATCGCGCGCGACCTCGTTGGTGTATTGGGCGAGTCGCAGCGAATCGATGCTATGGATCATCGAAAAAAGAGGCAGGACCTTGCGGACTTTGTTCCGTTGCAACTGGCCGATGTAATGCCAGCGCAGTGACGCAGGCAAAAGCGGAATTTTTGATTCTGCTTCTTGCAGTCGATTTTCGCCCACGTCCCGTTGTCCTGCATCAAATGCCTCTCGCACTCGCTCGGCAGGAAACGTTTTGGTGACAGCAATCAATGTGACTTCGTTTTCCTGCCGTCCTGCACGCAAACAGGCAGCCCGAATTTTCGAGCGGATGGCAAACAGATTGGCGGCGACGTCGCTCATCAACGTTCAGCTGTCTTTTTCAGAGCACCGGCGGCTTTGGCTGATTCCGTGGCTTGGGTCAGGTTCATCAATATAGCAAGACTCTCGCGCTTCACCATGTCGATCCCGCTGGGCCACTTCGGCGTGTCATCGAGGTCCGCCGTTTCGTCTTTGGCCTTGCGCATGTATTTTTCATCCGTGATGGATGGATCATAAGTGGCAATTGGCTTATTTTCGTTCACATCGGTCAGTGAGAGTTTGTAGAATTTGGTCGTTTCTTTATCCTTTTGGGTCACAGCCGCATAGCGTTCGATCCGCTCCTTATTACGCGCGTGGCGCTTGATGTCAGCATCGCTGATTTCCTTGTCGCGTATCGCCTTGTTGAGGCTGTCCTTGTTTTCCACCATGCGTCTTTTCATCTCGGCGATATCTTCCAAGGTGTAAACCATGTCTTTGCTTTCCTTGATGCGAGCGGCGCTGAGCTCCAGCAAGCGGGGCAAAAACAGACTGTTGCGGTCCAGTGGTTCGAAGTTGCCCGCCTTGCGGATTTTGTCGAACTCGAGTTTGTTTTCCAGAAACTCCTCGCCGATTTCCATCCCGTCTAACAGGTTGGGAAGAACGATGTCGGATTTCACGCCTTGCAATTGTGTAGAGTCTCCCGAGGGGCGATAGAATTTTTGCAACGTGACCTTGACTGTGCCGGCACGGTCACGGCGAGCAAAAAACGGCATCATGCGACCCACGTCCATCAGTTGCTGCACTGTGCCTTTGCCGAAACTGGATGTGCTTCCCACGATCACGGCGCGATTGTGATCTTGGAGGGCGCCGGCAAGAATTTCGCTGGCCGAAGCACTGGTTTTGTCGATCATCACCACCAATGGTCCATGGTAGATGGGTTCGCGCGCCTCTGAATCCTTAACCTCGATTTGCCCCATTTCCGTCTTCACTTGAACCACAGGACCGCGCTTGATGAAAAAGCCGGTCATCTTGCGCACTTCTTCGAGAGATCCTCCACCATTCCCGCGCAGATCGATGATCAGGCCGTCGATCTTTTCCTCCATCAAACGTCGCAACAGTTTTTCTACGTCGTTTGCGCAGCTCGCTTCATTGTTGTCAAAGTCCATGTAAAACGCAGGCAGGGTGATCCATCCGAGTCTGCGGGCTACGCCTTTGTCGTCTTTCTTTTCGATGATCTCGGCACTTGCCTGCTCATCCTTCATCTCCACCTTGCCGCGAGTGATGACAATAAATTTGGTCTCGCCAGGAGCAGCTCCTGCTGGCTCCACCTTGAGACGAACCTCGGTCGCTTCCTTGCCTCGAATCAGGTCCACCACCTTGTCGATTTTCATGAACATGATGTCGGTGACTTCGCCCGTGTTCAGGCTGTCTACGCCCACAATTCGGTCGTTCAGCTTCAGTTCACCATGCTTGTCCGCCGGTCCGCCGACCACAATGCCTTTGATGACGGTGGCTCCATCTTCTTCCGCTTGGAGTTGGGCGCCAATGCCGACAAGCTGATTTTTCATGCTGTCCTTGAACCGAGCAATTTCACGATAGCCCATGTATTCGGTATGAGGATCGAAGGCTTTGGTGACCGCGACGAGGAAATACGTGGCCATGTCGTCAGTATCTGCCTCGGTAATGCTGTGGAGCAATCTTTCATAACGCAGTCGAACTTTTTCCACTGGGCTTTTTTCTTTTGTTGTGGGGTCCTCTTTGCCCTGCTCGTTGGCCAAGCGAGCGATCGCCTCACGCCTGAGCGTCTCGCTGAGGATGGCATCCTTGACGGATGCGCGCCATAAGCCTTGCCATTCCTGCTGATTTTTGGGCCAAGGGGAATTCTTTCGGCTGCGCTCGATGGTTTCTTCCTTCGTGAAATCAAAGGGTTCTTTCAGCACGGCATTGATGAACTCCGATGATTCCTTTGCCCGCTTGATATAGGTATTGTAAATGTCTTCGGCGGGCACAGTGCATTTTTTCTGCAAAAGCATGTCGTGAAGCTTTTCACCGTATTCAGTCTGAAAGCGAGTGACATCGGATTGCAGGAAATACATGCGACGAGGGTCCAGTTCGTGCAGGTAGGTGTCGAGAAACTTGACACTCAGTTCCTTGTTCCATTTCGCACGAGAAAAATGGGTGTTTTGCAGGAGAATGGAGACTTGCTTGCCGACCTCATTGAAATCTGTGGGTTGCTCCGCCAGCAGCGAACAGCTGGACGCGAGTGCGATGGAGGCAGATGCAACGACTTTGCGAATGATGGAAGAAGTCATGATGATGAAAGCAGTGATGCTATTACGCGCGGCAATGTGCCATTTATTGCGAAATTGTCCAAGAAACTTAGCGGACCAGAGAGGGGGTATTGTTGATTTTATTTGGCGCCTTCTTGCGCCAATTGCCTTGTCAGCCACTCTTTGAAATACACATCGCTGTTTTTCTCGAGCTCGACCAACTTTTTCAACTCCTCTTCATTGATGCGGATTGCCCCATTCGGCATGAGTTGCATTTCCATCTGATCGATGTTGCCAGGTCGGCGAGTTAGCAGAACTTCGACTTGGATCAGCTGTTCTTTGCGCCAGACTTCCACCTTCGCCTGTTTTCCCGCACCTACAGCACGGATCTTGGCGGATAGCCCGCTTCTTTGATCGAGGATCGATTGCGGATCTTTCCATTGATGCTGGTTGAGGCCGATGATCACATCTCCCTGCTGCAGAGCTGCTTTTTGCGCCGGGGAATCTTTCGTGATGGAACTGATCACCAGCCCGCATCGTGGCTCTGCTTCTCCCGGCACTTGCGTGGGAGTGGCTTCTCCCATCGAAATGCCCATGTATCCCTCTCCGAAATTTCCAAATTCACGAACAGCGATGGGCTTGAGCAACTGCAGGCAACGCTCGCGGATTTCCGGTTCAGTGGATTGCGCGAGTTGCATAAGCAGAATTTTTTTGGCGGCTGCCGGCTCCTTTTCCACCCATTCCTGGAGCTGGGTCACAGCTGCCTTACGTTCGGCTCGGTTGGTGCTTTTGAGCTGATTCACTGCTCCAGCCACAGGATCAACCATGGGTGCCGGTTCACTCGCAGCATTTGCTAAAAAAAAGGTCAAAGAGGACAGTAAGATGCCCCTGCTCCTGCAAGCGTGTGCTTTCGCGGTGTTGAGTAACACGATCAGTTTCTCAGTGGATTCCAAGACTTTTCCTTCACTTCTATGGTATCTTCGGCTTGAAGGGAAATGTTCCTATCCTCTAAGTTGTTCATATCGTAGACACGAAATGATTTTCCTCGCATCAGCAACACCTGTTTCTTGTTGCCAAATTCATTGATATCGCCCGCAGCAGCGAGTGCCTGATAAAGCGTCATTCCTGGCGTGAAAGGTCTGGGGCCAGGAGTTCTCACGAATCCGCTGACCGTCACCATGTCTTGACGCGGACCTCCCTCAATGGAAGTCGCACTGATCTGGAACGTGGGGGTCGTATAAATCCCGGCGTTTTTGTAGACCTCTTCCAATTTGGCTGCCGCTGCGTTGGTATTCATACCAGCCACGCTGACTTCGCCAATCAAGGGCATGCGCACAGTGCCAGAACCGGAAACGGAATAGTTGCCATCAATGCGCCCTTTTTCCTCTGGGGGCACACCTTGGATGCGAATCTCGATCCCGCGGCCCGCCAAAATTTGGGCGATGCACGGGGAAAAGCACGCGAAGGTTAAAAAAGCCAACAGGACTGCGATACGATTTTTCATGGTAGGATGGGGCTTCGATTAATAGAGGGTATCATCAGTGGGAGCCTCCACGGAGGTAGATGGGGAGGCCGCGCTGTTGGCTTGTCGAGTGCTTTTCGGTTGAGCCACGCGTGCTTCCGAGGGAGCGTAATACGTGTAGTAACTGGTGTAATATTGATATTGGCTGTCACTGCGGACATCCACGTTGTTCAATACCACGCCAATCACGCGACCACCAACGTTTTCTACGGCCTGCTTCACGCGAAGCAGCATATTGCGAGGCAGTTTCCGGTGTTGAACCACGATGATGGTGAGGTCAACTTCGCTGGCGAGTACGGAGGCATCACTCACGCCCAAGATGGGCGGGGAGTCCATGAGAACGAGGTCGAAACGCTGCTTAACGTCTTGGACCAGTTCCGACATGCGGCGGGAGTTGAGAATGCCAGCTGCGTCGGTCGGAAGAATGCCTGAGGGCATGAAAAACAGATTTTCCACGGGAGTTTGGAGAATTACATCTTCCAGCATCAACTCCGTGGTCAAGTAATTGGTGAGTCCCACCGAGTTGTTGATGTCGAAGAATGTGTGCAAACGTGGGCGACGCAAGTCGGCGTCGATCATCAAAGTCGTATACCCACCCTGGGCGCAAATGTATGCGAGATTGACAAGAGTGGTGGATTTGCCCTCACCAGCTCCTCCGGAGACGACGGTCAGAGCATTATCTTCAGGGTTTTTGCGATTGAACTCAATGTTCGTGCGCAAAATTCGGTAGGCCTCAGCATCGGGGCTCATGCCACTTTGCTTGTGAAGCAAACCAACTTCCTTGGGAATCACGGCGAGCACCGGAACTTGCAAGTAGCGCTCCACGTCTTCCAGAGTTTTCACCGATGTGTCGAGATACTCCAGGAAGAAGGCAATGCCAATGCCGAAAATGAGTCCCACCACCGCGCCGAGGATCAGGTTGAGCGTTACGTTCGGACTCGAGGGGAACTGGGCCACGAGCGGCTCCTCGTGCAATTCAATGATGCTCTGCGGTTGCTTCGAATTGATGCGGTCTTGGGACAGCTTTTCTCGCATGCGATCGAGCATTTCCTGTTGTGTTTCAAACTCTTTTTGAACCCCTTGGATGTTCGTCATCAAAATCACGTTGTTCACGGCTACTTCCCTGAAAGCGTTGAGGCGTTTCTTGAGATCTTCCAGTTCCGTCACTTTCGTATTCCGCTTCAGATTGAGCGAATCTTTGAACGACACGACACTGGCCTGAAGTTGTTTGAATAGGCTCTCGACAGTGCCTTGCTGAGATTGCACCGTAGGGTGATTGACGCCAAGACCTTGTGTCCGCATCCCTTTCAAAATTCGGTCCTGTGACTGATACTCTGGGTAGAGCGACTTCAGTTCTTGACCTGCGGCTTCCAGGTTCGCGGCATAGCGGATGACTTCTTCCGCGTTTAAGCTGTGGATGGTTTTGATGGTGCTGTCCAGTTCCGCTAACTCCGTGGTGGCGTTCTCCACTTGGTTTTCCAACATGGATTGCATGCTTTGAATGCTATTGGAGCCATTCACGCCGGTGATGGTATCCCGAATCATCACAGGGGCGCGGCGAAGTAGGTTGTCTCGCTGTTTGCGCTTTTCCTCTACCACGTCGGACTGGTCGAGCACCGCTTTTTCCAGTTCTTTCATCCCTTCTTCCAAGGCAAGGCGCTCCTTATCCTCGCGGCGCTTTTTGTATGCCTCATATACTTCTTTGGCGACATCCCTAGCATCTTCTGGACCGGTGTGTTTTACGGAAATCGTAATCAAGTCCGTGCCGCGCACATTCTGCGCATCCACGATGCCGCGCAGTGTGTTCAGGGCTTCTTCCTCCGTCATGTTCCAGCGGGTCATCAAACCAAGACGTTGGACTACCAATTTCAGCGTGAGCTGCGCCCGAATGACCTCGAACTCGGTAGCAAAAAATTGCGGAGTCATCACACTCGTCATCGCATTTTCATTGCCGAGAGCCACACCCACCCGAGTCGAGGGTTTCACTTGCACCACAGCGGTGCTTTGGAATTTTTTCGGCATCACATAAGTAATTACCGCAGCGGTCATGAATACCAAAAGAAGAGTCATCAAAATGACACCATAGCGATTTTTGATCACCTGCCAGTAATCAACGGCGTGAAGAGTAGCTTCGCTTTGTGACGATGGAGATTGCATAAAAGAATTTTATTAGGGGGGAGGTGGCTGCCTTATGGCTGCAAAACCCTATTCACAAACCCGTTGCAGAGCAATCAAAAAACACAGCGCAGCGGATAATTTTTGTGACAATGGTGTTAGATGAATGGCCTGCCAGCTGGGGCCCGGCTTTCTTCCCACTGTCGCTACCGCCTAGCTTCCGGCGGATGATTCCAGCACGCCAGGAGTTTGCGAATGATGCCCTTGGCTGATTTGAGGCCTGCGATGAGCTGATTCAAATGAAAACCCCCTCGGTCTTTCGATCGAGGGGGTGGATGAATGGTTGGTTTGAAAAAATCAGAACGTGTAGTTCAAGCCGGTGCTCAAACGGAGACGATTGTAATCGTTGTTGTCAGTTTCGGAAATGGATTCCGTATAGTTGATGGAGCAATCCAGCGTGAGTGCATCGTTGATTTGATAGCGGAGACCGATGTAGCCGTTCATCAAGTCTTCGGTAAGACCGGAATTCGTATCTGCTCCCGGGTCATCAATATCGCGTTTGTTGCCTGCATCAAACATGGTGTGAACAAAGTCAAAACCGCCGGCCCCCGTCAAACGAGGGGTGATGCGATAGTCACCTGTTAAGCCAACCCGAAAGACTTGGAGTTCTGAGTATTCGTAGGCAACTCCATCGACATTTTGAATGGTGTTGAAATCCTCCATGCTATAACGAACGAAAGCGCGAAGGCCGAAAGCGCTGTTGACTTGGGAGCGCATGGAACCCTCAAGGAATGGGGATACGCTATCTTGTGACTGATCGTTATCGAGGCTCCGAAGCTGGATACCTGCGCTACTGAGGAAAATGGCGTTTTGTGATAGACGATGTTCCATGCCTCCAGTGAGGAAATGGTTTGAACTGCCGCTGGCGTCGCCCGACCATGCCGTGTAGCGATACTGACTGGTAAGCACCGATCGACGAGTGTATTGGTAGCGCATCTGGTGATAGAAGTTCCAGGATTTGCGATCGGAAAGACTCGTGAAACCAATACCGGTGTAGGAACCGACACGCGGGGTCCAACGGTAGCCCACGGAATTATCGGTACTAAACAAGGAATAAGGATCAGTCGTCCGGTCATTCGAAATCCCGAGGGCGAACTGGGGTTCCATTTCATAAGCAATGAAACTGCGACTGCTGAAGCGCAGACGAGGACTGATGCTGTGGTTGAAATCAAATCCCGACCGGAAACTAGGAATGGTATCACTGGCTCCTGGAGCTGCAATACCATCGAAGTAGTAGTTCATGCCAGCGCGCGCGGAGAAGTTGATGCTGGTGCGCGGATCGATGACAGTGTAGTTGGCTTCGACGTAAGGATTGATGCTCCAGACGGCGTCTTCAAAGCCCAGAGATCCCTCGGGGGCTGTAGGCGTAACATTGTCATCCCAAATCATGCTGGCGCCGACAGTCCAAGTCAGCGGTATCGATTTAGTAGCTTCTTGGCCAACATAATACAGCCCTTGGGAAAAAAGAGGAACTGTGGTGGCCAAGGTAGCGATAGTGAGAGCGGTCTTCAATTTCATATTTGGATGAGATTCGGAGTGAAATGATCAGTCGGCAACGGAGTCCTATCATCGGGGTTAATTGTCGTTTTTCGTCGATTTAGGAGGGGTAATGACGATTTGACCACCACTGCCAAAGAGGGGGCTTCCCGTGGAACCGCCAGGGCTGTTGCCACCTGGGGAATTGGATCCGAAGCCGACGCTGCTGCTGCTGCTTCCGCCATCTCCACCGTTGCCCCCGTCCTCTCCACCGTTGCCTCCGCCATTTCCACCATCGCTATTGCCGCCGTTCTCATCGGTGGCAACCTCAGCAGCAGGGAAATCGAGAGGGTTGGACATGGCTGCTTCCGCTGCTGCCGGATCGAATTTGACAAGAACTGCTTGAACTGCTTCGAAAGAATCGGGAGCCACCGCCGCCGCGCCACGAGCGGCAGCGTTAAGTTGCTCAGGTGCGAAACGGGCTACCACTTCGACGATGGACGCGATCAATTGGCTATCTGCATTCGTTGCTTGGATCGCCGTTTTTACGATTTCGCTAGCGGCGGAAGGATTTTCACGAACCGCGCGTTCCACGATTTGCAAAACAAAAGATGGGTTAGCGGTTACTTGAGCTTTGATAGAAGAGAGAAGTTTGGCATCAGTCACAGGAGCTTGCTGAGCGTGACTGAGAACCATGGTGGCAAAAGCCAGCAAGACCATAAATGAAGAGATTTTCATATTTTTTTCGGTTTGTTTTTCGAATGGCAAGGGGGAACTGCTGGGGAAAATTGGAGCGGGCAGCGGGAATCGAACCCGCATGTCTAACTTGGAAGGATAGCGCTTTACCACTAAGCTATGCCCGCGCTGACACACAATACATAACGGAATGAGTGGCGACTGACAAGCTCTTTTTTAAACTTTTGTAAAAATTTCCAGAGCGAAAGGGTTGTCTTTGGCCATACTCTGAAAAATCACAATCCTGTCGGATGATCGAGGAAAAGGGAATGGATTCCGAAGCTTGTGGCAAGGACTTCTGAGATCTGACGCACGCCGAAAGTTTCGGTCGCATAGTGGCCTGCGAGGTAGAAATTGATGCCCATTTCCTCGGCCAACGAATAGCTCCAGTGGGGGCCTTCGCCGGAAATGAAGGCGTCCAATCCACGCGCGGCGGCAATTTCGCTGCCTGCGCCGCCCGTGCAGAGGCCGACCGTTCGGACGAATTCCGGACCGGCAGGGCATAGCAGGACAGGGCCGCCGACCGCACTTTCGAGGCGTTGGCGAAGTTGTTCGCGATGGATGAGAGAAGGGGTCGAGTTGGATGATTCGGGCCTAAGTCCGCAATCCGTGGCAAAGCTTATTTCGCCGAGTAGTCCGACGTCTTGTCCTTTATAGGGGAGAAATGTGCCCGTGGTGGTCATGCCAATCGCTGCGGCCAAGAGGGTGTTGTTACCCCAATGCGTATGGACATCCAGCGGCAAGTGGGCGCTGTAGATGGCTAGGTTTGCCTGCATCGCCTCATGGATCTTTTGGTAGAAGGCTCCGGTCAGGGGTTGGGCTCCCTGCCAGAACATGCCGTGATGGACGATAAGCAGGTCAGCTCCCGCTGCTATGGCCTTGCGTATGACGGGCAGCGACGCGTCAACCGCTGCTGCGACTTTCGTGACTTGCCCATTGTTCTGAAGCTGCAACCCATTCACAGCACCGCTGTAATCGGGGATCTCTGCGATGCGAAGTTCCGCATTCAGAAAACGAACGATTTCTTCAAGCGCAGCCATGCTTTCAAGAAATTACTAGGTTCATCGTAGTTTCAATCTCCGCTCGCTTCGATCGATCTCCGACCGCGCCGCGCGCCATATCGGCATTGCCTCCGCCCTTGCCACAGCCGATCGCGGTGAGTTGCTGGAGCATTGACCCAGCGGCCTTGCCGGAGCTTTTTGCATTCGTCCCGCAGTAGGTGGCGAGGTGGAGTTTTTCGCCGTCATCCACCAGCAATGCGGCGGCCTCGGAAAATTGGCGTTTTTTCAGACCGTTGAGCAGTTCCTGGAGCAGTGAGGCATCGGCCTCGAAACTGAGGGCAATGGGCTGCGCTGCTGCGATGCGCTCCGCCAGAGCTTCATCGGCGAGTTGTGCGGCCTGTGCAGATTGGATTTTTTTGAGACGTTTGTCCGCTTCTGCACCCCCTTGCTGGGTTTCCTCCAAAGTTCGTTGCGCATGGGCGAAGGTGGCGTTGATTTGCGTGATGTCCGCCCGCTCGGCCAGCATGGCGTCCAAAGCGTGGGGAAAATCGTTGACCAACACGGCGGCTTCGCCAATGGCCGCGAGTTTTTCATTGGCGGCCTGCAGCTTGGCTTGGGCGACTTTCAGGTCATTGTTCCATTTTTCAACGACTTCGTTCAGGTAGATCCAGGCGGCATCACCGCATACGGCTTCGATGCGCCGCACGCCGGAGGCGATGGCGCCCTCGGATTTGATTTTGAAAAGTCCGATCGCACCGGTGTTGCGGACGTGTGTGCCGCCGCAAAGTTCCTGCGAGTAGCCGTTCAATTGGTTGGATTCGCCACCGATCTGTACCACACGCACGATGTCACCGTATTTGTCGCCGAAGAATTGCATGATGTCGGCGCGGCTCTTGATGTCCGAGTGCTTCACTTCGGTCCACGAAACGGAGTCGTCAGCCTGGATTGCGGCATTGACCTTCTCCTCAATAGCGGTCAGTTGCTCGGGTGTCACGGCGGAGCTGTTGAAGTCGAAACGCAGGCGGTTTTCATCGACGGATGAGCCTTGTTGCGCCGCATCTTTCGATACTACCTCGTGCAAGGCCCAGTGCAGAAGGTGCGTGGCGCTATGGTGGGCCTCGATGGGGCGGCGCCGGGCGGTCTCGAGCTGGAGGGTGACTTTGGCACCGGGTTCGATGGAGGATCGCGGATCGCTGATCGCGGATTGCTGAAGGATCAGTGCACGGGCTTTGCCGATCTGTTGAACGCCAGAGACAGTGATGCCGTCAAGGGTGCCAGTATCGCCGGATTGACCACCCATTTCGGCGTAAAAAACAGTCTTGTCGGTAATGACAAAAATCGAGTCCTCCTGTGGGTGGATTTCGAGAATGGTTGCCTCGCAGGCGTCTTGCTCAAAGCCGAGAAACTCGGTGACGGCATCGCTGGAGATGTCGAGCGCGCGAACAACAGTCGATTTCTGCGCGGCACGCGAACGCTCCTGCTGCTCGTGCATGAGTTGTTCGAAACGCAGCATGTCTGTGGTCAGACCTCGTTCCGAGCAAAGCAGTTCGGTCAGGTCGATGGGGAAGCCGTAAGTGTCGTAGAGATCGAAGGCAATCTCTCCTGGAAATTGTTGGTTCGTGAGATGAGCGAGAGCATCTTCGAAGCGCTTCAGTCCACGGTCTAGCGTTTGATTGAAGCTCGATTCTTCCTGCTCCAGCGTTTGGCGCACCACTTCCTGGCGGTTTTTCAATTCTGGAAACACCTCGCCCATTTCTTTGACGAGAGTCTCTACGAGTGCGCCGAAAAAGGGTTTCTCGCCAGAGAAACCGAGCTGGCGACCGTAACGAACGGCCCGTCGTAAAATACGTCTCAAAACATAATTGCGACCGTTGTTTCCGGGCATGATGCCATCGGCGATGGAGAAGCTGAGCGTGCGCAGGTGATCGGCGATGACGCGGAAGGCGATCGCGGTTTTCATCTCCTCGGTGAAGGCCGATCGGTCGGCGCCGAGGGCGGGGTAGATGTTGACATATGTTTTACCGCTCAGTTCTTCGAGCTTGCGAAAGAGAGGCGTGAAGACATCGGTGGCGTAGTTGCTGGGCTTCTGCGAGAAATCGGTGAAACCTTTTGTGCCTTGAATGATCGAGCAGGCGCGCTCGAAGCCCATGCCGGTATCGATGTGCTTCGCAGGCAGCTCGCGAAAACTGCCATCTGCCTCGGCGTTGTATTGGATGAAGACGAGATTCCAGATTTCGATGCAGAGGTCGGAATCGTTGTTGACCAATTCGCGACCCGTTTTCGGATCACCTTCGGGAGTGAGGTTGACGTGGAGTTCCGAACAAGGGCCGCAGGGACCGGTCTCGCCCATCATCCAGAAGTTGTCCTTGACGTTGCCATTCACGATCTGCACGGCGGGATCGCAGCCTTTGGAGCGAAAGAGTTCGGCCCAGATGTTGTAGGATTCCTGATCGAATTCCCCCGGGTCACCTTGCTTAGGCGCGTAGACCGAGGCGTGCAAACGGTGGGCGGGAAGTCCCCAGCGCTCGACGACGAGTTCCCAAGCCCATTGGATGGCTTCTTTTTTGAAATAGTTGCCAAAGGACCAGTTGCCGAGCATTTCGAAAAATGTGTGGTGGTAGGTATCATAGCCTACATCCTCGAGGTCATTGTGTTTCCCGCCAGCGCGGATGCATTTCTGCGTGTCGGCAGCGCGCGGTGGATCGTAGGGAGCCTTTTCCACCCCTAGGAAATACGGCACGAAAGGGTTCATTCCTGCGTTGGTAAACAGCAGACCGGGCGACTGCGGGAGCAGGGAAGCGGAGGGCACGATGGTGTGTTGTTTCTCGCGAAAGAAATCAAGGAAGCTCTGGCGGATCTCAGCGGCGTTCATAAATGAGGCACGGAAACAATCACGATTCGCGCTGATTGGCAAGGGAGTTCATCGAGACGAGATCGACCTTGACGCTGCGGACCAGATGGTGAGACTTCCCATCGCCATGCCCCGACCAGTGACGCGCCGCTCATCGATTTTTGCTTTTTTGGGCTTTATGCTTGTCACTTGGTCGGCCGCGTTGCTTGGGGGTTTGGCTTCGCGGTCATCGGGGCAGATGTATGCTGTTATGGGGAAACCTTTTTGGGCTCCGCCGGCATGGCTGTTTGGTCCTGTGTGGACCGGGCTGTATGGTTTGATGGCAGTGGCGGTCTGGCGTGTGTGGCGCAAAAGAACCGAAATGCCTGTGGCGGGCGCGTGCATCGGTTACCTCGCACACCTGATTTTTCAAGCGGCGTGGAGTTGGTTGTTTTTCGCGCAGGGACGTGCCGATTGGGCCATGGCCGACATATTGGCTCTTTGGTGGATGATTTTGTGGCTGACGATCGCTTTCAGGCGCATCGATAAACCCGCGGGTCTGATGATGTGGCCTTATCTGGTTTGGGTGACCTTTGCGGTTCTTTTGAATGCGGTGCTCTGGTCGCTCAATGGTTCTGTGTTGCCGCGGTGATCAATCCTTGCGCGTCATTTCCACAAAAACATCCTCCAGTGTCGGTTCATCGCGGTAGACCGTGCGCAGTGGCCAACCGTATTGGGCCGCCAGAAGTGCAATGGGCTCTCGCACATCGCTTCCTGAGTCGCTGAGCAGGTGGAAGCGCACCCATCCATCATCCAGCGCCTCGTGTCGTGCTTTTTTGACGTGATCCACACGACCCAGTGCTGCCGCTCCGATCTCCGCATCCACTTGCAATTCCACTGTCACCCGACCGGCCGCACGCATCTGATTCACCAAGTTGGACGGTGTGTCAGCGGCGCGGATTTTCCCCGTATCGATGATGATGACGCGGTTGCAGGTGATTTCTACCTCATGCAGGATGTGGGTGGAGACAAGAATTGTGTGGTTTTCCCCCAGTTGTTTGATCAACTCGCGAATTTGACGAATCTGGTTGGGGTCGAGACCGTTAGTGGGCTCGTCGAGGATCAGCAACTCTGGCTCATGGACCAATGCGTCCGCTAGGCCCACCCGCTGGCGATAGCCCTTGGAGAGCGTTTTGATCATTTTTTTCTTTACCGACTCGAGGCCGCAAGTGTCCAGCACATGGCCCACGCGCTGGCGCGAGCGTCGGTGGTCTAGCCCTTTGAGCTGCGCCCGAAATGATAGATATTCGCGCACTCGCATGTCATCATAGAGCGGCACGTTTTCCGGCATGTAGCCGATCTTGCGTCGTGCGGCGATCGATTCGCGGAAAATGTCAAACCCGGCGATGCTGGCGCTGCCGGAGGTGGGCGGCAGGTAGCCGGTGAGCATGCGCAGGGTGGTGGTCTTGCCCGCACCATTCGGTCCGAGGAAGCCAACGATTTCGCCGCGATCGACGTGAAACGATATGCCCCGCACGGCATGGTGCCTAGCGTAGGACTTGGTGAGTTGATGCACTTCGATCATCTGATATTTTTCGCTCTGCACTGTTGACGTTCCAGCGCCCAGCGACTATGAACTCCCGCGCGCTAATCGCCAAGTGTGAAATTTGGTGCGCGCTAGTCAGCCGATTTTACATCATGAAACCTTCGATAAGTGCGCGCCTGAATGCCGATTTGCTCGACGAAATGTATGCCCGTTGGAGCGCCAATCCCGAGTCTGTTGATGCCACATGGGCCGTATTTTTCGAGGGTTTTTCGTTGGGGGTTGCACAGCCGCCCAGTCGCGTTGCTGCCTCAGCAGGTGGTCAGTCGGAGCAGCTTGCACCTCAGGGTGAGCCCGATTTCCGTGCTAAGATCACGAGCGTTGTTGAAAATTATCGCCGTCTCGGGCACACGCAGGCTCACATCAATCCGCTTGCGGATAAACCTGAAACCAATCCCCGTCTCACTCCGGCGGCACTGGGATTCTCCGATGGGGACATGGACAAAGAGGCGGCATCAGCCTTTTTCCGCAGTGGTGAGCGCATGAAGTTGCGCGATTTTTTCCGTGTCATGGATGAGACGTATGCCGGGCCGATCGGTTTCGAGTTCATGCACATTCACAATACGGCCGTGCGGCATTGGGTGCGTGAGCGCATCGAAAATCGCCCGCATCGTGCACCGGAGAGCCGCGAACAACGGATCAAGTCACTTCGTTGGCTGATGGAAGCGGAAATCTTCGAAACTTTCCTAGGCAAAAAATTCATTGGTGAAAAACGATTTTCACTCGAAGGCGGCGAGGGATCCATGATTGTCCTTAACGCGATTCTCGAGGCATCCCCGAATTCCGGTGTGCAAGAAATCGAAATGGGAATGGCTCACCGGGGTCGCCTCAATGTCCTTGCCAATTTCGTACAGAAAACGCTGACCACCATCCTGTATGAATTCACGCCGAATTACGAACCCGATCTCGTGGCGGGTGATGGTGATGTGAAATATCACTTGGGCTATGAAAGCCAGCGCGAGGTCGATGGAGGTACAGTGCGCGTAAGCCTCGCTGCCAATCCAAGCCATCTCGAGGCTGTCAATCCTGTCGTCGAGGGCAAGGCCCGCGCGCGTCAGCGCCTGCTCGGCGATGACGGTCACATCACCGACCGCAAACGAGTGCTACCCATCCTGCTTCATGGCGATGCCGCTTTTGCTGGTCAGGGATCCGTGGCGGAAGTGATCAATCTCTCGCAACTCCCCGGCTACCGCACGGGCGGAACGATCCACCTCGTGGTCAATAATCAGATCGGTTTTACCACCATGCCAGCGGACGCCCGTTCCTCCGCATATGCTACCGACATCGCGAAGATGATCGAGGCTCCTATTCTCCACGTCAATGGCGAGCGCCCTGAAGAGTTGTGGTGGGCGGCCCTGTTCGCTCTTGATTTCCGCCAGCAGTTCAGCCGCGATGTCGTCATCGACATGTATTGCTATCGCCGCCAAGGCCACAATGAGACGGATCAGGCCGCTTTCACCGCACCCTTGATCGCTAAGTCCATTGCCTCTCGGGAACCGATCAATTATCTCTACAAAAAAGAACTGATCGCCAACGGCACCATCACCGAACAGGAAGCCGAGGCCATCGAGAAGTCGATCTGGGACAAACTGGAAGCCGGCTACCAAAAAATGGTAGAGCTCCAGGAAAAAGGCGACCGCACTGCTTTCAGCGGCTCTACCGCTATCGAACAAGCACCTTATCACCACGCGCCCGTGGCGACGGGTGTCGAGGCATCCACCCTCGGTCACATCGGTCAAGTGCTAACGACGGTGCCCGATACCTTTCACCTCCATCCCACGCTGGAAAAACGCTTTATTCCTCGTCGCAAAGAAGCCATCGAAAAAGGGCAGAACATCGATTGGGCTCTCGCCGAATCCATGGCATGGGGCAGCCTGCTGTTAGAAGGCAACGCCGTTCGTTTGTCCGGTCAGGACTGCCGACGCGGCACCTTTAGCCAGCGCCATGCAGTTTTTTACGACTACGAAAATCGTGAGCGCTACATTCCGCTGCAAAATCTTGGCTCGAATCAGAGCAGATTCTGTGTATACAATTCTCTGCTTTCCGAGTTCGCCGTTTTGGGATTTGACTACGGATACTCCCTCGGTGCTCCTAACATGCTGACCATGTGGGAAGCGCAGTTCGGAGATTTCTCCAACGGCGCCCAAGTCATCATCGATCAATTCATCGCTTCTGCGGAATCAAAATGGCAGACTCCTTCTGATATCGTGCTGCTGCTGCCCCACGGCTACGAAGGGCAGGGCCCAGAGCACTCCAGCGCGCGTCTCGAACGATTCCTGCAACTCTGTGCGGATGACAATATGATCGTCGGCAACTTCACGACGCCGGCCCAGTATTTCCATGCTCTGCGTCGTCAAAAACGCCGCGAATTCCGCAAGCCTCTGATCCTCATGACGCCGAAGAGTCTCCTTACTCGGGCAGAAGCGGTATCGAATATCGAGGACTTCCTTCCTGGCACTTGCTTCCAAGAAATGTTGCCCGATACCGTTGCTCATCAGACACCCGCTGCGATCCAACGCATCGTGTTCTGCTCTGGTAAGGTATTTTACGACCTCGATGCATACCG
This sequence comes from Akkermansia muciniphila, assembly GCA_945874895.1. Classification (GTDB taxonomy): domain Bacteria; phylum Verrucomicrobiota; class Verrucomicrobiia; order Verrucomicrobiales; family Akkermansiaceae; genus UBA956. Next base: position 265,389 of record CAMCIC010000001.1, on the reverse strand, counting down.
CAAGGAACACAATTTGACCGATACCGCCATCATTCGAGTGGAGCAGTTGTATCCGTTCCATCACGAGCTTGCCGCCATGTTTGTTCGCGAATTCCGCAACGCCCGCCAGTTTGTCTGGTGTCAGGAAGAACCCGAAAACATGGGTGCATGGACTTACATCGCACCACGTCTGCGCAAGGTTGTGGGCAAAGACCTAGCCTATGCCGGTCGCGAAGAGGCTGCCAGCCCGGCCGCCGGCTCCAAAGCCATGCACTACCGCGAAACCAAAGCCCTTCTCAAAGCCGCTTTCACCATCTGATTTTTTCACCTTCTTACCCATTCTTCCCATGTCTCTCGATATCAAAGTTCCCGCCTTTGGAGAATCCATCACCTCTGCCAACGTGGCCCGCTGGCACAAGCCCACCGGAAGCACGGTCCGCAAAGGCGAAACCATTGTTACCTTTGAAACGGATAAGGTTTCATCCGAACTTGAGTCCCCCTCCGATGGCACCTTGACCATTATCGTTCCCGAAGGAACAGAAGTCTCCATTGGGGCGGTGATCGCTTCCATTGCCGAGGGCGCGGCAGTTGCTGCGCCAACACCAACACCGTCTCCGTCTCCGTCTCCGGCTCCGGCTCCGTCTCCGGCTCCGGCTCCGGTCGCGGTCGCGGTCGCGGTGGCTCCCCTACCTGTTGCTTCACCCGTCGTTGCGGTATCGGCACCGGCTCCTACTCCCACACCAGCATCTGTCACGGGATTTGCTCCGGTGGCCGCACCTACTACGATTGTAGTAGCAACTCCGCCTGCTGAGACAACGTCCGCATCCGTGGTGAGCGATGGTCGCACCACTCGCAAGAAGATGTCGATGCTGCGACGCAAGATCGCCAACCACTTGGTCAATGCCCAGCAAACGGCTGCCATCCTCACGACTTTCAACGAAGTGGACATGACAGCGGTAATGAACCTGCGCAAATCCGTTCAGGATGATTTTCTCAAAAAACACGGCGTGAAGCTGGGCTTTATGTCCTTCTTTGTAAAAGCTGTGGTGCAGGCTCTGAAGGATGTGCCGCAGATCAATGCGATGATCGATGGCAACGACATCATCGAAAACCACTTCTATGACATCGGCGTGGCGATCGGAACGGAAAAAGGGCTGATCGTTCCTGTGTTGCGTGAATGCGATCAGAAAAGTTTCGCGCGTGTAGAGCAAGATATCCTCGACTACGCCGCTAAGGCTCGCGATGGTAAAATCGCGATGGAAGATCTTCAGGGTGGTGTGTTTACGATATCGAACGGTGGAGTATACGGTTCGCTACTCAGCACTCCCATTCTCAATCCTCCCCAGAGCGGCATTCTGGGTATGCACACCATTCAGCAGCGCCCTGTGGCCGTGGATGGCAAGGTGGAAATCAGGCCGATGATGTATCTGGCTCTGAGCTATGATCATCGTCTTGTCGACGGCAAGGAAGCCGTTACGTTCCTCATTCGTATCAAGGACTCTCTGGAAAACCCGACTCGCATGCTATTGGAGATGTGAGACACCGGTGCTCGGAAAATCCATAGGAAAAAACCTCGATGGTTTTTTTGATCAATGCGAGATTTTGATTTTTCTCCTTGCTTTCATCTGGGGTCATCGTATTTTTCTCCTAACTGATTTACCCATCAGTCATCATAACCTGGGAGCGTTGCTCCTACCCATAAAACCAAACACATACCTACCATGAAAACCAATCAATGGACCCGTAAAGGTTTCACACTTGTGGAACTTCTCGTCGTGATCGCGATTATCGTCGCTCTTGCGGCTCTCGCCACCCCAGCCATCTTGCGCCAGCGTAAGAAGATGGATATGACGCAAGCCATCAGCAACTCCAAGCAAGTGTATCTGGTGTTGCAGGACTTCGACCAAGACTTCGGCAATTTCCCCGATCCAAACACAGCAACGCAGAGCCAAGAGCTGCAACAATTTACTGGCAATTTCGCCAACCAATTGCTGGGTCAGCTGATTGCCGGTGGCTACACTCGCTCCGAGGAGATTTTCTTTGCAAAAGGCGGCAACCCCGCTGGCAACAAAAAACCCGACGATGTAATTAGTCCTGTTGCACAAATTCTCAGCCAAGGCGAGTGCGGATTTTCGTATGTTTTGGTAACGGGTGGTGCGACCGGCACTGGAACACAGCGCGGCCTGAGCACCTCTGACAACGGTGGCATTCCTATTTTGTGTGCTCCTGTGGAAACTGGTGGAAACGACGCCGTTTTCAAAGCGGATCCCTATGACAGCCGTGGTGTGTATCTCCGCGTTGACGGATCGGCTCGTTCCGAGCGTCTGAACGCGACCGATAACCGTGTCCGCATCGGTGGTGGCAACAGCTTGTTTGGTCAAGGCCAAGGATCCGTTTGGGGACAGGGTGCTAACGCCTTGCAGCCTAGCGTTCTGCTTCCTCAGTAAGCACGATCTTTTCAACTGTTTTCTTACAGGCGACCCACTAGGGTCGCCTGTTTTTTTGGCTCTGCTTCCCCCATGGGGGGCCGTTTCCCTGTAAGCCGGATTCTGTCCCGGTGGCCTCACGGCCACCATGGACGGTCATTTCTCTTCCCGCTCGCGCGGGACCTCACTTGCGTGAAGTGCGACTATTACCCGGAGATGTTGAGCGGGTCGCTCTCCCCTGTTCTGTCTTGCACCACGTGGGGTTTGCCCTGCCACCTCGGTTACCCTCGGTGCGGTGGGCTCTTACCCCACCATTTCAACCTTACCTGATTCCCGCAAGCGAGACCATGGGCGGTATATTTTCTGCGGCACTTTCCATCAAGGTTCTCTCACGATCCCCCTGTCCTCACTTTTCACGAGGCACGTTACCCTGCGGTGTCCGGACTTTCCTCAGCAAGACTTTCGCCTCACTGCGACCGTCCAGGAAACGGCGGGCTCACCCTATTGCCAATCGTAGGTGATGGCGAGGAGAATTTTTATGCAATCAGGGATGCATCGGGTGAGTCAATCGGAGCGCGGACTTCAGTCCGCTTCAAGAAATGCGGACTGAAGTCCGCGTTCCATAGGGGGAGATGCTTAAATCTGGAAATCCGATTGTGTCGAGCTTTCGTGCAGGCCGCACTCGTATTTGAGTCCGTTGTAGCGGGTATGCTCGGCTTCCACGCCTTGTTCAGCAGGGGAGGTGCTGTGCCAGTCGCCCATGGTGACGTATTGATCGGCCAAGGGGTGAGGGGGAATGCCATTCGTTGTCATGTAAGCAGCCACCTGTGCATCGGCCCAGTCGAGAATGGGATAAACCTTGAGGGTTTTTTTCTGTTGCTCGGCGAAGGGCCGATTCACACGGGTGGAGCTTTGGCTGCGGCGCAGGCCGGAAATCCAGACGTCGGCACCCAGTTCTTGCAAGGCACGGTTCATCGGTTCCACTTTATTGATGATACCGTATCTTTCGTTGCCCTCTTTGCCCTGTTCCCAGAGCTTGCCATAAATCGCCTCTTGATGGGCGGCAGTCATTTTTGGCATGTAGGTGCGCAGTTGCACTGGCCATTTTTCCATCAAGACTTGCATGTATTGATAGGTCTCAGGAAAGAGATAACCAGTATCAATGAACACCACCGGCACCTCTGGCGCATGGTGATGAATCAGATGCAGCATCACCGCCGCTTGCAGACCGAAAGACGTCGTGGCAACCAAGCGTGGACCGAATTCCTCATGCAACAGGCGCAATCGGTCAGCGGCCTTAAGTGATTCCAAGCGAAGCGAAAGCCCCTCGGCGCTCAGCGACTGCGTGGTCATGACAAGACTTTGATGTTTTTGTGGAAATCATCGCCCTGAATGGTGGCGACTACGATGCCAGCGCGGATGACGAAGTCACCGAATTTTTCGCCCTCTTCACGTTCTTTGGCGTAGCGATGGATGATGGGGCTGAGCAGTGCGGGGATTTCCGACTGCGGCACATCGCCTTTGTAGAGTTTGCTCAAGCGCTGACCCGCGTGGCCACCGCCGAGGTAGACGTTGTAGCGCTCGGGGCCGCGACCGACGAAACCGATCTCGGCGATGTAGGGGCGCGCGCAACCGTTGGGACAACCCGTCATGCGGATGGTGATGGCATCATGTCGCAAGCCGGCGCTTTCGATTTCTTTTTCGATATCATCGATGAGCACGGGCAGATAGCGCTCGGCTTCGGCAAGGGAGAGCGCGCAGGTGGGCAGGGCGACACAGGCGAGAGCATTCAGGCGAAGCGCACTGCGCTTTTTGCCGTCTTCGAGACCGTATTTTTCGACGAGCGCTTCGATCTGAGGACGTTGTGCCGGCGTTACATTGGCGATGATGACGTTCTGATTGGCGGTGAGGCGGAAATCGCCGCTGTGGATCTTGGCGATTTCCTTGAGACCCGTGCGGATCGGGTTGCCGGGGCGGTCGATCACTCGTCCGCCTTCGATGAAGAGGGTCAGGTGCGAGTTGCCATTGGGATCGGTGATCCAGCCGTAGCGGTCGCCGTTGTTTTCGAATACAAACGGACGGACAGGCTCCAAATTCCATCCGAGGTATTCGTTGAGTTTGCTGAGGAACCAATCGGGACCATTGTCCTGCACTGTGTATTTCAGACGGGCGTGTTTGCGATCGGTGCGGCAGCCAAAATCGCGCTGCACCTTGACGACCATCTCCGCCACCTCCACCACTTGCTCGGGCGTACAGAAGCCGATGATGTCAGCAATGCGCGGATATGTCTCCTCGGCGCCGTGAGTCATGCCCATTCCACCGCCAACAGCCACATTATAACCGACTAGTTGGTCTTTTTCGACGATGGCGACGAAAGAGAGGCAGTTCGCGTAGATATCGACATCGTTTGAGGGTGGGACCGCGACGGTGATTTTGAATTTCCTTGGTAGGTAGGTCTTGCCGTAGATGGGTTCCACTTCTTCCTCGGAGGATTGGATTTTTTCACCATCGAGCCAGATTTCATGGTAAGCGCCAGTTTGTGGGGTGAGGTGATCGGAAATGTCCTGTGCGGCCTTTAGAGCGGCGGCGTGGATGTGCGAAAGGTGGGGATTCGGATTGCACATCACGTTGCGGTTCACATCACCGCAGGCGGCAATGGTATCCATGGCGGCCTGGTTGATTTCTTGGATCGTGCGTTTCAGGTTCGACTTGATGACGCCGTGCAACTGGAAGGCCTGGCGGGTGGTGAGTTTGAAATCCTGATTGCCGTATTTTTCGCAAAGTGCATCGGTAGCGAGCCACTGGGCGGGAGTCGCGACACCGCCGGGTACGCGGATGCGGATCATGAAAGAAAAAGCTTTTTCCAAGCGGTGCTTGCGGCGGTCGGCACGTAGGTCGCGGTCATCCTGCATATAGGAGCCGTGGAATTTGATGAGCTGCTGACTGTCCTCGGAGATCGAGCCGGTAGAGACGTCATTGAGCTCCTCGGCCAAGGTTCCGCGAAGGTAGTTCGAGCGAATTTTGATATACTCGTTGGCGGCTAGTTTGGTTTCAGACATGGTAGTAAAAGGGATGATAGCTCAGATGAGACTGATGGGTCGGATCAGTCGGATTTTTTCAATACACATCACGCTGGTAGCGCTTGGCTTTTTTGAGGGCTTCGAGTTCGGCCTCGGCTGCCTCACGGGTGAGGTTGCCGTGCTGCTGGTAGATGGTGATGAGAGCTTCGTGAACGTCGTTCGCCATGCGGGAGGCGTCACCGCAAACGTAAAAATGGGCTCCGTTTTGCAGCCAGTCGTAGAGATCGCGGGATTTCTCGAGCATGCGCTGCTGGACGTAGATTTTTTCCGGTTGGTCGCGGGAAAAAGCAACGTCGAGTCGGCTCAGCGTGCCGTTTTTGAGATGCTCCTGCCATTCTAATTGGTAAAGGAAATCAAACATGTAACGCTGATCCCCGAAAAACAACCAGCTCTGTCCCTTGTGACCGAGCTCAGCTCGATGTTCGACAAAGGCGCGGAATGGTGCGATGCCAGTGCCGGGTCCCACCATGATGATGGGAGTATCTCCATTTTCTGGCAAACGGAAGTTTTTGTTGGCATGGGTATATACCTTTACCGATTGACCGGTGTGTGCCTTGTCCGCCAAATAGGTCGATGCTACGCCTTTGCGGCTCCGACCATGAGACTGGTAGCGCACGGCGGCCACGGTGAGGTGCACTTCATCGGCATGTGCTAGCGGACTGGAAGCGATCGAGTAAAGGCGTGGCGGTAGTTTGCGGAGGAGGGTCGCGAGGGTTTGAGCAGAAAGGCCTTGGGGGGCAAAATCTTGGATGGCATCGATGATTTCGCGACCGTAGATGTATTCCTTGAGCTGGTCCTTGGCACCTTCTTCCAGCAGCGAGCCCAACGCAGCGTTCGGTGCGGCTTCCTGGAGTTTTGTCAATACAGAGCGGGAGAGCCCCGTGATATCGAGATCCTCGCGAAGGGCTTGAGCGAGCGACTTTTTGCCAGTGACTTTGGTGTCAATTTCTTCGTCGCCCTTGAGTTTGGCAACCCGGAGAAGATCCGCCACGACATCATCACTGTTGAACGGAATCACTGCGAGGGCGTCCCCAGGCTCATACGTGAGAGCAGAACCGGCGAGGGAAAGTTCGACGTGAACGGTTTCCTTGGCGCTGCCTTTGCCGTTGAGGAGAATGTTTTCTAACACTTCGGCAGGGAAAGGATTCTTCAGACCGTAGCTGGTAGCAGCAGTCAAGGAAACTGCCGTTGGCACATCCAGCACTGCGCTAGCCGATGGAGCAAAGGCACTCAGCGTGGCATGCAACCAATCGGTGAAAGCGTCTTCGTAGTCGACATCACAATCCACACGAGCCGCGACGCGCTGGGCACCGAGAGATTCGAGCTTGGCATCGATGTCTTTGCCGGTTTGGCAGAATTTTTCGTAAGAGGTGTCGCCCAAAGCACACACGGAGAAACGAAGGTCAGGCAGTTTCGTCTCCGAAGCCATGAATTCTTTGTAAAAAGCAGTGGCTCCATCGGGAGGCTCACCATCGCCCCAGGTCGATACCACCACCATGAGATTTTGGTGCTTGGCAAGGTCGGCGGTCTTGACGTCGGCCATGTTTTTGACGGTGGCGGCTATGCCTTTTTTCTTCGCCTCCTTGGCGGTGCGGTCGGCGAGTTTTTCCGAGTTCCCTGATTCAGTTCCATACAGCACCAGTGCTTTGACTGTAGCCAGTGGAGCCGTGGTAGTGGCGACGGGAGTAGCGGCAAGATAACCGGAAAGCCAGGCGCGCTGGGTGGCATCCAGACCCACGAGGGCGGTCTCGATCAATCGACGTGCGGTTTCAGAAAACGGAGCGTGGGCAGGAAGCATAACCTTAGTGAGTTGATAAAGATACTAATGTCGTCGACCCAAATTCGCACGGGCGAGGGACTTTGGCAAGGCGATTTCACGAAATTTCGCAAAAAGGGGTTGTGGATTTCAGTCGGCGCTGCCGAGGAACGCCGGTGCGAGATCGACGCGGTCGTAGGCGATCTTGTGACGATCGCAGAGCAGGTTGCTCGAGATGCGCCCGCTTTCGTAAATGGTGGGTAGACCGCTACCGGGGTGGGTGCCGCCGCCAACGAGGAACAGATTTTCATATCCCTCCATGCGGTTGTGAGGGCGGAGGTAGAGCATTTGATCGAGTGTGTGGGCCAGGTTGAAGGTGGCGCCCATGAAAATATCGCCCTCATCGCGCCAATCTTGCGGGGTGAGAATGCGCTCGGCGATGATGTGTTTGTTCAGATCCTTCATTCCGGTTTTGGCTTCGATGCGGGCAATCACCTTATCGCGGTATTCCTGCTTGTAAGTCTCCCAATCGAACCCGTGGCGGGTGTTGATGGTGGGCACCAGAATGTATAGACCGGACTGGTCTGGCGGAGCCACGTGGGGATCTGTGATGGACGAGTTGCGCACGTAGACCGACATATCATCCGAGACGATTTTTTCGCTCTGGATGTCCTCGACGTTGTGGCGATAGTTATCAGCAAAGATGATGTGGTGGTGCGGCTCGTCTTGGTAAATTTTGTCCAGTCCGAGGTAGAGCATGAAAGTGGAGCAAGAGAATTTCTTCTTCTCCACTTGTGAGGCGGGCTTTGAGTGGCCGTTGAGCAGATGAGTTACGGCGTGGGCGTAATCCGCATTGAGGATGATGTCATCACACTCCAAGAGTTCACCGTTTTCCAGAACCACTCCGCTACATTTCGTGCCGGAGAACTTTAACTCCTTTACACCAGTATTGAGGCGCAAATTGCCACCGTTTTTCTGAAACAGCTCCGCCATGCCCTCGGAGATTTTGCAAAGACCACCCTGAACGTGGTAGATGCCGTAACGATACTCGATGTAAGACAGGATGCTAAATAAAGCTGGGCAGCGCCAAGGTGACATTCCGAGGTATTTCGCCTGAAAGGTAAAGGCGAGCTTGAGGCGGTCATCGGCGAAGTAGTTTTCCAGCACATCGACCACACTTTTCCCCGTTGCAACGTAGGGGATGGCTTTCATGAGAGAGGCGCTGAGAAAGGATTTTAGCTCATGATAGGGGCGTTGCAGGCAGGGGTAAATCGCAGCCAGTTTTACTGCATGGTCTGCCATGAATCGTCGATAGCCTTCGCCGTGGCCGGGAAAGGCTTTTTCCACATTTGCTTCCATGAGTTCGCGATCGCAGGTCGTTTCCATCGACAAGTCGCCCCACGTCAGTTTCGTCATAGGATCCAGCAGCACGAGATCCATGTAGTCCTCCGCCTTCGCTCCAGCTTCCGCAAAGACTTCATCGAGAGTAAACTTCTGGTGCAAAAAGGTAGGCCCAGTATCAAAAGAAAAATCACCCACTTTCAGTTCCGCATTGCGACCACCCACACGATTTTGTTTTTCCAAAATGGTCACATCAAATCCGCGGTGAGCCAGAATCATTCCCGAAGTCAAACCACCGGGACCGGCACCTACGATAATCACTTTCTTCTTGGTCATGCTGCTTTGGTGCGTTCTTATAGCGCATTTTTTTCACAGCGCTAATGATTTTTTGCCAAAATCCCTTGTGAGATCGCATCATGCTTGCACATGAGCCCAGACTGGTTCAAAAAGTATGCCGTGCGAGGTTCACCGATACTGCGGACATTTTTGACAGCGTTGGGTCTGGGCTTAGCGGCGCTACCCCTGTGGCGCATGAGCCAGTCGAGTGTCAAGCCGCTGACTGGTCCGGAAATCACAGTCACCGACCCGATCCAGATGAATGTGCCTTTCAGCCTACAACTTTCATCCGCTGCCCTGAGTGTCCGACTACGGGACGAAAACGGGCTGGTTTTGTGGCAAGTGAAGGACCCGCAGGATACGGAGTTCGCGGCCCAGCTCACGCGATTACCGCGTCAGATCGCTCTAGAGATCTCATGGAGCGGCCCACCAGCACCACGTTACTTTGCCAAGCTCCGGCTCGATGCACCCGAGCGCGATGCCCTCACTCACGTCTTCGATGCCGCGGGCTCGATCGACGACCTCTGGGAACTGCCATGAAGGATCACTCCCATCACGATTGTTGCGCCCATCATCACCAGCATCATGAACTGGTGGTGGAAAATCTGAGTGTTTCCTATCGCAAAATCACCGCTCTGGAAAAGATCTCCTTTGCCACTTCCTGCGGCACGCGAGTTGCTTTGGTAGGTCGCAATGGAGCAGGAAAATCCACTCTTCTTAAAGCGATTGCCGGTCTGGTGCCGCGTCAGTCGGGCACGATCTTGTGGCGCGGTGCGCCCGTGAAGCGCTGGTCGCGCGAGTTTGCCTACCTACCCCAGCGCGAGGAAGTCGACTGGTCTTTTCCCATCACCGTGCGTGGCTTGGTGGAAATGGGACGCTATCCTCAGACCGGTTGGTGGCGCAAGTATCGCCCCGCCGATGAAGCTGCTGTCGATCAAGCCCTGCAGGCACTGGATCTAACGAATTTGCAAAACCGCCAGATCCGTGAACTCTCGGGTGGCCAGCAGCAGCGCGCTTTTCTGGCTCGTGCCGTGGCTCAGGAGGCTCATGTGCTTTTACTGGACGAGCCCTTTACCGGTCTTGACCGCAATGCCTCCATGCGTCTCGGCGCTCTGCTCGGCGATCTGGCCAAAGAGGGACGCCTTATCATCGCTTCGCACCACGATCTGACCACGGCACCCGCTCTATTCAATGAAGCCTTGCTGCTCGATGGTCGCGCTCTGGGATTTGGTCCCGTTGCTCAGATCCTCAACCAAGATTTGTTAGACCGGGCTTTTGCCGGCATTTCCACTCACTGATATTCCATGAACTACCGCGCCATTATTTTCGACTTCGACGGCACTCTTGCCGATACGCTTGAGCAAACTCGTTGCATTTACAATCAGTTGGCGGGGGACTACGGCCTTCGCACTGTGGAGTCACATGAGTTGGAAAAACTGCGGAATTTTTCGCTCAGCGAGCTGCTGCAACATCTGGAAATCTCGAAGCTTCGCGTACCATCCTTGCTCTCGCGTGGCACGACAATGCTACGGGAACGCATTGCGGAAATTCCCATCATACCCGGTATCGCTGCCGTGCTTCCAGAACTGCGTCGTCGCACCGAAACCTTTGGCATCCTTACCTCCAATGCGACGGACAACGTGAATCTTTTCCTCGATACTCACGGCCTCCGCGATCACTTCACGTTTGTTTCCTCTACTTCTAAGCTCACGGGTAAAGCCAAACATCTTAAAGCCATTCGCAAAACGTTTTCTCTGCAGGCTGGTGAAATGCTCTACGTGGGAGATGAGATCCGTGATGTGAAAGCTTCGCAAAAGGCAGGAATCGCCGTGGCAGCCGTCACCTGGGGATTCAATTCACGCGACTCTCTCGAAACGAATGATCCCACGCACCTCGTCGACTCACCGCATCAACTCCTTGATTTGCGCATAGCCTAGACGAATCTTGCCTATGGATTCGAGCTATCTGGCCCCAACCCGCCACTTGCGAGCTCATCTGGATCTAGACTTCGCTCTTGCTTGTGGCAAGGATACACCGCAAGGTTAGTTCGTGAATGATTCCATCGAAGAGCTAACCGAACGCATCCGTTCTTTTGTCGCCGCGCGGGAGTGGCAGCAATACCACAATCCCAAGGACATGGCTGTGGCCATCGCGGCGGAAGCGGGGGAATTGATGCAGCACTTCGTCTGGCAGCAACCGGATCAGCTTGATGCCAGAGTCCGCGAGCATCGCGAGGAGATTGCTTCCGAGATCGCCGATGTGGGCATCCTGTTGTTTGAGATGGCGGATTTGTTAGGCATGAAACTCGGTGATGTGATGGCGGCGAAAATCGCTCACAACGAACAGCGCTATCCGGTGGAAAAGTCGCGCGGCAACAATCGCAAGTATCATGAGCTCTGATCCATCCGCGGCCGATGGCGAGGCTCCCACGCATGTGCGGCGCAAGCGCTACTCGGGAAAAAATCCACGCAAGTTTTCGGAGAAATACAAGGAACTAGATCCCCATCGTTTTCCTGGAATCATTGAAAAAGTTGCCTCATCCGGAAAGACTCCGGCCGGCACTCACATCCCCGTATTGATGGGAGAATGCATGGAAGCCCTGCAACTCTCGCCTGGCATGATGGGTGTGGACGGCACGCTCGGATTCGGCGGACATGCGCGTGAAATTCTTCATCGCATCAGCCCCGGCGGCAAGTTGATCGGACTGGACCTTGACCCCATCGAACAACCGAAAACCATCGCACGTCTCCGCGCAGAAGGATTTGGGCCGGATGTGTTTGAGGCGGTCCTGTCAAATTACGCGGGAATCGGTAAGGTTCTAGGACAGAAGGGGATTGCTGCAGTGGATTTTATCTTCGCCGACCTCGGTTGTTCCTCGATGCAGATCGATGATCCGGACCGCGGCTTCACCTTCAAGGCGAATGGACCATTGGACATGCGCATGAATCCTCATCGTGGGATCAGCGCTGCCGACTTCCTGCACCGTTGTTCCGTGGATGAGCTGGCGGAGGTGTTGCGAGAAAATGCTGATGAATCACGCGCTGATGAAATCGCCGCCCACCTCGCGGGTCGTTCGTTATCGACTACGATGGATCTTGTCGATGCGATCCATGCCGTTGTGCGCGATGATTCCGGAGATACCGTGAGGCGGGTGTTTCAGGCGCTGCGCATCGCGGTCAATGATGAGTTTGGCGGGCTTGATGCATTTTTGCGCACCGCTCCTTTTTTCCTCAAACCGGGCGGTCGTCTCGCGATCCTGACCTTTCACAGTGGTGAGGACAGGCGCGTGAAAAAAGCCTTCCAACAAGGAAAACGCGACGGGCTCTTTCAAACCGTGAACGAGGAGGTCATCACTGCCAGTGCCGAGGAGCGCAGGGCGAACCCGCGATCCATTCCAGCGAAATTGCGCTGGGCGCTGGTGTAAAAGACGTCGGGTCGCGCGGATGTCACACGCGTTGCAACTGCTCGATTCTCTGCTCCAGATTGAAGCGGGCTTGGTCCTCGTAAATTTCGCGCATGGTTTCGCTCTCGTAAATCACGGGACGATCGATGAATCCTTGTAGCCAAGCAATGCGCTGGGTGCGATAAGCTTCGTCGTTCATGGCGGAGCATTCTTCTCGCACTTGGGTTTCATAAGCCATGTAGCGCTGCGGACTGCGGGCGAAAATGTTCAGATCCAAAGCAATCACGATCGCGGCATCCGGATCATCCTTGGCGCGATGGTCTTTGGTGGCCATGATCATATCGTTCACAAATTCGATCACCGATTCGGTCGCTTGGCATTCTAACAAAAATTCTTTCGCAAGACTGGCGCTCAACGCGACATTGCTGGCAGCACCGGGCTGGCAAATGGCATCGTGAAACCACAGCGCGACTTCCATCAGCGCGAGGCGTTCTTCATCACCCTCGATCTCGTCCAATTCCTCCAGACACTCTTCCAAATGTTGGAAGGTGTGATAGCGACGATGGGGCTCGCGGTAGCATTGTTCCAACCGATCGAACCATCGTCGCGCGAGATTGCGGTCCGCGCCCAAAAATTCCACCAGTTCCATCCATCGTTGCCGTGTCGCGTATTCCATAACGTCGCTCAGAGGGTAAAAGGGATTCATTCGGATGCAAGGTCATTCCGCACCAAGGAGCAATGTCATTTCCTATTGGCAGCGAGGGATAAAGGCGGTAGGATGAGGACATGGTTGACATGCTGGTGCGGTTGTATGCGTTGCCGGAGAGCGCGCAAGTTTATCAGGAAGTGGCATCGCACGGCGTGACTCTGCGGCGCGCCCGTGCCTTTGAAAAACACACGGTTGCGGAATTCGCGCGCAAGCATTTTTCTGCAAAATGGGTGAGCGAGATTGAGGTGGCTCTGACGCGTCAACCGGTGAGTTGTTTCATTGCCACCAGGGACAAGGCGATTCTCGGATTCGCTTGCTACGAGACGACGATGCGTGGTTTTTTTGGACCCACCGGCGTGGAGGAGGCTGCCCGCGGCATGGGGATCGGCAAGGCCTTGCTTCACAAGAGTCTCGAGGCCATGCGTGACATCGGCTACGCCTACGCGGTCATCGGCGGCGTAGGCCCCCGCGAGTTTTATGAGAAGGCCTGCGGTGCCACCGTCATCGAGGGCAGTGATCCCGGCATCTACGGGGATATTTTGCCGTGACAGAAACTGAGGTCTGTCTCGATGATTCTTTGGCGCTTGATCAAGGTGCCAGCAAGGTGTGGAATCCACAAAAAAGTTTCGATTGCTCTGGCGGCACGTCTGGCAGCGGTTGTGAATGGTTGAGAGCACCACGGCATAAGGCAAAAAATTCTTCCTCCGTTTTCATGCGGCGCATGGCGTGTTCCAATTCTTCACCCAGTCCCTGCACGATGTAGAGCATGGTTTTTTTCATGCGCTGGATGTGGTGCACCTCATGAAACTCTTTGCTTTCCCGCGCGAGTTCGGCATAGAGATCCTCGATGTATGCTAACAAATCGCAGGCGCGCGGTTGGAGGGCAGTAGTTTTTTGGTAATGGGCGCGCAGTTGATCGAAGATCCAGGGATTGCGGATGGCACCGCGCCCGATCATCAAGCCATGGGCACCGGTTCGCTGATGGTAGTTTACACCCGCGCGGGCGTTGACTACATTGCCATTGGCGATCACGGGACAGGCTAAGGTCGCGGCGGCCTTGGCCACGCAGTGGGGACGCACTGGGGTTTGGTAGCGATCGACCACGGTGCGACCGTGAATCGTCAGCCCATCGATGGCATGTTTTCGGAAAATGTTCAGTAGGGTGTCGAACTCACTCTCGTCGGAATACCCGACTCTCGTTTTCACGGTGAAACGCGTAGGGATGGCATCGCGCAGCATACCGATCATGCGATCGATGTCCTCTGGATGCCGCAGCAATCCGCCGCCGGCACTTTTACCACAAACCGTGGGACTGGGGCAGCCGAGATTGAGGTCGATGCCCGCGACGTTTTCCCGCAGCAAGATCTTGGCTTCTTTGACCATAGCATCCGCGTCCGAGCCAATGATTTGAGCAAAAATGGGAATGCCAGTGGTGTTTTCCCTGATCGAGCGAAGGATGTAGCGATCCGGTTTCGAAGCGGGATGGACACGGAAAAATTCCGTAACAAACCAATCGGGCCCACCGCGTCGAGCGATCACCCGCATGAACGGAAGATCGGTCACACTTTGCATCGGTGCCAGCACAAGGGCGGGACGATCGTTGGGAAGAAAATCGCGCAAGGGAAGAATCCGTTAGAACTGCAAGCGCACGCTCACCGTGCCGAAATTCGAATCGCCGCGCTGCTCGCGGTATTCCTCGGTGCGCCAGGTGTGGGCGTAGCTCATCTCTACCGTGCGGATGCGCCAACCGATGCCCACATACACTTCTCCCACAAAGGGGGCGCGTTTGTTACCGGTGTGAAAATCGTTGAAAATAGGACCGTCCAGAGTTGCATCATGAGCGATGGCGAAAGTTCTGACCCCGGTGAGAAAGTAGAGGGACCAAGGATGATTTTCGTGCTCCTCCCCGGTAAAAAACTTGTGGGTGTAGGCGGTTTCACTGAGTCGAGGATCACTGAAGTCCGCCGGCAGATACAAGCCGCAGCGCATCATTGCTCCCATTTGCGCAGTGGTGCGGAATGTCCCCAGTCTTGCGCCCCATTCGGTGAATCCATCCATGCTGATAACCGAGTTGAACTTGCCGAGCGGTAGACGATTTCGCTGCAAAAACGAGAGATCCAGCGTGACTTCTGTAGGGATTTGCTGGTCCCAGCCTTGGAATGAATCGATGTTCCGAACATCGTGAATGAGATTTTGCGTTTCCTCCGCAAATGAATATTTTCCCGTGATGCCTAACAGAAATTCTACGGTATTCAGGCGTTTGCTATCCTTGGCATGAAGGGAGAATCCCAGCGCGGTCCAACCTGCGTAGCGCCGCTGATCCTCCGGTTGAGTTCGGGAAACCATGTCTTCCGGCGTGAACATCAATTGCGTCAGCGAAAAACCGTAGTTGTAGGACAAGAGTTCAGGATCAACAAAGCCCGAGAGGGTTTGCAGAAATTGCGGCGACGTGTCGTCACTGGTGAGCGGTCTCAGCGCACGCTGCACCGCGCCGATGTCCTTCATCCTGCGATTGCTGGAAATCCAGGATAATCTCGCTCCGTTTGTGTAATCACGGTCACGGTTCGCAAACAAGTCGTTGTCCAGATAAAAACTAAGAAACCCTGGGCCGAAATCGAACGGGGTCTCTCGTGCTGCATGCGCGCGCGAAGGAAGCCAGAGGATGGCGATAGTCAGCGCGTAACGCATACATTTCATAGTGGTATTCTAAACCACATTCCGTCATCCGCGAGAATTATTTCCCACAACAGGCAGGGCGATCCAGCTAGGGAATCAGGGTGTGAACCCCCACGCTCGAAACATTGGTGATGATGAAGACCAAAGAAACGACGGATGATACGGATTTACGGATGAATGCACCAAATGCCTTCATTTCCGCCAGCCTCTTTTCATCCGTGAAATCCGTAAATCCGTCGTGAAAAAGCGGATCTTTTTGACCTGCATAGCCGCTCTTGTTTTACGTCATATGCACTTGAGCCGCGCGGGCATCGTTTCCATTCCAGTGATCTCTCACGAGTCAGAAGGCTTTCTCCTGCATGACATCATTTCCCTAGCTCGATCGCCGTCTTATGCAGGCGATGGAAAAACAGGATTTCTCATGCGGCTTGACCAAGCTCCTCAGCGCGAGGCAGAGTGCTCATGTGGATCAGGTCAAAAACGTTTTTCATCAAGAGGGAATCGCTCTCATGAGCGCCGTGTTGGCCCGACATGTCTCATCCTGGGATAGTCGCGGGTTTGTCTCTGCCGCAAGCGAAGGTCTTGAAGCATTGGAACTCAAAGCAAGAAGCGAGCAAATCTACCAAGCTCTTTGCCAATTTCTGCCCGCGGATTTTTCTGTGGCGGCGACCGCCATTCGTCAATCCCTGCACCCAGCCCTCGATGCCAATGCCAGCGGTGAAGGCACGACGCTTGATGGCATCCAAGGGTGGCTCATCCTCCCGCTGACGGAATTCGCAGGACGTCAAGGAGCTGGTTGCCTGCCGTTGGCCATGGATTTGCTCAAAGAATTGACCATGCGATTTACTTCGGAATTCGGCATCCGTCATCTTTGGCTTCGTCATCCTGATGAATCAATGGCTCTAGTGTCGCCATGGGTTCATCATAAAAATGAACATGTTCGCCGCTTGGTGTCCGAGGGCTCACGCCCGCGTTTGCCTTGGGGCTTGCAACTGAATGCTTTCATCGAGAAGCCGCAAAGCACGTGGCATCTTCTCGAAGCACTGCGCGATGATCCTTCAGACTATGTCAGGAAGTCAGTCGCCAATCATCTGAATGACAATGCCCGTGATCACCCCGAGCTGGTCATGGAGCTGGCCTGTGAGTGGCATCGCAACGCGCCATCGGACCGCCAGCGCCTGATCCGGCATGCGCTGAGAAATCTTCTGAAACAAGGTCATCCGCAGGCTCTTGCTCTCTATCAGTTCGGCAAACCACAGCTGCAGAAAGCGGATTTGTCCTTGTCTTCGGATCGCATTGCCATCGGGCAAAATTTGGAATTCCGTCTCGAAATCAGATCGCGCGCCGCCATTTCTCAGTCACTGCGCCTAGATTATGTGATTCATCACCAGAAGGCCAAGGGATCCATGACTCCCAAAGTGTTTCGTTGGAAAG
This sequence comes from Akkermansia muciniphila, assembly GCA_945874895.1. Classification (GTDB taxonomy): domain Bacteria; phylum Verrucomicrobiota; class Verrucomicrobiia; order Verrucomicrobiales; family Akkermansiaceae; genus UBA956. Next base: position 248,249 of record CAMCIC010000001.1, on the reverse strand, counting down.
ATCTCACACTTGATCCTGCCCAACCGTTGCAGATCGCGCGGCGGCACTCGTTCCGCGTCATCACCACCCGTGTCTATCATCCGGGCATTCACCGTCTTGAGATCAAGGCGAACGGTGAAGTGATCGCGACCAGAGAATTTTTTCTCCAAACCTGAATGCTCATCTCTAGGAGCCTGCGGCCGATACGGCCGTGAGCACTCCATCGCTCATACCGTGGATTTTCTTTTTATCGATGGGGACGATCGTGGCCAAACAACCGCGCAAACGCGTGTAGCCCTTCTCATCCGTGAAATAGTAGGGGCAGAGCCGAACACGACCCCGTTCCACAGCCGTGGAACCATCGGCCTGGTATACGGGGTGTTCGATGATTTTCGTCTCGCGAAATTTCTGCATGATCCATGCACTTTGGGTGTCATCGAGCGCCTCTTGCAGGCGCTCACGCCATTCGTTCGCAGGCAGGTCATGACCGATGAATACACCGCGCGAGCCCCAAGCACGCGGATCGAAACCGGAAATTTTCAATACCAGTTGCCGTTCCTTTTGACTGAAATCCATCACCTCTTGCCAGCGAGAAACATTCAGTTCTGGCAAAACAGCATCAGGAGGCAAATCCACATCCCTAACAAACCAACTGGTTGGAATTAAATTTTGCAATTGCTGCCATTGGTTCGCGCGCAGTTCTTGTTGCCATCGTTTTTTGAGTCCGGGCATGTGAAACAGGGCCAGCCAGAGTTTTTCCTCAAGATGCGGCTTGATGGGCGCTTCGGTTCGCCCCCCACGCGCGCAGAAATCTTGCAGTTGAGGCACATTTTGCCAGTCGAAACATTCAAAAAAACGATACAGCGCGCGCGTTTCATCGGCCGTGAGAGCCGATGCATCCACTAGAGCGCGTTGCTCGCCCAGTTGCTCCAGCAACCATATCATTTCCGCACGATAATCGGCGGCTTCCTCTGCCAGCAAAACGGCACCGCCCGGAGGGAGCAGGGCGGAGAATCCTTCTAGCATGCCATGGGCTCCACCTAGGACCGGACAACCTGCCGCTTCGTATTGGCCCGCCAGCCATGAGGTGATGCCGATTCCTCCCGGTACGCTGTCGATCTCGGTGAGTGCAAAGCCTTCTTCCGTGAGCAACAGATCGGGACGAATGATGCGGGGAAAATGCTGGGCATTGTCTCCGCGCCGTTGCTCTGCGATCATCCAATCAGGTTTACCCCGGTCAAGGCTTTCGGCAATCCAAGGGGCCATTTTTCCTTTGCCACTGCGACGATAAATCGCGTCGCTCGCGCGTTGGAATTGCGCCAAAACGTGGCCCAGGCCTTCGAGTTCGCGGAGCAGTTTGCGGGGGAGGGTCAGGGGCTCAGGTGACCAGCGCCAGGTCCCTGCGCCAAACAATCCGCCTTCGGGCATCGCCCGTTGGATCTGCTCCAGAGATAGTCGCGGTGATGTCATGTTCATGACATCAAGCGCAACGCGCCGCGGATGAGCTCCTCGACCGTGGCATTGGTTTCCTGTTCGAGGATTTGTTTGACGGCCTTGCGTGCTTCCACTTGCTTATAGCCGAGAGCGATCAGAGCCAGTTCGGCATCCGCCGCGATGTTGCTGATGCCGCCACCAGCGGCGGATTCCCAAGTTTCCGTAACACCAACCTTATCTTTTAGTTCGAGCACGATACGCTCCGCTGTTTTTTTGCCTAAGCCCTTGATGCGCGAGAGTTCGGCGACATCAGCCCGTACCACTGCCTCCTTGAAGCGTGCGACTCGCATGCCGCTGAGAACGGACATCGCCGTCGTAGGGCCGATCCCGCTAACGCGCTCGATGAGCAAAAGAAACACGTCGCGCTCCTCCTCGGTGGCGAAGCCGTAGAGCGTGTGCGCTGTTTCGCGAATATGGAGATATGTGCGCAGTTCCACGGGAGCGCCCTCATGTGGGTGCAGATGATCAAAGGTGCTCAGCGGCACATGGATTTCATAACCCACGCCCTGCACGTCCAGGATCAGACGATTGGGGTAGGCTTCCCATACCTTGCCACGAATGCGAGCGATCATCGACAGGAAGATTCCATGCCTTGACCGCGCCGTCAATGCGATAGCGGTTGGCGCACGAAATCGATCGGAGACAGGACTCGATTTTGCGATCGCAGGAATGGAATAGAAACGATGGCATCCGAGGCAAATTCGGCATCGCGGGAACCGATGGACGAGTCAGGAAGCGCAGAAGGAAACAAGCGCGGTGAGAAGAATTTGAGTTTTGGCAAGGATTATTTGTTAATATTGCCTAAATATCCGCAAATATTGAAAGTTTTTTCATCTGAAAATGGTAAGAAAAACCATTGAAAATGAATGGTTTTTTCGGTTTTTCGCGCAGGGTTTGTCGGGGGTAAAAAAAATCGAGTGTACTGAGAAAAAAAGTTTGACCTCTGAAAATTTTTCAAGTGTACTTGGTTGCACCTAGGCGTATTAGCAATCATGTCGTTTGTTCTCTCCCAATTCAATGGCTTTCAAGAGCACAAGATGGACCCGAAATTTCGGGTGTCCATTCCTGTGGCTTGGCGTCCGGAGGAGGGGCAGCAATTGATTTTGCAGGAGTCCCAGCGTTACGGAACTCGCTGCGTTCGCGTGTTGACGCTGGCTGCCTTTGCTGACATGGAGCGCGATATCCGCGAATACCCCAACCGTTCCGCTGGTCAGATTCGCGAGGCATTGGAGTTGTTGCACGCGGGCATCCTACCGGTGAACGTCAACAATCAGGGCAAGCTGCTTATCCCCAAGGAGTGGAGTTTGCGTGCCCATATCGAGGCTGAGTCCAACGTGATGTTGGTAGGTCGCGGCAAGTATTTCGACATCTACAACAGTGCCGACTACGCCAAGGTGAGTGAGATCCAGCAAGCGCGCGTGAGCGAGGGCTTCGGCGATCTCGGTATTTTCTGAAATTTTTTATGATCCCATTTCTGCCATGCCTGAAAATGTCCCTGTTGCTTTCGCAATGGGAGACTTTTCTCGCGCGTTGGGGGGTGGGGTTGTTCGGTGAAGTGAGACCAAAAAAAAAGTCTTCCGTCACTTATGGGTTTCTTATGGCTGGGCGGGTGGAGGAGCAAGGGACGGCTCCTCTCCCGCCAATTTTTTCCGCGATGATGTCCTGCTGCGCCGCAGCGGGATCTGCCGATTCTACCGCATGTGGGCCATCGGTATCGCAACAACTCGCGTCTGGTGAATTTCTTATGGCTGGGCGGGTGGAGGAGCAAGGGACGGCTCCTCTCCCGCCATATCATAAGCCCGTTTTGCCCGCTGAGGTTGATCAATGGATGGACGCCAAGCCGGGCGATGTGATCATCGATGGCACTTTGGGCGGCGGTGGCCATACTTCACTTTTTTTGCAGGAAGGCGCTAAAGTTCTCGGCATTGATCGCGATCCCCAAGCCATCGATCACACCCGACTCCGTCTTGCTGCGTATGCTGACATGTTGGTTCCCTTTCAAGCGAACTACTCACAAATGAGACAGCACCCGGGGTTGCCGTCAACGGGCAAAGTGCAGGGCATCTTGCTGGATTTGGGCGTATCGTCTCATCAGCTCGATTGTGCCGAGCGCGGATTTTCTTTTCAGCACGATGGCCCGTTGGACATGCGCATGGGGCCGAACGCAGTGATGACGGCGGAAGAGTTCGTCAACGAAGCGAGTGAAGCGGAAATCCTTCAAGCATTGCGGGAGTGGGGCGAGGAACCTCAGGCCCGTCGCATTGCTCGGTTGATTGTGGAACGTCGACGCGTCGCACGTTTCACCCGCACTTCGGATCTTGCGAATTGCATTGAAAAAGCATTGGGTCGCCACGGACGCACCCATCCCGCCACCCGCACGTTTCAAGCGATACGCATGCGCATCAATGAGGAACTGCATCTGTTGCAGCAAGCCTTGCACGCTACGATCGACTGCCTGGCTCCCGGTGGGCGCTTGCTGATTATCACTTTCCACAGCCTCGAGGACCGGATGGTCAAACAATTTTTGCAACACAGGTCGAAGCCGCACATTGATGATCCAACTTGGCCGGCACCTCGAGACAATCCTGAGTTTGTTTTCACCCTGCCGATCCGAAAAGCGATCTCTGCAGGAGCCGCTGAACTGAAATCCAACCCTCGGGCCCGCAGCGCCAAACTGCGGGTCGCCGTGCGTAATAACCTCAATGTCATCGCATCATGAGTTCTTCCCGCCAACATCGTTCCAATCTGTTTCTGTGGTTTGTGGTCTTTGTTGCCTTGGCAATCGTCACCAGTGGCGCGATCAGCTATGTAACCTATCGGAATCTGCAGATTCAGGTCGCCCGTGAAATCGAAGCGACCGAAAAACGAATCGCTTCCTTGGTGCAGGACGATATTCCCAGCATTCAGGCGGAAATCGATCGACAGTTGGCGCGTTATGATTTGCGAGAGAAATTGCAGCGTAACGGCAGCAAGTTGATTTCGACACCGGCCAACCGCATCGAATGGATCCGAACCAAACCACCCACACTCTCCCAGCAGTCGCTTCGCCCCTGACCGATGAAGTTTACGTATCAAAGCCGTTGCACCCTGTTATTCCTGCTGATCGCTGCGGGATTCAGCAGTCTCGCCTCGCGCTTGATCGACATCCAGTATTTCAATCGCAAGCATTACCAACAGGCGGCTAAGAACTTCAATACCACCATGACCTATCTGCCGGGTGGGCGTGGTCATATTCTCGATTGTCACGATGAGTTGATCGCGCGTAGTGTCACTTTAGCCAAACTACGAGTGGATCGATACGCCCTGAACAATCCTGAACTGGCGGCTTTTGGCTTGGCATGGGATGAACTAAGTGCGCAACCAAGTTGGAATAATCTCACAGAACAGGCGAAGCGCTACAAGCTGCGGCCATTGGTGAAAAAAATGCTGCGCAATGAAGATCAGAAGTTGCTACTGCAGAAACATCTGGCCTATGCCGTAACTCATCTCGCTCCGGTCATGCGCATGAAACGCGAGGATCTTCTTGCTCGCATCGAGGCCAATCCCAAAAACATGTGGTTCGTGATCGAACGGAACATGGAAGAAGAGATGTTTGATCGCGTTCAGGCGGTGATCGATGAACGAAAGATCCAAGGATTCAGTTTGGAAAAATCTGCGCGTCGCCGCTATGCTTCGCCTGAACTGGCCAGTCACGTAGTCGGCTACACCATCATCAAGGAGGTGCAGCATGGAAATTATACCTATGACAAAGAGATAGGAGCCTTCGGGGTGGAAAAAGTGCTAGAACCGATCCTCGCGGGGAAAGATGGACATCGCACAAGCATGACGAATGCCCGCGGGCTACTGATCACGCCCGAACCGAGTGTGACCTTGCCGCCGCGATCAGGCATGAATGTGCAGTTGACTTTGGATATGGAAATTCAGTCCATCATCCAGGAGGAATTGTGGGCAGGAATCAATGAGCATAAGGCACCACGGGGTTGCGTAATCGTCATGGATCCGCAAACGGGAGGTATCCTCGGGATGGCGAACTATCCCTCCTTCCATCTCAACACTCTCGATAACATTGCGACCAATGGCATCAATTTCGCTACGCAAATGGTGTATGAACCCGGGTCGACCTTCAAGGCCATCGCTGCGGCTGGCGCCCTGAACGAAAAGTTGATCACACCTGAAACCCCGATCAATTGCCAACAGGGTTTTTACAAGCAAGGATCGTTGGAACTCAAGGATCATCACCCTTATCCGACGATACCCATGAAGATGGTGATCGCCAAGTCCAGCAACATCGGCATTTATAAAATCGCCTCGCAGCTCGGAATGCAGCGTTTTTATCAATACACTCGTGATTTTGGATTTGGAGCAAAAACGGATGTTCCACTCAGCGGCGAGGTCAAAGGATACTTCCGTGAAAGCAGTAACCCGACGACTTTTTCCAGTATGACCTTCGGCTATGCCGTCAATGTCACACCGCTTCAGGTGGCATGTGCCTATTCCGCGATTGCTAATGGTGGGAAGCTGCTCAAGCCGCAATTGCTCCAAGCCGTGATCGCCAATGACGGCACTCCCATCGAACGCATGAGGCCCGAGGTGGTGCGTCAGGTGATCAGTTCCGATGCCGCTGCGAAGCTTCGCGATTGCATGGTAGCGGTGGTTAGCAAAGATGGCACGGCATTTCAGGCCGCGGTGCCTGGTTATCAGGTCGCCGGTAAAACCGGAACGGCACAGAAATACGATCGAGAAACAAAAAAATATTTCAAAAACCGCTACACTGTGTCCTTTGCTGGTATGTTGCCCGCACAGAAGCCTGCCTTTGTTTGCGTCGTGGTCATCGATGACCCGCAAACTGATAAAGTTGCTCGCTACGGCGGCACGATCGCCGGTCCCATCTTCGCCAAAGCGTCTGCACGAATCGCCCGTCACATGAATCTAACGCCCACCGAAGCGATTCAAAATTCCGTTGCCAATCAATGAAACTTTCCGATCTTCTCTCTCTTTTGCATCGTCCTATCACTTCGGGTCCTACCGACCTTGAGGTTCATGGGGTGACTGATGATTCTCGCAACTCCGGTCCAGGTGTGATTTTTGTAGCCTTCAAGGGAGAGAGTGTGGATGGCAATGATTACGTAACACAATCTCTGACCGCAGGATCAGTCGCGATCCTTTCTGAGAAAGCTCCGCCCGCCGGATGGAGTCACACGCAAACCTGGGTGCAGGTGTCTGATGCGCGTCATGCTCTGGCGCAATGCGCTGTTGCACTGAAGCAAAACCCCGCAGGGTCGATGAAGCTTTGCGGCGTCACAGGTACGAATGGCAAAACCACCACCGCATTTCTCGTGCATCATCTGATGAAACAATGCTGGCATCGCGCGGGCATGCTCGGCACGGTGCGCATCGATGATGGTGAGGCAGTGCGAGCAGCGAACAGCACCACTCCTGGTGCCGTGGAACTGCAGACGCTTTTACGGAGCATGGCTGACCACGCGTGCCGCGGTGTGGCGATGGAAGTTTCATCGCACGGAATCCACCAACATCGGGTGTCAGGGATCGGCTTTGATGCCTGCGTTTTTACGAATCTCACGCAGGATCATCTCGATTACCACGGAACCATGGAGCGGTATTTTGCCGCGAAAAAAGCCTGGTTTGATGCCTTAGCGAATGATCCTTTAGGAAAGAAGCCTGTTGCTGTCATCAACCTCGATGATCCCTATGGCGCTGAGTTGGCAGAATCTCTGCAAGGCAAAATGCCCGTCTGGACCTTTGGTTTCGGTGTTCATTGCGATTTCCGCATCAACAACTTGCGCCAGAGCGCGCGGGGTATGGAATTTGAACTGAATCACAAGGGCCGGCAGTTTCTTGTGCGCGCGCCGTTGATCGGCCGATTCAACGCCTACAACATCACGGGATCATTGGCAGCAGCCGCGGCATGTGGCATTCCCCTTCGCGATTCTGTACCGCTGATGGCTGATGCGCCACAGGTTCCAGGTCGTATGGAAAACGTAGGCAATGCGGGAGGCGCGACGGTCTTTGTCGACTATGCCCATACCCCTGATGCCTTGGAAAATGCCTGTCGCACTTTGCTCGAACTGGAACCCGGACGCTTGTTGACCATCTTCGGTTGTGGTGGCGATCGCGATTCACGCAAGCGTCCGATGATGGGCGAGGTCGCATCGCGGCTCAGTGATTATTGCGTCGTGACATCCGACAATCCCCGCAGTGAAAACCCTGAAGCCATCATACGTGAAATTATTGCTGGTATGGGAGGCGCGCAGCATGTGACCATCATCGATCGTGCCAAAGCGATTCATGACACCATCGCCGCCACTCGCGCCGGAGACATTGTTTTGATTGCTGGCAAAGGACACGAGACCTATCAGCAGTTCGCTGATCGGGTGATCGACTTCGATGATCGCAGGGAAGCCGCGCAAGCACTGCGCGAGCGAGTCGTTGCAGCAGCAAAATTTCGCGAATCGCTCCCTCCCCGTAAAACCCATCAACCCCGCCGCAAGGATTCTAACAAGTGAAAGCCCTCACCGCACAAGAACTGGCTGCCATCATTGGTGCGACGTGGGTCGCCGGTGATGCTGCCGCTTGGGCTGATGCGGGTGTATGCACTGATACGCGCAAACTGGTGCCAGGATGTGTGTTTTTCGCTCTCAAAGGAGACCATTTTGATGCGAACGTTTTTGCTTCACAAGCTCTGCAACAGGGAGCAGCTGTGGTTGTTGTCTCGCAGTGGTCAGGCACCGCGGCACAGGGCGGTGCGGTGTTGCTCGTTCCTGACACGCTTGCGGCGCTGCAGACTCTCGCCGCTTGGTGGCGTGCGCAACTTGATTTGCACGTGATCGGTTTGACCGGTTCTAACGGAAAAACCAGCACCAAGGACTTCACTGCGGCGGTGCTCTCAAGGAAGTATGCCACCTGTGCCACGCGCGGGAATCTGAATAATCACATTGGACTGCCGCTTACGGTGCTGGAAACAGGCGATGCACATCAGGCCGCTGTGTATGAGATGGGTATGAATCACGCTGGTGAAATCGCCCCTCTCGCTGCCATCGCTCGTCCGCAAATCTGCATCATCACCAACATCGGTTCCAGTCACATCGAATTTCTCGGCACCCGTGAGAACATCGCTCGTGAAAAAGCTTCGATCGCCTCGCTGCTCACGGAAAACGAGACGCTGATTGTGCCGTATGATTGTGATTTTCTGCCCATCATCCGAAGTCTTACTCGTGCTCGTGTGATGAGCACCGGAGGGGAAAACGATGAAGTTCGTGCCATCGAGGTGCGTGAGGATGAGGGGCACATGAAGTTTCTTTTGGTTTGTGGCGATGATTCCGCGCAAGTCGATTTGCCCGTGGCTGGAAGGCACATGGTGGCAAACGCTCTATTGGCCGCGGCGGCCGGTTCTTTGTGTGGAATTTCTGTTGAACAAATCGCACACGGACTTGGTCAAGCCCGCTTGACCAGTGGTCGGTTGCACCGCTTTGTGGGTCGAGGTATTACGGTTTTTGACGACACCTATAACGCGAACCCAGAGTCCATGATGGCTGGCCTGCATACTCTGGCTGCGCAGCCTACCGCAGAAGGTGGGCGTCGCTTCGCCGTATTGGGTCGCATGGGCGAACTGGGAGAACACGCGGCGGATGGCGGTAGGCGGGTTGGGCTATGTGCCGCGGAGCTTGACCTGATCGTGGTCACGGTGGGTGATGAGGCAGATCTCATTTCGATGCATGCAGGTCCCACTGCCAAGCATTTCGCCTGTCGAGACGAAGCAGCGAATTTTCTCTCGGCTGAACTGCGCGCTGGCGATGTGGTGCTTTTCAAGGGTAGCCGCACCGCTGCGATGGAGCGTGTGATGAAACAAATTTTCCCCAACGACTGATGTTATACTGGATCTATCAATTTTGGAAGGAGGCCTTCGAGGCGGAGAAAGCCAGCGGCGTGCCGGATTGGGCTCACACGTTTGATGCGCTGAACTTATTCCGATACATCACATTCCGTGCGGCGGTGTCTTGTCTCATGGCATTCAGCATCAGTCTAATCATTGGCCCTCGTGTGATTCGCAAATTGATTTCCCTCAAACTAGGTCAACCGATCCGCACGGCGGAAGAAGTGCACAAGTTGGCCGAGTTGCACGGCGGAAAAATCGGCACGCCCACCATGGGCGGCGTGATGATCCTGAGTTCGGTCCTGATCGCCACCTTGATCTGCGCCAATCCGCTCAATCCTTTCGTCGCCGTGTGTGCATGCACCATGGGAGCCTGCGGGTTGCTCGGGTATTGCGATGATTACAAGAAAGTCAGAGAGCGGAAGTCTGATGGTCTTAGCAGTCGACAGAAACTCTTTTGGCAGTTGGTCATTGCATTGATCGCAGCGGCTTTCATTTACTACAAACCGGAAATTTCCGGCTCCGCTCAACCAGGGCACGGTTTTCTGTTAGGCAAGGAACCGATGGGGATTGATGCAATTTGTTTTCCCTTGTGGAAAACACCGATCATTCATCTGGGCTGGTTGGTCATTCCCTTTTTTGCGCTGATCATCATCGGTTGTTCGAATGCGGTGAACCTCACCGACGGACTGGACGGGTTGGCGACGGGTTGCACGATCACAACGGCACTTGCGTATTCGGTACTGGCGTATCTTGCGGGGCATTTTTTCCTCGCCACCGACTACCTGGTGATTCCTCACAATCAATACATCGGCGAGCTTGCCGTTTTTCTGATGGCATTGGTCGGGGCGGGTCTGGGATTCCTCTGGTTCAATTGCCATCCTGCCAAGGTCTTTATGGGGGACACTGGATCTCTTGCGATTGGCGGCGCACTGGGATCCGCTGCGATTGCGACCAAACAGGAATTGCTATTGGTGATCATCGGCGGTGTTTTTGTCATGGAGGCCATGTCGGTGATCCTTCAGGTGGGCAGTTACAAATTAAGAAAAAAGAGGATTTTTCGAATGTCGCCCATTCATCATCATTTTGAGCTGGGAGGATGGCATGAAAGCCAGGTCATCATCCGTTTCTGGTTGCTCTCCATTATGCTGGCGTTGTTCGGTCTAGCCTTATTGAAAATCCGATGACACTTCAGGGACAAAAAGTCGTCGTATTGGGCGCGGGACGCAGTGGCCGCGCGGCCGCTGCCTTGGCCTTACGCGAAGGCGCCTGCGTGAGTGTCTACGATGAGGCGCCTATCATCACGGGCTTTGCGGAGGTGGTCTCTCTGCATCCTTCTACCACCGCAGAAATCGGCGCCACGGTGCAATGCGATCTGCTCATTGTGAGCCCTGGCATCGATACTTTTGGTCCACTGGTCGGCGCATTTTCCCGAAATGCCATTCGTGTGGTCGGCGAGATGGAATTCGCTTGGCACTATTACCCAGGTTTCACCATCGCCATTACTGGAACCAATGGCAAAACCACGACCACCGAGATGGTTCATCAGATCTTAAATAAGAGTGGCATTTCCTGTGTGCCTTGTGGCAACTATGGCAAACCACTGGCCGAAGTTGTGATGGAATCTCCGATGCCCGAAGTCATTTCATTAGAAGCCAGCTCATTCCAGTTGGAAACGATCGAAGCATTTAAGCCGCATGTTGCCGTGTGGCTGAACTTTGCACCGGATCACATGGATCGTTATCCCACCATAGAAAAGTATCATCAGGCGAAGTTGCGCATCTTCGAAAATCAGGATGCGGACTGCACGGCAGTGATTCGCAAGGGCGAGAATCTTCCGCTTTTACGTGCAAAGACGATTACGTTTTCGAGCATCGATGGGGACAGCGATTGGACATCAAATGGGATCACCATTGAGCAGGCGGGCACACAGGTCCTGCATGTCGAGAATGATACTTGTCTGCGAGGCTTGCATAATGCGGAAAACATCATGGCCGCGATTGCGGCTTGTCGTGCATTGGGCCGACCTCTGGATTTGAAGGCCGCTTTCGCCGATTATGTGCCTCCTCCGCACCGTTGTGAATGGGTCCGCACGCTCGATGGTGTGGAATATTTGAACGACTCCAAAGCCACGAATCTCCATGCTTTGGAAAGCGCTCTACGCTCGCAAACAAGACCCGTGGTGTTGATTGCTGGTGGCAAAGAGAAAGGCTTGGATTACCGATCCGTCGTGCCACTGATGCAACAGAAAGCTATAGCGGCCGTGACCTTCGGACAGATCGCCGAGCCTTTGGGCGATGTCATGCGCGATGCCGTTCCTACGGAGGTGGTACAAACTTTGGAGCAGGCGATTCTCGCAGCAAGAAAACTCGCTCCCCCTGGGTCCACCGTTTTGTTTTCTCCCGGCACTTCTTCTTTCGACATGTTCCGCGGCTATGAACACCGCGGGGACACGTTTCGACAACTTGTTCATCAACTCGCATAAATCCGCATTTCATTATGAAACCACGAGAATTACCCGCCAAACGCCAGCCTATCAAAAAAGGACTGTTTCGCATCTTGCACGCGAAAATCAAACGCCCTGCCGCCACCGCGGCAGCGAACCCTGCAGAACTGGAAGGAGACATTCCGCGCATGAATGTCGGCCGCGTGCTGATCGTGATTGCCTTGGTCCATGTGATCGGAGTGCTCGGTTTTTTCGCACATCGATATTATGAAAATCAGCGCGTAACGCAGGCTCCGGGAGGTCCATCGCCCTCACAAAAACCGTTGGCAGCTGCCGCCGCCGCAGTCGCGAGCGATCGCCCCAGTTACGGTTCCACCGCATTGACCAGCATGACGGATCTACCGCAGATCCAGCGCGGGGATGACCGTCATATGGTGCTAGCGGGCGATACCTACCTCTCGATCGCACGGAAATGGAACATCAGCGAGCAGGCTTTGCGCACGGCAAACAACAACGTCAATCTTTGCTCGGGATTGGTCTTGCGCGTGCCGCCGCGTGAAATCGTAGGTCTCGAGCCGGAGGAAATGCAACGCCTGCGCAATGGCGGCAAGGTCGAAGGACCCTCGCCCCGCGCGATTCTCGTTCGTCCGAATTTCGACTTGGAAACCGCGCCCCGCGCCACACCAGTCGCAGATCAACGTGAGAATGCAGCTGGGAAAACCTACAGCGTGCGCAAAGGTGATACCTTCTACAAAATTGCTCGTGACCAAAAAGTTTCCGTATCTACATTGATGAGCGCGAATGGCATTGCCAACGAAAAAGGGCTCAAGGTCGGTCAGGTTTTGAAAATCCCGACAATGCAGCACTGATGACTCGCCTCGCCTCATGCTTGATCCTTGTTTCCGTCGGCCTGCTGGTCGCCTTGGGAATGGTCATGCTGGCGAGTACGAGTTATTGGGCGAACGGCATCGAACACCCGCATTTGTTGGTCGGCAAGCAAGCGAAAATTCTGATCGTATCCGTTCTTTGTGGCGTTGTGATCCATCGGTTCCAACCGGAGCTATTGCGCAAGTTAGCACCATGGATTTTCTTATTCGGAGTGGCAATGCTGGTCCTTTGTTACATTCCTCGCATCGGGGTGGAGGTGAATGGCGCCAAGCGTTGGGTCAGGCTTCCTGGCTTGCCTCAGTTTCAACCATCAGAAATCGGGAAAATTACCACCATTCTTGGCATCGCGGCCTACTATGCCCGCTACGTCACCGAGATCCGTACTTTTTGGAAAGGATTTGTGATTCCGGGCATCATCCTCTCGTGTCCTGTATTGTTGATTTTGTTTGAAAAGGATATGGATACCGCTTTGGCGCTGGGGCTTTCCTGCGGCACGGCTTTATACTGCATCGGTGTGAAATTCCGTTACATGGTGCCAGTGATTTTGATCGGCGGCTATCTCGGCACCACGATGGTAATGCGAGATGAAACGCGGCGCGCGCGCATCGATGCATGGACGCATCTGGAAGAAAATCTGAAGGAATATCAGGATACCAATCGTCAGCAATGGCGTTCTTTGTTGGCTTTTGGCAATGGTGGACCGGAGGGGGTAGGGCTGGGCAATGGAGTCGAAAAGCACGGCTATTTGCCAGAAGCGCACACGGATTTCATCTACCCCGTGATTGGAGAGGAACTGGGGCTTTATTACACCTTGGGTGTTTTGCTATGTTATGTTGCGCTGGCAATTGGGGGATTTCTGGTGTCGCTGAATGCTGTAGACGTGTTCAGTCGCACTCTCGCTTTGGGCTTGACCATGATGTTGCTGCTGCCAGCTCTGATCAACATCGGTGTCACGATCGGATCCTTACCCAATGCCGGCTTGCCTCTGCCGTTTGTCAGTTATGGCGGAACCAATCTCATGTTTTCGCTTTGTTCGGTGGCTTTGCTGATGAGCGTGAACCGTGCCACTCAACGCCGTGCGATCATCGAATCGGAGGCCTGCATTCCCAAGCCTTTGTCGATGAAGCTCTGATCGTCTTCAGGCTTGAGAAATGACGCGCGCCATCGCCGCCCGCCAATCCTCGATGGGATGTGGCAAGAGTCCCGAGAGTAGCTGATGTGCCATGGCTGTGTGAACCGGGCGCTTGGCAACGAAATGAGAAGCTTCGGCCAAACTCGTAGCACGAATTTCACTCGCGCTGTCTGGCATATGGGTATCTCGAAGGTGCGTGGCGATGCCATGCCAACTCACGGGATCCCCCGCATGGCATCCATGAAGAACGGCACTGGGTTGTTGATGGAGAATGTGCTCTACCCACTGGCAGAGGTCCGGCATTGCGGTGGGGATGGACCATTTGTCGTCTATCGCCTGTATGGTTTCACCTGTCGATAAACGCTGCAGGCATTGTTCGACAAAAGCCGGGACCTCCGCACCATACACCCACGATACACGGAGTACAGCAGCGCGTGCGCCGCTAGCAAGCACTGCCTCTTCGCCTTCGCGTTTGTGTTTGCCATACGCATTGATCGGCTCGGTGACATCCAGTTCCTGTCTTTTACCTGTTTCCTTTCCGGAAAATACGTAGTCGGTGCTGAAATGCAGCAAATAGCGATCGTGTTGCCGACAGGCCTGAGCCATGATCGATGGAGCCAATGCATTCACAGCATGACTGGTGAGTGGATCCTGCTCACAGGCATCGGGTGAGCTCATCGCTGCTGGGTTGATCCAACAATCAGCGTCGATCGAAGAAATCGCTTCTCGCAGCAATGGGGGATGATCGAGCGGGACGTCTTGCCGTGTCAATGCAATCACGTCATGACCCGCCTTGCGCAGGTGATCGGCTAAGGCTCCTCCCACTCGACCACGAGTGCCTGTGATAGCGATTTTCACAGAAGCCCCTGCTCACGCAATTGCTCATCTACATCGTCAAAACCATAGGCGCCCGCTTCGCGGATGGAACGGAGGCGTCGTTGCGCTCCGCGTTTGGTTGCGGGGGAATTGATGCGCTGTTTGATTTCTCCGACCGTGTAAGGTGCCAGCGCAGCGATACCCAACGCTAAAAGACCAAAGGCGATCCCGCGACGTGCACTGCGGTGCATCAGTTCTCCCAGCAGCAATCCAGCAGCAGTTCCCAGAAGAGCCGGTGCCGCCATGGCCGTGTTGTCAGTCCAGTCGCGAGTATCCTGTGCGTCAGTCATGGCAACACCATAGCAAAGCTCTCTCGTGATGGCAATCAGAAGTGAGATAAATTCTCTGCGGCGGGCGGTGGCGGTAGCATGGCATGCGGAGCAGCCCGCGTGCAGCCCGACGACTGTCACCCGTTGATTTTATGAAAGAAAAAGTGGAGCGGGTTTTTTGCGCCTCTTTTCCGTTGATTGCGGTGGGGGAGACAGGCTACGTTGTGCGTGTTAACCCAAAAGAAAACGCATTTCGGCTATGCTAGCATGGCGGAAGTCGCTGAATTTTTGATCCAAGTCCACCGCACATGATACGCATCGCTTGTCTCGCTCTGCTGCTCTGCTCGCCCATGGTCTGGGCGGTGTCGATCGATGCTGTGTATTTTGGACAAACTCATATGCTCCAAGCGAACGCCCCCTATTTTGGTCTCGTGGGTGAGCGCAATACCTTGATCAAAGTGCATGTCACTGATCCGGCGATTCCCGCCGCGCCACCTGTGAGTGCCACACTCAGTTTGAGCGGTCAGACTCTCGTTTTGTCGCTCACTGGCCCCGCTAAGCTACCTGCTTCCATTCCTGATGGACCAGGAGTCGTTCAGCATACCAACGCCAATAGTTTTATTGCCACCATCCCTGCGGCATGGGTGAAGAAGGGCCTTCAGGTCACTGTCAATGCGGGCACTGTTAACACCGCAATTACGGACATGAAAGTTAGCGCACCGAGTAAGGTGGTGATGACTATGACCGATGTTCATTATTTTGCAAAGACTACGGGAGACTATGTGTCAGGTACTTTTGCGGAGATCGAGTCGAAATGGCCTGTCACCGATCTGGAAGTCCGCCGACTCAACAACGTGGTGTTTCGAGAACTGGTGATTCCTCCCCGTGAAGACGTGAGTGCGCAAGCGGTGCGGGTGCGTTCCAAGGCAGAGTATTATGCGCAAACGGGTCTTAGCTTCGACGGTGAACAGGCCGCCGCATTGGATTGGAATGGTGCATTGAAACGAGCCGCAGGCACTGCAGGACGGTGGAGTCTCTATTATCTCAATGTCTACAATGCTGTCGCGGGTGGTCAGGCTGGCGGATTCGCAGGGGTGGGCAATGGTACATCTGAGGGCATTCTTCACCACGAACTGGGTCACGCCCTTTCGCTTCCCCACTGGGGCGACAGTGCCGCATACCCCTACAAGGGCGATATGCATGGAATCCGCGCGCCGAGCAATTACAACGGGACTCATGTCGGTCCCGCATGGGGTTTTCATCCCGTCAATGGTGCCTACATTCCGCCGACAGTGCAGTCGAACAATGTCGGGGCGAAACCAGCGGGTACGTTCAAGGTCGATCCGATGCAGGGCGGAGGCGAGGGTTGGCAGGAACCAGCATACATTCTGAATCATTTTTCTGACTATTCTGTGAATCAAATGCGCAGTTACCTCAACAGTCATATTGTGGTATGGAATACGGCATTGAGCAGTTGGGCGCAATGGAATCAAACGGCTGGCGCCTACACGACTCGAGTGAGCAATAACGGCGTGCAGTTCCCCACTACGCGTGACACTCAGGTGATCACCATACTTGCTTCCATGTCCGGTGCGAAGCCTGCCGTCAATATGGTCTATCCACCCATAGGCCCCTACACCGCTGGCATGATCCGATTGTTTGATCCCCAGGTTGCCGCTGATCGGACGGCGGCGCAGTCGATTTTCAGCCCCAGCAATGGCTCCGATTATTGTGTGCGCGTCATTCAGGGTGGGGTGACAAAAACCTACATGCTTGCCGCTTCCTCGCTCACTTCACCCGCCCTCACCGATGCATCTAGTTTGGAAACTGAGGCGATCAACCTGCCGGCTGCTGATGGTGCAGTCACGCGCATTGAGCTACTCTCCACTCCGAACGCGGAGGATGTCGGCATGCCAGCGAATCCTACCGTTTTTTACACATGGGCGCCGCTGATGCCAGCTACGGGCACATTTGACCAGCCTCCTATGGCGAATGGATCATCCGCCGTGACCATGGCCGCAGTCCCCGGTGAAGTGGAATACGGATTCTCAGGTGGAACTGTCGAATATTTGTTCACGGAAACATCAGGAAATCCAGGTGGCACGTCGAGCAGTTGGCAAACATCGCGCAGTTATACAGATACTGGTCTCCAGCCCAATACGACGTATTCTTATACGGTCTCCATGCGGGCGGGCACTTTGTCTAGTCCCGCATCGACTGCAAGAAGTGCCACCACCGCCGCCTCCTCTATCCCAGGAAACATTTCGATTCTATCGACGGAGCCTTTCTCCGTTGCAAGTGGCAGCGGCTACAAGTCCGTGACGGGGCTTGGAACATTCAATGCCGCAGGAGCCGATAAGCTGGTAGTAGCGATCGGACTAGAAAATGGCAACAATGATCATGCTGCTATTGCGGGTGTCCGTTACAACGGCATTCAGATGATTGAAGCAGTGCAACAAACCGGCGGTACAAAAACCGGCGCGCTGGCCATTTATTATCTCGATAATCCTGGGTCCGTGGGAACGGGTATTACCGTGTCAGGATACAATCCCAACGGGGGGCTTGGCACTGCCTATGCTCTGTCGGGAACCAAGCCAGGCTTTGGTTCGACGAACAGCCGATCTGGCACTGCGACGAACTCGGTCCCGCTTACCACTTCGGCTTCCAACTCTCTCGTCATTGCCGCATTATTGAATTCAGGCAGCCCTAACTCCGCTGGCACTCCCACTGCGAGCACTCCACTCACCCAGAACCACAGTGCCAGTTGGGGCAGTCAGTGGGGCGGTTTTTCCTCGGGACGGCAGTTTGTGTCCACACCCAGCAGCATCACACCCACTTTTGCCACAAGCACGGGAACGAGTTTCAGCATTTGCACAGCCGCGGTGGAATTTCTTGCCGAGAGCTTGCCGATGGGCATCTGGACTCAAACTGCGGGCGGGTCACAATCATGGAGCACAGCTTCGAATTGGAGCAACGCGACTGTGCCCTTGTCATCTTATGGCGACACGCTGGATTTTAGCACCGTCGATCTCGCTGCGGATACGTCACTCAATCTTGCGGCGAACCGAACGGGTGGCGTATGGAAATTCGGCGATACCAGTGGCGCGCAAACTTGGCGGATCATTTCGGGCAACGTGCTCACACTGGCGGGGGACGAGCCGACCATCGAAGTGGTCAACAATACAGTCACCATGGATTGCTCGCTCGCCGGCACAGCGGGGCTCTCCAAAACCGGTGCAGGCACCCTTGTTCTCAATGCCTCCAGCACCTTCACTGGGGGCACTTCGCTTATCAACGGTACAATGACCCTCAACCATGCGAATGCCGTGGGATCAGGAACGTTGACGTTGGGAAGCGCGAGCAATCCGCAACTGCGAAACGATAGCGGAGCGGCCATTCTTTTGCCGAACATTCCCATGATCTGGGCAGGAAATTTCCGCCATGGCGGCAATGGGTTGGATGCAGGCAGCGGCTCCGTTGCTCTCACTGCCAATGCCACGCAAGACATCGTCGCGGGCAATCTCACCATCGGTGGAGTTGTGAGTGGAGCTTTTGGTATCAACAAACAAGGCTCAGGCACATTGATTCTCAACGGTCTCAATACATATTCGGGCATCACGAATGTGAAACAATCCACGCTGCAAATCAATACGCTGAGAAATTACGGCGCACCGTGTTCCCTCGGAGCTCCTGCATCAGGCGGCATCACTCTAGCGACCACAAATTCCAGCACTCTCAACTATACGGGTGCGGGCGATACCACGAATCGCACGATTCAGATTGGTCCTACTACATCCGCAGCCGTCACCGCCACCCTTGCCAATAACGGAACTGGTCCACTTGTTTTCACTGCTGGTGTCCTGAATACGCCCGTAGGCATTACGGCCGGCAGTGCTGCTCGCGCACTCGTGCTCGGGGGCAATTTCGGCACTAGCATCACACCCAATGAGGTTCAAGGTGTGATCGGGGACAATTCTCTCAATGGCGCCACCTCGCCCGCGAACAGAATCAGCCTTACCAAGAGCGGCAGTGGCGTGTGGAAGCTATCCGCGGCTAACACCTACACAGGTAACACGACCATTTCCGCTGGGACTTTGCTCGTCAGTTCGAATCTTATCGCTAGTTCTCCGCTTATCTCCATCGGAAACACCGCTGCACTGCAGAGCACGGCGGGCTTTACCCTCGCTGCCAATCAATCGATCAACGGCACAGGTTCTAGCGGCTTTGTTACCACCAGCAGTTCCACAGGACTGAGCACCACCGGAGGAACGACCATCTCTTCCAGTGGCGTTCTCACGATCACTCGTCTGAGCATTTTGGGCAGTGGGAATCAAATCACTGCCGGTGAGATTCGATCTGGCGGCGCGGATAGCTTTCAGCGTGGTCTACTAGTGGGAAACAACGGCGCGGGCACCTTGACTCTGAGTGGCGGCTCTTTCACTTCCAGTGGCGGTTCCGTCAATAGCGATGTGCTCGGGGCAGCGGTTGGCGTGGGTGATGGCACATTCATCATCGATGGTGGAGCCTACGTCAATACGGCCAACACAGGGACTCTGAGTCTGGGCAATGGTCAGGCCAGCGGCACTTTGACCATGAGCAGTGGATCGGCGCTCATTCATACCCTACGTTTCCATGCAGGCAATTCTGGAGCCAAGACCCATGCCATTGTTAACCTCGATGGAGGCACGTTGACGGTCTCCAACATCACCGTCACCAGTGGACTTACCAAGCAGCTCCATTTCAATGGAGGTCAATTCATTGCTGCCGCAAATTTGCCAGCTTTTTCCGGGCTCGCCTTGCAGGTCAAAGATGGTGGTGCGAAGATCGACACCAATGGATCTTCTTTTACCTTTTCTGATCCTTTGCTTAATTTCGGCGGCAACAGCACGGGTGGTCTGCAGAAATCCGGTGCTGGCACTTTGACGTTAGCCGGCGCTTGTACGTATGCTGGCTCAACTGTCATCAGTGCCGGCACGCTGGCATTGGGCGCAAACAACGTCTTACCGAACACACCTGTATCCATCGGGGCGGCCACGCTTGATGTGGCGAACCGAACCGACACGACCGGCACGCTTGACCCTACTGCTGCTGCAACGATCAGCCTTGCTACCGGAGCAGCACTTGCCTTTGCGGATAGCAGTGCCGTTAGCTGGATAGGTGGAAGCCTCGCCCTCACGGGCACCTTTGTTTCTGGTAGCTCGCTGCGTTTCGGCACATCGGCGAACGGCCTTACATCCGCTCAACTTTCCCAGATCACCTCGCCCGGCATCGCTCGTTTTTCACTCAACAGCAGCGGGTATCTTGTCGGCATCCCCGCCAACTCTTTCGCCATGTGGCAATCTGCCAATGGCACGTCGGCAGGTTTCAGTCAGGACAGCGATAACGATGGCGTTTCCAACGGCATCGAGTTTTTCCTCGGCGGTCCATCCAACACCAGTGGTTCGACAGTCCTTCCCAGCATCGTCCATGACGCAGGCACTTTCAGCATCACTTGGATCAAATCCGCGAACTATCCTGGCTCCTACGCCTCCGACTTTGTGGTTGAAACCGCCACATCTCTTGCAGGACCATGGGAGCAGGAAACTCTTGGAATCCATGTGACCCTCACCGGTCACCATGTGCGCTACACCTTTCCCAAGCCCATGACTAGCAAACGATTCGCTCGCCTTCGTGTTACGGGACCGTGACAAGAGGAAAAATCGCGTCGCCATAATCGCGCGCGATTTGATCCAATCCTATCGTAGATAAAACCCGATGCGTTTAGGAATACGAGGATTCCACACGCTGGGCAACATCACGATAACCGTAGTCAACTTCGTAGATCTGCTTGAAGCAGTCGAGTGCGGATTGCTTGTCGCCCATTTCCTCGTGAATGAGGCCTTTGTCAAAGAGCACTTCCTTTTTGATGTTGTCCATGCCATGCAGATCGGCGAGGGCATCGCTCAATTGCTTCAGGGAAAGGTCGAACATGGACTTGGCCTTGAAGGTGCGACCTAATAGCAGGAGAACCTTGGTGCGGATGTGAGGGTTACTCTTGGCCTGTTGCAGGTGCGGAATCGCTGCACTGAAATCGCCGGCATTGTAGAGGGCACTGCCGAGTTCGAAACGCAGTTGCGGGTCGGTGGGGTTCTCCTCGACACGTTGCTTGGCATTGGCCACCATTTCCGCAGAGCGGGCCTTGAGCACTTCGTCGAGTTGCGCGCGCAGTTCGGCGTTGTCCGGATCGGCATCCACAGCAGCTTGGAGAGAATCCATTTGCTGGGCGATGAATTTATCGGCCATCTGGCGACCTTTCGTCTTCAGAGCGGCGTCGCCATTGCTCAAGCTAAATGCCCAGTCGTAGAAAGTAGTGGCATTTTCCCAGTCTTCGAGTTGTTCGAAGATGTTCGCGAGTTCTTTCGCGTTGCCCAAGTGGTTCGGATCCTCATTGTAGCGGGCGATGAGGCGATCGCGTTTTTCATACATCTGATCCTTGGTCATGCCTGCGCGCGAAGCGGCTTCCAGTTCTTGGAACTCGCTTTGGTCCTTCATGAGGTCCTTGACATTGGAATTTTCCGTCCAGTTCTGACGCTGCATGGAGTGCTGAGCGGCGCAGTCCTTCGCTCCCTTGACGGCTTTGCCATCGGTAGGATCCGTTTTCAAAATGTCGTTGTAGACATCACCGGCCAGATCGGCGCGACCTCGCTCAAGGTAGAAGGTCGCCAACTTGTGCATGTTTTTGGTGTTGTCTGGATGACCTTTACGCACCGTTTCCAACGCAAAGGCTGCGCTATCGAACAACTCCATCTTGGCGAGGCAATCGTGCAGCAAGTCGTTCAGTCCATCATTGTATGGATCTTTTTCCAGTTCTTTTTCGATGAGCGGCACAGCGGATACCGGATCTTTTTTGGCGGCTCCCTGGAGCTTCATGCCAGGACCACCAGATTCCAGACCAAAAATTTTCTGCTTCTTTTTCGGACCACCCGTAAGAACCCCCTCGCACTTACGAACAAGCTCGCGACCTGGCAAAAAGCCGGGATTCTCCTTGAGAATCGCTTGCAACAGCGTAACCGCGTAAGCGTGGTTTTTCACTTCTACTGCAGCGATGGCCTTAAGCCAATAGGCACGCGCGGATTGGGGCAGTTCTTTATCGGTAATTTCAGGCATGGTGATTGGTGTTTTTTAAAGTCGTGGGAAAATTTCGAACGGATTGTGCAAATCCCATCGCCTCTTGGCAAGCCTGTGGGAAAAAAAATCCAGTGTTCCGATCAGAACGCGTTTTCCACTCGGTGAATATGGGGCTTTTTTCCTTCATCCAGAATGATTTCGATGACATCGAAGCGCCAAGGAATGCGGCGAGTCTTGAGCAACTGGAGCCAGGAATTAGCGCCGCGTTCGATCAGTTCCTGTTTTCCGCGATCCACGGCATCGAGAGGTCGACCCACACCACCAGCTCGTCGGGTCTTGACCTCGATGAAGAGCAGCAGTTTGCCGCGTCGCGCGACGATGTCGACCTCGCCGCCTTGGGGTGCACGGTAGTTCCGATACAACACCTTTACGCCTCGTGCTCGCAGCCATTGACAGGCGATTTTTTCGCCGATTTCGCCGACCTCCTGAGGCGTCCACGCGCTGCCGTCTTTATGAATCAAGTGGCAGGGCGAGTTGAGCAACCGGCTGAAACGAGCGACGATGAATGCGACAAGGTCCGTGAAGATGGAGGGCATGGAGATGATGCTTTGTACCATAGCCGCTGTGGCGTTCAAAGCCATATTGCGGAAATTCCTTCGCGTATGCGGCCATCAGGCGATCGCGACTGACCTTGGCTATGATGCTGGCAGCGGCGATGGAGAGGGACTTGCTGTCACCCTTAACGATGCCTTGGTGCGGGAAGGGAAAGTGTTTCACGGGTAGTCCATCGATGAGGCAGTGATCGATGGTGATCTGGTATTTTTCCTGCAAGCTCAGGGCTGCGGCGGCCATTCCCTGGTGAGTGGCGCGGAGGATGTTGAGTGCATCAATGGTGGCGGCATCGACTTCTACCTGCGCCCAGAGGACCGTGGCATCAGTGGTCAATTGTTCATACAGCTCATCACGTTTTTTGGCGCTGAGTTTTTTCGAGTCGTTGAGACCGGGCAAGGAAAAGTCGGGTGGGAGGACCACGGCGGCCACGGATACAGGCCCGGCCAGTGGCCCGCGTCCGGCTTCATCGATGCCACACACCGCGGTCAATCCCTGCAAGCGTGCCGCGTTTTCGTATTCGAGATGAGGCATGGATTCCTCGTTGATTTGCAGGGAACGTTTGTATGTTCTTGCGGATGGGAAGACTCAGGACTTAACCCACAAGCGATTGATCACGCGCAGCAAAACGATACCGCTGATGATGGTAGATCCTAGCAGAAGATAACCTTCAGTCATCTGGCCGTAGAGGAATTTCCCGATGCAGAAAAGAGACGACCAAATCAGGATGCAGCCCGAGATCCAACCGACGAAGGCCATGGGCATATTGTCCTTTTCGTTTTCGGGTTGCGGGTCGGCGGCTTCCACTTCCGTGCGGATGCTACCCCAACCCGGGCCGGAGGGCCGGACTTTTTTGTAGAAGCTGATCAACACTGAGCGATCCGTCTGCGGCCCCAGGAAAGCGGCAACCAGCCAGCAGATGCTGGTGAAGCCCACGGTCATCAGGGTAGTGTTCGCAAAGCCGAGATCGATGTCGTTTTTCGATAGGATGAAAAACACGATGGTCGCGATGAAGGAGGAGATCATCGCTACTACTTCGCACCAAGCATTCACACGCCACCAGAACCAGCGCAGGATGTAGATCAAGCCTGTGCCCGCGCCGATGCCGATGAGAATCTGGAAAGCCTCCTGAGCGGAGTTGATGAAATAGCTGATGACTGCAGCTACCACGTAGAGCAGTAAGGTGCAGAGACGTCCCACTTGCACGCAGTGGCGTTCGGTCGCATCAGGTTTGACAAAGCGCCGATAAAAATCGTGGACGAGGTAGGAAGCGCCCCAATTCAAATGGGTGAGAATGGTAGAGGAATTCGCTGCAATCAGACCTCCCACCATCAGACCCATGAAACCCACGGGGAGGAACTGCAACATTGCGGGGAATGCGCTGTCGTGGCCGATCATGTCAGGATTGGCATTCGGGAAGGCGGCGCGGATCGAGTCGAGATTGGGGAAAATGATGATGGAGCACAGACCCGTGATGATCCAAGGCCAAGGGCGCAGCACGTAGTGGGCCACGTTGAAAAACAGCGTGCCGCCGAGCGAGTCTTTTTCGGACTTGGACGCGAGCATGCGCTGGGCGATGTAGGAGCCGCCACCGGGTTCCGCGCCGGGATACCAGTTCGCCCACCAACCGATCGCGATGGGAACGATGAAAATCATCAGTGCCAGTTCCGACATGCCAAAGTTGGGCATGATATCGAGGATCGGCTGGCCTAAACCATTGGCTTTGTCGCTCATGGTCGGCACTCCCTTGCCATCCGTGATCACCTGTTGGGAGCCCAGAATTTCCACCATCTTATGAAGACCTGCGAGCGCTGATTCTCCCACGCCTGTTTTCACGGCCACAGCCTTGAGGGAGAAATATGCGGCGGCGAATACGGCGGTCATCTTGATGAAAAACTGGATCATGTCGATGATCAGCACGCCCCACAATCCCGAGTGGGCGGCGAAGACCACGTTGAGCACACCGCAGATTACGATGGTTTGCCAAGCCGGCATGCCGAACATGATGTTGGCAATCTTGCAGGCAGCGAGCGTCACCATGCCCATGATGAAGCAGTTGAAAAACAATCCAAGATAAACGGCTCGGAAACCACGGACCAGTGAGGCAGCCTTACCAGAATAGCGCGCCTCGTAGAATTCGAGGTCAGTCATCACACCGGATCGACGCCACAGGCGCGCGAAGAAAAATACGGTGGACACGCCTGTCAGCACGAAGGCCCACCACTGCCAGTTGCCAGCAACTCCGAACTTGCGCACCTGCTCGGTCACCCAGTTCGGCGTATCAGACGAAAACGTCGTTGCCACCATCGACAGGCCCGCTAGCCACCAGGGCACACTTTGACCGGAGGCAAAAAACTCCGAGGTGCTCTCCGAGGATTTTTTGCCCACAAATAGCGCGGGTATGAAGCAGATCAGAATCGAAGCAGCGACGATGACCCAGTCGATGGTCGTCAACTGGATTTGAGCAAAAGCAGGCAATGTCAAGTGCATGGGCATGGAGACTAAAAGATCCACGAGGTGATGGCAATCATGAAAATTCGGATTTGATCTGAAAAATTGTACAGATTTGATCGGCTCAAAATCATCCGCTCGTCGCCGTATCTCACTTTGTAAGGGCAATTTAAATTCTATGATACATCAGTCGAACAGAAAAAGAAAAGTGCGCCTTTCCACATACTCATTATACGCATTTTTTGCTAAGAAGGCTTCATCATTCCTATGCTGGTGTCGGGTTCCCATTTCAATCCCCAGTCGCGCATCGCTTTTAGGAGGGGTTTGAGGGCGTATCCTTTTTTTGTGAGCTGGTAGGCTTGGTGCAGCGATCCATCTTTGGCGGGCACTTGCTCGGCGATGCCGTGACGCAGGAGTCGGGCGAGTCGATCGCTGAGGATGTTGGTCGGAATGCCCTCGGGTGAGGCGCTAAAATCTTTGAAGCGCGATCGGCCCAAGATTAGGTCACGGATGACGAGTAAGGTCCAACGATCGCCGCAAATATCGAGAAAACAGGCCACAGGGCACGGCGAGCGCAAAGTGTCGCCTGCAGCGTTGGTGAGGGCGGGTATGTGTTTCTTTTTCGGCATGGGAATAGCGTAGCACAAATATTACTTGCAATCCAAAAGTATCTTGCTTGCATTTTGAAAGTAATATGAAAATGTATGGCCGACATGACGACAAGTAACACTCCTCAACTCGCTCCGCCTGGCGCAGGGTTGCCGTTTCCTGAAAATCACATTGCGCGTATGCTGTTACGGATCAGGCGCTGGACAGGAAATCCGCAATCTTTCACTGCGAAGTTCGTAGCAGAACGGCAGTTGATCCGTTCTCTCATTGCTGAAAAGAGCGATACGGTTCTATCGAAGCAGGTATTGATTGCCCGCCCGCGAGGATTGGAAGACAGCAGTCGCCATTGGTCGGTGTGGATGACCTTGGATCATCTTCGCATCGTGCATCATAGCATGATCGGTGTGCTGGTGTCGTTGGCGAATGAGCAAGTGCCATGGGGGGAGGCAAGCACAGCGGCAGTCAAGCCGGATGAAGCGGTCACAGCATCGGTGATTGCGGAGTATGAGGCCTCGTGCGATGCGTTGCTGGCATCGGTCGCCAAGATCTCGAATTTTAAAACATCGGCCGCATTTCCGCATCCGTGGTTTGGGCCAATGGATGCACATGGCTGGCTGGCCTTGAGCGGCGTGCACATGGAGATTCATCGGACGCAGATGGAGCGAATTTTAAAAGGACAGTAAATGATGAGCCGTCCTTTATCGCTGACGACAGATCCGATTCCGCAACTCACTTGGCGGATCGCCTTGCCAACGAGTGTAGGGATGTTTTTCAACACGATGTTCAATTTCGTGGATACCTATTGCGCTGGACTTTTAGGCACGGAGGCCTTGGCGGCGTTATCGGTTTCATTTCCGCTGTTTTTCCTGATGATCGCCGTCGGAAGTGGCCTCAGTCAGGGCGCTACGACGATGATCTCCCATGCGCTTGGGGCGGGGGATGTCGCATCGGCGAGGCGCTTGTTTGTGCAATCGATCGTTTTTGCGATGTCCGCAGGAATTTTACTCATGGCTATCGGGTTGTATGCGGGACCGACCTGTTTTCGGATGTTAGGAGCGGAGGGAAGTTGGCTCGCGCAGACGCTCAGTTACATGAATGTGATCTTCTCTGGAGCGGTCTTTTTCGTGGTTTGTATGGCCTTGAATGCAGGTCTGTCGGCTCAGGGAGAATCGCGGGTGTATCAAAATTTTTTGATCGTCGGATTTTTTGCGAACTGTGCACTGAACCCATTGTTGATGTGGGGTTGGGCTCCAGTTCCTGCGATGGGAGTAGTAGGTTTGGCGCTATCCACGGTGATCATCCAAGTGGGCGGCTGCTTGATGTTGTGGAAAGGTGTCAGCAAAACAAAGCTCGCAGAGGGTATGAAGGTTGAGGATTTTCGACCTGATTTGAAGTCGATTCGTGAGATTGCGGGACAATCGATCCCAGCGGCCTTGAACATGATCACCATCTTCCTTGGGATCGTAGTGATGGTTTGGTATGTGAAACACTTTGGGCAAGCGGCAGTGGCGGCGATAGGGATTGCGACACGCATCGAACAAATCGTCTTGATGCCTGCGATTGGACTGGGGACTGCGATCTTGAGCATTGTAGGGCAAAACCACGGAGCTGGACTGCCGCATCGGGTGCGCGAGGCATGGCTGACAAATATCCGCCATGGTGTCGGCATGATGGTACTAGGCGGTGCGCTGGTGTGGATGCTTGGAGGATGGATGATGGGCGTTTTGTCGAAAGATCCCGAAGTGATTGTCATCGGCACTCGCTATCTGCGTTTTGCGGCAATCATCTTAGCTGCCTATCCGATCCTTTTCGTCACGGTGTTTATGATGCAGGGATTGAAGCGTCCCAGTTATGGATTATGGATCGGAATTTACCGGCAAGTTGTCGCACCGATCGCCATCTATCATTGGCTCGCTTTCACTCTTGGTTGGGGCATCGCAGGCATCTGGTGGGGCATGTCTCTGGTCACATGGAGCGCAGGAATTTTTGCGCTATGGTGGGGCTGGAAAGTTTGCCGCAATGCAAACGAGTAAATGAGTTCAGCCCTTGAATGGGAGCATTTTTATGTTTTGCTATCCATTTCAGCCTATCTCAACAGGATGGCTCATCGTGAGGCGCTCAGCAAACCATTCGTTGTCCAAGCCGAATGCTTAAATGGCGTCGAATGGCTTGCCTAACAATCTTCGATGAAGCGCTGCCGCTGTGTCACTTCCCGGCTTCCGGATGCGCCTTGCGGTAGGCCTCCACATCCTTAGTGACGATGAGTTCGCCGCGCATCACAGACCAGTGGCCCGGGAAGGTGCAGAGGAATGGGTAAGTGCCTTCGGCGCTGGGGGCGGTGAGCTTGAGTGTCTCACTCTTCCCGGCCTCGATCATTTTGGTCGCGGCGAGAACGCGGTTGTCGTTGGCGGGGACGTAGGCGCGGCCTTGGGAGTCGAGCTTGTCAGGGGCCTGGGTTTGCACGGATTCGGCCACGGCTTGCAGGGTGCCCGGTTGCACGAATACGACGTTGTGCGGGATGAGGTCGGGGTTCTCGAACTTGACCTCGAAGTCCTTTCCAGCGGCGACGATGATTTGTTTGGTATCGTAGCGCAGTTCGTCTTTTACGGCCTTGATCACAAAGACCGGTACGTTCAGATCGGCGAGGGCCTGGTTCGCTTTGGTTTTCTCCTCGGGCGTGAGCAAGGCGATGAGTTTCTGCGTGACCGCGATGCTTGAGAGGTATTGTTTCGAGGTGCGGCCTTCACTCGACTGGGTGCGAGCCCACTGGATCACACCGGCCACGGCGCGGGCGGCATCGGCTTGTTGCCAAGCACTGGTCGGCAGTTGCGCTATGGTCTGCACGGCAGTGGCGGGCTCGGTTTGTTTCTGAATCAGATCGGTGAGCAGCGTGAAGGCCTTGGTGGGATCGGCGCTGACCTTAGGCAGTGCGCGGATGGCTTCACGATGGATGTCGCCGATGGGATCACCAGCAAACTTGTGGCTGCTGCTGGGCGCGGGGGCGGGTTGGTTGGTGAGGGAATTGATCACGCCGCGTTGTCCATCGAGCACGCTGATGGTGTAACCTTGCAAACGGGAGCCTAACGAATCCTCGTTGCGGTTCCAGACGATCACTTCATCGATGCTGGCCTCGTTACCCAGATCCACTTCCCACCAAGGGTTGTTGGTGTTTTCGATGCTGTGGGTGATGGTCCCGCTGCCGTAGTTTCCGTTGGTATTGCCATCGATGGCGCGTTTTGCCTCGCCATCATTGCTGGTATTGTTCTGGCTGGCTTTTCCGGAGAGGGCAATGTTGTTGCCTCCGCTCATGACTTGCACCTCGGCGAGGGAAAGGGTGCCGTTGCGTGGAAGCTCGATGCGGATGAAGCGTCCGCGAGTGCCTTGACGCCCGTCGAGCGCTTTCGCGATCGCGGGGGGGAGTTGACCGAATACCGAGCGAATCCGGTCGAAGGAACCGTGGCGCATGGCTTCGGGCAGCAGCGTCACGGAGCGCAGAAACAATTGCAAGGCGGCAGGCGTTTGTTGGGCGGCTGTCCATTGCTTATCCAAGGAGCCATCGCAGATCATCAGTGCTGCCAACGCGTGGGGCGCGATACCCGAGTTGTTGCTACCTGTGGCGAGTTTTTCCAAGGAGGAACGCACGGCGGAAAGATCGGCCGCGGGTAGGCCGACAAGCATCTGGGCCAGCGCCATGGTGCCGGCATGCGATTCTCCGGCGATGGGTTCCAGCACGCCGAGCAAGGTCTGGGCGGGTGTGATTTTTCTCAGCGCGGAAAGTTCCGTAAGAGCGGTCTGACGTTGATCGGCAGCGACGTCTGGACGCGTGAGCATGGCGGTGAAGACCACGGGGGATTTCGGCAATTTCCCGAGATCGGCGCTGCGTACGGAATCTAACAAATAGGAGACGCCAGCGGGATTATCGACAGCGATTTCTTTGCCCTCGGCCACGGCGTTTTTCCACCAGGGCTGAAGCTGGCGCATGGTTTGTTTAAAGCAATACTCGATGTAGTAATCCATCGGACGCTTGAGTGCGGTGAGCGCGGCATCAGCAGCGGCGGTTTCGCGATAGAAACTGGCGACGCGCACGGCTTCGAGACGCACGCGGGGATGTTCGTCCTCGGCGGCGGTTTTCAGCCATTTCACGGAGTCGGGCAAACGATCGCGCCAGTAGCCCATGACGCGCACGGCCTGGGCGCGGGCGCGGGGCTCGGAGGATTTCAGCATGCGGGTGAGCAGGGCCTCGTTGACGATATCGTGCCACTGATGCACCCACAGCGCCTCGAGCATGTGGTGCTCGAATGCGGGGTCCTTGGCATCGAGTATCTTGATCCACTTCATGACGGAGTCAGTGACTTTTTTGCCATCGTGTTTGCCGAGTTCGATCTTCGCGCGCAGGCGCACGTCGTTTTCGGGTTCTTTGAGCAACTCTAACAGTGCCGGGATGGGCTGACCGTCGATTTTTTTTGGCTCTAACAAGGGCCGCCCTTCGTAGGTGATGCGATAGAGTCGACCATGATTGTGGTCCCGATTCGGGTCGCGCAGGTGGTGCTGGAGGTGGCCTATGAGCATTTGCGACCAGTCCATGAAATACAGCGAGCCATCGGGCGCGACGGTGATGCCGGAGGGGCGGAAGTTCGGGTTCTTCGCGATGTCGGTCGTGACCAGATGTTCCAGTGTTTCGCCTTTGAGGCCAGAGCCTTCCTCGGTGATTTTCGCGCGGAAAATCCCCTGGATGCTGATGACGTTGGTATTGAGGAAAAGGCCTTGCCAGTCATCGGGGAAATGGCGACTGGAAAGAATCGCGGTGCCGGGGCAGGGGCGCGACGGGCGATTCCAGAACTGGTTCATGCCAGGGTGGCTGCCGCTGTCGAGATGACCACTGAACGCAGGACCGAAGTAGTTCGAATTTCCGGTGGCATCGGTGATGAGGTCATTGCCCCAATAGTCGAACACACGACCGTGTGGATTGGCGAAGCCGTAGGGCACGTGGCGCATGAATTTTCCGGTGTTCGGCTCGTAGCGGTAGATGGCACCATCGGTATTGCGTACGGGGCCAAGGTAGGTCTCCACATTGGTGCGGTGGAACACGCCATCGCTGAGGTAGACGGCGCCGCCAGGTTCGAGGCACATCGAGTTCGTTTCGTGGTGCGAGTCCGCGGCATCGAGGCCGTGGAGCATGCGCTCTTTCGTATCGGCCTTGCCATCGCCATTGGTATCACGCAGGAACCACAAATCGGGCGACTGCATCACGAGCACACCGTCTTTATAAAACTGGAATCCGGTCGGGCAATTGAGGCCATCGGCAAACACGGTGGACTTGATCGCCTTGCCGGTTTTGGGATCAAGATCGAAGACCAACAGTTTATCGAAAACCTTGGTCGTGGGTGTGGTTTCAGGATAATTCGGCCATGCGGCGATCCACAGCCGGCCCTTGGTGTCGAAGTTCATCTGCACCGGATTGATCAGATCGGGAAAGGTTTTTTCGCAAGCGACGAGCTCGATCTTGCAACCGGGTGCGAGTTTCAGATGTTGAATCGCTTCCTGCGGATCCATGTAGGGCACGGCCTCCTTGCGGTTTGGAGGAGTGAGATTGACGGGAGGAAGATTGTCGTCTTTGACAGAGTAGGATTTCCCCTGCGCCGTGGCCCAGACCAGTTGGTCGCGGTTGGCGGTTTTTACATCGCGTTGCGCGAGTTCTTCGCCGAGAATTTTCGCGTTCGTGACGCCCTCATACGCGATGCGTGAGCGTCCACCGAAAATGTTGTATTGGTCTACGGTGCGGTAACGATGATGCCACTCGGTGTTTTTTTCGATGACCGCGGCGCGGATTTTTTCGAGTTGTTGGCCTTTTGTCGCAGGTGGTTTCTTACCGAAAACGGCTTGATACTGCAAGGCGGCGAGGGCTTTGTCGCCATTCTCGTTCAAATGAATGCCGTTGATGGTCAGCGGGGAATCGGTTTGTTGATAGAGTTCCTGTGAGGGGCGGAAGAGATCGACGAAGGGCACGTTTTTCGCCTTGGCTACTGCCGCCATGGCCTCGGTGTATAAAGAAAGATTCCTATTGTTTTCCGAACCATCGGAAAAGTGCGGGCTTTTGAGATTCTCGTGGGCAATGGGAGAAAACAATACCACACGCGGCGCGCTTTCGCCATTGTACTTGGCTGCGAGAAGCTTGCCGAGATAGGCATCGAGATCACGTTTGAAAGCTTCCACTCCATCGGGCCCTTTGAAGGATTCATTGAAGCCCCAGTAGGCGAAAATTACATCGGCGCCGAACTCCGTGCCGGCTTTGTAAACAACGCCAGCGTTGCCCGGCTTGGTGGTGTCGCCTTTTTTCATGCCGAGAAACCAATCGGTGGTGGG
Source organism: Akkermansia muciniphila (assembly GCA_945874895.1). Classification (GTDB taxonomy): domain Bacteria; phylum Verrucomicrobiota; class Verrucomicrobiia; order Verrucomicrobiales; family Akkermansiaceae; genus UBA956. Next base: position 216,135 of record CAMCIC010000001.1, on the reverse strand, counting down.
CACGTCATCGGATCGACGTTGCACGGTGATTTCATCGGCGGCGAAGCCGAGATTGCGCACGGTGAGCTGGGCATCGGGATGTGCGGCATGGATCATGGCTTCAAACCACGCATGATGCTGTTGGCGGTCGGCGAGTCCGCTCCCTACGATGGCGACGTGGTCATGGGGTTTGAGCGCAACGAGGGGTTCTGCGGCATAAGAGACAGAAAGCGAGGCGATGCAAGAAGCGAACAGGCCGAGCCATCGAGAACGTGGTGGATTCATAAGCAAAACTACCTTTACGGAATGCGCCGTGCAATATTTCAACGAAATCCCATGCTTTACTTTCGTGGTCAAACAAGGCAGTTTTTCGCTGCTCTCAGCAGATTTCACTATGTATCTCGTCACCATAGGCCTCGAAGTTCATTGCCAAGTCAATACCCGCACGAAAATGTTTTGTGCCTGTGCCACTTCGTTTGGCGACGAACCGAACGTCAACATCTGCCCCACATGTCTCGGGCTCCCTGGGGCCTTGCCTGTGCTGAATCAGGTAGCGATTGAAAAAACCATCCTCACGGGCATGTTGCTCGGTTGCTCCACACCGCCCATCTCGAAGTGGGACCGGAAGAATTATTTCTATCCGGACATGCCGAAAAATTACCAGACCACCCAGATGGACCTGCCGCTCTGCATCGGTGGCGCTGTTCCACTCTACGATCACTGCTACCCCTCCGATGCACAAAAATCGATCAAGCGCCCGAACCAAGTGATCCGTCTCAATCGCATTCACCTGGAGGAGGACGTCGCAAAATCCACTCACTTGGGCAACGCCTCCCTCATCGATTTTAACCGCGCCGGCACTCCCCTGATGGAGATTGTAAGCGAGCCTGATCTCGAATCTGCCGAGGAAGCCTTCGCCTATCTGCGCAGCCTGCAGATGATTCTGGTGCAGGGGGGCGTATCCGATGCCGACATGGAAAAAGGTCAGATGCGCTGTGATGTGAACATTTCCTTGCGTCGCCATGCCACTGACCCTCTTGGTGCCAAGATCGAGTTGAAAAATCTCAACTCCACCTCCGCCGTGCGTCGTGCGATCCTCTTTGAGATTGATCGCCAGACCGAAGAGCTCAATGCAGGCATTCCTCAAATCCAATCGACCCGTCGCTGGGATGATGACCGCGGCGAAACGCAGATGATGCGCACCAAAGAGGATGCTCACGATTACCGCTACTTCCCGTGTCCTGATTTGCTTCCTCTCGCTACTACGGATCTAGTAGATCGGATGAAGCAGGTCGTGCCTGAGCTTCCGCACGCGCGTGCCGCTCGCTACCAAAACGATTTTTCTCTTACGCTTTACGATGCGAATGTACTATCGTCCGATCTGCACTTGGCACTTTACTTTGAGGCCACCCTTGATGATGCGATTCCCGCGAAAAAAACGGCGAATTTCCTCATCAACAATCTGTTGGGAACCATCAATGAGCGCGATATCGCCATTCAAGATTGCGCCGTCACTCCGGAGCGCATGCGCGGACTTCTGGCGCTCGTTGAGAATGGGACCCTAGCTGCGAATCAAGCGCGGGAAGTCTTGGTTGAGATGTTGGAAGATCCCGCAAAATCTGCCGCTACCATCGCCGATGAAATGGGCTACAAGCCCACTGATACCGGAGCCTTGCATGAAATCTGTGATCAAATCATAGCACAGTTTCCCGATAAGGTTGCAGAGATTCAAGCTGGCAATGACCGAATTCTCAATTTCCTCACCGGTCAGGTCATGAAAGCCGCGCCCAGCAAACCGAACCCCAAAATGGTGACCGATGTGCTGCGTGAAAAAATCCTTCCCAGCAGCTAGGTGGGAGCGTGTTTTGTGCCTGAAGGCGTGAAAGCCGGATAGGTGTATGGTGATGCGGAAAATCTTAGTCCGCAATGGCCTAAAGCATCGCATCCTGTCGGAGAGCATGAGCCGCATCGTCTTATCGATGCTTTGGTTTTTTCTGTTCAGTTCGACATGATTCGGGCGTAATGACCCCATGCCAAGATGCTTTTTATCTCTCGTTTTCCTACTGCTATGGCCCATATCATTGGATGCCCAGCCATCATTGCGCGTCTCTTCATTGTTCAGCGATCACATGGTGCTCCAAAGAGAGCAAGAAGTCACAGTGTGGGGTGATGCTGCCCCTGGTGATGAAATTTCCGTGGTGTTCGCCGATCAGAAAAAATCCACGGTTTGCCTTCGAGATGGTCGATGGATGATCCGATTGTCTCCGCTCAAGGCGAGCCGCGAGAGTCGTGACTTGTCTGTCAGTTCGAAGAAGGAAAATCGAGCAGTGAAGATCTCTGATGTGGTGGTAGGCGATGTCTGGTTGTGCTCCGGTCAATCGAACATGCATTTCAGGATGGCGGGAGTCGAGAATGCGAAGGCGGAAATCGCCGCCGCGCATCAGCCGCTGCTGCGTTTTTTTACGGTCGGGGAGCAATTGGCGCAAGCACCAGCTCACGACGTGGCAGGCAAGTGGCAGGGCGCTACTGCGGAAACCATTGCTTCATGCTCGGCCGTAGCCTACTACTTTGGCGCAGAACTGCAGAAGAAGTCGGACCTACCGATCGGATTGTTAGTGAGCTCTGTTGGTGGCACGCGCATCGAGTCATGGATGCGCCCGGAGACGATTGCCGCCACGGGGGAATCAAGATCGCTCGTGGATCAGTGGAAAAAGATGTCCGCGGATGAATTCCAGAAAATTGCAGCGGAATACCGGGCCTTCCAGTATCAGCGCGATCATGCGCATCCCCATCAAGTTTCTGCGGCAAGAGCCAAGGGTGAACCGATTCCGCCTGCGCCGAAACAACCCCGAACGAGATGTCATGACTGCCCCAGTTCACTCCATCATGGAATGATTGCACCGCTACAACCATACGCGATCCGTGGAGTGATTTGGTATCAGGGAGAGTCAAACTCCTCACAACCGAAGTCCTATGAAAAACTTCTTCCCGCGATGATTGCCGATTGGAGACAGGCATGGGGTAAGGAAATGCCCTTTCTGTTCGTTCAGCTCGCTTCCTACCGCGATACTCATCCGGCATTTCGTCTCGCCCAGCAACGCATCTGGCAAAAGACGGCACATACGGCATTGGTCGTCACCACCGATGTTGGCGATGCCGCGAATATTCATCCGATTCGCAAGCGCCCCGTGGGCGAGCGCCTCGCACTTGCTGCTCGTTCTCTCTGTGGTGGGGAGTCCGTGGAATCCTCCGGTCCGCTGTTTGAGAGCATGAAAATTCAGGCTGACCGTGCCATCATTTCCTTTTCTCATTGCAGTGGCGGTTTGATGGCAAAAGGTGGCGAGCTCCGAGGATTTGCCATCGCAGGATCAGATCAAAAATTCTTGCCCGCAACAGCATCCATCGAGGGCGATACTGTCGTGGTGAGCTGCGATCAAATCAAAGCGCCTGTCGCAGTGCGTTACAATTGGGCCAAGATGGCCGAGGGCAATCTATACAATCGTGCTGGTCTCCCCGCTTATATGATAAGCACTTGCGATCCAACACCAGTGCCATGAAGGCCTGTGAGAAAATCGGGAGTCAGAAGACAAGAGGGTTTTTGACAAACGCTTGATGATTCGAATTCTCATCCTGTTCGCAATGCTTTTGCACACATCATTCCGTATCTTGATTCCCGCAATCGCTTGCGGCATTCTGATTTCTTGCTCAGTCGCTCCCGTCACCCCCCCTCCAGTGAAGGCCGGGGATTTGCCTATCGTCCATCAGTCCGTCAAGAGTTCTTACGTGCGCACGATTCAGAGCGGATCTGATACCTTTTCGGTTCAGACGGGCAGTCGTTTGTTTCGCAAAGCTGGCGCCCCTGATGTGGACCTCGTGGGTGCCATGCACGCGGCAGAACCAGCTTATTATCGAGAATTGCAGGCCATTCTTGGAATGTCCGATCTGGTCCTCTACGAAGGCGTGACTGATGCGGCACAGAAGGGGTCGATCAAATGGCCTAGTGAGCAAGATCACCAGAAATCAGGCTATGGTCGACTGGCTGCAGCATTGGGACTGGTCACCCAGCACATGGGCATCCATTATCGGCAAAAGAGCTTTCGCAATTGTGATCTTACGTTCCAAGCCATGCAGGTGATCTTAGAGGAGGAAATGAAGCGTGGGGATCATACGTCCGCTCATGCGGCATCCGCGAACAAGGAATTGCGTCAAGTGGGGCGCATGATGAGTGGTAAATCCTGGCTGATGAATGGTGTGATTGGATGGGTAGGTAGCAGTCCGATGTTGCGGGAGCGTGTGCGTTTCATGTTGGTCGCATCAGGGGCCCGAAAGGATACGGACGATACGCTCGATACCCGCTTGCAGCAATTGATCGTGGAAGACCGCAATGCTCATGTGATCAAGGAGTTGCGGATTATTACGAAGCGAGAATCCCATAAACGCATCGCGATTTTTTACGGTGCCGCGCATTTTGCTGACATGCAGAAGCGCCTCATTGCTCTAGGTTATCAGCCTGCAGGAGCCATACGCTGGAACTCCGCCGTCACCAGTCATCCGTATTCGTCGGGAATCAGCAGTGAAGAGGTCAGGGAGATGCTAGGCAAATGAAGTCCATTTGCATGGAACACCTGCCGTGATCTCTGGTGGATCATTCAATTACTGCTTTTGGGTAACCCGTGACCGAGCATCATACCCATGGTTCTGCGGGAGTGGTAGATTCGGTGATTTTCCTTGTTGTGTTCCTGCAGGATATGCTTGTGTTCCCCTACATCCTATTGGCGATATGAAACAGAGCGTTTTGATCCTATGTGCATTCACTTTTCTGTTCAAGCCCGTATCGGCACAGGGCGATTGGAGGCTCGAGTTTCTTCACGATGCTAAGGTAGCGACTGATTCGGAGTCGTTGCGGAAATTGCGATTGTCCGATGATAAAACGGCAGCTGACCTGAGCCGTGCGATTTCCCAACTAGGGACAGATCAGCGGGAAAAACGTCAAGCGGCCTATGAAGAAATTTTACGCATGGATCGTGAAATGGTTCTCGCACACTTGCGCGGGCTACCAGAGAATTCGGAACCTGAGATACGGTTGCGTGTCAACATGATCCGCAGTCGTATCGAGTGGATGGAACCAAGAGACAAACGGGATCTCATGCGAGTGGCGGTGGAAGGATTGCTCTACGAACGCGAGCATCCAGGAAAGACGCATCCATCGCGGCAGATGCATGTGGAATTTTTCCGACAACCAGCGGACTCACTGCGTAAAGGCTATCATCGTATGGTCTGGCGCGGCGATCAGGGATTGGACGGGTCAGTCGCCGATGGTTCGCTGTTTCTCAGCGGCAAACGCCCGCAGATCGAAGGCGATCAACGACTGGTTCTCACTGCGCAAAGTGCGACGGGAAAAGAGGCATTCCCGGACCGTTTGCGCATCGATGTGAAAATCGGCGCCAAAGCGGGCGGAGAAGGGGGCTATCATGTGGGGATTGCTGTGGGCCGGATGCGTGCCTTGTTTCATCCAGGACATGATGGCGGGGGATTTCGCTTCCAGCCCGTCCATGATCCTGGCGAACTGACAAGCAATGAGGACATGGGTTTCACGCCGAAATCCCATGCCCTGTATCACATGCGCGTTGAAACGGAGCGAGTGGCGAACCATCGTGTGAAACTGAGTGTGGAAATCCATGGTGAAGAGAAAAGTTTCCGCACAAGTAGAGAATTCGATGCATCCGACATAGGTCCACTGAAAGAGGTCAGCTTGGACCGTAGCGGTCGTGTGGGTGGTGATGCGATTTTCCGCGATTTGATGGTGCAGTTGGCGCCGCGGTGAGAATCTCTTGCCATTGTCGCCTGAATTTCTAAGCTCAACGCATGTCAACTTATGTGGCCAATGCCGATTACGAAGACAAGGATGGTGATCCCTTGTTTCTGCAGCCAGGTGATGAAGTCACCACGGGCGTGTGTGATCCCACCTGGCCGGGCTGGGTCTGGGCAGAGAATCGCGATGGCAAAAAAGGCTATGTGCCGGAGGAAATACTCGAACCTCTGGGCGAGGGCCGTTTCAGTGCGATCGCCGCATTTGATCCCACGGTCCTGACTTTGAAACGCGGGGATGTGTTAGATTCCCTGCGGCAAATCCACCGTTGGCATTGGTGTCGCAATCAGCACGGTCACGAGGGCTGGGTGGCGGATTATTTGCTCAAGAGTCTGGATTGAGCGTTGCCGCAGTGCGGAAAATGACGCATGGTTCGCGCATGCAAGACGATTTGATCGCTGCGAAAACGAGGGGCACTCTGGAGAAAGCCCTCGCCATCAATCTGGATCCTCTGATCTACGGCACCATTGCAGAAATTGGCGCAGGACAGGAAATTGCCAATTGGTTTTTCCGCGCCGGCGGAGCGGCTGGAACCGTCGCCAAGACAATGTCGGCCTACGATATGACTTTCAGCGATGAAATTTATGGTCGTTGCGATCGCTATGTCTCGCAACAGCGGCTCAAAGCTATGCTCGATCATGAGTTTGCGATTCTGCGCCAGCGCTTGGAGGAAAAGCGCGGTGAGAATACAACGTTTTTCGCCCTTGCGGATACCGTAAGGGCGCGCGGATTCCGCGACACGGACAGCAGTGCCTGCCAAGGCTGGATGGGGGTGAGATTCCAGGCCCAACCGCGCGGGGCCATCCAACAAATCGTGTTGCACGTGCGTTTGTTGGATGACACCAATGCGGAGCAGGCCTCCGCCCTCGGAATTCTTGGAGTGAACCTTTTGTCGGCCGCTTATTATCGTAGGGAATCTCTGGCGTCGATGTTGCGCGAATTGATGGAGGGATTGGATCGCAGACGAGTGGAAATCGATATGCTGCATACCGAAGGAACGATGTTTGAGAGAGCGGAGTTTGAAGATCGTGTGTGCGCTCTTTCTCTTGTCGAAGAAGGCCTCGCGGATTCAGCGTTATTCTGTCCCGATGGATCGATCCAACAAGCATCGGATGTATTTTATGGCAAATCCGTCTTGCTGAAGCGCGGTAGTTTCGATCCGGTTACGAGATTGCACATGGACATGCTGGCGCGCGGAGCCATGGCATTTCGAGAGGATTTTGGTGAGGAAACGGATGCCTGTCTCGAAGTGATGGAGCTGACCATGAACAATTTGCTGACGCATGAGGGCAAGGTGAACAAAGAAGACTTTCTGGCACGTGCCGATGTGCTGCAGTCATTGGGCAAGCATGTATTGATTTCGAAATATGCACGGTTTTTCCGAGTGAGCGAGTTTGTCACGCGTTATACGCGCAAGCCCGTAGGCATCGTTCTGGGAGTGCCGCTATTCGAAGAGCTGTTTCAGGAAAAATGGTATGAGGAAATTCCCGGCGGCCTTTTGGAATCCTTCGGTCGTATGCTGCGTCATGGATTGCGCCTTTACGTTTATCCGATGACGCGATCCGATGACGGGCAGATTTCTACCGCAAGAACGGCACGCGTTCCTGCCGAACAGAAAAAACTGCTGGAATATCTGCTGGAAATCGGACAAGTGCGCGAGATTGCCCAAGGTGATCCGGAGTTGATGCGCATCAGTAGTTACGAAGTGCGTGAGATGTGGCTCAAGGGTGATCCTACGTGGGAGCGATGGGTTCCCTCCGAGGTGTTGCGTCATAGTCGATGGAAAAAATTCCTTTAGTTTCTGATGGATTCGACCTTCTACTTCGTAGTATCAAAGAATAGAAACTTTTTTAACACGTCACCACATCCTCCTTATGAAACTATCTAAAGTCTACCCATGGTTCGCCTCCCTCGCCATTCTACCGTTTTTGCTCCATGCGAAGGAAAAAGTAGCAATCTCAATGCCGGATGTGAGTGTTGATAAGGTCCAGTTTGGTCCGCAGGTCAACGATGCTCCGTTTGATGCGAAAGCCCTGACGGGAAAAGTGCTGGTTGTGGAGTCTTGGGGCGTCAATTGCCCGCCATGCCTTGCCAGTCTGCCAGAAATGCAAAAGCTGTCCCAATCGGGAGAAAAGAAAGGTCTGATCGTTGTGGGATTGGAAGCGCAAAATAGCCCCAAGGATGCGATACTCAAAATTCTCAAAAACGCGCGCGTGACGTATCCCGTTATGCAAGGGGGGAGCATAGGCCTCGAGCACAATGACATTCCGCATGTGGCCATCTACGGAGTCAATGGCAAGTTGCTTTGGCATGGTGCCCCGAGCAACAGTGAATTCAAACAGCAGTTGAAAGCCGCCCTGCGCAACGTCGAGAAATAAACCCCTGTCTTACAGAGTTCTTTCCTCGACTCGATCCTGTCCTTCTCAATCTCAGGACAAGCAATACTCTATAGGGGCAATAGTCGCCTGCATGACAAATCAAAAGGAAAGCCGGCGTCCGAATGACGGATGCCGGCTTTTGTCTTATGGAATGACAATGGAGCTAACGAATCTTACCTGAGATCATCAAAAGCGGATGATCGACCTGAGCCCGAACTGGTAGCGGGGAGGAATCGATAGTAGACCTCGAGAATCAAGGTGTTCAGGCAATGGAGATAAGTCGATTTGCAAGGGTAATTGCTGAGTGGCGTATTATTGCTTTTGAAAGAACCATCCGAATTTTGCGCAGGCAAAATCTCTTCGATAATGGCTTTGTTCATTTCCTTCCACTCGCTTCCTCCCGCGTTACGCATGCACTGGCTCGCGTAATAGAAGGAATACAAATTGCATCGATCATCATCGCCATCATACTTGAAAGCATATTCCCCTCTAGGTTTGCCCGCGAACTTTTCTCTGCCGTTTTTGCCTCGGTCTTCGAGTCCGTCCATCATGAACTTGACCCCTTCTTTGGCAGGCTTGGATGTTTCCTTGTTCCAGTGCTGCAAACACAACACTGCGACAGATGTCATCGGCGGCTTGACGCTGCCACTGCCTGCATAGGCGAAGCCACCGTCATTCACGTAGCAGCCTTTTTCGGAAGTTTTGTCTTGGATACAATCCACCGCGCGGCGAATGCAGCTATCAAAACCCTCGAATTTCAGACCTGTGGCTTTTGCGGCCTTGAGTGCTTGTAGCTGCCAACCTGCCACCGAAAGGTCATTGCGCTTGGATTCGATATCGTATCCGTAGTCCCATGATCCGTTTTGATTCTGTCCTCCGATGATTTCCATGGCTCCCTTGACGACAGCGTTTTCTAGTTCAGGAATGGGAAACTGGAGGTTTTTCGAGAAGGTAAAGGCCTCAGCCAGGGCATAGGTAGCAATGGCATGTTCGTAAACCCAGTGCTTATCAGCCAGACTGGTGGCCAATTTCCCTTGATTCTTGAGCGAGTTATTGATCAAAAAGGTAATGCCCTTTGATACATTTTCACCGTATTCGGGAGATTGGGTACTTTCGCAGTGACCCAAGTAGCAGAGCAAGGCAAGTCCTGTCATCGCAACCTCACGGTTTGCTCCCCATGAGCCGTTTGACTTTTGTGTTTTCTTGAGCCACGCAAGGGATTTTTTCACAGCTGCTTCAATTTCGGGAGGGCCGCCCGCGTCTCTCAACATGATGCTTCTCTCGCTATCTGAGCAGCGTCCTTTCATCAAGGTAGGGATAAGCGCTCCCAAACCGAGCTGACCATCACCAAATCCTTTTCCGGGTCCCGTGCCGCTTCCAGCACCGGTGCCCGTTCCTGTTCCCCTACCGCCGCCTGCACCGCCACCGGAGCCTGCACCGGCTGTGACATCCATAGGCAAAGCCGAATCCATCATGTCCGAGGTTTCGGGAAGAGAGAAGCTGGCATTCGCACTTGAAGAGAGAATTTTCTTGTTCGAGACCGCCGTAGAAACCGAACGACGCATCGTGCTCTTGATTTTGTGTGCCGTTTCGCCACCTGATCCGCCACCGCCGCCGCCGCCGGGTAAGAAATCAACAGGTTTCTCTTTGGGTGGTTCTACAATCCTGTAGAAAATGAAGATAGCGAGCAGCACAAAAACGATGTGCACGATGACGGAAACCAAAAAGGAACTCAGGCCCATTTGAGCCAGCAAATAGGCAAGACCCCTCTTCTTCTTTGGGGGTAGGACATCGCCTGTTACGATAACATTTTCTGGAATGGGGTCATTGGGATTCATGGGTGTCGGAGATGGTTAGGAAGTTTAGGGATCACTGAACAGGTACTTCAAAAGTAACGTTTTCAATTTGCGCCACGGAAAGCGCATTCAAGACATCCACCACACGCTGGAACTGGGAATATTCACTTGCGATGATGGTGCAGACAATTTTGCTTTTGGCAGCATCCGAGGAAGCTTTGAGACGGATCAGTGTCGCCGTCAGTTGTGCCAACTTGGCATCTGCTGGCTCGGCCAACATTTCATCGTTGAGGAGAATTTCTCCTGTTTCCATCACGCTGATTTGCGTTTCTTCGATGACATCTACGGGAGCCTCTGGGGGCATCGAGCCAGGGAGTTTGAGATTCAATTCCTGCTCTTTCTGAACTTTGCCCGCCATCACCATGAAGAACAACATAATCACGAAGACCACGTCGATCATCGGAGCGATTTGGAATCCAATATGAATTTCAGAAGATCTTCTACGAACCTTGTTTCTGCTCATTACCGTTTCATTTCTTACGATTTACACCCGACAACGAAATGTTGTCCACACCACCGATGGCAACCTGTTCGATCACTTTTTGAACTTCTACCGAGGGAGTGTCGCCATCGCTGCGGATGATCATCTGCAGTTTTGGGTTGGCATCCTTCATGGGTTTCACGAACTCCGAGAGTTTTTCAATAGGATCGCATAGCTGTTGACCGAATCGCACGACGGCTTTGTTTTGGCTGGCATTCCAGTCAATGTTGACCACGGCCTGGTTTTGCAAATCGACCTTCCGCACCTTGGCGTTAGGCGCCAGAGGTAGAGAAATCGACTTGTCAACCTTCAGTATCTGATCGGTGGTGATGCTCATGAAAAATATGAGCAACACCAACAAAACATCAATCATGGGAGCGACCTGAAACTCCGGATCGCTTCCATCTCCACCTACACTGCCAGCCATAATTCAAAAAAGTTGGTTTTCGGAAGGTCAAGCGTTGGCAGGAGCCTGCTCTAACCAATTCGGAAGCGCCGCATATGTTACATCTTCTCCGATTTCAAGACCGTGGAAGTATTCATAAGGCATGTTCCGGAACAGAGATGTGACTTGATCTTCCAGCTCGTGCATTTGAGCTGCAAGACGGTTGCGCAGCATGTAGAAGAACATGAACGCTGGAATCGCGATGAACAAACCGGATGCCGTTGCCACCAAAACCTCACCGATGTGGTGGGAGAGCGCGGATGTATCGTCGCCACCGCCAGCAGCACCGCCGGAACCGAGCGAATCGAAGGCACCCATCATACCCACCACTGTGCCCAACAATCCGATCATGGGAGTACAAACACCGATAACGGACAGGTAATTGATTCGGTTCTGGAGGCGGTTGCTCTCACGGTCCACTTCAGCCAGCAAAGCGGATTCCGTCTGCTCCTTGCCCTTGCCTACGAAACTCAGTCCGTAGCGAACGCAGTTGTTGAATGCGCAATTGACGGTCTTGAGTGCTTGCACGCAGTTGACGTAGTCCCCAGCCATAAACATTTGCTTAGCCTTTTCCACTTCTGCTTCAGGGCACAATTTTTTCTGAGACAGTCTGAGATACATGTCGACCACCAGGTAAATGGTAAACACGGAGCACAAACCGATGGGCCACATCACCCATCCACCTTGAGCGATGGTGGCGAAAAGTGTTTTTTTCTTGGGCGCTTTGCTCGCAGCTTCTTCTGTTGCGGCAGGCGCGGACTCTTCAGCAGCTACTACCACGGGGCATGACATCGCCATAAAAGCAACAGCGAAAATCATGAAGGAAATGGATCTGATACGTTTGGTGAAATTCTTGATGGAACGTTGCATGATTGTAGGGTTGTTGGTTTTCGAAGTGTAATTAAGGGTCTGGTCTTTCATTTTTCAACTTTTGGTTTTTCAGTGGTTTTGAACATTTTTATTTTCGTTTCAAATATGTCTTTATAGGGCGTGTTGGGGTTGTCAATCATGTAGTCCGATAGGAGTTTGACGGCGTCCTCTCTGCGTTGCATTTGATACACGCATTCGGCAGCGGCGACCGTGGCTCGCAAAGAAAGCATCGGCTCAGTGGAGAAAAACGCGGTAACGAGCATGTAAGTCTTAGCAGCCTCTTCGATTTTGCCTTCGGCCTTGAGCAGGTCGCCGCAGCGAAGCAGCGAGCGGGACTGGACTTGAACGTTTTCGGAGGTTTTGACGGTCTCTTGAAGTTTGGAAATCTCCCGTGTTTTCAAAATATCCGCCAATTCATTTACGGCTTCGATGTCGGAAGGGTCCATGAGGTTGACATCCTTCATCTGCTTCGCGTCGTCCGCATTCTTGCCAGTCTTTGCCATGATATCGAGCTGTAGCATCAAGGCTTGGGACCACAAGGAACCAGGTAGCATGATGTAAGCTTTTTGAGATTGGAAAACCTGCTCAAGCTGGTCCAAAGCGTCCTTGTATTTTTCCTGAACGAATAATTTCTGAGCCTCTGCAAAAGGCTCTGAGTAAGGAAAGGTCACCGAGGAAATATCGGCGGAAGTGAAGTTATATTCTTGAAGTCCGGTAGGAGTGACAATGGAAGCGACGAACTTCTTGTCGACGATCTTGACTTCGCTCAAAGCGAAACGTCGTCCGTTTTTCAATTGATACTGTTGTCCGTTCGAAATCGCACAGAAAACAAAGTAAACTGAGGCGTATAACAGGGTGCGCATAAAAAAGATCGGGAATAGGGATGAAAAGCTTATCTCATAGACTTGGCCGCCTCTTTCGCTTCGGGGGTGTCTTTGAGTTTGGGATGGTTGATCAATTCCTGCAAAGTGGCTCTCGCTTCATCGTGTTTGAGACCATTGCGCAGCATGTCGACAGCACGCAAGTAGGACTTAGCGGCATATTCGGGATAGGCTGCGTGGCTGAGATACACTCGTTGAAAATAGCCATGTGCCGTTCCGGAATCTCCTTGCTTCGCGGAGATTTCGCCCATGTAGTAGATCGCGCCGGCTTTCTCAGCACCTCTCCATTCTTTGGTGGCAATGACTTCTTTGAAGAGCTCTGCAGCTTCTTGGATCTTCCCAAGACCCATGAGCGCGCGGCCTTTGCCGAAGGTGGCCTCCTTGATCATTCCACTGGTGGGCTTGCTGAGAGATTCGTTGAAGGCGTCCAGTGCGTCTTGGAAGTTACGCATTTGCAGTTCAATGAGACCGATTCCGATAGGTCCAGCTTCGCCGTAGTAAGAATCAGGGTAGGAAGTGCGCAGGCGGCTGTAAAACTTTTTGGCCTCATCGTATCTCTTTTCCTCAAACAATTGGTTACCCACCAGAGCAAGCACTGTGGGGCTCAGAGATTCGGGAGAGTAGGTGGTGCCGATGATGTTGAGTGCAGACTTATACATCCGGTCATCTCGGACCATCCGGGCATATTCTGCTTTCACAAACTGCAGGCGTGCCAAGTAGGTCATGCTGTGATTCTCTTCGGGCAGTTGCAACGCCGACATGATCTCGGCGATGACTTTTTCAGGAGGAAGAGGTGCCGGTTGGGTGGCTGCATTTGCGACTTTTACTTTGCGTTTTGGAACGTAGAGCGATGCGAATTGGCTCAAAAGCATTTCCACATATTCCGAGCGGGGATTGTGAATGTCCTTCATGACATAGGTCAGCAAGGTCTCTTTCGCTTTGGCTTCCTGTTGCTCTCGGATGTATAGCTTGCAAAGCTCACTGACGCCTCTCAGCTCCATCGCATGGCCAGGATTTTTCTGCAAAAACAGTTCCCACAACTCGCGCAACTCAGTCCACCGACGATTGCCCTTGAGGGAGTTTGTGGCCTCTTCAAGTGCATACTGAATCACATTTTGGTCGCCGTTGGCAAACTTAACGGCTAGTGCGTAGTTCGTGGCCGCCGCGCCGTTGTCGCCTTGGGCATTTTTTGCATCGGCGATCAAGGTGTAAATCTGTCCGCGGAAATCGATCGTATTCTGATTCTGCAGCAAACGATCCATCGTTTTGTAGAGATTTTCGTAGGTGTCCGCTTGTTTTTTAGGATCTTTTTCTTGAGCTGCCTGTGCGAGCAAGATGATACCGCGACGATACTGGATGTCCGTATTGTAAAGACCCGATGGGTAGCTTTTTTCGTAGTTGTTGAAACCATCCAGGGTCTCTTCGTATTGATTTCTCAAAAAGCTGCAAAGAGCCCTACGGTAGACATAGTCTTCTTTGTTGAGGGATTGGGGGTAGTCTTTGATCAGTGTGTCGTATCCTGCAGCAGCCTCGTCATACTGGGAATTCGAGAAACGCGTGTTCGTCAGCAGAAAGAAAAATTTCTCTTTGTTTGTCGTTTTGGGATTTGTATCGAGGAATTTCGTGATGAATTCAATGGTTTCCTTGGCTCGGTTCTGGTTGATCAATGTCGATGCTTTGATTTCTGCAATCTGATCGACATATTTGCCGTCTTTGTATTTTTCAAGATACACGGAGCAGAGCTTGAGAGTGCCATCCACCAAGTTCAGCTTTGTGTGACAAATGACGGCTCCGAAGAGCGATGTGGAAGCATCGTCAAATGTAGGGTAGTCTTTGTAGATGGATTCAAAGGCTGAGGTGGCAATCCAGTAGCGCTCCATGTTGAAGTAGCATCGTGAGATGCGATATCTCAGAACGGCATCGTATTCCTTCAGCGCTTTGACCTCTGCCAAAATTTTGGTCAACTGCTCCGCCGTTGCTTTCATGATGGCGAGTTGGTCTTCTTGCGTGCGCAGCACGTTTCTGTTCGCCTTGCGGTCTTCTTCAAGTCTCCTGCTCAACAACACGATGTTTTTTTCGAGTGTTTGCAGACGGTCCTCTTGGGTGGCGACCACCTGGGCGTGAGGCTTGACGGATGAGTAAACCGAGAGCGCGCTGTTGTATTTTTTCCCATCCAAGTGCTTATCGCCAATCTGCACAAAGCGATGATTGACCGCGACGATCACGTCAGGGTAGTTGGGAGTGGACTGAACCATTTTGAGCTGCTCGGCGGCTTTGTCGAGCTCGTCTTTTTCGATGTAGAGGTCTGCTAGTTGAAGGCAGGCGCGGATCAATCCCACTCCGGAAAGTTTGTCAGCGATGGCCATTTTGAGCACATTGGCCGCCTTTTCGGTGTCGTTTTTCTTGATGTATGCTTCAGCAGCATACAGGCGAGCCTCTTCGATGTAATTCGGATCCTTTGCGGCGAGGCCGAGTGCCTTCAAGGCATCGGACTCACGACCCTCGAGAGTGAGCAGGCTGCGCCCCAAGAACAACTGGACCTCGGAGGCGTTTTTGTGAGTCGGGTAGCTCGCAGCATGCATGGAGAACATTTTGCTCGCATCCTCATACATCAGTTGGTTGTAGTAAGAAAAAGCAAGGCAGTAGACCACCGATTCGGGTGATTTTTCTTTGACTGAGTTGGTGATTTTGGTGAAATTCTCAATCGCTTTGGCATAATCCTTGGCAGAATACGATTTGAGGCCCTCGCTCATGGCTACATTCAAATCCACCTGTGCATTCGCGGAGGTAAGAAACGATGTGAATAGTAAGAAAGAGATGTGCCCGTATCGGAAAATGTTCATAGCAATAGGTTTTTTGCTTGCGCCGCACTATGCGTGTCGGCGCTTTGGGTGTCAAGAAAATTTTCGTTTGCCAGAGGCTGACAAAATGCATCATCGCAGGGGGAGATGTGGTCTTATTTCGTGTGATGAGGATCTCGATTTCGGCATCGGTTCATTCATCTCCGCGGCCATGCTTGCAAGAGGCATCGCAACCAAGGCTCGGAGCGTAGGAAGCTGGTCCCCATCAGTGACCGAACATCTGCGTCCAGTGCTGGCCGTGCTGGCCGAGTCCGATGCGCACTTGTCCGGGATGGAACATGTTTTTGTGGTGACCCGGCGAATAGAACCAACCGCGATTGGCCTCGTGGGCTGACGGGGATCCCGCGAAAATGTTCTCTCCCGCGGCACTGGTTCCGAAGTTCTTTGCGCGATCCCACGGTGTTTTTTTTCCTGCGACGGGACTTTCGTGTGCAAAAAATCCCTGCTCGGCCATGTCTTTGGAGTGATCGCGCGCGGTATCGCATAGCTTAGGGTCGATGACACAAGCCTTCAATCCTACCAACAAACGCCAGAGGTTGCATTCTTCGATGCCTTTGGTTTCTTCCGCAGGGATTTTTTCCTTAGCGGCAATCTTGGCATTCATCGCGAGGATGCGTTGGGCGTCTCGATCGATCCGCGAGATGTCACCGACTGTCTTTTTCTCTGCTTCTAGCAGCGTTGTCATGGAATCAGCAGGAATGGTGGTGATGTCGGCTTTGAGCGCGGCATCACGAAAAGTCGCTAAGACGTTCGCCTTGTGATGCAACTTGGCGAGTGCGTCGCCACCGGCCTGGATAACGGAATCTGTGGAGGGAAGCATGAGGGCTTGCAATTCTTCGACTGCGGGCATGCTTTTGCTATTCAGCAGGGGTTTCATGGTGTCTTCTCCCATTCCGTAAACCTCCAGAAACTGAGCTCGCAATTCGCGAATGCGCGCCTGACTTTTGCTTTTTTGCGCTCCCGAGCTTATGGTTTTTGCCGCTTTTTCCAAACTGGATAGGTATTGCGAGCGAATCTGCGGCCAGGCTCGTTCGAGCGCTGCCGAGAGTTTTTTCCGCTCTGGTGAAGGCATTTCCTTCAGGTGCTCGAGCAAAGGATCGACCCGAGTGCCATTTCCCATGCAGGTTTGCAAGCCTGCGAGCAATTCATCCGATGCCGGTGGGGCGGCTAGGAGCAAAGTTGAGGAGAGCAGAAGGACAAGCAGGGGTTTCGTCACGGCCGACATAGGGCTCAGAGATCTAACATGTTTCTGGCATTTTCCGAGCAGACGTCCGCGATCAGTTTCGATAGCACTCCGAAGTCATCGGGCAATTCGCCCCGCTCGGCCTCGCTGCCGATCATTTCACAGAGGATGCGGCGGAAATACTCGTGCCGTGGAAAAGAGAGGAAGCTGCGGGAGTCCGTTAGCATGCCGACGAAGCGGGAAAGCAGCCCAGTGGAGCATAGAGCATTCAATTGAAGTTCCATGCCGTCCTTTTGATCAAGAAACCACCAGCCCGAGCCGAACTGGATTTTTCCGGCGCGGGTTCCATCCTGAAACGCACCGGTAAGAGCAGAGAAAAGGTAGTTGTCGCGAGGATTGATATTGTAAAGAATCACGCCAGGAAGTTTGTCGCGTGAAGCGAGTGTATCGAGGTAGTGCACCAGTCCGTGACCTTGCGGGCTGTCGCCGATCGTGTCAAAACCGCTATCGGGTCCGAGCTGCCGTGCCATGCGCGAATTGACATTTCGGAACGGACCGAGGTGAAGTTGTTTGGTCCAACCTTTTTCTGCGTCGAGCTCGCCGAATAGCACCATCAAATGGTGCGTAAATTGCTCTTTCTCCATCAGCGTGACACTGCCCCCAGTTATGGCTTTTTGGAAAATCGATGCCGCCGTGGCTTCATCGCAATCGACCGCCGGGCAGTGGTCCAGACCATGGTCTGACATCCTAGCTCCTGCAGCGTGAAAGTCATCGTGGCGTTGGCGCAGAGCTGCACACAGATCGTCGAGTGAGGAAATCGTTTTTCCGCAGGTTGCGGCAAGTTTTTCGATCCATGCCGCGTAGGCTGATCCTTGGTCGATGGCAAATGCTTTGTCAGGGCGAAAGGTCGGCAAAACTTTGGTGGTCAGGGATGACTCGCGGATGGTGTGATGATGATCGAGGGAATCTGCCGGGTCATCGGTGGTGCCAACCATTTCCACGCGGAATTTTTTCAGTAAGCCGTGCACACAGAAATCAGCCTCGGCCAATGCGGCGTTGCAGCGTGTCCAAATCGACTCGGCGGTGTCGGGCGTGAGGAGTTCTTCGATGCCGAAGTATCGACGCAGCTCCATGTGAACCCAATGGTGCATGGGATTGCGCAACGTGAACGGAACGGTTTCTGCCCACGCCTGGAATTTCTCCCGTGGCGAGGCATCGCCGGTGATGAATTTTTCCGCCACACCATTGGCTCTCAACAAGCGCCATTTGTAGTGGTCTCCTCCTAACCAAAGTTCTGTGATGTTATTCCAGCGGTGATTCGTGGCGATCTCGGCCGGTGAAAGGTGACAGTGGTAGTCGTAGATGGGGGCGTGCTCCGCCACTTCATGATACAGTCGCTGCGCTGTCGCGCTATGGAGAAAAAAGTCGTTGTGCAAGTAGTTCATTTTCAAGTGGAAATGGCTGATTCCACAATACAAGTCAAGCACCGTGCATTTTTCAGACAAATTTCCGCTCGATGCTTCATTTGTGCTCGAATCGCTGCCTCACATAGGTCGCGCGCAAAAATTAAAAATTCTTTTCTTGCTGAGCCGTGTCAAATGGGGAAAAACGAGCATCACACGACAATCCCTACTAAAACAATGACGGACCCACATGTTTCATCGCGCGAAAATCTTTGGATGACCCCAAAGATGAACCCAAGCGGCAGAAATGAGGAATCACTTCAAATCGCCTTTGGGCGGCATTTTTTCTGAGCTATGAGTCGTGTGATAGATTTGGCAAAACAAGTGATTCTGCAAGAGGCAGATGCCTTGCAGGTGATGGCGAACCGGCTCGATTCTTCTTTCTCCCAGGCTGTAGAAGCCTTGCGCGAAGTGCTGGAAAAACGGGGCAAGATCGTGGTCGTGGGTGTGGGGAAATCGGGCAACGTTGGTCACAAAATCGCGGCGACTTTGAATTCCACCGGCGCCACCGCGGTCGTATTGCACTCACAAAATGCCCTGCACGGAGACCTCGGTCTGCTCAGCGAAGGAGATGCGGTGTTAGCCTTGTCCTATTCGGGTGAGACCGCGGAATTGTTGCACTTGCTGCCGCACTTGAAACGGTCAGCAGGCGTATTGATTGCATTGACGGGTAGGCAGAACTCCACGCTTGCCGAGCATGCGGATCTCATCCTCGACACCTCCGTCGAGCGCGAAGCCTGTCCGCTGAACTTGGCGCCCACTTCTTCTTCCACCGCCATGCTGGTCATGGGCGATGCCATAGCCATGGCTTTGTTGCAACTGAGAGGATTTACGGAAGATGATTTCGCCCGTTATCATCCCGGTGGATCATTGGGGCGCGCGCTTCTGACCAAGGTGGCAGATATCATGCGCAGTGGCGACGCTTGGGCGACGATTCAAGAAACGGCGACAGTGAATGATGCTTTGGTGGCGATGACTCGTGCGCGCTCAGGCGCCTGTGTCGTGCTGACCGATGACGGCTCCCTCGCTGGCGTTTTTACGCACGGGGATTTCGTAAGATCTTTTCAACGTGATCCTCAGCTCGGATTACAAGCCGTGGCTCGATTCATGACGCGTCAACCCGTGACTGTGCGCGCTTCCTCACTCGCCGTTCAGGCGGTGAACACGATCGGGTCGCACCGGATTGATGATGTGGTGGTGCTGGACGACGAGGGTATGCCTGTCGGTCTTGTGGATACCCAGGACTTGGCGCGTTTGCGCATTGTCTAACGAGATCGCGGATGCCTGACGATCCAGCCATAGAGGGGAACGATGCGCTGCGGAATTTGCGTTTCGTTGCTGCCTTGGGCTTGACCGGGGTGATCTGCGGATCTCTCAGTGCTTTGTTTTTGGTGAGTCTCGACTGCGTGACAGAGTGGTACGGGAGAAATCCTTGGCTCCTGTTGCTGCTTCCTTTTGCAGGCATGGGGATGGTTTGGTTCTACGATCGTTACGGTGCGCTCGCGGCGCGGGGCAACGTGTTGCTAGTTGAGGAGATTCGGCAGAATGAAGGTAATGTGCCTTTGCGTATGGCGCCTATGGTTTTGGTGTCGACTCTGCTGACCCACCTGTGCGGCGGATCTGCGGGAAGGGAGGGCACGGCGGTGCAGATGGGTGGAGCGATATCGGCTTGGTTGTCGCGGCTGTTTTCGCTCACTCCGACGCAGCGGAGAATGCTATTGATGGCCGGCATTGCGGGTGGATTTGGCTCGGTATTCGGGACTCCTTGGGCTGGAGGCATATTTGCGGCTGAGTTGCCCGTGCGCGGTCGGTGGCAAACCGGGATGTTGCTCCCTTGCTGGTTGAGTGCATGGATCGGCCATGTGACTTGCCGTGGATGGGGGGTGGTTCATATCGATTACCGGACACTTGGACTGACACGTGAGGGGTTTTGGGGCATGACGTGGAGCACAGTGGGTATCGTCATTCTTGCGGCGTTTGCCTTCGGCATCTGCAGTCGCGTTTTTGTTTGGATATCGCACAAAGCACCGGATCTCATCGCGAGTTTGAGTCCCAATACATGGGCTCGTCCTTGTGTAGGGGGTTTTTTCTTGATCGCCATGGTTTATGTTCTGGGCACAGCAGATTATCTAGGACTAGGCGTTTCCGCGCAGAGGGCCGGTGGAATAGACTTACTGTCCTGTTTTTCAGTCGGTGGGGCCGACACATGGAGCTGGTTTTGGAAGATGCTCTTCACAGTCATCACGTTGTCGAGCGGCTTCAAAGGCGGCGAAGTCACACCGCTTTTTTTCATCGGAGCCGCCCTCGGTAATGCGTTGGCGATGCTCTCAGGGCAACCAGTGGAGTTATGGGCCGGATTGGGAATGCTGGCAGTCTTTGCGGGGGCAGCTAACGCGCCTCTGACCTGCACGATACTGGGCATGGAGTTGTTTGGTCCTCATTACACGATTCTTTTCGCCATTGCATGCTTGTGCGCATTTTTTGTCAGCGGTCGCTCGGGCATCTATGAGAAGAAATAAGAGGAAATGAAAAGAAGTGATAGAGTTCTTTCCAAAAGACCCTGTATCGATGTAACGATTGTAGTATGAAAATGGTTTGTTTCTTTCTTCCTTGGTTGTTGCTGGCGTCTTGCGCCCGTCCTGGGGGACATGAGGGCATCTTGACAAAATCCTACAGCGTTCGTGGAAAGCGCTATCATCCCATGTCGGTGGATGCCGCACTTTCATACAGGGAAGTGGGGGAGGCATCGTGGTTCAACGAATCGAAATTTTTCGGCCTGATTCGAGGCAATACTTCCTTGGGCGAAAAAGTCATGCCATGGCATCTGATCGCCGCTCACAAAACGCTGCCTCTGCCATGTGTGGTGAGAGTGACGAACCGTGCCAATGGGGCATCAGTCAAGGTCCGTGTCAATGACCGTGGACCTTTTATCGCGGGGCGTATCATCGATCTGTCACCTCGGGCCGCGGCGAAAATCGGAATGAAAGAGCGCGGGCTTGCTACGGTGGAAGTGGAGGTTTTATCCGTGGGTGACGGTGCCTATAAACGCAAGATACGTCGCGGATTTTGGTGAATGACACAGCCGATTGAAATGTTCCCAAGGCTTGCGTAGTAATCGCATTTGATATGAAAATCTTTCTCGCTCTTACCGTTGCCGCTTTGCTGAGTTCCTGCGCCACCATCGCGCCTCCCGCACCCAAGTCATCCGTCGATCATGTGGTGATGTTCTGGCAGAAAAACCCAGGTGATGTTGCGGATCGCCAAAAAATCACTGCTGCCATGGACCGTTTGCGTGTGATCGAGGGCATCACATTTCTCGATTACGGAACGGCGGTTCCCAGCGATCGTCCAGTCGTCGATGATTCCTTCGATGTCGCTTTGCTGGTGCGATTCAAGAACGTAGATGCTTTGCACGCCTATGAAAGCGATCCACGCCATACCAAGGAGGTGAAGGAGGTGCTTCTCCCTCTCACGAAGAAAATTCAAGTGTATGATTTTACGCGCTGAGGGCTGATCGCACCGCCCGCCTCGATGCAGAGGCGGGTTCAACCTTACAGTTCTTTGATTCGCAAATTGCGGAACTTGTATGTTTGGCCTTTTTCCCCGTGGTGCTGCATGCCGATGACTCCGGAAGCATCCTTGTCGTCCTCCACATCGGTAGTCACCACACCGTTGACCTCGATCTTGATGCTCTTGCCTTTGCAGGTGATGCGATACTTGTTCCAATCATTGCGTTTGAACGTGTCACCAGCCCGCTGGCGGAAGGCATCTTCGCTCTCCTTTTTGCCCTTGATCGGACTAATGAACCAGGTGCGGCGCCCTTCGTCATAGAGACCACCAGACCACTTGCGTTTGGCATCGCCATCAACTTCAGCCTGATAGCCAAAGACCTTGTTCGGTGCTGCATGAGCACGGAACATGAACCCGCTGTTGGCCTTGCCTGCGGGCAGAAGGATCTCACCTTCAAAAATGAAATCGCTGTAGGTTTTCTCTGTGACCAGGAAAAACTTTTGATTGGCGGTCAGATGGATTTCTCCATCAACCACCTTGATCTCACCCCAGGAGTAAGGATTGGTCCAACCCGCCGTGGTCTTACCATCAAATAGGTTAGAAAATCCGTCTTTGTCTTGGGCTGGCGCGGAATGCAACATCGAGACAACGAACAACAGTCGTGTGAGCTTTTTCATATTTTTTTCATTCTTGTGCTAATGATCCCCATGCGGATGGCAAGCGGCAATCGCGCCATCACGGTGCATAGGGAAGGAAATCAGCCGCGTCGTTTTTCCAACAAAATCAGCATGAGAAGGGATAGTGTGAGGGACGTTTCCTCTTGTTCGTTGGCGTCACCGAATTTTTCAATGAGGAATTTTCCTTCCCACAGTGCGCTTTGTTTGGACAATCGGAATACGGGCTGCCCCGTGGACTTGCGGGTGACAAGATAGCGCGGATGAAATACGTAGCCCGCGAAAATGCCGATGATAGGCAATTCACCGAAAAATCGGTCACCTACCTTGGCCCAAGGATTTTCCTCACGGATCACAAAGTCAGGATTGTTGTCACCGGGGGCGAAGATTTCATAGTGTGCGCGCCACAGTGAGCGCATGCCCTTGCGTCCTACCGAACCAAGATCGCTGCCATCGGCGGCAGTGAAGAAATATCGAGCCGACCAGTCGATGATCTTGTTGGCTTGGATGGTGCAAAGCAACTGGGAGCGCGATTCATCGCGAAAGACTTCGATCTTTTCGCGCAGCTTGAACAGCTTTTGTTTCACATAGAGCACAGGTTGCTGCGCGGCATCTGTGACGTAAATCTGCGGCGATAAGGCTAATAGTTTGAAGCGGAGTGAAAGGGGAAAATTCATCGGTGTTTTCAGCCTATCGGAAATGAATGGTTCGGCAATGAGGAAATTGACTTACTGGATTCTTTTTCTGAGGGGGCACCGAGCACGATGATTTTTTCATGGGATACGCATTGATGACTTGTCAGGCGTGCCGCGATGCGTTGCAGTGTGCCCGTGCTGGCTAAACGCATCATTCCTTGTCTCGACGTCACCGGTGGCCGCGTGGTCAAGGGCGTCAATTTTGTAGATCTGATCGACGCCGGTGATCCAGTGGAATGCGCCATGGCTTACAACGCCCAAAAAGCCGACGAGTTGGTCTTTCTCGACATTACGGCATCTTCTGACAATCGCGCCACCATGGCCGATGTGGTGCGGCGCACGGCGGAACATTGTTTCATTCCTCTCACGGTGGGCGGCGGAATTCGCTCGGTAGAAGACATGCGCACCATGCTGCTGGCAGGTGCGGACAAGGTCGGTATCAATACCTCTGCGGTGAAGGAACCCTCACTCGTCGATGCCGGTGCGAAGGCATTCGGCAGCCAGTGCATCGTGGTAGCCATCGATGCCAAACGCGAGGGCCCGGGCAAATGGGGCGTCTATACCCACGGCGGCCGCACGCCCGTGGGCCTCGATGCCGTAGCCTGGGCGAAGGAAATTTACGAGCGGGGAGCGGGTGAAATTCTTCTCACCAGCATGGATGCCGATGGCACGCAAAATGGCTACGATATCGAACTCACCGCAGCGATTTCCCAGGCCGTCGGCATTCCCGTGATCGCCAGCGGGGGAGCTGGGAACCTCGAACACATGGTAGAGGTCTTGGAAAAAGGACACGCCGATGCCGTCCTGGCAGCCTCGATCTTTCACTTCGGCAAACACACGGTGGGCGAAGCAAAGCAATATTTTGCAGAGCGTGGCATTCCCGTGAGACCATCGTGAGGAAAACGGCAAGAGACCCCATCATGCGATTGGGATGACTTGTTTTGCTGCCTCTCAGCTGCGAAGCTTTTCCACCAACTGCTCCCATTCTTTCTCGATGCTCAGCGCCCGCGGCGGCACCGGTTGATTGGCTCGATGATACCAATAGGCGGCGTTACCATGATCGCCTTCCTCGCGATGAAGATGGGCATGAATCCAAGCGCCTACAGGATCAGAAATATTCTGACAAGCATCGTGCGCCTCATCCCATCGTCCCGCTTTGCTCAGCCATAGGCAACGTAGGGCGGCATTCAGATGGGCGGGAGCGCAGGCGTCAGCGCGTGCGGACCGAGCAAGTTCTTGGGCTGTAATCATCATGTCTTTTTAGAAAATAGGACGAAGGAAATCATTGTTTTTCCTCCCGCTCATGATAACTTCCTCATGATGAAAGTGTCAAAACCTCTGTGTGCCGTATTGTTTCTGATGTCGATGCCCCCCGTCATGGCCCAATTGCCAACTTTGTTGGAAAAGCCATGGCTTGGCCATTTTCTTGGCTACCAACAAAGAGGTTTTCAGTTCGGT
Source organism: Akkermansia muciniphila (assembly GCA_945874895.1). Classification (GTDB taxonomy): domain Bacteria; phylum Verrucomicrobiota; class Verrucomicrobiia; order Verrucomicrobiales; family Akkermansiaceae; genus UBA956. The sequence continues at coordinate 191,532 of CAMCIC010000001.1, read as the reverse complement.
GTGAAAGAAGATGGCAAAATGGTGTTCGAAGCGAAAAACGACAAAGGCACTTTCATGGGCTTCGTCAGATCCGTGAACATCAATCCAGAGGTAGTCGAGATGGTAGGAGGCAAACCTATCATCAAACAAATCATTCCAGAGAGCCTTGTGAGTGTGGACAAGCCCACCGATAAACCGACGAAAATCACATACCGCGGCAAGGTTACGGGCGATGCGGAGTTTGAGGTCTTTTTGGAATTTGATGGCGCCACCATCTTTATGGGAGGTCGCTTGCTGAGCTCTGGCACACTCACCAATCCCCTGCAATTCCAGATCCGCGCTCGTCACTACGATGTCTATGACAAAATGCAAGACGCGCGCGTGCTGACAGAGGCAAAAAAAGATCGATTGGATTATGTGCGCACCGATAAGAAAAAAGGCAAAGCCGAATGGCTGGAACCCATCAATCTCGGGAGTGATGAAGTAAGTGGCAAAGGCCTCACACAATTGATGGTGGAAATCAAATGTTACGAAGATCGCAAGTTTGAATACTCGCTGATGGGCGATGGCCTTCTGATCATGGAAAGCCTGCGCGGACAGGCCGCACCGCCTCGTGAAGGCTTTTCCGTGATCTGGCGTGCCGATGCCGTCAAGGACAAGCTCGGCAAGGGGCGCCTGAAATTCGTTTTCAAGTGAATTCGCGATGCGGAAGTTTTTTGGCAAAATGCAATTTTTCCGCTTGCCAAGGTTCTCCGTATCGGATTACGCTCGCCGTCCACCGAAATAGGGGGTAGATGCCCGAGTGGCTAAAGGGGGCAGACTGTAAATCTGCTGGCTTGCGCCTACGTTGGTTCGAATCCAACTCTGCCCACCATTTCAGTGATCTCTATCTGGGAGCCTTCGGGCTCCCTTTTTTGTGATGAGGTTCATTAATCATCCATTTGAAAGGCAAATTCATCCGATCTTCCCATTTCAAACTTCCCTGAAGAATATTCGTAAGTCCCATCGACCTAGGAAGGCCATTTTTAGCCAATAGTTTTCCGCAAAAGCCCCTTTCTCACAGCCGTTGATTGGTTTCTAACGAAAAACCGAGAGGCACCCCTTAGATTCTGCCTATGGAGTGCAGAAACCACCACGCTAGCGGTAGGGGGATTTGCAGCAAAACTCCCGTAACATAAAAGAACCAGTTGGGTAAGTAGGTGAAATTTGTGCCGGGCATCAAGGTGTCCCCTTGATGGACTTTGTAAAATTGACGGATGCCAAGCACGGTGCACAGAAGACCCAAAGCGAGTAGCGTAAAGGGACTGCGAGAATAGAGATAGAGCAGTGGGAAAGAGATCATGGTTGTCTTGCTTTGAATCGAACCGTGGGTTTCGTGCTGAAGTCAATCAACCCCATCATCGCCAACTGAAGGATTTGGATTTCATCGCCTTTATGCTCGGACATGCCCTGCCATTTCCCGATTTTTTGTAGATCCTCCCATTTGCAGCGAACGCGACGCTCAGTTTCGGCGTCACTCGGCAGGCGTCGTTTCCAGTTATGCCAAGCGCGCAGCAAAGCAAGAGGTCCGAGGAGAAAAAATCGGCTGATGAGCAGCGCGGGAGCCGTGACCTGCGAAGTATAAAATTGGATCGCGACAGCTCCGGCAGTTTCTTCTGTGAGGCCCCGGTGATCCCATTGCACCATGTCATCCAACAAACTCGTTTGTTGCTTCCATATCTTCCATGCCGATGCGCACAGGACCAACATGCAGACTAAGGTGATGCCAGTCGCAAGAGCGGCAGGTAAGGTTAGCTCAAATCGCCGCAGTGACCATGCGGGAACATGACGGAAAAACCACCAGGCCGCTATCCAGCCGAGTGGGGAAATGAACAGCCAACCGATAGCCCCCATCAGACATTTCCGATTATGTTGCTCTATCAACATGAATGCACGTTAGAGAGCAAACGGAACGATGACAAGTCAAACGACGACTGTGCTCTCTCGATCAGAGGAGCGACAGAGACCCTTTCTGTGTCTTGCCTGATGCGAGAGAAAGTTGTAGGTTCGGTGTCACGCACCGCGTAGTCATCGATGAAAATGAAACCTTTCTTATCCTTTCTGTTTGCCGTTCTGACGGGTGGCTTTTCTCATGCCGAGAAGCCGATGAATGTGGTCGTGCTGTTCGCCGATGACTGGCGTCACGACACGCTGGGCTGCGCGGGACATCCGTTTTTGCAAACACCGAATCTCGATCAATTGGCGAAGGAGGGATGTCGTTTCACGCGCAGCTGCGTTACGACATCGATCTGCGGTGTGAGCCGTGCGACTTTGTTCACGGGGCAATGGATGTCGCGCCACGGAAACATGGCGATGAAGGCATTCAAAACACCTTGGAGTGAAACGTATCCAGGTTTGCTGCGAAAACGGGGGTATCATGTGGGTCACATCGGCAAGTGGCACAATGGCGATTTCCCAGCCAAGGAGTTCGACTTCGGGCGATCCTATTCTGGCGTTCACTGGGTCAAGCAGAAGGATGGCAACAAAATCCACGTGACGCAGAAAAACGAAAACGACGCGCTCGAGTTCCTACAAGAGCGACCCAAGGACAAACCGTTTTGCCTAACGCTGGCGTTTTTCGCTACGCATGCGGAGGATGAAAACCCCAAGCAATTCCTGCCTCAGCCGCAGAGTATGTCGCTCTATCAAAACATCGCCATACCGGTGCCGCCTAATGCTAGCGAGGAATCGCTGAAACGCTTGCCGCCATTTCTCTCGGATGCCCGCAACGAAGGACGTGTGCGTTGGCACTGGCGTTTCGACACTCCGGAAAAATACCAGGAGATGATGAAAAACTACTACCGACTTGCCACAGAGGTAGACGCGACCTGCGGCAAGGTGATCGATGAATTGAAAAGACAAGGATTGTTAGAAAACACTTTGGTGATCTTCGCAGGAGACAACGGGTATTTCCATGGCGAGCACGGCCTAGCCGACAAATGGTATCCGCATCAGGAAAGCATCCGCGTGCCGCTCATCGTGCGCGATCCGAGATTGAAGCAGGACAAACGCGGCATGACGAATGATGATTTCGCTCTCAATGCCGATCTTGCACCCACCATTCTTGCCGCCACGGATACACAGGCGCCGCAGACCATGCAGGGGCAGGACCTTTCTCCATTGTATTTGGCCGATGCCAAGCCCAACTGGCGCCAGGAATACTTTTATGAGTTTAGTGCCTTCGGTGGTAACATCCATCGCATTCCGAGTTCGCAGGCGCTCGTGAGCAAGGAGTGGAAGTATATGGTCTGGCCCGATTTTCAGCGCGAGCAGTTGTTTCATCTCACGGAGGATCCTCGCGAGGAAAAAGATCTCATCGATGACCCGTCGCAGGCACAAAGGCTGGCGGACATGCGCGCCCGTTTGGTAAAACTTCGTGAGCAAGCAAAGTAAGAGACGCACTGAAATACCGATCATGAAGAAATCATTTTCTTTTACTGTAGTGCGCGCAATCTCGTGCTTCATTCTATCGGGTCTCGTGGTTGCGGCGGAAAAGCCAAACGTCATTCTCATGGTGGCCGATGATCTAGGCTATCAAGATCTGTCGTGCTACGGAGCCACGAAACTCGCCACGCCGCGCATCGATTCTCTTGCCCGTGATGGGGTGCGTTTCACCGATGCCCACTCCTACAGCGGCATCTGCATGCCTTCGCGCTACACCATTCTATCAGGGCGCTATGGCTACCGATTGAAGCGGCCCATGGAATACGCGTGCAACTTCGATGCCGGTCAGGTGCTGATGCCACAGGTGTTTCGCGATGCTGGCTATCGTACCGCAGCGATCGGCAAGTGGCACAATGGTTTCGGCACCCAGCGCGTGGTCGATTGGAACGCTCCACTGAAACCTGGACCGCTGGAGTTCGGCTTTGATTCGTTTTTCGGAACACCACGTACTCACTCTGAGCCACCACTGGTGTTTGTGCGCGATCATGTGATTCTTGGATGGGATAAGAACGATCCGATACAGGTGGACAAATCGCCCGGCACTGGAGCGCACGGCAAGCAGATCGGCGGGAAAAAGGCGATGGCATTGCGGCCGGACGAAAAGATCGATATGATTTCCGCCGATGAAGCGGTTTCATTTATTGCGTCGAAAAAAACGACTCAGCCGTTTTTCTTGTATCTTGCTTGGCAGGCTCCGCACAACCCGATCAATCCCAGCAGTGACTTCCGCGGCAAAAGCAAGGCGGGCATATATGGCGACTACATCCAGCAACTCGATCATTGCGTGGGGGTGGTGCTCGATGCTCTGGAAAAAAACAAGCAGGACCGCGATACCATCCTCGTTTTCACCAGTGACAACGGTGGTCGCTATCATGGCGAGGCCATGCGTAAAGGTCATAGACCGAACGGCGAGTTGTTAGGTCAGAAGACCGATGTGTGGGAAGGCGGTCATCGGGTAGCGGTTCTGGCTCGCTGGATCGGACGCATCCCAGGCGGTAGCGTGCGCAAAGAATATTTTCATCATGTCGATCTCATCGCAACACTCACCGATCTTGCGGGCGCGGCATTGCCTGCGGGTGCTTCGCCCGATGGTGCCTCGGAAAAATCCTCATTTCTCGATCCTGTTTCCGCTCCGGTCAAGCGAACCGAGGGCATGCACCACGGCACGCGCGGCCTGGCATTGCGTCATCGACAATGGATCTACATGCCCCAGCAAGGCTCCGGTGGGAAGACCGTGCCGGAACCCGAAAAGCCCTGGAGCATGGCCTATCGCGATATGAAGACTGTCACCAGCGATGTCGATGAACGCGGACAGGTCAAAGCTGGTGCGCCCAAGGAACAGCTCTACGATCTCGCCCAAGACCTCGCACAAACGACCAACCTCGCCACTACCCAACGAGAGACCCTGCAGATGATGCGTCAACGGTTTGCCGAAATCACAGCGGGTGTGGATTTGCGGAACTCGGGCGCGGGAGAATGAATCTCACCATTGATCATGAAAAAACTTTGGATACCAGTTGTCGTTTTTCTAGCCGGGCTCACGTCGTTTTTGTTTGGCGCGCAAGCAGATCGGCCTAACATCCTATGGCTCACCAGCGAGGACAATCACACGTTTCTCGGTTGCTATGGCGACAAACTCGCTCGCACGCCCACTCTCGACAAACTGGCCAAAGAAGGCATTCTCTATGAACGTTGCTTCGCTCAGCCTGTCTGCGCGCCCTCGCGTTTTGCGCTCATCACGGGATCTTTTGCTGTGAGTTCGGGGCCAGCCGGCCACATGCGCGCGCATGGTAACATCCCGCAGTTGATGAGAGGTTTTCCTGCCTTGCTGCGCGAGGCGGGCTATTACACCACCAACAATGCGAAGACCGATTACAACGCCTCGGTATCCATCAAGGACACGTGGGATGCCAGTGGCAATCAGGCTCATTGGCGGAAGCGTGGCAAACGGGAACAACCTTTCTTTAGTGTGTTCAATCATGAGGTCACTCACGAGAGTTGCCTATTTCCCCTGCAGGATCGGAACCTTTCGGATCCGCCCATGGATCGCGCGCTGGTGCGCATTCCACCGTATCAACCGGACACGCCGGAGCTGCGCGATGACTGGGGCCGATACCACGATCACATCCATGCGATGGATGGCATGATCGCAGAAAAAATCGATGAGCTGGAAAAAGCCGGTCTCGCCGAGGACACGATTGTGTTTTACTTCGCCGATAACGGCGGTGTCCTGCCCCGCAGCAAACGCTTCCTGCAACAGAGCGGCACGAACGTACCTTTGATTGTTTATTTCCCACCGAAGTGGCGTCACCTCGCTCCTGCTGCCCCGGGCACACGCATCAAGGATCCTGTCTGTTTTCCCGACTTCGGTCCCACGGTGTTGTCGCTCGCAGGGGTCAAACCTACCACCGTGATGCAGGGCAAGGCGTTCGCTGGTCAGTCACGTGAGAAGCCTAACGAATTTGTGTTCTGCACCCGCGACCGCATGGACGAGCGTTACGACACCATGCGCTCGGTCGCCGACCGCCGCTGGCTCTACATCCGCAATTTCCGACCGGACCTGCCCTACGTGCAGCCGTTGCATTATATGTTTCAGGCGCGCGGTTATCAGTCGTGGGCGAAACTCGCGGAGCAGGGGAAATTGACCGATGCCACCTCGATGTTCTGGGGCAGCAAGCCCAGCGAGGAGCTCTATGATATGGAATCGGATCCGGACAACGTGAAAAATCTCGCCTACGATCCCGCGCACCGTGCCACCATCGAACGCATGCGCACTGCCTTGAAACGGCATAGCTTGGAGATCGTGGACAATGGCTTCATGCCTGAGGGCTCGGTGCACGAAGGCTACGATGCCTCGCGTCGCGCGGCTGCGTTTCCATTAGACCGTGTTTTTGATATGGCGATGATCGCTTCCTCGCGCGATGCGGAGAAACTTCCTGCTATCCTGAAGGCGCTCGATGACGAAAACGAAGCGGTGCGCTGGTGGGCGGCACAAGGTTGCACGGTGCTTGGCCCAAAAGCCGCGGGTGCGGAAACAATCCTGCGCGCACGGCTTTCCGATGAGTCCCTCGCCGTGCAAGTGGCAGCCGCTGAGGCATTGGCGAAAATCGGACATGTTGATGCCACACTGCCCGTGCTGGAGCGCATCCTGTTGCAGGATGGCGCTCCGTTTGCCGCGCTGCAGGCGGCAAACGTATTCGATCGCATGGGGGAGCAGGCCCGCCCGCTTTTGCCCGTCATGGAAAAACGACTGAAAAATCTCCCATCCGGTAAAGGTGCGAACAGTGCGTCGGCTTACCAACAACGTATCCTCGAACGCATCACCGCCGTCCTAGAGAATCGCGAAAAACCCTTGATGTATCCCGCGAAAGAATTTCCTCCCTCTCTCTGAACAATCATGAATCCTGTCTCGATCTTCAATGATGTGATCGGTCCCGTGATGCGCGGGCCTTCGAGCTCCCATTGCGCCGCAGCGCTTCGCATTGGACGCCTGGCTCGCGATCTGATGGATGGCGAAATTTCCTCCGTGCTGATCGAGTTCGATCGCGAAGGCTCGCTTCCGACCACGCACGACAGCCAAGGCTCCGATATGGGTCTATTCGGCGGTTTGTTAGGCTGGGAGGCCGATGACGAACGCCTGCCGCATTCGATGCAGACGTTTGAAGAAAGCGGTATGCTGCAGCACATCGTCACGGTCGATGTTGGTGATCCCCATCCGAATACCTATCGCCTCACACTCACGAATGCTCGTGAGAAACATTCGGTCATCGCCATTTCCACCGGTGGAGGCATGATGGAAGTGCATAGCATCGATGGCATTTCTCTGCACATGGATGGAGGCTACCACGAGACCTTGCTGTGGGTCGATCCTGCGACGGAGCTCTCCTTCGACGGCATGGAAGTGATCTCCCACTCCGCCGGTGGGCAAAAACTTCTGCAAGTCCGCGGTGATCATTTTCCCGAAGTGCCGGCTGGTGTTGCCACGATGGTGAAACGTCTCGCGCCCGTGTTGCCCGTGCCCTCGCGTCAGGATATCAATCTTCCCTTCACTTCCTGCGCGGAAATGCTGGAGTGGGATGGTAACAAAAAAACGCCGGTCTGGAAGCTCGCCGTCGCTTACGAAATGGCACGCGGCAATTTCACCGAGGTGGAAGTCATCGATCGGATGAAAAACATTGTTCGTATTTTACGACGGTCCATTGCGAATGGCATCGCGGGCACGAGTTATGAGGATCGCGTGCTGCACCACCAGAGTGGACGTTTTGCTCAATTGATGAAAGCGGATCGATTGCTCAATGGTGGTGCGCTCAACCGCATCGTGCTTTACGTCACCGCGCTGATGGAGGTAAAAAGCTCCATGGGGGTGATCGTTGCCGCGCCCACCGCCGGTGCCTGCGCAGCCTTGCCAGGAGCGGTCATCGCCATGGCGGAAGAGATGAATCTCGATGAAGAAGAAATGGCCAAGGCCATGCTCGCCGCAGGGCTCATCGGCGTGTTCATTGCTACACGTTGGACCTTCGCGGCCGAAGTGGGTGGTTGTCAGGCCGAGGGCGGTTCTGCCGCCTGCATGGCGGGTGCGGCCTTGGTGACTCTGGCGGGGGGCACTCGCGATCAGGCAATCGCCGCTGCATCGATGTCTTTCCAGTCGATGCTCGGCTTGATCTGCGATCCCATCGCCAACCGCGTCGAGGCACCCTGTCTCGGTAAAAACGTCATGGCTGCCAGCAACGCGCTGTCCTGCGCAAACATGGCCTTGGCCGATTTCGACCCACTGATTCCGCTTGATGAAGTCATCGATGCCGCCAAACACGTTTCTGCCATGATGCCTCGCGAACACCGCTGCACCTCCTTGGGCGGGCTTGCCATCACTCCCACCTCGCTGGAGATTGAACGCAAACTCGCCTCGCTGAAAAGCAAGAGCTGCGGTTCCTGCGCGTGTCATTGAGAGAATCGTGGCACAGACTCCTTCGAGCCATACAACACCAGAGGCTTGCGGTTCTCGCATGCGAAAAACAAGGAGCCAACATCTGCAGAGTCACAATCACAAACGTCACAACGGACGACCTGCGAACCTGATGAAAAGACGTATTACAGGACGTTTGCATCTCATGAGGGGGTAAGCCCGAAACAATCGCGTATCTGCCCGCTTCAATCCTCGTGAAAAGATTCCACCTCGGGTCCCGTTTTTCAAAACGCAGAGATAGCTAAAGTTGTTTTTTGTTATGACGCTGCGTGATTCTATAACAAAAAATGCGAATTTCCAAGGTCCCCATTTCTTCATACTTCATGGATTGCTTACCGTCAGGCCATGGGGTATCCTGCTGGTATGAATAAAAACATAAAGCTGTATCAAGAGCGTGTGGAAGGCTTGAAATGGATGGCGAAATATGAAAAAATACTTACATGCAAAAGATCATGGGGTTGATTCTTCTTTTCGCAGGTTTATTGTTCGATCCTCTGACAGCGCTTCAAGCTGCCGAAGCTCGGAAGCCAAACATTATCGTTATCCTTGCGGATGATCTTGGATACGCGGACCTTGGATGTCAGGGTTCGAGGGAGATCGTTTCTCCGCATATGGATTCGATGGCGGTAAACGGGATGCGCTGCACTGCGGGATACATCTCTGCACCGCAGTGCTGCCCTTCGCGGGCAGGCCTGATGACGGGACGCTATCAGAATCGCTTTGGTTTCGAGACGAACGACCAGGCCCATTTGGGCGGTCTGCCAATCAGTGAGAAGACGATGGCGGATCGCCTAAAGGCGGTAGGATACGTGACGGGAATGGTGGGCAAATGGCATTTGGGCGCTGGCCAAAATCGGCAGCCCTATCAGCGTGGCTTTGACGATTCCTTCTGGCATTCGAACGGAGGCGTGCTGTTCCCTGACAAGAAGACCGGTGTTATCGATCATCTGTATCGCGGCGCCGAACTTTTGAGGGAGAAAGAATACTCGACAGATGCCTTCGGACGCGAGGCGGTAGCCTTCATCGATCGGCACCAGCACGCTCCGTTTTTCCTCTATCTCGCCCTTGTGCCGCCGCACTGGCCGATGGAGTCTAAGCCCGAGCATCTGGCGCAGTTTGCCCACATCCCCGATCTACACCGACGAACCATGCTGGGCATGATGGCCTCGTTAGATGAAAATGTGGGCCGCGTTCTCACCAAACTACGCGAGACAAAATTGGAGGAGAACACGCTCATTTTTTTTCTCAGCGACAACGGTGGCGCGACCGGTAGTCCGCGCCAGCAACCGGACGCTGCGTTCGAATATGGTCAAAACACCTCGAAAAACGATCCCTGCCGCGGCGTGAAAGGCGATCTGCTGGAAGGGGGCATCCGCGTTCCATTCATCGTGCAATGGAAAGGTCGTATCCCTGCGGGCAAAACCTACGACCAACCAGTGATCAGCCTTGACATTCTACCGACTGCGCTGGCGGCGGCGGGCGTGGTGGCACCATCCGATTGGAAGCTCGACGGCACAAACCTTTTGCCCTTTTTTACAGGAGAAAAAGTGACGGCCCCTCACGACTCTCTTTACTGGCGCTTCCGTTTCCCCCCCGCTCAGCTCTCGAAGCATAGCTGGGCGATTCGCCAAGGCGACTGGAAACTTGTGAAAAACCGGACCGAGCCTCTCTCTCTCTATCATCTTGCAACCGACATCGGCGAGACTCGCAATCTTGCCGCTGAGCAGAGCGAGCGTGTCGCCTCGCTGAAGAAAGCATACCAAGCGTGGGATGCGCAAAATCAGGAACCCTTCGGATTGGATACTCCTGAGCCTAAGGCCCTTATGGCTGCTTCTGACCACATTCAGGACGGTCTTCATGCCAAGACAAAAGTCTTCCCGACCGAGATTCGTATGGAATGCACCGCAAACGACCCGCAGCTCATCCTTAGCGGCATCCCTCCAGCCATCACGGGACCCTTCACACTTGAGTTGAGGGTCAAATCTACGAGCAAAGGATCGGGCGAAATCTTCTGGAGCACCAGCGCAAAACCGCAGTTCTCCGCGCAAAACAGTGTGAAGCTCTCCTACCAGCACAGTGCTGCAGAATGGCGTGATGAATCGGTGAATCTGCCTGCTGTGACTCCCGCCCTCATGCACTTGCGGTTCGATCCTGGCACTGCACCCGGCCTTGTCCGCATCGCGCGCTTCGTTCTCAAGGACGCGAAAGGTAAAGTCATCAAAGCCTGGGTAGGAGCCGACGCGGCAACAGCTCGTTTCTCTGGCTTAAGAGCGGACCGTTGCCAGCTTGCCGCTTATTACTTCCCGAACTGGGGACCGATACCGCACTCCGAATGGAATTCACTCAAGGTGGCAAGACCTCGGTTCGAGGGGCACACTCAGCCAAAGGTGCCGATGTGGGGCTATGAAAACGAGCAGGATCCCACCGTCATGGCTCGCAAGATCGCTGCCGCTGCCGACCACGGCCTAGATGCTTTCATCTTTGACTGGTATTACTACGATGCCGATGATAGCCGTGCGGCGAAATCGCTGCATTACAGTCAGGATGGATCGCGATATCTACACACCGCTCTGGAGAGTGGCTACCTGGGCGCCACAAACAAAGATCGGCTCGAGTTTGCCATTATGTGGTGCAACCATGATATGTATCCCAATGCCAAAGGGGTGGTCAAACCGGAGACATTCGATCGCATGACCGACTATGTGATCGAGAAGTATTTCAAACACCCCTGCTACTGGAAGATTGATGGCTCACCATATTTTTCCATCTATGATTTTAATACTTTTCTTCAGGTCTTCGGCGGTGACCGCTCCAAGGCAGCGTTAGCACTGGCTCGCTTCCGAGACAAAGTCCGGGCCGCTGGCTTACCGGATCTGCACCTCAACGCAGTCCTTTTCGGTCTCGGTGGTAGGGAAAGCCCCGCGATCGTAAAGTCGCTAAGCATCAATAGTGTGACCACTTACACTTGGATCCACCACTTTCCTCTTTCGGGCTTCCCCAAGACAGATTACGCCACCGCCGAGAAGGGCTATTTTGATGCGGTGACCGCAGGCAGTGGCTGGAATGGACTCGAACAACCCACTTCCGCCCTTGCGGTGCCCTATCATGTGAATGTCTCCATGGGTTGGGACAGCTCCCCGCGTTGCCCGAAGGAAGCGGATTGGATAAATATCAAATACGGCTACCCCTTCGGGCCTGTCATCGTCAACAACACACCTCAGCGGTTTCGCGATGCTCTGCAGCGTGCGAAACAAATCACCATCAAGAGCCCGCCTAACTCTCGTATCATTACCATCAACTCTTGGAACGAATGGGGTGAAGGCAGCTATCTGGAGCCAGACACCATTCATGGCATGGGCTATCTTGAAGCCATCAAGGAAGTTTTCGGTCTCCCTTCAGCTAGCATTCAGCATGAATAGCAAAAATCGGGTCAGGTCTTGGAAACCCGCATTCTATCTGTTAGATCAATCGCCTTTTACCCCATCATTTTGGCTGAAATGCACGAGGTCGGGGGTGAGGGGACAGTGCCATTCACGCAAGTTACCTTGCCAGGGGATTTTTAGGGTGGCGGCGTGAAGGGATTGTCGGGGCAGAATGAGGTCGCGGGTTGCATTGCCTGCCACGTTGTCGATGGCGCCGGTGCGCCCGAAGTGGGTCCACCGCTCGCCGGATCGGAGTGGGTGACAGGACCTGTGGAAAACCTGATCCGCATCCAGCTACGGGGACTGAAGGGCCGATCAAGGTCAAGGGCATCGAATACTAGGTTGTGATGCCACCGCAAGCCCACCAGAATGATAACCAGATCGCGGCGGTGTTGACCTACATTCGCAACAATTTCGGAAACCAAGCCAGCCCAGTCACTTCCGCACAAGTCGCTGTGTTGCGCATTGAGGTCGGCAAGCCAATCTTTGCGGTGGCGACCTGATGGTCCCACCGAAACTGGTTAGCCCACCTGCTACCGAGGCAGGCGCAACTCCCGCCGCAAAAAGCACCGCCGCCGCGTGGATCTCAGCGCGCACCTGGTTGTTCCGCTGAAGGTAGCCGCTTTGCTTGTTCTATGGATTGGACTTTGCCTGCGCGCCTTCAAGCCTCCGAATTGAAGTATTGTTATTATAGAAAGACGTTGTAACGAAAAAATCACACGGAAGAAGAATTTTAGTCTTGATCTCACATTTATTTTGCAATATCTGTAATTTGCAAACTAAATTTAAAACATTGAATTAGAGCAAACAAATAAATATGAAAATTCAAAGTTTCCTTATCCTCGCAGCCACTGCAGCATTATTAACTTCCACCGAAGCATCTGTCACGGTCGACTACATCTCAGTCGGTAATGCCGGAAATGCAGCAGATACTACCGGCTTCGGCGCGGTTGATTATGCCTACAAGATCGGCAAATATGAGGTAACCAACGCCCAATACGCTCAATTTCTGAATGCCAAAGCCGGAGATGATACTTATGAACTCTATCACATCGGTATGTACATTAACCGCGAGGGTAGTTCTGGTAGTTTCACTTATTCTGTCACTGAAGGATACGGGAACGAGCCTGTTGCATTCGTGTCTTGGTTCGATGCTGCGCGCTTCTCAAACTGGATGGCAAACGGACAAGGCACAAGTAGTATGGAGACAGGATCTTATACTTTGAACGGCGCCACCAGCGGCATCTTTCATCCAAATGCAGGGGCCCTGATTCGTTTACCCAGCGAAAACGAATGGTACAAGGCGGCATATTACAACCCAAATACGCAGACTTATGCCCTATATCCGATCGGTAGCCTAGGTTCCATTTCTACTCTGCAAGCCAACTACGATCCCTTTTTTACGACGGGAGAGAGAGAAAACTACGTTGGTCGAGTAACTACTGTTGGTTCCTACTCAAACAACCCAAGTTTCTATGGCACTTATGACCAAGGAGGCAACGTCAGGGAATGGAATGATGGAGACAATGGGTTAGGAAAAGGAGTGCGCGGTGGATCGTGGGATGACCCAGAATATGAAATGGAAAAAACTTCACTTTCATACAGCTTGGTTACTTGGGAGGTTGATTCGATGGGCTTCCGCCTAGCAAGTATAGATCCCATACCAGAGCCTGGCACCTCCCTCCTCGGTGTATTGGGAGTATTGATACTCATGCGTCGCCGAAGAATTTGAACATCCCTTGTTTTCATTTGCACCATCCGCCTGTATTGTTGCAAGTCAGGTATTTTTATTTAGGGATCCGATATCTTCGCTTCGAAATTACAGGATACAGAAAACATAAAGGCAAATCGGAGACGTATCAATGTGTTCGGGTCTTGGAAACGCGCATTCTATCTGTTAGATCAATCTCCTTTTACCCCATCATTTTGGCTGAAATGCACGAGGTCGGGGGTGAGGGGACAGTGCCATTCACGCAAGTTACCTTGCCAGGGGATTTTTAGGGTGGCGGCGTGAAGGGCTTGTCGGGGCAGAATGAGGTCGCGGCGCAGTTCCTCGGTCCAGCCGGTTTCGATGAATTGGAGAAAGCGCGATTCCTCGGTGCCGTAGATTTTATCGCCCACGATGGGAAACCCGAGATGCGCGAGGTGGACGCGGATTTGATGGGTGCGTCCGGTGAGCGGCTCACAGGCGATTTCACTGAAGGCACCGCACTCGTTCGTCCAGCGCCGCAGGCAGCGGAAGCGGGTGAAACTGGGTCGACCCTGCGCATGCACCGTGCGCTTCAGCCAGATGGCGCTGGGTTTCACCAGACCCTGGCGGATGATGGGTTGATCCACATCGATATTCTCCCACTCCGGATGTCCGTGTACCATGGCGATGTATCCTTTTTCCGCCTTGCGGTTTTGCAAGCTCATCGCTAAGGCGCGCGCGGCATCCGTGTGTTTCCCCACGAGAACGAGACCGCTGGTCTCGCGATCGAGACGGGTGATGATCGCGGGCTTTTTGCCATTCGCCATTTCAAATGCGAGCAACTGCTCCAGGCCACACAGCAAGGTCGGCTCCACGCGGCCATTCGAGGGATGCACAATCAAGGGCGCGGGCTTGGCGATGACGATGTAGTCATCACTTTCATCGATCACGGAAAATTCCAAGATCGCCTCCGGGCCGTCATTCACGAGTTGTGAGAGAGTGGGTTCAGGACAAAAAGGTCCAAGTGATGTCTACCTGAATGTCGGGATGCAGGCTATTGTGCACTGGGCAGCCGTGGATGGCAGCTTGCAACAAAGGCAGTGCCGGATGATCCGCGGCGATGGGCATGGTGATGGTCACGGGCAGCGAGACAATGCGGCGCGGGGCATCGGCGCTCATGTGTTTGTGCACGACGATCTTCATGCCGGCCAGATCGATTTCCTTCCGCTGGGCGACAATTCCCATCACTGTGGCCATGCATGCCCCGAGTGCAGTGGCGACCAGGTCGGTGGGAGAAAATGCTTCACCTCGACCGTTGTTGTCGACGGGTGCATCCGTGACGAGAGTGTTGCCGGAGGGCACGTGCAAGGCGGAACAGTGGAGCTGACCTTCGTAATCAATGCGGATTTCTACCATGATGTTGTGGGTGAGAGTTGGGAGGTTTCGGGGTCTTTGTTGACTTTGGCGATCACCACGCGGAAGCCGTAGATGTTATCGCGGCGACTGGAAAGCTTCAGCACGTGTCGGAAGGCGATGGAGAGGTTAGCCTCGCGGTAGGTATTCCAACCTCCGCCGCGGACCACGCCGTGGATTTTCAGCGCATCATAGTCATCTGACACCCATTCATGCACGTTGCCGGATAGGTCGTAAATGCCATAGAGATTGGGAGCGAACGAACCGACGGGTGCGGTTTTGACAAAGCCATCATTGTATCCGCTGATGGTTCGGTCTGGATTGATGTTTCCCTCTGTCGCTGCCGTGTCATCCGCGAAATTTCCCGTGCCGGGAGGGGGTGGCCAGGTTTTCCCCCATGGCCAAACTTCCAATCCTTGGGCGTCCCGTTGTCCTGGTGTATTGCCTTTTTCATTCTGTAGGCCCGCCATCATTGACCATTCCTCATCGGTGGGCAATCGATACTCGTAGGAAAACTGGATTCGTTCGTCTTTTCGTTCGCGTAGGGTCAGCCATTCGCAAAAGGCAATCGCATCCGGTCGGCTGATGTAAACGGCGGGATGATTGGCATCTTGGGCGAAGTCAGGCACTGGTCCTGCGGGATGCTTGGTTTCCTTAAGAAAGACGGCGTAATCGGACACCCTCGTCTCCCAAGCAGAGACCATCAAATCTTCGCCCACGGGCACGAATTTCATTCCGAGCGCATTTTTCCACGGGCGGCCCGGAATCATTCCTTGGTTCTCTTGAAGTGTGACCGAGACTTGGAGCCGTTCGCCGTTTTGTAAGGTGAGCTGTTGATTCTGAGGTTTGTAGCCATCGAGTAGAAACATCAGATCCACGGGACCAGGCCGGATTTTTTCGATCAAGGTTGATCCGAAAATGCGTCCGCGCGATTCATCGTTCACATAGACCTCGACTCCATCAGGCTCGGCCAAAACCTGGATCGAGCCATAGGGGACTTGTCGCACGATGACGCGGAATGGCTTGAGGTTTTTTTTGCGATGTTCTGCGGTGAGGGAGGGGTGATCGAAGGATGATTCCACACGTGGTAGGATTTCTTGATCGGCGGTGAGATAGGAGGGCATGGCACCGCGTTGGTGCCAACGGCAGAAAAGCTCGGCTTCTCCTGGGCTGGTGATTACGACGCGCGCGGGCTTATCATTTTCGCTGATCTCGATGATATGGCCCACATCAGCTGGTCGTTTTTCCGCGTTCACGTATTGCTTCCACGATTTTTCTGATAGAAGATCGCATGATACGTGAAGGTTGTTTTCTGGTAGATAGCGGATGGCCAGATGATCGACCCACGGTTCTCCTAGGATCGGAGGGGAGAAAATTTTCAGTGTTCCGCCGAGGAGTTCCGGCTCCTTGGTCTCGGTCACTTGGTGGGAGATTTTCATTTCCTGGTAGCCGCTTTTGCGCAGGGTAAACTTGATCACGTCTCCCACTGGATAGGAGAGAACTGCGGTCTGGGTTTCTCCCATATACACGCCCTCGGCGTCAAAGACAGCTGCGCCCTCCGGTTCGGTCACAATTTTGATTTGCCCCATTTTTTTCTCTTGCGATGCGCCCAGACCGGGGCGCTTCAGCCATTGATTGACCCAGGAGACGAAGGCTTCTTTTTCGAGAAATTTCCATGTCAAGAAACTGAATCCCGTGATCAGAATGGCGAGCGTGGTGAGAATGCCAGCGCCACGACTGCGTCTTCTTTTGCCGCGCTGGATGCGTCGCAGGGCATCGGCCATCTCGGCCGCAGTTTTGATGCTGCGTTTGGAAAGTTGTGGTTCGCAAACATCGCAGATCACACGATTCAGTGACAGCCACTGCTTGCGATCAGGGCCATGGGGCAATTCATCAGGCAGTTCGGGAAAGTCCAGTCGATCCTTGCCTGTGGCGATTTCATAGAGAACTTTGCCTAAAGAGTAAACATCTGCCTGGGCCGAACCCGGACCTTCAGGCGGCACGAAGCCCTCAGTACCCACAAAGGTGCGCTGGCCGCGTGCAGCGACCAGTCCTATATCCGCGAGTTTCGCTTTTCCTCCCACGAAAATCACGTTCGAGGGCTTGACGTCGCGGTGGGCGAGTCCTTTTTCGTGAAGGTGCTCTAGGGCCTCGGCGAGGCGTAGACCGACTTCTAGGCATTCAGCGATGGGGAGTTGTTTGGCGCGGGTGTCTTTGCTGTCCGCACGCAGGGTGCGCGGTTCGTATTCCACCGGGTTGATTTCCGTGCCGTGGTGGATGTCATCACCCAGTTCCATGACATAGTAGTAGAACGAGTGACGGTCTGGACTCCGGCCTACGTGCAGGACATTTACCAAGCCCGGGTGATCGCGGGAAATGGGCTCGAAACGCAGAATGCCCTCGAACTCGCGTTCAAAGGTCCGCTCATCCTCGAAGTCTTCACGCCACACAACCTTGACGGCCCGCATGGCTCCCGTCACTCCGCGTGCGAGCCATATTTCTCCGTAAGCGCCGCCGCCGATTTTGCGCAGCACCTCATGGTCCGGAATCACGGGGTCGGGTCGTTGCTTAATCGCCATCGTGACGCAATTTTTCCAGTTCTTTTTTCAATACGGAGCCCACGCGGTGTTTGGCGAGATACACTTGTGCCATGCTCACGCCCAAATGTTTTTGCACTTTGGTGGCATCCCACTCGCGCAGGACATAGTAGTCGAAAATTTGATACTGCTTGGGTGATACCTGCGCCTTCACGCGGGCAAGCGCTGCATCTGCCATGTTCCGCCGCCACTCGTTGTCCCAAACGCGGTCGAGTTGCATGCCGTTCGGATCCTCAAAACGGTCAATCACTGCAGTTTTCCTTTCGTCATCCCACTCTCCGCCGGCCGATGCAGTGTCTTTTTTCCGCTTGCGAAATTGGTCGTTGATGCGCCAGCGGGTCATATTCATCAGCCACGATTTGAAAGAACCTTGCTCAGGGTCATAGAGCTTCTTTTTGCTCTGCTTGGCGATGGAAAGGATGGTCTCCTGGACGCAGTCGAACGCTTCATCCGAGCGCAAACCGGCTTTCACCGCAACGGCATAGATCAACTTCCAGTAAGTTTGATAAAACTCGTCCCAAGTCTTTTGATCCTCCCAATTGTCGAGGCGTGCGATGAGGCTTTTGCGCGTTTTGGCACAGATGGAAGCCAAAGCTTCATCGTCATCCGGTGATTTCGGGGCGTCGCTCATCTCCCTCGGTATACCACATCACCTTCGGCTTGTCTCGCCCAGTTTCTGCGCACGGTGAATTTTGTTATGGAGAATCGAATATTCATCAAAAATGAAAATTTCTTGTGACGGGATGTCGATTTGGTGGATTCGCGGAAAAATGCCCCCCGACGATAAATCCTGTTGTCGATCCTCGCGCATGCTTTAGTATTTCTCTCGTGAGTTACCAGGTTTTTGCCAGAAAATACCGTCCCGCCACTTTTGCCGATGTGTTGGGACAGGATCATGTCGTTCGCACGCTGCGCAACGCGATCGAACAAAACCGTCTGGCTCACGCATATCTCTTCGTGGGGCCGCGTGGCACGGGAAAAACCTCCACCGCGCGCATTTTCGCCAAGGCTCTGAACGGCCCGGGAGGCCCGAAGGTGGATTTCGACCCGAATGATCCCGTCTGCATCCAAATCGCCGAGGGCACCTCGTTGGACGTTGTGGAGATTGACGGTGCCTCGAACAACGGTGTCGATGAAGTGAGAGCCTTGCGGGAATCGGTGAACTATGCGCCCATGCATGGGAAATTCAAAATCTATTACATCGATGAGGTTCACATGCTCACCAACCAGGCGTTCAATGCCTTGCTGAAAACCTTGGAAGAGCCGCCTCCGCACGTGAAGTTCATTTTCGCCACCACAGAGGTGCATAAAATTTTACCGACCATCCTTTCTCGCTGCCAGCGCTTTGATTTGCGCCCCATCCCCACGGAAATCATCGCTCAGCACCTGCAACACATTGCTTCCCAAGAAGGTGTGGTGCTGGAGCAGGCCGCGGCCTGGGCGATTGCGAAAGGGGCTGATGGGGGCATGCGCGATGCGCAGTCGATGCTCGATCAGTTGGTGGCGTTTTGTGGCAATCAAATCACCGAACCGGATGTGCTGAATATCTTCGGCTTTACGTCCCGCGAAACGATCGCCTCCCTGTGCGAGGCGATTTTCGAAAAACAAACCGCTGCAGCCTTGCAAATCATCCAACGCGAAGCCTCCACGGGCCGCGATGTTTCGCAACTCCTCCATGAACTCATCGGCGCCATGCGGGCCATCATCGTCGCCAAGGTGGATCCTCATGCTCCAAACGAGGGAATCCCCCGAGACATCTGGCAAAAGCTGTTAGATTCAGCCAAGTCCTGCAAGCCTGACCGATTGTTGGCCGTGATCGATGTGCTCGCGGATACCGAGGGGCGTATGAAATGGGCGAACAACCGCCGGCTTCACTTGGAGTTGGGTGTGATCAAGGCGATCCAAGTAGTGGGTGAGGCGCGCATTTCTGATATCATTCACGTGCTGGCGTCGTCAGCTGGGCAGTTCTCCGAGTCGATCCCGGCGCGGAACCTTGTGAACAGTGGTCCAGAAGTCGCCCAGCCCGTAGTGGAGAATACGATTCCCGTTCCCGTGGCAACGATGGCAGAGCCTGAGGCACCCTTGCCGGTGGAGGCGCCTGCGTTGCCAAAGGCTGCGTCTCCCAAGCAACTGGATCCCTTTGCCACGTTGGATGCGATGATCGATTCCGCCGAAGATCGGCCGGACCTTCCGCCACCACCTCCCGCGCCTGCCGCACCGGTTCTCCAGGCGCCCGCCGCAGCTCCCGTGGCGAAAGAGCCGGCTCGCGAGGTGGATGATTTCCACAAAGACCCTCTCATCCAGAAGGCTCTCGAAATTTTCTCAGGAAAAATTGTTACACCCTAAATCCAACGAATTCATGAATATCGCCAAATTGATGCAACAGGCGCAAAAAATGCAAGCGGGTCTCGCCGCCGCTCAGGAAGAACTCGCTCAGCGCACCGTCGAGTCATCGGTGGCCAACGGAAAAGTTGTCGTTACCGCAACATGCTCAGGCGATGTGGTTTCGATCCGCATCGATCCATCTGTGGTCGATCCCTCGGACGTCGATTTCCTGCAAGATCTGATTCTCAAGGGCGTGCAGCAAGCGATCGCACAAGGACGTGAAATTTCCGCAGCCGAAATGAAAAAACACACGGGAGGCCTGCCGATTCCGGGATTGTGATACGTGCGGCTGCGCGCTCATAAAGCCTCCGATCCATGCGCGGAATCTGAGCAAGTTGCAGGTCATCGCATCATTCGATCCGTCATAGGTCCGCACCGCTGAGGCATCTTAGCCGTCCATGCAGATTTTATGATCAGTAGTAAAAATGGATGGTCATGAGGAGTGGCTATGTCTCCTTTCCTAGTTGCGTGAAATAGGCTTGCTCCCCCTCCGAAGATCAACACAGTGCTTTTCATGTCATCCCGCTTCATAGCCCTTCTTGCCACTGCTCGCATCGCAAACGTGCCGAGTGTGGTGGTCAATGTTCTCACGGGGATGTTGCTGACGTCCACCTTCTTTGATGTGGATACGCCGCACTGGAATCAACAAACGATCTTTCCCATCATTGCAGCGTGTTGTCTTTATGTGGCGGGGAATTTTCTCAATGATTGGTATGATGTTGCATGGGATCAAGAGCATCGTCCTGAACGCGCGATTCCGTCCGGTTTGTTTCCTCGTGAATGGTATCTGATGATTGCCATTGCTCTGATCCTTGGGGGGGGGGCGTTGTCGTGGTGGGTGAGCAGGACCGTTTTTTTCACCTTCGCCATGATTCTTAGTTTGGTGATTGCCTACACGCTGTTGCACAAGCGCCAAGCTTTTTCCATCTGGATCATGGGGGCCTGCCGTGCGGGGCTCTATGCACTGGGCTTGGGAGCCATGTCATCCGGCTTTCGAATGCTTCGAGATTTGCTCACAAGTTGGCATGGTTGGCAGGGACTGGCCATCGCGGGACTTATGGTATTGCCGCTTCTGGGCATGCTGACATACATTGCTGGAATTTCTCTTTTGGCTCGTTTCGAATCCCGCCCTGGGCAACTGGGTTCCACGAAGTGGTTGGCAGCTCTGTTGTTGCTATTGCCTCTCTTCACGCACATCGCGCCGTGGGTGGGCGGTCATTATCTCGGATTCCCCCTATCACGCACATGGGTAGGTGTGTTCGGTATGGTGCCTTTCTTGTGCTGGACTCTCTGGGTGATTGGCGTCAAAGCCACCGTGGGTCAAAAAGTGGCACGTTTGCTCGCTGGGATCGTTTGGGTGGACTCAGTCTACTTGCTTTCTATGGGGCTGGCTGTGTTCATGATGACCGGAGAGGATGCCTCCCTCTGGCTTCATTTGGGTCCTTTGATCGCATTTCCCATCGCCCTCCTCCTGCAGAAAATCGCCCCCGCCACCTAGCAACTCGCCACCTACTGTCATGCCCCGTGACCTCATTAACGCCGCCCTCAAAGGTCTATCCCGCCCCGCCACCGTCATTGCGGTTGCTCCGGGTCGCGTGAATCTCATCGGCGAACACATCGATTATTGCGATGGTTTCGTCATGCCTTTTGCGATTGATCGATCCATCGTCATCGCCGCCGCGAAAAATGGCAGTTCTGAAGCGCATTTGCGCAGCGAGGGTCAGCCGGATGCCGCGATCGATCTCACTTTGCCGCAAGAGATCGGCGAGCCGCATTGGGCGAACTATGTGCGAGGTGTCATCGATGGATTTCAACAACTCGGATATGACATTCCGGGTTTTGAGGCATGTTTCGTTTCCTCGGTTCCAGGTGGTGCGGGGCTATCGTCGTCCGCCGCCCTCGAATGCGCCACGGCTACATTGTTGGAGGGATTGTTAGGGATTTCTCTATCGAAAAAACAGAAGGCACTTCTCTGTCAAAAAGCGGAACATGACTTTGCTCAGGTTCCTTGCGGCATCATGGATCAGTTTGCCTCCACATTTGGCGAGGAAAATCGGTTGGTTATGATCGATTGCCGATCGGCCGAAGTGACCTTGGTGCCGTTCGAAAATCCCGATCTCGCCGTGATCATTGCGAACACCAAGGTGCATCACCAATTGTCGGACGGTGCGTATGCCATGCGCCGCCAACACACCGAAGAGGCTCTGAAATGGTTAGGTAAACCCTCATGGAGGGATGTCACTTTGACTGATGTGAAAGCACGTTGGAATGATTTGGGTGATCCCGTCAACCGCCGCGCGCGCCACGTCGTTACCGAGATCGCCCGCACCCAAAAAGCGGCCCATGCATTGGCTCAAAATGATTTTCTTCTGTTAGGAGAACTCATGGATGCCTCGCACGATTCCCTGCGCGATGACTTTGAGGTTTCTTGCGAGGAGTTGGACATCATGGTGAACTTGGCTCGCGAGATCGGCATATCAGGTGGAGTGTTCGGCGCCCGCATGACCGGTGGCGGATTTGGCGGATCCACCGTGACTTTGTGCAAACGTGAGTGCACTGATGTCATCATGACCACTATGCGCCGGTCCTATCAGCAAGCCACAGGGATCGTTCCGGAAATCTTTTGTTCCCGCCCCTCCCGCGGTGCGCATCTGGTGGATTGAATTTGGAGGCTGCCTCTGTGCGCCCTTTTCGACTACTCAGTCTTGCATTGGGGGCGCGTTTGCCTTCGCGACCCGAAAGGGCACACGCGCGCGCAGATGTGTCGTGTGACTTTTCTGATCCAAGGGCGATGCAAAAACGAGGTATGATGCCTCATCTCCACATGAAATGAGCTTGTGCGGACTGTAGGCATGCGCTATCAGAGGACATGCCTGACATGACCCGTGTGGAACCGATTGCCCTGATGCCAACGCAGGCAGGATGTGCGGTTTTTCTGGGGGATGGGCATAAGGTCATTTCCTTTTTTATCGATCCAGCGATCGGAGCCTCGATCAATGCGGTGCTGGCAGGACAACAACCAGAACGTCCCTTGACCCACGATTTGTTTCTCATGACCCTGGATTCCTTTGGGGCGAAACTGCTGCGCGTGATGATCATCCGCATGCAGGGGGAAGTGTATTACGCCCGTGCGATTTTCCAGATGGAAAACGAAGTGCAGGAGAGAAAAATGGTCGAGCTCGATGCGCGCCCCAGTGACTGCATGGCCCTGGCGGTGCGAGCTCATGCACCGATCTATGTGGTGACTGAATTGTGGAACTCACTGACGGATGTTTCCGAGACACTGGAGGAAATGCGTCGCGATAGCGAGAATTCATGATCGCTGTGGATTCGTGCTTTACCTCGTTGTTCTTTTGCCGTTGATTCATGTCGCTTTTTCATGAAGGAAATCAATTACCCCTACTGGTGCTGGGTGACATTTTTTGTCGTCGTATTGCTCGCCTTGTTTGCAGACCTCGGCATTGCGAATCGTCGTGATCACGCGCCTTCGCGCCGCGAGACCTTCATCTGGAGCTCCGTTTGGATTTCGCTCGCACTGTTGTTCAATGCCTTTGTCTATGGAGCTGTTACGCATTCGTATGGTGCGGATATGGGATTTTTCAAGGCGAAGGAATTTCTCACCGGTTATCTGATCGAGCTATCGCTCTCGGTGGACAATCTCTTCGTTTTCCTGCTTATCTTCGGTTACTTTAAGGTGCCGAAAAAATACCAGCACCGCGTGTTGTTCTGGGGGATCATGGGAGCCTTGGCGATGCGCATGATCATGATTTTCACTGGCGCCGAGCTGGTCGAGCGTTTCCACTGGATCCTCTATGTTTTTGGCGCCTTCCTGCTGTGGACGGGGGTGAAAATGTTCGGTAGCGATGAAGATGGATTCAATCCCGAAGATAGCCGATTGGTAACCTTTGTGACGCGTTTCATCCGTATTTCGAAACACTACGATGGCAGCCGCTTCACGGTGATTCAGGACGGCAAACGCACCGGAACCCTGCTGCTCTTGGTGCTCATCGTGGTCGAGCTGTCCGATGTGATGTTTGCCGTCGATTCCATTCCGGCAATTTTCGGGATCACGACGGACAAATTCATCGTCTACACATCGAATATTTTTGCGATACTTGGTTTGCGGACTTTCTTTTTTCTTTTGGCAGATCTTGCGGATCGTTTCCACTTCCTCAAGGTGGGGCTCGCCTTCATTCTGAGTTTCATTGGCGTAAAAATGCTACTTCCCTTGGTCGCGGCAGGTGTGATGAAGTTGCATGAGGGTCCAGCCGATGGTGCGTTCTACTCGCTGGTCCAGCGCTATCTCCATCATGAGTTCCAGCAAAGCTTGGTCAACATTTCGTTGGGAGTCGTATTGTGCGCGCTGGTCATTTCGGTCGTTGCTTCGTTGATTTGGCCGAAGGAGTCCGAGCCCGAATCCTAAGTGCGTAGGGGCATGCTGATCGCTTTTCATAAGCCCTTTGACGTGCTCTCGCAATTTACTCGGGAACTGCCCGAACATCGAACCCTTGCGGATTTTTCCCTGCCGAAGGGTGTTTATCCCATCGGTCGCCTCGATCGCGATTCCGAGGGTCTTCTGCTGTTGAGTGATGAAAAACCGCTTGTCGATCGTTTGCTGCATCCGCGCCATGAACATCCGCGTAGCTACTGGGTGCAGGTCGAGGGCGAGGTCGATGACGAAGCGCTGCGCAAGCTCGGTGCTGGCACGCTGGTGATTCAGGATCATAGGGTAGCAAAAGCCAGAGTCCGGCGCTTGACAGAAGAACCGGCTCTGCAGCCGCGTCTGCCGCCGATCCGCCATCGCGCCAGCATTCCTACCTCATGGATCGAATTGGTTTTGATCGAGGGCAAAAACCGTCAGGTGCGGCGTATGACGGCCGCTGTGGGATTTCCCACACTGCGTCTCATTCGAGTGGCGATCGGTGATTTTCTGTTAGATGGTCTGCCGCAGGGGCAATGGAGAGAGCTGACAGCCACTGATCGCCGTCTGCTGGGCCTGTGATGAGAAATTTCGGCGTGGATTCGGCGGATTCGGCTTGTGATTCCTCGTTGCTGCGCTTTGATGGGTGGAGATGTTTTCCTCCAGCCAACTAAGCGACGACCAGAAAAATACCATCCGTCAGTGGGCCGAAGAAGGCGCGCAGATGGCAGAGATTCAAAAACGCATGAACGATCTCTGGCAGATCCGTGTGACCTACATGGATACGCGTTTCCTCATTCTTGATCTCGGCATCACGCTGAAAACCGAGGTGAAGGAGGAACCCAAAAAAGAGGAGCCCACCGCAGAGACGACCCTCGATGCCGATGCCGGTGCCGTACGCGTGAGCCGTGACGAAATTGTGATTCCCGGTATGATGTTTAGCGGCAAGGTGCAATTCAGCGATGGCGAAAAGGCCTTGTGGTATGTCGATGAGAGCGGTCGTCTCGGACTCGATCCGGATACCTCGGGCTATCGCCCCACCCAGGACGATATCGTGGCATTCCAGACGCAGCTCAGACAGTTGGTGCGCTGAGTGTCATCGATTTCCTGGTGGGCGTATCGATGTCAGTCAGTGGACGAGTTCGTTTGCAATTATTTGGTTTTTTCGATCAGCTCCTGCAAGTGCTTGGTGTAGGCCTCAGGGCCGCCTTCGCGGTAGCCGATTTCCTCACTGATTTTTTTGCCTTCGGCATTGAGCAGATACACCGTCGGATAACCCTCGATCGCGAATTCCTTGTCGAGCGCCTTGTTCTGTTTTTTGAGTTCAGGGCTTTGTTCCTTTTTCTTAGGGAAATCCACTTCCATCAAGACGAGATTTTTTTCGGCATAGTCCTTGAAGGCTTGTTTGGAAAAGACTTCTTTTTCGATCTTGATGCACCATCCGCACCAGTCGGTGCCGGTGAAGTTGATGAGGATGGGTTTGTTCTCGGCTTTGGCCTTGGCCTTGGCGGCTTCCCAATCGGTCATCCAGCCGTTGGCGAATGTCAGGGTGGTAGTGAGGGCGAGAGCAATGGCGCTGCGTAGGATGGTCTTCATGGTGTTATTAGGGATTCTGTTGTTTTTGACGGAGTTGTTCGAGACGACTGAGAGGTTTCGCCGTGGGCGGGGCGGGAGCGGGTGCCGCGGCAGGTGCTGCCTTTGCCTCGGGAGCTGCGGGCTTAGGCGCGGCGGCTACCGTGGGGGCATCGATGCGCAGCACACCGCCGTAGGCGACCTGGTGGAGAACCGTCTGCCCGTTGTGCGGAATGTTGACTTTGCAGAAAAGATTTTGGTGTTTGCCGATGGTAGCATCGGCTGCTACTTCCACTTGGAATAACAGCTCCTTGGTATCTTTGTTCAAAGTCATGGGGGCGGCTTTGGTGCCATGCGGCAACCCCATGAGTTCGGCCGTGGCTTGTCCTTCGAAGGGCGTGGTGACATCGACCTTGCAGAGCAGGGGCGAGGGCTTATTCTGCTCGGTCGCACAGAGTTCGATGTTCATGCTGAGAAATGGTTCAGC
The DNA here is from genome assembly GCA_945874895.1 of Akkermansia muciniphila. GTDB lineage: Bacteria > Verrucomicrobiota > Verrucomicrobiia > Verrucomicrobiales > Akkermansiaceae > UBA956. Next base: position 165,121 of record CAMCIC010000001.1, on the reverse strand, counting down.
GACGGTGAGAGTGACGAAATTCGAGGATACCAGCAACGGTCCCTTGGGTGTGGGGACTTCTGCTAGAATCACAATGGGCCATTGGCCGGTGGCGGCATCGGCACTGGCATTGATTTCATAAACCGCTTCGTTCGCGCCTTTGGGAAGATCGATGGTGACAGGAGCGCCAATGCCCGTGGGGCTCCAAAGGAAACGCAGTTTCGCTTCATTCTCAAAGCCCGCCGCGCGCTGCGCTTTGATCTTCAGCGGCAAGATGCCGTTTTTGACAATGGGAACGGCTGGCTGTTCGAGATCGATGCGGAGGGGAGATTCTTCGATCACCGCCATGCTGATTTTGTCCACGGATGTGCCGTGGTAGGATCCTTGGTTGTTGATGTCAACGTGTTCGATGCGTTCCTTCAAGGCTCCTTTCAGTTCTGTAGGAGCGCCCTCGCCGGTGGCGTTCAGCGCGATGGAGTAAAGGCCGCCCGCGAGAGGCGCATCGGCCGATGCTTCGATGAGGAGGGGGAAAGATGTGGCGTTTTTCGGAACGGCGGGAGCGGTCAATGTCATGCCGGCGGGGAGGGATTCGGCGGCGAGTTGGAGGACGCAGCCTACGTTTTCCCTCGTGAAATTCACCACACTGGCGTAGCGGTTGCCGCGCGGCACGGTGAGCATTTTCCACTTCTGTGTTTGAACCCGTTCCACCGTAGGAAGTGCGGCACTGATTGTGGCGCTGCGGGGTGTGATCTCGATGCGATAGGTGTAATCAGGCTGCCCCTTGCGGAGCTTGTCTTGGATTCTCACGAAATAATCGCCGTCCTCTGGGCAGGTCCAGGTCAGGGAACTATCCAGATTTCCTTGGTCGTCATTGGTTGTGAGATTTTTGCCCGCAGTGTCGCGCAGGCTTACGACGGAATCGAGTGGTGAACGTAGCCCGAGCGCGCGCGCTTTGATCACGAGGTTGTCATTTTTTTTCGCACGAAAGCGGAACCAATCAACGTCGCCATTTTCTCCGATGACTCCATGAGCGGCGCAAGGGATGGGCGGCAGGGGTGTGGCCTCCTTGCCCATCGCGTTGGGTTCCACCTCCTGGCTATAGTCCATGGGGCTGAGAGCGATCCAGTTCGGTGAGGGTGAAGAGAGGCCATCGGCTTGGGCAAAGACGGGAAAGGGATTGGGCCCAGAAGCGGGCAGTGTGATGGTTTGTTTGATCGGACCCGAGGGGTCGCCGATGAAGGTGAATTCCACTGTCTCGCCTGGTTTGGCTCCTGTAGGATACACCGCGGATGGTCGAGGGGCGTGGGAGATGTGCAGACGATAGTGACAGGCATCACTGCCCTCGTAGGCGGCTTCTCGAACTACCACACGGTAATCGCCATCGGCGGGAGCTACGATCGATGCATAGCAGTCAGTGCGCAGCAATGGGGTATCATCTCGAGCACTGAGCTCGAAGCGCTGGGGATCGAGGATCGCCACGTAGGCATCGAACATCGCTTCGCCCAGGCGTATGGCTTCCACCTCTGCGGTCAGGCGTTGCCCTTTTTGCAGATGACAGATGAAATAATCCTCATCCTCCAGTTTGGCGATTCCATGGACTGTGGTATTCCCTTCCACTTTTTGTGCCTGATCGAATTTGTTGTTTGGTTCGATTTCGTCGATGCATGGGAATTGGCCCACAAGAAACAATCGCATTTCGGAAATTCCGCCTGCCGTGCGGAGGCGCAGCGGATGCTCTCCCAGCGGCGCATCAGGTGCGATGGTCGCGAGCACCGTGATGTGCTTGGGATCCACCACTTTGATATCGCGGAAGGAAATGCCTGGTTGATAGCAAAGAACCTCCTGTGTGTCGCTGATGCGTTCGCCATGAAAATGCATGAGCACGTCTGAACCGCGCTGCCATCCACGCGGCATGACTGTGTTCAATTCTGGCGAAAACCCCGATGCAGATGCGATGATGAACAGCCAATAGGCGGGAATGAAAAGCCAGCGATTCACGGTGCCGATAAGTTAGGCTTTTTTGGCTAGGATCTCATCGAGAACCCGACCGTTTTCGCAAATTTCGATCGGACGATTCCCAGGTGCCATGAGTTCTTTGTCCGCATTGATACCAATTTGGTGATAGATGGTGGTGGCGAGGTCGGCCACGGTGACGGGATCATTCTCCGGTTCACCGCCAAGAGCATCAGAGCTGCCGTAGACCATGCCACGTTTCACGCCGCCGCCGGCCAGCATGGTGGAAAAAACGCGCGGCCAGTGATCGCGACCACCCGTCGGATTGATCTTGGGTGTGCGGCCGAACTCCGATGTGACCATCACCAGCGTGCTGTCCAGTAAGCCACGCTCATCGAGATCGGTGAGCAGTGCGGCAATGGCTTGATCGGTAGGCGGTAGATTGCTTTCGATACCACCCTTGATGTTGTCGTGGTGATCCCAACCACCGGCAGTGAGCGATACGAAGCGCACACCAGCTTCGACCAAACGACGCGCCAGAATCATGCGTTGTCCTGCCTGTGTGCGGCCGTAGCGATCACGCAGGTTGGCGGGCTCTGCTTCGAGATGGAAAGCCTCCCGCGCCTGATGCGAAGATATCAGCTTGTAGGCATGCTGGTAGAAGGCGTCCATCGAGTCGATTTCGTCTGATTTCTCCAAGCTGCGGAAATGTTGATCGACGGTGTAAAGCAACTGCTGGCGGCGATGGAATCGCTCGTCGCTTACGCCATCGGGCAGATTGAGATCGCGCACCTTGAAGCCTCCTTGTGCCGGATCTGCACCGAGGGCGAAAGGTCCGAAGGCTGAGCTGAGATAGCCGGAGTTAGCGTATTCATTGGGCACTTGGGGGATGCAAACGTAGGGCGGCAGGTTGTTGCGCGTTCCGAGTTCGTGTGAAATCACGGATCCGATCGAGGGGTATTCGACGGCAGGAGAGGGTCGATAGCCCGTGAACATGTTGTGCGTGCCGCGCTCGTGAGCGGCCTCGCCGTGCGTCATGGAGCGGATGATGGTCATCTTATCCGCCACCTGTGCCGTGTGTTTCATGAATTGCCCGAACTGAATGCCCGGGATTTTCGTATCGATCGCGCCAAAAGGCCCACGGTACTCGGAGGGGGCGAGTGGCTTTGGATCAAAGGACTCTTGGTGAGCCAAACCGCCGGGTAGGAAAATGTGAATCACGCTCTTGGCGACTCCTTCCTTGGTTTCATAAAACTTTTGCGCGCCCATGGCCTGACGTTGCAGGAAACCTGGCAAGGTGAGGCCGAGCCCGCCTAGGAGTCCGACGTAGAAAAACTCACGCCGAGAGGAGTAACGTTCCAGAGGATTTCCAGGGCATTTGGGTTTCATGAGTGTGGTATTGAAGTTCGTGCAGGACGCGGAAAAAGCAATCGAGCATCTTTTCAAACGCTGGAGCGCGGGCAGGTATTTCAGAAAATGAACAGGACGCGAAAAAATTTTTGGAGTGGAAGAAATGGTTCGGATTTGATCTTTTGCGCGAGGTTGACAAATTTTCTCGGCTGCCACAGGTTGCGCGTGCGAAATGAAAGAAAAAACGATCGGTTTTGTGGGTGTGGGACGCATGGGGGCAAACATGGCTCGCCGCCTCAAGGATCAGGGATATGCGGTTACGATGGTGTATGATCGACATCGTCATCTCGCGGAATCGTTGGCTGCCGAACTCGGTTGTCGCGTAGCTCCAACCTTGGCTGAACTGACGGCAGCAGCGGAGGTGATTCTGACCGTGGTGACGGACGATGCCGCGATGCGCGCGATTTTCTCTCCATCGGGTGACAGTCTGCTCACAGGTGCGGATGGTCGGTTGTTCCTCAACTGCGCGACGATCAGCCCACAGTTGCACCAAGAAGTCGCTGCGGCTTGCGAAAAGGTCGGCGCGGCCGCGCTGGAAGCCTGTATGGCATCGAGCATCACGCAGGCACGCGAAGGCACTTTATACCTGATGATTGGGGGAAAGGAGAGCGACTACCTCGCGGTTGAGCCCCTCCTTCACGATCTCTCTACTGCGCTGCGTTACGTCGGCCCTACGGGCAAAGCCGCGCAAGTGAAGGCACTGGTCAATATGGTGATGAACATCAACACCGCAGGATTGGCGGAAGGTCTGGGTCTGGGTGCTGCCTTGGGATTGGATCTGGCAATGTTGAAAGAAATTTTTTCGCAGACCGGAGCCAACTCGCGGGTCTTGGTGACGGATGGCGATGATATGATCGCCCGCGAGCATGACTGCTTTTTTAGCGCAGCACATGCGGCCAAGGACAGCGGCATTGCCAATGCCCTCGCCTCAGAGGCGGGTGTGAAGGTGCCTTTGTCACGAGCTACCCAAGCGCAATACGATTCGATGGTCGCCCATGGCTTGGGTGAACTCGACAAGTCGGCCATTGCTGAACTAACATTTCCCGGACGCACAACGATCGAACATTCTTTATGAAACTTCCCATTACCAATGCTCAGGGCGAGCAGCTAGATGTCGCTTTTCATCCTGGAGAAAAATTGGATCATCTTGTGGTCCTCGGTCACGGTGTCACAGGAAACAAGGACAGACCTTTGCTCCTTGCGATCGCCGAGGGACTCGCCGCTCGGGGGTGGCCCTGCTTGCGCCTTTCTTTCAGTGGGAATGGCGGCTCGCAAGGTCGGTTCGAGGATGCGACCATCAGCAAGGAAGTGGCCGACTTGCAAAGTGTGTTCGATGCCATTCCTGAAACGACGCGCGTGGCATACTGTGGTCACAGCATGGGGGGCGCTGTGGGCGTTTTCACGGCCGTGCGCGATGAGCGGATGCGGGTCCTCATCACCCTTGCCGGCATGGTGTATACTCGTGAATTCTGTGAACGCGAATTTGGCGATGTGATACCAGGACAGGGATGCATGTGGGATGAGGAGGCCTGCCCTTTGTCTCAAGCTTATGTGGATGATCTTCACCAGCATGAATCTACGCTCGAAGCTGCAGCCGCGATGGAGGTGCCGTGGTTGCTCGTCCATGGTTCGGCCGACGATGTGGTTTTTCCCGCTGATAGCGAGGCCGCCTTTTCGCGGGCGCCTGATCCGAAAAAACTCTTGATGATCGAGGGCTCGGGGCATTCTTTTGATGAATCCACCTACCCACTTCTCGTTGCGGAAATCGATGCCTGGTTGAGTCGCTACGCAGGAGCGTGAGAATCCCTATTCTGGCTTGGGTGGCAAAAGTCCGAACTCCGGATTATCAAGCGCGCCGGTAGGCAGACTGGGCTCTTTGAAATCGACTGGGCCACCGAACCATGAGGGGAAAAACGCTCCCTGTTTTTGATAGGCCAGAGCTTTGTCTCTGCCGAGAGGGATTTCTCGCAAATCCTTTTCCCGCACTTGCACAATCGGCACGCGTGAGGGAAAAAGGTCGGCGAGAGAGAAGCGTGCGACGTCGCCCCGTTGGAGTTTGGGCATCGAAGGCAAAGGCACTTTCGGCATCGATGGCATCGCGATTTTTGGCATTTTCGGCACGTGTTTGCGAACGGCTCCCAGAGAACCGTAGAGCCCGCAGGAACTGAGTGCCAGCGTAATGCCAATGACGGCGACGGAGGGAACAGGCTTCATGGGAAAGATAAAGATTACCTTTGTCCTATCATCTCAGTCCGTTTGTTCCAAGATCATTTTTTCAACACATTTGGCAGACGTCAGAGCGGCTATCGATCACGGTGCCTTTTCGGTCGCACGATCTTTTCCGTAGCGAAGAGAAAAATTTCCTTCCTGATAGACGGGCAGCTCGTCGGGGACACTGACGAAGCGCTGGGTGTAGACAGGGAGTCCCGTTGCATCGTCCACAAGGGATAGGACCGGATCCTTCATGTTCCGGATGATCGCAGGCACGGGTATCTTCCTCAACGGTTTGCGCCCATCATTGTCAGAGACGGCAATCGTGATGGGCCAACCGGGGTAGGGCTTGAGTCCTTGGCTCACACGACCCTCGTAGGGCCATGCCTCGAAAGTGATGGTTGAGTTTTTTTTGTCAAAATGCACCAGTCCATAGCCATCGCCGCGCTTGTTGTCGTGATTTTCCGCTCCCCCCATGGTGCCGGGGTTTGCGTAGGCCAGCATGGTGATGGGATTGCCCAGACCGTCCTCGTAGTCGCCTGTCCAAGGCAGCGGACTGTCCGGCACAGGATGAGACCCTACCGTCTGATTTTCAGGATTCCACCAACGACCATAATAGTTATTGTAAATCGCAGGACTCGTAAAACCATAAGGACCATCGCGATGTGTTTGAATGCCGTGTTGCACGACCACACCGAGATGCTGGTCGCCGCATAAGTGAACGGCGCGGCAGCGTCTCAATTCTTCGAGTGCGGCATTGCGTCCGCTCTGCGGCCATGCATTGCTGTCCAGATCAGCGAGGAGGCGATGATTAGGACCGCCGTGCAAGTGAACCGCACCGCAAAACGCGGTTTGTGAGAGCACGCATTTCATGCGAGCGTCACGCCAATCGCCGCTCCACTGGCGGAGAAAGGCGAGTTGGCGATCGCCTAACAATTGGAGACCGGGAAGATCCACTGACTTGCGGTCATACTTCGGATCATTGATGTGATCGGGGCGCGGTCCCATCAGTGGGATTTTGCCAGAGGGTCCACTTTTGAATTTCCGGTCCTCGATGATAGCGAAATCAATGCCCCCCACTCTCAGGTTGGTATAGTAAACGCCGATGCCCTGCGCGATGGGGGACGGGTCGAACGCATCTGGTAAATGCCAAGTCTGGCAGCGTTCTACCATTTTCACATAGGAAGCAGGGTAAAAATAGCCACCATCGTGACCCGCTGCGGTTTTTGCCACAATGCCGCCCTGTCCCCAAAAATTCCCTTGGCCGATATCATGGTCGTCGGGGATGGTGATGGTCGGCCGATCCTTGATGATCTCACGGAATTGCTTGCCCCACAGCAGCCAGGCTGCTGTGTGTTGCTCATGGTCGTAACTTTGGTCGCCGGCGAAGAACAAAAGGTCTGGGTCCTGTTGGCGAAGATTTGCGATCATGTCTGTGCGCGGCCCGCGGTTTTGATTCGAGTTGCAGGATAGAGATGCGACCATAATGGTTGGCTTATCCCGCGGGTCTTTGCGAATGCTTCCTTCAAACATCGATCGATCGCCATGTCGTACGCGATAGGCCACGGTCTTGGTATGGTCCCATCCTTCGATGCGGAAATGCGAAGTCCAGCCCGGTTCCATCACAGGACTTTTGGCGATCTCTTTCCATGAGCCGTCAGCCTGTAGGATTTCGAGCCGCGTTTCACGCGATTCTTCCGGCAGCAAGGGCACCAATTGCGCGGTCATCTTGAGAACTCCGCGGTCACTGGTGTAGAGCGCGAAGGCAACCGTTTGGTCGCGTGGCACATCAAGAATCACCTCGTTCCACCACTCGTTCTTGCCTACCGCCTTCGGGCGTTTCCACCACTCACCTACGGCCGGTGCATCGAGATTCGGAAACCCAGTGCCAAAGGGCTGCATGGGATTCTTCTTGCTGCTCTTGCTGATGTTCCATGCGGTCAGCCACCGCTCTTCTGTGCGTTTCCATCCACGCGCCAAAAGGCTTTTTTCCATATCGGGAAAGTGCGCTGATCCGTAAAATATTCCTAGTTTTTTACGATCCACCTTGATTTCATGCTCCATCACTTCGAGACATCTCGCATTGCGGTCGGTGATGATGACGGTTTCGCCAGCAAACAGGGAAATCTGGTCATCTCCTTGTCCGAGGGTATGAATCAGCTCGAGCTTCAACATGTTGCGATTTCCCGTTAGCATCGCCGCCATCAATCGGTTGGCATCAGGCTGGCGAGAAGCGGATGCTTCACCTTGAGCACCGGCCTTGAGGGCGAATCCCAGTAGCGATTCGTTGCGCTGTTTTTGTTTTTCCTCGAACTCCTCCATGCTGAGGTCGGCGTGGACGAAGTTTTTCGCGGAGTAATCGATGCACTCCGATTGGCCGCTCAGTCCGAGAAAGGTGGCAACCATGCGATAGACATCGCGCAAACTGGAGAGACGTGATTTGTCATCGGAGGTGGCTGTCGCGGCGGGACTCGCTTTCTCAGCGAGTTTGTCACCACCTACCATTTCGAACAGCACACTGTCATACTGGGGGAAGATCTGATTGAGGGTATCGTAATAATTTTTGTCAGCGATGTGGATGGCGCCAATCAAATCCACCACCGCGCCCTCTTTTTCCCAACGAGCGATGGATGTTTGCAGTCGTGCTGCGACTTCGTCTTCGACGACACGGATGGATTCCGTGCGGCGAGGCAGATCCCGGAGTGGGGGTGATTCCGCCCTGACCATGGAGAAAGATACATAAAAAATCGCGACTATGCGGGCTAGCATCATGGTTTCATGCTAGGATTTGCTTCAGATGCGTAAAGGAGAAAAAAGAAAGCGGCCATCGGTCGTGATGCTGCCGCGCGGATGCCAACCAAAGGCATTGGGATACAAGGGGCTTGCCTCTACAGGCTGATCCGTGCATGTTGAGCAAGTCCATGGCTGTATCATCATTTCAATCCCTTCCCGGCTTCCGTGATTTTTTGCCCCGAGATTTTGCAGTGCGCCAGTACCTGCAGGAAACATGGCGTGCCACCGCGCGCAGGCACGGATTTGTGGAATACGAAACGCCATTGCTCGAAGATACAGGATTGTATCTGAAAAAATCGGGTGGTGAGCTCTCCACGCAATTGTTTCGTTTTGATGACCAAGGGGGACGTGACGTCACTCTGCGCCCAGAAGTCACAGCTTCGCTGGCAAGACTCGCCGCGGATCATCAACGCGATTTTCCCAAGCCACTCAAATGGTTCGAGATTGGGCAGTGCTTTCGTTACGAAAAACCTCAGAAAGGCCGCGGTCGCGAGTTTTTCCAATTCAATGTGGACATTCTCGGTGAGAGTGCAGCACAAGCGGATGCCGAATTGCTGGCGGTGGCCATCGATGCCATGCGCGCTTTTGGTTTTGAAAAAGACGACTACCAAGTTCGCGTCTCGGATCGTCAAGCCTGGGCGGACTTTGCCGCAGGGCGAGGATGGAATGCCGATCAATTGTCCGCGTTGTTGCAGATTGTCGACAAGTTGGAGCGCGATCGCCCGGAAGCTTTGAACGAAAAACTTTCCGCACTGGGCGCCTCGCTTGAGGAGGTGAAGGAATTCATCGCAAATCCCGATAACGCTTCGCATGCCTATCGGGTTCTTCTCGCGGATCTAACAGCTCGTGGGCTGGGCGATTTTGTGCGTTGGGATTTGTCGATTGTGCGTGGCCTCGCTTACTACACGGGACTGGTCTTCGAGGTCTTCGACTCTAAGGCGTCGATGCGTGCTGTTGCTGGCGGCGGCAGATACGATAGTCTTGTCTCCACCATTTCCGATGGCAAGGTCGACTTGCCGGCCACGGGATTTGCGATGGGTGATTACGTCATTCGTCATCTGATCGAGGAAACACCTCACGCGTTGATGCAGATGGAAGGGTGGTTGCAGCGCCACCAGGCGGGCTGTGATGTGTATGTGGTGGTCGACGACGAGAGTCGCCGTCATGACGCGTTACGATTGGTGACCGATTTGCGCACGGCGGGCATTGCCGTCGATTTTCCGATGTTGCCGATGAAATATCCCAAGCAAATGCAGCGCGCGGAGATCGCAGGGGCGCGCTTTGCTGTGGTCGTCGGCAGTGATCCAAGCCAATGCAAGTGCAAGATCCTGTCCTCACGCAGCGATGTGATGCTGGCCGCAGATGGCATCGTGGAGGAGATTCTTCAGCGCCTTCGTCAACCAGATGGTCCTCTCCTCGCCTGATCTGAAGGATCCGCATCATGGGGTGGGCAACAACCTGTCACCCTAACTCGTTGGCCAAGTGGCATTTGAAAAAAACTCAAATGGCCAAGTGGTGTGTAGATCTCCCCCCCAGGATACTCTAACGATTTCCACTTGGCCATTGGAGCCTTCTCCATAGTGCAGCCAGTTTGCTAACGTGCACGCTTTGGTGAAACAACGCAGATTATCACGAAACAGCGCTAGCGCCATAGGGGGGATTTACTGAAAATGATTGAGGGATCGCCCTTATGTGTGGGTGGGAACGGATGGATGGGCGCTAGGGTCGCGAGGTTTGGTTCGGATCAGTCCCATTTGCCCGCCTCTACCCACAATTTTGCGGCGCGCACCAGCGAAGTGGCGTCAGGAAGATGAAGTTTTTGTTTTAAGTGCTCACGGTATGTTTCGATCGTCTTGTGACTCAGTTTGAGATGTTGGCCGATTTCGGCCGTGGTCATGCCCGCTCCCAATAGTTGGAAGACTTGCAATTCTCGATTGGACAGACGCGCCAGGTTCGGGTCGCGTGAGGCAGGGTCCGGGAAAATATTGCGAAGCAGTTGGGCTTCCATACGAGCACTCAGATGAATCCCGCCAGACATCACTTGGTGAATGGCCGTCATCACCGATTCGGTAGCTTCAGACTTCATGAGATAGCCACGGGCTCCCGCTTGTAGAGCTCGGTGAGCGAAGATGTCCTCATCGAATTGTGATAGGGCAATGATTCGAATGGAGGGGTGATTTTGACTGATTTCGGAGATCAGATCCAGTCCCTCACCGTCACCCAGACGCAAGTCCATCAAAATCACATCGGGCAGAAGTTGTTCGACTGCCAGTCGCGCCTCCTGCACCGATGATGCTTCGCCACAGCACACGATCCCTTTTTGCTGGTTGAGCCACTGGGACAGACCGCTTCGAAAAAAATGATGATCTTCTACGATCAGGATGCGGATTTTGTTCATCGGAAAATCATGGCCGGTTAGGAATTTTGCCGGAAGAGCGGGATGCGGCAGGAAACGGAGGTTTGTCCTTGTTCCGATCCCTGTATGGTCAGTTGGCCACCCAGACTCAGCGCCCTGTGCCGCATGATGCGCAAACCCATGCCCTGGGTTTGCTGGAAGTCGGGCACCCATGGTTTGCCATCATTGGTGATCGAAAGGATCAAGCGATCCACCTCTATCTTAAGTCGAATGTCCACAGATTTCGATTTGCCGTGATGGATGGCGTTTCTCGTGGCCTCCTGCGCGATTCGATAGAGGTGCAAGCTTTGATCGCGACTCAACACAGGAAGATCGCCGGTGATGTGGGCTTTGCATTCGATGTGGAACACCGATGTCATCTCACGGGAGAGTTGTGTCAAACCGACCGAGAGCCCTCCCGTTTCAAGATCTACCGGAGCTAGCAGGCGGGCAAAATTGCGGACCTGATTGATGGCATCATTGACCTGACTCACCATCCCTTGAGCGATTTCTGCTTCAGGAACGGAGCGTTGATTGAGCAGTTGGGATAGCGTCTTGAAACGCAAGGCGATCCCAGCCAGATAGGCTCCCAAATGGTCGTGCAGTTCGTGTGCCAGACGTTCCTGTTCGCGCGAGCTAATGCGGACCAATTCCTGCTCTAGATGGGTTCTCTCCGAGACATCCCGCATCGCTTTCACAATCCAGCGGCTGCCTGACATTTCCACTGGGCTGATGCTCAGTTCGAGAGGAAATTCCTGACCGTTTTTTCTCCTGCCTCTGAGAGTGATTTTTTGCCCAGTTTTTATGACCGTGCTCCTGGCTTGCCAGTATTCTTCTTGCAGTTCCGGAGTGATGAGAATCTCGATCGACTGCCCCTGCAGTTCCTCCCTGCTCCAATGAAAGATTCGTTCAGCAGTGCTGTTGGAAAGTTGGATGATTCCCGCATCATCCGTCAAAACGAGAGCGTCCGGTGCGAATTCGAAAAGGTCCTGAAATTGCTGCTTGGAATGTTCGAGCTCTGCGGTTCGCTCAGCAACTCGCCGCTCCAAGGTGGCCGAATGTTCCCGCAGTGCCTCGAGTCTTTCGCGCTCGACACGAATGTTGGTCTCCAGTGCCATGGCCAACTGATGCGCTCTCTGCTCGAGATCCGCATTCAGGGATTCGATTTTCTCCCGATACGCCTGCTGCTCTTTCTCGACCTGAAAACCGCGGATGATCGTCGCGTATGTGGATAAAAGGGGTTCGATTTCCCTGACCAAATCCATGTGATAGCCGCCTGACCTGTTCGCAACACCGACCATGGCGATCATTTCGTCCGCTTTCCATATCGGTATACCCAGATAGGCATGCAAAGGAGGGTGCCCTGGAGGGAGCCCTCCGCGGCGCGGGTCAACAGCAGGCTGGTTCGAAATAACGGGTTGCTTCGTGACCAGCGCCTCGCCGAAAAGCGTCTTCAGATTGCGGAATTCGAGCCCAGCCGCTTTGTGCTTTTCGTAAAAAGCCCGCATCTCCTCGTTCCATGAGATATCGGTGATCGCATGGGTTTTCATATAGGGCGCACCCTGTTCATCATGAAGAACTTCGGCCACAAAACCATATTCGCTCTCGGTAAAATCTAACAAAAGTTGCAGCAGGTCCTCGAAAATTTGCGACGTGGTTTCTTTGGCTTTCGTGATATACTCGGACTGAAGATTTCCTACGGCTGCCAGCATGTCGCTGGTCCTCTGTAGATTTTTTTGTGCATGATCAAGGATGCCAGGATCACACATGCTCACTAGCAACTGTATCTCACCGTCCGCCGCGATGGTTGCGAATGTCAGTTCGATCGGAAATTCTCGCGAGTCGCGCCGCAATACCGTCATTTTCACGCAGCGATTGAACCAAGAAAAAGAGCGGTGCTCGCGGATTCCACGCAGAAGGCGCCGGTAGATTCGTCGATACCGGAATGGCAAGATCGTATCCTCGATGTTTTGTTCCATGGCTTCCGCTGCGCTCCATCCAAAGACGGCCTGCGCTTCACGGTTCCAGCTCGTCACCCGACCGAGGAGATCGATGCTGACAATGGCACGCGGTGTTACCGAGATGTCATGGCATTGCAGTGGGGAGCTTTGTGAGGTTACTTCCATGAAAAACGGATGGAATCAGTTGTTGTGTCGTTTCTTATGAAAGCATTACGGGAGGTTCGAGGGCTTTTCAAGACGAAACATGATCAGAAATCCGCATGCAGCTCGATGTGGTCGATCAGACGCACATCGCCAAAAAAACCTGCCAGTGCTAGCAGGGCAGGCCTGCGAATGACGGCCACGGGTTCCAAGGTTTCCGCATCGACAAGTGCCACGTAATCGATACGAAATGTCATCGTCTGCGCAAGGTAGTGCTTGGCTGCGTCGAGCACAGGTCCCGCCTGTCGCTCGCCCAATTTGAGCAAACCCGCCGCGGCGCTGAGCGCCCGATAAAGCGATGGCGCTGCTGCGCGCTGCTCAGGAGTCAGTCTGACATTTCGCGATGACATGGCCAGGCCATCGCTTTCCCGCACCGTGGAATGACCGATGATTTCGATGGGCACGTGCAGATCCCGCACCATCCGGCGAATGATCGCGAGTTGTTGAAAATCCTTTTTTCCGAAAATGGCAAACTCCGCACGGAATAGCAGGAACAATTTCATGACCACCGTGCAAACCCCCGTAAAATGACCCGGCCTTGCGGCACCACACAGCGTGGTTGATAGCCGGTTTTCCGAAATCGTCACACTATGATCTGCCGCATACATCTGCCCAGGATCGGGTGCAAACACCAGATCTGCTCCCGCCGCCTCACAGGCCGCCAAATCACGATCGAGAGGACGAGGGTATTTTTCCAAATCATCTTTGCGATCGAATTGCATCGGATTCACAAAAATGGATACCGCCACCGTCCCGCTCGCTCCGACCTTTTCCCGCGCCGCACGAATCAATGCGAGATGCCCCTCATGCAATGCTCCCATCGTCGGCACGAGACACAGCGGCCGAGCCATCGTTGCAATTTTTTCCAGCAGGGAGGAAGTAACGGATTCTACAATCACACCAGACTGCTATCACGGGGCTGCATGGGCGACGAGGGAAAAATCAGCGACTGCCCATGGAAACGCTCGCTAGGAACTATTTGTTGTGCCACGATGAGATCATATCGAAAAACCCCGAGACTTTGCTTAAACAAAGTCTCGGGGTTTTAGCAGGCTGTTGCCCTTTGTGTGTCTTAAGTCGTTTTTTATATGAGAGAAATAGCTGCCATAATACCAGACGGTTAGCAGCAACAATCCGAGTATTTTTTACTCTCTAATAATCGTACCTTTTCCAGCACCTACAGTTGCTGTGCCAGTGATTACAGTAAAATATCCTTCTTCTGATTCAAAGGTCCCAATCAAGCCCGAAATTTTTGCGACTGAAGGAATATACTCGTAATCAGCTTCCGACTTATCCTCAACCATTTTGCCATTCTCATCCTCGTAGCGAGGATAGTAAGACATTACCTTGCCACCGCTGGCGTATGCTCCTGAAATCTCTACATCCGTCACTCCCAAGCTGATTTTCCCTTCTTCTACGTAGCTTCCTGTAATCGTGTTAACAACAGAGGTCTGCTCGTATTGCTCGATTTCAGCATCAAATTTGTATGAATAGGATGTAGTATCATTATAACTTTCTGCGATGTCTTGTATCGTCCCATCTGTCCCGAGAGTTATGCCTGAATCGATGTATGTGTCCTCGCCGTCTATCTTTTTCTTCAACTGAATTCTAGGTTGTTCCTCGTCCTCGGTGACAATGACCGCCCATCCGGAAATCTTGTCATCGGGCAAAAGACCGTTTTCATAGGCTGCTTGAACGATCTCTTTGTTGCCATATTTGGAGTTTTTCGTAACGGAAGAATATCTGTAAATCTCTTTGGTAAGGTTGTCGTTACCGTCATAAACTTCCTCTTCATTTTCAAAAGCTTGGTAAGTCTCACCGGTATCTGCGTCTTTCAACTTCAGTCCGGGAGCAGCGGTCTTCAACGTCAACGCTAGCGTGAACGAACGATCTGACAATTGAATGTAATCGGCAAAGGATGTGTTAGACAGAGCGGCAAGCAGGAGACTTGCTGAAGTAAACTTAGTAAGTGTTTTCATAACAATAATGTTTTTTCGTGTTGGTAATTGAGCAAGTTTTTCTTAAAAGAAATTTTGTCAATGCAGCATTTGCTATTGTAATTTGCTCTTAGCGTCAAGCCCTTTTTTTAAAAAATTTGATGATTTTTTCGTTTTCGCAAAATCCTTCCCTAGCGTTGTGATCAGAATGGCAACACTACCTTTACATTCACGCATTCAAAGCTTGTGAAAAACGTCGCAATAAGGTTTGGATTTCCCCGATGAAATTAACACCCATTAATCAACGACTCGGGATTGCAGTCCTAGTGGTCGCAATAGGGAGCCTCATTTGGTTCATGAACACTCGTCCATCTATGATGGACGAGACTGGCTCTAATTCGAGAGAGCTCGTCCCACCGCGACAAACTTCATCGACAACTACTGGCCAAGATCATTTCGGCTCCTCGAATAAATCGGAACCTTTGTCATCCGCTGCCGAAAAGCTAGCGATAGACTCTACGTCTAACGCGGAGTCCAAACAAACGATTCTTGAAAAAATTCACGAAGCTTCCATCACTTACGATCCGGCGCAACTACCTGCGATCCGCGGCTATCTCGTACATCCTGAAGCAGAAATTCGCGAGGCCGCAGTGAATGGGATGATTGTCCTTGGCGATGCCTCGGCAGGCCCTATGTTGCGTGAAGCTGCAAAACTAGCCCCGACGGCAAAGGAAGCAGTGGTCATGGAAGAGGCTGCCGACTATGTCGAACTGCCATCAGCAAATCTGGGTGAATTACTTAAGAAAAAAAATAGCAAAAAAGATTGAGATTTGCGTTTCTTAAAAAAGTAAATGCATGAGCTCTAAGTGCCCAGCTATACCACTATCCATAAGATCTTTTGGTCATGGATTGGCATTGATGAGCTGAAGCCCAGTTCACCAAAGCCTCACCCCAACTGCGTCGCAAGGAAGGGTGAGGTGCGTGAGGTTTTGGATTTGGCAACTTGCTCGGGCGTGCCTTGAGCTACGATGGAACCACCCGCATCACCGGCTTCGGGGCCGATGTCGATGATCCAATCGGCTTCTGCCGCGATGGCCATGTGGTGCTCGATCACCACCACGGTATGCCCTTCGTTGACCAAGCGATGCAGCACATCAATCAAACGTCGCACGTCTTCGAGATGCAGTCCTACCGTGGGCTCTTCGATCAGATAGAGATTGCCTATGCTGTGTTTGAGCTGAGCCATGCGCTTGCGCAGCGATCGACCTCGGGCGATTTCACTGACCAATTTGATGCGCTGGGCCTCCCCGCCGGAAAGCGTGGGCGATGCTTGACCGAGCGTGAGATATCCCAAGCCTGTTTCGTTCAACAAACGCAGTGGCTCGGCGAGCTTGCTGTGGGTTTCGAAAAAACTCGCGGCCTGTTCGATCGACATCGCTAACACATCAGCGATCGATTGATCACGGTAAAGAACCTCCCGCGTCGGTGCGTTGTAGCGTTTTCCCTGGCACACATCGCAAGGAACCCATGTCGCGGGGAGGAAATCCATTTCCAGCTTGATGCGGCCATTGCCCTTGCATTCCTCGCAGCGTCCGCCATCGGTATTGAACGAAAAACGCGAGGCATCGTAGCCACGGGCGCGCGCTTCGGGAAGTTGCGCAAACACCTTGCGAATTTCATCAAAAATCCCCACGTAGGTCGCTGGGCACGATCGCGATGTTTTGCCAATCGGTGATTGATCGACTTCGTAAACCGCTTCCACCGCATCGAAGCCCCTCGCCTTGGTGAATGGGCTGCTCTTTTTGCTTTTGCCACCATCCCGCGCCGCAGGTGCGAGGCATCCGTGCATGAAGGACGACTTGCCGGATCCGGAAACGCCGGTCAATACCGTAAGACAGCCGAGCGGGATCGCGACGTCGATATTTTTCAGATTGTTCGCATGACAACCACTCAACTCCAGCCACTTTGGTTTACTCGTGAGCGTGCGACGCTGCTCAGGCTTGGGATGTGTGAGTGCCATCGACATCGCGCGCAAAGTCGGTGAGGCCGCGATTTGCTGGGCACTGTGTTTCTTTTTCCCGAGTTGCGGAGGTTTCCCTTGATAGACCACTTGCCCGCCCAAACGACCAGCGCCAGGGCCGAGGTCGATCAAACAATCAGCCGCGGCAATGGTATCCTCATCGTGCTCCACCACCACCAGCGAATTGCCGCGGTCGCGCAATGCAATGAGCGTTTCTAATAAGGCTGCATTGTCGCGCGGGTGCAAGCCGATGGTCGGTTCATCCAGCACGTAAAGCACGCCACGCAGGTTCGATCCCAACTGCGCCGCGAGGCGAATGCGCTGGCTCTCGCCGCCGGAAAGCGTACGAGCCGAGCGATCCAATTGCAGATACCCCAGCCCCACTTTGCTCAGAAATTCGAGTCGTTGATGGATTTCCGGAATGATGTCGCGCGCGATCAATTGCTGGCGATGCTCGGGAAATTTCAGCTGCGAAAAATGTTCCGCCGCCCGATGAATCGGCAACCGTGCCAACGCGCCGATTTCCATCGCCGCCACCTGAACGCGGGCGGAATCATCGCGCAGTCGGTGCCCCAGACACTGAGGACACAGCACCAAATCCTCGGCGTCCATCCGCTCCATGGAGCGCTCCTCATCCACTTCCGCAGCTAGTAACGAATCGAAGCGTGTTATATCGAGATTGTGACGTTTTTTTGGAACCATTCCGTAACCCCGACATTCGCCACACCAGCCGTGAGGTGAGTTGAAGGAAAAATGGCGAGGATCGAGATCCTCATACGATGTCCCGCAAGTCAGGCACGATTGTGAGGCGGACATGACGTGAAACTGATTCTTCGCCGTCAACACTCGCAAACTTCCTTTGCCCACGCGCAGGGCTTCTTCGAGCTTCTCGCCCAACGATTTTGTCGCTGAGGAAAAGGCAGCGATCATTGCGTCGATGTCGTGCTCCTTGAATCGTTCGAGCGGACGAAACTCATCGGCTGCGATGAGTTGACGATCGACCAGCAAGGTCTCGTAGCCATGTTGAAGAGCCCATGTGGCGACCTCCGTGTGATAGCCCTTGCGACCGCGAATCAAGGGGGCGAACAAACGAATCGGCCCCTCTTTCAGCAATCGGCGCAGGCTTTGTTCCATGGCTGCCAGCGATTGCTTTTGGACCGGCTGACCGCAGCAATGACGTATGCCGAGCTTGGCATACAGCAAGCGGATGAAATTCCATACCTCCGTGATCGTCGCCACAGTGGACTTGCTACCGCCTTGGGAGATTCTCTGTTCAATCGCCACTGTGGGTGGCAATCCGCCGAGATGATCGAGCTCCGGTTTTTCCAATTGATCTGCGAACTGCCGTGCATAGGCGGACATCGAATCAAGGAACCGACGTTGACCTTCCGCAAACAAAATGTCGAAAGCCAAGGTCGATTTCCCCGAACCACTCAATCCAGAAATCACCACAAATTGATCGCGTGGAATGTTGAGCGAAATGTTTTTCAAATTGTGGTGTCGCGCTCCATGCAAGGCGATTTCTTCTGGCGCTTTGACCATCATGCGCCGCGATTCCTTGACCTTGGAGTTTTTCTTGCCGTACAATTTTTCGTGCAAAAAACGCGCGGTCTCGCCATCAGTCTTGGCAACCTCTTCCGGAGTGCCACTGGCAACAATTTTTCCGCCATCGTTGCCACCGCTGGGCCCCAGGTCGATGACCCAATCTGCCGCAGCAATCACATCGAGATGATGTTCGATCACCAAGACCGTATTGCCGGCATCGACGAGTTGTTGGAACACCAGCAATAAGGTGGCAACATCTGATACATGCAACCCCGTGGTTGGTTCATCCAGAATCAGCAAACGCCCCCCTTCCGGACTTTCACTGAGAAGGGATGACAATTTCAAACGCTGTGACTCGCCACCACTAAGAGTATTGAGTGGTTGTCCGAGACGCAGATAGCCAAGACCCACACGCTCAAGAGGATGGAGCAGATCGATGGCTTTCTGCGCAACACGAGACGTTTTTTTAGAACCATCGATTGTCAAGCTCTTCAGACTCCTGAGAGCCGTGCTGACCGTGAGATCCAGCCAATCGGCGATGCTCAGATCGAGCAAAGTATATTCCAGTGCTGATGGACGATAGCGTCGGCCTGAGCAATCAGGGCAGGTGACTTGGATGTCGCTCAGAAACTGCATTTCCACCTGCTCGTAGCCCGCGCCCGCACAACGATCACAGCGACCTTGTCCCGAGTTGAAAGAGAAAAATCCCGGCTGCAAGCCGGCGGACTTGGCCGACTCCGTCTCGCACAACAATTGACGGATCAAGTCAAACGCACCGCACTGCACCGCCGGTGTGGAACGTGGAGTGCGCGCCAGTGGTGACTGGTCGACCAGCAATGCTTCCTTCAGCCATTGCGAGCCTGATAGACTCTGTAGTGGTGCCGCCTCGCGCTCATCGCCGGGATCCTGCCCCATTTTTTTGGCGAGGTTGGCGAACAAGACATCATGCGCCAGAGTTGATTTCCCCGAGCCTGAAACACCACTCAGACAAACCAACAAACCTAGGGGAATGTCCACATCGAGTTTCTTCAGATTGTGCCGCGTCGCTCCTCTGATCTGCAAACAAGGTTTGCCAGGCTTGCGACGTTTTTTCGGCAGTGGAATGCGCTTGCGACCATCCAGCCAGGGAACCGTGCCTTCCTGTTGTTTCGGATTGATGGCGGGCCCTTGATAGACGAGAGATCCGCCCCATTCACCGGCGGCAGGACCCAGATCGATGATTTGATCCGCCGAGGTCATGACGGATTCCTCGTGTTCGACGATGACCAAGGTATTGCCTTTATCGCGCAGACGATGCATGACTCCGACCAAGCGTTCGATGTCGCGCGCGTGTAAGCCCACCGTGGGTTCGTCCAAAACAAACAAGGTATTCGTGAGTGAGGCGCCTAGGCAGGTCGTGAGATTTACGCGTGCCATTTCGCCGCCCGAAAGCGTGCGCGTTTGGCGGTCGAGCGTGAGATAGCTCAGTCCTACATCGACGAGGTATTGCAAGCGTGCGTGAATTTCCTTTCTCACCAATTCGAGAGAAGGGTCTTTGCTCTGTTGTTCAGCAAACCAAGCGGCCAAGGCGTCGACGGGAGTTTGCCAAATTTCCGGCAATGATTTCCCCTGAACGCGAAAGCATAGCGCCTCCGGACGCAGGCGCTTGCCCCGACAAACCGGGCATTCGGTGTAAGATCGGTATCGGGAAAGAAACACGCGCACGTGCATTTTGTAGGCCTTGCCTTCGAGCCAATCAAAAAAGCCCTTGATGCCATACCAGCGACCATCGCGCCAGGCTTCATCCGGATCTCCGCCCTCACCATATTTGATCCACTCTTGCTCGTCTTCACTCAGTTCTTCCCAAGGCGTGTGGATGTTGATGCCTCGCGCTTTGCAACAGCGCAGTAAATCGCGCTGGCATTCTTCGCCGCGTTCGCCTTGGAATGGCTTCACAGCGCCTTGGCGAATCGTTAGACTAGCGTCCGGCACTGCTTTTGTGAGATCGATGCCAATCACACGACCAAAACCACGGCATTTCGGGCAGGCGCCGCGCGGGCTGTTGAAGGAAAACAATCCTGCGCTCGGCTCGCAAAGCGTGAAGCCCGTGTTCGGGTTGACCCAATCGTTGCTGAACTGCCGTAAAGACTGCGCTTCTGCATCTGTGCTGCATACGGCAAATGAACCGTGACCATGACGTGCGGCGGTTTCCAGTGCCTCTAGCAAACGTGCGCGCTGACTCGTCTTCACCGTCACGCGATCTTGTACCACCCACATTTGTGCGGGCAGTTTCTGATGCGGACATTGAGATGGTTCATCCGTTCGATAAACCGTGCCGTAAAGCAGCACGCGGAGAAACCCTTGCTGACTGAGCAAAGGAAAAAAATCGCCAGGTGTTGCCAATTCGGGGACGCGAACGGAAAACAGGAGGAGCATCGCTTGATCGAGGCGTTCCGATTGTAACCACGCGAGTGCTGATTCCGGACTATCGGGCCGTATTTCCTCTCCCGTTTTTGGGTCATAGCCTTGGCTGATACGGGAGAAATAGACTTTCAGATAATCATTGATCTCCGTCAGCGTGCCCACCGTCGATCGCGTCGTGCGCACTTGGTTTTTTTGTTCAATCGCAATGGCGGGAAGTATGCCATCGATGAGATCGACGTCAGGTTTGTCCATGCGATCGAAGAACTGACGCACATAAGGCGAAAAAGTTTCCACATAGCGCCGCTGACCTTCGGCGTAAAGAGTGTGGAAAGCCAGAGACGATTTTCCCGAACCCGAGGGCCCGGTGACCACGGTCAACTGTCCGTGCGCGACATCGAGATCTAGGCCTTTCAGGTTGTGCTGACGTGCGCCACGGATGCGGATTACGGCATGGGCGTCTCGGGGTGATGTCGGTTTTTTGGGCACGGCTCGAAGCTACGCGCGAAGCAGAAATTTTCCAGTGGAAACATTGGACAAATGCCGCTTGCCGATGGGGAGATCTTTGCCTAGTTTCGCGTCCAGTGCGCGGTGCATCTAACCCCGTGCCAACCATCGATATGTCGAAATACGCAGGTGAGGAAGTTTTGGTCGTGCGTCGGGCTTTGCTCGAGGAGTTGGGTATGTTTCATGGCATCCTCACGGAGCAGACGGATCGCTTCATGGAGCGCTTGCTCGATCCCGCGGAGCATTTTTTCATGGATCGTGCCGCTGCCGAGGAAGATCCCTCACACAAGCAATTGATTCCCTATTGCCTGTTCCGTTGTGGTGATCGCATCCTTCATTACACCCGAGGTAAGGCAGGTGGGGAGAGCCGATTGCACGCGAAAATTTCCGTCGGTGTCGGTGGTCACATCAACCCTGTGGATACGGGCGAAGGTCGTGTGGGCCCCGAAGCCTACTTCGCGGCCGTTTCGCGTGAGCTCGATGAAGAACTTGTGATTGGCAGCAAACGCACGAGTCGTATCATCGCGTTGCTCAATGATGACTCCAATCCTGTGGGTCAAGTCCACCTCGGCGTGGTTCATCTCGTTGATCTTGATAGCGAAGATGTGGCGTCTCGTGAAGATGCGTTGACCGACCTGCAGTTCAGTTCTTTGGAAGAATTGCGCCTCCAGCATTTTGATCGATTGGAGACTTGGTCGCAGCATTGCATCGAGCACCTTTGCGCTCACTCTTATTGAAGCGCAGGGCAAAGCCGCAATTCCCAAAGCAAAAACATGGGGAATTCTTCAGCGGCGAAATGTTCCGCTCTGCTGCGCGGTCCTACCTGCGACCGGCGATGCGTGAAAAGTTCATCGCAGCCTGTGATCGCCATGCCCGCAGCAGCGAGTGCGTTGATATACGATGGCAGTGGGCGATGGTAGAATTTCGTCTGTTGGCTGTTCTTGCGTCCAGGGTGTGTGGTGATGTGAATCGTGTGCTCGCTGCCATAGCGATCGATGCGACGATACTGTATCTGCTTTTCGGCATCCCAGCCCCAATGCGTGTGTTGAGGAAAGCGAAAGCAAGGATGCATGAACACCAGCAGGGCCCGACCATGAGGCGAGAGGCAGCGGCCGATGTTCTGAAACAAACCGCGAAGGTCTGGCACATCATGCACTGCCATCAGGCAAATGGCGAGGTCATACGAGCCATCGGCCCAAGCGCCGGGTTGGCAGGCATCGGCCACCTGATAGTGTTGCTGCGCATCGTCGGCATGGCGTTGGCGCGCGGCTGCGATCAATTGCGGACTGGCATCGATTCCCTGCACGCGTGCTGCGCCCGCATGACGAAGCATTTTCCCTAAAAATCCCTGACCACAGCAAATATCGATCATTCGCTTTCCTTTGAGATCGCCGAGACGATTCATCAAGGCTGGCACGATCACATGCTTGTGGTAATCCGATCCTTCATTTCCCACCAATCCCTCATACCATTCTGCGACTTGATCCCAGCCTTTTTCGGTCGATTGCGCCGATTTGATGGCTGAAGAAATGCGAGGTGTTTTGGGTGCGGACGCAGCTTCTTTTTTGATCGCACGCTCGGGCTTTTTCGGTTGCATTTTTTCCCAAAAAGGGATGCCGCCTTTGCGGTTGCTTGCGGGGTCTCCGCTTTTTCGATTTGATTTCATGGCCTGCTTAGCTTTCGTTCCATTCACGACGACCCTGCATCGCACGCATCAATGTCAGTTCATCGGCATGCTCCAATCCACCACCCGCGGGTAAGCCTTGGGCAATGCGCGTGATGCGGCAACCACGCCCCCGCAGTTCACCAGCGAGGTAATGGGCTGTGGTTTCGCCTTCCACGTCCGAACCCAGAGCCAGTATGATTTCTACTCCTGCTCTCGCTCGACGCATCAAGGGCTCGATGCGCAAATCATCCGGTGTCACATGATCCAGTGGGGAGAGTCGACCCCCGAGGCAATGATACACCCCGCGGAACGATCCCGACCTCTCCATGGGCAGCACGTCGGTCGGTTGCTCGACCACACAAATCACCGAGCCATCGCGTTTGGATTCATCGCAGGCCAGACATGCATCTGCAGTTGCGAAAAATCCGCAGCGATCGCAAAGACAGAGCTCTTGTTCTGCTCGCTCCAGTGCTCTCGCTAAGGACAGGGGCTCGGCACGTTTGCTCTGCAGTAGCCAGACAGCCATGCGCTCCGCACTGCGCGGACCCACGCCTGGCAGACGCTTGAGTTCGGCAACCAGTTCTTGCACTGCGGTGGGATATTCGACTCGGGCCATGGAATTTAGATTTCAGCGGCAGAACTTGGCTCAATCACAGAGGATGAAACCGCTGGCATCTCGCACGGCAGCGGATGCCTTTGGGCGTAGATGAATGCACAGATGCCACTCCACACAAGCGTGATGATAGGCATGGCGGGTGAAAATTTCCAACCTGCCAAGGCTAAAACCGGAAGCCAAGCGGCCGTGAGAAGTGTCATGCTGATCCACAAAATGAGACGCCGCCATCCATGCGATGTAGATAACATGAGGAAGGGCAGTAGATAAGCCAGAAAGATGGTCGCCAGGAGGATCATCCAGGCTGGGAGGTCGCGCATGCCCTCTCCTAGTCGCGATGTCCAAGCGGTCGCATAAGCGTTGAGCGATTCCCAGTAGCCTAGGGTGTCCATGCCCACGACCCATGCCAGTGACATCGTGCCGATCCAGGTGGTCGGCGCGAACACGTGACCCGGAGAATGAGTGGAGCGTGCAGCCATGTGTTTTGACTCGCACAGGATCATGGCTAGTTCAAGGAAAATGCGAGAATGCTTGCTCGCCAAGGCAAAATCGCTTTTGACAAGGCGAGGGAATCTGTTTCATTGTCAACGCGATGCCTGACTTGCTCCCGACTGTTCCTGATGCCACCGGTCATTTCGGCCCCTTCGGTGGCATGTTTGTTCCAGAAACCCTGATGACGCCCTTGCAGGATCTGGCTCAGGCTTACGAAAAAGCACGTCAGGATCCGGCGTTTCAGTTGGAGCTCGACCAATTGCTTCACAATTATGTCGGCCGTCCCACCCCGCTTTATTATGCACAGCGTTGGACGGAGAATCTGGGCGGAGCAAAAATTTATCTCAAACGCGAAGATCTCCTTCATACCGGCGCTCACAAAATCAACAACGCGCTCGGGCAAATCCTGCTCGCCAAACGTCTGGGTAAAACCCGCATCATTGCCGAAACCGGAGCAGGCCAGCACGGCGTCGCCACTGCCACCGTCTGCGCTCGTTTTGGCATGGAATGTGTGGTCTACATGGGCGCGGTGGATATGGAGCGACAGGCTCTCAATGTCGCTCGTATGCGCTTGATGGGCGCCAAAGTCGTGCCCGTCACCGCCGGTCAGGCAACCCTGAAAGAAGCGGTCAATGAAGCCATGCGCGATTGGGTCGCCACGGTAGATAACACACATTACATCATCGGCTCCGCTCTCGGTTCCCACCCGTTTCCCATGATGGTGCGCGATTTCCATCGCGTGATCGGCATCGAGGCGCGCCAGCAGATTCTCGAGAAGGAAGGTCGACTGCCCAGCATGCTTGTAGCCTGTGTCGGCGGTGGATCGAATGCAATGGGGCTTTTTCACCCATTTTTGAACGATGCAGATGTGCGCATGGTCGGAGTCGAGGCAGGCGGAGATGGCATTTTACCGGAACGCCACGCTGCCCGTTTCCAAGGTGGCAAGCTCGGCGTGCTCCAAGGCACGAAAACGTGGTTGCTGGCAAATGATGACGGCCAAATTGAACTGACCCACTCTGTCAGTGCAGGTCTTGACTACGCCGCGATTGGCCCAGAACACGCGTACTTGCAAAGCATCGGACGGGTAGAATATACCTACGCGACTGACACCGAGGCTCTGGCTGCTTTCAAAACTCTCGCGACCACCGAGGGGATTTTGCCTGCTTTGGAAAGTTCTCACGCCATGGCTTACGTTCACAAGATCGCGCCGCTGTTGCCAAAAACCGATATCATCATTGCCAATCTCTCCGGACGCGGAGACAAAGACGTCGAGCAAGCGAGCAAGTATCTTCTCTGATGGCCAAGTAGGCGGTCTGCGGCGCTTGCGCAGAGACCGCCAAAAAAGCGCGTTTTTTTTCATTTTGCGGTTGCCAACTCCGACCTCCGCACCCTACACTCCTTCCCAGCATGAAAAAACTTACGCTTCTTGCCTCCACTCTGATCGCCCTCACGGGACTGGTTTCCGCTGATATCCAAGCTCCTCCAGGTGCCGACTACACGCCTACCCGCAAGTTGGGTCGTGCCCTGTCGAATATCATGTATGGCTTTGTCGAAATCCCCGAGAGCGTTGTCCGCAAAACTGATACCTACGGACGTAAGGGAGGGACTGCCTATGGTGCGGTTGATGGCACCAACCGCGCGCTTCGTCGTCTTGGTTACGGTTTCTATGAGCTGGTGACCTTTACCTGCCCTACCTATCGTGGCACGTACAAGCAGCCATATGAAAATTGCGGTCAAGACGGTCGCATTGAAATGTCTCCTTCTCAGGGTCTTTCGGAGTTCCCCCCTGAGCTTGGCTTTGATAGCTACTACTCACACTCACGCTCGCAAACCTGGTAATCACCGGTTGGCGCGTTTACGAAAAAACCCGGTTCGCATGGCGAACCGGGTTTTTTGATGAAATGCGGTGTCTCACATTTACGGCGTGTAGGTGAATCGATAAAACGTGGCATTGCTGGCGATGGGCACGGTTTTCTCAATGACCCCTGTGGGGCCTGATGCGACCTGCTCCATGAGGACCCAGTCTTTGAGATTGGTCGAACTTTCCATGCGATAGTTCAGACCGGCGGCCGCTTGGCATTGCAACGTGAGAGTGTTGTTCGGGTTTCGAGTCATCTTGACGGCGCTTTCAGGAAGGATGATGAGAGTCAACTGGTTGCTCGCAGTGAAGGGGCTCGACCACTTCACGTCAGTGTAGACGTTGCTGCCCGTCAGCGTGCGCAGAAACGCGGCAAGTTGGTCTTTTTGCTGTTGAGTCAGGTTCAGGTTTTGCAACGCTCCTCCCGGACGGCGCAACCGAGGATCGAGATTGGTGTTGTCTCCCGGGATCAAATTGTAGTGATTGATCAAATCTGCGATCGTGGCCTGACCGCCGTGATGCATGAGCGGACCGTTCGATTTTCCGTTAGGTCCGACCATGTCGCGCAGGCTGGGCGATCGGGTGTTGGTGAGATCGGTTCCTCCGCCGATCGATCCAGTCACGCCGTTGTTCCGGCTGTTCGGATCGATGGAAAATTCCGGCGGCACGTGACATCCTGCGCAACCAGCTCCACCGCCTGGTCCAGGAGGATTGATAAACAGCGCCTTACCAGCATTTTCCTGTGGTGTGAAGTTGGGGAATGGTTGATTGTCGGAGGCTTGGGCACGACCGGCATCATACTTCGAGTCAAATGACTGAATGCTGCGAACGAACTGGGCCAAAGCGTTTTGAATGCGAGTTTCCGTGATCGTAGCGGAACCATAGGTCATGGCAAATAACACGCGGTATTCCGAAATCGCGGAAAGCCTCGTCACAAGATCCGCGAAGGTTGGATCGCCGCTGCTTCCGCTGAAACCCATCTCGGCGTGATCGCGCACCGGTTGCGTGGTTTGCGCTTCCAAAGTTGCCGCTCTCTCGTCCCAGAAGAATTTGCTTTCCGTCGCAAATCCGGCATTGACCAACCGCATCGAGTGTCGGCCTGTGGAGCCGCTCACTCCGGTGCTGGCCAGTGCGGTGTCACCAAAGGCATTGGCTTGTTGATGACAAGAAGAACAGCTGACCGCGCTGTTGCGCGAAAGTCTTTTGTCGTAAAACATCACCCGCCCCAGAGTGGCACCAGCGTTCGTGATCTGATTGGCCACCGGTGTGTTGGTTCGTGTGATGTAAACCGGTTTCGATTGGCTGGCGTAATTCGCGAGCTTTGTCAAATCGACCACTCCTGGAGTATTCGTGGTCCCGACTTGTGCATGGGCAAGAAAATGAATTCCCGCCATGAGCCCGATGGTGATCATGTTTTTTGTTTTCATAATGTGGGCATGTTTTTGTAACGCAATACCATCATGCAAATGATTTCGCGCGAGCCGAGAGTTTTTACACTGTCTTTACAATCTTTTGCCTTTCATCGATTCGCAAATGCTACCGATGACAGAATGGATTCGATACCCATGACAGATGATGCGAATCAAAACGGTAAATCACACCCATGATTTTGCGTTTGTTCTTTTTCATCACATGGGTGAGTCATTTGCCCGCTGCTATTTTTGTTGTGGCACCTCATGGCAATGATGCCCATGAAGGATCTCTCGCACGCCCCTTCGCCACGCTGATGCGCGCGCAAAAATCAGTCAAGCCAGGAGACCTTGTCTATCTTCGAGGTGGAATTTACCAAGTCAGCGAGGAGCAGATCGCCAAGAAAGAG
This sequence comes from Akkermansia muciniphila, assembly GCA_945874895.1. GTDB lineage: Bacteria > Verrucomicrobiota > Verrucomicrobiia > Verrucomicrobiales > Akkermansiaceae > UBA956. The sequence goes on along the minus strand of CAMCIC010000001.1, from coordinate 137,361 downwards.
AGTTCGCGCGCTTTGGTATGCCTTTTCGATCGGAGTGGGGAGAAGGGGAAGCCGATCCGCTATGAGGCCTATCAAAACGAGGAAGTCATCATGGACTTTTCTCAAGTAAGACCTGCTGGCCTGCGCGTCCATGCCTTCAGTGTGAGGGGATCTTGGTTGCATTTTCGCGGCATTTCGCTCGTCGGCGTTCAGGTGACGATCAAAGGTCACACACAATCGATCAACGTGGAAAACCTCGGCAATGACAATGTCTTCGAGAGACTCGTCATGCGCGATGGACAAGGAATCGGTTTTTGGCTGGGTCGTGGCTCGAACAATCTGGTTTTGAACTGCGATGCCTATCAGAATCACGATAACACGTCCGAGGGTGGTCGCGGTGGCAATGTCGATGGCTTTGGCTTTCACGTGCCGCGGGGCAGCGTGAACAACGTGTTTCGCGGTTGTCGTGCTTGGTTGAATAGCGATGACGGCTTTGATTCTATCAATACCAGTGAGCCTGTTTTGTTAGAAAATTGCTGGGCATTTTACAATGGTTTTGGGAAGAAATTCGAGGTGCTGGGCGATGGAAATGGCTTCAAGGTTGGCGGTTATGCCTACACTCCTGCCGACCGTTTGCCCAGGGTGATTCCTCGGCATCGCGTGATCGGCTGTATCGCGGCACGCAACAAGTCCGGCGGGTTTTACTCCAATCATCAGGTCGGTGGTATCGACTTCATTCACAACAGTGCCTATCGGAATCGTTGCAATTACAACATGCTCGGGCGCTTGCGCGATCCTGCCACGGATGTGCCGGGTTACGGGCATGTGCTGAAAAACAACTTGGGTCTGGGTAGCAGCAAGGAGATCGATCAACTCGATCGCACCCAGTGTGAGGTGAGCCACAACTCCTTCGATTTCAAGTCGCTCGTGAAAGAGCGTGAGGTGGAAAGCGTCGATGAAAAGCAACTGATGCGCCCACGCCAACCCAATGGAGATTTGCCTGAAATCGATTTTCTTCGACCGAAGCCAAGTTCCGTCCTCATTGATGCGGGCCTTGATGCAGGTCGCCCGTTTCGCGGCAGAAAACCGGACATAGGCGCGATCGAGTGGAAATGATCAAATCAACTTTTCCAAAAAATCCTGAGCTGTCCTTAGGTGATTTTCGCGTTTGTCTCCGTTCATTTTTTCCCATGTGCGCACCATCATCGATAGGCGCGGATTTTTCAGGAAAAAGGAAGAGTGCTCGTCAATGAAAGACCAGAACAACCCGTCCCAGATCTCGCACCATGGGCCACTTGCTTCGTTGGACATTTTTTTGAGATAGTTCGATCCCGAAAGATAGGGCTTCGTGGTGAAAGTCCCGCCATCGGCAAATTGCGACATGCCATAGACATTGGGCACCATGACCCAATCGTAGGAATCGACAAACATCTCCATGAACCAGCGATACACATCTTCGGGGTGAATGCGGCAGAGCAGGAAAAAATTTCCTAACACCATGAGCCGTTCGATGTGGTGACAATAGCCCTCGCGCAGTAGAAGATGGATCACGCGATCCACAGGCGCTATGCCAGTCGTGCCGTCATAGCAGGAACGAGGCATGCGCCGCGTGAAGTTCCAGAAGTTTTTTCGGCGAATCGAGTTGCCGTGGAATTGATAGATGCCACGCATGAACTCGCGCCAGCCGATGACTTGACGGATAAATCCCTCTAACGAATTGATCGGCACGCGTTCAGCATGCGCCATCACGGCGTCGATCACTTGTTGCGGATGCAGGAGTCCGATGTTCAGGGCGGGGGTAATGGCGGAGTGATAGAGAAAAGTGTATTCGACGGCGATGGCATCCTCGTAGATCCCGAAGTCATACAGGCGTTCGATGACGAATTGCTGCAACCACTCTTCCGCTTGCTCATGGGTGACAGGCCAGCGGAAATCCGATAGACAGCCGGGATTTTCAGGGAATGTGGCTGCGATTTCACGTGCGGCTTGCTGCCATTCCTGCGAATGTGCGTGTGGTTCACGCGGCACGACATGGTGTTTCGGTAATCTGGCTCGGTTCTCGGCATCGAACGACCAATGACCTCCGATGGGTCCATCGTTTTGATCCAATAATATTTTCATACGCTTTCTCTGCGCCTCATAAAACCGCGCCATGAAAGGTTTTTTCTTCCCTGCCAGTGCGGTGTGCAGGAATTCTTGCGGGCTCAAGAAATTCGGTGAATCGTAGAGATGAAGCGCAATGCCTCGCTCGGCAGCAAATCGTCTCAACCGACGGAGGAGAATTTCATCAACCGGATCCACCACATGCAGCGTCTTGATGTTTTTCGGCAGGTATTTTTCTAACAACTTCGCGCTATGAGTAGGCGCTGGATCGGTCATTTTGACGTGTGTTACCTGCAAATCCGCGCTTTCGAGTTTGTACGCATAGCTTTCCATCGATAAGCGATGCAGCAAAAGCTTTTGCTGATGCATGGCACAGGGCCAGTGTTCATCATTTCCGAAAAACAGCGGATCTTCGATCAGGAAAGCATGCCTCTGCGATGCTACCGCAGGATTTACGGCGAAGAGTTGGTGCGGATAAATGAGAGTCACTTCCATGTTAGAGACGACGCGGTGCGCGATCGGCCTTGGCATAAGCGAGGCGGGCTTCGGGTTGCAGGGTGAAGTAGGTATCGAGCGCGGTGGAAGCCAGGCATTCCATGGCGGGAAGATCGAGCGAACCATCGCCGTGCATCGCATCGCGGGTCTGGACCAGAGCCACACGTCCGATGATCATCTGCGTGCCGTTGGCGGTGATGTCGATGATTTGTTCGAGCGTCATGCCGATCCGCAAGCGCGACTCCGCGACGAATGGTGCCGAGAAGCCATCGACATAGTGTTCGGTGAGACCCGTAGCAGAAAATTCCGAAACCTCACGCGGATAGCGCGCCGAGCATTGATGCGCGGCATCAAGAATGTCTGGATGCAGATGATTGATGGTCCAGCACTTTGTTGCGAGGATGTTCGACAAGGTGTGGCGCTCCACTAAATCGGGTCGGCTGATCATGCCGAGCAAAGCAGGATTCGACCCGAGATGCACCACGCTGGAAAATGGGGCGAGGTTGGTCTGGCCCTGGGGATCGATGGTGCCAATCAGAGCAATCGGCTTGGCTCCGGGCAGGGAAGTGGCGAACTGCACACGGACGAGTTTGTCCATGGCGCTGATGTCGTCGGCAGTGATGGTATGCATGCGGGATGAAGCAAGCTACTGCCTGTTCCTCAAAATGCAATCAACGCTGGGGAGGATTCATGATTTGTATCTGAATCGCGGGAGCGAGACCACTGCCTTGCAACCATTTCGTCGCTTCGGATGGATTTTGTCGGAAGAAAATTTGGCCGGCCTGAGTCAGAGAACGTTGGCGTAATTTTGGATCGGAAATGCTGCCGGCCCACTGAATCGCCATTTGTGGATTCTGCCAAGCGTAGCCGCTGGTGAAACCGCTGATCGAGGTATCGCGTTGTGGAGAGTTCGGCATCGAAGAGAGATACTTCGTGGCGGCGGCAGGGTCGCGGTCCTCCCAATCGTTGAAGGCAGTTTGCAAACCCACGTTTTGTCCTCGCCCTGCGGGTAGAGACTCCAGCCAACCAACGGCAGCAGCAGGATTTTGCTCGGTCCATGGTCGGGTGACGCGTTCGATCGTAGAAGCCGCAAAGTCCTGATCCGCATACCTTGTGACCCATTGGGCGGCGGCCTCCGGATTTTTGCGGGCATACTCTCCAGCGATGCGATTCATGGCCGCTCCTTTCATGGCGCCATCTGGCAACTGATCGGACCAGATCGATGCCGCTTCCGCGCCATCGGCGCGCAGCGTCTCGGTCGCTACCATTTCCATCAGTCGGGGTGTGTCTTTGTAGCCTTGGTCTTGCAGGCGCAGTATCAGCGCGGTCGCCATCGGACGATTTGTGTCGGCCAGTCCGCCGATCAGACCACGCGTGAGTTCGTCTCGCTTGCCCTCGAGTTCTTTCGGTAAATTTTCCCACATCGCCAGCGCCTGCTGCGGTTGGGCGGCGGCCCAGCCGGATAAAATCTCGGCGAGTGCGCCATCGCGCTTGTTGTTTTCCGGGTCCTCGAACGCGGACTTACCCACCATCGCCCCTAGGCTGTATTGGAAGTCTCTCCATTGTTCTCGATCTGCTCCCATTTCCGTCATTTGCTGCCGAACTTGATGGGCATTCTCTGGGGTCATCGATTCGAGCAATCGCGCGAAGGCTAGGCGCCTTGTGACATGACTGGGGTCGCGCAGTGCGAGTATCGCCAAGGACTCTAGGCTGACGTTCAGGTTGGCGCCAAGCTGCAGGGCCAGTGCACTGGTTTTTTCCTCAGTCGAAACGTTGTTCGTGCTCCTGCGTCGTTGTTGCGAGGATGGCGAGTCAGATGATGTCGATGACTCCGAGGCAAAAACGGAAGTCGATGCCCTTGTGCCCGAATCTCCAGTGATTCCGAATGCCGGGCGTTGCCTCGAACCTGTGAGAAATGCGGCAAGAGAGACGAGCAGCCATATGATGTGCAATGGCCAAGATGCGGGAAGTTTCATGATATATGCGAACCGTGAGGGAGGCATACGTGCGATGCGAGGAGAAATTGTCATGGCGTGATTTTTGTTTTGTCATGTGAGAGGACTCGTTACAGGCATTGCGCAGACGTGTTGATTCAACTAAGCTATCGGCGCTTCTCCATGAAAATCGACATCCTCACCCTATTTCCTGAGATCTCACTCGCGCCGCTCAGCGAGAGCATCATCAAACGCGCGCAGGCATCGGGGTTGGTGGAAATCCGGGCGCATCAACTACGCGACTGGGCGACGGACAAGCATCACAAGACTGATGACACTTTGTGTGGAGGGGGACCGGGCATGCTTTTGAAACCTGAGCCTCTGTTCGCGGCCATCGAGGAACTGCGGGGAAAGGATACTCTGGTGGTGCTGATGACGCCACAGGGAAAAGTCTTCAAACAAGCGCTAGCACGTGAGATGTCACAGCGTTCCCATCTGCTTTTCGTCTGCGGCCACTACGAGGGTGTGGACCAACGTGTCATCGATGAATTGATCGATCTGGAGCTCAGCATTGGTGATTACGTTTTAACAAACGGAGCCATTGCGGCTGCCGTGGTGAGCGATGCGGTGGTGCGTTTGTTGCCGGGTGCCCTGGGCGATGAGAGATCGAGCCAAGAAGAATCTTTCGCCGATGAGAACTTATTGGAAGCACCTGCCTACACCAAGCCTGCCGAGTTTCGTGGGTTGAAAGTGCCGGATGTATTGCTTTCCGGCAATCATAGGCTCATTGCGGAGTGGCAGCGCGAACAGGCCGTGGTCAGGACCAGGAAAAATCGTCCGGATCTGCTGAAGTAGAGGCATGCATATTCGTCGCAGGCCGAAGCCTGCGGCGATTTTATTTCTTCCCTAACAGATATGCCAGCAGGTCTTTGAGTTCCTCCTCGTTGAGGCGGTTGATCAGAGCTGGTGGCATCGGAGAGGTGGTGGAAGGCTTGATGGATTTCACCTCTGCTTTGACCACCTCCGTGGTTTGTTGCATGTCGAAAGGATTCGAGGCGATGATGAGTTTGCCACCTTTTTCGTCGAGCACTTTCGCGACGATAGTGGATCCATCGTTTTTCTCGATGGTGGATACGGCATATTGATCGGATACGACCTTGCTGGGTTCAATGATCGCTTCGGCGATGTCGCGCGCGGAGAATCGGCCACCCAGAGCGTTGAGCTGTGGTCCAGCGACTCCTCCCTCATTGCCTATTACGTGACAGGCGGCACAGAGGCAGGCTTGGAACATTTTTTTGCCATTCTCGAGATTGCGACCATCGAGTCCAGCGGCGGCGACTTTTTCCACATCAGCCACGGTCCAGTTGCGTCCTGGGCCTTTGATTTCAGGAAGATTGGCGAACATGTCGGCATTTTTCAGTTGTTTGTCTTTGCCGAAGCGCTGACGCTCATCCTCGGTCGCATTCTGCAGCGTATCGCTGAGGATCGCGTTGAGGTATCCGATGTAGGAATTGCCGCCGCTGCGTTTGGCGGCTTCTCCCAGCCAGGAGAAAAAGCGTTCACGCTCGCCGTTTTGCCACGGGCCTTTTACCTGACGCAGGCAGTAGGCGTAGAATGTATTCTGCAGGGGAGGGAACTTGGCCAGCAGCTTCTTGACGTTGCTACCGTAGCGTTCGTTGCGAGTGGCGAGTTCCGCCCAGTCGGGGATCACCGGTGGTTTGGACTGGTCCATTTGATCCAAGGTGCGTGCGACGATTCCCGGCGCTTGCAGGTAGCTAAGCAGACGGCATAACTCGCGGTTCAAGTTGTCGCTCTGCGCAGGAAACTTGGCATCGATTTTGCCTAGAATCTTGTTTCTCTCATCCGCACTGAAGTCACCAGTGCGCAGCGGCCATAGACCTGCGACACGCAGCCATGTGATTTGCTGTGCCTCATTCAGCTTGCTCCAGTCGAGACGATCCAGTGCGGCGAGTCCTGCGGCGCGATGATCTTTGGCGTTGAGACGCGCCAGTGCCATGCTGGCATGAAGCACGCGCCATGGTTGCGCTTCCTTGCCGAGACGAGTGATCCACTGGGCAGCCGGGATTTTTTCCAAAGCGATCCTCGCGGCGTAGCGCATGGTGCGATCTTCCGAGCCAAGTTGCTGCCAGACTTGATCCAGTTGGCGCGCGTCACCGCTGAGGGTGATTTCTCCCAGTGCACGGCGTTGCAAGGCTTCCTTGCTCAAGGCGAGCGGAGCCGCGGGGGCTGTCGATTCCTTGCCGACGTAGCTCACGCGCCACAGTGCGGATTTGGTACGGCGCCCTCCTGTGGTGAAATACATGTGCCCGTCGGCACCAATGATCGCATCGGTAAGTGGCAGACCCTCTCCAGCGACCAATTCCTCGGTGCTTGCCTTGTAGCCGGAGCCATCAGCTTGCAAGTGAATGCAGTAAAGCGTAGCGAAAGTCCAATCGAGGGCATACATCGCGCGTTGGTATTTTTCAGGGAACTTGGCACCTTTGCCAGAAACGACACCCGTGGGGCAACCGGGACCGATATCGACCACCGTGCCGAGGCTGTCTTCATAGTAGTCAGGCCATTTGCCAGAACCATTGCGCCAGCCGAACTCGCTGCCTGGGATGGCGTGGTTGATTCTGGTAGGGCGATACCATGGCGTGCCCAGATCCCACTCCATGTCTGCATCGTAGGAAAAAAGCTCCCCTTCGAGGTTGAAGCCGATGTCATAGGCGTTGCGATAGCCCATGCTAACCAGTTCCCAGTGTTTGCCATCTGGAGTGAAACGAGCGATCCAACCGCCGGGCGCCATGCGATCGCGGGCGTGACCACCGGGATCTGGTTGACGCGGAAGCAATTGGTCTTCCTGCCAAGTGTTGAGCGGCATCGATGCATCCATGGGCGCTAAGTCGGTATGATTGCCGGCGATAAAATAGATCCACTTGCCATCGGGTGAGGGCAGCAATGAGTGCGGTCCGTGCTCGCCTCTCCCTTTCATTTCCTTCAACAACTCAGATTTTTCCCAAGTGCCGTCCTTGTTTTCATCCGTGAGACGATACACACCAGCCGTGCCACCCACGGTCTCATTGACCGTAACATAGAGAGCGCCCTGGAACCACAGCAGTCCGTGAGCTCCACCGATTTCCGCATCGAGCGGCTTCACCTGCGTCGATTGATCGGCTTTGCCCGCTTCAGGAGCGCGCACGTAGAACAACTTGCCGTATTGGTCGGCACAAATGAAATTGCCGTGATCTGCGAGAGTGATGGCGACCCAGCTGCCTTGGGGTGCTGGCACATCGTAGAGTTTTTCGAGGCGGAATCCAGGTGCGACCTTGAACTTAGCAGTCATGTCTTCCGCGCCAGCGGCGCTCGCCTGAGTGTCAGCGATGAGGTCACCCCACGGACCTCCCCCCATTTTTTCGAGGATTACCACACGGTTCCAGGACTTGCTGTCGAATTCAGGCGACTCCCAACCTGCCGCGGCATTGGGAGAAAAACTCCAGGTCTCATCAGTATTGATGCGAATGACCCGCTTGTTCGGCATCTCCATTTGCAATTGCAGGGCCATGCCAGCTATGCCTCCGTCGTTGCGAGCTTCCACGGCGATCACGTTTTTCGCTCCGAGCTTGAGATGCTTTTTGATATCATACTTGCCTACTTGCTGCCAATCGCGATGCTCTCCCAAAAGTTTCCCATTGATCCACACGCGGTGCCAGTTGTCAGCCGATGAGGCAATGTTCGCGGAAACCACTTGCGCAGGCACTTCGAAATCTCGACGGAAGCAGACTTGATCTTTGCCACCAGGGTTTTTGGAACTCCAGATCCAAGACAGCCCTGCGGCTTGCGATGAATGTTCGAGAGCCAGAACAAAGGCGACGACAGAAATGCATAGGAAACGAACCATGTTCCCCGATACGAGTATCCCTTCCGTATCTTTCATTTTAGCGTTCGGATGACGTAATCTGTGTTTCAAATCGGCTTTTTTCCGCAAATGTGACACGAATGCTGCCAAAAAAGTCGCACTTTTCCTTGCCACGGACTGGAAATCAGTTCATAGGGCGCCCGCCTTTTCTTCTACCTCTGTCTTCGACTCCCATTTTTTATGTCCATCAATATCCGCAACCTTGCCATCATCGCCCACGTTGACCACGGCAAAACCACTCTCGTCGACCAGCTCCTCCAAGCCGGCGGCATTTACCGCGAAAACCAAGCCGTTGCCGAGCGCGCCATGGATTCGATGGATCTGGAAAAGGAAAAAGGCATCACCATCAAGGCGAAAAATACCGCCGTGCACTGGAAAGGACATACCGTGAACATCGTGGATACACCTGGCCACGCCGACTTCGGTGCCGAGGTAGAGCGAGTGATGAAGATGGTAGACGGAGTGTTGCTGGTAGTGGATGCTTCCGGTGGACCACAGGCCCAAACTCGCTTCGTGCTTCGCAAGGCTCTGCAAGAAGGCCTTACACCCATCGTGGTAGTGAATAAAGTCGACCGCCCTCTTGCCACACCCCTGAAAGTGCGTGACATGGTGCTGGAGCTTTTCCTCGATCTCGATGCCACGGAAGAGCAGTTCAACGCTCCTTTCCTCTACGGATCCGCCCGTGATGGCTATTTCATGAATCACCCCGATGACGAACGCAAGGACTGCGCTCCTCTCCTTGATAAGATCATTGAATACATTCCCGAGCCCAAGGCCGATCCGAACGCGCCATTCTCCATGCTCGTTTCCAACATCGAATGGGATGACTACGTCGGTCGTGTGGCTGTCGGCAAGGTGCTCGGTGGTTCCGTGAAAAAGGGTGACAATGTCTGGCTGATTCGCAAGGATGGCAGCAAGGTCGCCTCGAAGGTCATGAAAACCTTTACCTATTCTGGCCTCGCGACCCAAGACTCCGAAGGCTGCGGTGCCGGTGGCATCGTCGGTGTCGCCGCTGGCATCGAGAACATCGACATCGGTGAAACCCTCTCCGGCACCTCTGATGCAGAGCCCTTGCCCTTCGTAGAGATCGATCCGCCCACCGTGCAGATGCAATTTTCCATCAATGACGGTCCCTTGGCGGGTCGTGAAGGCAAGCACGTCACTTCACGAGCCATCCGCGATCGATTGATGCGTGAGTTGAAAACGAACATTTCCATTCAGGTAGAAGATACCGACACGTCCGGTGTTTTCCTCGTCTCCGCTCGTGGCGCCATGCAGATTGCGGTGATCGTGGAAACCATGCGCCGCGAGGGCTTTGAGGTCTGCGTCTCCCGTCCGATGGTGATCTATCGCCGCGATGATCATGGTAATTTGTTAGAGCCCTTCGAAACCCTCTACATCGAAGCGCCGGGCGACTATACACAAGGCATTTTGAAGTCACTGGTAAACCGCAAAGGAATCATGGAAAACATGGATACCGAGGCGAGCGGGCGCACATTGATCCAAGCTGTGATCCCCACTCGTGGCATCATCGGTTTGGAAACGGAAGTGGTGAACCTCACCTCCGGTCACGGAATCATGTCGCACTTGTTCAAGGAATACGCTCCGCATGCGGGTGAAATTGTCACTCGCACCACGGGTACGCTCGTTTCCATGGACAACGGAGTAGCCACTAACTACTCGCTCACCGCGCTCGAAGATCGCGGCACCCTTTTCGTTGGCCCCGGTGATGCGATCTACATCGGCATGCTGGTCGGAGAAAACCCTCGCGTCGGCGATCTGCCTGTGAATCCAGTGAAAGAGAAACACCTCGATAACATGCGCTCCTCCGGCAAGGACAAGACCTCTAAGCTCTCTCCGCCACTGCGTTTTTCCTTAGAGCGTGCGATTGAATACATCGATTCCGATGAACTCGTAGAAGCGACCCCGCAGAACATCCGTCTGCGCAAACGCATCCTCGATCCTAACGAGCGCCGCCGCATCGAAAAAGGTCGTGCGCCCCGTGGCGTTTGATCGGAATCAATCAGTGCGAGAATTTTCAAAAAAAGCTTGTCGCAGCGGGTTCGGTTGCTTACAACTCCGTCCCGCTCACGCGATTCCTTAAGAAAGCCGGTTTAGCTCAGTTGGTAGAGCAGTTCATTTGTAATGATCAGGTCGTTGGTTCGAGTCCGACAACCGGCTCCAGGAAAAACTCTCGCGCACAGTAACTCGCTAGTGCACCCAACGCAGGGATCGATTCGATCCAGTGTGATTTTTGAGGAATGTTTCGCTTTGGGAATTTCCAGAGCTTGGGAAAACAAAAAAACACCACGACCGATGGATCGTGGTGTTTGTGTGAGTAGGAGTGGCTTTGGATGGATTATTGCTGAGCGCCGTCTTTACCGTCTTTACCGGCTCCTCCTTGAGCATCGCCTTTGCCGGCTCCGCCCTTGCCGCCGCGCTTACCACCGCCGTCTTTTTTGGGTGGACGATGGCCTTTGAATTCTTCAAGGCTCAACTCGCTGTTGCCGTCTTTGTCGATTTTCTTGAACATTTCTTCGGCTTTTTCAGGATTTGCTTGGGCACGTGGACCTGCTTTGAATTCCACGAGGCTCACGGAGCCATTGCTATCGGCATCGAGCTTTTTGAAGATCTCCTCGGGATTGGGATGTTCTTTGCCAGGCTTCTCTCCTTTGGGACCTTTGGGAGCGTCTTGAGCGAAGGAAAGCGAAGTGGCAATCGCCAAAACGCCAATGATGAATGGTGCTGTTTTCATGGTTTGTTATTTCTTATTGTTCGTATGGAATTGAGTCAGCGGTAACCAGATGGCTGTTCGCTACACTGTATGAAACTCCACAGGGTGGGAATAGTTTCGCTGTTTCCTGTAAAGATTTTGTAAAGAGTATCATGTCCATGAATCACATCCCGTCAGGATCTTCTGATCGTGTGTTTCCGAATTTTCTTGCCTCTCACCATAGGCGACAAATACAGTCCGTCGGACGGAACATCCTTAGCCGATGTCGATGACCGCATGCTGGAAATTTCCCACGAGTTGAACCCACGTAAGACTCGTTCAAATTTCTCCCCTGCGGTATCAAACAAAGGTTGGTGGATTTTCGGGCAATCCATCAATTGCCCAGTCATTGCAACGGGGCTGTAGCTCAGCGGTTAGAGCAGGGGACTCATAATCGCATCAGATGGTTTTGCGGAGTGTTGAAAATCGTTGATTTTAAAAGGATTTTTCGGATTTTCTAAATGCCGAAAACGCAGCAAAAAGGGCGAAATGCATCCTTTTTTAGGGTCAGGGATGCACGCGAGGATGCATCATTTTTTTCTGTTGGAGCATGAGACTGTGTCCCTGTGATCCAATCTGAGCAACAAAAAAGCCGCCCCTCACCCGAGGGACGGCCAACTCGTTCGCAAAAACAAGTAATCTCTCAACATCACAAATCTCGGGCTTCCGCGCGGCTCGGTAACTGCCCATCGCGGAGTTCTCGGACTCGGGCTTGAACGGCTCGGAAAGTGCTTTGCATCCTGCGGAGTAGCTCAGATGGTTGATGATCGATGCCGGCGATTTCAGCATCTTCTTGCTCTCGGCTTTCGATGCGATTGCAAGCGAGGCGGATTTCCTCGGCGCGATGTGTGAGTGCGGCAATGACAAGCGGCTGCAGTTCGCGCAGGATGGCACGCTCGGCTCTGTTGATTGCTTCCGATGCGCGTGCGGCGAGTGATCGCGCGAGTTCATCGGAAATGCCTTGGCTGATTTGTGCCAAGCCTAGCATTTCATCCAGCGATGCTTTCCCTGCGGCGTAACGGTCGCAAATGGTGCGTGATGCTTCGATGATCGCCTCGGCATTTGCTTTTTTCGCGCGGAGATTCAACGCGGAGAGTTGTGCTAGTGCTGCGGTGATCGTTTCGCGCTCGCTTGGCGTGAAGCTAGGCGGCGAGGTTTGAAAGCCTTCGATGATTGGCGCGGTGTTAAGATGAACGTTCATGAGTTACTTGGTGGTAAGTTTTTGCCAGTTTTGAAGGCGCAATGCCTGACGCTTGGCGGCGGATGGTTCACTGTTGATTTTTGCGCGTAGAGTCTGAGCGATAGCAGGACGAGCGGCTACGGGTGCCGTGGCGCGACTTGTGGGTGCCGTGCGTGGTGCCGTGCGTGGTGCTTGTCCCTGAAGCTTGGCGAGATGTGCGCTTGCTTCGATAACGTCCTTTTTTTTGCAATAGGGATTGTTAGTGTTGAGCTTCTTGGGCTGTGGAAATTTTGCCAGCGCGGGGTTGCTGGCTTCGATGGTGCGGATTTGTGCGATAATGCCCCGGAGTTCGGATGTATTACCGAACAGGCTATTGCCAGCGGTCGCGACCACTGATGGCTTGGTGCGATTGGTGACAGTTCCGGCTTGAATGGCTTGCGCTTCAGCGATGGCGGCGAGAATTTTTGTGCGGTTGTGGCTCATAGTGCGTTGATTCTGTTTTGAATGGTTCTAACGATTTCGGGATTCGATAGCAGGCGTTTTGTTGCGGTATTGTAAGGTGCTGAGACTACCGCAGCGGCTACTTTCTCGGCTCGGTAAAAGTCGTGGTAGTCTAACGAATGACGCTTGGCAATTTGACGCAATGCGCTTTCTGCGATGCCGTAACAAATAGCGATTTTGCCCACTGATGCCTGCATAATAGGGTATGGTGCTTGCGCGTTCATTCGTTCGATTTTGAGCATCGTGTTCTTATGTCAACGCCTTTTTTGTGATTTTTCGATTTGTGCGATTTTGCGTCATTATTGAAAATTTGTTGCACTTACACTCTACGCGAGACGCAGCCCGCTCAGTTTTTTGGGAAAGAAAAAGATTCCTTATGTGGGGGGAGGTCAATGCTTGCGCTGTGCGCCCCGTGGCGAGCGTTTCCGCCCTCGGAAGTGTGACCAGTGCGCAAACGTCAAAGCGTGCGCAGGATGGCGGCTATGAGATGGCAAACGAAGCGCAAGGCAAGGGCAAGGGTGATGATGGTTGTCGGGTTCATTGTAAAACGGTCGTTTGAATTATGTGAATTTGTGACGCTAGTGACGCAACTTGGGCATTTCCCATGTTTTTCCTTACGCGCGGGTATAGAGAAAAAAGGGGGAAAAGCTGTCATTGCGTCACTTGCGTCACTTTTTACCAGAGAGGCATTGCTGAGATTCCGCGCCAACTGCGCGCCGTGTTCGTTCGAATTTCCTCGTATCCCCCGCGCTCGCTGATTCGATCATTGAACTTGCGGCTTGTGAGTCTGCTACGGATCCCGCACTTGTCGCACCATGCTAGGTAATGAGTGTAAAGGTCTGACTTCGTGGTTTCCCCGTCTGGTCGTGTCGCTTCGCTGATGAATTGCCCCACCACGTCCTCGGCGGCTCGGTATTCCTCTGTCGCTGCTTTCACACATGATGGCACGCGCAATCCTTCGGACTGCCAGCGCAAACAACCAGCGATTGCCCAGTTCAAAATGCCTGGCATTTCCGCTTTGAGTTTTTCAGCAAGTCGCTTGTCTTTCTTTTCCTCGGGAATTGTCACCGTGAACGGTATCAATCGAATCCTGCGCCAAATTCCCATGTCGGTTCCCTTGATCGCAGGCTTGTGGTTGCCTGAAATCCAGAACTTGTGGGACGGCGCAAAATCGAAGTATTCCTTGTGAAGAAAGCGCGCCGTGATGGTATCGCTGCCAGTGAGAGACTTTAGGCGAGACTCTGCAAATGATGCCCCTTCATCGAGTTCAGCCGCTACGGATAAACGGCAACCGACAAGGCGCGCTAAGTCGTTAGGGATGCCCCCGCCGTTCTTATTCACCACAAACAAACTTTCGGGTGCGGTCTGTGAGTAGTCGCCAAGCAAAACTTCGATGGTGCCAATGAAAACGCCTTTCCCGTTTTGCCCTCTGCCATAGAGAAAAAACAAGCATTGCTCGCTTGTCTTGCCTGTCAGCGTGTAGCCAATGGCGGCTTGTAGGAAGTCGATCAATTCCTTGTCACCGCCTGTGACGGTATCGAGAAACGCCAACCACAAAGGGCATTGCGCCTGCGGGTCGTAGGTGGTGCCTATCTGCTTTGTGATGAGTTGCCCACGGTCTGCGGGTATCTCTTTTCCTGTGCGTAGGTCAATCACGGCATTTTGAGCGCAAACAAGCATTGTATCATGATCGAGCATTTCTGATGTGACTGACACGCTCGGGATGCTGCGCGCAAGTTCAATGCCTGCTTTCACCTTGTGCAAGTCGCATGATTTGAAAGCATGTCGCGAAACGTCCTTGCCCGTGTTTATGTCGTGATGATTCCCCGCCTGCATTGCCAGTTTGCGCATGGTTGTGATGAATGCTTGAATCACTTCATCATTGCCAGAAATCCAGCGTATGCCGTTCCATCGTAGCCATGTCCCTGAGTCTCGGTGATACCTGAAATCCGCGCCGTGAATCGCGTGAAATCGCTCGGCATTTCCAGAATCATCGTTAGGGTAATGAATGAGGTCGCCGCCTTTTTTTAGCAGTTCATCCATCGCTTTTTCTTCGATTGTTTCTGTCTGGTTCATGCTGGCAATGCGTTAGGGTTGAAATACAAAACGCCTTGCACGTTCCCGTTGTCCCGTTGCCCCATTGGCAAACGCACGGCTTGCCCTCGGTTTCGCTGGATAGCGGGATCGGCTCCCGCTGCGATTGCCAGATGCCAGAATTTCGCATCTCGCTCTTGCCCCTCGGTGCCATACCAAGCGTGAAGCGATTTCCCGCCTGATTTGATGACCAGCACGGGCGCACGGGTTCCCATCAGCCAACGAATGATGCTTGCATGATGCTCGGGCGGTGGTGAGTCAAAGTCTAAGACAATGAAACGCCGCTCGCCTGTATTCGACAAGGCACGGCATGACGGCTTGCCCTCGGTGGTGATGCCTTGGCGCGCTGTCATGTAACAAGGCACGATGAATTGCCCGTGAGACAGATTCTCATGCTCTGCCAGTGGTGCCGTGGTGAAGCGATTGAATGCGGTGCCAATGCACACAAGCGCGCCATTGTCAGGAAATAGACATTCGATCAAAGCGCGCTGGTCAATGTCGGACGGGTGAACGTCTGAGATTTCCACTAGGTCTTGCTCGGTCGTTTTCCATTCTGCATGGATTCGCTCGGTGGCAGTTTTCAGCCATGCTTGCGGCTTGGTTTCCTGTGGTCGGTCGGTGCTGGTCAACTCGGTGCCGAAAACGAGATTCACGGCTTGCGTGATTTCGCTCTGTGGCACCTTCCTGCGATAGCTGAGAGACGCAAGGTGATTGATCGTCTCTTGTGCTGTCATGCCCTGCAAACGGCATTTGCGCGCTGCTGAGGGTAGGAACGTATGGATGCCATGCTCAGGCGGTAAGATGGTCGCGGTCATGCTCTTACCTTCGCGCCCCCCTCGCAAATACGTTCGATCTCTGATGCAGGAATGAGCATTGCACCGAATCCACGAATCACGCGAATCCTGCCTTCCTTAACGTGGCGATACACCCACGTCCGATCTTTTCCGAATAGTTTTGCCGCCTCACTGAATGAGTAAGCGGCACGTTGCGTTTTGTTAGCTAATGTCGAGGACATACGCGCATCGTCGCGCGTTGTATCGGTCAGCAAGACCCCCCCGAAAAATCATATTTCGGGTTCTGTCGGTAGACCTTTAAGACCAAGTTTATCCATTCTTTTTGATGCCATTTTTTCATCTTCTCTTGCGCCAAGTCCGCACGCATCGCGTAATGCTTTTTTTGTTGGTAGGGATCTGGTCGCAAGATGAAGATCGCAAAACTTTTCTAACATGTAACCATCCTCTGATCCCACACCACCCCTTGATCCTTCGGGAATGCCTTTATTTTCAATGATGGAGATGATGCGCCGTAATGCCGCCACATCTCGCTTTTCAATGATTTCGGTGATTTCTAAAGCCAGCGATGCGGTAGATCTGAAAAACGCATCTTGACTTTGAATTTTGCCAGACTTTCGATCATGCGAAAATTTCAATGCGGATTCAACTAAATGTGCCTCGTTTGAGTAATTTGATTCAACTATGCCCCACTTGGCAACCTCCCGCGAATGATTGCACTCGGGTTTTGTGAAGTAGTCAAAAAAACGCGTTTTGATCGAATAAGGCAAATCGATGGTGCCTAGGTGAATGAGAAAATGTAGGTCGGTAAGAACTTGGTTTCTCTGATCTTCAATCGGTAAAGATTTAAGATCTAACCAGTTTTGATCTGGATCAACCTCGAGAGTGATTCCGTGATATTTGATTTTAGCAATTTCACTTTTCGCGCTCATGATACTTTTGATGCGAGTTCGATTTTCATGCGGAGACTTTCGCCGCCATTTTTGAGGAATGTTTTTTGCATATATGCCCATAGACCTGCGCGCAGAGGACTCCTCCGTCCTTGTGACCCATCCATGATGCCAGCGTGGGGAGGTCGACGCCTGATTCGATACATCTCGTGGCGAAGATGTGCCGGAGATCATGCACGCGCAGGTGGTCGATGCCTAGTCGCTCACAGGATCCCGCCAGAGCGATTCTAGGGGACTTGATCAGCATTACAGGATCATTTGCCCCTGTGGGGATGCCTGAATCCCTGAGGCGGTCTAGCAGGGCAATGGTGGCGGGGATGAGGGGGACTTGGCGAAAGTCATCATTTTTTGCCGTTTTAATGACAAGGTGGTCGTCTTTTATGTCCCGCCATTGCAGAGATTGAGCTTCGGAGATTCTCAGTCCGGTGTAAGCCATTAGTTCCACGGCGGCGGCTGTAGCTTTCGAGTGAGATTTTTTCTGTGCGAGTATGTCCGCCACGATGCTGGCAAATACTGATGCTGTGGGGAGGTCGTGCTTGATCTTTTTCGGCTTAATGCGTTTCAGTCCTAGCGGCAGGTTGTTGGCAACGAATCCGGCTTCGATGGCGCGCTCATAGACACGGCGGAGTAAAGCTAGCGCGCCGTTGTATCTGGTCGGTGCTGTGGTCGCCGCAAATTTGTCCATGAGATTCCTAAGTTCCGCCATGGTGATCTTGGCGATGCTCAGCCCCATAGTATCCACTGGCATGGATGCCGCCACTTTGTGCAGGGCAATGGCGATTTGCTTGTAGTAGTGGCGGGTGGTCGCCTTGATCGATGGATCTTCCCGATCTGCTTCGGCATGGATTGCAACGCCGAATGTTGATGCCTGAGATGCATTACTTGCCCCACGGATTTCTGAGACTACGCCGTCGAGTCTGTTCTTTGCTGTATTGTAATCGGACGTTTCAAGGGAGCGACGAATTGTCTTGCCCGATACCTTCACCGATGCGTAGTATGTCCCGCCACGATGCAGAAACAAACAGGGAACCTTGGACTTAGTAAATTGCGCTTTTTGTTGCATAGCGTTTTATTTTGTTGCGCCCAAGGGATGCACCGAGGGGATGCATTTGGCAAGGTCAAAGTCGAATTTCCTTTAAAGGGGCTGTAGCTCAGCGGTTAGAGCAGGGGACTCATAATCCCTTGGTCGTGGGTTCGAACCCCACCGGCCCTACTTTACGAAAAAGCCAAGCGTCAGTCTTGCGTCTACCAAATCCAACGAAGTGATTTTTTTGATGGATCGTATTTTTTGCATGAAAAAAATCCAAGTATTTTGCGATCATTTCACCATAGTCCGTATTTGCCATAGTTCATGATGTAACATCCCATCAGGAAATTCGCGGTGGCATGCATGATCACGCAGGCGCCTAGGTTTTTGCTCCAAACACTGAGGAAGTATGCCATCGCGCCGTAGATCAAAGCGGCAGCATAATCCACGGGGGCGTGTGCCAGCATAAAGGCCAGGGTGCTGCCCGCGAATCCCAGCCAAGTGTGATAGCCGAAGGGTAGCTTCCAGTAATCGCCGTCTCGATCAGCAAGAAAACGCATAAGAAAACCGCGCCAGAAAATCTCCTCGATCAGAGCCACCACCACGGCAGCTCTCACAAACCGTGTGACGAGAGAAAAACCATAGGCGAGCGGATGACCAAAGACCGCAGGATTGAATCCTTCGTTGCGTTGCTGAATCCCGCACCACTTCATCCAACCGCTCGTCTCTCCCGCGAACTGCCAGTGATCGTAGAGTGTCGTCGGGAGCAGCCAGATCGCGATACCTGCCGCACCCATCAAGACTCCTACGCCGCACCAGCGCGCATTCCAGTCAAATTCGTAATAGCGCCAGCGCTTGATCAGATAGAACAAGCAGAAAACCGTTTGAATGGGGTAGCCCCATTGTTCAGGCCAACGGCGCCACCATGGAGCTGCGGGATGATCCCACTCGATCCATTCACCGACCCATTGTAAGAGCATCAGCAGACCCATGAACCAGACGAAAGGCATCACGTGGGCCCTAACCCAGCCTCGCGGATCGCTGCATCGCCATGGCTCAGCAACAGACTTCATGACTTTACAACTTCGCGATGAATCGCTCGAGCTTATCCATGGCCACTTTTAAATCATCGAATCCCGTGGCATAACAGCAGCGAAGGAAGCCTTCGCCGCTCTCACCGAAGGCCGTGCCGGGCACGGCGGCGACGCTTTCCTGCTCTAACAATTTCATGGCGAACTCTTTGCTGCTTAGTCCAAACTTACGGATGTCTGGAAACACATAAAAAGCCCCGCCGGGCGTGTGACAATCAATGCCCATTTCGTTGAGTCGCTTTACAACGTAGTCGCGGCGCTGGTGGTAGCTGTCACGCATTTTTTCCATCGCTGGTGTGCCGTTTTCGAGAGCCTCGATCGCGGCATTTTGACTCATGATGGGAGCGCACAGCATGGCGTATTGGTGAATCTTCATCATCGCCTCGATGATCGGTTGCGGCGCGCAGGCATACCCGAGGCGAAATCCCGTCATGGCAAAGGCTTTGGAGAATCCGTGCAGAAGAATCGTTCGTTCGCGCATGCCTGGTAGCGCTGCGATGCTGAGATGTTCCTCTCCATCGTAGCGCAGTTCGCTGTAGATTTCATCGGTCATCACGATGATGTCGTGTTCGATGCACAACTTCGCGATGCCTTCCAGATCCTCGCGCGTGGCGCAGGCTCCAGTGGGGTTGGTGGGGAAATTCAACATCAGCAAGCGCGTGCGTGGAGTGATCGCGGCTGCGACGGCCTCGGGTTTCAAAGAAAACCCGTCTTCTTTTTTGGTCACGACGGTCACTGGCTTGCCATATGCCATGACGATGCTCGGGTTGTAGGAAACATAGCAGGGCTCGTGATAAATCACTTCGTCGCCCGGATTGAGCAGCGCCCTCAGTGCGAGATCGATGGCTTCACTGACGCCTACAGTAACGAGGATTTCCTTTTCCGCCACGTAATCCACGTGAAAAAAGCGACTGACATACTTCGCGATGGATTTGCGCAACGATAGCAATCCCAGGTTGGAAGTGTAACTGGTTTGACCTTTTTCCAGCGAATAAATCGCCGCTTCGCGGATGTGCCAGGGAGTGGCGAAGTCAGGCTCACCGACTCCCAGGGAAATGACGTCGTCACGCCCCTGCACCAATTCAAAAAAATCACGAATGCCCGAACGCGGGATCGAAGCGATGTGCTTGGCGATGATCGAGGAATAATCCATAAAAAAGTGTTTCTAGCAAAATATTGATCACGGGGCGACAGCCAAGCGCTCCATGGAGCCTTCATCTTCGAATGGGAAACCGTTTTGTTTGTAGGTTTTGAGGAGGAAGTGGGTGGCAGTGGAAAGTACGCCGTCGAGAGTGCTGAGGCGCTCGGAAACGAAGCGGGCCACCTCGCGAAGATCTCCGCCTTCCACCACAACCATCAGATCATATCCACCACTGGCGAGATAGCATGAAACGACTTGGTCGAATCGAGCGATGCGCATGGCCAATCGATCGAAGCCGCCACCGCGCTCAGGTGTGACTTTGACTTCGATAAAAGCCTGGACGTTCACATCGCCCGCGCGTTCGCCATGGACGACGGCGTGGTATCCGAGGATGGTGCCGTTCTTTTCCCAAGCTGCGATCTTTGCCCGCACTTCCGCTTCGCTCATCGCGAGCAATTCGGCGAGCTCCTCGTGAGAGTGTCGGGCTTTGGAACGGAGCAGTTCCAGTAAGGGGTCGGTAGACATGGCGGGATGATTCAATCAGGTTCCTTGCTTCGTGAAAACACCGAATTGAGAATTATCATGGGATCCTCATTGCGGCGGGCTTGTGCTGCCTTCATGGCGAACTCTCCTAGGTTCAATCACCAAAGCAAATGCCGATCGCCCGGGCCGCCTGCACCATCTCTCCGGTAGGATTGACGAGGCGCAATTGGTTCACCGCTTCCTCGATCGGAACGGAATCCACATGATAGGATTGGTAGCTTACCATGCGGCCGAAACGTCCTTCCGCGGCAAGTTTGACAGCCATCACGCCAAAGCGCACGCCGAGAATGCGATCGAGTGAAGTGGGAGCGCCCCCCCTTTGCAAATGCCCAAGAATGCAGGCACGTGTTTCTTTGCCCGTGAGCTTCTCAATCTGATGCGCCACGTATTCGCCCATACCACCCAAGCGAACTTCCCCACCTTTGTTTTCATCGATGCTCATCACATGACCATCAGGAAGTCGGGCTCCTTCCGCGACGACCACAAGGGTGCTGTGGCAGCCCGCTGCTTCGCGTGCGCGGATGTGTGCGGCAACTTTTTCCATATCGAAGGGAATTTCCGGCAACAGCACTACGTTCGCTCCACCAGCCATTCCACCCCACAGGGCGATCCATCCGGCATGCCGACCCATGACTTCCAAGACCATCACGCGTTTGTGACTGGCGGCAGTAGTGTGAAGTCGGTCCAGTCCATCGACCACGGCGCTGACCGCGCTGTCGAAACCGAAAGTCATCGCCGTGGCCTGCAAATCGTTGTCGATGGTTTTGGGCACTCCGATGATGGGCCAGCCTTCCTGATAGAGTTGAAGTCCGGTTGTGAGGGAGCCGTCGCCACCTACGACAACGAGTGCACCTATGCCCATTTGCTCCATGGTGCGTTTGGCTTTTTCAACAATTTCTTTGGGAACTCCGCTCACCTCGCCCACGCCGACTTTAGCGGCGAAATGCCCTTTGTTGGTGGTGCCGAGGATCGTGCCTCCCAATTTGAGAATGCCCACGGTATCTTCAGGGCTGAGCATCATGAAGTCTCCCGGTGGCAGCAGTCCCTCGAATCCATCGCGGAAACCGACGACCTCCCATCCCAGTTCGGCGGCCGCTCCTACCACGCCGTGAATTACCGCATTCAGTCCCGGACAATCTCCGCCGCTATTCAATATTCCAATTTTCATACGTTTTTGTCGTGAGGTAGTAAGGTCTGTGCGGAATTAAAATTTTGGCACAGGCAAAATTTCGCGTCTGGGATCCTGAACGATTCCTCCTGCTGAGAGCCATTGATCGTAGCCTTGCCAACCGGATTGAAGCAGTCCGCGGGTGCGACCAAAGCGGTCGTCACTGTTGAGCAAAACCACAATCATGCGCCGTGGCGTCGCGCCTTTTGTTCCATCTGGCTTGGTTCTGACAAGAGGGTCTTTTTCCATCGAGGTCGCCAGGCAGGAACCAGCGGCCGATGTTTGTCCAGTTTTAATGCCAAGAATACCCGCTTCCCCCACCAGTTGATTGGTGTTGGACAGGTTGTAGGATTTCCCCGCTACGGTGATGGAGCGGTTTTTTTGGCGCACAAAAAATGCGAAGGCTGGACGGCGCATCGCGTAAATCGAAAGCTTGGCGATATCGGCCGCAGTGGAGTATCCTTCTTGCTTGGGCAGTTCCAACCCATGAGGATTGAGGAACCGCGTGTTTCGCATGCCAAGAACGCGCGCAAGCTCATTCATTTCCTTAACGAATGACCATACAGGATCTTCCTGTCGTCCTCTACGGTTGTTCATGTCACGCCCGATGTGATCGGCGATGGTCATGGCGGAGAGATTGTCCGAGGCCAATAGGGCCGCATAGAGAGCATCGGACAAACTGATTTGTTGTCCCGGTTGTAGGTTCAGAGGATTAGGACCGCCGACGCGGGTAATCGATTCTGGCACAGTAGCCATGACTTTTTTCAAATCCTGCTGAGTGGCAATCGCCCAATCCGTAGCTATCACGCCCGTGCAGATTTTCGTTAGACTCGCAACCGGACGCTTGAGTTGGGAGTTTTGCGCAAGAATTACTTTCCCCGAGTGTGCCTCGACCACCATGTAGGCTTCTTGTGCCGATGCCACTCCGGACACGCATGCCCACAGCAGCAAAATCCCGTTTTTCAACCATTGCTTTGTCACGGACGCAATCTAGTCAGGAGACAGCAAAAGACAATCACAATCCTGCATTTTTGTCCTTTCCAAGGAGCATCACACGGCAGAGGGTGAGTGCATGACAATTCTTTTTGACATCGGAAACGTTCTGTTGCGTTTCGATTACAAGGACGCGCTTCATGCGCTGATTCCTCCGCATCAGGGTCAGGCTGCGGAGCGTCTGCGTTTGCTTGATTTGAAACGCGACGACCTTGAATCCGGGCGCATCAGTGCGGATGATTTCATTGACTGGTCTTTGGCTACTCTGGGCACGGAAGCCAGCGCAGAAGATTTCACCGCCGCTTGGCGATCGATTTTCACGCCGATTCCCGGAACCTGGGAGTTGGCGATGCGATGGGCGGATCAGGGACACCGGCTCATTTTGTTTTCCAACATCAATCCGCTTCATCACCCCTGGATATTCGATGCATTTTCCGTTTTTCGTCATTTTCACGGCGCTGTGATGTCATATGAGATTGGCTGCATGAAACCTCACGATGAGTTTTATCAGATCGCCACGGAGCGTTACGAGCTCATACCTGAACAGACTTTTTACATTGATGATTTGATCGCCAACATCGAAACGGGCAGGCGTTTTGGTTTCCACTGCCATCTCTATCATCCCGATCGGCATGATGAGCTGGAGTCCGCCGCGGGGCTTCTTGGATTGCTATAAGTTCGATCGTGACTTCTGTATGTGTGAATCGCTCTTCCAATGTTTGGCTAGCATGGGAGTCGCATGGTTCGTTTTTATCGCATGTTATGAGAACTCTGCGAATGCAAGCAAAAGGCTTTTGAATGAATGCGGAAATCTGAGTGTGACACCTTGATGGCAGATCAAAACCGGCGTGCCCATCTTGTGTGGAGAAAGTTGGCACGCATCCTGCTAAATGATCCGGTGAACATCAAAAAGAGAAAAACCTCGTTTTGATCTAACCCGATCACACTATATGACTAAACGATCCTATCGAGACATACCGGCAAAGTTTCTTTTGCTCGGTGCCGCAATGTTGGGCCTGCTATCTCCCATGGCACTTGCCCAGGAACCTCAGCCTACGGCTCCCGTTGCCGAGGCATCGACAGCGACTCCGGCTGATCAACCTGCCTCTCCCACAGTGGAAGACCGGGTTGCTGATTTGGAGGCGTATTTCAACAATGTGGCGCCGACCCACCAGCTCAAGGATATCGCTGGACCGGGGCACAACGCCTTCATCATGGTGTGTGCGGCTTTGGTCTTGTTTATGACTCTGCCCGGTCTCGCGTTGTTCTACGGCGGTCTGGTGCGCAGTAAGAACGTGCTTTCGATTTGCGCCCAGTGCGCTGGAATCGCAGGTATCGTTGCCATTCTGTGGTGGGCTGTCGGCTACAGCTTGGTGTTTGGCAGCAACTTTAACTCTCCCTACCTTGGTGGAACAGAATACTTTTTCCTCAAGGGTGTGGGCGCTGCACCCAACACCACCTATGCGGGATGGATTTCTCAAAGTGTGTTCTGCATGTTCCAGTTGATGTTCGCCATCATCACCCCAGCTTTGATCATTGGTGCTGTGGCTGAGCGGATGAAATATAGTGCCATCATGCTCTTTGTTTTCCTCTGGATGTTGGTGGTTTATTTCCCCATGGCTCACATGGTTTGGGGTGGCACGGGTCTCATGAACGGAGTGTGGAATGGCGATGCCAAGGTTCTCGCGATCGACTTCGCCGGTGGCACAGTGGTGCACATGACATCCGGATGGTCTGCTCTGATTCTCTGCATTCTGCTCGGCAAGCGCACGGGATTTGGCAAAGAGAAAATGTCACCTCACAGCATGGTGTTGTGCTTTGTCGGCACGGGAATGTTATGGGTCGGATGGTATGGCTTCAATGCTGGATCGGCACTGGCTGCTGATGGTGTGGGCGCTAACGCATTCATGACGACCACGCTGGCTGCTGCTACAGCAGGTTTTTTCTGGGCCATGATTGAAGGATTCCACCGCGGCAAGCCTTCCGTTCTCGGATTCTGCTCTGGGATCGTGGGTGGTCTCGTGGTCGTCACTCCTGCTTGTGGATTCATTGATGCCAGCGGTGCCATGATCATCGGTGTATGCGCCGGTGTTGTGCCATACATCTTTGTGGCAGTGGTCAAATCCAAACTTGGATACGATGATGCCTTGGATACCTTCGGAGTCCACGCTGTGGGCGGAACCTTAGGCGCTCTGATGACAGGTTTCCTTGCTACGAGTGATGCGAATGCGAACCTCCTGCTGGCTGACTACGCTGGTAAAAATGGTCTTGCTAAAGCTGCTGCTGACGGAAAGCTGGCTCTTGATAAGGGTGCTCTGATGTCCGGTCAGTTGACCGCCATTGGCATCACGTTGGTGCTCTCCATCGCTGCCACAGTGGTGATTGCGTTCGTGGTCAAATCGATCGTCGGTTTGCGTCCATCGACAGAAGCCGAGCGCGAAGGTCTAGATATCTCCGACCACGGTGAACAAGGGTATGAGCATTGATGTCTCCGGTGAGACGCGGATTTCGCGATCCTAGCTCTTCTGCCAAGCCTGATCGAGTTCCGCTCGATCAGGCTTTTTTTATTGCAATTTGTTCGCGGAAGCGTCAGTTGCCGTCATGCCCCGACGGGTTACATTACTGCTCACATGTGTCCTTCTGCTCTCTGTGCTATGGACCGCATGGCAATGGCTGCGTCCCTATCAAATGGGACAGGCTTCGCCATGGCAGGTGGAAGAAGTTTCGGTGCGTCGGGATCACGGTTCGGTCTGGGTGGAAGTCGAATTGAAACACCGGGAGAGTCTGATCGGGGATGAACCTCCGCTCTGCGATCTGGTAGACGCGCAAGGCACTCGGATGAATCCTGCGGACGCACGCGTGAGCAAAGATAGAAAAACGTGTCAGATCCGCTTTTGGCTCAACGCAAATGACTTAACCCGGGAATGGAGCTTGCAGTTGCAGGGGGAGAATTTGCTGATTAAAAAAAGCGGAGGGATTGTACTGAAAAACGGACATCGCCGCACGTATCGCCAAACCCAGTGGTAACATGATCTATCTTCTCATTGATAATTCGAACACGCGCACCAAATTCCGCTTGGCGAACGAGCAGCAGTTGCTCGATTGGCAACAATGGATTCCCACCAGTGAAATCTCGTGGGAGTCGGTGGGACATCTGATTTCCAAGATCGAATACGATGCCGTTTTGCTCTGCTCGGTCGTGCCGGAGAAGGCTGAAATCTTGCGCGGTGTCTTGGCATCGGGGAAACCGTTTCATCAAATGAATTGTGAGAGTCGTATGCCACTGAGCATCGATTATCCATTGCCCCAACAAATTGGCGCTGATCGACTGGCCAATGCCGTAGGAGTGGTCAAGCACTACAGCACACCGGCGATCGTGATCGATTTCGGCACAGCTGTGACTTTTGATGTGATATCCGCCTCTCCCGCGTATTGCGGCGGTGTCATCGCGCCCGGCTTAGGTGCAATGAATGATTACCTCCATCGCAAAACCGCCCTGCTGCCACTCATCGATCTGGCTGAACCACAACGTGCCATCGGCCAGTCCACGCAAGAGGCCATGCTGGCCGGTGCGGTGATCGGATATCGCGGCTTGGTCCGGGAAATCCTTCAAAAATTGTTAGAAGAAATCGCGGGTAAGGTCACCATCATCGCCACTGGAGGCGATGCTGCTTTGATCGCAAAAGACGTGGATTTGATTCAATACGTGGATCCTCACCTCACCTTTGAGGGCTTACACGCCCTCGCATTGGAGAATTTGTAAGGATTTCCATCAATGCCTGAAATGGCGGTGGCCCGTGAAGACCATGGCAATGCCCGCAGCATCGGCGGCAGCAATCACTTCCTCATCGCGCATGGAGCCACCAGGCTGGATGCAGGCTGTGACGCCGGCATCGATGGCGGTTTGCAGCCCATCGGCAAAGGGGAACATGGCATCAGAGGCAATGACCGATCCCTTGAGATCCAGTCCCGCTTCTTTGGCTTTCCAAACGGCGATGCGTGAGCTATCGATGCGGCTCATTTGTCCGGCGCCGATGCCCAAGGTGCGATCCGATGTGGCATAGACGATGGCGTTTGACTTGACGTGTTTGACGATGCGCCAAGCGAAGCGCATGGCGCGAAGTTCCTCCTGCGTTGGTGGGCGTTTGGTCACGACTTTTTCTTCCAAATGGTCGAGTCCCAAAGCGGTATGATCGCGATCCATCACCATGATGCCGCCGGGGCAAGAGCGGATGACGGGGTCCGTCTTGGCTTTGAGATAAGCCTCGTTCATCTTCATGATGCGAAGGTTTTTCTTTTTCTGCAAGAGGGCGCGGGCTCCTGCTTCAAAGTCTGGAGCGATGATCACGTCGGTGAAAATTTCCGAAATCACCCTTGCGAGTGCTTCGGTGAGTGGTCGGTTGACCACGATCACACCGCCGAACGGAGCTTGACGATCCGTTTCAAAGGCTTTTTGCCAAGCAACGCGCAAATCCTCATCGTCCTGACCCACACCGCAAGGGTTGGTGTGCTTGAGAATGCCTACGGTAGGACGGCGGAAGTCGAGAATGAGGTCGGCGGCGGCTTCTATATCAAGCACATTGGTGTAGCTGAGCTCTTTGCCTTGGATCTGCGTGAAACAGGAGCCAAAGTTGCCGTAGAGAGCCGCTTTCTGGTGTGGGTTATCACCGTAGCGCAGTTCTTGATCGAGAGGCAGATTGATGGTCAGATGGCAGCGTGTGCCGTTTTGGCATTTGCCCAGGTAGTTTGTGATGGCAGCGTCATACTGCGAGGTGCGGAGGAAAACCTTCACCGCAAGTTCTTCACGCAAAGCGAGGGTGGTGTCGCCGTTGTTTTCCTGCATTTGCCCGAGAACGCGGTCGTAGTCCTTTGGATCGGTGACGACAGTAACACTGGCGTAATTTTTCGAGGCGCTACGAAGCATCGAAGGACCACCGATGTCGATGTTTTCGATCGCCTCTTCCAGAGTTACGCCCTCGCGCATGATGGTTTGCTCAAAGGGGTAGAGATTGACCACGACGAGGTCAATCGTAGGAATGGAATGCTCGGTCGCTTGTGCTTGATGTTCCGCGTCATCGCGTTTTTGCAGCAATCCTCCATGAACTTTTGGGTGCAGGGTTTTCACTCGGCCTTCAAAAAGTTCAGGCGCACCGGTGTAGTCCGCTACATCGATCACGGGCAGACCCGCTTCGCGAAGCGATTTGGCCGTGCCGCCTGTGGAGAGAAGTTCGACGCCGAAGCGATGGAGTCCTTGGGCAAAATCGATCAAGCCCGATTTGTCCGATACCGATAGTAACGCGCGTTGAATGGCCATAGAATGAGAGTGGGTGAGTGGACGATCGACTGATCGACCCGCCACGGACGTAATCGAGTGGACGACGTTGAGCAAGCCCGGAATGACGCGCTTACGGATTCCTTGACGCTCGAACTGACAATCCGAGAAAAGTCGCCTTTTTTTCGCATCTGCTATTGCAAATCAATCTCAATAAGCTATGCTCTTCTTGTGTCTGCCACAGCATCCATCGCTCAAACCATCCAGCAGGATTCGTTGATCTCGCTGGAGCAGGCGAAAGTTGGTTGCGAATTCCACATCCGTTTTCTGAACGGTCCTGCTTGCGAGCGGCTGCGCCAAATGGGTTTTTGCGAGAGCATGCGGGTGAAAAAAATCACGGATGGTCGTAACGTGCTTTGCACCGTTTGTGGCACGAAAATGGCACTATCCCGCGAATTGGCGCATCAAATTCTCGGTCAAGCCACTGCCTGATCCTATTCACTGATGACTGAGATCAAGGACACAGTGGCGCTGGCTGGTAATCCGAATGCGGGAAAGACCACGATCTTTAACGCGCTGACGGGATCGAATCAGAGGGTGGGCAATTACGCAGGCGTGACCATCGAAAAAAAATCCGGAGAGTTTTTCACGCCACATGGCCGCAAGGTTCGGGTGATCGATCTCCCCGGTTGCTATGCGCTGAATGCGGAGAGCTTGGACCAACAAATTGCGGCTCGTGTATTGCTTGGGCAGGACTCGCTCGAACCACCGCCGTCATGGATCATCAATGTGGTGGATGCTTCGGCGCTCGAACGCCACCTGATGCTGACTCTCGAGTTGATGGAATTGGGCCGGCCTATGGTTCTGGCATTGAACATGATTGACGTGGCGGAAAACCAAGGCATCCGACTGGATCCCCGCTTGTTATCCGAGCAGCTGGGCATCGCGGTCGTGCCCATGCAGGCGAGTCACGGCAAAGGATTGATTGAGCTCAAGCAGTCCGTTCGCCACCCATTGCCATTGCCTCCCGAGTCAAAATGGCTGCGACCGGGAATGAGTGATGAAGAAAAACGAGAGGCGCGCCTGCGATTCATTCACGAGACCTGTCTTCTGGCTGCGCGACGTCCCGATGCCGCACAAGTCGCTCTTTCTGATCAACTCGACCGCTTTTTTTTGCATCCGATCGGCGGATGGTTGGCTCTCTTGGTGGCGATGTTTGTGCTCTTTTGGACCATTTTCCGGTTCTCGGAGATCCCCATGGGATGGCTGGAATTCGCCCAAGAATGGCTCCAGTCAGTGGTCTCGAATTCCATGGCTCCCGGTGATTTGAACGATCTTCTGACCCAAGGTATCATCGGCGGTGTGGGCAGCGTGTTGGTTTTTTTGCCTCAGATTGTCCTTTTGTTTTTTTTGATCGGTTTGCTGGAGAGCTCGGGATACATGGCACGGGCGGCCTTTATGATGGACGGGTTGATGTCGCGCGTGGGTCTGTCCGGAAAAGCTTTTTTGCCACTGTTGAGCTCATACGCCTGTGCCATTCCCGGCATCTTGGCCACCCGTACCATCGATTCCGCGAAAGAGCGCTTGGTGACGATTTTTGTCGCGCCATGGATGTCGTGCTCTGCTCGTCTTCCCGTGTATCTGTTGCTAGTGCCCTTGTTATTGCACGAAAAGGAAGGTGGCAGCATGAGGCAAGCGCTGGTGATGACCGCTCTTTATGCCACGGGTACACTCACGGCTTTTTTGGTAGCTAAGGTGCTTCGTAAAAAACTCGGACCGGATGAGCGAAAGCATCATTTCATGATCGAATTGCCACCGTTTCGTCGACCGCAATGGAACTACATACTCCGTCACGTGTGTGATCGAGCTTGGGCGTTTGTCAAAAATGCGGGCACCATCATTTTAGCGATCTCGATCATACTTTGGGCTTTGCAAACCTATCCGAAGAGCGAGTCCGATGATCCGGCGGAGCGTCTCTCGCACAGTATGATGGGAAGAATCAGCCGCGTGATTGAGCCGATATTCCGTCCATTGGGGCACGATGGCAAAACCGGTGCCGCCATCCTCACTTCCTTCGCCGCCCGCGAGGTGTTTGTTTCTTCCATGGCCATCGTGCATCATGTCGAAGAAGCTGAGGATGAGAACCTCGCGCGCGCCTCACTGCGCGATACGCTCCAAGATACCGCATGGCCGGATGGACGTCCGATGTTCACGACTGCCTCTTTGATCAGCTTGTTGTTGTTTTACATCTATGCCCTGCAATGTCTTCCTACCAGTGCCGTGGTAGCTCGCGAAACGGGCTCGTGGAAGTGGGCTGTGTCACAATTCCTTTTCATGACGGCCTTCGCCTGGCTGACTGCCTGTCTCGCTTACCAAATCGGCATTCGTATCCCATGAATTCGTTCTATCAGGTCTCGCTTTCACTCCTGATCGTGTTTCTCGCGATCCTCTACCTGATTTTTATGATAAGAAAATCCTCCTCCTCTCGCTCATGCGGAGAGGCATGTGATTGCCATCATCCGAAGAAAAAAATCCCGTCAGCGCACAGTCATGATGGGGATACGGGGAGTTCGCACGCAGCTTAACAGCAGCTACGTATCCCCGCACTGGTGATCAGAGATGCTTGATCACCTTGGACACCGCTGCTTCGGGAGTCAAACGATGCAGATGACGAAGAATGTCAGGCTTGCCATGCTCCACAAACTCATCCGGCCAACCGATTCGCTCCACGGGCGTGTGAATGCCAGCATCATGCAATAGTTCGATGACTCCCGCTCCGAAGCCGTTGTGAAGCACGTGATCCTCAAAGGTGCAAAGCACGCGGCATTTGCGCGCGTAATCACTGATCACAGTTGCATCGAGAGGTTTGATAAACCGCGGGTTGATCAGAGCTACCGAGTAGCCTTTCTCTTCTAACAGCTTTTTCGTTTGCTCGGCGACTTCAAACATCGTGCCGAGACCGAGGAGAGCTACATCCGAACCGTCTGCCACGACTTCCGCTTTGCCGATCTCGATGTTTCTGCGGGAGGGAGAGATGGGCGTGCCGGCGATGGTGCCGCGAGGGTAGCGAATGGCTGTGGGCCCATCGTCGTATTTCGCCATAAAATGCAGCATGTCCACAAATTCGGATTCATCTTTGGGCTGCATGAAAATGAGTCCCGGAACATGGCGAAGATAGCCGATATCGAAAAGTCCGTGGTGTGTAGGACCATCGTCACCGGAGAGACCACCTCGATCCATACATAGGCGCACGGGTAGGTTTTGCAGCGCCATGTCATGGATGATCATGTCGTAGGCCCGCTGCATAAAGGTCGAATAAATCGCTAGGAAGGGACGGATTCCCCGCGTAGCCAGACCGCATGCAAACAAAGCGGCATGTTCCTCGGCAATGCCCACATCATAGTAGCGTTGAGGAAGTTCATTTTTGAAAATATCCAGTCGCGTGCCGCCGGGCATGGCCGCTGTGATGGCGACAACTGACTCGTCATTCTTCGCTAAATCCGTGACCGTTCGCCCGAAAATTTCCGATGCCGTGGGGGGGCCGCCTGCGGATGTCGTGCCGTCCTCGATGTTGTAGGATCCCAGGCCGTGGAATTTTCCGGGATTGGCTAGCGCGGGTTGGTAGCCTCGTCCTTTTTCTGTGATAATGTGGAGAACCACAGGCTCGTTGAGAGTCTTCAGATGCTCAAAGGTCTTGACCAACAAGCCCACGTCATGTCCATCGATGGGACCATAGTAACGCATGCCAAATTTTTCGAAAAGGACGTTGGGGAAAAGCAGGTTTTTAGCACCCTCCTCGACCTTGTGAGCGAGATTGCGCACGGCCTTGCCTGCGATCTTTTCGACGAAATTCGCCGCCGTGTTCCGCACCGCTGCGTAGGTCGAATGGGTTTGCAGAGCATTGAAATACTTGGCGATCGCTCCCACGTTTTTATCAATCGACCATTCGTTGTCATTGAGTACGACGATGAATTTTTTCGTAGTCTCCGCAATATTGTTGAGAGCTTCCAAGGTGGGTCCACAGGTGAAGGCCGCATCGCCTGCCACGGCCACGACGTGGCTGTCCTCTTTGAGTAGATCCCGAGCTGCGGCCATGCCGAGTGCCGCGGACAGGCAGGTCCCTGCATGTCCGGCGCCGTAGCAGTCGTGTTCCGATTCACTACGCAGCAGAAAGCCGTTCAAACCTTTGTAGGTGCGGATCGTGTGAATTTGATCAGCACGACCTGTTAGCATCTTGTGAACGTATCCTTGATGCGCCACGTCGAAAACGAATTTGTCACTCGGTGTCGAAAACACGCGGTGCATGGCGATGGTCAGTTCTACCACTCCGAGGTTGGGGCCCAAGTGTCCGCCCGTTTTTGCCAGAGAAGTGATCAGGGAATGACGAATCTCATCAGCCAGCGCGGGCAATTGTTGTTCGGGAAGTGCTTTGACGTCTGCGGGTGAGTGTATTCCCGACAATAGAGGACCGAGCGCTGGTGGTTCAGAAGAGGCTGATGGAGTCGTCATCGTGATCGTTGGACGGCGTTGCCGTGGGCTGAACTTGGCACAATTCCGGATCTGATGCTAGTACGATTTCATTTTCTTCTCGGATCGCAAGTTTTTCCAATCGAAGCTTTGCCGATTTGAGAAAACTGTCGCAACTCGACAATAAGTGGCTGCCGCGTTCGTATCGCGAAATCATGTCGGCAAGACTGAGTGAGTCGTTTTCCAGAGCCTCAACAATCGTCTCCAATTCTTCGAGTGATTCCTCGAAACTTGCCCCGTTCGACTTCTCTTCTTTTTTACGGCTCATGTTCGATGACAGTTATTCGGTAACGCGCAACGGTTGGTTGCTGTAATAGACCATATCCATACCGATGATGCTCGCGCGATAACGATACTTGTTCGATATCGCGGTGAGTTTGGGATCTTTGTCAAACAGCGTCACTCCCTGTGGCATGGTGCTCAGGTAGCCGCGGCCGTCGATGATGAGGGAAGTGAAGTCACCAAACTGACGATTGATTTCCGCGATGCTCTTGCTGCCGTGAGAGGATGGAGTGATCAGAATGCCTACTACTGGAGTTTTCAGGTTGGTCGCCACAGTTTCCATTTCATCAAACCCTTTGACTTTTTTTGGCAGCCAGATCGCCATGCGGTCACAATACCAAGCCACAGCCCACGGTTGGTCACTGAACATGACCTGATCTTGCTTCACCATTTTCTGCTGGTTGAAATAGATGTTCATGCCAGCTGGGTAATACGGGGGCCAATGGGGAAATCCTTTGTCTCCGCGCGTCAGACCAAATCGGGCCATATTGATCGATCCCAGCACAAGCGGAGCGGCACTCAGAAGCACGATCAAGACGTGGTGCGCGTTCGCGAGAAGAGGAATGCTGTTAACAATCTCCAGTCGGCTCCACAGGATGGACAGAAGCGCCAGTCCATAGGCCGTCATGATCGGGGCAAATAAAATGTGAATTTGATTCGGGTGGGTGCCATCCGCAGATACTCCAAAAATGGACATGCCGATGGCGGCGAAGACCCACATGAGAAGAATGCACCACCGGAAGTTGGCGATGGGAATCCGCTTGAAAGGGTGAAGCAGAGCCAGGAAAAACAACGGAGCTGCGAAAATCGAGCCCAAGAAAGGAAGAATGTCCGTTCCTTGCAGGATCGTAGTGCGCACGATTTTCATGATGAGTCCATCGAGCCGCAGCGTGGAATCGTCGGAAGAAAAATCCGTGATCCGCATGGCGGAGTCCTCGCCGTCACCCAGTCCGCTGTATATGACCATGTAAGCCGTGCCCATGACCGAGCCGCTGGCTTGATAGTTTCGATAGAGCGGGGCGGCGCAAATCACAGCTGCTAGGGCCACGACGAGTATCGATACCAGCCCCCGTGGCCGGAAAGCGATGGCTGCGAAAATCAAATAGCCGATGAGAATCCAAACACAGATCCAGTGGGTGAGCACGAGGAGGATCAGGCAGAATCCAGCAAGCAGCGCAGGCGTTAACGGAAGCTTGCCTTCATTGACAAATTCCACCGCCCGATAGGCGAAATACAGGGCAGAAGAAAACAGAAAAAGCATCAGCATCTGCGGTAGACCGCAGAGCGAAAAATTCCACATGAGTTCGCAGCACAACATCAGAAGCGCAGTGACCCCAGCAATTTTGCCATCAAAAATCCTCGTGAGCAGAAGGTAGTTTACTCCGATCGATAACAGGAAGAACATGGTCGCTACACCTGCAATCACGCGGTCGAGACTATACACCATCTGGTCCTTCTGGATCTTCCATTTTTCCGTGTCGCCGGCATCAATGATTTTGAAGACTGCCGCGTTTACCAGCAGGTTGAGCGGCGCGTGGAAGGTATCGCGGAAATTCACAAATCCAGCATTCGCATCAGGCGCTCGTTTGCTTTGTTCGTAAGCGGCGGGTCGAATGAACTTGGTGGTGATGCCCTCGTTGCGCGAAATCTGACGAGAAATCTGAGCCTGATCCATGGCTTCGGCCGAGTTGATGCCTCGGAAGAGCAAGAAAACATTGCCCAATGTCAGGATGATCATCAGAAGAAAAAAGAGAATTTTGCGCA
Source organism: Akkermansia muciniphila (assembly GCA_945874895.1). Classification (GTDB taxonomy): domain Bacteria; phylum Verrucomicrobiota; class Verrucomicrobiia; order Verrucomicrobiales; family Akkermansiaceae; genus UBA956. Next base: position 102,834 of record CAMCIC010000001.1, on the reverse strand, counting down.
CCAGAGCCGGTGCGTCCAATTCCTGTTGGGAAGTATGGGTGATCATGTCAGAGTCCGTCGTATCCGAGTTCTTTCAGCTTTCGTTGCAAGGTGCGCCGCGAAATCCCCAGCCACTCCGCGGCCAGTGTGCGGTTGCCCGCGGACTTGGCCAGTGCGTCCTGGATGGCTTGTCGCTCGAGCAAATGTAAGTTCAATTCAGGATGGCTAGCAAGCGCCATTTGCGGCTCTTGTGTGGCGGATTCGTGATCCGGATGCGTGGTTGTCGCGTTTTTTAGAAAATCCGGTAGATGCTCGATGTCGATTTGCGTGTCGTTGCACATGACCACTCCATGTTCGATCACCGTGCGCAGCTCCCGCACATTTCCCGGCCAAGGGTATTGACGCAGTAAAGCAAGCGCTTCGTCACTCAGCGATTTGACCGGACGCTGGTTCTCCTGAGCGAATTCCCGCAGGAACGCCGAGGCGAGAAGAACGATGTCCTCACCCCGCCGACGCAAGGGTGGCATGTCGATCTTGATCACATTGAGTCGGAAATAAAGGTCTTCGCGAAACTCGCCCCGATCCACCATAAGCTTCAGGTTTTTGTTGGTTGCGGCTATCAGGCGCACATCCACCTTTACGGGGGTGTTGGAACCGACACGCTCGATGGTGCGCTCCGACAATACGCGTAGCAGTTTGACCTGCGTGGTGGCATCGATCTCACCAATTTCATCCAGAAAAATCGTCCCGCCATCGGCTTGTTCAAACCGCCCCAGCCTGCGTTGCGATGCGCCGGTGAACGAGCCTTTTTCGTGGCCGAACAGTTCACTTTCTAACAATTGTGCTGATAGGGCTGCGCAGTTTACGATGACAAACTTTGCCGCTGGGCGTCCGGAAAGCTGATGAATCGTATGGGCGACGACTTCCTTTCCTGTGCCACTTTCTCCTTCGATCAGAACGGTAGCCCGGGTGGGGGCGACTTGTTCGATCTTCTCGATGGTTTTCGCCAGTGAAGCGGATTTTCCGATCAGGTTTTTGAGGCTTCGTTTTTCGGCAACCACTTGTTTCAGTTCGCGGTTCTCCTCTTCTAGTGAACGAGACCGCAGTCCGCGCTTGAGCAACATCTCCACTTCATCGAGATGCAGCGGCTTTGTCACGAAATGCCATGCGCCACGCCGCATCGCTTCCACGGCTGTATCCACTGAGCCATAGGCCGTCATCATCACAGCCAAGGGCGGCTTGTTCAATCCCATGGCACAGTCCAGAATATCCATGCCGCTGTCGCTCCCAAGGCGTAGGTCTGTAAGCAAGACGTCGATGTTTTCATGGTTCAATAAAGCGGCGGCTTCTTTTTTGTTAGAAGCAAGATAGACCTCGAAATCGTTTTCCAGCGCGAGGCGCAATCCCTCGCGCGTGGCTTTTTCATCATCGACAATCAGTAGGTTCGGGATGCGGCTCATGAGGAGATTTCGATCACTTGTTCTGGCTCTGGCAAAAGTCGGGCTTTTTTCGCGGCCAAGGGTAAGAACAGGGAAACGCGGGTGCCGCTCCCTTCGCGGCTTTCGATTTCCATTTCGCCACCGTGCTCGCGGATGATTCGCCTTACAATCAGCAATCCCAGCCCCGTGCCTCCTTCCTTCGTGCTGCGGAAAGGTTCAAACATGATGCCCATCTGCTCTGGGGAGATGCCCATGCCGTTGTCAGCAATCAATACCTGCATCTCGTAGTCGTTGCTGTGGATTTCCACGGTGATGCGACCCTCGGAATCTTGGCTCACGGCCTGCGCCGCATTGCGCAGAAGATTGTGAAAAACCTGCTGCATCTGCACGGCATCAAGTTGCAACACTGGCAGATCGGCATCCAGATCCAGCACCACGCCTATGCCTCGCTCGGACAACTCGGGCTCCAGCAGTCGAAGCACATCGCGACATAGCTCGTCCAGCTTCACCGGCTCGCGCCGCAAAGTGGAAGGCCGTATTGCTTGCAGAAATTGTTTGAGTATGGAATCGAGGCGCTGGATTTCTTGTCGCGCCGTGGCCAGATGATCTTCAAGCATTTGCCGCTCAGTCGCCGCGAGTTTTTTGATCTTACGGTCGAGCAGTTGCAGATGGATCCCCAGCGAGTTGAGTGGATTGCCAATCTCGTGGGCCACCCCAGCGGCCAGCAAGGTGAGGGCTCCAAGCCTCTCAGATTCGATGGTCGCCTGGGTCTCGGCGCGATTACTGGTGAGATCATTGATGATCATCACGAAGCCTGAGGGCGTCTCACTGTCAGCGATGGGTGCTAGATAAAAGTGCAGGTATCGCCTTTCCGGGTAAAAGACTTCCATGTCACGACTCACGACTCTTGCCTGATCCATGAGAGATGGCCAATCCATTCCTCGCACGAGGTCGCCAAGTTTTTTGCCTACCGAGAGCTCCACATCCAATCCGAAAAACCGGCTTGCGGCAGCGTTTAGGAATGTCACGCGACCATCCGTGCCGATCAAGATTACCCCTTCGTGCAAGGCTTCGAAAACCTGCAGGAAAAAACTTTTTTCCTGCAACAATCGGTCCACAATCGATTGCACCACGCTCGGATCCAGGCGATCGAGTCGCGGCCTCAATTTTTCCAAAAATCCCGATTTCATATGCGTGATTGCCTAGCTCCACGAGCAAGGGTAGGTTGCATCATGCACTCATCGACATAACTGCTGTTGGTTTTGTGCAGTTTTCCGGATGAAGGCGTAGCGCGACAGATTGGCACACTTCTGCTCAAAAAGCAAGTCGCAGCTTCCATGAGGCCACACGGTTGCGTGTTTGGTATGATCATCTGTCTTGTCAAGGAATGCGTGGTCATTTAGTGTGTTGGGCGCTACATGAATTCTGCTGACACGGTCTATCAAAACATTTCTGGGTATCTCTTCGCTCGGCTCGACAACCTAAAGGATTGGAGGGCGAAGTTGATTCACGAATGCAAGGCCCATCAGTTGAAGGGAACCATCCTTCTCAGCACGGAGGGCATCAATTTGTTTCTGGCGGGGCAACGCGAGGACATCGATCACTTGATATCCGTCGTTCGTGACATTCCGGGTTTGGAAAAATTTCAGGCCAAGTTTAGCGAAAGCGACCACCAGCCCTTCAATCGCATGCTGGTGCGCATCAAAAAGGAAATCATTTCCTTCGGCGTGCCCGAGGTGGATCCTGCTACCTATACCTCGCGCCATCTGCCGGCCCAAACCCTCAAGCAATGGCTGGATGAAGGACGCCCGGTGACCTTGCTCGACACGCGTAACGACTATGAAGTCAAGCTCGGCACTTTTCGCAACGCGATTCCCATCGGTGTGGATACCTTCCGCCAATTTCCCGATGCCGTGGCCAAGCTGCCGGAAGAAATGAAAAAACAACCTATTGTCACTTTCTGCACGGGTGGCATCCGTTGTGAAAAGGCAGCACCTTACATGGAGTTGCAGGGCTTCGAAAACATTTTCCAACTCGATGGCGGTATCCTCAAATACTTCGAGGAAGTGGGGGGAGATCACTACGACGGCGAATGCTTCGTCTTCGATCATCGAGTTGGGCTCGATCCCAGTTTGCGTGAAACCCCCTCGGCCATTTGTTTCCATTGCCAGGCTCCGCTCGAGGAAGAGGAACAACAAGACCCGCGTTATGTCGAAGGGGAGTCTTGCCCCTACTGTTTTGTCAGTGAGGAGCAGAAAATGGCCATGACCTTGGAAAAACGCCGTGCTGCTTTGGCAAAAGTCGTGAATCCTTTACCCGGTAGTGTGCCATACGAAAATCTCAGACCGTTATTCGTGAAACAGGATTTCGATGGTTGGAAATTGCTCGATTTGCTGTTGCGGGTTTTTCCCCACATCGGCGAGGACGAATGGCGCCAACGCCTAGCCGAGGGCCGATTCCGTCATCAGAATGGAGCAGTGGTCGATGGCGATCAGATCGTGCGCGCCGGTGAACGCTACGAGCAACGCATGACCTTGGCAGCGGAGCCTGACGTGAATGCCGATATCCGTTTCGTTTATGAAGACAGCGCGCTCATCGTCATACGCAAGCCCGCGCCGCTGCCTATGCATCCTTGCGGTCGGTTTCACCGGAACACACTGCAATCGATCATCAATCAAGTCGTTCACCCTGCGCCGCGCCCAGTGCATCGCTTGGATGCCAATACCACGGGACTTGTATTGTATGCTCGCACGAGTCCGCTCTGCGCGAAAATGCAGCGGCAGTTCCAGCGGCAGACGATCGAAAAAACCTACCTTGTTCGGGTGCAGGGGCATCCCGAGTGGCAGCGGCATTGCTGCGAGGCTCCCATCAGTTCTGACCCGGATGTAGCTGGTTCGCGCGTGATTGATGAAACGGATGGACTGCCATCGCGTACTGATTTCACTGTTGTGAAGCGATTCCATGATGGCACGGCTTTGTTAGAAGCGGCACTATTTACGGGTCGCACCAATCAAATCCGAGTTCATCTTTGGCATCTGGGTCATCCGGTTTGCGGCGATGCCACCTACTTGCTATCGCGACAAGTCGCTGCCACACAAACACTGGATTGCAAGGATGAGCCACTGAAGCTCCATGCGTGGCGCCTTTCCTGCGATCACCCCCACACTGGGCAACGTCTGAGTTTTGAGGATGAACGACCCGATTGGGCGGTCATTGACCCGCTTCCTTGATCAAGCACGTGCGAGCTTCCACTTCGCACCACAGTTGGTAGATTCGGATGACGTTACGTCTCACTCCTGAGTGGGGGATTTTCAGGTAGCCTTGTCGTTTGGCCGCTTCAAACAGGATGCGCTCCTTTTCCGTTAGCCTGTGACCGATGCTACGATTGCCGATTTTTGCCTTGGTCGCTTGGCCACGGCTGAGTTTTTCGACGTCGTTGTGATCCACTCGTTTCATGATGGTAGATGCCACGGTTGCAGATCTTTGCAAGAGATCATGACATTTTTTGTCGTTTTTTTCGAGTAGAACGTAAAAAACGTCGGTCACTTCGTTGCCACATACAGACTTACCACTCCGCAGGTGAGCTGTTCCACATCGGCATGGGAAAAGCCGTTTTCGCGCATGAGTTGGCACATGGCTTCCCCTTGGGGGAATTGTTCGATGGAGGCTCCCAGATACTCATAAGCATCTTTTTGTTGAGTGAGGTAGCCCGCAATTTTCGGCAAAACATGGTGCAGGTACCAGCGGTAAGGAGCGCGCAACCATCCTTGTGGCAGGGAAAAGTCCAGCACTACGAGTCGCCCTCCAGGCTCCAATACCCGCGCCATTTCCCCCAAGGCAGCAGGGTAGTCCGCCATGTTGCGCAGCCCGAAGGCCACGGTAACAACGTCGAAATCGGCATCGATAAAGGGCAGGTTCAAGGCATCGGCCACCATCGTGTGAGGCAGTCCGCGCGCAGAAGCATGGGCCAGCATTTCAGCACAGAAATCGGTAGCTAGGATGGACAAACTCGGACAGGCGTCTTGGATTTCCAGTGCAAGGTCTCCGGTGCCACTGGCCACATCCAGCATCTTTCGTGCGTTCCAGGAGTGGATTTTCCAGGCTACGCGCTTGCGCCACCAGATGTCCATTCCTCCGCTCATCACATGATTTGCCATCACATATCGATCGGCGATGCGGGCGAAGGCATTTTTCACATAAACGGCATCAGGCACGCCCTAGGGGTAGCGCAGATCCGATGGTTTGGCAACTGGCGACTTGAGGGAAAAGAACTCGACCACCATGTCTGTGCATTTGTGGTGCTGGTCTCCTCGCAAGCTCATCATGTTCGCATGCGGTGGGCCCTGACAAAACCTTACACGATTCTTCGCAGATGCCGTGCAAGCCGAGTTCATGCCTCATACGGCCCATCCATTTTCATGCGCAATTGAAGGATGGCTTGGGGATAGAGTTGGTGCTCGGCTTCCTGGATGCGCTGATGCAAGCTGGAATAGCTATCGGTGGGCCATACGGGAACTCGATGCTGCAAAATGATAGGGCCGGTGTCCATGCCTTCATCGACGTAGTGCACGGTGCATCCTGTTTCCGCCACCTTGGCATCGAGAGCCTGCTCCCATGCCTTCAATCCAGGAAATGCTGGCAACAACGAGGGATGAATGTTGATCACGCGCTGCGGAAAAGCATCGAGCAAGGGGCTTTTGATCAATCGCATGAAACCCGCTAGGCAAATGAGATCTACTTTCGCTTCCTGCATCGTGAGCGCGACCTCTGCTTGCGACTCGGAGGGGAATTTGCTGGCAAAACCGCGGCAGTCGATCACCGCGTGAGGCGCACCGTGTTCGCGCGCGCGTTCGAGAATGCGGGCCTGCGGGATGTCGCTCATGACCATCACGATTTCAGCATCGAGGTCGCCGCGGGTAATGGCATCATGCAAGGCTTGGTAGTTCGAGCCTGAGCCTGAGCCTAACACACCAAGATGAAGTTTGCGCATGAACAAGACTAAACAAGGGCAAAGAAACAAGCAACAGCATTTGCTGCTGGAGGCGGAGATGGGAGTCGAACCCATTCATGTCGGTTTTGCAGACCAATGCCTTCCCACTTGGCTACTCCGCCGTTACCGGCAATCGGGAATCAGTTGTGACTGTGAAGGTATCACAGCGAGCGACATGGTCGCGAATCCCTCGTTCTTGTCAATCTCAAAGGGAATTTTTTTGCAATCAAGTTCGCCCCCATGTCAACGAGACCCTGAGCATTTTACATTCTTCCCCTGCCGCGACTATGCATTTCTTGACGTCGCATGGGCATTTGGTCGATGAGATGGAACCATTTGACGAGGTCCAGCGTGACGTATTGTCGGTCTTTTTCTCCGCCATCCTTGCCTATGAGAACGTAGGCATTGCGTGTTTCTTCCTTTTTCCATTGATATTCCTTGCGCAGCAGTGCGGTCTGCTCGTCACTGAGACGTATGAGTCCCTCGATGTCGGTCGGTCGAACTGAAAGATCGATGATTTTGAGATCGCGTTCGCTCAGGGCGTTGCGTGCGTCTTTGATCGTCGCGGCGATCTTGCTCGTCGATCCTTGCTCGGCGATCGATAGCAGGATCAGGCGGTTGTGATTTCGGAATCCATCGAGTGGATGAGCCCATGCCAATGCGGTCATCAAAAGGGACAAGATCAAAGGCGTTATTCCCGCGAGGCAGATGCGATGAAAGATCATGAGGGTGGTATCCGTCGGATGGTAGTTTGCGTGTGCCATGATACTTTGTCACTTTTGGCAGCTGTGTATTGCTCAGGGCAACTCGCGCATGCGTAGTTTGCGGAATTGGATGGGAGATCCTTCGCTTTCGAGGCAGAGGTAGCCTTGAGGATTTTCGACTCCGTTACCTCCAGAAACCTCTTCTCCATTGACCCACAGACGCACTTCTCCGTTGATCGCGCGGATGTAGTAGTGATTCCACTCCCCGTGACCCTTGCAGAGGTTTTTGCGCGGAAAGCTTCTGCTCTTATTAGGAGACAGGGGCGGAAAATGATTCATTTTGATACCGACGGCAAAGACATCGCCGTGACAGGTGAACCAGTCAGTCGCCTTGCCCGCGGCTTGCGTCTGCGTGGCATATCCGAGATCCAGAATCTGCACCTCGATGCCATGTGGTAAGCCGGGCTTGCCATCGCTCGTGAGTTTTTCGATCGATGCCGGTGTCGTCCATACAAAGACACCCGAGTTGCCCGCAGGCTTTTGGTGCATCCATTCTACGACCATTTCGAAATTTTTGTATTCCTTCGTCGTGCGCATCACGCTGACGGGTTGCCCCGTGCAGGAGAGTGTGGATCCTTGCCATGTCCATGTGTCGTCAGCGCTGTTGACTTTGCAGAAATCGCCAGCCACGAGGTCACGAAAACCGGGAGCACTGTCATCGACGAAAGCGCGAGTTGCTGGATCGGCTTGGCAAATGGTCACCAACGCGAGGCATATGATTTTTTTCATACATCAATCTGCTCCGCACGATCCCGTTGCGCAAGGGATTTTCCCGAGAATTCTCGGGAGCATTAGGATGATCTCTGTGGATCGCGTAAAAAGGGATCGCTTTTTGTCCAAGTCATTTGCTGCAAGTTTTTAGAAATTTCTGCAGTATTCGCCGCATGTCATTTGCCAAAATTACGGGACTTTTGCTTATGCCCGTCGCACTTGTTTTTGCCGAGCACGGCGGCACGGCGGAATTCGAAAAAATCACTGGAAGATACTACGGGATTTCACAAACTCCGGTGCGCAATGCGAAGATCACATTCGGTTGGACCGAGGATGAAACAAAATTGATCTATCAGGTAACGGGCGATGATGGCAAGCCAGTGACCAAAGCCTTTGACCTGAAATCGGGTGCCGAGTTGGATACCGATCAATCCATTCCCGTGATCCAGTCTCCTGCTGATGAGAGAGGTCCGCGCCGACTCGGTCATGAGCACGCTCGCTCGCAGGACGGTGCATGGGAGGTCACGCAGCGCGATGGCAAGGTCTTGTTGAAAAACCTCCAGACCGGGGTTGAGAGCGCGTTGGTGGCCGATGATGCCGAGGGCCGTTTTCGAGGCAATCCTTACTGGTCACCGGACGCGAAAAAATTTCTGCTTTGGAAATGCAAGGACATCGCCGTGCGCCAAGTGCCCTATGTGCGTTCTTCCCCCGCGAAACAATTGCAACCCGAGCATTTCTCCATCGATTATGCCAAGCCCGGTGATGCCATGGCTGTTCCCGAGCCGTGGGTGTTTTTCACCGATGGCAGCGCTCCGCTTGCCGCCGATCGGACCCTGATCGCGAATCCGTTTGAGATCAAAAATGCTGCTTGGCGTCAGGATTCGGAACGCTTGACCTATGACTTCATCGAACGAGGATTTGGCCAAACGAATGTTATCGAAATGAATGCTGTGACCCGCCAACAACGTGTCCTGATTCGCGAGAAGAGCGACACATTTGTTTTTGCCTACGGATATGGGTTCCGTCGGGATCTGAAAGGTGGAGATGAAATTCTTTGGAACTCCGAGCGAGATGGCTGGAACCATCTTTATCTCCTCGATGGGAAAACAGGTGATGTCAAAAAGCAACTGACGAAAGGCGATTGGCTGGTGAAAAAAGTGATTCGTGTGTCGGAGCAAAAACGCCGGGCGCTGTTGAGAGTTTGTGGCTGTTATCCATCGCAGGATCCGTATTTCGAGCATTATGTGATGGCTCATTTTGATAGCGGTAAGGTCGTGCCTTTGACTTCATCGCCTGGTCAGCACGAACAGCCGGTGTTTTCGCCCCAAGGGAACTACTATGTTTGTCGTTGGTCGCGTATCGATAAACCTTGGGTCTATGAACTGCGCCGCACCGAGGATGGTAAACTGTTGAAGACCCTGAGCGAGGGCGACGACGGCGAGCTACGCACAAAGTGGAAACTGCCCGAGGCCTTTGCGGCCAAGGATCGTGAGGGGAAATTTGACATCTTCGGCATGGTGATTCTTCCGCCTGATTTCGATCCATCCAAAAAGTATCCTGTTGTGGAATCGATCTACGCCGGTCCTCAAGATGCCTTTGTCAGCAAGTCCTGGGGGCCGTGGATCGTGCCTATGCACGAGGTGGCCGTTCACGGTTTTATCGTAGTAAAAATCGACGGACGTGGCACCGCACACCGCGGCAAGGAGTTCCATCATTTTTGCTACAAAAATCTGAAGGACGCGGGATTTCCTGATCGCATATCTTGGATCAAGTCGGTGGCAAAAAAATACCCGCAAATGGATTTGAGCCGTGTGGGAGTCTTTGGTGGTTCGGCCGGCGGTCAGAATGCTTTGGGCGCACTTTTGTTTCACGGTGATTTCTACAAGGCGGCCGCTGCCGATTGTGGATGCCATGATAACCGCATGGACAAGATCTGGTGGAATGAGCAATGGATGGACTGGCCAGTGGGTCCCCATTATGCCGACAATTCCAACGTCACCCATGCAAAAAACCTCACGGGATCTCTGCTCTTGACCGTGGGGGAGGTGGATACGAATGTGGATCCGTCTTCTACCATGCAGGTGGTGAACGAGTTGATCAAAGCGGACAAGGATTTTGAAATGATCGTGGTGCCCAATGGCAAACATGGAGTTGGTGAATCGCGTCACATGCAGCGCAAACGCGTTGATTTCTTCCGACGTCATTTGGGCGGCCCCATCTCCGGATGGTGAAGCCTGCCATAGAACATATGGCGCGGGCAGAGTGAGTTTTTTCAGACAAACAATCCACGTTCGTTCATATGTGCGAGCATCTCATGCAGTGCTGAGATCTGGTCTTCATGGCGACATGATTTCATGAGTTGCTCAAAGGAAACGCTACCATTGCACAGAAGCAACCATTCGCGATCGTTCGGTGATACGAGGCAGGATCGATGAAAGGCGTCAACGATCGGTTTGCCACGTTTTAGATGATCGAGATTTAGCACACTCAATCGTGGGTGACTGGGCATTTCATCAGAGAGAAGAACCGGCCTGTCGCGCAGGCGTATCATGCCCAGCGAAAGCAATGTGCCTGTCATCTTCATGGCTTGCTGAACTGGAACATCAGGCAGGGAGGCAAGGAGGTCGCCCATCGATATGCTCGATGGAGCGGCGCGTAGGATCGCCTGGGAAAAGGCATCGGTGCGATCATGGCCCGTTGCGGGAATGGGCATAAGCCGCTCGATGCTCAATGCTGCGAGTTCTTCCGGCGAGGCGGCCCTTCGTTCGGCATCGTTCCGACAAATCACGCTGCAGCGAAAACTGCGCCCGGTCAGAAAATCGGTCATCTGCTCCATCAGGATGGGATTGTCAGCCAATGATTGCAATTGCGCCTTAGCTGTCGAATGCAGCAATGAAATGCGGGGTAAAGTGCTGTCTGCTTCTCCCACATAAGTCAGTCCATTTTGTTGACATATATGAAAAAATTGACTAAAGTAAAAGGCGTCATTGATGGGGTAGAGATCATCAAACTTCAGCTGTGCCTCACCCTTTGCAAGGGAGTCTCTCGTTGTTTCCAGCAGGTCATGACCGTAGGCGTCGTTCCTGCCATCGAGAGCGCGTTCGATCCATTCTAGCGCGGAGCATGCGGAACCCTGATGACTGGATCGTTGCTGCAATGCCATGGTCATTTCCCGCAATGGTTGTCGCAGCGCCCATCCTGGTTGGGTGTTGTAGCTGATCATCGCCACGCCATTCGTTTTCAGCGCCTGGGCACAGAGGGAGATCATGGCTGCTTTTACCGAGTCAGGCACCCAAGAAAAAACGCCGTGAGCGATGATGATATCAAAATGCTGGGAGGGAGCCTCCCAGGCAGCAAGGTCCGCACAGTGAAATTCGATGTTTCGTAGGTTCGCTAATCTTGCCAAGCCTTGCGCTTCCTCGATCGCGCGTGCGTCGAGATCGAGGGCGGTAATCCGCGCCTGCGGGTATTGTTCGGCGATCGGCAGAATGTGATGTCCGCTGGCACAACCAATTTCCAAAATGTTCCATGTCTTTTCTGAATCCAGATGAATTCCACCCAACAGTGCGGTGGCCGCAATCACGGATGGATGAGCCGGTGGATGACTCATGGCTGGATAGAATGCAGCAGATGCGTGATTCATGACAGGTTCGGAAGTCGGCGGATGGAAATTCTTTCCCAAAATGCTCGGTCACGCGCTGAGGGGAAGCAGGAATGCCAGGCCTGTAAGGAAGCGGTTCCGGATATAGCATTTCCCCCGCAAAGCGTCTCGTTCAAACCCTCCGGTGTTCGCACCTCTTTGACGCAAGGGAAGTGTCGCCGATAGAGTTTACGCACCTGAGTCTGAAGCGCGCGATGCCCAGCACCGCGGACGAGGTTGGTGAGGAGCATGCCATCAGGTTGGAGCAGGCGCTTGAGCTGCATCATCAGGGTTTCATCAAAATGACCCGGGCGATAAACGTCGGTTTTGCCTGCGAGGTAGACATCGTCGATCACGACGTCAAAGCGACGGCGGCAGCGCTTGATCCAAGCGTAAGCGTCATCAATGTGGATCTCGCACTGCAGTTCATCCAGTCGCATGTGCTTACGGGCCAGATCGATCAGTTCACCGTCAATGTCCACAGCGGTCAATTCAGCGTCAGGCAAAAGATGGCGCAGGGCACGAAACGTGGTGCCGCCGGCCAGGCCTAACATCAGGATCGATCGCGGCGGTTCACCGGGATGAAGCATGGCGGAGGCAACGATGTTGTCCCATGCCAAGCCCGTCAGAAAATGCTGCGCGTGCCACCAGGCGTGCACGGCTTGTTCAACGCGGAATTCCACCTGCTGGGGCGATTGCCAGACTTCGATGCTCTGGAAACGTGTCGTTGTGGTTTCGATCAGATGCATGGAAAATCGAAAAGCAAATGGATGCGAATCTTACGCTTGGGAATTCCCAGAGCGTTCTTTTTTGCCTTTGGCCCGCAATGCGAAAAACAATCCCAGTCCGACGATGAGCAAAAACCCGCAGATCAATACGCGGACAATTCGTAAAAAGGCGGATTCTACTTGTTGGTTGGAGACCGAGGATGGCGGAGCATCGCCCGACCGGCGACGCAATTCGAGCTTGCCTGGCTTTGCCTCCATGGCGGTCAATTGTTGCAATACAGGCCCCATCACGGAATCTTGCGGAAGATCTACTCCGAGGCGATAGGGCGGAATTTGTGCGATGAACTCGCGTGGCACGGTTTTTTCCGGAACCTTTAGGTCAGCGACCTGAAATACCAAGGTCTTTTCGGCCAGCACGGGCTTCAGCGTGATCTCGGCATTCAGATAGCGCATTTTTCCTGAACCTGGCATGCCGTTCATGGGCCTTGTGTGATCCGCTAGAATGAAGCCATCGCGAATTTCCTTGATGAAAAAATTGCCCCGATACTCGCGCAAGGGAGCCATGGTGGCCAGCATGTGATTGATGTCGTCGGCGGACAATTCGATCGAGACTTCCTGATTGGCTTGGCTCACAATCGCATCGCGAAACCGTTGCAAACGCGCGTGCAGGTCGTTCAGTGTGGCCTCTCGTCCTTCGATGGTGATTTCCGGCAATTTTGCCGGCGCGCTTGAGGTGAATTGATCGATCTCCTTGTTTTGTCGTAACAGCGAGTAGGCGGAGACAGAGATCAAGAATACGGCTACGGCGGCCAGAATCATCATGATCAAACAGCCGGCGAAAGGCGAGCGGGCCGGGGCGTTTTCGGGTGAAGCCATGCACGGAGTATGGCGTGGAAATTTTTCCTGCCAAGCCGCGAATGGCGGCAAAACGGCAAGAATGAGGTGAAAAGCGATGGTTTGTCACAAATTCGATACGATTTTCACACTTAGGGCTTGCCAGTTCGTCAAAAATATGGTCATTGACTCGCCCGGCTGCCTCCTTGATCCCGAATCATGTTACCCGACAACATCATTCCTTTTGAATCTTCCAAGGCGGAACACCGGTATCCATCACTCCCTATGAAAAGTGAGCTCGTTTACAAAGCTGCCGAAATCATCGATGATCCACAGGTCTTGATCAACCTCGTGTCGAAACGGGTGCGCCAACTCAACAGCGGTCGTTCGCCGTTGATCCCTACTGTCCCGAGCATGGGTGCTGCTGATATCGCTCTTACCGAGATCATTGAGGGAAAAATCAAGATTCTCGATACGACTACCGAGCCGTCCTGAGATCATGCCGGGATTTGACCATGCTGGGGCATGAGTGCTGAGATTGCCACCAACCGCAAAGCTGGGCGAGATTTTCACATCAGTGACAAATACGAAGCGGGCATTGAACTCCGCGGCACCGAAGTGAAGTCGATACGGGCTGGCAAGATCAACATTTCAGATGCCTTTTGTCGCGTCGAAAAAGGGCAACTGTTTCTTTACGGCTGTGACATCCAGCCCTGGGAGACCGCATCACTGTGGTTTCAACACGAGGCGAAACGGCCCCGTCGCTTACTTCTTCACAAACGGGAAATTTTCAAACTGGAGCAGGCCAGTGCCATCAAAGGCGCATCGCTGCCGCTCTTGCGCATGTATTGGAAGAATCGCAAGGTGAAAGTCGAGATCGGCGTCGGTAAAGGCAAAACCCACGGGGATCAGCGGCACGACTTGAAAAACCGTGTGGAGTTGCGCGAGGCGCAGCGCGAGATGGCACGCTTCAATCAGCGTGCGTGACGCCCCCACGGATCAACGCTACTGGGAATTTCCTCGGAAACGCGTTTGGGGAAAATGATCGGTGCTTGCGATGAGGTGGTGGATCTGACTCAATCCCTGCAAGATGAATGCACTCGATTCCTTCCGATCATTGGCGCGCGAATATCATTTGATCCAAAGTTCGGCGAGTGTGCTGGGGTGGGATCAGGAAACGTATATGCCCGCCGATGCGGGAGCGTTTCGTGCGGAACAACTCTCCTGGCTCAGCGCTCGGGCTCACGAGCTCGCAACCTCAGCACGCTGGCAAGATTCGCTGGAACAAGCACTCGCGGAAGTAGCTGAGGAACCATCAAGTGTGCGCAAGGATTTGCTGGAAATGAAGCGTCGGTTGGATTTGGCGAGAAAGCTTCCCGTAGCGCTTGTCGCCCGCGACACCCAAACCAGTTCTCTGGCGAAACGTGCGTGGGCGGAAGCACGGGAGACAGCTGATTTTTCCCTTTTCTTGCCTCATCTCGCAGCTCTGGTCGACATTCATCGAGAAAAAGCCGAGCTTTGGGGGTATGTGGACGAACCATATGACGCCCTGCTGTCCTGTTATGAGCGGGGTTGCACGACCGCGCAATTGTCTGAGGAGTTTGATGTTCTGCGTCCCGAGTTGACGGAAATCGCCCGTGCTGCCGCTGAGCGTTCGCGCGTCCGATTCCGTCCTCTGCCTGCGGGACCGTATCCGATCGCTGAACAAAAGGCATTGAATGAAAAAGTAGCAAGCGCGATGGGCTATTCGTTCTCCGCTGGTCGAATCGATACCACCACTCATCCGTTTTGCAGCAACCTCGGTCCTCGAGACGTCCGATTGACCACGCGCTACGATGAGGAGGATTTCTGCTCATCCCTGTTTGGCGTTTTGCATGAAGCGGGGCATGGCATGTATGAACAGGGATTGTCCACTGAGCACCCAGGTATGGCTTCCTGTGATGCGGTATCGCTAGGCATCCATGAGTCTCAGTCGCGATTGTGGGAAAATCACATCGGTCGATCCCTCGCGTTTTGGGAAAAATGGTATCCCGTCGCCTGCGGACATTTCCCCCAACTGCGCGGGCATTCACTCGAAGATTTTATGTCACATGTGCATGCTGTGAATTTTTCCGCGATACGTGTTGAATCTGATGAAGCGACGTATGATTTGCACATTCTTTTGCGATTCGAACTGGAGCGCGGCATGTTTCGCGGGGACTTTGATCCAGCGGAACTTCCGTTTGTGTGGGACGAGCGTTTTGAGCAGCTCATGGGTTTCCGACCAGAGACGGTGGCTCAAGGATGTTTGCAAGACATCCATTGGTCGATGGGCGCTTTCGGATATTTCCCTACCTACACACTCGGGAATCTCAACGCTTCCCAATTGATGAGGGCGGCCTGCTGTGATGATTCCGTGATTCGAGCGATCCAGCAGGCGGATTATGTCCCGCTCCTCGGCTGGCTACGTGAACGCATTCACTGCCATGGAGCTATGGAAGATCCGTCCACTCTGATCGAGAACGCCACCGGCCAAAAACCCAGAGCCTTGCATCATCTGGATCACCTGCGCCTGCGTTACCTCGGATGAGGATGAAACATCATTGGATCTCCAAACCAGAGGTGGGCCAAATCCAACGAACCACCTTGCCACCTTGGATCATGGCTTTGGCTTGGATATTTTTCACTCCGAAAATGGTTTCCGCTTTGTAGGCCGCCAGTCCAGTCTGATATTTTTCACCTTCCGACTCCTCTTCTTCTCCGGCTTTCCACCCTGTCACCTGGTCAAAGGTGAACTCCTTGATTTGTCCTGAGCGGATGCTTTCCTGCATGAGCTTTACGATTTCCTCGGCTGTAAGTGTGCTGCCCGACACTGGTTGAGGTGCTGGACCGGCCTCCGGTTGCTTGGCCGGTCCTGGTGCGACCTCAGGCTCTTTCACGGGCATGGGATCGACAACAGGTTGAGGCGTTGGCTGGTTCTCGGCAACCGTCGGCTCGCTGGGTGTCGTGACGGGAGCTGGCGGCGGGTTGGCGATCAATTGCTCGACCAGATTGGTTTGATCGACGGCGATCTTGCCTTGTGCTGTGCCTGCGACAGAGAAATGAACATTTTTCCCATCGATGCGCAGTGGTTTCACTTTCGTTCCAGCTGGAAGTGGCAAGGCATCTGACTCGCCGGCGATGCGTGCCACTACAGCCATCTTGAGAACCATTTTTTCCGGCAATTGACTCGGCTGCAGTCCGGAATAGTCGTAGCTTGGTGTCGGTGCGGGAGGTGGCGTTTCCGCTGCGGGAACTTCTTCCGTTTCAGTGGGAGAAGCAGGCACGGTGATGACAACAGCCCGCCCCATAAGAGCGTTGCGCATGCTAGGCTCGAGGACGTATCCCATGATGCCAGAGAAAATGATGCCGATGATAGCCAGAAAAAATTTCATACGAATAGAGTAGTTGAGATAAGTTACGATGGGAAGTCGGGAAAATATTCAAATTAGTAGTCGCGACGAAGAAAAATTTTAGCGGCAACTGCGAGAACGAAAATTTCAAATAGCAACGATGTGCCGATGATCGAGAACCAACTGTGCCGCAGTTCGTATTTTTCCATCGCGTCTTGGACAGTGGAATCGACCCGATCGCCTGCCAACACCGAGCCCAGATCCACTCCCGCTAATAAAGAGGAGCGTTCGTCAAAACGAATCAGCCGCTTCAGTGCGAGAGTGCACTCTCGGCTTTTGGGTAAGACGGCCGTTATGGATCGGACCGTTGTGTAGGTTTTTTTCAAACCGCTGGTTGTATCATTGCCTGCTTGATCCACTTGTCCTTCGGAGAAATTGATGCTCAGTCCTGCTTCCGGTAAGACATATGCCATTTTATAGAGCACATCTTCTGTCCACTGAGCTACCAGTGTGATCGCCCAAAACAACAGGGCGCCGAGCAGCGAGAAGACCGTCGAGCGGGTGATCGTGCCGATGGCTACGCCGACACAATACATCAGGCTGAAAGCGAAGGTGATCACTGGAACGGCCCAGAAGATGCTGACGCTCCATTCGCCCAACCGCATTCCGATGGCAACAAATGCCACCACGCAGAATAGAGCGGTTTGCACTGCGACGAACAAAAGACCGCCGAGATACTTGAGCAGAAAAAGCCGTAGTCGGCTCACAGGCTTGGAGAGTGCCAGTTCGATCGAACCACTTTGCAGAAATTGGGGAAAAATCGAGCAGGTTGAGATCAGGGCAAGAACCAGCGAGAACCAACCGAGCCAGAATCGCACAATCACATCCGTGAACAACAACAGATAGAATGTTTCGGATTCTTTCGTGCCTTTGCGAAGCAAGGGGAAATCAAAATCTGCGAGACCGAAGCCCACCGATAGGCCCGAGGTGGTGAATCCGATGGAAGCGTAGGCTAAGCCGACGAGCAGGGAAATCCACATCGAAACCCAGAATAACTTGCTAGCGCGGAGCATGCGTAGGGAGTCCAGCAGAATGGTGTATGCCTGAATCATCGTATACCTCCTTTCTGGGAGTCCGTGGGCTGTTGTTCCGATCGAGCTTGATTCACTGCTTGCAAAAAAAGCTCTTCCAACGAATACCGTTCTTCTTTGATCTCACAAATCACCACGAGCGCGCTGCGAAGTTTGTCGATCAGAACCTGCATGCCCAGCGGGCTCTCGGCATGACAAGAAATGCGGTCGCCTTGAATGCTGATTGACTCATTTCGACACCATTCCATCAACGCGGGGGGAAGTTGCCCCAGAAATTTGATTTCGTAACGTGCATCACGACGCGTCAACTCTGTCACCAAGCCTTGTTGAATGATGCGACCCTTGGATAAAATGGCAACGCGATCGGCGACTTGTTCCACCTCCGCCAGCAGATGCGAATTGATGAATACCGTGCGCCCTTCCTCTCGCATGGAGAGAATCAGGTTTTTGAAATCGATGCGTCCTTCGGGGTCGACGCCATCTGTTGGTTCATCAAGAAACACCACGATCGGATCATGAATCAAGGCCTGTGCGAGCCCAATGCGTTGTTTCATCCCTTTCGAATACGTGCGGATCGAGCGGTTCGCTGCCTGACTCATACCGACTTTTTCCAAAAGCTCATCGCATCGCACGCGGCACGCAGATCGCGACCTATGGGCAAGCCCAGCGGCGTATTCGATGACTTGTCGGCCCGTGAGATAATCAGGAAAGCTAGCGTGCTCGGGCAGATAGCCGACCTTGGCTAGAACCGCTTTGTTGCCAATCTTTTCTCCCAACATCATACCGCGGCACTCCGTGGGGCGCAGGATGGTGAGTAGAGATTTCACCAAGGTGCTTTTTCCCGCACCATTGGGTCCGATCAATCCGAAAATGCTACCGTAAGGCACACTCAGGCTTACTCCTGAGAGGGCCTCCACACCGTTGGGAAAACGCTTTCGCAGGGTCTGGATATCGACAGCGTATTCATTCATGCAGAAAAAATTGGGAAAAGCCTTCAAGAGAGAGGCCGGTGGCGATGATTACTCCTTCAGTTCGTCTTCGATGCTCGTAGCGGGCTTGGTGGGAGCGGTGTTTGGCTGCGTTTTTGACATCTGTGCCAGTGCATTTTGCAATTGCGATGCAAAGTCGTCCTGGGGTTGTCCGGGTTTACCACTTAATTTGATTTCGCACCAGAGGTAGCCATCTTCTTGTCGCGTGAAAATTTGTTTCAATGCCGAGTGTTGTTCATGATTGAACATCGCGGAACTCGGAAGCCCCACTTGCAGTGTGCCGCTCAGCTGGTTTTCTTGGGCCGTCACGTCACCAAGAATTACGAAATTTCCTTTCTTTTCCAAACGCAGCCCCTGAATGCGGCTTATACTATGCTCTCGAATGAATTCGCCTTCGACACGATCGCTGAAGGTGTATTGTCGAGCATACTCAGGATTTTGCAGTTCACGGCTGATGTCCTCCAAAAAAGGCAAGTTGCGGATGGTTAATCCGTCCCGCTCGCTGCCGCGAAATCCGATCTGCAATCGCAGTGTTTTCAGGTCTCCCACGTGAACGGTGAAAAAGCGATTCGCTTGGGCGCTGGGCGTGTCCACATGACCGCTGAAAATGACATCCAGTTCGTTGCCCAAGAGAGCCTCGAGCGGAAACTCTTCCAAGAGCAATTTTACTTGGGATTTTTCAGGACTGTAGAGCTCAAGGCTGTTTTCCATCTCCAGAACACCGTTTCCAGAGATCGGCTTCAACCGCAGATTTTCGCAGCGCATTTGCTGCTCTTCAAAGTAAATGCTGCCGCGATCAACTCTCATAGGTTGAAAGCCTCCCAGCTTGATGAGTCCACCGACAAATCGCGTCTGCGTGCCGCGAGTGGTTTTGACCAACGAGGCTTCGGTATCATCGACCGTCATCCAAGGAGTCCGATTTCCATCCAGACCCACAAGATGGAGCTTCTCGCAACGATAGCTTGCGAACGAAAAAGGGAAAATGGTTTCCGCTGGTGATTCGCCGGCGCGACGCGGAGAGTCTACCTCAGCAGGGGAGAATACCAATTTTCCTGATTTTGCCACCACGGAAGTGCCACCCCATTTGTTTCCCAAAAAGCTTGATGCATCAAGGTAGGCCGTTGGATAGGAAATTTGCAACTGACGCAAGTAATTGCCTGCTGGCCAAGTGAAATGGATGTTCGCACATTTGGCGTTGTTCGGCGTTACGGTGAACTCCACCATTTCGACTTCTGCACCTGACCATGCGGCTACTTTTTGTCGTATCGATTCGCGGAATGCATTGCTGTTGTAGTAAAAAAGCATCCCTGTTGCCAAAGCCAAAAAAGAGGTGATCAGAAAAAAGATCAAACCCAGTTGCAACACACGCAAGCGTTGCGCGCGCTTGGCTTTTTCCTTGTGCGGTTGTGTGCTCCGGCGTTTGCGTTTTTTGACCTTGATCGCCACTGAGCCATCGGTGCGAGTCACGAGTTCCCCCTCTTCGTGACCTCGCTCCTTCAATCGCTTCATCATCTCCTCCAGAGTGTAGCTCTCCGGCTCTTCAGGGGGATGGGGATCCGATGTCATGGCCGAATTCGATGAGAGAGGAGATGATGGCTCTGCGGTTTTCAGCGATTGCGGTAGGGGCGCCCCGATGGATCCTGAAGTTCGACATTCACCATAATGATGACATTTTTGCGAATGGGCTGGCGTGCCTTGGTTTGGAACATGCGTCCGATGAAAGGGAGGCTGCCGAGAACGGGGACTTGATCCTCCACATCCTGAATGCGTTCTTCCACCAGGCCACCCAAGATGATGGTCGATCCATCGGCCACCGTCACATTCGTGTTCGTGCGGGTGACGCTGAAGATGGGCTGAAGTATCCGGTTGGCCGTCACTTCCACCAATTGAGTGCCACCTACAACGGCTCCAATGATTCCATCCAGCGCGGGAGTGGGGGCATTGCTACGGATGGGCGTGCCGTAATTTACAAAACCATCGAAAGTAACCATTTCCGGTGATAGCGCGAGCTCGATGTAGCGTCGATCCGCGCTCACAATCGGGCTGACTTCGAGAACCACGCCGACATCACGTTTATCGAATGAAGTAGGGGTGGCAGGCGTGATCGGAGCCACCGTTTGTTGTTGGTTGCCCACGATGTTGCCTTGTGCGTCGAGGCCGAATCCTCCGCCGACTTGCTGAGGCAGTTGGGGGGGCTCATACTCCGTGGGGTAGATCATTTCCTGAATCACCTCGATCTTGGAGGTCTGGCCGCTACGAGTCACTGTGGCGGGCCGCACCATCACATCGGCCGCTTTCTTTTGATTGAGGCCACGCATCATCATCATGGCTTGACCTTCGCTCACATTATTCGCAATCAACGAGAGGATTCCGGGCGCGCGCGCTGGTGCGGGTGAAAAGCCGTTTGTGCTGCGTTGGATGAAGGCATCGATGCTGTCTCCCTTAATGGCAGAATCACCACTGCGGTTGCTGGCCGTGACGGGATTGCCATTGCCTCCGCCCAAATTCATGTCGCTGAGGGCTGCACCGCTGCCGATTGTGCCACCACCAAGGAACATGGCATCACTGCCGGCGGATGAGCCAGTTCCACCCACTCCCACGTTGCCAAACATCCAGTCAAATCCAAGCTCTTTGAGCTGGGTCTCTAGAATCTTGATCATCGTGACACGAATCACTACCTGCACTGGCTCAGTCTGCGCCATGGTATCAACCACTTGCTGGATCAGATCATGATTTTGCGATGTATTGAGAACGAAAATGGAGCTGCTGCCTGCATTGTAGGTTGCTTTCGCACCCTCAGGGAAATTGATTCCATAGCCGCGAAGTTTTTCCAGAGCGGTAACCTTCTTGGCACTGATGCCTTCTTCAGGAGCGTCCTCAAAAGGATTGGCTGAAGCGGTATCGGCCTTGGCTATGGCGTCGGAAGAGAGAAAATCAGGAGGGACACGATACGTTCTGCCGATCAATTCCGCTCCATCCGTGCCCACGGGTCGCACGTTGATGGCGAACTCGTCGATGTGAAACTGCGTGCGCGTTTGTTCACAAACGTACTTCAGCAGTTGCTCGACCGTGACATTTTTGATTTTCAGGTCAAAGCGGTAGGATCGGACTTTTTGAGAGATTTCCGAGTCCTGATTGCCGAGATTGAGCACGACGTTTACTCCTTTGGCCAGCGGATCCGCGGTGGTGGTGTCAAGTTGTCTCGACTGCTGGCGAATGTAATCAATGGCTTCGATGATGCCCACTCCTTCCAAATCCACTGTCGGGAAAATGATGGAACGCAGTTGTTCGGTGATGAATCGTGTGCTGCTTGGGTTGCTCGACGTCATGGGATCGAGCATGGCGGATTCGGCAATATTCGGCAGTGGAGATTCCCAGATCGCATCCACATCGGCCAGCATCTGCGCCCGGGTTTGATCGTATGCGGCTTTGGAGTAGTCAGACTTGACACTGGCCATTTTTTCCATCCCGCGGCGAGCCGCCTTGTTGGTAGGATCGAGACGGAGCACGTCTTCATACATCCCCTTCGCCATATCATACTTGCCCAGCTGAAAAAAACCGTCCGCCTCGTAGAGCGTGCGACGCACTTCATCGATGTCTTTGGCATGATCCGCGGTCAATGCCGGGTTAGTGCGAATCGGATCGTTCAGTTGCTCGCGCATCGCCAGAGCTGCGGCGTGGCGAGGAGCTATGTCGGCGGAGAGAATCTGCTCGATCAACTGCTTGGCTCCCGCGACGTCGCCTTTGCGTGAGAGCTGTGCAGCCACCTGAACTGAGGCTGTCGCGTAACGTTCCGTCGCAGCTTCTCGCAGATCGCGAGTGGTTGGTGCATCGGTGAGCAGATTGCGAGCTTTGAGGAATTGCTCCGAGGCTTCCGCAGGTTTCCCAGCACTGTAGGCCATATCACCTTGCATCAGACATTGCTGTGCTTCAGATGCCCGCTGCATCCGAACTTGAGTCTCTTTTTCGGCCATGGTCTGACCAAAACAGAGTGTCATCGACAGAGAGGTAGCGACGAGGGCGCTCCTCCAGATCGGTCGATGAGAATGCGTTGCGAGGGTTTTGTGTGCCATGTGCTGCGGCATTTCTAGCAAAGCAGACACCCGACTGTAAGCGGAAAATCAGTAAAATCGCATTTTTTTTCAGTCGAAGGGCAAATGCAATTGTTCCAGACGCGGGCGGCGCTGGGGAGCCCCCAAGGATCTGGAACTGCGATGCAGAGAATGACGAAACTTCAGATGCCAGCGATGCATACGGTTTTTCCAGCGCTGACAAAGAAACCAGAGGCGAACGTGGTGAATATTCATGTGAACAGATGTTATCATGAACAGCATTCAGAGCAAGAAAAAATCGGAATTTTTCGCAAAAAAAGCGAGAACTTGCTCACCTTGGCGACGTTCTATTTCTACTTTATGAAGTTTCTACCAGTCATTCGAGGGATTTTCTCTGCTTTGTTCGTACTGGGGTTGTCCAGTTGCTTGGAAATCCACGAGACGATCACACTGAAAAAAGACGGCTCCGGCACCATCATGGAGGAAACCGTGCTGGGAGCGCAATTGAGTGCCATGATGCAAATGGCCGCTTTGCAAGGTGGTGAAGGCGCGGCACCCGATCTATTCGGAGAAGACATGGCTCAAAAGCGCGCGGAAAAATTCGGCAAGGGAGTGTCAGTCGTGAAAGTCGAAAAAATCAATCAAGAGGGAAAAACCGGATCGCGCGTGACATATCGTTTCACTGATATCAACGCCGTATCTCTCGATCTGAGCGATGGCTCTTCTTCGCTCAAGGCAATGGCGCCGCAGATGGCGGAAGCGGCCGATGAGAAGGGCGCTGAGATCAAGCCGATACGTTTTCATTACAAAGAGGGAATGCTAACCATCGACAATCCACAGCCGCCCAAAGAGGCCGTGGATGCGGCCAAGGGCGCAGCTAAAGAAGCCATTGAGAAAGAGCCAGCGCAGGCCGGTGCAGAAGCTGCGCAGATGCAAGCCATGGCAATGCAGATGATGAAAGACATGAAAATGTCCGCCAAGGTGGTGATCGAGTCAGGCATCGCCGAGACCAACGCATCGCATCATGCGGGCAATGTCATCACTCTCATGGAGATGGACATGGGCAAACTCATGGCTAACCCCGATGTCATGAAGCAGCTGCAAGGGTTTGATATGAAAAATCCTGAGGAGCTGCAAAAGAAGCTCAAGACCATCGATGGTGTGAAGGTCGAGGAGCGAGAGAAGGTATCCGTCAAATCGAAATAGTACGATCGATTTTTAGTTGCGAGTCATGCCCCGTCGGAGCTTGGGGAAAAACCTCTTGCCACCTGCGACATATGGGTTTAGACACCCATGTCAATAGCGCATGAAGTTGTCTGACATCCTCACCCCGAACCACATTCTTCCCGATTTGCGGGCGGCGGACCGATGGTTGGCAATGGAGGAAATGTTGGATCATCTCATCTCGATAGGCGGATTTCCTTCTCAATGGCGAGCGGATGTGGCCCACAGTTTGGAACTGCGAGAGTCACTCATCAGCACGGGAGTGGGGGGTGGAGTGGCGATTCCGCATGCTTTTTCGGAACACATTGAGGAAGTGGTTGCCGTCTTTGGTCGTTCGTGTAGGGGGATCGATTTTGATGCGCAGGACCGTGAAATGGTTCACTTTGTGGTGCTTTTCATCTCTCCTCTGAAATCGTATCAAAAACATCTTCATGCCTTGGCCGCGATCGCGCGGATGTTTACCAAACCGGAAACCAGGGAGATGATGATGCATGCACCTGACGGGAACGGGTTATACGAATTGTTTTGTCAAAAAGTCGTTCAACTGAAGGACTAGACAGTAGTTTTTTTGATATGAATGAACTGATTGTGGGTATCGATCTGGGTACGACCAACTCCGCGATCGGGGTGGTGGACTCCGGTTTTCCGATATTGCTCGCGGATGAAGACGGCAAACGAATCATGCCCAGTGCGGTTTGGATCGGTGAGGATGGCTCTGTGGAGGTAGGCCGTAAGGCGCTGCGACGCAGGGCGGTCGATGGCTCACGCGTGATCACCAGTGTGAAACGCCTGATCGGCCGCGAGCCTAGCGCTGCTGAGAATCAGGCTTTGTTCGGAAAGTCTCCAGAAGAAATTAGCGCTTTGATTTTGGCTGAACTCAAACGCGTGGCGGAGTGGAGATTGGGCCAAGGAGTAAGCAAGGCTGTGATTACTGTGCCCGCCTATTTTCACGATGGTCAGCGCCAGGCCACCAAGCGCGCAGGGGAATGGGCTGGACTGGAGGTGGTGCGCATCATCAACGAGCCTACTGCTGCTGCGCTGAGCTATGGTCTTGAGCGGTTGGGCGAGCGATCGAGGGTCGCGGTTTACGATCTGGGCGGAGGTACCTTTGATCTATCGGTTTTGGAAATGCAGGATGGGGTCTTCCAGGTTTTGGCCACTCACGGCGATACTCGCTTGGGCGGCGACGATCTCGATCTGACCATGGCCACTGTGATGGCGCGACGCGCTGGCATCGAATGGCAGGACTTGCCGTCGGATCAACGTGTGCGCTGGTTGGTCGAGGCGGAGCGCGTAAAATGTTCGCTTTCCCATCGCGATGAAGAAACCTTTGCGATACCCTTTTACGATGGACTGAACAGTTTTTCCACGGAACTTACGCGGGAACAATGGCAGGAATGGATGCAGCCATGGATAGCAAGAACGATTGCTTGCTGTCACAAGGCTCTCAATGATGCGAGGCTGCAGCCTCAGGAAATGAATGCCGTCGTATTGGTGGGTGGCAGTACGCGCATTCCTGCTGTGCGCGCGGCCGTGGAGCGGTGTTTCGGTAAGGTGGCCGATGTATCCCAGCATCCCGATGAAGCGATCGCGCTGGGAGCGACGATCCAGGCGGGAATGCTGAGTGGCGCCATGAAGCATATGACCCTCCTGGATGTGACACCGCTCAGCCTCGGCATCGAAACCTTGGGTGGATTGATGAATGTTCTGATTCCCCGCAATACCACGATCCCTTGCAAGGCGGGCGAAATGTTCACCAATGCTGTGGCCGGACAGACCGCCATGCGCATTCGTGTGTTGCAGGGCGAGCGCGAGATGGCGCGTGATAACTGGGAGTTGGGTCAGGTTGACGTGCCCTTCGCACCCGCTCCCAAGGGGCAGGCCCGCATCGGTGTCCAGTTCCGTCTTGATGAAAACGGCATCCTCGAGGTGCTGGCGCGCGATGTATCCACCGGTAAGGACAGGGTATTGGTCATCGAACATTCGGCTGTGGATGTGAGCGATGAAAAAGTCGGGAAAATGGTCAGCGAGTCGGTGGAGTATGCCTTCACCGATATGTCAGAGCGGATTTGGACCGAGGCCAAATTGAAAGCGGAAGAACTGCTTCCCGCCGTCGATGCCGCTCTCGTAATGGGTAGCCATTGGTTGGAAGAGGAAGAGCGGCTCGCGATCGAACAATCCCGTGAAGAGGTGCAAAACGCTCTGCTCGGACATGACGCCAACATCCTGAAACGCGCGGTGCAAGCACTCGATCGGGCCACGGAAAGTTTGGCTGCCAGAATGGTAGAACAAGCCATCGATCAGGCCAGCAGTGGCAGCCCCTAGACATTATTTTTTCGGATACACTCCCACACGTCTGGCCCATGTCTCCCATTGATCAGCCAGATCTTGCAACTGCTGCGGATGAGAAGCCGCAAGATTGTTGAGCTCCGTGCCATCCTCATCAAGGCGATAGAGTTCCCATTGTTTCCTTTGCGTCCCACCGGCAGTGCTCACTTGGCGCCCCACCAACTTCCACGCACCATCGCGCAGCGATGCTTGGTTTTGGTGTTCGATGCAGAGCGGTTGCTTGCGCGCAAGTGCCTTGCCTTCAAAAGCGGGTAGCAGCGAGACTCCCTCGAGAGCCGTGAGAGGTCTTCCTTTGAATTCCATAGGGTAACGCCCCCCAGTGACTTCCAAAAAAGTAGGCATGATATCGATCAAATGAGCTGGCTCGCGATACCAATCGTGTTTTTTGATGCGTTCAGGCCAATGCGCAATGCAAGGTGTGTTGCTCCCGCCCTCGTGGGCGAAACTCTTGAACAGACGGTAGGGTGTGGAGGATGCGTTCGCCCACGCTTTGCCGTAACTGGGCCGTTGCAGCGCTGTGAGAGGAGCACGATCCGTGATAGGATCCCCGAGACCGATGTCTGATCCTTCTGCACAGGCACCATTGTCGGAAAGAAACAAAACAAGCGTGTTATTCCATGCATCGTTTTTTTTGATGGCTTGAAAAAGATTGCCGATGTTTTGATCGAGCCGATCGATCACGGCCGCATAGGCGGACATCAGGCTGGCGCTTTGTTGTTGTTTTTCTTTGCTCAGGGAGTCCCAGGCCGGCACATCGGGATCGCGCGGTGACAGTTTCCAAGATCGTGGAATCAGCCCGGATTCCTGTTGTCGGGCGAAACGCTGCTCCCGCAATTTGTCCCAGCCCATGAGATACTTATCGCGATACTTGGCGAGTTCCTGATCGTGTGCATGCAACGGCCAGTGCGGAGCGGTGAAGGCAACATAGAGAAAAAACGGCTGCGTCGATCTGCTTTCCTTGGATTTCGCAAAATGATCGTTCAAAAAGCGGATGGCGTGATCCGCAAAAGCATCCGTCGTATAAAACGGACGATCAGTCGTGCTTTTCGGATGGGGGTCGGGTTTGTTACCGTCATACATGACCCGTTCCCCATAGGGGGCGAACTGATGCACCGCGCCGTGAAGATTGCCGTAGTAGCGATCAAAGCCACGTTGCAGCGGCCAGTCGGCGGGATCATCACCTGCCACATGCCATTTTCCTGTCATGTAGGTGGCGTAGTTCATCGATTTCGCTGCCTGGGCGAGGGTCAAGCAAGAGTCGTTGAGGTTGCCGCGGTAGGCGTCGGGAGAGGTGTCCTTGCTAGAGGCCTTTTCTTTGATCATATGACCGATGCCGGTCTGATGGGGATGCAGTCCGGTGAGCAGAGCTGCACGCGTGGGACAACAGCGTGCGGAGTTGTAGAACTGGGTGAAACACATGCCGTTCGCCGCCAGTGCAGCGAGGTTGGGGGTTTCGATTTCGCTGCCGTAAGGAGCGATGTCCGAAAAGCCCATGTCATCCACGAGAATGACCAATACATTCGGCGAGGTGGTAGGTTCTGCGCTGATAGGAATGGCTGCGATGAAACACCCGACTAGGAAGAAAAGATTTTTCACCATGGAAAAACGAGGGCAGAGGCTGCGCTCTTTCATGCAAGAAGATCCGTGAAGTGACCGAAGACATCGGTGTTCACGACCATGCCGGAAAAGCGCTGGCATTGTGGGCCGATGGCAGTGACGATGGTAGGATCTGAAGTATGCGTGGTGCCAGTCCATCCGATGCCCGTGTGGTTGCCAGCAAATTGCCCCAAGAGGCCCTCGGGTTTGGCCAGTTGGTCGTTCCATTCAACCACGGTCTTGCTTTGTAAGATTTCCAAAAGGGCTTGTTTCTGTTCGTCTTCTAGCGGGAATCCTAAGCTCTCGCGAACCATCCTGCCCAGATCTTCTTTGGGTTTTTGAGCCCAGCGCGCGAAGAGTGACTCGTGCGATTCCTTCATCGCGCTAATCCGCTGGAAACAGAGGCTACTGTTCTTGTACGATGCACCCATGCCGTTGAGTCCGGGGTTGGAGTTGCCATGATCGCTGGTGACCACCACGAGGATGTCGGAGCGGTGCGCCGTCATGGCGAGCACTTGTGCCAAGGCATCATCGAAGGCGATTTGCTCATGCAACAGAGCCCCGATGTCATTGAGGTGCGCGGCGTGGTCGATGCGTGCACCCTCGATCTGCAATAGAAAAGGCTCGGAGCCGGCAAGGAAACGTGATACCGCCGCCTGTGCCATTTCCGCCAGAGTAGGCACGGAGGTCTGTAGGTCCTTGTTGCCGTTGCGGTCGATCGAGTAGGGGATGTGACTTGGGGCAAAAGTGCCTAACAGTTTTTCCGACTTTGATCCGAGCAGGCTATCGCGATGTCGAAGAATATCATAACCGGATCTTTGATAGGCTGCGAATAGGTTCTTATGATCCTCACGCGTTTCGGCGTTAAAAAATGCCGATCCTCCGCCGAGGATTACGTCCACACGATCGAGGTATTGTTCTGCGACCGAGTCCTCATCGTTACGATCGGTAACGGCTGCTGCGAATCCCGCCGGTGTCGCATGGGTGACGGTGGCTGTGGTGACGAGACCGATGCGCCGTCCTTTGTCCTTGAGGATTTTGCCGATCGGCGTGATGGCCTTGCCGGACGGGTTGTAGTTGATCATGCCGTTGTTGACACGTTGCCCTCCGCCCCAGGCCGAGGACGCCGCGGCAGAATCTGTGACCATCGAGTTCGCTGAAGCCGTATCCATGAGACCTCGCGCCGCCGATGATTCGTTGATCAAGTCCCACCAACGCGTTCCTTTGTTGCGCGTGATCCGTGAAAAGTTCTGGGCCATCGTCAATACCCCCGGACTCATGCCGTCGGATACCATAAAAATGATCCCCCGCACAGTGGAACTGGATGCCGTTTGATTGGTTTCTCCTCGGGACGCGTTTGAAGTGATGGCCGCCAGTCCACCTATCGAGAGGGACTTGAGCCAGTCGCGCCTTGCGATGCCCTTGGATTCCGTTGGTCGATTGAAATTCATAGGAAAAACCTATGCTACTGCCATACCCATGCAAGAAAATGTTTGTCCAGTAGTGTCGCGAATTCGTCGCAATTTGAACCGTCTTTCATCCCTCCGAATGAAGTCGTTTCAACAAATAGCGCAGTCTCGGTCCTAGTGTTAGGCAGGCGACAAACAATCCCGCAGCAAGCCCCCACCACACACCTTGCGCCTCCCAATGACGAATGACACTGAGCCACCATGCCACAGGCAAACCTACGATCCAATAGGCTGCAAATCCCATCAAGGCGGGCACACGCGTATCGTGCAAACCACGCAGCATCGAGGAGGAGGCGACTTGCACGCTATCGAAAATCTGGAAGATACCAACGATTCCTAACAACCCCACCGTCAGAGCAATGACCTCGTCAGAGTCGGTAAATTGTTTCGCAGCAAAACGTCCTCCTAGGAAAAAAAGTGTGGCATTGATCAGTCCGAAGACCGTTGCCAACAGCCATCCGGAGTGCACCACCGCTCGCAATCGTCGGGTTTCACCCGCTCCCGCCAAAGCGCCTGTGCGAACTGTTAGAGCCATGGCGAGACCTAACGGAATCATAAAGGCCGATGACGCACAAGTCATGGCAATCTGATGGGCCGCCATGGGGATTTCACCAAAATGCCCGATCATAAAGCCGGCAGCGGAAAAAGCGCCCACCTCACATAGCATCTGAAAACTGGCGGGTAGACCGATTTTTGCGTGGGCAATGAGATCTCTTTTCATCGGTCTGCGGAACCATGAGAATGGGATCCAGTCCCGCAGAGTGACCGAGGTTTTTATCCAGCAAAAAAGTGCCAGCAGAATCAGGATGCGTGAGATGAGGGTCGCCCATGCGGCGCCGTTCATGCCCAGTTCTGGAAATCCCCATTTTCCATAGATGAGTATCCAATTGAGCAGAATGTTGAGTAAGACGCCTCCCAGGAAAATCCAAAATGATGGCCATGGACGATCCAGCGCGTCGGTATGGTTTTTTAGCGCTAACGACATCAGCGCCGGAACCAGTGACACCATTAAGATCATGAAATACGAGCGAGATATCGCCACCACGCTGAGAGGTTGGCCGAAACGATCCAGATAGGGGAGCAATGCCAAGGCAACCAGGACAAAAACGAGAGAAATCGCGATTGCTAGGTAAATGCCATTTCTGCAACTGCGCCTCGCTGCTGTAGGATCGCCGGATCCGCGGGAATGGGAGGTATGCACGGATATGCAAGTGAGCAGGCCAATGCTGAAGACGAAGGGCAAATAGAACAGTGAGTTGACAAAAGTGAGCGACGCTAACTCAATCACGCCAAGTTGCCCCACCATGAAGGTGTCCGCCACACCCAACAACATCTGACTGAGTTGCCCGATCATCAGGGGCAACGCCAAGCGCAGGGTAATTTTGGATTCGGTGAGCAGGGACATGACCAGAAAGCGACGTTCATCGCCGTTATGACAAAAGTCAATGACACTTGTCAAACCCCGTCCTGCTTCGCAGGGCTTTCTCCCGCATTTCTCCTTTACCATACTCAGCGGCAAGGCTATCTATCGGGCGTCGTGCATTCTCTTCCCGTCGAACCATCCCTTGATGCTTTTCTCGCTTTGTCGAAGTCGGGAAACGTCATTCCCGTATATACCCAGTTGGCGGCGGATTTCGAGACGCCACTCTCCGCTTACCTGAAAATCCGCGACGGCACGCACGCTTTTTTGTTAGAGAGCGCCGAGAGCACGGAAAAGGGCGGTCGTTGGTCCATCGTCGGCAGCAAGCCGCGCAGCACCTTCACCGCACATGGGAAAACCATCACGATCAGCCGCGGCACTGACGTTCAGACCATGACAGTGGAGGACGACGTGCTCGCTGAATTGGAGCGCCAGATGTCCTGCTATCGTCCCGTCACCCACGGTGCGGTGCCGCCGTTTTCCGGTGGGATGCTCGGCTATCTCGCTTACGATGCGGTGCGGCAGTTCGAACCCACCATCGGCTTGGCTCCGAACGATGACCTACAAATCCCCGATGCGCTATTTCTGTTAGCCGATACCCTCTTGGTGTTCGATCACCGCCTGCGCCGCTTGCTGGTGATTGCAAATGCGTTCACTGACGAAGCCAGTTCTCCCGAAGAAGCCTATCATCAGGCTTGCGGTCGCGTCGCGGCGATGGTG
This sequence comes from Akkermansia muciniphila, assembly GCA_945874895.1. Taxonomy (GTDB): domain Bacteria; phylum Verrucomicrobiota; class Verrucomicrobiia; order Verrucomicrobiales; family Akkermansiaceae; genus UBA956. The sequence goes on along the minus strand of CAMCIC010000001.1, from coordinate 71,468 downwards.
GAAATTCTCAACCGTCCGCTTCATGTGCCCGCGCTCAATGGCCTCACGCCTCCGCAAAGTGCCCCCGCCAAAAGTAATACCACACAAGCGCAGTTCGAGGAAAATGTCCGCAAAGGAAAAGAATATATCGCCGCCGGTGATGTGTTTCAGTTTGTTCCCAGTCAGCGTTTTGAAACGCCTTTCTCCGGGGCTCCCGTAGACCTCTATCGAGCCCTGCGTCACGTGAACCCCTCGCCTTACATGTTTTTGTTAGAGCTCGGCGACTTTGCTCTGGTCGGCAGTTCGCCCGAAGTCCATGTGCGCTCGATCAATGGTCGCATTGACATCCGTCCCATCGCGGGTACGCGATGGAGAGGCAAGACGGTGGAGGAAGACGATGCCCTCGCCGCCGATCTGCTCAACGATCCCAAAGAACGCGCCGAGCACCTCATGCTCATCGACCTCGCCCGCAATGACGTCGGCCGCATCGCCAAGCATGGTTCAGTAAAGGTCGATGACTTTATGATCATCGAGCGCTACTCCCACGTCATGCACATTGTTTCGAATGTCACCGGCACGCTCGATCCTTCGCACAGCGCTTACGATGTTCTGCGTGCGACCTTTCCCGCCGGCACCGTCAGCGGTGCGCCGAAGATCCGCGCGATGCAGATCATCAATGAACTGGAGCCGACCAAGCGCTGCGCGTATGCGGGTGCAGTGGGCTACTTTGGTTTCGATGGCTCTCACGATTCCTGCATCACCCTACGCACCTGTTTGGTGAAAAACGGCAAAGCCTACGTGCAAGCCGGTGCGGGCGTGGTAGCCGACTCCGATCCCACCTACGAATACCAAGAAACTTGCAACAAAGCGCAGGGCATGCTCAAAGCCATTGCTTTGGCGAACACCTTATCCTCAGAATCCTAACGGCCATGTTGCTGATCATCGACAACTACGATTCCTTTACCTACAACCTCGTGCAGTATTTCGGCGAGTTGGGTGCGGAAATGAAAATCATTCGCAACGATGCGATGGACCTCGCTCAGATCAAAGCGCTCAAGCCCACGCGCATTTGTGTGTCACCAGGTCCCTGCACGCCGAACGAGGCGGGCGTTTCCTGCGCCGTGATCGAGGCACTTGGTGCTACGACACCCATCCTCGGTGTGTGTCTCGGGCATCAAAGCATCGGCCAAGTGTATGGCGGCGACGTCGTCCGCGCCGAGCGTTTGATGCACGGCAAAACCTCACCGATTCATCACAAGAGCACGAGCGTGTTCCGTGGCTTGTCGAATCCCTTCGAAGCCACGCGCTACCACAGTCTCATCGTCAAACGCGAGACTCTGCCCGATTGTCTCGACATCACCGCTTGGACCGAAGAAGGCGAAATCATGGGCCTCGCCCACAAAGAATTTCCCGTCCACGGCGTCCAGTTCCACCCCGAGTCCATCCTCACACAGGAAGGCAAACAACTGCTGCAGAACTTCTTGGAGATTTGACCATACGATCATGAAAAATCTTCCGATCCCTGAAAAAATCGACGTGATTCACGATGGACCCACCATGATCATTCGTCGCAAGTGGTTGAGCTGGACCGTCATCCCATTGTTGATTTTCTGTATCGTCTGGGATTCTTTTTTGTTCTTTTGGTATGGCCAGGTTCTCGGAGGGAAAGACACACCGTTGTTTGCGATCCTTTTTCCGTTAGGGCACGTGAGCGTGGGAATCGGTCTCACGTATTATGTGCTCGCCATGTTTTTGAACAAAACGGACATCACGATTGCGCCGTATGAGGTCAAAGTTACCACTTATCCTCTTCCGTGGGGATTTGGCAAGTGGGTGAAACGTGAGGACATCGTGGCGGTGCGTGTGAAGAACTCGGCACAGAGCAATGATTCCTCAATCACCTATGGCATTCGTTACACCAATCGTGAGAATCGCGAGTTGAGTTTGATTCGCGGAGGATTGAATGACGATCAGGCGGAATACATCGTGCATCATCTGCGACAGGCCATGCTCATTCCAGATGAGGAAAATCCCTGACTCAGCGCAGTGCGCGGATCAAAGAGCAGAGTGGACCGCGGTCACCGATCTCACTGCGCAAAGCCCACGGCTTTCATTTGTTTTTCCAGTTCGGTGGAAAGCTCTTTTACCAGCGGGCTGTCGGCAGTAAGGCGCTGAAGTTCGTAAGGATCAGCCTTGAGGTCGTAGGCTTCCGTCCATTCGGGATGGTTCGGATAGAGGATGAGTTTGGCGTTTTCCGTGCGCACGCCACGGCAGGTGGGTGTGTCGCCCAGTTCCTTGCGGTAGTAGCACAGAAATGACTTGCGCCAGTCATCAACGGTTTCGCCACGGGCGAGGTTCTTGAAGCTGCGGCCATGCATTTGTGGATCTGCAGGCAGTCCGGCGAGATCGAGCCAGGTCGGTGCAAGGTCCTGGTTGATCACGAGTTGGTCCACGACTTTGCCTTTCGGGAAGAGTCTGGGATAGCGCGCGAGCAAGGGGATGCGGATGCCTTCCTCATATAGCGCTCGTTTATCACCGAGCCCCCGTTCTCCCAGGAAATAGCCGTTGTCGCTGGTATAGACGATGATGGTATCGTCAGTGAGTTTCAGTTCGTCAAGCATGTCTAACAGCCGGCCGAGATTTTCATCGATGCCTTTGATATGACGGAGGTAGTCCAGATGCACAGCGTTGTCGGAAAGACCCTTGCCTTTTTGTTTGTCAGCCTCGGTGAATGGTTTGTGATACACGGCAGCGATGTCACAATTCGGCGTTTCGCGAGTGCTTTTTCCTTCATAGAGCTGTCGCAGGCGGGCAGGCAGGGCTTCCCCACCACGTTTGTTGTGAGGGCTTTTGAACCCGAGAACGAGCGAAAACGGCCGGTCGGCCTGCTGTTTGATCCAACCGAGCGCCATATCGGTCGAAACGTCATCGACCCATCCGGAGGTGGGCGTTTTGTTGCCGTTGATTTCGAAGGGGCAATTTTGATAGACGCCTTGATCGATGAAACTGGCGGAGTGGGTGAAACCCGGGCGTTGACCTTTCTGGCGGCCCATGTGCCATTTGCCGAAGTAAGCGGTCTGATATCCCGCGTCGCGCAGCAGCGTCGCATGAGTGACGGAGTTGACCGGAAATGGTGTATGGTTGTCCATCACTCCATTGGTATGGGTGTATTGGCCGGTCAGGAACCCCGCACGGCCCGGCGAGCAGATCGAGTGGGTGATGAAGGCATTGCGGAAACGCACGCCCTCGGCGGCGAGACGATCCATGTTTGGTGTTTCGAACCACGGGTAGCGCGCCTTGTCGCCATGTTCCTTCTGCACCACACCCATCGCGTCCCAACGTTGGTCATCGGCGATGACGAAAATGAAATTCGGTTTGCGCTCGGCGGCGTGAGTGAAAAAAACGAGCAGCAGCTGGGCGCAGACGAACCAGAAAAAGCGAGGGAAGCGAGAGAATGGGTTCATGGATTGTGGTTTTTGATGACAGGTGATGATTTCCGTAGTTCGTCAAAAACAGGCGCAACGCCGAGTTGCCACGACAGGCAGGATGCCTGCCCTCCTGTCATACCACAATGGTCTGCGCGCGATCCGGACCTACGCCGACGAAGGCGACAGGGGCGCCGCATAGCTCAGCGAAGCGGGTGAGGTAGGCCTTAGCGTTGGCGGGTAGATCGTTGTAGTCGCGGCAGGCGGTAGTATCGACTTGCCAGCCGGGCAGTTCTTCGTAGATCGGCACCGCTTTATCCCAAGCATCGCGATCCGCGGGTGGGAGATCGACGATCTGGCCATCGACATCATACGCGGTGCAAATCTTCAGCGTGGCGTATTCATCGAGGCCATCGAGGTTGGTGATGGCAAGCCCCGTGACGCCATTGATCATGCAGGCGAAACGCAGAAGCACGGTATCGAGCCAGCCGCAGCCGCGCGGACGTCCGGTCGTGGCGCCGAACTCGCGACCGAGGTCGTGCAAGTATTGCGAAAGCCCTTCATCGCCCGTAGGGAAAGGTCCCGAGCCGACGCGTGTGGTGTAGGACTTGCACACACCGATCACGCGTTGGATCGATGTGGGTGGCAAACCAGAGCCGGTGCACGAACCTCCGGCGGTGGTGTTGGAAGAAGTAACGAAGGGATATGTGCCGAAATCGACATCGAGCAAGCTGCCCTGCGCGCCTTCAAACAAAATGGTTTTACCATCTTTCCACGCCTTGTGCAGCAGCGGAATCACGTTCGTAACGTGCGGGGCGAGACGGGCAAAGGCGCTGAGCACCTCCTCGGCCATGGCCTCGGCATCGAACTGTGGCAGATCGAATTGAGCGAGCACCTGATTCGCATCGGCGACACGGTGTTTCACCTGCTCACGGAAATACGATGGACGTAGTAGATCGGCGGCTCTGAATCCGCAACGGTTGATTTTATCGGCATAAGCGGGACCAATGCCACGTTTGGTGGTGCCGATCTTGCGGTCGCCGAGGGCGGCTTCGCGGGCGACATCGAGCTCTTTGTGGAAAGGCAGTACGATGTGGCAGCGATCGGAGATGAACAATTTATCCGTCGATACCTTCACGCCTTGCGCCTCGACTTTTTCGATTTCGGCAACGAGTCCTACGGGATCGAGCACTACACCGTTACCGATCACATTGAGTTTGCCATCCCAGAGAATGCCGGAGGGTAGGAGGTGCAGCACGTATTTTTTGCCGTGGGCGATCACTGTGTGACCGGCGTTGTTGCCGCCTTGTGAGCGAACGACTACATCGGCATCTTCGGTCAGATAGTCGACGATTTTTCCTTTTCCTTCATCGCCCCATTGCAGGCCGGTAATAATGGTATTCATCAAATTATTGGATGGATCAAAAAAATGTTACTTTACGGAATCGATCATCGCAGCGAACTCCTGGAAGAAATATGAGGCATCATTGGGTCCCGGAGCGGCTTCAGGATGGTATTGCACACTGAAGACTGGATGCTCCTTGTGGCGGATGCCTTCGACGGTGTCATCGTTGAGATTGATGTGCGTCACCTCGACATTTGAGGGCAGCGAATCGGCATCGACCGCGAAGCCGTGGTTTTGCGAAGTGATGGAAATTCTTCCACTGCGCAAATCTTTCACTGGCTGGTTGCCACCGCGATGGCCGAATTTCAGCTTGAAGGTTTTTCCGCCGAAAGCGTGGCCGAGAATTTGGTTGCCGAGGCAGATGCCGAAGATGGGTTTTTTGCCGATCAGTTGGCGCATTTCCTCGTGGATGTAGCCCAGAGCTGCTGGATCGCCGGGACCATTCGAGAGGAAAATGCCATCGGGATTGCGTTTCAGCACGTCCGCGGCGCTAGTGCGGGCGTTGAGGAGTTCTACCTCGAAGCCCGCCTGACGCAAGCGGCGGAGGATGTTGTATTTGATGCCAAAATCAAAAGCGACAATGCGATGACGCACGGGCGGCAGTTCGAGGTAGTTTGTTTCCTGACCAGTGCAGGCGTTGGGGATGGTCCATTCGCGCGACTCGGCGGTCCACAGGAAGGACTCGGGTGTGGACACTTCTTGCACGAAGTCGCTGCCTTCCATCGGTGCCGACTTTTGGGCATGGGCGACCGCTTCTTCCGCTGTCATTTCCGTGGTCAGGCACGAACGCATGGCACCGCGTGAGCGCAGGTGTTTCGTGAGGGCCCGGGTATCGATGTCTTCGATGCCGAGCACACCATGTTCGGAAAAGTAGTCCGCGAGTGATTTCGTAGCGCGCCAGTTCGAGGGCGCGGGGCAGAGTTGGCCGATGACAAAACCACGAACATGGGGAGAGGCGGATTCGCCATCGAGTTCGTTCACACCGTAGTTGCCGATTTCAGGGTAGGTCATCGCCACGATTTGTCCGCGGTAGGAGGGATCGGTAATCACTTCCTGATAGCCCGTCATCGAGGTATTGAAACAAATCTCTCCGGTAGTGGTTCCGGTGGCACCGAAGGAAATTCCCTCAAAGGTGCGACCGTCTTCAAGTGCTAAAATGGCTCTCATGTGCGTGGCGGCGAAAGGCTAGTGACTACTCCCGTGGGATGCAAGGGAAGAACGAAATTCGTGAGATTTTGTTGTGACAACTTTCAGAAGCGGTCCACAGCCAGGCGTTCCATGGCAAAGCCTGGATTTGCTTCTGCGAGAAGGTCCGCCATGATTTTGCCGGTAATTGGAGCCAAACTCAGGCCCATCATGGCATGACCTGTAGCGACCAGAACGTTTTCCAGTCGGGGAGCACGCCCCATGTAGGGCATGCCATCCGGTGAGACGGGCCGCAGTCCAGCCCAAGGCGTAATGTGGGCAAAGTCTTGTTCCGAAAAAGCGGGGAAATATGGCTGGATCGAGCGGATGATCCCTTTAACGCGCTGTGGATTGATCTTCAGCGATAAGTCTCCCACTTCCATCGTTCCCGCAAAACGCAGTGTGCCGTTCATGGGAGTAATGGCGACTTTTGCCTCGCAAAAGATCGAGCAAAGTTGGGGCAATTGTTGCGGATTTGTGAGAGTGAGCGAGTAGCCCTTGCCGGCTTGCAAGGGAAGATGAATGCCGAGTTGTCGCAGGATTTCTGAGGACCAGGACCCTCCGGCGATCAGCAATTGATCGACTTCATGGCGCTGGCCACGATGGTGAATGGCCACCACACGACCTTGTGCTTGCTCGATGGTTTCCAACTCTGTGTCGTAGCGAATTTCACCGCCCGCGGCGCGGATGCGCTCCTTCATGGCGGTGGAGAAGGCTTGTGGATTGAGGTGGCAATCATCGGGAAACCAGACGGAGCCCTTTACGTTCATGGTGATGGAGGGATCCATGCGAGCTGTTGCTGCCGCATCGAGAACCTCAGCCCGCGCTCCTAATTCATGAGCCATGGTAGCCACGGCAGCTTCTTCATCCAATCCGTGTTGGGTGTTGCAAAGCATCAACAGGCCGCGTTGCTGGAGGTCGAAAGCGGAATCCTTGGCGAGCTCGGCAAAGAGAGCGCGGCTTTGTAGATTCAAGTCCAGCAGCAACTGCTTGCAGGAATCGACGTGGCGCGAGTTGGCGTGCTGGTAGAACAACCAACCCCATCGCATCAGTGCGGGGCTGAGGCGCGGCTTAACATAAAAGGGGCTTTGCGGGTGAAACATCCAGCGAAGACCTTTGGCTAGCATGCCTGGTGCTGCCAGAGGAATGAAATGGCTGGGCACTACCATCCCGGCATTGCCGAGAGAGCAGTTGTCGCCTTTTTCCCCGCCCCGCTCCCACACCGTTACACGCATCCCGCGTTGCAGAGCATAGTAGGCAGAACAAAGTCCGATGATCCCCCCACCGATGATGACGACGTGTCGATCTTGTTTGCTGCTCATGATTCGTGCGAGAGAGTGGTGTGGTTTGCGTGAATTCGCCAGCGAATGTGGCGCGAACCAGCACGAGGCAAGGTTTTGTTAGCGCTGAGGAATGGAGTAATAAATCTGCTCTAGGGCCATGACAGTGAAAGCGGTGGTGAGCACAGCGTTTGACTCCATCCAGCGACCATTGTCGTTGACCCATGACCCGTCCTCGCGCTGTTTGCTCAAAAGGCGTTCGCAGAGTTCTTTGCGCCAGTCGACGGTCTTGCCGTTTTCTAAGGGGAGCTTATCGATGCCAGCGGCAGCCAGAGCCTTCGACATGGTGTTGTAATAGTAATACAAGCCTTGTGCCCCGACCCCGGGGTTTTCTTCCAATGTGTAGTTTTTTCCGAGCCATTCTTTTACGGCGACCACGCGTGGGTCATCGGCGGAAACTTTGGCATAGACCATGGACAGTAGTCCGGCGTAGGACATGGAGCCATAGGAACGCAACGGTATTTTGCCATTGGCATCAGGCTCCGCTGTCACCTTGCTCTCGTTCGGGCCATACACAAAACCGCCCTTGTCTTTCGGGTCCTCGGTAGCCCACTCGCTGGAATTGGTTTCCTTCAGGTTCTGGCAACGCGATAGGAAAGAAACGGCAGCGCCCCAGTCGAGATCCGGTTGGTCTCCATGTTTTCCATCTTCAATGACTTTTTTCGACAACGCTAGGGCTTCGATCGCGAGGTAGGTGTTCGACATGTCAGAGCGATCGTTCTTGGAGCCGTAGCCGACGCCTCCATCGTTAGGCCCATCCACTTTTCCTTTTTCGCCCGTATCCCACTGGTTGTTGATGAGATGTTTGCGTGCGCGAACGATGGCAGCCTCGTAAGCTTCATCGCCAGCGGAGGTGAGTGCGGTCACCGCGGTGGCGGTATTGTAAACGGTGAGGCCGCGGTTGTAGATGCCACCGTCTTCTTTCTGGTTGCTGAGCAACCAAGCAAAACCGGTTTTGATGTGAGCGGGCCGCGCACCGGCTTTCAGGTTCGGATCGCGTACGGCAGCCGTCAGCGCCAGTGCGGTGAATGCAGGGATCTCTGGATCATCCCAGTGACCTTCCGGTTTTTGTTGCTTTGCGAGCCAAGCATTGCCGCGCGCGATGGATTGTTTCATTTCTTCCTGTAGCGACACGTAGGGCGAAACTTCGGCCCATGTGACGCTGGCAGCGGCGAAGAAGCATAGGATGGATTTCATGGTTTTTGTGGTTTTTGAGATTTACGGTTGTTGAGGTTGGATGATGAAGTGGACTTTGGTGCCCTGAGCAGGAATGCGCTTGGTATGAGCCAGCCATGCATCATCGTTGAAATTGTGTTTGCCTGCATACAAAATCAGGGAGCCGCGGCTCACGAAAATGGAGGCGATATCACCGGTCTGCTCCGCCAAAAAAGCGCCGTCGTAGATCATGGATCCGCCATAGACCCATGGCTCTTGGCTCATGGGCTTGTGCGTCTCAGCCTGTATGAGCCAGTCGGCCAGTGCCACTTTCTTCAGCTTGCCGTCCTGTTGCCATTCGATGTTGAGATGGACGCGAGCCGCCTTCTTGGTGGCTTCGGGCACTTCGGGAAAATTTTTGCTCAAAATCCCAGGTTCTTTTTCAATGGCGTAGAGCTCCTCAGATGCCACATAGCGCAACAGTTTAAGGACAACGTTGATGTCGGTGGGTGTGCATTTGGTAATGAGCAAAGACTCGTGAATTTTGCCGTTTTCATGCACGATGGCGAATTCTAACAAGCCATCGTTCATATTGACACTGCAGGGAATGCGCACTTGGCGCGTTTTCGGGTCGAACTCGATATCGCCATACTTCATGCGTCCGTCATCGAGTCGGATCATTTTCGGCTTTTCCGGATTTTTGTGAGCGCCATCGCTGCCATTGTCCGATGTCTGAACAGGATCGGCCCAGGCCCAAAATTGGCTGATCAGCAAAAGCAAGGAGTATCGGATCATGTGTGTCATCAATATAACGTCGGTGGAACGAATTTCTTGGGGGAAATTATGATTTTTTCGATGCAAAAGTTTGCGCCCAGAGTTCCCATGTTCGTCGAGTGATGGCGGTTTCCAGCAGTCGGACAGGATCATGGCTCTGGGGATCACGCAGTGGCCGAAGGTCTGGCCGTATACGGGATCCGTCGCGCAGCAATTTGTATACAGCCAAAAGAAGTCGGTTTTTTTGTTCTTCGGCAGGGGAATTTGCGAGAGGGATCGATGCGGTTTTGGAAATGACAGAGTCGACTGTTGGGCCGGAAAACCACAGAGCTACCGGTTGTGGTGGCGACCCCTTGGTAGGCTTGGGGCCGGGTTGAAGCTTCAGTTGGAAATCGATCAATCCTGAGCTCGCCTTATTGAGTAAGGCGATGATATCCAGAAAAATAGCCTCGAGCTCTCGATTGCGCTCAGGACCGCAGCGCGCGTGAAGCAACACTGTCTTTGTCGCAGTGGGATCGACATTCCAGTTCGGCAATTGACCCCGCAGCCGCTGGATGGCAAGACTGGCAGCATCCTGTTGCGCGAGCTCTGCCTCCGTTGAGTCTATGACGCGTTCCCATGCGAGCAGTGCGCGCTGCGTTTCGCCACGGCTTTCGAGTTGGGTGGCCAGCTCCGCCAAAAGCATGGCTCCTTTTCCTGCCAGCGCTCGATAGCCATCGAGTCCCGGTGCCACCGTGGGATCGCCGAACTCCTCAGGTTTTAAGCTCGATAACGATCCTTGGTCTTTGTGCTCCTCGGGCAGGATGAGCTTCTTGGGTTTGACGAGTATCGGTCTTTCCTGAACTATGGAATCTGTCGCCTTGAGTTCTTCTTTGGTTTGTTGGCGGATCTGGGCCAGTGCCTTTTCGTCGGGCGGCACAAGAAATTCCTTTTTTTTGCTGCCTTGCCACCAAGTCAGGCCGACCGTCAACAGGATCAGGGGTAGGTAGGCATACCAAGGAACTCTCACGGGGTGGATCGTAGTCGATTGCCTGCGCCGCGCAAGCACGATGCATCAAGGCACAAAAAAAGACCCGACCGCAGTCGAGTCTTTTTTTCAAGCGCAAGTAACGCGAGCTGATTACGCATCGAGGCTCTTTACCAAGGTAGCGCGCTTGCCGACGCGGGAACGAAGGTAGTTCAGCTTAGCGCGACGCACCTTGCCGCGGCTGGTTACTTCAATTTTTGCAATACGGGGAGTGTGAACGGGGAAAACGCGCTCGACACCTTCGCCGTATGAAATTTTGCGCACCGTAAAGGAGGAATTGACGCCATGACCTTTGCGACCGATGACCAAGCCCGCAAAAATCTGAACGCGCTCTTTACCGCCTTCCACCACACGGCAGTGGACTTTCACGGAGTCTCCCACATTGAATTCGGCGATATCCGATTTCAGTTGTTCGCTTTCGATTTTGGCAATGATGTTCATGGTCTTGAGTAGGAGAATGTGATGGTTAGAGACCTTCGCGGCTCACAAGGAGCGTCGCGCGGGGCGCGCAAGCTAGAGGTTTTTTTGCGCGATGGCAACTGTGAATTTCATTTCAGGCGATTTTTTTGAAAAATCAGTCATTTTCTTGCAAAAATCGCAATGCCGATGGACTCCCGGGGTGAATGGTGCGGTAGAAGCAGGAATTTCTTCCGGTATGACAGGCCCCGCCGCCGGCTTGTTCGACATAGAGGATGATAGCGTCCTGATCACAGTCAGTGCGCATCTCGAGGACTTTCTGGATTTGGCCGGAAGTCGCTCCTTTATGCCAAATTTCTTGGCGTGAGCGCGACCAATATACGGCCTCGCCTTTCTCCAAGGTGAGACGCAGGGATTCGCGATTCATCCATGCCAGCATCAGCGGCTCGCGCGTGTGCACATCGATCGCCACAGCCGCCAGCAATCCGTTTTCATCAAACTTCGGCGCAAATTCCAATCCGTCTTCGATTTGTTTCTTGTCGAGACGCGGGGCAAAGCAGGTAGGTATATCGTCGCTCACGCTTGCAGGGTAAGTGACAGGAGAAATTTGGCAAGTCCTGAGGTGATCCCAAGTTGCATGGGCATATTTCATTGCAATTTGCGGCAAATTCGCCAATCTCCCGCCCCCAATCTTCCTTGCAGTTATGTCCGAGCGTCGCAAACCATTTCCCTTTGATGTTTTTGAATCCCAGTGGCAATACCGTTGGGATACAGAGAAAACATTCCGCACCTCCGGACCGGGAGAGGTGGACTTTGATGCGTCGAAGCCGAAATATTACGTCCTTGACATGTTTCCCTATCCCAGCGGCGCAGGCTTGCACGTGGGACACCCGGAAGGCTATACGGCCACTGATATCCTTGCGCGCTTCAAACGCTGTCGCGGATTCAACGTGCTTCATCCCATGGGCTGGGACGCCTTCGGTCTACCCGCCGAACAATACGCGATCAAAACCGGGCAGCACCCGCGGGTCACCACTGAGGCGAATATCAACAACTTCCGCCAGCAATTGAAGCGCTTGGGCTTTTCGTATGATTGGGATCGCGAAGTCGATACCACCGATCCGAGTTATGTGCGCTGGACACAGTGGATTTTCCTACAACTCTATCATTCCTACTTCAATGAGGAAGAACAAAAAGCCAAGCCTGTCAGCGAACTGGAAGCCAAGGGATGGACGCGTGAGCAGGTGGATGCCGTCCGACTCGCCTTCGTGCACGAGGCTCCAGTCAACTGGTCGCCTGACCTCGGCACAGTGTTGGCGAACGAAGAGGTTGATGAATGGCGCCATAAAGGCCACATCGTCGAGCGCCGTCCGCTGCGGCAGTGGATGCTGCGTATCACCTCATATGCCGAGCGTTTGCTGAATGAGATCGATGCTCTCGATTGGCCAGAAGGCATCAAGTTGTTGCAAAAAAATTGGATCGGAAAAAGTGAGGGAGCGACGGTGGATTTCCTCGTCGGCGGCCACACCGTGACGGTTTTCACCACCCGTCCGGATACATTGTTCGGCGCGACTTACATGGTGCTGGCTCCGGAGCATAACCTCGTTCATGAAATCACTACCGCCGAACAAAAAGCGGAAGTGGAAGCCTACGTCCAGGGCTGTGCAACGAAGTCCGACATGGAGCGTGGCGAGATGAACAAGGACAAAACGGGCGTGTTCACAGGTGCCTATGCGATCAATCCCGTCAACGGTCAAAACATCCCGGTTTGGATTGCCGACTATGTGATGATGGGTTACGGCACCGGTGCGATCATGGCTGTGCCCGCGCATGATGAACGGGACTTCGCCTTCGCGGAAAAGTTTTCTCTCCCCATCGTCCAGGTAGTGAAACCACTCAAAGAAGAAAATGATTGGAAAGGCTTCACCGACCTCGGCATTGCCGTCAATTCGTCGTTCCTCGACGGCCTGCCCACCACCGAGGCGAAATCGAAGATGATCGCCTGGCTCGAAGAAAACGGTAAAGGCGCTCGCAAGATCCAATACAAACTGCGCGATTGGCTGTTCTCACGCCAACGCTACTGGGGCGAGCCGTTTCCCGTCATCTGGGAAAATGGTCAACACTCCGCCATCCCTGAGTCCGAGCTACCCTTGCTGCAACCGGCTCTGGAAGACTTTAAGCCTACGGGCGATCCGCGCGGTCCGTTGATTAAAGCGACTGATTGGATTAAGTATACGGATACTGCCCAACGCGAAACCAACACCATGCCGCAATGGGCTGGATCGTGCTGGTATTATTTGCGCTACTGCGATCCGAAAAATGCCAACGCCTTCCTCTCGAAAGAAGCGGAAAATTACTGGCTTGGCGGCGATGGGCAAAGCGGCGCAGTCGATCTCTACGTCGGCGGCACCGAGCACGCGGTGCTGCATTTGTTGTATGCCCGATTCTGGCACAAGGTGTTGTTTGATCTGGGTCATCTCAGCACTCCCGAGCCTTTCCAGAAGCTGGTGAACCAAGGTCTCATCCTTGGTGAGGACGGACAAAAAATGTCGAAGTCGCTCGGCAACGTCGTCAATCCCGATGACGTCATCCGCGAATACGGAGCCGACTCTCTCCGCCTCTACGAAATGTTCATGGGTCCGCTGGAACAGGTGAAGCCTTGGCAGATGAAGGGAGTCGAGGGCGTGCACCGCTTCTTAGCCCGCGTCTGGCGTGTGGCGATGGAGGAAAACCAAGCGGGAGAATGGCAATTGTCATCACGCCTCAGCAAAGAGCCCTGTCGCGATAGCAAACTGCGCAAGGTCGTGCACGAGACGATCAAAAAAGTCACCGATGACATCGAGCGCATGGCCTTCAATACCGCCATCTCGCAGATGATGATTTGCACCAACGCCTTCACTCAGGCCGAGCAAGTGCCCGTCGAGGAGTTCCTCATTTTCCTGCGCCTGCTCAATCCCTTCGCGCCGCATTTGGCGGAGGAATTGCACGTAACACTCACTGGCGGCAGCACCATGCTCTACCATCAACCATGGCCGGAGTTCGATGCGGAAGCTCTGATCGAAAATGAGATCGAGCTCGTCGTGCAGGTCAACGGCAAGCTGCGCGACCGCATTCGTCTGGCTCCCGATGCCTCAGAAGAAGTCGCCCTGCAAACCGCACTCGCGTCCCTCAAGATCCAAGAGCACACCAACGACAAAACCATGCGCAAGGTCATCTACGTCCAAGGTCGTTTGCTAAACCTGGTGGTGAGTTGAGCATACGCTCCATCCGCATCGGATAAGAGAACCGAAGCAAAATCCCGGCTTGGCACATTCCGCCTAAGGTGATATATTGCGTGCATGCAACCAGCATCGTCCTTACCCGAACGCACCGGCGACGAAGTTTCCGCGGATCGCTTTCGGCTCATTGCCGATAAGATCGAGGCTGATCCTGCGTTGTTGGACATACCGCTCGCCAACATCGACCGCTGGCTTGCCCAAGGCCATTCCGCCCGGGTTCGCCTCGAGGGCTGGCGCTCCATGATCCTGGAAGCTCGCGCCTCGGAACAAGGCATGGCACATCTTCTCTACCTCCTGCGTGACCAAGATTGGGAGTCGGTGCAATGGAAAGGTTATTCGCCGTTTCCCGGCATTCTTGCCAAAGACGAAATCACTCGACTTTCATGGAGTTCCAGGCACTAAAATCTTTGGTATCAGCGGTGTGCGAACGGGCGCCAGGTAGGCGTATCATTCTTTTTGGATCATCTTCATTGTTCGCATCTTTCCCGCACGCAGATCCTGTTGAAATCGGAGCAGCAGTTACTATCGATGCCGACTTTTTTATTGAACCTGATGATTTTTCGATTCGCATGGAACTCGTAGGAGAACTTGGTGAAGATAACAGCTACCACCACGCCCACGGCTTCTACGCTGATTTCGTCGATCTGCGTCTGGCCGATGCTTTTCCCAAAGGCTGGCGCGACCGCTTGGTTCCCATGCCCGGTTTCACAAACGTCGTCGCGCTGCATCCCATGGACATGGCCGCGTCCAAGGTGAATGCCACCGCCCGTTCCCGGCTCGACCGCCGCTTTGGAAGGCGCGAATCCGATCGCGGTCTCAAAGACATCAACACCCTAGTCACACTCATCCGCGCCGGTTACCTTGATGCAGAGGAACTCTCAAAACAAGTGTTCCAACTCGAATGCGAACCCGCCTGCATCGCCGAATACACCCAGGTCATGGAAGAAATTCTCGCACGTGTGACGGAAAGCGCCTAGCGCAGGATACCATACTGCGCGCTATTCGAATTGCATTCTATAGAGTAAATCGCCTGATCTTATCATGGATCAAAGCTCCTTGATCCAGATATTCGCAAAATCGATCGAGCTGCCATGATGTTGCAAACCAACGGGACCTGTTGGTTTGACGCCGGGGAGTTGGGCGTTTCCGATGACTTTTTTGCCGTTTAGAACGACGGTCAAGCGATCGCCTTTCATGGTGATTTCCATGTGATTCCATTCGCCCACGGGGCGGTCGGCTTTTTCCTTGGGCGTGACACCGGCGCGGACCTCGGCGGGCAGTCCTTTGTTCGTGCGGAAACCGTAGACTTCTCCCGAACCAACGGGCCAGTTCCACAGGTTGACTTGGGAATGGATGTTGCCACGCATGTAAATGCCGCTATCGAGTTCTTCGACCTTGAGCGTCTCACCGGTTTCGTTGCCTTCCGCATTGATCACAGGGCGGTTCATCACGGGGCCAAGACCATTCCAACGCCAGTCGAGCACCATGGTGAAATCTCCATACGTCTTGACCGACCACAAATCCTTGATTTTTGCCGTGCTTTTGCCGTCATATTTCAAGACACCATTGAGGGGCAGCCAATGACCTTCACTGCCCGCTTCCACTTTCCATGCTTCTAGCGTTTTTCCATCGAACAGCGGGGTGAAACCTTGTTTTTTCAGTGCCTCGGCATGGGTGGTGGGGGCGAGGTCGGCGATTTGAATGTTGCGGAATGCGACGGGATCGCCGTGTCCGCACCAACTGATGTGGCCCGAACGACGTTTGACTCCTTGGTGTTTGGGGAATTTTTGCTCCAGTTCGGTAAGGTTGGCCTCGGTGATCACAGTGCCGTTCAGTTCCACTTTTACACGATCTCCCAATACCGTGACGCGTTCGTGATTCCATTCGCCGACAGCTTTGAGATGACCTTTTTTTGCGGGAACCATGGTATAAATGGAGCCGTGGAACTGATATTCCTTGAGGCCTTTGTATTTTTCCGCGGTATCATCGAGAATTTGCAACTCCAAGCCCACATAAGCGGCGTCGCCCGTTCCGGGGTAATGAATGCCTAGGCCGTTGTTGCCGCCGGGTGGAAGTTTGAATTCAAAATCGAGAATGTAATGGCTGAAACGCTCTTCTGTCACCAGGTTGCTCCCCTTTGGAGTGCATACGATGGTGCCATCCACCACCTCGTAACCTGCTCCCTTCCATCCCGTCAGGTCCTTCCCGTTGAACAGGGGGCGAAATTCCTGAGCGTGGCTCAAACAAGATGTGACTAGCAGGATGAGACTGATACGTGCGTAATTTGTCATGATCTCTGATACTACGATGCTCCTACGATCGACATTACAAATCATGCAGGTGATTGTTGGAATTCCCACAAACCTTGGTGATGCCATGCTTCGAGGCATGGAGCTAGGAGATCATGCGAGCGGTCTCAAACTTCGAACAACGAAGTCACCGACTGACCGCCATTGATGCGACGAATCGCTTCGGCGAGCAGTGGTGCAATGCCGACGGCGTGAACTTTCTTGCCATAAGCCATGGGCACCGAGTCGGTGGTGATGACGGTCTCGAGAACTGATGATTCGATGCGTTCCCGTCCCATTTCACCAAGGACCGCGTGTGATACCCCTGCGTAGATGCGACGGGCACCATGACGTTGCAGGATTTCCGCAGCGGCACAAAGGGTTCCTGCCGTTTCCGTCATATCATCCACGAGCAGAACATCGCGTCCATCGACTTCTCCGATTACGTTCATCGCCTCAACCTGAGTCGCACTGACTCGGTGTTTGGCTACGATGGCGAGGTCCGCACCCAGTGCATCGGCATAAGCTCTGGCCATTTTCACGCCGCCCACATCGGGTGATACCACCGTGAGATTGCCATCGGCACCGGCTCCTTGTTCGCGTAGATAGCCGATGAGAGCAGGTTTGGCATAGAGGTGATCAACGGGGATATCGAAAAAACCTTGAATTTGCGGGGCGTGCAGGTCCATCGTGATGAGACGGTCGACCCCCGCTTCCGTCAACATGTTCGCGACGAGTTTTGCCGTGATGGGAACCCGCGGTTGATCCTTGCGATCCTGACGTGCATAGCCGAAAAAGGGCATTACCGCATTGATGCGCCCTGCACTGGCGCGTCGCGCCGCATCCACCATGATAAGCAACTCCATGATGTTGTGATTGGTGGGAGGGCAGGAAGGCTGAATGATGAAAACATCGTCGCCGCGGATATTTTCGTTGATTTTCACGAAAGTCTCGCCATCCGGAAAGGCTGTGACATGCACATTGGCCAGTGAAGTTCCGATATTTTCGGCAATACGTTCGGCCAAGCCCCGGTGTGAAGTTCCGCTGATGAGTTTCATGCGCGCGCACAGCATGCACAAGCGTGCGCGCATGTGCAATCATTCGTCACTCAGAGTGAGATTTTTTTTGTGATTGTATCACATCTGGTGCCGGATGACGGAAGCACCAATGTTTTACCGTCAGCGCCCAGCCCCAAAGACACTGGCCAAATCCTGCAAAGCCGCCGCTCCCACGCGATCCGCTGCAAGGATGGCTTGCTTCTGCATCTCCACCAATGCCGCAATGCCCTCTTTCGCCAGTGCCAACATGGCCGACATTTCCTCGGCAGAAAATACAGCTTCTTCTCCGCTCCCTTGCACTTCCACGAATTTCCCGCTCTCGGTCATGACGACGTTGAAATCCACAGTCGCATCCTTGTCCTCCGGGTAGTTGAGATCGAGGATGGCGTTGTCTTGATAGATGCCGCAGGAAACGGCTGCTACCAGTTGATGGATTGGGAAATCCTTGATTTTTCCGGCAGCCAGCAACCGGTTGCAGGCGATGGCTGTGGCCACACAGGCACCGGTGATCGATGCGGTGCGCGTTCCTCCATCGGCCTGCAATACATCACAATCGATCCATAAGGTGCGTTGCCCGATTTTTTTGAGGTCCACCACGGCACGGAGAGCACGACCAATCAGGCGCTGGATTTCCGAGGACCGCCCGTCGATCTTTCCTCGCGTGATGTCGCGTTGTTTGCGTTCTAGGGTGGAGTAGGGCAGCATGGAGTATTCCGCCGTCAGCCAACCACCCTTGACTCCCTGTTGTTTCATCCACCGCGGCACTTCTTCTTCGACACTACACGCGCAAATCACGCGGGTATTGCCGAAGGAAACCAATACCGATCCCATGGCATAGGGCGCGATGTTAGGAGTAAAGGAGATTTCGCGAAGTTTCGCCGCATCGCGGCCGTCAGGTCGAGTCATGGCACAATCCATACCAGCATGACGCCGGGCGTCCAGTCTTTCGTGAAAACACTGGGCATTTTCGTCTTTTCAACAAGGGATCGGGAAGTCACCTTGTCCCAGTGAAGGAAACCATCGATGATTTCGAACGCTGGGCCTCCGATGTGATTTTCGGACGAGCCCGCGGCTTTCGTGCTTTTCTCACACGTTGGGCATTGCGCGCGCTCTCAGGAATCTATCGTGCCGTGATTCAGACGAGAATGTTTCTCTTTACCGCCGATTTCAAGCAGCGCCATCATCTGGGCACTCTCACCATTTCTGTAGGCAATCTCACCGTCGGAGGCACGGGAAAAACCCCCGTCGTCGAATTACTCGCACGCACCCTGCGCGATCGCCAACGACAAGTTGCTATTCTTTCCCGTGGTTATAAGAGCAAAGCTCTCAGCGAACCACAAAAATGGCAGTCAGTTCAGGGACACAAAGTCAAGCCAGAGGAGTTACCTAAAATCGTTTCCACTGGTCGCGCACTTCTGCTCGACTCCAAGTTTGCCGGCGATGAGCCTTTCATGCTCGCCAACAACCTTAATGGGGTTTCTGTGCTCGTCGATCGCGATCGCGTGAAGTCTGCCCGTTTCGCCATCCGAGAATTGGCGGCGGATACTCTTATTCTCGATGACGGCATGCAGTATCTGCGTATGGCTCGAGGTTTGGATCTCTGTTTGGTCGATGCGAACACGCCGTTCGGTACCGGCGCCATGCTTCCCGCTGGAACCTTGCGCGAGCCGAAACACAATCTCTCTCGTGCCCACTACATCATTCTCACGAAGTCCGATGGCTCCGACCACGAGTTACTGAAACAAAGGCTCCGTCGCTATAACCCCACCGCTCCCATCATCACCACCACACATGGTCCGAAGTATTTGGAGAATCTCGCCACCTTCGAACGCAAACCTCTGGATTATCTTGCTGGCAAACACATCGCCGCGCTATCGGGCATCGCCGTGCCGGAAAATTTTGAGAACTCTCTCACGAAACTCGGGGCCATCATCGATGTAAAAAAGCGCTTTTCCGATCACCATCGTTTTTCCAGTCGCGAGATTGCGAGCTTTACCTACCGGTGCCTCGAGCGCGATGTGGAAATGATCGTGACTACGGAAAAAGATGCCGTGCGCTACCCTCGCAACACCCTAGCAGAAGTGCCTGTCTGGTTCCTGCGAATTGAGGTCGAAATTCTCGCCGGTCATGAGCATTGGCATCACATGATCGATCAAATCTGCCAACCCGCCGCCCACGGTGATCCCGTGTTGCGACAACGCCTCGCCTTTGTTGGATAATCGTTATGAAACCATCCCTTCTCGGCCTTACCAAGGAAGAACTGATCTCCCAGCTCACCGAGCACGGACATCCGGCGTATCGTGCGGATCAAATTCTCGACTGGTTGTGGAAAAAACGCCCGGCTTCCCTGGAGGCAATGAGCAACCTTCCAAAATCATTACGCGTTTTTCTTGAGGAATCTTTTTCGCTGTATCCTCTGACTCCGGCTCGCGAGTTGGGTTCCACCGATACGACGCGAAAGATGTTGTATAAACTGCATGACGGTCGCTACATCGAGAGTGTGCTCATTCCTGCGAACCCCGCTCTGTATGGTGGTCGTGCCGACCGTCTTACGCTTTGCGTTTCTTCGCAGGTGGGTTGTGCTTACGGTTGTAAGTTTTGCGCCTCAGGGTTGGCGGGATTTACCCGTAACCTTACCGCAGCCGAGATCGCTGCACAGGTCCTGCAAACGGAGATGTTGGCCGGTGACCGCATCGATAATCTGGTCTTCATGGGCATGGGTGAACCGCTGGCGAATTTGAAAAATTTGTTGCATGCGATCGAACTGATCACCTCGCCCTGGGGAATGAATCTCGGCGCGCGGCATCTGACGATCTCCACCTCTGGCCTGGTGCCGCAAATCCGCGAATTGGCAAGGCATCCGCGCCAAATTCGCCTCGCCATTTCCCTTCACGGAGCCACCGATGCCGTGCGCGATCAGATCATGCCCGTCAACAAAAAGTATCCGACGGAGATGTTATTCGACGCTCTGCAAGACTGGAACGCGAACAAAAAACAACATCTTACTCTGGAATACATTCTCATCCAAGGGGTGAACGATGACCTCGAACAAGCGCACATCCTTGCCAAGCATGCGCGCTCTTTTCAAGCGAAGGTGAATCTCATTCCCTACAATACCGTTGAAGGATTGCCCTGGAAACGTCCGGAGATCTCCCATTGCCAGGCCTTCCGCAACGTCCTCGCCAAAGATGGGGTCACTGCAACTCTTCGCTTGGAAAAAGGCCACGATATCGAAGCCGCTTGCGGACAATTGCGTTTGGTCCAAGAAACGGAAGAGGGAATTTTGGAAAAAAACGGAAACGCTGCAACCAGAGAAAAACAGGTTGGGTCGACGGATGATTCGTCACTTTTGGAATCAGGACATGAATGATCAACGTCGCTTTTTCCGATCATGATCATCATGGAGCAGATTCAGCCCAAATGCCCTACCTGCGGTTTGGGACCCGAGTGAGGCATTCTCAAAAAATATGACCTTTGTGTTTGCTCGATCAGGGTGCCGGAGCGGAGATCCTCAAGCGTGCGAATCGCCGACTTGCTCCACCCGTTGACATGGTCGCTTGCACGGACTGCATCGTTCCGTTGTCGCTCTGGACCTGCTCGGAAACACCAGTCTGGCTCCATTTGCCCGACTCGAGCGTATCATTCCATTCGACGTTGAAAATAACACCCTCGGCGAGAGCAGCTTTCGATCGACTGTATGAAAATCGCAAGACGTTGGCATTTTTTGTGAGACTCGGGATGGCGATGGTGCTGGTGTGAGGGCTTTGTCCGGTGGCAAACTCCACGAGGTTCGACTCGCCGTCACCGTTCGTGTCCGCTGCATCGGCAGCATTGCCTGTGTTTTGCGTAGTGCCGAAGTGACTGAGCCGCCACGACTCCCGAGCACTCAGGGCAGTGAGAGTGACGTCATTGCCGTCACCGCCCGCGTAGCTGAGTTGGAAGGTGAGCCCTCCGCTTGTCAGTAAGCTGCCTTCCGGTTTTCCATCGAAAATTCCCGATACCGGCGTGCTGGCAGGGTTCTGAATGATGGTGAGTTCTTGGCCAGCGGATGCACCTGTGAGATCCGCTACCAAGGATCCACCCAACGATGCTTCGCCGTTGAGAACTCCACCGCGGTAGATCAATGTGGATCCATCTGCGACCGTGATGCCACCGGCTGTGACGGTCGCACCTGCGAGATCGAGAGTAGCTCCACTCCGGACGGAAAGGTCCGTCGTTTGAGAGATGTTGACGCCACTCACAAGGCGGAGCGTGCCAGATTCTACGATGGTGGCTCCACGGTGGCTACAAGCTCCGCTTAGCGTCCACACACCCGTACCGGTTTTGGTGATGGCAGTGATGGTGGTGCTCCCTTGTTCGCCGATATTTCCGGCATAGGTGGCATCGGTGTTTCTTCCGCCGACTCGATAGGTCAAGGTTCGGTCACCCGTGGGACCTCCGCGGAGGAAAGAACCGCTAGCGCCGCTGAGCGATCCTAACGAAATTGTGGTTCCTGACCCGCTGTTGACGATACCACTCATGTAAAAGTAGGTGCTGGCGGCGAGATTGACGGATGCGTTGGGCAAACCGGCCCAAGCGTAGTTCGCCGCAATGCGGAAATCTCCGCTCCCGCTGGGTGTGATATGGAGTTGACCATTGAATGCGCTCCAGTCACCAGTCACGTCGCCGCGCACATAACTGGTTCGATATTCGAGAGTTCCGCTACCGGTCACGTTGCCGCTGAATCCCCCACGCGGTGCGACATCGAACCGCGCGTTGCCTGCGATGTGAAGTGCGTTAGGCAGCGTGCCGGCGTGGGTGTTGTTTCCCGCATTGAACATCCTTAGGATGCCGCCGTTCAGTGTGACGGTTCCGGTGCCGAGGGCTCCGGCATTAGCCGCAGCGTTGCCCAGCGTGAGAGTTCCAGCATCGATCAAGATCCCTCCAGTAAAACTGTTAGAAGAATTCAAAGTCAGCGTGCCAGTGCCGGATTTTCGCAATACTCCGCTTCCAGAGATGGGCGAACCACCAACAGTAAAGGCGCGGGTAGCGTTATTGACCCACATGTCTCGCGGCGACACGGTGCCTGCCAGCGTGATGCTACCGTTGGTGGCCGTATCGGTAAAGCTCACGGCATCGCCATCATGAAACACATCGGTCGTGCCACCTTTCAGCCAAGAGGAAGTGGTGGCTACATCCCAGAGCGACTGGCTGCCACTCCATGCGAGCGTGGCGGGTGAGCCGGTCACGACAAGATTCAGGGCATTGGCTGTGGCTTGGATGGCAAAGGTCTGTCGTGGAGTGTTGACGAGGTTATGGGAGAAAGTCGCGCCGCTAGCACTGAGCGTGCCGCTGGTACTGACGAGTGGATAGCTGCCCGGGCCTAGGCTGCCTTCTTTCGCCGTGAAAGCAAATGTGTGCGCTCCTGTGAGGGTGGCATTGCCCGTCACGGCAATGCGGTCGTTATCACCGCTTGCAGAAGAAGATAAATCCATGCGTATGACTGCGGCAGTACTCGTCAGCGCCCCACTGCTCAGAATGCCATCTGGCTCGAGAATTGCGCCGCTTGAAAGCCCCAGCGTGCCGCCGATGGAACCACGCCCGCCAAGAGTCGCGCCACTTGCCACGGTGGTGGGACTCGAAGCGAAGCTTCCGTTCAAGAGGAGCGTGCCCGCGGTGACCGCAGTTGCGCCCGTGTGAGTGCTCGCACCGCTCAGGGTCAGTGTGCCTGTGCCAGTCTTGGTAAGTCGGGCGTTTCCTTGGAATTTCCCAGCGAATGCCGTAGATCGATTCAACCCGCCAATGGTGTAGATCGGCGCTCCGGCCGAGCCGCCATTGAGAATCGCGTCGGCAGCAGTGCTGGTGAGCGCTCCGATGCCAAAGGTGTTCCCTCCTGAATTGGTCACGGGGTTGATGGTATGGGTTCCGATGAGTTCGAGCGATGCGGCGTCGAGACCGTTGAAGGATCCTCCGTTGAAGATGGCCCGGATGCTCGAGTTAGCGCCCGCAGATTGAATGCGCAATGCACCACCGAATGCCGCCCACGCGCCTGTCAATTCAAACGTGTTACCCACCACAGTTTGGTTGAGGAGGGTGAGGGTGCCGCTACCATTCAGAGTTCCACTGAAGCGAATGTTGCGTCCGGTTTCAATGATTGGCTCGCTTCCCTCGGGCACAGTGATCGACGCGCTGAAGGGGAGCTGTGTGCCATACCAGGCATTGGTCACCACAGCGTCGCCAAGAAGCGTGAGCGGACCGCCACCGATACTGCCCGTGCTGTTCGCTGTGGTGCCGAGAAGACCGAGCACCAGTGAACCGTCCTCGATGATGGTTCCTCCAGTGTGGCTGTGGTTCGAGCGCAGGGTGAGAGTGCCGCTGCCACGTTTTGTTAGAGACATCGCACCCGTAAAGTTGCCTCCAGTGAGGGTGTAGTTTTTGATCGAGGAGTCCACAAGCACAGCGCCGGGCTGCAGTGCTCCGCTGAGTGTGATCGACGGCGTGGTCGAACCGCTATCATCGAGACTTACGAAGTCACCGTTGTTGTAGGTTGTCGATTGACCACTTCGCGACCACATACTGCTGCTGCTGTTCCATGGATTGCTGGTGCCATTTCCTTGCCAGACGAGATCACGGGGTAAGGCATTTGCGCTTACGAGCAGGTGAAACCTTTGCGTCCATGTGCTGCCTGCCGAATCCGTTACTGTGAAATCGAACCAGCTACGTCCAGAAAGCTCCAAGGTTGGTGTGAAGCGCGCGATCTTTCCACCAATGCCGCTTTGTGTGACTGCACCTCCATTCAGATTGCTAACCGTGAAAACGGGACTAGCGGTGAATCCTCCCGTGTAGCGAGTGAGGTCGATTTCAAGGAAGCTGGGTGCACCCAGTGTGTTCTTTGGGAGGAAGCCATGGGGCTGCGATTTGAAATGAAGGTATTCTTCCAGATGAGTATAACCCGCTGGGGTGTTAGGGGGGAAAAAGGTCGAACCAGTGATGAATCCGCCGCTGCTGGCGAAAACCGTATTGTGGCTCGCGAGAGATGCGTTCATTCCCAACGCGCTTTCCCAAACGTCAGGCATGCCGTCCTTGTCAGCGTCAGCTGGAGCAGTTGCGGAGTTGAGTGTGGCAAATGCCGAGCCCAAGCCCAGCTCCAGCGGGTCGCTGATGATGCCTCTCTGGAGTGCGGCAGTTCGGTTGACACACAGTTGCGTGAGATCATCCCGCAGGGGGCGCGCCGCGTCATATTCCATCCGAACGGCGCCCACTCTTGAGAGCACTTTTTTGTGCGCCGTGATCCTCGGGTCTATGGTGACTGGAACGCCTATCGCCGTGCCTCCAGTCACGCCGTTGATCGTCTGGGGCCATGCAACCGCGGTTTGATCGTAGGTGGTCGATGAAACCATCTGATAGTTCGTTCGCGAGGCATCCAGCACGCCGTTGTTGTTCCCATCCAGTGCACTGTCTGCCATGTGAAGCTTGAACTTGTTCGTAGCGTCAGCATTGGCGCCGCCGCCATAAATGGCTGATGTGGTGGATCCTCCATGGACGAAGGTAGATCCCCGTATGTTGACCCGATGCACATAGCCGGTCCCACCTGTGGGGCTCTCCGCCATGTTGAATCCATTATTCCAGCCGAAGGTCACGTTGTTCGTCCAGTCAAAGACGGCTGGGGCGATGAGCTTGGGATTGCGCGTATGGTTGTTTGCCCACAGGCAGTGATGGGAAGTCGCGTGATCCACATCCCATAACCCGCCCGCAGAATGGCCGCTGAGTCCCCAAGCGTTGATACTCCATTGGAACGTGAAGTATTCCGGGGGAGTGCCGAAAGAGGAGAGGTTCTCATCGGTAGCGAACATGACGTCACATTGATCGAGAATGATTCGTTGCGAGCCACTGATGTCCACCGCATCACCTCCCGCACTTGATTTGCCATAACGCCAGCGGATGTTCCGAATCACAAGGTCGTCCCCAGTGAGGTTCATCGTATTATTCCAAAAACACACGCCATCTCCCGGTGCCGTTTGTCCCGCCACCGTGATTTTTGATTTCGAGATCGATAGACCACCGCCGCTGCCGCTGGGAAGACGAATGTGGCCGCTCACTGCGAAGATGATGGTGCGTCCGCTGGTCGGTGCTGTAAGGACCGCATCTGGGAATGATCCGGCGCCGGATGCATTGCGGTTCGTCACGATGTAAACATCGCCTCCGCGCCCGCCTGACGCATGGGAACCGTAGCCTTCCGCGCCAGGAAAAGAGGGGATTTGGGCATAGGCATTCATGGATACGCCGGCCCAGATCAAGGCGGCTGTCCGACGGCCGTTTGTTCTCGCCCGTATCGATGAGAAGACAGTTTGCCAAAAGTGTAACATGAATTCCGAATTTGTTCCTGATGTGGAATGTGTCAGTTCGTTTGATATCTGTCAATGCAGCGAGCGAACAGAACAAGCCTCACTCGCCGCCTTGCGGCGAAAGTCAGAGTTTTTGCATGCTCTCCACAAGAGCACCTGCACCGTGGCCTGTTTTGGCGGATACTGGGAAGACTTGCGGTTTCGCCTTGGTCCACAGCGACATCTCGTTTTGAAACAATTCGATGTTTTTTTTGACGGCATTTGCTTTGCCCCGGTCGATCTTGTTGAACACTAGGGCGAAAGGTAGGCGCAGTTGGGTCAGCCACTGCACAAATTCAAGATCGATGCGCTGCGGTGGCAGGGTGGCATCCAGAATGACATAGGTGCAGGCGAGCCCTTCACGCCCGCTGATGTATTCGGCAATGACATCGTGAAAGAAATCCCGCTGTTCTTTTTGCACTTTCGCAAAACCATAGCCAGGAAGATCCACCAAACGCCATTGGTGATTGATCACAAAATAGTTGATCAGCTTGGTATGACCCGGTGTGGCGGAGACTTTGGCGAGGTCCTTTTTTCCCGTGAGCATGTTGAGCAGGGATGATTTGCCAACATTGGATCGTCCAATGAAGGCGCACTCAGGCATGATCGCCTCGGGGCAATCGGCCAGAGTCGGCGCACTGGTTTCGAAGAGGGCAGTTTTGATACGCATGGAAAAAAGTTCGGACCAAAATCATGGTTCGGACAGGCTGGGTTTGTCAATGCGCTTCGCACCGCAGGAGCAATTCGTGCTTGCATCAGTTGTCGTTGCGTCCATCATAACGCCATGAAACTATTGTCCTATCTTTCCATCGGATCGCTGTGCTTTGTTGTGCATGCGCAGGTGATGAATGACATCGATCCCACCAAAGCCAAAGATGCCCAGTTCGTTCGGGTAATGCGCAATCAAGATGGTTCTACCGCGATTTTCCGTCGCACGCCAGACAACGAGGTTTTGGAGAAACGAACTTTCAGTGCGGATTCCGTGCTGACCATGCTCACCGTGTATCGAATGGACAAACGCGGCAATCCGTTAGGTTGTAAGATTTACGACGGGCTCAAGCAAGAGCTGTTCAAAGCTCGTTATGGTTACGATAAGGATACAGGAAGGTTGGTAGAGGAGCAATTGTTTGATTCGCGGGTAAAGCGCTTGGACCCCAGCGGTCAGTATGAAATGCCAGTGCGTCGTTTCCTTTATACCTATGATGCGAACGGTAAGCAGAGCAAGCCCATCTCCATTGTCTTGCGCCCTGGTAAAACGGCGGATGAGATGTATGCACGACCATCCGCTTTAACGGAAAATCCGTTCGAGGAAAAGAAAAACTGAGGCATGAAGCGCCCCCCATCTACCCAGTTGCTGCCTATTTTGATAGGCGGCGCTCTGGCCTCCGCGGGTTGGATGCAGGGGCTCTCATGGAAAAATGGGGATTCCTCCGCGGATAAAGTCGATTCGGTGGAAATCGTCGCTTTGCAGCAACAGATCGATCAGCTCACGCGCGAAAACGAGGCCCTGCGTTCGCTGGCTCAGGGAGGGGGCGAATTTTCCGTGCCGCCAGAATTGGTGGCGCGTGTGGAATCACAGCTAGGGCTGAGTTTTGTCTCTACGCCCGTGGTCCACCGGATCGCGGGAGAGGAATTGCGCGATCGCGTCAAGGCATCGCTCGAGGCGAGATATGGTGAGGGTTCTCTCGATGACAGGCAAAAGGCCTACCAACTCATCGGTTGGCTCGGGGCGGAGGATCACCTCACAGAACAGTGGGCAGCGTTGCGTTCGGTCGGCGCCAGAGCATGGTTTGATGAGGTCAGTGCGGAGGGATGGGTGACCGATCGTTTTCAAATTGCCAACATTCCCGATCAGGCTTCGCTTCTACGCGTTTTGGCACGCATATTGTTAGAGCAGCATTTCCCCATGGCTAAGGGAGTTTTGTTCGATGAAGAGGTCCGCGCGCGCGATGCTCTGCACACGGGAGTCGCCGCTGCGGTGGAATCGAAATTCTTTCAAGACCATGCCCGAGCGATCGGATTCATGTCGTTAAAAGAAGATACCGAGGCCAACCAATTGCTACTGAGCCTGCCACCTTTCATCCAAGGTCTCTCCTCTTTTTTGGGTGTCGAGG
This sequence comes from Akkermansia muciniphila, assembly GCA_945874895.1. Taxonomy (GTDB): domain Bacteria; phylum Verrucomicrobiota; class Verrucomicrobiia; order Verrucomicrobiales; family Akkermansiaceae; genus UBA956. The sequence goes on along the minus strand of CAMCIC010000001.1, from coordinate 43,660 downwards.
GCAAAACCTATGCCGATCAATTGCTATCGAAAAATCGCGAGACTCTGATCGAATCTCTTCGCAAACCACCGCAACAGACCGCAGACGTGATGTTTTTGTTTGATCGTGCCACCATCGACCGAAGGGTGAAACTTCCGGATACTCCGGGGGAAATGGTGTTCGAGGATGCCGGTGGATCTCTAGGGCTGCGATTGTGGCTGGAACCTCTCGGTGATGTGCAGGCAGCTCGCGATCTCTCGGAGGCGTGGGTGCACGATGCATGGCGTCTGTTTGCCACCGATGATCGCACACATCATCTGGTCTGGTGCATCGAACTCCGCGATGAGATTTCCACGGATCAGGCCCTGCAGGCCTTTTGTTCGCTGGGTGCGGCGATAGCCGATCTGCCGGATGATTTGCTGCCTGGTCACGCGATCAAGACTTCGCAGGGAACATGGCTGCGCATCGAACGCACGAGTAAGACTGCTTTGCGCTGGACTCATGTGCAAAGCGAGGAGGTGATGCGCGCGATCCGTTGAGTATGAAATACCGGATGCTCTTGCCATTGGGAGGAAATTCATCCATTTCATTTTCATGAAACGAAGTGCAGTTCTCTTTCTTCTCGTCATGCATGTAGCTTGGGCTAAAACCATAGTCATCGAGGCAAAGTTGCCGCAGACTTTGCCACAGGCGCTATACGACATTGCCGCTCCTCGAGTCAAAAATACAGGATGGTCACAGCAGGAAGCTCCCACCAAAGTACGCCAATTTCTCGCAGGAAAGGAAACCGATGCCGAAAAAATCGAGGTTCTGACCTGGTGGGCCGCGCAAGCCGCGCGCCCGGATTTCTTCTTCGATCTGGCGGCTCGTTGTGCAAGAGCAGAGCAAAAGGATCATGCCATCTACTGGTTGCAACGCGCCGCACGCGAGGATGTTTGCGACACGGGGGAACTGGCTGCGGATGAGCGTTTCGCCTGTTTAAAATCAGATCACCGTTGGCCGAAGATTTTGGATTTTCTCCGCGCCTGCGAAGCTCACTGGCAGACCACTGCTTTTTATCGGGATGTATTGACTTTACCGGATTCCTATGATGGGAAGTCGCCAATCTCGCTCGTGATTGGGTTGCACGGCTACGGTTCCATGCCCGAGGATTTTGCAGGAGCGGATTTTCAGAAAATCTGCGATACGCAGAACATTGCTTTCCTCGGTGTCAGTGGCCGCCGACCTCTCGGACGTCATGCCTTCATGTGGACGGAAAGTTTCGAGAAGGATCTTCAACACGTGGAGCAAGCGATCCTGCGGTGCCGGTCATCGATGCAGATCGCGCCGGGTCGCAGCGCGGCCGTGGGCTTTTCTCAAGGCGGCCAATTGGCGGCCGAAATCACGGCATCGCAGCCGAAACAATACCGCGGTTGTCTCTCGATGAGCCCCGGTTCTCGTTATCCCAGTGGTCTCATTGAGCGACTGAGACTAGAAAGATCCTTATCAGGACAACGCTACTTTTTCACATGGATCAGCGGCGAAGGGGCGGGACCTAAACTCCGCGTTCAGAATTGGCGTTCCGCTCTCTCAGAAAAACAAGCGATCGTTCACGAATACGAATTTCCCGGTAAAGGCCACGAATGGCCGAAAAACTACGAAGATTATTTCGCAATCACATTGCAGGTGCTTTTGCATTAGTGGTTTTGTCATGACGATTTCTCACTTCTTTCGAAAATCGTTACACCATGCGTGGTCGATATTCGACAGCCATAAAAAACCCGCCCGGTGAATGACCGGGCGGGTTGGGGCAAGGGGGAGGAAACTCCAAAAGAACTTATTGTGGGAGAATCAATCGATAGAACTCTTTGTTCTCGATTTTCGGGAACGTGATGTCGAGTTCCCCTGCAGCTTCCCAACTGTTCTGCTGGAGTGTGCTAGATTTTTCGATGGGAAGGCGGAGGGTAACGTTGCCACCCTGCACCTGAACCATCATGTTTCCAGCACCGCGCAGATCTTGGATCGAGTCAGCGGTGTAGAGGCTGAAGCTACTCGGATTGGAGGTAACGTCGGTCTGGCCAGCGCTACGACTGGTATTGAGCAGGTTCGTCATGGCGGCGTTCACCTGCGTGGAGGTATGAGCCACATCGGGATCGAGATTCAGCGAAGCTACCTCGAAGATGTTGCTCAGACCATCACCATCACTATCGGTGGTGCCTTGCAGAATGCGACGATCCAAGCCCACGACGGTATCGGCATTGCCATAAGCCGTCACGTTGTAGAAGGCTCGCATGTATTCTGCAAAGGCGTCCTGTTCGGTGCCGGCTCCACTGGTTCCTCCGATGGTGCTCACTGCCTTCGTATAAGCGTTAGCGGAACCATCCGTCGTCAGATCGATTCGATTTGCCGAGGTGTTATTGCGAATCGCCCATGGGAATGGATAGGAGTCTCCCCCGAAGTCCGAACCGGAAGGTGAGCTGTTCGCAAGGAAGTTCAGCGTCACCAGACGGATCGAACGGTTCGGATTGAGAACCACTCCATTCGATACAAGAACCTCGGTTGGGTCTCCGTTGGCATCGATCAGAGCCGCATAACGGATTCGAGATCCGCCATTGACCGAACTGATTTGTGAAGGAGTTCCTGTGCTTGAGTAGCTGATGGCCGTCTCGGCCAGATCAGCCACCACCATCATTCCCCCAAGCTGACAGAACTGACCGGGAGTGTTGTTGGCTGCTCCTGCACCGTTGCTACCTTGAACACCATGCTCCAACAGAACTTTCAGCTGAGCTGCCGTTACTGTGAGTAGGGTCAAGTTGTTGTTGAATTTCAGGGAGTCTTCCAAATCAAGTTGCGAGATATCGCCCGCTAGTTTTGAAGCACTGAGATTCGCCGCAGTGGGTTGCGGAACACCGTTTGTATCGACAGAGCCAATCGAATTGCGAATGCCGCCGCCGTTTTTGATGGATACTTCGACAGTGGAGTCAATCTGCTTTGCATACCAGAGGTTCGCATCCGCGGAAAGATTACCAAGGTTGGTTTCTTGTTGGCGCACATTGGTGCGGCGTCCTTCCAAATAAACGGATGATTTGCCAATGATGAGTCCATCTTTGGCGACAATGACCGCATTCACGGCATCTGTCACAGCTTTGACAGCTCCACCCCGTGTGCCGGTTGCATAGGGGTCTTGTACGCCCCACGCTGCGGTGACCGCAGCGGCATTGACGGTGATGTTGTTGCTGGCGGAATCGATGTTCGTGATGTTGCCTTGTGCATCGAAGTCCACCACCAAGCGACCGAGATATTGATACTGGCCTTCGCCACTGACGACTGCGACCGTTTTGCCATCGAGGTCATTGGTGGTGTAAGGATAGTTTTCCGCAATGCTGTCTCCTGGCTGAAGCGTGGTGCCGGGCTTGGCCATGATGGTGCCAGAGCCGCCTGCTACGATGATGTCGACGTTGCGCAGCTTGGCAGCCAGCAGTTTTTCATTGATGAGCTGCTGCAATTGCGTTGCCATGATGATTTTATTGCATCCGGCACTCACAAGAGCATTCACTGTGGGTTGCAAATGAGCAGCGAGGGCATCGATGTCATAGGTGCGAGGGGAAACAACGACCGCACCAGTAGGTCCGGTGACAGTGACTAGACCGGGCGAGGAGATACTGGCGAGGTCGGGTGGAGTTACGCCGAGAACACCGATTTTTTCACCGCCGCGTTCGATGATCGCGGACTTAGCGAGTTTGGCGTTGGTCGGAGATGCACTGAGACCAGGATAGTTCTCGCCCGGATGCGGTGCGAAGGCACCGATGTTGCGGATCTCACTGGTGAATCGAGGTGCAAGATCAGTCACAGCGCTGGGCACGGTAACGACGGCGCTGAAGTCAAGGTTCGCACTGAGGAACGGGAATGCAGCACCGTAGTGACGCATGTTCGTTTTGCTGGTCCGTGAATCGGGCAGTATGATATTGGCGAACTCGGTAGCACCGAGGTCAAACTCGTGGTTGCCGATGCAGGTGGCATCGAAACCGATGGAGTTCATAATAGCGATATCCGGACGACCGGGGTTTTCGCGCAAATCAACACCGCTGGCATTGTATCCAAAAACGAAACCTTGTGCTGTTTTCAGTGCGTTGCGTGTAGAAATGTCATTTCCGGCCGAGAGGAAGGCACCTGGGATGAAGCAGTCTCCTGCCCCGATCGTTACAGAAGCGTGATTTCCTGCGGCATCCTCGAGTTTGTCAACCAGTGCTGCAAATTGTGGTGCGGTGCCGATCGAGGAAGTATCTGCTTCCATATCGGATGCGTGCAAGACTTGCAAGCGGAAGGACGGAGGATTGATTTCATAAACACCGACTCCGCCAGCCACACTGCTCTCGATAATACCTTCATAACCTACGATGGCCATCGTAACTCCGGTCGGGCTGTCTGCTGCATCGACAATCGTGATGGTTTCTGGTGATCTTAGCCCCTTATCGCTGTCGTTGATGTAGCGGATGACTTGAGGAGAGGCAGGGTTGGTGATATCCACGACAATCACTCCGTTCTGGCGCTCCATACCGGCCACGGCGATCACTGTTCCATCAGCGAGAGTGGTCACTGCCACGGCTTCAGGCTCCGGTCCTTTGTCATCGGAGCGGGCATCGTAATCCGTTTTTATTCCGCCATTGTTCGCGTTGTGGCGTTGTGGATCGCGCTGGAACAACTCGGATTCGAGCGGTAGGTGCGAGACGAAGCTCAGTGAATGGTCTGCTTCTTTTTTCCAGAGGGAAAGACCGCGACTTCCCATGCTGACGATCTTGCTGATATCGGAGTTGGGAGTAGTGGTCGGGAATACAGGGCCGTTGAGCGATTGGTCTCTGAGAATGTTCAGCCGGCCAAAGTTGTTATTGTCGGTGGAGGCCGTGAATCCAGTTGCAAGACCGTAGGTGCTAACGGCTGAAGCAAATCGTTGAATATCACCATCGTCTACTCGCGCATCTCCTTCATCGGCGGTGATCACGTAGGTTTCTCCATTTTTTTCCCAGGTGGCGATGGCATCGGGCATGTGCAAACCCAATGCCGCGTTGCTGAGATCGTAGAGATCGTCGTTGTCAGAGGCGTCAATGGTAATAGATCTTTGTCCCAAGTCGGTCACCTTTTCCCACGAGAGTGTAGCGATATCAAAGGTGGCGATGGCATTGTTTTCCTGTAAACCTATAAAAATTTTCGAGTTGTCAGGAGCAAATGCAACATACTCCGGTTCTATATGGTAATACTTTGCCTTGGTATTCGCTGTTTCGAATGAGGTGTGATCACGCAGGCCGGAAATCAGATCAGGCACACCGCTGAAGTCCACGGTATGGACGATCAGTGTGGAGAAATCGAAAGTCGCGATATTTCCAGAGGTCACCGCGGTGGCATCGATGTAACTGATGGAGCCCGGTTGTTGGACGAAATCAAAAGCGCTAACATTCACACTGGTTCCATTCCAGGCATGTTGTGCTTCGTTCGCGAGAGCGATTTTTCCATTTTTGATGGTTACCATGTCGGGATGATATCCCACGGGCACTGATCCCAGAACGGTTCCGTCGTTAAGATTGAAATACACCAAACGTCCCAATTGCGGCACGGAGGTCGTGTAGTTGGTTCCCTCCACATCGACGTTTGATGCGTTGATGGCCGTGGCGACGCCCAAGCCGGATCCGTCTTTGTCAAGAGCCACGCTCGTGACGTCACTATAGACAAAACCTGCCACAGGATTGGCTGCAAACCATGCCGAGATGTCCACCGTTGCATGATTCGAAAACTGTGTGCCATCGTGGCGCATCAGTCGAATGCCGCCAGCGGAGTTGTCCGTAACAGCGAGAGTGTCATTCGTGGGAGAGAATGACACGACCTCACCCGCGGCAACTCCTAGGGGGATGGCTTGGTGTTGGCGCAGGCCTGTCACCTGAGCAGAGAGCGGAACTTGCGTGATGCCCATGAAGGCCGCAACGAATAAGTAGTGTTTGAATTTTGGTTTCATATCTTGGGCGCATTTCTACAATGCTCTGGCAAAGTAGGAATGTCGCTCGCGACGACCAAATGGAAATCTGTTACAAACAAATCACCTATGTGACACAACATGTCACTTTTTAGAGGTATGGCATCATCCTCGAATCTGTTCGATCTCGGACTTTTTTGTCACAGCAGCAAGTTTGATTTTTTCTAACGAATTTCCACCGAGCTTCCTGCGCTGATGATTTGGGGCAGGCGGATCGCATCCCAATTGGCGAGTCGGATGCAGCCTGCGGATTGTGCGCGACCAATGGTTTCTGGATCAGCGGTGCCGTGGAGGCCAATGCCGGATTTGTTGAGGCCGCACCAAATCACTCCCACCGGACTATTCGGTCCAGAGGGAAGGTCGTAAATTTTCGATGGATCCTTACTGCGTTTGCCCGTTTCCAGCAGTGATTTGTCATAGCGCCATGCAGGGAATTCTACCGCGGTGCGGACTTCCCACATGCCGTAATGGATGAACTGTGGTTTGCCGGGAGTGATAGGAAAGGAGGCGATGAGCGAACGATTGGCAGCGGGCTTTGTCGCACCTTGGGAATCATTCTCAGACACGATCAGAGCCACGGGGGTTGCTTCGAAAATTCGCATTTGGTTGCGTTTCGTATCTACTACCACATGACGCTGCGCCTTCGCCTCGTCGCGCTTGTGTTGCACGCCGGCGACTTTTTCGATTTCAAATGGCCGCACGTTCGGCACCATGATCTCTTGGCCCGCCGCGAGACCGTAGATTTTTTTTTCGCTGTTGATCTCGATGAGAAACTCGACATCCGTGTGGTAGCGCTCGGCCATCAATTCGCCAACGCTGCGGTAGCTGAGGCGTTTTGCTTTCGATTGCTGGATGCGGTCATTGGAGAGTTTAGGGTTCACCCATTTTTCGGTGAGTGGAGGAACCGTTACGCTGATGAGCGGTGTGAGTATGCTCTGCTTAGCTGCAGTGAGTGCAGCGGACCAGTCCTGATGTGCATGGCCCTGTACTTCGTTCCAAGACATCACGGCATGCTCAGTGAAAAGACCTGGTTTGCCGTCGATCACGCCCGGACCGAAGTTTTGTTGATCGAGAAAAATCTGCAATCGCACGGCATCGAGTCCAGTGGGTTTGCCTTGCGTCGTCGCATCACTTTCCAGCGGTTTTGCCAGTGGCACCGATTCTGGGTCAAGCAAAGGCACGGCACGAATGATGTGCGGCTTGACTAGGATCGCACGCTGTGGCGCACGGGCAGCGGTATCCTGTGCCTGCAAAAGCAGGGAAAAGAAAGCGAAGAAGATGCAGGGGAGATGCTTCATGACTGGGGCACGGAAGAATCGTTGGTAGCGAAGGCTTGCAATTTCCCCGCGATGGAGGCGGGCACGATGGCTTCGACGAGCACATCGTTGTCCTCGTAATCGGTGGAGATCACTTTGGCATCGCGATGAAGCAGGTTGAGAACGTCTCCGCGCGTCTGGGGAATGCGATACGATTGTTTGCAGATGCGATCCGCCAGTGCTTCGCAACAGAGTTGAAGTAAACCGTCGAGGTTCTCACCGCTCGCTGCCGAAGTGAAAATGGCTCCAGGATAGCGATTTTCTAACAGTAGGCGCTGCACCGGATCGTGGAGAAGGTCTGACTTATTGAGGATGGTGATGATTTTTTTGTCGCCGGCACCGAGCTCTTCTAAAACTTCGAGTGTGGTGTCGTAGAGTCGGTCGATCTCGGGCGAAGAGCAGTCGAGCACGTGGATCAGAAAATCGGCGAGCACGGCTTCTTCCAATGTGGCTTTGAATGCCTCCACCAATCGGTGGGGTAGGTTGCGCACAAAGCCAACCGTATCGGTGAGAAGCAGCGGTTGACCATCAGGCAAATCAATGCGGCGGGTGGTGGTATCCAGTGTGGCGAAGAGCATGTCCTTGGCAAGGACCTCGGCACCGGATAGTTGGTTGAGTAGAGTGGATTTACCGGAATTGGTGTAACCTACGATGGCGGCGTGTGCGGTTCCCAGTTTCTCGCGCTCCTTACGCTGCGTTTTACGCTGGCTGCGCACATCCTCAAGCTCACGCTTGAGGCGATCGATGCGCGTATGCGCAAGACGGCGGTCCACTTCGATTTGTTTTTCTCCCATGCCACGGTTCGCAGCGCCGCCGCCGCTACTGCCGCCACCGCCTTCTCGGTCGAGATGCCCCCACATGCGAGCCATGCGAGGCAAGGCATATTGCATACGCGCCAGATCCACTTGGATGCGTGCTTCACGGGTGTGGGCACGTTTGTTGAAGATATCGAGAATTACCTCCTCGCGGTCGATCACGGCGATGTTGGCAAGTTTTTCCCACGACCGCTGCTGAGCAGGTGCGAGGCCGTTGTCGAAGATGATTACGTCACATTCGTAGGCGTGGGCGAGGTCGACGATCTCCTGTGCCTTGCCTGTGCCGCAGAGGTATTGTTTGTGCATGTCGCGGCTGCGATAGAATACGCTGTGCACGATGCCAATGCCGAGAGTTTCCACCAGCTCGTGGAGCTCCTCTAAGAGTGAAGCGGCCTCATCCTCCTCGCGCGGGTCAAAATAAATGCTGACGAGCATCGCGCGCTCGACCATTTCAGGGCGTTCTCGAACTTCAAACATCAGGTGAAAACAAGGTAGCAGAGAACCGAGCGCTTGCCACGTGAAATCTTCATGTCATCATGCAGAGATTAGTGGGAGTTATCAATGCTCTGTGCTTTTGAAGCGGAATGACGGGCGCGTTCCGTGCGGTTAGAATTGCCCGTTGAACTTGCGAGCAACCCAGAAGATCGCGAGTAGGGCGATGATCATGCTGATCGCGGCCCAGTGATGCCACAACGGGATACGGTTTTCCAGAGGACGCGGTTCCGGCAATGCGGTGATTTCGCGGATGAGATCCGGCAGTGCATCGGGCTGAATCATTCGTGCGCGGGCGATGCGTGACATTTCCTCCAGGACCTCAGGACGTGCTGGTTGACCGGTTTTTTCAAGGTCCATGCTTTGTGCTAGCAGTGTGGTTTCCACTGGCTTGGTGTCATCATCGACGATCCCCGCACTCAATTTCCAAGCACCAGGGGCGTCGATCGTGAATCGGCCCGTGAAACTGCCCCACGAATTGTCGTCCTTCGAGAGGTCGAGCATCCGATTGCTACCATTGGGTGCTGCGAGCTGGAGAGTGACTTTGCCATCTTGCAATGGTGCTCCGTTTTTGTCGAAGGCGTTGGCATGTAGGGTGACGGTGTCACCCGGTGAGGGACGTTCTGGCGTATAAAATAGACGCAGACGTTGGCCAGCGGCCATATTTCGCTGATAGGACATCCAACGTGCCACTTGCCCCCAGAACCGATAATGGTATTTGTCTTCCACTCCGCGACGCCAGCGCCAAGCAGAGTCGATGCCCATGTGAAGGATTTTTCCACTTCCCGCGGTTTTGGTGACAATCAAGGGAACGCGTCCGTAATTTCCCGAATTGCGGTTGGCATGCACGGCAAGCACACTGGTGCCGGCTTTGGCTCGTTCGATGGGAGCGTGCCAATAAAATCCCGGTAGACTGCGCCAGACGATCGGGTTGTCTTCTTCTGTATCGCCTAACATGGTAAGCAACGATGAGGCGCCGTCTGATGTGAGTGCCAGCGGGGATGCGCTTGTTTCGACAATGCCCGTTTTCTTTGACGCATCGAGGACGACAGGCAAGAGGTCGGAGAGTTCGGTATCGAGTAGTGAAAACTGGTGACCTTGCGGCCCCGGAAGAAACACAAGTCCCGATGCTTGGTTCTCTACCAGGCCGCGGATGAGTTTGCATTGGTCTTTGGTCAGTTGATCATTTCCGATGCCAACATCACCGAGAAAAATCACATCATACTTGGAGAGATCCTCGATTTTCTCTGGGAATTTTTCGATGTAGTCGGGTCCGCCGCCGGTGCCGAGTTGTGGGTGGAATAACAGGCAGGAAAGCTCCACTCCCGGATCACGTGATAGCGCATTGCGAAGGAAACGGTATTCCCAACGCGGCAAGGACTCGACAACGAGCACACGAATCTTTTCCGGTTTGCCAGCGATCGTGAATTTGCGCGAGTTATTGGATGATACCAATTCCCCCTGAGTCATGGGGAAGGAGAGTTCCATAGTGGAAGATCCTTCCTTCTCCAACTTCCAGAGAATGGTGTCGTAGGTGGTTTTGTTTGGCGGTAGAGTGATGGCCTTGGTGCGTTCGCGGCCGGTTTCATCTCGAACGCGCACCGTTATCCGAACCTCGCGATCAAGGCTGCTGCGAATGCTGAAGGGGATCTGTAAGTTTTCTCCAACAATGCCGTAGGTGGGTGCGTTCACGGCGAGAAGATCGAGGTCAGGCAGACGGACTTTGGAACCAGCAGGAATGGTAAAAAGAGGAATTTTGCGCAGCAAAAACTTTTGCGCGGCTGAGACGGGTGGTTGACCGAGATTCCAATCGCCGTCCGAGATGACAATGGCGGCACGCAAGTTGGTTTCCTGCTCCAGCATTTCCTCAAGCGGTGTTGTCAGGTCGGTACCGGATGCACTTTGCAGGGCTTGATCCTCTGGCGGTGTAGAAAAAGCGCGCTTGATCAGTTCGTTGCGCCCCTCGGCGGAGAGGGAATTCCACAGGTCAGAATCTAACACTTTTTTGGTGAACTCGCCCCGAGTGACGATTTCTTTTTTCGGCGAGAAGATCTCAGGCAATTCGGCATCGGTGGTTTGCATCGACTTCGAATCATCCCAAAGAATGGCGATGCGCGGTTTGGTGGATGGTTGGATGACGGTGAGCCATTCCGGTTGAAACATCAGTCCAACTACCAATAGGGCTATGAAAAAGCGCAGGCATTCAAGCATGGCCCCGCGTTTTTTGTTAGGACTGCGCCTATAGTTGAGAAGGCAAAGAATCGCAACGACCGCGATCGCCACCAATCCCGTGATGAGAACGGGAAGAGTCGGGGAGAAATGCAGGTGATGGAGATGGAAGTTCACTGGAGCGAAAAAACGGTTAGGCTGGCCGAGGCGCGCGTGAGGTGGCAGCAGTGGGTGCTTTGGGCAAACACAGCAATGCCTCGGCGATCAGGAAAAACAGAACGGCTGCGAGAAAGAGTTTCCAAATTTCCTTTTCTTCGCTGGCAGCCGTATGGGTGGCTGTCTCTTCCAATGTGCTGAAGCGGATGCCTTCGAATAGCGGGGTAAGCTCGGTTTTTTCAAGCGCTAGAGGATCGTATTCGGATGCCGGAAGATTCGCGGCGATCACTCTTTCGCCGAGACGATAGACGCCCGCAGCATAAATCGAGTCAGCATTCGTTTGTTCTGCGAAGTCATCGATGCGAGTCCGGATCTCCGCATGGCGCGGCAGAGCGTCTCCGCGGTTGACTTCCGCTAGCAATGCGGCATCGAATCGAGCGGAGCCCGCTAGCACCGCGCGCTGGATCCCAGGCAACAGCAAGTGAGCATCCCCCAAGTTGCTCCAAGTGTAATCCGGAGTGGAGGAGAAAAACCATGCCGTGCCGCGTTCCAGAACGATGCGAGACAAAAATGGCGTGCTGTCGTCCCATGTGGCCAGTGGTGTGCTGGTCCCGATAGGGCTCTCCAGAACTTGTTTCTTGATGGCACGTAAGGTTTGTCCAGCCAGTGGTTCACCGTTGATGGTGTCACGGAGTAAGCCGTCATCGTGATTCCATTGCTGCAAAATGAAAAACTTTCCTTGCGGTGCGGTGCTGATGGGCGACCAGCTGATGTTTTGAAAAGAGAGTGTATTGTTTTCCATAGGTGGAAAAAACACGACATGTCCACCGGTGTTCAGGAAATCTGTGATCGCTTGAGCCGCTGCTTCCTGGGGGAGCGGTGCGGCCCAAATGATGGTGGAAAATTCGCCGAGGAATGCTGCTTTGGAGAGAAATGCGGAGGAGTCGATGGTTTCACTGGATTGCTCCGAATACCCAGGAGGCGCAGCCGCCGCTGCGAGATAGGCGGCAGATTCTCCCGCGGCACTGACAATGAGAGACTTCACGGGATGGGCAGAACCGTAGGTGAAATAGGCAGTGTTATCGCGAGGATTCGCATCTCCTGGGAGAGTCAACCATCCTTGACCCTCGGTTTGCTTAGGCGGGAGTTTGATTCGTTTCTGAAAACGCAACACTTGACCTGGAATAACGATCGAGTCCGTGGTTTTGATGCCATTGAGCGCAAGCGTGAGCGGTAGGTTGACAGGGTTCTGAGCATCGCCTGAGCGCTGAATTTCGAGATCGAGCAGCAATTCATCGGCACTGCGATAGGAGGAAAGCAAGCGCAGGGAAACGTTCGACTTCGAGGGGGTGCCCAGTGCCAAAATGCGTACAGCAGGTTTTTGCGGAGCGCTTTGCAGCGTGGCAATCGCCGTCGTCCAGCGTTCGTTTTGTTTGTCCCAATCCGCATGCTGCATGTCGGATGCAATCCAGACCTCGGTTTTTCCTGGTTGTGTCTCCAAGATGAATTCGGCAGCTCGTTGGAGCAGTGAGGGAATGTTCGCCGCAGCATCCGTGGCGCGCGTGCTGGTGATGTCCGCCAAACTATCGGGCGAAGGTATGTCCTGTGGCGTGTTGCTTGCCGAATCGATCAGCACCAGACGCGTCGCGTCTAAGGACTTCATCGCATCACGCACGCGATCGATCGCGAGTGCTCGTTTGGACGCGGTAGTGTTGTCCGCGGTGATTTCCATGGAGGGCGAGCGGTCGAGAATGAGAATGACCGTGTCGAGCTGGCTGGCGCCCCATCCAAGCAATCCGCCGATCATGGGCCGGGCAACGGCGAAAGCAAGACAGGCGATGCCTAGGGTGCGCGCGGTGAGGATGAGAATGTGTCTGAGTTTTTTCTTGCCGCGTGACTCGCGTGTGGCCTTGAGCAAAAACTGCATGGCAGCCCACTGCAGGGTCTTGTGGCGACGACGATTCAACAGGTGAATGATCACCGGAATCGCTGCGGCGCAGAGGAACCAAAGCAGTGGTTGTTGGTAGAAAGACACGGAAGAAAGATCTTATATTTTTTAGTCTGCTAGAAATTCATGAGCATCTTTGCGGAAGGTGAAAAGCAGAGCACTGATGGCGGAAAATAATGTAAGGCGCTCCCAAGCGTTGCTTTTGCACATGGCAAATTGGGCAGGGTCGTTCTCTTCTCGAACTTTATATGTCATGATTTTGCCTCTTGCGGGAACGACTCTTTTAGTTTCTGCCATCCACACGTTGTACAGAAATATCGCGGAGGTTGTGACAGATAATGCGAGAACAAGGTCATAAAAGACCGCGCGCGAGAAGTTTGTGATGGCTGCATTGTAGATTCTGTCGATCATGACAATTCGTTAACGTTTTCCTTTCTTCGGTAGACGATTGAGCAGGAAGTCGCGGAGTAGGGGCTCCAGCGGGGCATCGGTGGTGACGAGTTGGTAATCGGCGTGGACGTTGTGGCAGGCACCGCGGACGTTGGTCAAAAATTCTCGCAGAGCTTCCTGGTATTCATCGGCGATGAGATTCGGCTCCACCACAAGCACAGTGTTATCCTCCATATCGACAAAACGATGGGGTTTATCGAATTGGAAAGCAATTTCCTGCGGGTCCATCAGATGAAACATGCAGATGTCGTGCTTGCGATAGCGCAGGTGTTGTAAGGCGTCTTCCAGCGCGGCGGTGTCACAGAACAAATCGGAGAGAATCACCACCACGGCGCGCTGGCTGATTTTTTCCGCGATCTGATGCAATGCCGCGACGAGTCCCGTCTCACCCTCGGGTTTCAGGTCTTGCAGGGTGTGGTTGATCAATTGCAAGTGCGCGGGGCGTCGGCGCGGCGGGATCTCGATGTGGAGCGTATCGCGGCAGACGGAGAGCCCTGCGGCGTCACCTTGATTGACCAGCAGGTAGGCGAGATTGGCGGCGATTCGACTCGCATATTCGATCTTTGCCATGCCTTTTTCGGCAAAGGCCATGGAGCCGGAATTATCGACCACGAAATACGCACGGAGGTTGGTGTCGGCCTCGAATTCCTTGATGTAGTAGCGGTCCGAGCGGGCGTAGGCCTTCCAGTCGAGACGGCGCGTGTCATCGCCGGGCACATACTTGCGATATTCCGCGAATTCCACGGATGAACCACGATGCGGCGAGCGGTGCTTGCCCGCGACGTTTCCCAACATCGGCAAACGAGCCTCGACCGGGATGGCACCCAGCCGGACAAGCAGATCGTGATCGAGAAGCTGCGTGGGCATAGGGATTATTGCTCGCGCATTTCGGCGACGAGGCGTTCGACAACTTTTTTCGAGGTCATGCCTTGGGACTCGGCTGCGAAATTGGTGATCACGCGGTGAGCCAGCACGGGCGAAGCCACAGCTTCGATGTCCTCGAGACGCACCATGTAGGAGCCTTTGAGAGCGGCACGGGCTTTGGCACCGAGGATGAGATACTGCACGGCACGCGGACCTGCACCCCAGCCGACAAGTTCCTTGAGCCAAGCAGGTGCATCAGATTCATTGGGTCGTGTTTTACGAACGATGTTGACGGCGTAATCGTAAATGTGCTCCGGCACGGGGACGCGACGCACGAGTTGCTGGAATGCCAGAATCTTGTCGCCACTGAGCAGCGCATTCAATCGCCCTTTCGCGGCACCAGTCGTTTCACGAGCGATGCGTTTTTCCTCCTCGGCCGTGGGATAGCCGACATCGATCAGGAACATGAAGCGGTCGAGCTGGGCTTCTGGCAGAGGATAGGTGCCTTCCTGTTCGATGGGGTTCTGCGTGGCGAGCACGAAAAACGGAGGTGTGAGTGTATAGGTATTACCCAGCACCGTGACCTTTTGCTCCTGCATCGCTTCAAGCATCGCCGATTGAGTTTTGGCGGGAGCGCGGTTGATTTCGTCTGCAAGCACGATGTTGGCAAATAACGGTCCCTTGATGAATTCGAACTGGCGTCGTCCGCCGATGCCTGTCTCCTGAATGATATCGGTGCCAGTGATGTCCGCAGGCATCAGATCGGGTGTGAACTGAATGCGGTTGAAGGAAAGGTCGAACGTTTGCGCCACCGAGGAAACCAGCAGCGTTTTTGCGAGTCCGGGCACCCCCATCAGCAGGGCGTGGCCACGCGCAAACAAACAGATTGCCAGGTTTTCGATCACCTGTTGTTGACCGATGATGGTCTTGCCCAGTTCGTCGCAAAATGCCTGGTAGGTTTTGCCCAGTTCGTCAATGGCCGTCACATCATCCAGTGGCAAACCATCGCTCGTGTCAGAACTTGGCTCAGGAGCGGGGGCGGGAGCAGGGGCGGGGTGGATGGGTGTAAAGCCGAAGTCCGATGCTGGTGTGGCGAAATCCTGTGTTGGTTCCATGCGATTGGGATTGGTGCTGAATTGAAGTTGCGTGTTCGTGCGGGCTTTGTCGAGAATCCGTTGAAAAAAGTTCCATTGAAACCGACGGAGAAGCATGCGTCGATTGATGAAGCGGACCTGTTGATCTGATTTTTCTGATTACGTTAAAGTTGATGCGGTGGCACAGAAGAATCCACTACGATGAACTGGGACATCACTGCTCTCTCGTTCGGATGATTCTGTTCTCCAAGATCAATGCCCATTTTACCGAGGTACGTTCTTTGGGCTTCAGTGAGAGGCTTGCCGGTTCCGAGTGCAATGCTTTCAAGCTTTGCACGAGATCCATCAGCGAAAGTGATCGACAGTGCCAGTGCGCCTTTCATCACAGCTTCACGCAGCGGTGAGTCCGCATGCAACATTTCATCGACCTTTTTCAGCATATCGCAGAGACGGTGCAGTTCCTCTTCGTCGCTGTCTTTCATACCCTGGCGATTCTTTTGTGTCGAACATGCAGGCGATGTCCTCCGCGTGATGGTTTACGCCAGGATCTCTTTAACGACTTTTGCCGGAAGTACGCCGGTGAGCCTGTTATCGAGACCTTGGTATTTGTAGGAAAGACGCAGGTGATCGATGCCCAACTGATTCAGGATCGTGGCATGCAAATCACGAACGTGCATGGCTCCTGAGGTAATGTTAAAGGACATGTCGTCTGTTTCACCGTAATTGAACCCGCCTTTGACTCCGCCGCCCGCCATCCAGATGGAGAAGGCGCGCGGGTGGTGGTCGCGACCGTAGGTGGTCTGGGTGAGTTTGCCTTGGGAGTAGGTGGTGCGACCGAACTCGCCTCCCCAGATCACGAGAGTGTCGTCCAGCATCCCTCGCTGTTTCAGATCCTGAATCAGTCCGTAGCTTCCTTGGTCGATGTCGCGACATTGAGCCGCGATGTCGTGCGGTAGGTTGCCGTGCTGGTCCCAGCCGCGATGGAAAATTTGCACGAATCGTACGCCGCGTTCGAGCAGTCGGCGCGCCATCAGAGTGGAGCTAGCGAAGGTGCCGGGGTTCTTGGAATCGGGACCGTAGAGATTGTAGGTTTCCTCGCTTTCCTTGCTTACATCCGCCAGCTCAGGCACGCTCGTTTGCATGCGGAAGGCCATTTCGTATTGTTGAATGCGGGTTTGGATTTCTGGGTCGCCCACGGCTTCATAGGACTTCTGATTCATGCTCGCAAGTCCGTCGAGCATCTTGCGTCGTATTTCACGAGGCACTCCCGGGGAGTCTTGCAGGAAAAGAACCGGATCCCCCTTGGAGCGCAGGGCTACACCTGCATACTTGCCGGGCAGGAAAGCGGAGCCCCACAAGCGCGAGGAAATCGCCTGAACGTTGGAACCTGGATTCGAGTGCGAGGCGTGCAACACCACGAAGGTGGGCAGGTCGTTGTTCATCGAACCGAGACCATAGGAAAGCCATGATCCGATGGACGCCTTGCCGCCGACCATGTTGCCGGTATACATGAGCTGGTTCGCCGGTTCGTGGTTGATGGCATCGGTATGCATCGAGCGGATCACGCAGATGTCGTCCGCCATTTTCGCCGTCCATGGCAACAACTCGGAAACCCATGTGCCGTCTTTGCCGTGCTGGGCAAATTTGAAAATCGAGGGAGCTGCGGGGAAACGCGATTGCCCCGAGGTCATGCCTGTCAGGCGTTGCCCCGATGCAGTGAGGAAATCCTTGAGGTCTTTGTTGAATTCGATCTTGGGCTTGTAATCAAAGGTTTCGAACTGCGAGGGTGCACCGATCATGGAAAGATAAATCGCGCGCTTTGCCTTGGGCGCAAACTGTGCCAAGGCAGGAGGAATTTCGCCTGAACCGGCGGCCATGGATTCCTGACCCAGCAGAGAGGCGAGTGCGGCGTATCCCAGTCCCGTGGCGTTTTTGCGGAAAAAGTGACGGCGGGTCAGAGCAGAGTTGAAAAGTTCGATGTCGTTCATAAGGCAACGTGCGCAGGGAGTTTATTTGGTCAAGGCTTCATCCAGATTTGCCAGTTGGCTGGTGACTACGGTCCAGGCGGCGAGTTCCTTGGCGGATAGTGCCGTTTCAGCCTTGCTGACGCCAACTGCGATGAGTTTGCTGGCATCCTCGGGGTGTGCTTCGAAGTGCTGCAGCGAGGAATCCAAAGTGGCTTGCAATGGGGCAATTTCTGCTGCCGCAAGAGGGCGGGCGAGAACGCGCTGGGCGATGAATTGATGTCGGGCGGTGACATCGCTCGTCGATTTCATGGCGAGCGACGCGAGTTGACGATACGCCTCGACAAATTGAGGATCATTCAATGTCACGAAGGCTTGCAAAGGCGTGTTGGTACGTTCACGCCGTACGCAGAATACCTCACGGCTCGGCGCGTTGAGGATTTCCATCGTAGGCGCTGGCGCGGTGCGTTTCCACAAAGTATACATGGACCGACGATAGAGTTTTTCGCCGCTATCCTGCACATAGTGGCGCGTATTGGATTGAGCCATGGCGACTGCTTCCCAAATGCCTTCCGGTTGGTAAGGTTTGACCGAGGGCCCGCCCACGGTAGCAGCGAGAAGCTGCGATTGTTGCAGGATGCCGTCGCGAAGTGACTCGGCTTCCAGTCGGTGACGCGGAGCATGTCCCAGCAAACGATTGAGCGGATCACGTTCCAGTTTTTCGGGCGCAATCAGGGCGGATTGACGGTAGGTGGCCGAGGTGACCATCAGTTTCGCCATGTGACGATAGTTCCATCCGGATTCGCGGAATTCCACGGCGAGCCAATCGAGAAGTTTCGGATGCGATGGGCGCGCGCCCATGATGCCAAAGTCCTCCACTGTCTCGACAATGCCACTTCCGAAGACATAGCCCCAGAGGCGATTCATGGTAACACGTCCGACCAGCGGATTGTTCGGATCCATGAGCCATTGACCCAAGCCCAGGCGGTTCTTCGGCATGGCATCCGTCATGGGGGGCAATACCTTCGGAGTGCCCACGCCCACCTTTTCTCCTTTGTCAGAATAGGATCCGCGATTCAATACGTGCGCGAAGGGTTCGGTGTTGGCTTTTTCCTGCATGACCAATGTCAAGGCGCCCCGAGCATTGATCTCCTCCTGTTCTTTTTTCCAGTGGGCGATCGTATCGCGGGATTTTGCGCTCACCTTATCGTGATTCGCGAGGAAAGTTTGATAGAGCGCTTTTGTTTGTGCAGGTGTGCGCTGGTCCGCAGGCAGGGCGAGGATGTTTTGCAAGGTCGAGCGGGACGCCAGTGCGGCGATGTCCACCGCACTCAATGCGCGGTTGTATAGGCGGAAATCCTGGATGGCGGTGGTGCCGATGATTTTGCTGCCCCCCGTGCGAGATCCTATGGTAAAAGGAACTGCGGTTTGAATGTTCGGCCCCACGTTTTTCACGGCAGACGTGTGCGCGCTCAATTTGCCATTCACATAAATGGCCAATGTCTTGTCGGACGGTTTCGTGCCATCAAACACGACAGCGACATGGTGCCACTGCCCTGGCGTGAGCACATCGTTGGCGATGATTTTTCCAGCAGTGGCGGGAAACTGATCGATGACATGCACGGAAGGCTTGCCGTTTTCGAGCCAGAAGTCCCATCCACGGTAGTTTTCCGCATTGTTCATTCGGCCGAAGACAGCTCCGTTTGGTTGCCCCTCCACGTAAACAAAGGTCGAATAAGAGAAGGAGTCCGTGCGTTTGAAATTACCGACATCTCCGATCGTAATCACCTGGGCATTGGCTAAGAGTGCCTTGCCGTTGGGGCCGTCGCGTCGCTGGATCGCAGCGGTGTTTTCATAGGGTCGCCCCATCAAGGTGCCACGGATAGGTCCTTCTGATTCGTTGAGTGGTAAGGAAAATACGAGGGATGGATCAGGGGCATCAGGTGCAGGTGCCGACTGGGAGGCGAGCCATGTTTCGAAATCCTTTTTGGCATTCTTCTCACGCTCGGCGAGAAGTTTCTCAAGGGTGGCGATTTCCTTGGTGATTGTTTCCAAGCGCGGGCGGTCTTCCTTGGCCGCGGCGAACAGGTTAGGTGGATGATTGGCGTTATTTCCATCAAGTGCAGACATCGGCGTATTGCGGAAGAATGCGGTCAATTGATAGAATTCTTTGGTGCTCACAGGATCGAACTTATGATCGTGGCATGCGGCACATTGTGTGGAGAGGCCCAACCACAGGGCGGAAGTGGTAGCGACCTGGTCGCCCGCGTAGATCGCGAAATATTCATCCGCGATCGCTCCACCCTCGCCTGTGGTGGGCATGCAGCGTCCGTAACCCGTCGCAATCTTTTGATCCAACGTGGATTCTGGCAAAAGATCGCCGCCGATTTGTTCGATGGTGAAGCGATCCCATGGCATGTTCTGGCGGAAGGCATCGATGACCCAATCGCGATAGGGCCAGATCGAACGATAATTGTCGATGTGGATGCCGTGCGTGTCAGCGTAGCGCACGGCATCCAGCCACTGCCGCGCAAAATGCTCGGCGCCTCGCACGGACGACATCATCTTATCTGCTGCTTCTCCTATCGCCTTGTCGGCATCCACCGTGAATTCCTTCTCAAAGGCGTCAACGGCTTCGGGCGCGGGCGGCAGACCGGTGAGATCATAACTCATCCGACGATACAAACGGCGGGCATTCTCTACAGGGTTGGGCTTGAAGTTTTCCTGCTCCAGTCTCTGAAGAATGAACGCGTCGATGGGATTTTTCACCCAGTCCTTTTGCTTTACCTCAGGAACGGGGGATTTTTTCGGAGCGATGAAGGACCAGTGCTCTTCGTATTTTGCGCCTTGTTCAATCCAGCGCTCCAGCAGAGCGAGCTGTCTCTGTGTGATTTCTTTGTGCGCCTCAGGTGGCGGCATTTGCAGATCGGGATCCTTTTCCTTGATGAGCCGGATCATCGTCGAGTTGGATGGATCGCCCGGTTTGATGACCTCGCGACCATCCTCGCGTTTGGCAAAGGCATATTCCGCGCGATCCAGGCGCAGTGGCTCCTTTTTCGGCTCACGAGTGCCTGAGTCGGGGCCGTGGCAATGGTAGCATGTGTCCGAGAGGATGGGCTGAATGTGTTCGTTAAAGGAGATCGTTTCTGGAAGCGCAGCGATTGCAGTCAGCGGCCTCTGATCTACGGCACTGGCTGACAATGGAGCGGACTCATCTCCTTGTGACTGGGCAGACGAGTTGGGTCGATCGCAGGCGGTGAGCCCGATGCCCATCAGAATCAGGAAAATGGAACGGAAAAATTTCATGCAATGTTGGTTTTGGCATACGAAAAGATGCGCTGGGGTCTTACAAGTGATTCGATGAGGTGAAGAGCGTTCACGACTGGGGCGGCATTTTCGGTTGCGTGTTTTCAGGGGTGGAGGCTGAGTCCGACATTTCGGCAAGATAGATGTTGAGCGCTCCTCCAGAAATCATCACTTCCCATAGAGCTAGCACGAGAGATGCGGCCATGCTGATGGCGCTGAAAGCGAAGAGCCCCAGAGCCACTCGCGTTAGCTCCGCAAGCAAACTCAGCATCGATGCCAAACAGCCGACTAAGCTCACGATCCCCACCGCCTGACACCAGCGGATCAGATCGATGCGTTGTCTGAGGTTGGCAATCTGCGCCCGCACTCCTGGCTCGTGGCCTAGCAGCCAGTCCGAGTGCAGCTTACGCACCAGCGCCGAGAGATGCAAAAATCGGTTGGTGTAAGCCAGAAACAACAGAGAAATTGCAGGGAACAAGACGGCAGGACTGGAGAGTGTGAGTTCCATGGTGCGTTTTTTCTAACGAAGCGGCAGTCGTAAGACACGATCCTTCGAGGTGATGAAAAGGGATTTCTGGCCAGGGCCGAATGCCACGTTCGCAGTCGGGCGGCCGCAAACAACGCGCCCTAGGAGTTTTCCGCCATCATCCAGGATGAGGACACCGCCGGGACCGGTGGAAAACACCCATCCCGTCGCATGAACCTTGATGCCATCCGGCAGACCTGGGCCACTCAGGCCCTTGGTGTCAAAAAACACCTTGCCCGCGCCGAGATCGCCATTTTCTTTGACGGGATAGGCCATGATGATTGCGCGCGGCGGGTGCGATTGCGCCACGTATAGCGTTTTTTCATCGGGAGACAATGCTACCCCATTGGGGCGATCCAATTCTCGCGTCAGCAGATGCGCCTCACCATCAGCTCCCACCCGATAGACGCCATGAAAGTCCAGTTCGCGGAACTTTTGCTGATCCCTGGAAGGCAGACCGTAGGGCGGATCGGTGAAATAGATGTCACCATTTTTGGCAATTACGAGATCGTTCGGCGAGTGGAAACGCTTGCCTTGGTAGTGATCTGTTAGAGTGCGTTTTCCGCCTTGGGGAGTGAGGTAGGACACGCGGCGGTCACCATGCTCGCAAAGCACCAGTTGACCCTTAGCGTCGATCGCTAGTCCATTGGAGCCCGCTTCACGACCGTAGTCAGATACGCCGGTAAATCCTGACGGCTTCATGAACTCACGGGCGTCTTTCATGCCCTCGGTCCAAGCAAAGATGGTGTTGCGCGGGACGTCTGAAAATAGCAACCGTTTCTCTCTCTCATCCCACACGGGGCCCTCCGCCCACAGGAACCCTTGGCACAGGGTCTCTACCACAGTGCCCGGCGCGATGATCGCATCGAGTTTCGGATCCAAGCGCTCCACAGTCTCCTGACCGAAGACCGGCAACGCCAGTAGATAAAATGTCACATGCCATATCGCTTTCATATCTCTGCCCAATCTATCCAGAAAACAAACATTGGCAAGATCAGAGACAAAACCATATTCTGACGGCGGTTAGCCTGTAATCATGAATCATACACTTCGATTTTTTGCAAAATTCTCGTTTAAGGCCTTTTGCGGCGCTTCTGCGCTGCAGGCCGCGGACTCGGCGGCTTGGTATGTGCCTCTCGGTGGCAATGCTTTTGTGACTAGCAGCGCCCACGGCAGTCGCGATGGATTGGAGCGCGGGTCAACGCGTTGGAGTGATCCCGCCACGGTGGTTTCGGTGTATTTTCATGTGGATCGCGCCTGCCAATTGTCATTGGCCGCCCGCGCCCAGCAGGAGCAGGGCGAGTCGGTGCTGAAAGTCGCCGTCGGTGGGCAACGTTGGTCACTACCGGTCAAAGGTGCGGCCTCGCAGGAGATCGATATCGGCAGGATCGATGTGGCCAAGCCCGGCTACGTTCGTGTCGATTTGTCCGGTCAGCGTGCCGATGCCGGTTCTTTCGCCCGCGTCACGGACTTGCTCGTGAAATCCGCCACTCCCGACGTGAAATTGCATTGCGTCAAAAACAACGAGGGCAACATGTTTTACTGGGGGCGTCGCGGACCATCCGTGCACATGGGCTACGAAATGCCGCGCGGCAAAAACATCAGCTATGCCTACAGCGAGATCACGGTGAAGCCCGGCGAAGATCCCGCGGGTTCCTACTACATGGCCAATGGCTTCGGTGAAGGCTACTTCGGCATTCAGGTGAAAAGCGCGAACGAGCGCTGGATCCTGTTCTCCGTGTGGAGTCCCTTTTCCACCAATGACCCGAAAAGCATCCCCGAGTCCGACCGCGTGAAATTGTTAGCCAAGGGCGAGGGCGTTCGCGGCGGTGAGTTTGGTGGCGAAGGATCAGGCGGACAGAGCTATAAGATTTACCCTTGGAAATCCGGCACCACCTATCGCTTTCTTAACTCCGCCCAACCCGATGGCAAGGGCAACACGATCTATGCCGCGTGGTTCGGCGAGGTGGGCAAGGATGACTGGGAACTCATCGCTCGTTTTTCACGACCCAAGACGAACAAGCACCTCACGGGCTTCCATTCGTTTTTGGAAAACTTTTATGATCGCGATGGCTTCCGCGAACGCCGCTCGCTGCACGGCAACCAATGGGTCTGCGACACCGAGGACCAGTGGCACGAGCTGACACGCGCGCGTTTCACCACCGATGGCACGGGCGGCGGCGGGCATCGGCTCGACTTCGCCGGGTGTGTCACCGAAGGCGGCTTCTTCATGCGCAACGGCGGATTTTTCAGCGACAACGTGAAAGCCAACCAGTGGTTCGAACGCAAGCCCACACCGGAGAAAAAGCCGGTGATCGATTTCGCGAAACTGCCTTGAGGAAACGCTGCTCGATGTGTAGTGCCCCCTGAGATTTGGACAGCCTCTTTGTTAATTAGGCTGCTTAGTTGCATAGGTGTATTTGATCATGTTGAGTATTCTTCCGTTTTTTTCCTTGCCAGCGGGGTGCTGCGTTCGTAGGTATTCCCTGCAATCTTGACAGGGGTGCGGTGTTTTTTTCGCGAAAGCACGGCTGAGACTTCGTTTGAAGGACCCTTGGAACCTGATGCGGTTCGCACCGCCGTAGGAAGTCGAGAGTGAGAGATCCGTGGTGGTTGTGTGATGGCTGGCAAAAGGCCTTCACAGGATGACAGTGGTGATCTTTCTTCGGCTGCTGTGGGGTGTGGACATCAAACGAATCACACCACCATGAATCACAGCACATCACACACATTCCGGAAGTTTTCGTTCGGCAGCCTCGGATTTTTGCCACTGGCCTGCGGCTTCGCCCAGGAGATCGAGCCCAAAAAGGAAGAGCCCTCGCCGCAGGGCAAGGAGCTCAAGGAGATCGTTGTCACCTCAGATCTGTGGCAATCCCTGCTCAGCGACATTCCCGCGAGTGTGTCCGTCTATGATGCGGAGGGATTGAAGAATCCGAACATCCGCCACTTCGCGGATTTGATCGAACGCACTCCCAATCTCACCTACAGCGGCGGCACGTCGCGCCCGAGGTATTTCCAGTTGCGAGGCATGGGGGAGAACTCTCAGTTCGAGGGCGAGACACCGGATTTCTCCGTGCGCTTTCTGGTGGATGACATCGACTTCACCGGCATCGCTTCCGTGGCCAGTGCCTTTGACATGGAGCAAGTGGAGGTCCTGCGCGGACCACAGGCAGGTTCCTTTGGCGTCAATGCCGCTGGGGGGATGGTGCGCATGATTTCCGCCAGTCCCACGCCGTATTGGACGGGACGTAGCGAGGTGACGGCGGGGCAGGATGATCTTTTTGCAGCGGGACTGGCCTTCGGTGGTCCAGTGCTGCAACGCAATCCTGAGGAGCTGATGTTCCGATTTTCGCTCTATCGGAACCAGAGCGATGGCTTCCGCAAAAATGTGTTTCTCAACGAGGATACCAACGCGCTCGATGAGTGGACGTCACGCTTTCGCCTGACCTGGAATCCGAACCGCGATCTGCGGGTGGATGCCACGTTTTTCCATGCGTATCTGGACAATGGTTACGATGAATTCGCGCTCGATAACAACGGTCGCAATACCTACAGCGATGAACCTGGCCGCGATTTCCAGCGATCGATCGGCGGTAGTGTGCGGGTGACCTACGATGGCTGGCAGGGCGTGAAATTGACATCCATCACCTCGGGCACATTCACCGATTCATTCTACAGTTACGATGAAGACTGGACTTCGGCGTCTTATCAAGGAGTCAGCGAGTTGACCCGTGAGCGGGGAAATTTCGCCCAGGAGATGCGCCTCGATTCGACTCCCGATGCCGAGCGCGCATTCGGTTTCATCGATCGCTGGACGCTTGGAGCCTATGCCGGGGTGATTCAGGAAAAAAGCCAGTATATCAGGGGGGAAGATCATCGTGTGCCGCGATTGGATACGGATTTTACATCCGCCAATTACGCCTTGTTTGGTCAAGCGGGTCATGATGTTTCAAAGCGTGACAGATTGATTTTGGGCCTGCGTTTGGAGCACATCGATTCCTCAGCGGACAGCTTGAATCCAAGCAATGGCGATGCATTTTCCCCTGATTTTTCTGACACCATCTTTGGTGGGAAATGTACCTATGAGCACGATGTGATGGATGATCTGATGGGGTTTGCTTCTCTGGCGCGAGGTTACAGAGCTGGCGGTCTCAATGTGGATGCCCGCGAGATCAATCCTGCCAAAGATCCGTTGAACTTCGGCACGGAAGACCTCTGGAATTACGAGCTGGGTCTCCGCGGCTATTGGTGGGATGGTCGTCTCACCTCCTCGCTCACGGGATTCTACATGCAGCGTCACAATACCCAAGTGCGATACTCCGATGGGCAGGGGGGGAACTTCAGTTTTGCCCAAGAAAATGGTGGCGATTCCTCCATCACCGGTGTGGAGATCGAGTCGGCACTTCAGGTGAATACCCAACTTTCACTCTACAATAGCATTGGTCTGATGGAATCTTCGATCGATGCCTATACCTTGTCCAAAGGAGGCACGGGTGGTGGTCGGAAACTGGCGGCGACTCCGGCACAAACGTTCTCGATCGGCGGTAGATACCAACATGAGTGTGGTTTTTTTAGCACGCTGGATTTGACGGGCCGCAGTGAGTTTTACGAGTCCACTGATCATGACGAAAAGCGCGATGGATTCTTCCAAATGAATGCGAGCATAGGCTACACCAAGGATGACTGGACGGTGAGTTTGTGGGTGCGAAATTTGTTAGATGAAGATTACTCCCAGCGCGTGTTTTTCTTTGGCAATGATCCGGCTACCGATTACACACCTACCCGTTACGACTCGCTCGCGCAACCACGCCAGATCGGTATCACGGTAAGGCGTGATTTCTAATGGATCATTACGATCATGGAGTTCCAAGAATTTCTAACAGGTCAGGGACCCGAGTATCTCGGCACCGCATTGGCGGTGGTGAGTGTGTCATTGATTGCGAGGCAGAATACCCTTGGTTGGCCGCTGGGAATTCTATGGGCAATGGTCTCGGCTTGGCTCGCTTTTACCCGTTGGCATTTGATATCGGATGGCATTCTCTATGTGTCCTATGTTCCGCTGCAGATCTATTGCTGGAGCGTTTGGCTCAAACACGGTGTTACACAGGAAAGCTTCCGCCCGACGTGGTTGGCGCGTCGGAGTCAAATGATCTTGTTGCTGGGGGTGATTCTGGCAGTGATTTTGTGGGGAATCGGTGTAAAGTTTTTTTCTCATCATCTTACTTGGATTGCCCCACCAGCAGTTTTGTGGCGTGATGCCACAGCCACGGTGCTGAGTTACTTCGCGCAATTTTTGCAGGCGCGAAAGCGTATGGAAAACTGGATTGGTTGGGCGATGGTGAATGGATTGGGAATTCATATTTACCTGGTTCAGGGATCAGTGATCTATGCAGCACAGTATGGTTTTTTCCTGATCCTCGGATTGTATGGGTGGTGGTCGTGGCACAGGACAAGAAAGGAACTCATGCCATGAAGCGAATTGTGCTCACCGGTCCCGAGTCCAGTGGTAAGACCACGCTCACACGCGCGCTTGCGGAGCGATTCCACTTCCCTTGTGCCTTCGAACACGCTCGTCTCTATCTGGAAAAACACGGGCCGCATTATGATTGCGATACCGTGCACGACATCGCCCGCGGTCATTTGCTTCATCAGGTGCAACAAGTGCCTGCCACGGTATCCATGGCGTTCTTCGATACGGACCTGCAAAATTTCCTCATCTGGTGTGAGGTGGCGTTTGCGCGTTGCGAGCCTTGGTTGCGCGAGGCGGCCGCAGCGGAGAAAGACCACGTCTATCTGATCTGCCAACCGGATTTGCCCTGGGAATACGATCCTTTGAGGGAAGCTCCTGAGGGAAGGGAAGAGTTGTTTGAAAAACATCTCGCGGCCGTTCGCGCCACGGGCCGAGAGTATCGCATCATTTCTGGCAGTGGTAGGGAGCGCATCAGTCGAGCTGAAGAGGCGGTGATGACTTTGTTAGGACAGCCTTGATTCGGTTTCCTGTTGGATATCGGATGGGATTGCGGCATTCATGATGACGCGGCAGATGTGCGTGCCGAATGGTCACTTTTGAGTTGCCCGCAGCCCGCGGCGACATCGATGCCACGCCGCTGGCGGAACGTCACAGGATAACCGGCGTCGCGGAGAATGCGCTGAAAGACTAAGCCTGCTTTGTGGGCGGTGGCACTGCCTGCAAACCCCGCCGTGGGATTCAGCGGAATCAGATTGATGTGCACATTGATGCCGCGCAGCAGTTCCGCCAATTGACGGGCGATTTCTGGGCTGTCGTTCTGGCCGGCGATCATCGTCCACTCAATGAAAATTCTCTTGCCGATGGTGCGGTCGTAGTGCCGGCATGCCTCGATCAATTCTGCCATGTCCCATTTTTTGCCTACCGGGATCAGCGCTTGACGTTGCGCATCATCGGCCCCATGCAAACTGAGGGCGAGGTTGTAGGGACAGCCTTCATCGGCCATGCGACGAATGGCGGGCACCAGGCCCACGGTGCTGATGGTGATGCGGTTTTTTGATAGGCTGGGTCCACGCACATCGGCGATGGTGGCGAGGGCCTTCATCACGGCATCGTAATTGTGCAATGGTTCGCCCATACCCATTAAGACCAGATTGCGCAGGCGTGTTTGATGATCGCTGCGCAATACACGTTGTACGTGTAGCACCTGGGCGATGATTTCGCCGGGCCGCAGGTGGCGGGTGAATCCCATTTGTCCTGTCGCACAAAACACACAGCCCATGGCGCAGCCGACTTGTGTACTGACACAGGCAGTGAATCGGCCATCGTAGCCCATGAGAACGGTTTCCACGGTTCTTCCATCGCGCAGTCGCAGCAGATACTTGCGCGTCATTCCATCGCTGCTGTGGGTCTCGGAAACCGTTTCCGGCA
This sequence comes from Akkermansia muciniphila, assembly GCA_945874895.1. Taxonomy (GTDB): domain Bacteria; phylum Verrucomicrobiota; class Verrucomicrobiia; order Verrucomicrobiales; family Akkermansiaceae; genus UBA956. The sequence goes on along the minus strand of CAMCIC010000001.1, from coordinate 15,682 downwards.
CATCCACAAAAAAATCCGCATCATTGGCGTAGAGATGTTTTTCCAGCCATCGTTGCAGCGGACCAAGAAAACTCGCGGGCATGGGTTGCAAGGGATCGGCATGGCCGTGCAGCGCGCGCCACAGAGAACGGGCGTGAACTTGGTTCAACCCATCCGCGGCAAGACGTTGTTGCATTTCTGCAAAACTCAGATCATGCAGGGAGCCTGCGAGTCCAGTGGTCATCGACGTCTAGTGCGGAGGTTCAATGGATCGGCACCATAGAGAAGCCGCGGTCTCCGCCGGGCTCAGTGGATTCACCTGGATAAAATCCGGTATGGGTCTCGGGATTGGTTACAACAAAATGCTTCACTCGGGTGACACATCGACCGTGAAGATTGTTTTTGATTTTTTTGTCAAAGCCCAAGTGCAGGTGGATGATCTTGCGTTGATCGAGTTCAAACTCGGCCACGGCATGGTGCGGTGCGGCTTGATACATGAGACTGGCGGAACGGATGGTGCCTGTTTGCGAGACCTTGCTACCGGCGGGGGTAAACATGTAGCCCATATCGCCCATGTGGGGGAAAGAGAATAGATAAACCCCCTCAGCGTTTTCCAGCGATAGCGTCCAGCCCTTGAGATCCATGGGTGTGATCGCATCCGAATGGTAGCGTGCCAGCACGGGACGGAAGCCTGTCACGGGAAAGCCCTCGGGGTGAGTGACATCGTAGAAGCGCGCATTGATGGGCGAGGGCGCGTGCCAGCGGCTTTCGAGCTTCTGCCAGATTTCTCGAGCGGGATCAATGCTGGCGTAGACCAGTAGCTCGCTGCGTTGTCCTTGGCTGAATACAAAACGATCTGTGTTTTCTGGCGCGGGTGCTACGGTGCGTTCGAAAGATGGCTCGGAAAGCGTTGGCAATTTCATGGCCGGAACCTGAAATTTCATGGCCGCTTTGCCCACACGGCGAATGGTTACTTTTTCGATCACGATGGGTGCGATCGGCTTTTCCTGAGCATCGACCTGCGTTTCTAGGATGGCATCGATCACGGACTGTCCTGACACCACCTTGCCAAAGACAGTATGTTTGCCTTCTAGCCCGTTCATAGCGGTACCGGTGATAAAAAACTGGCTACCGTTGGTGTTAGGTCCCGCGTTGGCCATGGCGATGCGATAGGCTTGATCGAAGCGATAGGTGGCAGGGACTTTGGCGTTCATTTCGTCAGGCAATTCGTATCCCGGCCCGTCGGTGCCGTCACCGCGCTTGGAGCCTGCCTGCATCAGTTGGAAGCCTTCCGCATTGACCACCCGATGGATGGCCATGCCATTGTAGAATGGTTGGCGCGTGGATGCGCTCGATAGCAAACCATTGCGCTCGTCTACCCAGCGGCGTGTGCCTTCTGCCAACGAGATGAAATTGGCAACGGTGCGAGGCGTTTCTTGGTGACTCAATTCACAGGTGAAATGCCCTGCGGTCGTTTGGAAGTCGGCATAAATCTGCGCTGTGGCGCTGCCGGAGATTACCAACAGCGACATCAACCAACGGAGGAAGAAAGGCATGGTAGGGAATGTGGCACATCGCTCAACAACTGACAATCAGAAACTTCGCTGAATCAATGGGCAACACGCTGCCTGTTGTGGGCTGAAATTGGCATTTGTGATTTAGGCTGATCTGTGCAAAGTGGCGGCGCGCATGAATGATGAACCATCACCGAAAGCCGCGATGTTTCGCCAAGACCTCGCTGTGTTGACGAAGGTTAGGTTGAATACTTTTGTCTTGGTGACCACCTGCTTTGGTTATTTTCTCGCATCGCGCGCCACGGATTGGCAGGGCATGAGGCTTGTGCACACCATTCTTGGCACGGCGGCGGCAGCTTTCGGGTCGGCGGTGTTCAATCAGTTGATGGAAATCGATCTCGATGCCCGCATGGCGCGCACAGCAGATCGCCCGCTCCCTGCCAAACGCATGGACGTGCTTGTCGCTTTTGTGATTGGTGTCCTGCTCAGTGCCTTCGGCTTGGTGCATTTGTCGGTTATGGTCAACAAAATGACGGCAGTGCTGGCTTTGATCACGCTGGTAACATACGTTTTTCTATACACACCCATGAAGCGGAAACATTCGGTGAACACACTGATTGGTGCGATCCCGGGGGCAATTCCGCCCATGATGGGATGGACTGCGGCAGGGGGTGATCTTGATTCATCCGCATGGTTCCTGTTTGCTCTATTATTTTTCTGGCAGTTGCCGCACTTCATCGCGATCAACTGGATGTGTCGTGAGGAATACGAAACCGCGGGATATCGCATGTGGTCGAATGGCGATGTCTCCGGTAGCAGAAGTGCGCGGCTTTGCCTGATGTTTTCCGCGGTGCTCGCTTTGCTATTCTTTTGGCCTTATCTCAGCGGGCGCGTCACATGGCCCTGTCTCGTGGGTGGATTGCTTCTGGGCGCGCGAATGATGGGGTTGTCCCTGCGCTTTGGCAAACATGGTGACCGTGCCAGTGCGCGACGATTGTTTCTCTACACACTGTTGTATCTTCCCATCGCCCTCACCTTATTGGCGCTTTGCTGGTAAATGCAAAATCCGTATCAGGGAAAAGGGCTATACTCGCGAAAGGAAACATAGCCCATGGATTGTCTCACGGGATCGGGGATGAAAAAGAGATAGACGCGGGCCGAGGAGGCCAGCGGCCAGCGAGTATCGTTGAAAATGAACGCCTCACCCTCACGTTGGAAATAAAACTGTGCCTGATACATGCGCTCCCCCGCCGGCTCCGGTGTGGGAGTCACTACCGTTGACTTAGCAGGTGCGATCTGGAATTTCGTTTTGCCCAGGAGTCCTGCCACTGGAACGGAAGTGAGGTTGTGAAGGTAAAGATCGGAGGCTTTGAAATTCAGCCCATCCGTGCGGATGAGCAAATGCCGGTAGGGTGCTGCTGCTTCAGGGTCAGGCGATGGGAACAAAGCAAGAACGAAGCGTGTTCCAGCGTCTGGAATGGTGATTTTGACAACAGGGTTCAATACTAGGGTCTTGTCGCTACCTGTCCATTTTGCCAGCGACAGCTCGCCGCGTTTGACCGCGACCGGATCGGTGACGAGTGAGGGGATGATGGTAAGATCTTGAAGGATGTTGCTGCCCTGCGCGATTTTCAATGCTGTGGCTCCTTCCACCGGTTGGTTGCATATGATGCGCATCATCACCGCCGACTCTTTGTTTGGTTCGGTGGTCTCCTGCGCGGACGCAAAGACGATCGATACGATGAGGCTGACAAAACCAGCTATGACGAGATGGAGCTTTTGGCGCATGGGAAACATAAACAATCAACGTAAAAAATGAATGATCAGACTTCGGTTTTCGAAAGCCAGCGGAATTGGACGATGGCGAGTTTTCTTCCAAAAACACGATTGATCGGGGTGGTGAGGTTGGTTTCACGCAGGTTGGCTGCATCCGCCGGACTGAGGTATTCAGGCAGGCGTTGGACAAGGACCTCGCACCACGCTTCTGCGAGAATGGTGCCGTTCGGATCAGTCGCGTTGCCGTAGGCGCGGATGGTAAATGTGTCAGAGCGGGCTTGCAGCACAGGACCGATGGCGGTAAGCAGGTCAGCTTGGGTGATGAAGCCCGGAATGCCCGCGGCCTTTGATCCGCGACCTGCATCAGGAAATGTCGCACCGGCGAGCGAACCCAGTTGTCGCGTCCCCTTGTCGAGCGCACCGTTCAGATCGGCGGCTTCGATGGCTGCCTGAACCGCTCCCTGTCGGGCCAGTTCCTGTTGTGTGCCAGGTCTGCGGTTGATGAAATCCGATAGATTGAGAAAGGGGCCGCGCAATTTTACCTGTGTCACCATGTTGTTGGCGAGTCGATCGATCTCGGCATCGCTCAGATGGCGGAATCCGGTCCATTGGTTGGGCTCTGCGACATTGGCGGACGGAGTGACGAGATTGCCATTGGCGATTCCGAGACCATTCACTGGAGTGCTAGCGGTGGATGAAGGGACGACCGTCATGCCGGATGCTGCGTTGCTGCGGTTGGTGGCATGTTCCCGCAGACTGCCAAGCATCATTTTCCAAGCGGCGACCGATGTGGAGTTCACATTGAAAGCACCATCGATCATCAAAAAGGATGCGAGTCGTTGGTAGGCTAGGGAATCGGGAGTGCCGTTGCGCAGCATCGCGCGCAAAACAGTTTCGTTCCCAGCGCGGTAGGGAGTGAAGCGCGTTGTGGGAAGTGGCACATGCGCGGTGGCAGGGGAAGTGGGGAAAAAATCGTCGAACACCCGCTGCTGTGTGCGTGGGCTCCCACGATACGGATGAGCCGTTTGTGGGGCCATCGAAGAAAAATACCAAGTGTCCCACAGTGCTGCATTGGCGAGGTAGGAGTGATCGGCCAATTTCACAGGGCCCGCTACCGGAGGTGTTGCTTGGTTATCGGGTAGAGCTGCTTGGCCCACCGTAGTGCCGGCAGGGATGAGCGGATGGGCAAAGGAGTTGCCGATCCATTTCGATCCCATGGGCTGAAGATAGCGGTGGCCATCCAGACCTTCTGCGCTGGCAGGAAAGCTGCTTGCGGGTATGCTCACGTTGCTGTCCTTCCACTGTCTTCTCATGCCGTTTGCACAGGAATGTTGAAAGGCAGCCAGTGACTTCATCGGGGTCAACGGAACCCCACGCAATGTGAAAAATGGCACGCCGAAATCAGCTCGCGTGCCACCGCCCCAGTAGGCTTGATTCCCTGGTGTGATCTGCACGTAGGGATTTTCCCACGAACTCACCTGAGTCACAAAAATTTCCATCTGGTGCGCCAGACGGGACGTGAGGGTGCTATCGGCGGCCTGCCGGTAGATCACGGAGGGATTGCTCCACAACCAGGTTTTGGATGGAGTGGAGGTGTCATTCTCCGTTCGCATGTTCTGGCTGATGAGAAGATGGGGGATTTTGCGATCGCTGACGATATTGCTGACGGTGATGGTCTGCGGTGTTGTCACGGTAGGCAGCGTCGAGCTCTGTCTGTCTCCACGCAGAACGTAGGTGCCGGATTGAAGGGTAGGGCTATCAGTGCGCAGTCCGAACCAAAAGGTAAGATAATTGATGAAGCCACCTGCATCCGGACGCAGGGTGAGCTTGACGTTGGCATTGGCCGGGAGATTTTTGGGGAAGCTCGCGTGGTTGATCGAGATGCCATCGGTGTAGCGCCAACCACTGGACAGAGAGTCGCCTTGGCCATTGACACGTGAAAAGACACGACTCTCTCCTGGTTGGAGCACGATGGGCTGATCTCGTCCGATGTTGGCTGGAATCAGGTTCACGTTGTCATTCCGGAAGAACTGTGCGAAGGAAACCGAGGTTGTGCCGCTGGGCGTTTGGAAATCCGCGATGTAGGGAAGTCCAGAAAAGCCCACCGTCTCGAACCCTCCTGGTTGATACTCGAGCGCGACGTTGTAAGGGTTCCACAGTACCACGACGGGGTCGATCGCGAGGCGCAGGTCAAAGCGGTCGGGTTGCGTGCCGGGTGCCGCCGCCAGCGAAAGCATGTATTTTACCTGAGAATAGACTCGGCGTTTGTAAGGGTAAAAACGATCGGCCATGACCTCGTCGCGACTGTTGCCAGAGAGCAGAGTGGGAAATCCAGCAGGACGGCGGCCGATGCTGTCACTGGTGCTGGCGGGACGGCTGTAATTGACTTGCTTGTAAAGGTTGTAGTAAATCCACAATTCCTCCATGGTGATACCGGAAGATTCATCCAATGCAGAGGCGTTGTTTGAATCGGCATTGTAATTGATGATGGCGTTATTGCCGACCGTGTAAAGCGGTTGCCGCAGGCGGCTCGAATACGGCTGCTCTAGGTAGAGGGTGAGATCTCGTTTGAGTCCTCCATTTCTCACATCTGTGAGCAAGCCATAGCTGTTGGTTGTGAGATCATGCTGATACTGGTTCAAGTCACCGGAGACTCCGGAAATCAATTCGGTAGAGTGGAGAGACACGCATTTGCTACGCAATGCATTGCTCAGGTCCCAACTGCCCCTGCCTTGGTTGGAAATGTTTTGCAATTCGCTTTGCAACCGGAAACCCACGCCAGGGGCCGATTGTCCAGCCTCCATGGCGAGTAATTCATTAGTCACCGCTGTCGGGTAGTCGCTGCCGGCGTTGATCTTGGCTTTCGCATTTTCATCGCCCACCCACCAGGCGAGGTTGCCTGTTGCATCAGAGAGTGCGGTCAGCCCAGCTTTCACCCGCCGTTGTGAGGAACTCGGATCCCGACCTACGATGTCGATGGTTTTACCTGGCAAAGGCGATTTTGCGGAGTCCCGGTTTCTCAATGTGGTTTCATTGCCTGAGACGAGGTAACGGCGGAAACGTGTGCTGGGATCTGGGCGGGTGGTTTCACTGCCCAGCCACGCATCATACACTCCCAGCCACTGGCGTTGATCAGGCACGGCGGATGCATCCATTCCTGCCACCGCATTGATCCTGCGGTCAGGTCCCAGTTGTTTTTGTAGCTCACCCACCGCGATCATCATCGCCATCCTCGCGTTGGCTCGCGCCGTCGAGAGATGCTGCTCCTTGCTGCCGATGCGCAACGTCACGGTCGAGAGGCTCAATAAGCCGATCGCAATCAACGTCAACAAAACCAAAAGACTCACTGTGATGATCAAAGTGAAGCCTGTATGGTTTTTTTTCGGCTGTGTGTTTGAGGTTCCGGACAACATCACTTCGCAAGGTAACGGTTCTTGCATCAAATGTAAAGACATGAGATCGAGAATGATCGATTTTTCCAGAGGAGGATGTGCGCGTTGAGGGAGGCATCCGCAGAAGGGACGATGCAGCCTGTTTTACTCGTTTCCTCCCAACGCGCGATGCTTGAAATCGCTGAGCAACCGATACTCCTTGGTGCTGATCGGGTAGGGACCTGCCACCTCGATGGGTTTGCTTACGGAGCGAGTGTCATTACGGAAGGAATAGGCCTGTCGGTTCTTGAGGTAGTAGAGGATGAGGTAGTGCCGCTCGGTATGAGTGGTTTCCGCGATGCAATCGGGCGTGCCGAGGTGAACGAGGAACTCGTGAAATTCCGGATGCAGGGTGGACTGATATTGCAGACGTTTCCAACCCAGCGTTGGCGGATGGGCGTGCACTAGCATGATGCTATTGTTGGCCGCTTTTTCTGTCCAACCAGAATTCCATGCGGCCCGATAGGGGGCGCATGAAAAAAGCAAGGCGCTGAGCAGAAGGCAAAACGGGAAACGGAGCATGGTCGGATCATCTACGGCGATCCCGCTCGATGATTTTCATCACCTTGCGCACATTCGGTCGGACACCGGAGGATTCGGTGAAAATCGGTGTTTCTAGGGGAATGAGAAATTCCACCGCCGAATTGATACCGATCAATTGCGCCCTTGCATCGAGAACCGGTCCGCCGCTGTCGCCGGGCTGCAATGGGATATCGATGCAGAAATGTTGGGGAGAGGAAAATAGAGATTCCGCTCGAACTGACGTTTGCAGTGCGCCAAACACAGGCTTCAGTCCCGTGGTGAGACCTCCATGAAAGACCGTGGTGCCCTCGGGAACCGTTAGGGCAGGATCGGAGAAATGATAATGGGCGGGAGTTGCCATCGGGGCGTGCACGATCGCGAGATCATGCCTAGCATCGCGCCAGACAATGCGCCCCTTCTGCGTTTGCAAATTTTTTCCTCGTCCATAAAGAAGATGAATCGTGGAAGTCGAATGATTTTTGAGAATGTGATCGGCAGTCAGAAAGTAGCCATCGGGTGCGATCGGGCAAGCTGTACCACCATCGGTGTCAGGCGGTGTCTGGGATTTGGGGAAACCTTTGCGCATCCAGCCGGTAATGTCGCTCCGTCGGGTGAGGAGAATGGCGCTGACTCGTTGCTGGGCATAGCGGAGCGATTCCGGGCTGGGTGGGCGACGGTCCACACGCGGCAAGGGAGCCATCACGCAATTGGCAAGAGGTAAAAAAAAGATGAGGAATAAAAAAAGACGCATTATGAAAGGTAGGTAATCGGCTCCGAGGCGGTGGGCTCCTCTTCGCCGGCGAGCTCGCGGGCCAGTCCCATGGCGGCGATGTCCTCGACGTGGCCGACGCTTTCCACTTTGGCCAAAAGCTGGCGCAATTCCTTGGCTCCGGCGAATCCCTTGCAATACGCCAGGAGTCGACCGCGCATCGCCATCATCGCGTGGCGTTCATGGCCGTAGCGCTGGCTCTGCACTGCCAAGCGGCAATGCCGCACGATGAGCGCCCAGCGCTCCTCGGGAGTGACTTCTGGGATTTCACCATCACCCCGCAACTGCGCCTTGGTCTCGCGAAAGATCCATGGGTGTTGCATGGCGGCACGACCTATCATCACGCCTGAAATCGCGCACTCGTTGCGGCGCTTGATCACGTCGTCTGCACGTTGGAGATCGCCATTGCCAATGACGGGAATTTTCACAGAACGCGCGCAGGCATCAATCACTTCCCAGTCGGCAAAACCGGAGTATCCCTGAGCACGCGTGCGCCCATGCACGGCGATGGCTTGAATGCCGCAGTCTTCCAATATATGACAGACCTCTACCGCATTGATGTTCTGTTGGTCCCATCCGATGCGAATTTTGGCGGTAACTGGCACTCCGGTTCCGACCATGGCTTGGACCACTCCGGAGGCCACCGAGGCCAGAATCGGACAATCCTTCAATAAGGAGGATCCGCCATTTTTGGAAACGACCTTGTTGACGGGGCAACCGAAGTTGATGTCGATGAAGTCTGGTTGTTTCCAATCGAGAATTTTCCTTGCCGCCTCGCCCATGCGCGCACCGTCCGCGCCGAAAAGCTGTATGCCTACTGGGCGCTGTTCGTCGGTGAATTCCGTGTATTTCCGCGTATATTCATCGCGTTGCATGATTCCTTCCGCAGAGATGAATTCTGTCACCATCACATCGGCGCCGAGCTCTTTGCAAAGTTGCCGGAACACCACATCCGTGACTCCCGCCATCGGCGCGAGATAGAGGGGGAAATTTCCGGACGTGAACCAAGGCAGCACGCACGCAGTCTATCACGCTGCCACTCGGTGGCAAGACGTCATCGATGTTTCACGCGGCGCTGAAGATGGTTGTGGGTTGACTTCTGCGCCCAAGTCCGATGCCATGAGTCAGCGCACTTATGAGAATCGACAGCCATCAGCATTTTTGGAGATACAACGCGGAGGAATATCCATGGATGAGCGAGGAATTGGCGATGTGCCGACGCGACCTCCTACCGGAGGATCTGGAGCCATTGCTGGATGCCTCTGGGCTCGATGGCAGCATCGCGGTGCAAGCGCGGCAGATCGTGGAGGAAACGGATTTTTTGTTAGAGCTGGCTGCTGCTCATCCGCGCGTTCTGGGTGTGGTGGGCTGGGTTCCCCTCTGCGATGCCGGGGTGGGGCGTTACTTGGAACAGTATGCTGCTGAGGAAAAAGTCGTCGGCTTCCGTCATGTGATTCAGGACGAGCCCGATGACGATTTCATTCTTCGCCCAGATTTCAATGCCGGTGTCCGCGAGTTGGGCAAGTATCCGTTGTGTTATGACATCCTGATTTTCGGCAAGCATTTGCCGCAGACGATTCGCTTCGTGGACCAGCACCCTGGCATCCGCATGGTGTTGGACCATGTCGCCAAGCCCAGCATCCGCAAAGGGGCATTCGATCAAGCCTGGGCGCAAAACATCCGTGAACTGGCGAAACGCGAGCACGTGACTTGCAAAATCTCTGGCATGGCCACCGAGGTGTGCGATGGAGATTGGGACGAGCCAACCCTGCGTCCTTACTTCGATACCGTGCTGGAGGCCTTCGGTCCGCGGCGTCTGATGTTTGGATCCGATTGGCCGGTGTGTCTCATGCGCACCTCCCACACGCGATGGGTGGAACTGGTGCGTCAATGGATCGCTTCGCTCAGCACCGATGAGCAAGCCGCCATCATGGGAGGCACGGCGGAAAAAGTGTATCTTTCTCGTTGATCGATCAGATTCATTGATTTCCCAAAATTCCTTGCGCTCAATCACCCACCTTCCACGGCGATCAAGCGAGGGAAATGATGTCCTGCAGGAGAAATTCATCTAACTCGTTATAGATCCATGGAGTTCGATGCAATGAGGCAGCACGCACCTAGGAGATCTACAACCTTGACGCTGACGACGATAGGTGGTTGTATGAGGTCACGCAACCAGCAATCCCTCTCTCCCTTTCTTCCGATCATGAAAACAAAATCTTCTTCGTTCCTATGGTCTGTGCTTGGTGGAGCTTTTTTATTCTCTTCCTGCAACGTCAAATACGACACCGTTTCTTTCCAAGCTGCGGGGAAGACCGCTGGCGCGACGACTCCAGTTCCCACTTTGGAAATCGACACCAACATTTCTGCCGGAATGTTCGGCGGCGCGGTCAAAAGCAATAAGCCATATGATCTTCGCGCCTACTACACGGATGATACTTTCACTTTCGCCTCTGCCGAATACACCAAGGTGACTGTCACTTATGCCGATGGCACGACAGATGCGGGAATCGCCGCGCTGAAATTCCCCGTGTGTGCAAAGGCGGAACTGTATGAATCTCACAACAGCATGGCTGGTGGGGCGATCGTCGTCCACAAAACACGCATCCTGCGTGCCAGTTTCAACGATATCGTGTCACGCGATGAAGCTTTCACTCTCGAGATGGAAGGCAAATTCACCAAGGATGATGGCAGTGTGATTCCTTTTACGATCAAAGAAAAATACGACATTTCCCACCAAAAAGGATCAGAATCGTGGGTGGATTTTGTGAGTGGTTGCTGAGTGCTTGTCGCTTGACTCGCGGGTCCGGCGCTCTTCCGTGTGATGGGAAAATTCGCTCGATTTTGGAATTCACATCTTCTTGACTCTGGCAAGGTCGCTTGGTTAGTAATTTCGCCTGATGAAAAAACATGGCAATACGGTGCGCATCCGCAAAGGGGGCATCTTACATTGGTCCACACTTGGCCTGTTGGCAGGTGCTAGCATGGGAGTCACGTCCTGTGACTCGAAGAGCGCCTACACCGCTACGCCTGCCGATGAGCAGATGGCGGGATTGCAGAAAAAACTCGATGACATCGACAACCGTCGATCCCAGTTGACGCAAGGATACATGGAACACAATTTTGAGTTGCCGGGGCTGGGTTTCTATCACGCTGACGCTCATGATTTTTTCCCTCATAAGTATGGTCACGAGCAAGATGGCAAGTGGTATGCGAATGGCGAGTGGCTGGATGCCGCTCCTGCCAATCCCTCCGTGACGTCCAGTCGTCCTTCTCCCGATGCCTTAAAAAAAGTCGAACTGCTCTTGGAGCGCGAACAGGAGGTCGTATCGCAAGGGGGGGCGGGAAGTTCCGGCGCCACCGGATCTCACACCACGACGCATTACCATCACGGCGGCGGTATCGGCAACATGTTGATGATGTACTGGTTGCTTTCGGGCAATCGAGGTTCATACACCCCGGGCGGTGCTTTTCATCGAGCCCAGACGAATCAATCAACGTGGCAACAAACCATGGATCAGGACCGGCAGCGCGTCGCATCCCATGCGGCTTCGAATCCCGGCTACCAGCGTCTGGTGCAAGAAAGCCGTAGCTCTGGTGCGCCGGTGACGGCCGGTAAATCGGTGCGTGGCGGGTTTGGTTCGAGCTCCGCGGGTCGCACTTCCTTCGGCAGCTAAGTCACAAGGTTGTAATGCACGCATGAACTTGCCGAATCATTTCGCGCCGATCCGATTGGAAACGAGTCAAGCGCGGGCAAACTGGACGCAACGTGTCGAAGACTCCGGGTTGCTATGGCATGGCCATGGTCAGGACTCGTATTGGAATGAGGATGAGCATCTGGTCTTCACCCTGGACGCCATCGAGACACTCGAGGCCGCGGCGAACGAGCTGCATGCCATGTGTTTGAACGCTTGCGAGCAGATCATCTGCCGCGGCTGGTGGGATAAACTCGGCATTCCCGAGGAGGTGGCGCCGCTGGTCCAGCAATCGTGGACTGCGAATGATTTTTCGCTCTACGGTCGCTTCGACCTCGCATGGGACGGCAGCGGTCAGCCAAAATTGTTAGAATACAATGCGGACACTCCGACGTCCTTGTTGGAGGCGGCGGTGATTCAATGGGATTGGTTGCAGGATTGCCATCCTTCCTCGGATCAATTGAATTCCTTGCACGAGGCTCTTGTGGCGCGTTGGCAGGAGTTGCCCGATTCGATGGTTCATTTTGCCTGCGCGTGGGACCTTGCAGAGGACAGGCAGACCATCGCCTACCTCGCAGAAACCGCCGAGCAGGCGGGCAAGACGGTGCATTTGCTGGACATGGCGGACATTGGTTTTTCCCCCGAGGGTCGTTTCACCGATCCGAACGAACAGGCGATCGACCGTCTTTTCAAACTGTATCCCTGGGAGTGGATGATGAAGGAGCCGTTCTTTGCGGAGATCGGGCCAGAGCGTGGTCGTTTCATCGAGCCGATGTGGAAAATGATGCTATCCAACAAGGCGCTGCTTCCCATTTTGTGGGAATTGCATCCGGGGCATCCATTGTTGCTGCCCGCCACCTACTCCCGTGAGGAAATGAGTCGGCTGGGCATGTCCCAGTGGGTGGAAAAACCGGTTTACGGGCGCGAGGGCGGTGGCATTTCTCTCTACGAATACGGCACACCTTCTGTCAAAGGCAGTGGCACTCGTGAAACCGAGCGCATGATTTATCAACAACGCACGAATTTATTCCGCGCGGGTGGGCGCCACTTCGTCTGGGGGCTATGGATGATCGATGACAACTGCTGCGGTCTCTCCGCCCGCGGCGATGCCTCGCCCATCACCGGCAACATGAGCCGCTTCCACCCGCACCGCATCGCGTGATCCCGCTGGGTCGTCAAGGGGGCGAAGCTATGACAACAAGCCGCGCCATGCTTGTGTCACCTCATCACGGCTCAGCGCTCCTGCAGCAACGGCCAGGGTCAGGTTTTAAAATCCCGCGTCTGGAAATTGAGCCAGCCGATGATGAAAACTGTCGCGTTGAGGCCGACGAGGAAGGCGAAGGATTCGATCACCTTGGCCCAGGGCAGGTAGTTTTCCATCAGAAACACCCAAGCGCTCATGCGCCAGGTGACGAACCATTGCTCGTATTCCTTAAAGAACGGAAAATTCTGCAAGATCATGTCCACGAAGAGAATGCTCAGGGTGATGATCGTGGCGGCGGCGGGTTTCATCTTGAAACAGGAAAACATGAAGGCGATGGAGGAGATCGTGATCATACTGAAGCCGATGCCCAAGGCACCCAGCGCAAGTCGGGCAGCTCCCTCCGCCCATTCCGGATAGGCGGCAAAGACGGCCATTTTCGGTTCCATCACAAACAATCCACCACCTCCACCCACGGCGGCCACCGCCATGAGGTAGCCGGTGATGCCCACGAAAAATACGAAACTCACGGTGTAGAGGCAGACGGCAGCATACTTTACCAGCAACAAACGCAGGCGTGAGATGGGACGAGCAAAAATCAGGCGCAGATTGCCGTCCTCGTTTTCCTTCGCAACGATGTCACCCGCGACCAGTGCAAAAAATACGGAGCCTAACAGAAACATGCTCAGCAACATGATGGTGAAGGTGATCGAGAGGGAGCTGTAGTAGGTGTCGAACTCGAGCCCGTTGGTCTGCAGTTGTTTGCGGGTAAAGTCCTGCGTGCGGTCCAGCTTGTAGACGACCAAGATGAGAATTTCCATCGCCAGGAAAGCGACGTAGCCGATGTAAGTGCGGGGGCGCGCGAAAAGCTTGCGCATTTCACCTTGGAGTTGGGAGAGGAAATTCATGCGCTTGGGTCGTAGGATGGTTGGTTTTTGATTTCCATGTAAAGATCTTCCAGCGAGCGGTGGCGCGGTGTGAAGGCACGCACTTGTACACCACCCGTGATGAGATCATGCAAGACCTTGGCGGGATCGATCTCGCGCGGTAGATGAATGACTGTTTCACTTTCCACCGTGCCGCCGTGTGCAGAAAGGAGAGCGGGGATCAAGGTGGTGGGAGTGGCGTCGATCTCGTAGCGCAGATGATCCTCCTCCAAACCCTTGAGTGGACCTTCAAAGACCCTTACTCCGCCTTGCAGGATGGCGATGCGGTCACACATCAGTTCCACTTCCGCCAGCAGGTGGGAATTGAACAAAACCGTCATGCCTCGATTCTGGCGCAGATCGAGAATGAAATCGCGGAACCACTTGATGCCCTCGGGGTCGAGTCCGTCCGTGGGCTCATCCAGCAACAGCACTTCCGGTTCCGGCAACAAGGCCTGCGCGAGGGCGAGACGCTGGCGCATGCCGTGACTGTAGGTGCGCACTTGGGAGTCGATGCGCTTGGTAAGGCCTACGCGATCCACCACCTCACGCGCGAGTTTTTCGTCGAAGGGAGCAGAGTAGCTCATCAGGATCTTCAAATTCTGCCAACCGCTCAGATACTCATAAAAAGACGGCGCTTCGAAAATCGCACCCACCTTGCGCAGGGCGCGGGATCGGTCGCGTTGCACGGAAACGCCATCGATCAGCACATCGCCGCTGTTCGGCGCGACCATGCCTAGGATGATTCCTAGCGTGGTGCTTTTGCCAGCACCGTTGTGGCCCAGCAGTCCGTAAATCTGACCGCGCTCCACACGGAACGACACGTCCTTCAGCGCGGGGATACCGTGAAAGCTTTTGCGCAATTCTTTGATTTCTAACATGAAAAGGTCCTTGGTTCAGGGTGAGGTGCGGAATTTGAATTCCTTGCTGGCGGAGTAGTCGGCATAGAGAATGTTCACACTGTTCTCACCGGGGTGCCAACCTTCCTTGTCACTCACCAGGGGAATGCGCGAGGAATCTCCCGTGATGTTGAAAAAAACCAGACGGTGCTTATTGCGACCGCTTTGAGTGGAATTCCATAGGTAGCTTGAGCCGGATGCTTTGAAATGGACCTTGTCTTCGGGACAGTGAAACACATCCTCGCTCGATAGATAGTCGCTGAGTGTGTTTTCCATGACCGGTAGATCTTCGTTGCGCGACTGGCGACCAGCCTCGAGATTTGGCATCGTATCGTTGTGATCCTGCAGGTAGGATTCGATGGCGATTCCGATTTGTTTTAGGTTGCTGAGGCAGGCGGCCTGTCGTGATTTTGCGATAAATGACCGACTGAGGGGAACGATGAGTGCCGCGATGGCTACAATGATTCCTACGACAACCAGAATCTCCACCAGAGTGAAGCCGCGACGGCACCGGTATGAGGCGGGGTGTGACATGGGGCGTCAGTTTCTCGGCGGTCCGAAACGATTGCCGCGCAGACCTTGCATGACTTCGTTCATCGATTCCATCAGTGGCGCGAGATCGAGTTTGGTTTCCGCGTTGGATTTTTCGAAATAGGCGCGCATGCCTTCTTCGGCAATTTTTTGCATCACATCGTCACCGAGCTCACGAGTGCGCTCCATATCTTCTGCTGTCTTGCCTTTGGCAATTTCCTCCAGCCCCTGTTTGACAAATCGCTTGCGCTCGGCGGCAGGCATTTGATCTAGGGCTTGCATGAAGCGGTTCATCGATTCCGCCACCGTAAGGTTGATGAAAAGACTTCGCTCCTGCGCGCTCAGCAAGCGGAAGAATTCTTCGTTGGTGCGATTGGCGCGATTTTTTTCGCGTTCATGAAAATCGAGTCGATTGGTCAGTTCCGCGATCTTGCGGATT